>JAUICH010000002.1 GCA_030427505.1 Verrucomicrobiia bacterium
CTAACAAACCCACCTAACAAACCTAAAACCAAGTCCGCTCCGGTGTCATGAATACTGGCGCAACGTATCCTTCTGGAAATTATATCCCGGTGTCATTTATTTGTGGCGCAACACGGGCTTGTCATGAAGAGCCGGGTTGGGAATTTCGAAGTGAATTTCTCTTTCTTTTGGCGTAGATTTTTCCGGCATGAGTGAAGCAGTCGTAAGGGATCCGGAGATTCTTGGAGGCATTCCAGTGTTTTGCGGAACTCGCGTACCCGTGAAAAACCTGTTTGATGCCCTGATCGCCGGGGATTCTGTCGATGAATTTCTGGAAGATTTTCCGACTGTGAACCGAGCACAGGCCGAGTTGGTATTACAGGGGCTTGAGGGCCAGAAAGAAGGCTAACCGATTTACCAAGCCGTCCATCCCCCATCGATCACCAGATTCTGGCCGGTCATGTAGCTGCTGGCGTCGGAGGCGAGAAAAACGATGGCGCCTTTCAACTCTTCCGGCTGGCCCATGCGGCCCATGGGGCAGCGCACTTCGAGGCGTTCGATCAGGGTGGGCGACACTTCGGGGCCGGGGAAGGGTCCCGGGCTCAGGCTGTTCACGCGGATGCCGTCTTTCGCCCAGCAGACCGCCAAGTGGCGGGTCATCTGGAGGATGCCTCCCTTCAGCGCGTGGTATCCCACGGGGCTGATGGGCTGAATGCCCTCATACACGTCGGGGTAAGACCCCACCATGCCGTACATGCTGCCTAACAAGATCACCGATCCCTGCCCCCCGCGCCTTACCACCTGCTCGTGGAAACGGCGGGCCAGAGAGAAGTAGCCGGTGGCATTGCGGAGCTGCCGTTCGAACTCTTCCGCGGTGACATTTCGCCAGTCTTTGGCCACGGCTTCATTGGCGTTGTTGACCAGGATGTCTATCTGGCCGGCTAGGGCCATCGCCTGGCCGAAACCGTTTTCGAGCGATTCTTCGCTCATGTGGTTGAGAGCCACGCCCGCGTGTTCCGCCCAGCCGATGGATGGCAGGGCCGACACGGCCCATTGCGCGGTCTCGTCTTCCCGGCTGGTCACGATGACCCGGCACCCCGCCTCCGCCAGGGCCTGAGCCATGGCCGGGCCCAGGTAACCGGTGCCACCGGTAAACAGGGCGGTCTTGCCCGTCAGATCGAAAAGCTTCTTCACCTGACGGCTTTCCTGAGCCGACGAAATACTGGCCACCGGACGCCATGGCGGGTTGGACGCGCAATCCAGCGCGCCCAGACAGATCCGAAGCGTCTGCTCCGCTTCTTCTATCGAGCACATCGGCAGAGCGTGACCTTCGATGCAGTCGAGGAAGGCATTCGCCTGCGCCACGTAGAGGTCGTCCCGTTCCAGGTCGAATTCCTCGTCCGTCCAGCCGGCGTCCGGGGTTTCCATCCAGCGCCAGCGCCGCTGGTGGTATTCGAAGCGGGCCGTGCCAAACTCGCAGACGGCGGTAATGGTGGTTTCGTTAGGAGCCTGGTGCTGGTTCAGCGCATAGGAAACCAGGGTCTTGCCGTGCCGGGCGACGAGGTTCACGGTGTCCTCCACGTTTACGCCTTCCAGTTTCAGGTGTGCCGCGTCAGCGAAAAGGGTCTCCACCGGACCGGCCAGCCATTGCACGGCGTTCACCAGGTGGGGCACCATGTCCTGGATGGCGCCGCCTCCGGTTTGGTGCTTACTATAGTAGGTATGCTTGTAAGCGGGACGGTAGGTGGGAAAGTGTTGTCCGCCGGTCACGGAAATCTGGAGGACCTTGCCGAAGCGCCCGGTTTTCAGGGCGTTCCTCATGGCGCGCAACGCTGGGTGAGCGCGGTAGGTATAGGCCACGGAAGCCGTGACGTCATTTCGCGTCAGGGCGGCTTTGAGTTGCTCCACGCTTTCCAGATTGGTCGAGAGCGGTTTCTCGATCAGCAGATCCAGCCCGGCTTCCGCGCATTGGATTCCGATGGGAACGTGCAGGTGGGCGGGCGTGGCGATGACCGCCGCGTCCGGCTTTTGCGCGAGGGCTTCCTCCACGGAACCAAACTCCGCCACCACGTCGTAGCGCTCCGCGATGGCGCGCCGCAGCGTGTCGTTGGGCTCGCAGATGGCGGCCTCCACCCGGCCCGTGCGGCGGAAACAGCGCAGGTGGCGCTCCCCGATGGAGCCCACTCCGATGATCACGATTCGCTTTGGATCCATGGCCTAGGCAGTGTGGACAAATTGGGGCCGCGTCTTCAGGTATTCGCCGCTTCGCGGCGCTGAGTTCACTTTCCTTTTCTTCATTTCAGGTCCGTTCTCCAATTTGTCCACACTGCCTGGATAAAACGCGCTCCGCCAGCCGGTTCAGGACGCCGTTGTCTCTGCATTGGCGTCATTCTCTTCTTTGCGCAATTGAAGGATCTTCCACACATGCTCGCGAAAGAGCCTGTCCCAATTCTCTTCATCTTCAGGAGCGTAATCGTAAAAGCCGTGACCGTTCGCGGTGCCGCGGGCGTCTTCGTCCCGCAGCCGGGCCATGACCGGCGGGAGTTCCGGAGCGTTTCCCAGGGAGGGGAATATGGATTCCATGGCTTTACCATACAGTGCCGGGCCTCCGCTGATGTCCATCCACCGGAACGGGCCGCACAGCGAAATGAATAGGCCCAGCGAGTTCCGTACCGCGCGGTCGATGCTTTCATAGTCCGAAATGCCGGATTCCACCAGGTGCAGGGCTTCCCGGTACATAGCGTAACCGATCCGGTTGACCACAAACCCCGGCGCGTCTTTGTAAACCAGGCAGGGCTCTTTGCCCAGGCGTTCCGCCAGGGTCTTCCCCGCGAGGAACACGGCGTCGCTGGTGAAGTCGCCCCGCACCACTTCCACAAAAGGCGACGCGTAGGCCGGCTGACAAAAATGCAGGCCCAGCATACGCTCTGGCCGGGTGAGGGACCGTTGCAACTCCGTGATCGGAATGGAGGACGTGTTGGACGCGATGGGCGTGTCCGGCTCCAGCACTTCTTCGAGATGCCGCAGAATATTGGTCTTCACCTCGCGATCTTCCACCACGCTTTCGATTACAAAGTCGCAGCCCGCCAGTTCTTCAGGATCGGTGCGGGCCGTGAGTTTTTCCCGCCAGCCGTCCGGCGGCGCGGTTTGCATCAGGCCGTTGGACTTCAATTCGGCAAAGGCCTTTTCCACCAACTGGGTCAGCTTTTCCACGCGGATGGTGTTTACGTCCACCGCCACGGCTTCAAAACCGTGGGCCAGAAGGCAGGCCACGATGTCTGAGCCTAACAAACCCACCCCCAGCACGCCCACGCGGCGCGTTTCCTTTGATGCAGTGTCAGGCGAACTCATGGAGGGTTGGAGGAAAGGCCTCAGTCGAGACCCAGCAGTTCCAGACTGTTCCGGTGGATCAGTTTTTCGATCTCTTCTTCGTTCAGCCAGGCGTCTTTGGAATGGGCCATGCGCGGGTTCAGGGTGCGCAGTCCGTCCACCGTTTCCCGGATGTTGGTAAAGGGGTAGTCCGTGCCGAAGAGAAGCTTGTGCCACACCCCGTATTCCTGCGCCAGCATGAGGCTGTGGTAAAGCTGGAAGGGGCGGTAATGCAGCGCGCTGATGTCGGCATACACATGGGGGTGCTTCCGGATGACGGCAATGCATTCCCCCTCATAGGGATGGCCCAGGTGCGCCATGACGATCTTTACGTCCGGGTACCGGATCGCCACTGTGTCGAGCCAACGGGGCAGCGTGTATTCCAGCGGCGCCTGCGCGATGAAAGTCGTGCCCGTGTGCAGCAGCACCGGCAGGCGGTGTTCCGAGGCATATTCCCAAAGGGGATCCAGACGTGCCTCGTCCGGCCGGAACCCCGCGTACATGGGCAGAAGCTTGATGCCCCGTAGACCCAGTTCCTGGTGACCCGCCTTGAGCTCTGCTTCCCATCCGGGCTGGGTGGGGTCCACGGAAAGAAAGCCGATTAACCTTTCCGGGTCTTGCGCCACGTACTCCGCCACATAGGCGTCGTTTACCCACATGCCGCTGAGCCGGGCCTTGCCACCAAAGACCACGGTCCGGAAGTCCTCTCCCTCCGGCACAGTGCGCAGATAGTCTTCGTAGCGCACCGCCAGGTTCACCTCCAGGCCTGCCCGCGCCCGGCGGGCCTGTTGGATGGCGTCCTCCGAGAAGTCCCCCGGAAATTTCCAGGCGTGGCTGTGGATGTCGATGATCATGAGGTTTTCCGGACGGATGCTTTCCTGTTTTCGGCGGTGGGGCCAGAGAAAAACGAGGGGGAAGCGCGAACGGCGTGAACACCCCGGAGAGAGGAGCTGTCTATCGGGAGGAGTTCCGTCACGTAAATGCGCCGGGATTCCTCTTGTCACCGGCGCGTCCGTTTCAGAAGAATCGGGTTCCAATCCCAGAAAACCGCCCACCGATGAAAACCTCCTTCGCGGACGCGTTCCGCGCCCTTGCCGTTTCGGCTGCCGTCTTGTTGGCTCCGTCGATCCTTGCTCCTCAAGTCCACGCCGCCGAAGCCTTCGAAATGGGCCCGGGCGAATTCTCCCAGCGTCCCGGCGGTAAAGAAGCCGACAGTATTGTTGGCGACTTCGTCTTGCGGAGCGACCGGGTGGAAGCGGTCATCGCGGGCAACCTGCCCCTGCGCCGCCCTAACATGAGCACTTTCTACGGGGACGATGGCATCACGCCAGGAAACCTCTACGACCTGACCCTGACGGGCACCAACAACGACCAGATGGTCATCTTCTGCCCCAACAACCAGCGCGGTCCGATCAACTATGTCCGCATCCTGGAAGACACCCCTGCCGGAGAAGCCGCGATCGAAACCGTCACCTCCGCCGCGAAGAACAGTGGGCTCTACCTGCGCCATGAATACCGGGTGAAAGATGGCCTGCCGGGCGTTTTCATTACCACCACGGCGCGCAACGAGAGCAAAGAGCCGAAGGACGCCCGGTTCGAGGACGTCTGGGCGAAGTTCCGTTCCACCGGCAGCGCGGGTGCGATCAAATGGGCGGATGCCATCGATCCCGATGACAAAGCGGGCTACGCTTTTGGCTGGGTGGATACGGAGGGGGCGCCCATTCCCGAAGGGCTGAAGGGAGACAGCTCCACCATTAAGCTGGAGCCGGGCGAAGAAGTCACGGCCACGCGGTTCATGGCCGTGGGTATTTCACCGGCCGCGGCCGTCGGCGAGGTCCTCGCCTTCCAGGGAGAATCCGGCACGCTGCGCCTGACGATGAAAGACGGCGCCGGAGCCATTGTGAAGTCCGGCCGGATTCTGATTCCTTTCGACGGGCAGAAAGTCACGGCCTATCCGGACGACCGGGGCGTTGCGGAACTGAGCCTTCCGCCCGGGGACTATTCGCTGGATCTCCAGGACATTGGCCGGGGTTCGTCGAAAGAATCCGTCACCATCACCGCCGGGGAGGTGACGGAAAAGAACGTGACCATGGACGAGGCCGCGGCCATTTCCTTTGAAGTCACGGATGAAGCGGGCAACTCCCTGCCCTGCAAAGCGCAGTTCAACGCCATGGACGGCACGGAAGCGCCGAACCTGGGGCCCACGGACCGGGCCCATGGTTGTGTGGATCAGTACCACAGCGAAGATGGCCGCTTCACGGTCCAGCTTCCGCCGGGGTCCTACAACGTGGTGGTGACGCACGGCCCGGAATTCAGTCACCATGCCGAGGACGTCACCCTGACTGTGGGGGGCAAACACCGCATCCAGACCACCCTCAAACGCCTGGTGGATACCACGGGCTGGATCAGCGCGGACTATCACAACCACTCCACGCCCAGCGGGGACAACACCTGCGGCACGAACGACCGCCTGATCAACCTGGCGGCGGAACAGGTGGAGTTCGCTCCCACCACGGAGCACAACAGGCTCTACGATTGGGCGCCCCACATCGAGAGCCTGGGCCTGAAGAGTTACCTCAATACCATCCCCGGAATGGAATTGACCGGGCGCGGCGCGCACTTCAACGCCTTCCCCTTCACCCCCGAACCCACGAAGCAGGACGGGGGCGCGCCGGTGTGGCAGAAAGATCCGCGGCTCAACGCCATCGTCCTTCGGGACTATCAAGGCCAGAATCCGGACCGCTGGGTGCACCTGAACCATCCCGACATGGTGGAAGACTTCATCGACCGGGATGGCGATGGCCGGGTGGATGGCGGATATCTCTTCTTTGGCGGAATGATTGACGCCCTGGAATCTCAGAACTTCAGCCCCTCAAAGATCCTGGCCGGCGCGCCCTTCGAAATCGGAAAAGCCCGCGCCGGCCTGGGCAACCAGGTGTTCTACAACCGGGAGTTCATCTGGCTCCAAATGTTGAACCAGGGCCACCGCATCTGGGGCATTGCCGTGTCGGACGCGCACCACGTGTACGGCAACGGGGTGGGGGGTTGGCGAATCTATGTGCCGAGTTCCACCGACAAGCCGGAAGAGATCGACTGGAAAGAGATCGTCCGGAATTCGAAGGCCGGCCGCATGGTTCTGAGCACCGGTCCCTTCTTGGAAGTGGAGACCGAAAGCGGTATCATCGCCGGAGGCAGCGACCGCGTGACGGACGCCGTAAACCTGAAAGTGAAAGTGCAATGCACCGACTGGCTGGACATCGACCGTGTCCAGGTTCTGGTGAATGGGCGCCAGCTTCCGGAATACAATTACACCCGGGAAAATCACCCGGAGATGTTTCAGGATGGCGTGGTGAAGTTTGATCAGACCCTGACCGTCGCTCTCAGCCAGGACTCGCACATCATCGTGGTTGCCACCGGAGAGAACTTTGACTTGAGCACTGGCTTCGGCACCTCCAACCAGTCAAAGAGCCGCCCCATTGCCTACAACAACCCCATCTATTTGGATGTGGATGGGGGAGGTTTCACCCCCAGCTACGATACTCTCGGCTTCGACCTTCCGGTTAACGGTATTTCCGTGGAGGAAGCCAAGAAAGCCCTCTTGATCGCCGAATGACCCACTGGATTTCCCTTTTAAACCCCATCACCTCACCCTATTGATTCTACAATGAGTAAACATACCCCCGTCTCTCGCCGTAAGTTCATGGCTGGCACCGCAGGCTTCGGCCTGGCGCTGGCCTTGCCAAATTCCAAAGTCCTGGGCGCCAATGACGACGTCCGTGTCGGCATCGTGGGCGTCAACGGCCGTGGCCGTTCTCACTTGGGCAATTTCCAGAAAATGGACGGCGTGCGCGTGGCCGCCATTTGCGACGTGGATCCCGTCGTGTTGGACAAACAGGTCACGGCCCTGACTGACAAGCAGGGCTTTGAAGTCCAGGGCTTCAGCGACATGCGCGAAATGCTGGAGAAGGGGGACATCGACGTCTTTACCACCGCCACGCCGAACCACTGGCATTCCCTGGCCGCGGTCTGGGCGCTGCAGGCCGGCAAGCACGCCTACATTGAAAAACCCATTTCTCACAATGTGTGGGAAGGCCGCCAAGTCGTGAAAGCGGCGCGGAAGTACGGCTTGGTGTGTCAGGGCGGTACCCAGAGCCGTTCCATGGAGTCCATCCAGAATGCCGTGGCCCTCGTGAAATCGGGCGAACTGGGCAAGATCGAATACGTCAAAGGCCTTTGCTACAAAGCCCGGCCGTCCATCGGCAAGGGCGGTGGCGCCAAGGTTCCAGACGGCCTGGACTACGACCTGTGGTGTGGCCCGGCTCCGTTGGAGGATCCGATTCGCCGCCAGAAGTTCCACTACGACTGGCACTGGTTCTACGCCTACGGCAATGGCGACATGGGGAACCAGGGCATTCACCAGATGGACGTGGCCCGCTGGTTCCTGGGGGTGGACGAGCTTTCGCCCCGCGTCATGAGCATCGGCGCCCGCCTGGGCTATGACGACGACGGCGAAACGCCGAACACGCAGATCGTTTACCACGATTACGAGGTCGCGCCGCTGATTTTTGAAACCCGGGGCCTGCCCAAAGACAAGGCCGCGCAGGCCGACAAGTGGGGCAGCAACATGGACAGCCCGGAAGAGTTCCCCGAAGAGGGTGGCATCGCCGTGGTGGTCCTCTGTGAAGGCGGCAACGTATATGTCAGTTCCGGCGGGAAGGTGAAAGTCACCGACAAATCCGGCAAAGAAATGACGAAAGTGGAAGGTCAGAATGACAGCGACGCCCACTTCCAGAATTTCATGGACGCGGTGAAAGCCGGTAAACCGGAGATGCTGAACGCGGACTGCGAAGTGACCCACCTTTCCAGCGCGCTGTGCCACACAGGCCTTATTTCACACCGCCTGGGAATGGCCATGCATGGTGGAGAAGTGCGCGAACAGATCCAGAGCGATGCCCTGCTGACGGCCCGCTACGCCGCCATGGAGGAACACCTGGCGAAGAACGAAGTTAACCTCAACGCGGAGACCATCGTCCTCGGCCCCATGCTTCAGTTCGATCCGAAGACCGAATGGTTTGCCGGTAATGGAGAAGAGGCCGACGCCAAGGCCAATGCCTTGGCCACCCGGCAGTACCGCGAACCCTACGTGGTGCCGAAGGAAGTGTAATCGCCGCCGGTTTCCTTCCGGCTGGGTAAACAGATCCAGACCCATTCACACCCCGTCGCGGAGGCGCTTAACCTGCCTCCGAGGCGGGGATTTTTTCGCCGGACGGCGTGTCACCCTCTTCCTCCTCGCTCGTGGGGGAAGGCTCGGCTTCGTCCGTGGCAGCGGGAGTTTCCGCTGGCGCGGGTGTCTTGGCTTTCGGCCTTTCTTCCTCGACCGGAGATTCAGGAGAAGGCTCCGGGGTTTCCGCCGCCAACGGCTTCTCCGCGGAAACCGAGGCCTCTGCCTCTGGTTCGGCTGTGGGTTCAGGGGCCGGAGCCTCTGCTTCCGATGAAATATCCTCCGAAGAGTCGCCGGCGTCAGCCGGTGTTTCAGGGGCTGACTCTTTGACTGGAACCTCCTGAGCTTGAGAAGAGGTGGCCGGTTCGGTTTCCGGCTCGGCCTTCTCCGCCCCGGGAGGCGCCGTTTCTGGCTCTGCCAATGTAGCTCCTTCTTCCTGGGCAGCCCCGGTTGCGTCGTTGCTCGCGGCGGGAGCTGTTTCCCTGGCTGAAACCGGTTTTTCCGCCGCTGCTTCGGGCTTGGGCGCTTTCGGTCTTGGCTTTTTGGAGGAAGATTTTGGGGAATGCTCGCCCTTGGCCGCTTTCTGTTTGGCCGGGCCGCCTCCCTCTCTACCGCCTTGGTTTTGGCTTTGGCTGTGCTCTCCCCGGCCGAGTTCCACTTCTCCGGAGGGATATTCGATGACGTATCCCTCCGTGATCAGCCAGCGAAGGTCGGCCAGCACGCTCAGTTCTCCCTGAGACGGGACATGATCCTTTTCCGGTGTGCCGTCTTTCTTCTTCGGTGGGTCGTAGCCCGGAACCAGATCTATCAGCATCTGGGTGACCGACGTGTTGGGATGGTCGCGGATGTAGTCCACAATTTTCCGCACCCGGTCTGTCAGCGCGGACTCATCGGAGATGGAGCGGGGGCGGGTCAGGGCGACATAAAGCGTTTTCTTGCCGCGCTTGAAGAATTTCAATCCCCGCCGTTCGAAGGCCCGGCAAAGCTCCTGGATCAGGGGCAGCGGAAAACCGCGGCGCTGGGAGTCGACCGCCGTCTTCAGCTTAGTCAGCAGAGGCTGCGCGAGGCGGCGCCCTGGGATGTCTCCTGGCACGGTGGCGTGACGGACTTTTTTGATGGCCTTGGAGGCAAAGTTTTCGCGGAAGTGCCGTAGCAGTTCTTCGTCCGACTTCAGGACCACGGCGGGCGAAGGATCTTCCGCTTCTTCGCCCTTCGGTTCGGCGTTGGCGTTGGCGTCAGCTTCCGGAGTCTCCTCTTCCGTGGCGGAAGTTTCGGTGGTGTCCGCGTCTTCCGGAGTGTCAGGGGTCTCCGCCGCCGCCGTTTCGGCAACTGGGGTGTCGCTTTCCTCTGGGGCCGCGGCGGAATCGCCAGCGCTTTCATCGGGGGCGGCAGCCTCAACGGATTCCGCTTCCGCGGGCGCTTCCACTTCTGGCTCCACGGGTGGAGCTGGTGTGGACTCGGCCGTCGCCGCTTCCGGTTCTTCCGCGGGTGGCACGCTGGCTGCGGCTTCTTCCGGCGCGGGCTTGGCGGTCTCCCTCGGCTTGACCGTGTAGTGCCGCGCCGTGCTGGCCTGTTTCTTCCACTCCTCGATCGTCTCCTCGTCCCGCCGCATTTCGATGCGGGACTTGTATCGTTCCAGAGACAAATGGGAGAATCGTTCGCGATGCAGCTTGGCGATCGTCTGCTGGTACTCGTGGTGATTGGGCGGACCGAGAATCTGGCCGCTCATGCCGCAGACGGCCACCACGGAGAAGTTTCCCTTCGGGGGATTCACCGACACCTCCTCCACGAGATAGTAGTCCTCCAGACCGTTGCCCTTGAGGAGATGCGCCGTGGCTTCTTCCTGGGAGGTCCACAGAGATTGGTCCGCTTTGCAGAGAAACAGATCGGTATGTTCGGCCGGAGGAACGTTCTCCTTGGAATCTTTCTCCTTTTTCTTGGCCGGTTTGAAGACGAGTTGGTAGCGTTCCCGGGCCGCTAAGACCATGCGGGCTACTTCCATCAAGGCGTAGGCGCGCCCCGTGGAGCGAATGTGCTTGGCCAGCAGATCCACCGTTTCGTCCGTGGGCCGGACAAGGACCGCCAGCGCGGGGATGGGATCTTCGGGGGGGCCGTATGATTGGTGCCCGCCGCCTCGCCCCCCGTGTCTTTGTTGGGAACCCCGGCCTCTATCGTCATCACGGCGTCCGCCGCCCCGTCCTCTAAAATCGCGATTTCCCTGGTCCCGGCCCCGGGGCGGACGATTCCGGTCGCCACCACCGCCGCCGGGTCCTCTGCCGCCGCCCTGCCGGTCACGGCGATTCCTTGGCTTCCGGCTTTCGGATTCGTTCCGGTCTTGGAATGAATCTGTTTTTGGTAACGATGCTCCTCCTGACTCTAAATCCGAGACCCAGTCGGGCATCAAATCTCGAGCTGAAAGGCCGAATGGATCGGGTTCGCTCATGGCAGTGGCCGTCTTCCTTACCTGGCTGGCGCGTTATGGCAGTGTTCCAGGCTCAGAACGAGCCTGCATGATACACGTTGGGTGAGGATTCTCCACTATTTAACGGCCGGAAGCGAGCAGGTAAGTTCCATGATTTTGCCCCGAACCGTAGGGGAATTTCTGAGCTTCGGGGCATTTCACTCAGTTTTCGCCGCTTTTTGGGGAGCCGTAGACCCATTCCAATGGCAGCCGGGTGATTTGAGTTCGCGCCAGCCCGTTGTTCTCCTTCCGGTTTCCCGCGCAGTGGCCCAGTAGCACGGTGTCTTCGTCCAGGAAGTGAATGGCGGTGTAGCAATACCACCCGCTGGGATCGTCAAAGAGGGTCTTCGCCGCGCTCCACGTCTGGCCGCCGTCCCTGGACAGAGCCACGGAAAGGGGCGTGCGTTTGTTTTTCAGATCTTCCGGGACATGGGTGTGGTCGTTCCAAACCAGGAGCAAGTCTCCGGTGGATGGGATTCGTTCGATAGTGGCCGGACTGCGGGGCGAAAGGATGGATGACGCCTGGAAGGGCTGCCAGGTTTCTCCCTGGTCGGAAGAGTAGGAAACATACTGGCTGCCCATGTCAGTCCGGCAGAACATCATGAGCCGCCCGTCCTTTAGCTCCACGATTCCGGGCTCTTGAAGGGTAACCCGGGTTCCGTCCGCTTGAGTGCCATCCTGGCTGCCACGGCCTTGGCGCCAGGTAGTGCCGCCATCATCGGAGAGGTAGCAAAACACTTCTGCCTTGGGGCTGAACTCCGGCTCGCGGTCATTCGTATGCTGGGCCACGGGCACCGCCAGGCGGCCGGAGCGCAATTGCAGGAGCCGGTCGTTGTTGACCACGTAGTATTGAGCTTCCGGCTTTGGAACGATCTCTACCGGTTCGGACCAGGTCTGCGCTTCATCAGAGGAAAACCGGATACAGGGCCGGCAGTCCCGCCAAGAGTTCTTCCGCAGGTAGAGAAGGGCGATCCTGCCATCGGAAAGACGCAGCAAAGAGACGGACATGGTGTTTTCTTCACCTTCATTGGCCAAAATCAGCCCATCTTCCCGGCTCCAGGTGGTTCCACCGTCTTCGCTGAACCGGCTCATCAAGTCGGATGGGGAATTGTCTTTCGCTCCATCCCGGAAGCGGGTGTACACGAAGAGAATCTTGCCATTCCGGAGAGAGATAAAGTCGCCCTCGCTGTTGCGCGGATTCTCTGGAGAAGGTGGAAGTTCCAGAACTTCAATTGGTTCCGCCGCGAAAATTGATGGTGAGAAAGGCGTGACCTGTATCAACAGGGTGATTACAGTGCACGGGATCAGAGTGGTGATTCCTCTTATTTTGGCGTTCATTTGCGGGGGATTGGCGGCATGGGATACAGTTTCCCGAATGTTGATTGAAAAAATTTAAAAAAGAGTCGAGGAAGGGTGTCCCAAATCTTGCTAATAAAGCGAGAAAAGGTTAAAATCCTGGATTAGTTCAGGATTCCATAATTTCTGCATTACTTAAAGGATGGTCGATCCCTTAGCTTCTCCGCCCCGTATCGGGATCGTTGGTTCAGGATTTATGGCCCGGGGCGTTGCTTCAGTCCTCAAATCCTCCGAGTTCGGATTTTCCTGCGCGCTCACCCGGAGAAGCCTGTCTTCGATCAAGGACTTCCCGTTTCCCGATCAACTGACGAACAGTCAGGATCAGTTGATCGACGAGTCGGACCTGATCGTGGAGGTGAGTGGCGATCCCATTCACAGCACGGAAGTGATCTTTCACGCGATGGAGGCCGGTCTGCCGGTGGTCACGCTGAACTCCGAATTTCACGTCACCACGGGCTCCTGGTTCACGGACAAAGGATTGCTGACCGAAGCGGAGGGCGATCAGCCCGGCAGCATCGCCGCCCTGCGTCTGGAAGCTTTGGCGATGGGTTTCAAACCGCTCGTCTATGGGAACGTGAAGGGCTTCCTGAATCGTGCTCCCAGCGCCGAGGACATGCAGTACTGGTCCGAGAAGCAGGGGATCAGCGTGGAACAAACCACTTCGTTCACCGACGGCACGAAGCTTCAGATCGAGCAGACGCTCGTCGCAAATGCCTTTGAGACGGACATCTACCGGCGCGGACTGCTGGGACCGGAAACGGAGGACGTGGAGTCCGGAGCGCAATACCTGGCCGGGGTGGCGGATCTGAAGGGGCGGGCCATCAGCGACTACGTCATTTGTTCGGGCTGTCCCGGTGTCTTCATTACCGCGAAGCACGAAGAGGAGCAGCGCCGCTTCCTCAGCTATCTGAAAATGGGGGATGGCCCTTTCTACACCCTCATCAAGCCCTATCACCTCTGCCATCTGGAGGTATTGAAAACGGTCCGTTCGGTGTTGGCCACCGGGAAGATCCTCTTGAATAACGGCGCGGTGCCCCGTGTCAGCGTGGCGGCCGTTGCCAAGCGCCGGCTTTCCAAAGATCAAGTGATCACCAAGGCTATTGGCGGCTTCGATTTGCGTGGCGAAGCGATTCAATTTTCCGAGTGTCCGGAACACGCGCCCATCGGATTGATCCGTGGGGCCAGGCTGTTGCGAAGCATCGAACCGGGAGAAACCTTGGCCCTTTCCGACTTGGAAATCCCGGACTCCCGGGCCTACCGCATCTGGAAAAAGCTGGAAGCCAAGGCCAAGGCGTCAGAAGCCGCCTGACCCGAGACTCCGAGCGGTAGTGCGGCGTTTCTTCCGTGTTTTTTTTCTGCGGGCCTTCCTGAAGTGGCAGGGGCGGGGAAAATTGTTTCTCACCGGTATTGCGCGGCTTGAGGCTGGCATCCTTCCGTGCTTTAGGGAAAGATCAGGCCAAAGCCTCCCAACCCTCACCAAGTAACCCCTATGAAACGCTTTTCCGTTTTCGCCTTTCTTTTCATTTTGGCCGTCTCCGGGTGGTCCGCCGGAGCCGCCGAGAAAATCACGGTCTTGATCGTGGACGGTCAAAACAACCATGACTGGGAGAAAACCACCCCTTTCCTCGAAAAGCAGTTGGAGGATACGGGCCGCTTCACGGTGGACGTCAGCACCTCCCCGGCCCCGGATGGGACACAAGCGGAATGGGATGCGTGGCGCCCTGATTTTGCCGCTTACGACGTGGTGGTGAGCAATTACAACAACCAGCGCAACAAGGCCAAAGAATGGTCCGCCTGGCCGGAAGCGGTTCAGAAAAGCTTTGAGGAGTACATGAAAAACGGTGGAGGGCTGGTGAACGTGCATGCCGCTAACAACGCTCACGCCGGCTGGACGGAGTTCGAGAAGATGACGGGCCTTCTGTGGCGAAAGGAAACGGACGGCAAACGCCTGTATCTGAACGCGGAAGGCAAGCCGGTGACCGTGGCCGTCGGCGAAGGTCCTGCCTCAGGACACGGCCCACGCTATCCCTATGTGGTCAAAGTGTGGAGCCAGGAGCACCCCGTCACTCAAGGCATGCCGGAAGAGTGGATGCACCCGGAAGACGAGCTCTACCATGGCCAGCGCGGCCCCGCGCTAGACATGACGGTGCTGGCTACCGCCTTTTCCGCCGAAGACCAGAAAGGCACCGGAGCCAATGAGCCCATGCTGTGGTTCATTCCCTATGGTGAAGGCCGGGCCGTGACCTGCCTGCTCGGTCATGTGGGAAAAACGGACGAAACCAATATGATCGCCATGCGCTGTGTGGGTTTCCTGACCATCCTGAAGCGCTCCTGCGAATGGGCCGCCGGAGAAGAAGTGACCTTTCCCATTCCGGCGAATTTCCCCACAAAGGACGCAATCAGCGTGATCGAAGTCGAGTAAGAGCCCGGACTGGGCTGAGACCGGCGGCGAAGGGCTTCCCTTCGTCCGCCGCGGCGGGCTGAGCTTAGTTCGCCCGTTTGCGCAGGTGCTCCCGCACGATCTTTTCCGTGAGCATGGGAATGTAGGTGGTGATGGAAGCTTCTTTGAGAAGCAGGCGATAGTGGTTTTCCACATGCCTGACCAGTTGGTCGTGACCCACTGGCGGGTGATGCATTTCGATTCGATTGACGATGTTGGCTTCAATGGTGGCCATGTCAGCCACGGGATCCAGGCCCTGTCGAACCTGGGCGCCGCTTTCGCGGTGGGTTGCCATTTGAGTTTTCATCATGTGGGTTCCTCAGTTGGCGTGGGGTGCTTTTCCAATGAAAGAGTACCCGCGGAATACCGTTATCTCTGCGCACGGTTTGGCCTGCACCGGTGATTTTTTGTCGTTGCGGTTCTTTTCCTGGAGCGGTGCTGGAGCGTGACAATTCGTCCTGTTCTTGTCTGGCTGCTTTCCGATTGGTCCAGGATATCGGCGCCCCATGTTTAGCAGGTTTACAGAGCACCGCCCCCTTTCGGTGATCGCGCTCGTGCAAGTTTTCGTGATCTTGCTGGGGTGGTTTCTGACCGCGTTGCATCTCAAGGGCTTGGGATATCCGGATCCTTCAGCGAATGCGTACTGGAGTCCCCTGGCGGTGTGGGTTCGCCAGTGGGGCTTGTTATTACTGGTCCTGCCGCCCGTATGGGTGATTGCGAGCCCTGTATTTGGACTCCAAGTTTTCTCACACGGTTCCCTTGGCGGTGTGGGCCGTTCTCGGGCTGGCGATCCTGGTGTTTCTCGCTGGGTTGCTGGCGGTCGCCGCTGTCCGCGCGGGTGGGTACCACATCTATCTGCCCAGGTAACCGGAGCCCTACTCAAACTGATACTTCCCGTCAGTGCTGACGGTCACATCCGGTGGCGTGCGCTGGTCCTCAAAATAGTCGTAGCCCTCTTTCAGGTTCTCCCAGAAGGCGATCCATTCAGAGCTGGCGGCGGCCTGCATCCGTTCCTCCGTCATGCGGAAAGGAAAACAGTGCACCCGGACAAAGGGCTGGCCGTTCTTCAGGGCGGCGCTGAGGAGGGTGTAGATCTCTTCAATGCGGGGGTCCGTCATGGCATAGCAGCCCACGGACACGCAGTTCCCGTGGACCATCAGGTAGTCTCCCGTCCTCCCGTGGTGACGGTCGTAGGCATTTGGGTAGCCGAGGTTGAAGGAGAGGTGATAGCTGCTGTGGGGATTCATGGCAGCCGGCGGCACGTAGTAAAACCCCTCCGGCGCTTGGCCGTCGCCCTGTTGTTCCTTCGGGCCCAGCTTGCCGGACCAGGTGCAGATCTCCCACGTCCTGAAGAGTTGAAAGCGGCCCTCCTCATCCGCTTCGTCGCGGACCCAGGCTTCCAGTTCGTTCTCTTCCTTGAAGATACGGAGAAACACCGGGTCGCCCAGGGCGAGTCCCTGGTCTTCGAGAGCCGTCTCCAGTGCCGGCCGGACCCGGTCCGCGGCGGCGCGGGCGCGGTCACTGCTGGGAACGCCGGTCTCCTCCGAAAGGGCCAGCCAGGTGATGCCGCTTCCTAATAGCAAGCCCGCCAGGCAAAGAGCGGCGGCGCGGCTTCGGGTCTGGTGGAGACGTTGAGGGCTTGGGTCCATGGCTTCCGCAGTTTACGGGCAGGTGGGGCGATTTGTTTCGCCGAAACGTTGAATTCCGCGCCCGCGTCCACTAAGAGAAGCGTTTGATCATGTCAGCTATCAGTCCAGACACAGCGGCCATCGGCGTCATCGGCGGGTCCGGCCTTTACGAAATCGACGGCCTGGAAAACGTGGAGGAAGTAAGGGTGACGACCCCCTTTGGAGATCCTTCCGACGCCCTGATCTCCGGCACGCTGGGGGGCCGCCAGGTCTATTTCCTGCCCCGCCACGCCCGGGGCCACCGGATCATGCCCTCGGAACTGAATCACCGGGCGAATATCTGGGCGCTGAAATCCGTGGGAGTGCGCTGGATCGTCGCCGTGACCGCAGTGGGCAGTCTGCAGGAGGAATATCAGCCCCGGCATGTTCTGCTGCCCGATCAGTTCTTCGACCGCACCAGCCAGCGGAGAAACAACACCTTTTTTGGAGACGGCATCGTGGCGCACATCGCCTTCGCCGATCCCATCAGCGCGGGACTGCGCGCCCTCCTGGGCGAGTCGGCCCGTAAGATGGGCCTGACAGTGCACGATGGCGGTACCTACGTAAACATGGACGGCCCGGCCTTTTCCACCCGGGCGGAGTCCGAGACGAACCGGAAGCTCGGCTTCGACGTCATTGGCATGACCAACCTGCCCGAGGCCAAACTGGCCCGGGAGGCGGAGATCGCGCTCGCCACGCTGGCGTTCATCACGGACTACGACTGCTGGAAAGTGGACGAAGAGCCCGTCACCGTGCAGACCATTATCGAGCACCTGATGGCGAACGCGGGAAACGCCAAGAAGATCGTCGCCGACGTCATTCAGAACATCCCCGCGATGCCGGACTGGCCCGAACACTCCGCGCTGGAAAACGCCATCATTACGGACCGCTCCCTTTGGCCGGAAGAGACGATGGAAAAGCTTCGCCCGATTATCGGGCGCTTTCTGGCGTAAGACCGGCTCTTGCCGTGGATAAATGAAGGGCTATATTCACCGGTTTTCAGGCACGCGGTTTCCTGAAATTTCCCGTCCACCCCTTCCCTCATTCGATCTTGAAGATATTTACGCTTCCGATTCGCCTAACTCTCTGCGGTGTCCTGACAATTTTCGTCTCGGGTTGCAAAACGCCGGAGGAAATGGCTCTCTCCAAGCGTCAGGAAATCCACGTTGCTGACGCCAAAGACAAAAAGAAAAGTTCCGGTTCCAGCGCGCCGATTTCCACGACGCCTGGCTGGAACATGCCCACGAACATCGCGGGTAGCCTGGGCAATTCCAATAGCTACTCGCGGGTGTCCATTGGCGAGCCCTATGTGGCGATGACGTTTGACGACGGGCCGCACCCTTCCAACACGCCCCGGCTGTTGGACATGCTGAAGCAGCGGAATATCAAAGCGACGTTTTACGTGGTCGGCACCAATGCGGAACGGTACCCGCAGATTCTCCGCCGCATGATTGCCGAGGGGCACGAGATCGGAAACCACACCCAGACACACGCCAGTTTCACCGCCATTGGCGACAATGCGACCCGCCGGGAGCTGGCCCTGTGCCACCAGGCCATCGTCCAGGCCACGGGCATTCCTCCGCGCACCGTCCGTCCTCCCTACGGAGCCATCACCAGCAGCCAGAAGGCCTGGATCAAGCAGGAGTTCGGTTATCCTTCCATCCTGTGGGCGGTGGACCCGGAAGACTGGAAACGTCCCGGCTCCTCCGTGGTGGCGGACCGTATCGTTTCCAACACGCGGAACGGCTACATCATTCTGGCGCACGACATCCACTCGCCTACTATTGATGCGATGCCCAGTGCTCTGGACCGGCTTCTGGCCAAGGGCTTCCGGTTTGTGACCGTGACTCAGCTGATCGCTCTGGGCGAGGGAGGTTCCTGACTTTTCCCGAAAGAGGCGGGCGACTTTTCTGGCGGGCCACGTCTCAGGGCGGGGCTCCCTTGCCAATCCATGGGCTTCCGGATACCCTTTTGCGGTCTGGAAGCCCGGGTATTTAAGGATTCTTAAATGAATTCGAAAAACCCAGAATATGGGTTTTTATTAGGCTTATTGTAATTCATGCTGGGTCGCCACTACTTTGAGACACGCTCGAAGCTTGGTAATGCCGTGTACGCTTTGGCGCGCTTGGGGGAAGAAGTGTCGGTAAATCCTTCGCACGTCAGCTTGCTGCGCAACATGATGGCGAGCCTCAAAGAGCCCTTCATGTTTACCGTGGTGGGGGAGGTAAATGCCGGAAAATCGACGCTGCTGAATGCTCTGTTTGGAAAGGACTTCTGTTCCACCAACGTCATTCCCACCACTGACCGGATCTCTCTTTTCAAACACGGCGCGGAGCCCCACGAACTGGAAATTTCCAAGACGCTGGTGGAGGTCTATCGCCCGGCGGAGTTTCTAAAAGATTTCAACGTCGTCGACACGCCGGGGACGAACTCCATCGAACTCCAGCACCAGGCCATCACGGAGCGGTTCATTCCCATGGCGGATCTGGTGATTTTCGTGTTTTCCATCACGAACCCCTGGGGCGCCACCACCTGGGAACTGCTGGACCGCATTCATCGCGACTGGCGGAAAAAGGTGATTTTCGTGCTCCAGCAGACAGACCTGCGTTCTGACGAGGAAGTGCTGGCCATCCTGAGTCACTTGCGCCGCGTCTCGCGGCACCGGCTGGGGTCGGAGTTCCCCACCTTTGCCGTCTCCGCGAAGAAGGCTTTTCTTTCCAAGACCACCGGCTTGGACAAGGAGCGGCTCTGGGAGGAGAGCCACTTCGAGGAGTTTGAGAACTACATCTCCTATGTGGTGGAGTCTTCAGAAGTCCGGCTGGAAAAACTGATCAGCACGACCCGCACCGCGCAGTACGTGTTAAACGAGATCAAGCAGAAGCTGAAGACAGCGACGAATGTCATTCGCATCGACAACGATCTTCTGGCCGGGCTGGATCAGGCGGCGGCCAACCGGGAAGCGCGCACCCGCCAGAAGTTCGAGCCCTTTTTCCAAAGCCTGGACAATGACTTCGTAACCGCGACCATCAACGCCGAAAAAGCCTTGATGACACGCCTTGGGGTGATGTCTTCCTTGAAAGGACCAGGAGTGATTCCTCTGAAAGTGGAACGCAAGCTTCTGGAGGAAGCCATCGATGGCGCCAGGGCCAAGGCGAGCGAAGCCGCCAACGTCGTCGAAGACGATGTGGCCCAACTCTGGGAACGCGTGTCGGATGAAATGGAACACCATTTCAAGTTCCGCATGCGGGTGGGAGACAGCGGATCGCCCGAATGGAACGTCCAGCGGGACCGGCTGGTGGAGTACTTCACGGGCGCCACGGAGCGGGTGTTCGACGGCATCGATCTCGCCGACGACCTGGTCCAGCTCATGAGCTGGCGGAGGATCGTTATCAGCCTTTTTCTCAGTGGCGCGGTGGTAGCGCTGTTTCTGGGCGTCCTGCTCTCGGTGGGAAAAGTGAACCCCTACAATGTCATTTCCTTTGGAGTTGGCGTGGCGGCTCTGCTGGGAGGCGCCATTTATGGCAACCGCAGCATGAACCGGCTGATCCGGCAGTTTGGCGAACGGATGGCGGGCTATCGTGAAAGGCTGAGGGAAATGCGCGAGAAAGTCTTTCTGGAGCAGATTCACGCTTTTTATCAGGACTTCGTGCGGCTGTTCGAACCCCTGCGCCGCGTTTGCGCGGAACACCGGGAGCGCTACGAACCTCAACTCAATCTCATCGAAAGCCTGGACAAGACTTTTGGGGAACTGGGCCGGACGCTGGCCCCGGTCGAACAGGCGCTGGTGGCGCAAAAGCGGGAAGAGGAAGCCACGGAAAGCGAGGCCGTCTCGTAAGGGGGCTTTTTCACTTGGTCTTGAGATCCCACCGGAAACCAGCTCTTTTCTTCGTTGCCAAGGGGTCATTGAAACTGTTTCGTCTTTTCCGATAAAGGAATCTTACAGGCTGTCCGGAATCGGGCCGCTGACCGGCCGGTCCACCTCTTATGCCAGAAACCACGGGAACATCGCCCTCGTCCTCCTCTCACCCCCCCGCCTCGCGGAGAGTGGCCTTTGGCCGGCGATTCCTGAGCACGGCCATCCTGTGGGGGGTCATGATTACTTCCTTTGTCCTGGGGATCGACTGGCTGTTCTTCCTCATGATCGCCGGCGTGACCGTTGCCGGGCTGGTGGAGTTCTTCAGCCTTTTGAAGCTGCCCCACACCCGCGCCGTGCGGAACCTCGCCCTGGCGGTTTCGCTGGGGTATCTCCTGGCGGGCTTCTGGTGTTACCAGAACAGCGCGCCGGAGTGGGCGGCCTATCTGGACGGAATGGCCATCGTTCTCTACGTCTTTCTGATCTTTGGCTACCAACTCCGGCATCCCATCGAGGGCCGCGCCACGCTGGATCTGCTGGCGGCTTCTCTCCTGGGGTTCGTCTATATCACGATCCTGTTCGGTTTTATCGCGAAGATTCTCTACCTGGACCTTGGCGCTGTGGATGGCCGGAATTCGGCGCCCATTTACGTGTTGTTTCTCCTGGCGGTTACCAAGTTCACTGACATGGGGGCCTACCTGGTGGGTTCCCTGATTGGGAAACACAAGATGATTCCCCATATCAGTCCCGGAAAAACCTGGCAGGGCTTTTTCGGCGCGCTGCTGTTTGCCTATGCCGCCAGCTATGGCTGCCTGTGGATCTTTTCCGGTCACCTCACGATCATCACTTACGCGGACGCCGCGGTGCTGACCCTGGTGCTGGCGCTGGCCTCCGTGCTGGGGGATTTGGCGGAGTCCATCATCAAACGCAGCCTCGCGGCAAAAGACTCCGGCAAGGTCATGCCGGGCATTGGTGGAGTGCTGGATTTGGTGGACAGCATCCTTTTTTCCGCTCCACTTCTCTACTTTTACCTGGTTTGGCGTCTGGGGGCGGCAGCCTGAAATCAGTTCGCTAGCCTCTATCCACGCCGTTAGAAATCGTGCCAATGAGTTCGCCCCCGCCTTGTCGAAAGGTTGTCATTCTAGGTTCCACGGGGTCGATCGGTGAAAGCGCGCTGAAAGTCGCCCGGCAGATTCCCGAACGGATGAAGGTGGTCGGCCTGGCGGCGAATCGTAGCGCCAAGAAACTCGCGGAGCAGATTCACGCGCACGATGTGAAGCGTGCCTGCCTGCGGGACGAAAGCCATTTCAAAGAGTTTCGCGACGAGGTCCACGGCAGCGTCACCACCTACACGGGAGACGATGGGCTGGTGGAAATGGCTACGTTGCCAGAGGCGGACCTGGTCCTGATCGCCATCGTGGGCACGGGGGGGCTGCGTCCCGCCCTGGCCGCCCTGGAGGCGGGCAAAGACATCGCCGTGGCCAGCAAGGAAATCTTGGTCATGGCGGGAGAAGCCGTGATGACCGCCGCCCGGCGGAACAATGCCCGGGTGCTGCCGGTGGACTCGGAGCACAACGCGATTTTCCAGTGCCTAGAAGGCCGGAAAGACGAAGAAGTGCGGCGCCTGATCCTCACGGCTTCCGGTGGGCCTTTCCGCACCTGGCCGAAAGAGAAACTCGCGGCCGTGACGGTGGACGAAGCCCTGAATCATCCCACCTGGGACATGGGCCCTAAGATCACGATCGACTCCGCCACCCTCTTCAATAAGGGGCTGGAAATGATCGAGGCTCGTTGGCTGTTCAATGTGGAAATGGACCGCGTGGATGCCATTGTGCATCCGCAGAGCATCATTCATTCGATGGTGGAATTTATTGATGGCTCGGTCCTCGCGCAGCTCAGCACGACGGATATGTGTTTTCCTATCCAGTATGCTGTGACGTGGCCCGACCGTGTGCCGAATACCCTCACGCCGCTGGACTTCGCATCGCTGGCAAAGCTGGAGTTTGAAGCGCCGCGCTGGGATGATTTTCCCGCGCTGAATCTCGCGCGGCACGCCGGAAGCACCGGTGGCACGTTGCCTGCGGTGATGAACGCGGCCAACGAAATCGCGGTGGAAGCCTTTCTGAAAAAATCACTTTCATTCCCCCGGATTTGGGAAACGGTGGAACGCACCATGACCGACCATGTCACCGTCGAGCATCCCAAGCTCGAGCAGATTCTGGAGTCCGACGCCTGGGCCAGGGAGCGGGCTACTCAGCTAACCCGATGAGTAAGCAAGACAAAAAACGTTTCTGGGTGGGCCTGGACTTGGGCGGCACCAAGATGCTGGCCAAGGTCTTTGACGACAAGTTCGACGACATTGGCAGTTGCAAGAAAAAGACCGAGGGCTTTCGCGGTATGGAAGCGGGCTTGAAGCGGATGGCCAAGACCATTTCCCAGGCCCTGGAAGAAGCCGGCGTAAAGCCTGACCAGCTGGGCGGCATCGGCGTTGGTTGTCCCGGTCCCGTGAATCCGGAGAAAGGAACCATCATCGAAGCGCCGAACCTGGGTTGGGTGAAGGCCCCGGTGAAACGCGCGCTGGAAAAAGAATTCGGCTGCCCCGTGGCGGTCTGCAATGACGTGGATGCCGGCACGTTTGCGGAATACGAGTTTGGCGCGGCGAAAGGCGCTAAGTGCGCCGTAGGCATTTTTCCCGGCACCGGCATCGGCGGAGGCGCCGTTCTTCGGGGGCGCCTGCTGCAGGGCGCCAGCATTTCCTGCATGGAGATCGGGCACATCCCCCTCTATCCGGACGGCGCGGGTGGCGCCACCACCCTGGAAAACGTGGCCAGCCGCTTGGCCATCGCCGCCCAGTCGGCCTCCGCCGCCTATCGGGGGCAGGCGCCGCATCTGCTGGGGCAGTGCGGGACGGATCTGTCGAAAATCACCAGTAGCCGGCTGGCGGACGCCATCCAAAACGGAGACGAAGCCATTGCCGACATCGTGCGGAACGCGGCGCGGATTCTGGGGTGCGGCGTGGCCACCGTGGTACAGCTCATGACGCCCGACATCGTGGTGCTGGGCGGCGGCCTGGTGGCGGCCCTGCCGGATCTGTATGTGCCCACCGTCTTGAAAGCGGCCAACGACATGGTGCTGGCGCCCTTCCGCGGCACTTTCAAAGTGGTGGCCGCTCAACTCAGCGATGACGCCAGCGTGCTGGGCGCCGCCGCCTGGGCCAAGCGGCAGTTGGAAGCGGAGTGATCGGCAGGCCCCAGCCATGACTTCTTCCGCCGGCGGCGTTCCCCTGGAGATCGTCAACACCCGGACCTTCCCGGTGTCCCGCGAAACGCTCTTTGAAGCCTTTGCCGATCCGGAGCAACTCGCTCACTGGTGGGGGCCGGAAGGATTCACCAATACCTTTCATGAGTTCGATTTCCGCCCCGGCGGCTCGTGGCGTTTTGCCATGCACGCGCCTAACGGTGCGGACTATGAAAACGAATCGACATTCGTGGAGATTCTCCGGCCGGAGAAAATCGCGTTCGAGCACCACCTGCCGGTCCATTGGTTCCTGATGACCATGACCTTTGAAGAGGAAGCCCCTGGGACCCGCCTGACTTGGCGCATGACTTTTGACCGCGACGATAAAGGAAGCCGGAAGATTAAGGATTTCATCACCGCGGCGAACGAGCAGAACTTTGACCGGCTGGCGGCGTTTCTGGCTGGGAAGGGTTAGAAATCCGGCGGTCCGGATTCCTTCTCGAAAGTTGCCCCAATTTCCCATTAGGATGGAATGGGCATGCCGGATTCATTCAATATCTTCAACCTGGCCGTTTTCATTTGGATGTCTTTGGGAGGTTGGATCATTTGGAAAACAAAGGCCATCCTACCACTGCCTGGAGGAGGCATCTTAGCCAAAGTCTTTGGCCTGTTTTATTGGTTTTTTGCTGGTTCTATCTGGCCGATTATCCTGGTAAACTGGTGGTTCAATTTCAGAGGCAAATCTGAACCTAAATGATTGGGTTTGGTTAATGGACGGTGGCGCGGCATCAGTCTGAAACGGTTGTCGGCGCTTGGCTGGGTCTGCCGGCAAGGCTTGAACCTTTATTCACTGATGCTAGATTTCGAAGGTTCACTATGCCGACTGGTGCACTCCTAGAAGGACCCATCTCCAAGATGAGACAGGAAAAACAGGCAGACTCAACCCCACTGTCAGGGCGTAGGAGAGAAAAAGAGGAAAGCCGCCGCCATGATCGGGAATTGTTGAACGATGGCGTGATATCGGCAGAGGAGCTTCAGCGAGAAAACTCTATCTTTCCAAAAGGGTATTTTGAGGGAGCCTCCGTGGAGAATCTCGAGCAGATCATTGGCCGCTAACGATTGGCCGTGAGAGATTTTGTTGAAGTCTTCCGAACCCGCCTTCGAGAAGAAGTACCATTCGTATTGGTGGCAGGCCAGGCGGTAAATTTGTGGGCCGAGTTTTATCTGGATCAGGAGCCTGCCTTGGAGGCATTAGCTCCCTTCGTTTCCGAAGATGTGGATTTGCTGGTGGAGCCGGCGTTTCTGGATGCTCTCGCGGTCGCGTTGCACGGAAACTTGACGAAGAGTGAAGCGGCTCAAGATGGCCAAATTGCCATTCTCGTATCGGAGCACTTTGGTGGTATTCGAGTGGATGTGATGGGGCCGATATTTGGTCTCACCTGGCGGGAACAACGCCGGACGAAAGACCGTGTGGCCCAAGTTGCTGGCGTTCCGGTGATGGATCCTATTACACTGCTGCGCTGCAAACTGAAAAATCTGGCAAGACTGCCCCAATCCGGGCGGCAGGACGAAAAGCATGTAAAGATTCTCCTGCCAGTTGTCAGGTGTTATCTAAGACAGGCGTTGGAGAAGATCGAACGTGGAGAAATCGATCCGAGAAACTTCACGAAGGAAGTAAAGTTTCTCTTAAGTCTCGAGAAAGATGCCGGATGCCGTCAAGGTCTTGAAATGGCGGAGGCCTCGATCATTGATGCCCTTCCCAGGCAAGAAATTGAGAAGTTGGGGAAACGAGCATCTTCAGAGATTTTTCCGCGGGACCCTCAATCGATTTCTTACATAGCAACCGATCCATTACATGAGTAAACCGAAGTACCGCACTGCTCCCGCCCCCACGCCCGGCATGCCGGGGGGCATCCCTTACATCGTGGGAAACGAAGCGGCGGAGCGGTTCAGTTTCTACGGCATGAAGACCATCCTGGTGATCTTCATGGTGGAATACCTCTGGCTCATGAATGACCTGCCCGGGCGCGCCATGTCCCGCGCCGAAGCCGTGGAGAAAAACCACCTCTTCAACACTTTCGTCTATTTCACGCCCCTCCTGGGAGCCTTCGTTTCCGATGCGTTCCTGGGGAAATACCGGACCATCATTTGGCTTTCCATCGTGTATTGCCTGGGTCACGCCACGCTGGCCTTCATGGGGATGTGGGGGGACGCGGCCTGGTGGCTGGCCGGTGGCCTGGTGCTGATCTCGCTGGGGTCGGGAGGCATTAAGCCCTGCGTGTCCGCCCACGTGGGGGATCAGTTCGGTCAAACCAATGCTGGTCTGGTCACCAAGGTGTTCAACTATTTCTATTGGTCCATCAACCTGGGGGCCTTTGTCTCCACTCTGCTCACCCCGTGGTTGCTGGAATGGTACGGACCGCACTGGGCCTTTGGCGTGCCGGGCATTCTGATGTGTCTGGCGACGATCGTCTTCTGGATGGGCCGCTGGAAATTCATCCACGTTCCCGCCAAGGGGCTGAACCACTTCAAAGAGGAGTTCTTCAGCCGGGAAGGAATGGGGGCCTTCGGAAAGCTGGCCATCGTCAACCTGCTGTTCGTCGGCGCTTTCTGGGCGCTCTTTGACCAGACTGGGTCTTCCTGGGTGCTGCAGGCCGCCGACCTGGACCGGAACGTCCTGGGGATGCAGTTGTTGCCGAGCCAGATCCAGGCCTTCAACCCGGTCCTCATCCTGATCTTTATCCCGTTGTTCACGTCGTTCCTCTATCCGGGCATCAGCAAGGTGTTTCCGCTGTCGCCGCTACGGAAGATCGGGATCGGCCTCTTTATCATGGTGGTGGCTTTTGGCCTGGTGGCGGCGGTCCAGGAACGGATCGACGCCGGGTACCGGCCTTCCATCCTCTGGCAGTTGCTGGCCTACTGCCTTCTGACGGCTTCGGAGGTGATGGTTTCCATCGTGGCCCTGGAGTACAGCTACACCCAGGCCCCGCGCCGGATGAAGTCGATGGTGGTGTCGCTCTATCTGCTTGGCGTGGCCTCGGGAAACTTCCTGACCTACGGCATTAATCTGGGCATCCAGATCCCAGACACGCTCGGCGACCTGTATGAGGCCGCGGAGAAACACACGGCCGGTTCAAAGAAGATCTCGGTGGAGGGAAATCAATACACCCATCAGGGCTACGACAAAACCTTCGGAACGGAGGACGACGTGACCGCCAAGATCGAGAAAGGGGCGATCCTGGAGGTTCAATGCGCTTCGCGGGCCGTGCTGGAGGAAGCCGCCGGCCGGATCGAAACCCACATGCGGAGTCACGACTGGACCGCGCCCACTCCGGAGACCGCGCAGGAACTCATCGCGGGAATCCAGGACCCTTGGGGCCGTCCTCTGAACTACGTTTTCATTAATACCCAACTGTGCCGGATTTCCAGTGACGGGCCGGACCAGAAATTCAAAACACCCTGGGACGAGGGAATCGTCATCTCGGTGAGCCGCCCGGAACCGGACTCCGGAGGCTGGCTGGACGCCATCCTGGGCCGCCTTCAGCCCGATCAGCCCTGGCTGGACCGGCGAAAAGAAGAACAAGGCCTGAAACCCAAAGCCGCCGAAGCCGAAGAGGGTGAAGAAGAAGCGGAAGCGTCCTACCTCACTCGCGAGGCTTTCATCGGTGGTCAGGCGCGCCTGGAAGGCTCACCCTACTTCTGGCTGTTTACCTGGATCATGTTAGGGACCGCCGTGGTCTATCTGTTCGTCGCCCGGAAGCTGACGACCCGGATGTACCTGCATGAGGAAGAGGCAGACGCCTGACGCTCAAAGAGGGGCAGAGACGAGCCGATTGAGTGCTTCCACCCGCACTTCCGAACCTTGGGCAACAAAGGTGGAAAACGGCACCATCCCGTTTAGAAAGTCCCAAGCCTTCCCATACTGTTGGGCAAAGTCGAGGTGGAGCTTCTCCACTCTTGCCGGTGAGATTTTCCACCGGGGATGCACCACTTCATACTCATTCGTCCGGGTGCCGGAGATCCGGTTGTAGCCCCAGTAGTGTTCCAGGATGAACTCCTCGTGGCTGCCTTCCGCGATGGGGCCCCACCTGTCACGGGAAAGGACGCGCAGGTGATACTCCGGATTCCGGCCCCAATAGTAGTCCAGGCGGCGGGCCATCGCCTCCCCTTCGGTCGAGGCAGAAACGTCCCGGCGAATGGGAACCGCTTCATACGGCTCCCGGTAAAACACCCGCGCGGTCCACGCGATAAGCGGGCGGGGTACCAACTCCTTCACAAACACCACGCCGCGCCGCCAACCGGTATCGGTTTTTCTCCGGACGTAGAGGCGCAGATTGATCTCGCTGAAGTTGACATGCCAGGGCCATTTCACCCCCAGGACACGGGTGTTTTGAAACTCAAAAAACACCAGGCTGGCGTAGGTGAGCCCATTTTCCAGATCGATCTCGCAGTCCGCCGGAAGCCAGGGTTCCACCGACTCAGGCGGAATGGCGTAGTTCAGCAGAATCAGATCGCGCCACTCGGCTTTCAGGAAGGTCATCGCTAACGCAAGATTACGCCGAGCGGGGGGAGAGGGGTTGGGAAAACTTATCCCGGAAAAAAATGAGGCGGCCCGATTGATTGCTTCCGTGAGAAACCCCCGAAACTCACAGAATAGAAATTATCAATCGGACCGCCTTCTGTGTTCGCTGCGTTGCGCGAGGCGAACGCTGGTATAAAACCACATCTTCCAAGACGTGCAATGGATTTTTTTGAAGTTTTTTTGAGGCAGGCGCCAGCCGCTCAAAAAAATTACCTGCTTTGGGTATTGTCACCCCCGAAATGCCGTGTAGAGATTGGGGCCTTTTAGCCACCTACCTCCTTAGAGCCATGCGTATTCAAGCATTCCCTGCCCTCGTCCCGAAACCGGAATTCGCCGCGGAAGTGGCGGCCGTTCCCTATGACGTGGTCAACACCGCCGAAGCCCGCGAACTGGGCAAGGCCAGCGAGAAAAACCTGATTCATGTGGATCGCGCGGAGATCGGTTTGCCGGACGGCACCGACCCCTATTCCGCCGAGGTCTATGCCCGGGCAAAAGAGAACCTGCAACGCCTTCAGGACGAAGGAGTTCTCGTTCGCGAGCCCGAGCCCTGCGTTTATATCTATCGCCAGCAGTGGGGCGACCACATCCAGACGGGCATCGCCGTGGCCTGCCACATCGACGACTACGGCGACGACATCATCCGCAAACATGAAAAGACCCGCCAGGTAAAGGAAGACGACCGCACCCGGCTGGTGGATACCCTCAGCGCGAACACCGGTCCGGTGTTCCTGACCTACAAGGACGTGCCTTCCATCGACACCATCGTGGAGAGCATCACCAAGAATGCGGCGCCGACCTATGACATGACGGACGAGACCGGGGTGCACCACACCGTGTGGCGCGTCGCGGGGGGCGAACCGATTGTCGATGCCTTTTCCCACGTGCCTCTGGCCTACGTGGCTGATGGTCACCACCGCAGCGCCAGTGCCCACCGGGTGGGCAAGGAGCGGCGGGAGGCGAACCCGAATCACGACGGTTCGGAAGCCTACAATTGGTTCCTGTGCGTGCTGTTTCCGGCCAATCAGCTCAAGATCCTTCCCTACAACCGCGTGGTGAAGGACCTCAACGGGCTGAGCAAGGAGGACTTCCTGGCCAAGCTGAAAGAGAACTTCACCCTGACGCCCGCCATGGCCAAGGAACCCGCGGCACCGTCTAGCGTGTGCATGTTCCTGGATGGTGAATGGTTTTCCCTGGCTTGGCCGGCGGTGGAGTCCGACAGCCCCATCGACCGGTTGGACGTCAGCGTCCTCCAGGACCGGCTCTTGAATCCCATCCTGGGCATTGAAGATCCGCGCACGGACAATCGGATCGACTTTATCGGAGGCATTCGCGGCACGGCGGAACTGGAGAAACTGGTGAACAGCGGGAACTGGGCCGTGGCCTTTTCCATGTATCCCGTGACGGTCGATCAACTGATCGACATCGCGGACGCCGGAGAGATCATGCCGCCGAAATCCACCTGGTTTGAGCCGAAGCTGCGTTCTGGCTTCTTTATCTACACGCTGGATTGAGCTAACAGTGCGACGGACGTTTCCCCTCCGCATGCGCTACCCCCCTTACGATTCCAGCCTTTTTATAGGAAACCGTGCCCGGCTGGCGGCTCAGCTGATGCCGGACAGCCTGGCGATCCTGCTTTCGCCGGACATTCCCGCGTTGAGCGGGGATGGGACGCTGGAGTTCAGTCAATCCAGCGATCTGTTTTACCTGACCGGCATTCCGCAGGAGGACACGGCCTTGATCCTGTTTCCCGGTCACCCGGATCCGGCGATGCGGGAGATTCTATTTGTTCGGGAAACGTCCGAAATGATTGCCATCTGGGAAGGGCACAAGCTGACCCGCGAACAGGCGGCGGGAGTTTCCGGGATCGGCCGCGTGGAATGGGCGAGCAGCTTCGACTCCATCCTGCGCCGGCTGATGCGTCAGGCGCGGCATGTTTACCTGGACTACAACGAGCATCCCCGCTCCGTGGCGGTAGCTTGCGCTCGGGAAGACCGGTTTCGCGAACGCTGTCAGGCGCTGTACCCGGATCACCACTACGAACGCCTCGCTCCTCTGCTGTTCCAGCAGCGGTCTGTGAAGACGGCGCCGGAGATCGAGCGGATCCGCCAGGCCTGCGCGATTACCGAGGACGGTTTTCGCCGCGTGCTGAAATTCATCCGCCCTGGTATCATGGAGTACGAAGTGGAAGCCGAATACGCCCACGAATTCCTCCGGCAAGGCTCGAACGGATTCGCCTATCAGCCCATCATCGCGGGCGGTGCGAACAATTGCGTGCTGCACTACATCAGCAACGACCAGCGCTTGGAGGACGGCGATCTGGTGCTGATGGATGTCGCGGCGGAGTATGCAAACTACAACGCGGACATGACCCGCACCGTGCCGGTCAATGGCCGCTTCACCCCGCGCCAGCGGGCGGTCTATGACGCCGTGCTCCGCATCCTGCGCGCCTGCGTTTCCGACTTCATTCGCCCCGGAGTCAGCTTCACCAGTTACCGGAAGAACGTGGCCCGAATGGTGGAGAAAGAACTGGCCGGGCTGGGGCTTGTGGATGGAGAGATTCTCGCTCACGAATTGTCGCTGGACGGCACACCGGACGAACTCCCGGAAGAGTTGCGCTCCTACCGGCGGTACTTCATGCACGGGGTCAGTCATTCCCTGGGCCTGGACGTGCATGACGTGACCGCCACCGACCCCAAGTTTGAGGAAGGTATGGTCGTCACCGTGGAGCCCGGCATTTACATCCTGGGCGAAGGTCTCGGCATCCGCCTGGAAAACTGCGTGGTGGTCCGGGAGGGCGGAAACGTGGATCTCATGGCCAGCATTCCGCTGGAGGCAGAAGAGATCGAAGCGCTAATGAGCGCCGGCTGACAGCCCAAAGAGATCCAGCAATTCCAGGGGCATGTCGAGCAGGGCGTCCGCCCCCGCGGCGGCCAGTTCCGCTTCGCCCCGGAATCCCCAGGACGCGCCTACCGCGTTCATCCCGGCGGCCAGCGCGGTCTGGATATCGATGTTGCTGTCGCCCACGAAGGCGATCCGCTGCGGGTCGATCCTCATGGCGTCGGCGATTTCCAGGGCCCCGGTGGGGTCCGGCTTTTTCGGGACGCCGTCGCGTTGGCCCAGGATGAGGGACCACTTCCAGTCGTTGAAGTAGCCCTCCACGCACTGCACCGTGAAATGGTGCCGCTTGTTGGAAAGCACGCCGAAAGGGATGCGGGCTTCCGTCAGGGCGTCCAACACATCGGTGATGCCTTCGTAAGGCAGTGTCTTCGCGTCCCAGCGGTTTTCGTATTCGGCGAGGAAATCCTCCAGGGCTTCGCGGATGCGCTCCGGAGTGGGCTCCTGACCGCCTTCGCGCAGGGCGCGCTCGACCAGGGTGGCGGAACCGTCGCCGATGAACTGCTTGTATTCCTCCGGCGAATAGGTGGGCAAACCGCGTCCCTCCAGCATGGCATTCCCGGCGTCCGCCAGGTCGTCCAGGGTATCGAGTAAAGTGCCGTCCAGATCGAAGATCACGGCGCGCAGGTCCACCAGTTTCATCATGCGCGCACCGTTCGCGAGAAAGGTGGCGGGCGCAAGGGCTGGTGTGGACGGAAAACGTCACGCCGTGGGGTGGCGTTTCTTAGGGTGGAAGTTTGGAGGCGCGAGCGAGTCGGGTTCAAGGTGGAACGCGATCTCCGGGCGCGTTCACGGAAGCAGGGCGGAGCGGCTCCTTATGCCTGGTTGGACATCGAACGTGCTGTGCTCGTGGGCCTTGGCTCGTTCAAGTATTACGCAAAGCAATCGCCGCATTCCGTCGTATGCCCGGCTCGCCAGTTTCCTGCCAGTCCGGCTCAGACCCCGGAGGTCGGGGACCACCTTTCGCGAAGTCCGCTATTGAGCTGGCGACACCTCTTTTTTCAGAGCATCCCTAACCTACTCCTCTTCCGCCTCCCCTTCGTCCCGCGCCTCACCCTCAGCACCAGGGACGAACTTCGGCAGCGGCGTGACCAGCCGGCCCGGCAGGGGGCGTACCCGTTCGTAAACGTTTTTGCCCAGTTCGGCGGCGACCTCATAGCCCCGGGCGAACATCTCCAGCTTGGCGTCCAGGTTGTCGATGTAATGAAGGGCGATCGCTTCCGGAGTTTTCGGCACCACGGGGGAACCGAACTGCATCTCGCCGTGGTGAGCGCCGATGAGGTGGAGCAGATGGAGCCGCACCTGTTCGTTCGGCGGGTCCAGCGTCATCCAGTCCGCTGCCTCCGGCTCGTCGAGCAGGTCCCGCCAGAGCTTGTTCACCAGTTCCATACCCATGGGGATGTGGCCGATAAGTTCGCCCGTCTCCAGATAGGGCATGGTGAAGCCCTTGGGCGAGTAAACGTTTTCCCAGAGTTTGCCCACGTCGTGAAAGAGCACGCCGCAGACCAGGAGATCCCGGTTCAGGTCCGGGTAGGCGGAGGCGATGGCCGACGCGGAGCGCATCATCTGCGCCACATGCTCCACCAAGCCACCGCGCCGGGCGTGGTGATAGTCACGCGCCGCGCCGGTACGCCGGAACCGCTCGCCAAAGGTTTCCAGAAATCGCTCGCCCAGTCCCCGCAGACGTGGGTCCTCCAGCCCCGAGACGGCTTCCTGGATGTACTGGAAATCTTCCGCCTGCCGTTGGCCGAGCGACTCCGAACCCGCCAGGAGGGCGGCGACTTCCTCTTCGTCCAGCGGGCGGAGTTCCCAGGTCTTGGCCTCCACGGAGTTGAAATCGGCGTTGAAAAACCAGTCGCCGCTGATCTCGAAGAAGCCCTTCTTCTTCAAGGTGGCGGCCTGCTCGAACATGGGGGTGTCGTTCCAAGCGCGCAGGGTCAGGCCCTCTTCCGCGTCGGTGAAGCGGAACTCGTAATAAGGTTTCCCGGCGCGGGACGTCTTCTGGAGGAGGGCCTCCAACTGGGCATGAACCGCGTACGGTTCGGGCCGCTCGCCAATCGCGCGGTGAAGGTCTCTGATTGAAACTTTCTCCATGACAGCCACCCTTATGGCGGAAGGCGTCTTTACCAAGCGAGAAGTTTTCGCCCCGCTTCCGCCGCAGTCTCCGCATTTCCGTTCCCCGCCGTATGTCCGACTTTAAGCTCAACTCAGAATACCGCCCGCAAGGGGACCAGGAGCAGGCTATCGCCAAGCTGGTGAAGTCCCTGCGCGCGGGAAACCTGCACCAGACCCTGCTGGGGGTGACCGGTTCCGGGAAGACCTTCACCATGGCCAACGTGGTCGCGGAGATCGGAAAGCCGACCCTGGTGATGAGCCACAACAAGACCCTGGCGGCTCAGCTCTATTCCGAGTTCAAGAACTTCTTCCCGGACAACGCGGTGGAGTACTTCGTGAGTTATTTCGACTACTACCAGCCGGAAGCCTACATCCCGCGCACGGACACCTACATCGAGAAAGATTCCTCCATCAATGACGAGATCGAGCGCCTCCGGCTTTCCGCGATGAGCTCGCTACTCACCCGGCAGGATGTGCTGGTGGTGGCCAGCGTGTCGTGCATATACGGCTTGGGTTCGCCGGAAGACTACGAGGGCATGATGGTACCCCTGGCCGTGGGGCAGGAGATGGACCGGGACGAGTTGCTGGGCCGGCTGGTGAGCATTTTATACGAGCGCAATGACATCGACTTCAGCCGCGGCAAGTTCCGCGTGCGGGGCGATGTGGTGGAAGTTTATCCGGCTTACTTGGACGAGGAAGCCATCCGCGTGGAATTTTTCGGAGACGAGATCGAACGCATCTCCAATGTCGATCCCCTGACCGGCCACACCCGTGGGGAGTTGGACATGTACACGTTCTATCCCGCCAAGCAGTTCGTGACTCCGGCGGACAAGATGGCCATGGCCATCCGGGCCATTCGGGAAGAACTGAAAGAAGTCATCGACGCCTTTGAGAAGGAGGGGAAACTCCTGGAAGCCCAGCGTATCAAGATGCGCACCGAGTACGACATCGAGATGATGCGGGAGATGGGCTTCTGTCAGGGCATTGAAAACTATTCCCGCCACCTGACGGGCCGCCCTCCGGGTTCGCGGCCTGGGACCTTGCTGGACTTTTTCCCGGAAGATTTCCTGCTGGTCGTTGACGAAAGCCACGCCTCCATCCCTCAGATCGGCGGCATGTATGAGGGCGACCGTTCGCGGAAAACGACGCTCGTGGACTTCGGTTTCCGCCTGCCCAGCGCCCTGGACAACCGCCCGCTGAAGTTCCCGGAGTTCATGGAACTGACAAAGCAGAAAGTCTACGTGAGCGCCACGCCCGCGAAGTTTGAAATTCAAAACAGCCGGGCGGGAACCAAGGGGTACATCCCACACTCCCGCGAACGCATCGGGGAAGAAGAAACCATTCCGGAGCGGCTGCCGCGCATTTCCGGCAGCGCTCAGCCCGTGGAGGCCTTCGATCCCACCAAGCCCGGTACCGACCTGATCGTGGAGCAGATTATTCGCCCCACCGGACTGCTGGACCCCGTCATTACTCTGCGTCCGCTGAAGGGTCAGATCGACGAAACCATCGAACTGTGCCGTCAACGGATCGATAAAGAGGAGCGCGTGCTCATCACCACCCTGACCAAGCGGACCGCCGAAGACCTGACCGATTACCTGAGAAAGCTGGAACTGAAGGTTCGCTACATCCATGCGGACATCGATGCCATCGAACGCGTGGAAATCCTCCGGGCCCTGCGGGCGGCGGAGTTCGACATCCTGGTCGGCATCAACCTTCTCCGGGAAGGACTGGACCTGCCGGAGGTGAGCCTGGTCTGCATCTTGGACGCGGACAAGGAAGGTTACCTCCGTTCCGAGACCTCCCTCATCCAGACCGCCGGCCGCGCCGCCCGGCACGTGAATGGGGAAGTGGTGCTCTTTGCCGACAACATTACCAAGAGCATCCAGAGCCTCATCAACATCACCGAGTACCGCCGCGCCAAGCAGATGGAGTACAACGAAAAGCACGGTATCACACCCCAGAGCGTGAAACGCGCCGTGCAGAAAAGTCTCCACGTCATCATGCGCGGGAAAGAGGTGGCCAGTTCCGTGGTCCGTGAATCCGGGGAAGATCCCGATGCCGTGGAGATCATCCGCGAACTCCAGGAGGAAATGCAGGAGGCCGCCCAGAAACTGGAATTCGAAAAAGCCGCCTTGCTCCGGGACCAGATCAACGAACTAAAACGGCAGGTGGGGATGCCGGTGGAAAAAGTGGGCCGCCAGAAGGGAAGCAAATCCTACAGCAGTGGTGGCGGGAGTAGGGGCGCGAAAGGCGGCCGGAAAAGCGCGCGGCGGTCTTGAGTGCCGGCGGCCGGGTATCATTACCCGGCTTTTCTTTTTTGATCAAAACCGCTAAGTCTTTGGCGTATTCAACAAAGACTTCCTCCCTATGAAAACCGTCCCTCGCCTCCTTTCCTTCCTGTCCGCCGCCAGTCTGCTCGCGCTGGTGTCCTGTTCGACTCTCCAGTCCGAGTACTACGTGGGCGAACTGTCCCCGTGGAAAGACCGCGGCGAAGAAACTCCCACCGAGAAGCAGAGCATCTGGCAATCCGGTGAAACGGTCTTCTTTGTCCACGCCGAGCCGGACGAGACCAAGCCGATGCTGGCTTCCACCATGATCTGGAATGGTGAGACCCAACAGTATGAGATCAAGTCGTCCGAGTTGATCATGGGCAAATTGGACGACGCGGTGTTTCTAAACGTCAGGGAGGCTGGAGACGGTCTCTACACCATCTTGAGAATCGCGCCCACGACCGAGGACGGCGTCTTTGTGTTTTTCACCGTGAATACCGAGACGATCAAAGACCTCGCCGCTGCCGCAGGGATTCCCCTTGAGGAAAGCGGAAACAATTACGTCCTGAAGCCAAACGGGGGCAAGGCGGAGCTGGACAAGTTCGTTGGCGAGCACATGAACGATCTCTTCAGCTACAGTGGCGCGGGCACCATCAAATGGATCAGTGGCGCGAAGCCGAAATAGAGCCGGGCGGGAATGTCCCCGGCTCACGGCTTGGGAGCCGCTGCGGCCGGCCCACTTTGCATCCACTCCGGCGGGTTATCCAAATCCACGTCGAACACCGCTGTCCCGATGGTGTAGAACAGGACGGTTATGACGAGCATTCCGATGATGTTCAGGAAGAAGCCGATTTTCACCATGTCGATAATGCGGACCCGGCCACTGCCGAACACGATGGCGTTGGGCGGGGTGGCCACGGGCATCATGAAGGCGCAGGACGCGGAGATGGTGGCGGGAATCATGAGGAGCAGGGGATTGGTCTTCACCGCCACGCCGATGGCGGCGAGGATGGGGAGAATCATTTCCGTGGTGGCCGTGTTAGACGTCAGCTCCGTCAAAAAGGTCAGGATGCCGCAGGTGGCCATGACCAGGAGGATGGCCGGCGTGTCGCTGAACTGAGCGAAGCCGCTCCCCACGTAGTCAGATAGCCCGGATTCCTTGAAACCGCCCGCCAGGGCGAAGCCGCCGCCGAACAGCAAGACGATCTCCCACGGCACTTTGCGGATGACTTTCAGGTTCAGCAACGTGTCGGGTTTCCCGGTCTCCGGGTGCTTTCCGCCCGGAATGAAGAACAGCAGCAGCGCCATGGCGATGGCCACGGAAGCGTCGTCCAGCAGGGCGCCGCTCTCTCCCAGAAGGCCCGCCCAGCCGGGAATCGTAAACGCCGTGCCGATTTCCAGATCCGTCCGGAAGACCCAGAGCAGAGCGGTCAGCAGGAAAATCACCAGGATGCAGCCCTCCGCCCAGCGCATCTTACCCAGGGCCTGGTATTCCTTTTCGATCACGTCCGAGGTGATCTGCTGGCTTTTCGGGGTCCGGAAAAACACGAAGGACAGCAGGAACCAGGCGACCGTCAGCATGATGAGGGTCAGTGGCACGCCCAGCAGCATCCACTGGCCGAAGCCGATGGGCGGCGCGTCAGGAAAGGTGTTCGCGAAGATGCGCCGGAACGACAGGTTTGGCGGCGTTCCCACCGGCGTGGCGATGCCGCCGATGCTGCACCCGTAGGCGATGCCCAGCAGCAGCGCGATGGAGAGGTTCTTGGTCGCTTTCTTCCCAAAGAGCGCCTCTTCCTCTTTTACAATGGCCAGGCCGATGGCCAGCATCATGATGGCCGTGGCCGTGTTGGAAATCCACATGGACAGAGCGGCGGAGGCCAGGACGAACCCCAGCACCAGCCGGGACGGGCTGCTGCCGATCACGCGAATGATGGAAAGGGCGATGCGCCGGTGGAGATTCCACTTCTCCATGGCCAGCGCGATGAGGAAGCCGCCGATAAAGAGGAAGATGGTGCTGTTTACGTACAACGGCGCGGTCGTTTTCCCGCTGGCGATGCCGAGCAGGGGGAAAAGCACCAGAGGAATCAAGGCCGTGGCGGCCAGGGGGATCGCTTCCGAAATCCAGAAAACCGCCATCAGCACCGCCACGGCGGCCATACGGGTGACCGAGGGGTTCTCCGGATCCAAATCGGCAAACAGGATTAGGCCGAGAAAAAGCGCCAGGCCCACGATCAGTCCCGCGAGTCTGCCCTTGCTGTAGGGAGAGGAGGTTTCGTCAGATGGGGCTGGGGCAGTTGGGGAAGAACTGGAAGGGGAGGGGGACGGTTTTTCCATCGGGGCGGGTTGGGTTTTTGAGCGGGTTGAATCCTGGGGAGGTCATACTGTTCTAGAACAAAGACCGTGATCTCAGCAAGAAAGCCTGTCACGATGCGGTCAAAACCCGCGAAACGATGCACAAGGACGGCACAACCCCCCCGGCCCGGCGCGACGTGCTGAAGGCCACCATGGCGGCTTCCGTGGGAGCTTTGGCTTCTGGCGCCGCGGCTAATAAGGCCTCCGCTCAGGCCGAAACCCTGGCCAAGGACGAACGCGACCAAACGCTCATCTCCCGCGAGAACGCGAGAGAAGGCGCGCGCGACTGGCAACTCACCCGCGTTCGACTGGACGAGCGGGCCGGATTCCGAACCTCGCTCATCGAGGGCTACTGCTCCAGGCAGTCCGTGGCGGCGGGAGACACCCTGGACATCATGGTGAGCACCCGCCCGGAGGAGAAGTTCACCATCGAGATTTTCCGCACAGGTTACTATGGCGGCCGGGGCGCGCGGCTCATGACCACCCTGGGGCCCTTCCAGGGCAAGGCACAGCCCGTGCCCGTGCCACAGGACGACCGCCGGCTCCACGAGTGCCAGTGGGAACCCGCCGTCTCCCTGACCATCCCCTCCGACTGGCCCAGCGGCGTTTACCTGGGCCGGCTCACCACGCTGAAGGACGCCACCGGCTACGGCTACTGGCAGAGCTATGTGGTCTTTATCGTGAAAGACGACCGGCCGGCGGACATTTTGTTCCAATGCTCGGACAACACCTGGCAGGCCTACAACAAGTGGCCGTCCAACTTCTCCGTCTATACTCACCCGAAGGGGAACCAAGGCCCCTGGGCGGACGTCAGTTTTGACCGGCCCTACGCGAAGTACGCCCAGATTTACGAGAATCCCCAGTCCATGGGTTCGGGCGAGTGGCTGTGCTTCGAGTTCCCCTTCGCCTACTGGCTGGAGAAGGAAGGCTACGACGTCACCTACTGCTCGAACAGCGACCTCGTCACGCCGGACCGGGCGCTGAAGTGCAAGTCCTTCCTCAGCGTCGGGCATGACGAATACTGGGACATCCGGCAGTACGAAAGCGTGGTGAAGCTGCGGGAAGAAGGCGTGAACCTGCTCTTCTTTTCTGGGAACGCGGTCTGCTGGGTGAGCCCGCTGACGCCGAATGCCTCCGGCGTGCCCGCCCGCCGTATGTTCCGTGGCGGTCCCTATGGAGGGGATTACAAGTGGGCCACCGGGCGGGAAGAAAAACACGGCCCCTTCCCCCACCGGGGACCGGACGAAGGCTACCTGATGGGCTCGCGCAACGTGAGCCCCGTGAACGGCGCTGGGGACTGGGTCTGCGTGAAGCCGGAGCACTGGATGTTTGAAGGCACTGGAATGAAGAAAGGCGAAAGCGTGCCCGGTCTGATTGGCTGGGAGTATCACGGCGACCCTCCGAAAGATCTCCCGGGCTTGGAAGTCGTTGCCGCGGGCACCGCTCTGCAAGGGGGCGTGAATCCCCAGCAGTGGACCGCCACGATCTATCCGGGACCCAAAAAGAATTTCGTCTTCAACGCCTCCACCATTTTCTGGTGTCAGGACCTGGCCTCGCCGCCCGGCCACATGCTGCCGTGGTCTCACTGGGCCCGGCCCCACGGCCCGGACGACCGCGTTCAACGGATCACGAAAAACCTGATGGACCGGGCGATTTCCTGAGACGGCTCTTTCCTATCACTTCCCCGCCCCTACCGTGTTGCATGAAAACCCCTGACAGAATCACCCTTGTCCGCCACCTGGCCGCCGTGGCGCTCGGCTTGTTTTTCGCTGCCTCGGGCCAACCGGCCCGGGCGGAGAGTTTCGTGATCGACGAAACGGAGGAAGGCTACCGGGTTTCGGAAGGCGGGAAGCCGGTGTTCTTCTACCAGCTGGCGCCGAAGTCCCTGGAGGGAAAGTGGAAGCGGGCGAACTATCTGCACCCGCTCCATGACTTGGACGGCGCGGTACTGACAGAAGACTTTCCGGAAGATCACCGCCACCATCGCGGAATCTTCTGGGCCTGGCACCAACTGATCGTCGATGGTCAGGCAGCAGGCGATTCCTGGGTCTGTGAGAACTTTGACTGGCGCCTCCTGGAAAGGGAAACCAAGACAAACGGTGATGGAACGGTGGAGTTAGAAACCCGGTGGCATTGGATCTCCCGTCCGGGGGCTGACGAATCCGCCGAAGCCGTGCCCCTGGTGGCCGAAGACACCCGCGTCACGGTCCATCCGGCGACACCCCGCTACCGGGCCATCGATTTTCAGATCGCCTTGCGAGCCCTGCGCGAGAACGTGCGCCTGGGCGGCTCCGATGACGTGAAAGGCTATGGCGGCTTTTCCACGCGGGTCCGGTTGCCGGAAGACCTGGCCTTTACCGGGGCGGTGGGCGAGGTGAAACCGGACAAGACCGCGGTGGTTGGCGGGGCCTGGATGAACCTTACCGGTTCGCTGGCGGAAGGCGGAGCGCCCGGCGGATTTGCGATTCTGCAGCATCCCTCTCTGCCCGGCTATCCTCAGCCCTGGATGCTGCGGGAAAAGAAAAGCATGCAGAATCCCCAGTGGCCCGGCCGGGAGCCGGTCCTCCTGCCCACGGACGAAGCGTTCATCCTACGCTACCGGCTCATCCTTCACCGGGGAGACTTAACTTCCGTGGAGTTGGACGCTCTCCAGGCGGACTACGCGTCAGCGCCTTGAATTGGCGAAAAGGCGAACGGACGGCAAGCCGCCGGGGAGCAAAGTTCGCTTATCACTGGACAAGAGGGGGCATGTGTTGAGGTTTTCTGCCATGCGGCAATTCGCGGCAAAATCCCTGATCTCATTGGTGCTTCCGTTGGTCGTTAAGTGGGCGCGGCGGCAGGAAGCGCGCATCCTGGCCGAGGGGCGGACCCTGACCGTTTCGGAGGCCGCCTTCGCATCCTGGCTGGGGGTCTCAAATCCGGGGGAAATTCGCGTGCTCGAAATCGAGCAGATCCCCATGCCGGGAAAGGGGCTGCGGTGGATTGCCCGGCTGACCGGCTATCCTCATCAGCCGCCGGCCGGCATGGCCCTGGGAAGGGGGGTCTTCGTGAAGCAAAAACTGGCGAAACACCGGGAACTCGTGGCGCATGAGCTCGTTCATGTGGCTCAGTATCAACGCCTCGGCGGACTGGAATCCTTCCTGAAATGCTACCTGATGGAGTGCCTCATGCAGGGCTACGAAGGGGCGCCTCTCGAAATTGAGGCTCAAGAAAAAGCACAGGTTTTTGGGTAATGTCATGAAACGATATCGTCATTGGCACCGTTTTTGCATGATCGTAAAGTTACTGTGTTATGACGATCAGCATCCAAATAGAAGACCGCTCAATTGTCGTGACCCCCGAACCGGGAGCGCACGCCGCGCTCACGCGTGACCAATTGGAGCAAGCCATCCAGGCGCTCAACGTAACCCAAAACTACCTTCAACAAACTCTAACCGATGTCCACGCGCCGTCGCCGCATGCCGGTCCGCGCTGGAAATTCACGGAGGAAAGCATGGAACTGCTCGGATGATCCCATCCGGCACGGAAACTGCACTTCACTCTCAACGATCTTTTGAACCAAAAGCGATGTTTTTCCGGGGGTCCGTCCCCGGTTTGCGGAGACGGTCCTCCGGAAAGACGCTTCGCTGGGTTCGGATTAAGGGCTCTTTAGGCTCTTACCCGTGGCGCCGGAATAGGTGCCCTCGCCCGGTATCCGGTGATTGCTTTACCAAAAGGCGAGCCGACGGCTCGCGGGTGATTGGTTAGCCGGGGGTTTTCAACCTCTGGCGATTTCCAAAAACAGGCCTGCGCTGGAGGCGAGCGAATCTTCAGGCGGCGCTTTCAGGATCAACCTCCGGCTCAGGCGGGAGAGGAGCCGAGGTGGATTGGGAAACTGCCGCCCACTTCGTCCAGTGGCGGGGGAAGGCGAGGAACGCGATGGTGACCAACATGGCGAAGGCGAAGATGGCCCATCCAGGGTAGTTGACCCAGGGAGGCGTTTCCGAGTGGGGAAACTCTACTGGCAGGTCGATGAGGCCGTGGAGGACGGCTAGAAGCCACAGCGGAGTGCCGGCAAGCCGGGCGAGTCCGAACCCGAAACCGATAGGCAGCGCGAGGGTCGTTATCGATACGCCGTGGTTCACGTGACACGCGCCGAATAGGAGGGACGTGACGAGCAGTGCGACGGCTGGGCTCCATTGCTTACAGAGACTGAAGAGGTAGCCCCGAAAGATGAGTTCTTCGCCCAGCCCAATGAGCAGGCAGAAGAGGATGCCCAGGAGAACCTGTGAGCCGTTGTTAAGAGTGTGGGGTGGGCCCAGAGGGATGGGAACGATCGGGTTGGCGGCCCAGTTGAGGACGAGAAAGAGCCAGGGCAAGATCCACAGAAGGATGCGGGGAAGGGGGATGGGTATGCGGACTCGGGTGATTTCTCTGTCTTTCCAGTAGAGCCATCCATACAGGATCACTCCCGGCATTGTCGCGATGGACTGAGCGAGGAGTGGGGTGTCCCTGAAGTGTTGCGCGACGCCGAATCCGGCCAGCAAGTATGCCAGGAGACCCCCGACAATGGCGAGAATGCGGCCGAGATGGGTTTTGGGGGGCATGTCAGGGTGGGAGTTCCAGAGCCACGGCGCCTTCGCCGGGGTCCGCGGTGTCGAGTGTCGAGAGTCCGGCGGAATCGGATAAAGGACGAATTCGCCGATGGGTCTTGAGTAAAGATTACCGTGCCTGGGCGCGAGGATAAACGATAGCCGGTTGGGAATTTGCTTTCTTGGTAGGTTTTCGATCCTGCCGGTGCTTCCGCGCGAAACCGTCGCGTGAGGCGCAAATCGGGTTTTCAACCGGACGGTTTGTCGTAGATTGGCCGTCCCATGACCCCCGATCGTCGCTCTTTCCTCAAGTCCGCCGGCCTTGCGCTTGGCGGGGCTGCTGTGTCTCCTATCTCTCGTGCCGTAGCTGAGGAGAAGAAAAAGACAGTTCTCTTACAGTGCGGCTGGGCGGTGAAGAACATTGGCGATATCGGGCATACCCCGGGAACCCTTCGTTTTCTGGAGCAGCACCTTCCGGATACCCACGTCATCCTCTGGGCGGCGAACGTGGACGAACCTGTCGAGGCAATGCTGCGCAAGCGTTTCCCCAAGCTGGAGATCGTGCGGGGCAGCCTGTCGCAAAAGGACGGCCCGGTGCGGGAGGCCATTGGCCGTTCCGATTTCTTCCTGCGCGGTCCGGGCATGGGACAGTCGACGGATTTCATGAAATACTGCCGGGAGATCGGCAAACCGTGGGGACTCCAGGGCCAGTCCTACTTTCCCGACATGATCGAGGGACCCGGCGGCGACGAGCGGAAGGAACTGCTCGACAACGCCGCCTTCATCTACTGCCGCGACTCAAAGACCCTGGCCATGCTGAAAGCGACCGGCATCCAGACCCCCGTGCTCGAGTGGGGGCCGGACGGCTGCTTTGGCATCGACGTGCGGGACGAGGAGCGCGCCCTCGCGCGGATGGAAAAACACGGGCTGGAGCCGAAGAAATTCATCACCCTGCAGCTCCGCACCCACAGCCCCAGCAGCCCCGGGGTGGATGACAAGCGGCCCCAGAAGCTGAATCCCCTGCACCCCACGCCGGAGAACATCGCCGACGACGAGCGCCGCGCGAAAGTTTACCAGGACCTCATCGCCATGTGGGTAAAGGAGACCGGCTGGAAAGTCGTCATCGCTCCCGAAGTTTACAAGGAGATGGAGTACAACAAGAAATTCGTTTATGACCCGCTGCCGGACGAACTGAAACAGCACGTCGTCAACTTTGATGAGTTCTGGAATGCCGACGAGGCCTGCTCCTTCTACCAGCGCGCCCATACCGTCATCTGCCACGAGCCGCACACCCCCATCATGGCCCTGGCCGTCGGCACGCCGATGATGCACACCTACTCCGAGTTTCACTCGCCGAAGTGCTGGATGTTCAAGGACATCGGACTCGAAGAATGGGCCCCAGAGTTCGACGCTACGCCGGCGGAGAAAATGTTCGAAATCCTCATGGGCATCCACCGCGACTACCCCGCCGCGGAGGCGAAGGTGAAAAAAGCCATGGCCTATGTGGAAGAACGCGCCGCCGCCTGCATGGGCTCCATCCGCTCGGTGATCGAGGCGTGAGGCTGGCGCTAAGAAATTTCTTTTTCATCGTAGCTCCCGCTTTGCCCCGGTGAATCGACCGGGGAGCGGTGAGTCAGGAGACAATTGATGTTGAGAGACGTAATGGACAACTACGGTAGAACTTGAGGGCTTGGGACAACCAAAAGTCGCAAAGACGTTCGGCCTTACTTTCATTCGAAGTCGGCCATCGCAGCAGGGGGGATAAACCCAGCGCGGCCAGACATTCGTCATCCCCGCCTGTCTCTTCCCGATCAATTCTTCCAATATGGATTCACTCACTCAAGCCGCGCTCGGAGCCCTGGTCGGCGAACGTGCCCTAGGAAAACAGCTGGGCCGCAAAGCCATGGCGTGGGGAGCATTGGTGGGAACGCTTCCCGATCTCGATGTTCTCGTCAATCCCTGGCTCGATCCGATAGGGCAGCTCTACTGGCACCGGGGTTTCTCCCATTCAATCGTGGGTGTGCTCCTGGGGACGCTGCTCTTTACCTGGATCCTCGTCCGTTGGTGGAATCGGGATAGAACTCGAAACAAGCAACCGGGCCAGGAGCCGATTGACTGGAGACGCGTGGGGGTTTTCGTCTTCCTCAACTTCGCCACCCACATCCTGATCGATTGTTTCACGGTATACGGAACCCAACTGCTCGAGCCCTTTTCCCACCGGCGATTCGGTCTCAACAATTTCTTCATCATCGATCCGCTGTTCACGCTGCCAATGCTGATCTGGATCGGAGCCGCCCTGTTTCGCCGGCGAACTCCCGGCGTGGCGTCACCGGGATGGGCCTGGGGCTGCGGTGTTTTCATGGCCGGCTATCTGGCCTTCAGCTTTGTCGCTCAGGCCGTCGGGACGGAGCGCTTCCGTCGCGAGTTGGCCGTGGCGGGCATCGTTCCGATCCGGGGAGAGGTCTCCGCCGCTCCCTTCACCACCCTGGTTTGGCGGGGCCTATTCGAGACCGAGGATGCCTTTTGGATCGGCTATTGGGCAGTGAACGACTCGAAAGCGCCGCTGGAGTTCTACCGCGTACCGAAACGCCTCGACCTGCTGGAACCCTATCGTGGAGATCGCGCCGTCGACTGCGCCCTCTGGTTCAGCGAAGGATACCTCCTGGTCAGGCCCGCCGAGCCCAGGCAAGGATTCGTGGTGACCGACCTGCGGTTCGGCGAGTTTTGGCCTGAAGAAGCGGAGGGAATGCCGCGAACGTTCTTAACTTGGCATGTGGTGCCGGACACCAGCGGAGAAGGCCGTTCCGTCTTCGAAATGGACCGGGGAGGAATTGAAGACGTGGGAGACGTTTTCGGACAGGTGTTCGGCCAACTCGCCGCCAGACTCCAAGGAGATCGCGGGGCGCTGGGGCCTCGCCGGAACGGCAGAGAGCCGTCTGTCCGATGAAGGGTTGACTCGTTGCGAGGATGTGCTGCTGCTCCTAGGAAATCGCTTTTTGGCCTTCACACTCTGTGATGGCACATCGCCCCGGGTTGAAGGGGAATCGAAGAGGATCTCAGCCTACGGCTTCGCCACGCCCGAATCATCTCCCGGCGTCCACCAGTCATCCAGCAATCGGCGCAGCTTTGGAACTAGCTCCCGCTTCAGTAGCTCCTGATCGATCACGTTGTGCTTTTCTTCCGGGTCATTGCCCAACAGGAAGAGGGCGTCACCATCCAGATAGCCGCCCCATGATTTTTTCTCGTCGCCGTGGCGGTGGGTGACGATGAGCTTGGCGTGTCCCTTTCTTACCCAGCGGTAGGCAACGTCTTCGGACGGGTGTCCCAGGGAACTCGCATCTCCCGGGTAGATTTCGCCAAACACGGCCCGATCCGGGTCCAGTTTTGCTTGCCTCATGGCCACGGGCAGAAGGTTGATGCCGGGCAATTCTTTGGCGGACTCTCCCAGCCCGGTGGCGTGCAGGAGGGTGGGCACAATGTCCACGCTGCTCACCAGTTCCTCGTGGGTGGCGGGTGGAATGACGCCGTCCCACCGCAGCAGGATGGGGGTGCGCAGACCGTCTTCAAAGGGGGAGCGTTTGCTCTCCTCCGTGTGGGCAAACTCCTCCGGCCGGTTTCGCTCCCGTTTGGTGCTGGGCGCCCAGCCGTTGTCGATCACGAAGACAAACAGCGTGTTTTCCGCCAGGCCCTTTTCTTCCACATAACGCACTAGCTCGCCCACTGTGTCGTCGAACTGGCTGATCGCGGCGTAGTAGGGAATGGCATGTTCCGGCACATAGGGCCGGCCTTCGTAACGCTCGTAGTATTTCCGGGGCGAATCGTGGGGCTGGTGCGGCAGGAAGGGGGCGTACCAGACCAGCCACGGTTTGTTGGCGGACGCCTGCCGGCCGATGAAGTCGTAGATGGGCTGCATGGTATCCCGGCCAATTCGCAGGCCCAGGTCGCCATTGCCATGGGCCGCCAGTTCGCCGCTGGCCAGCTTCCGGTTGCCCAGGGCGCCGGGTTTGGTGTCGGGTTCGAAAACCGTCATGCCTTCGGTGAAGCCGGCGTTGGAATAGTGGCCTTCCCAGAACTTGCCGGTCTGCAGGCTGGCATAACCTGCCCGCTCGGCCAAAAGGCGGGGCAGGGTGTCCACGGAACGGATGAGGTAAAATGCCTGGCTCCGCACCTGCTCGTACTCCGCGCGGGACGTCATCTTGTTGAAGGCGCTGTTGCCCGGCGGCGGGTGGTTATAGTGCAGGCCGCTCTGGTGGGGGTAGAGTCCGGTGAGCAAGGTGGCCAGACTGGGGCTGCACACGCTGGTGGGCACGTAGCCGTTCACGAACCGCGCCGACTTGGCGGCCAATGCATCCAGGTGTGGGGTATCGACCATCTTATTCCCCATGAAGCCGAAGTCCCGGAAGGCCTGGTCGTCCGAGATGATGTAAACGATGTTGGGCCGTTCTGGGGAAGTCGCTTTTGTTTCCGCGGCCCCGGCAGCCACTGGTCTAGAGAGTCCGCTAGCGAGGAATGAAAGGATTGCCGCGAAGCCGGTCAGGACGAAACGGCGCCGAAAGTTCAGCCTGGGGGTCATGCTTCATACTATGGGGAATGCCGCCCGCGAATCCATATCCAAACGTTGCGCAAATGTACCGAATCCGCTTCAGTGCCTTGCTTTTAAGAATCCCCTCATGAAATCCCGCTCTTTCCTTTTCTCGCTTATCGCCGTGCTTTGGCTCGGACTGAGTATTTCCACCGGCAGCCACGCCGAAGAAAAACCCGCCGGCCCACCGGCTCTGCCAGATACCGTGACGGAGCATCAGGACCTGGTCTATGCCACCTACGGGGAGCGGGAGATCACCCTGGACCTATACACGCCGAAGGCGGAAGGTCCGCACCCCGGCATTTTGCTGGTTCACGGCGGCGGGTGGACTGGAGGCACGCGGCAGGGGTTTCGGGCCACTGCTATCCTGCTGGCGGAGCGGGGTTACGCGGTGGCGAACATCGACTACCGGCTGGCCACGGAAGAAAAATTTCCCGGCGCGGTGAACGACCTGAAAGCAGCCGTCCGCTGGATGCGGGCCCACGCGGCCACCTATGGCATCGATCCCAGTTGGATCGGCGGCATTGGCGGTTCAGCGGGCGGGCACTTGGTCGGCATGGTGGCCACCACCGGCCCAGGAAAGTTTGAGGGCGAGGGTGGTTGGGCGGACCAGTCCAGCGCGCTCCAGGCCGCCATCCTCATGGGCGCGGGCGTGGATCAGGTGACCCGGGTGAAAGAAGCTAAGAACCAGTCCATCAAGAACTGCGTAATCTTCTTCGGCGCGGAGTACCAGGACAATCCCGAGATTTACGCTCAGGGCTCGCCCATTACGTGGGTCAGCAAAGACACGCCGCCCCTCCTGTTCATGGACGGCGAATTCGACAACCCCGGTCAGCGCTACGGCTTGATGCGCGAGAAACTGGATGCCCTGGGCGTCCGGAACGAATTCAAGATGATTCCCGGCGCCAAGCATGGCCAGTGGGCCCGCGAACCCTGGCTCACCCCTTACGTGGAAGCCATGGACGCCTTTTTCAAGTCCGTGCGCGGCGAGTAGGCCGCGCCGCCGTTACTCGCCCAGTTTCTTCAGATAGATCTGGTTCAGCCGGAGCGGCTCGCCATTCGGCGCTTCCAGGATTTCCGCTTTCAGCGTCGTCTGGCCCTCTTTCAAAGACAGAGTACCCACGGAAAATTCCTGGAAGACCTCGCTGTTTTGCGTGGAAACGGGCGTGAACTCCAGCGACGAGTCGCCGGCGGAGAGGCGGATTTTACCGCCCACATTGTCGGCCCGGCACCCGTAGCGCGCCAGCACCTCGTAGTCGCCAGCGGTCACTACGTCCAGGTTCCATTCCGCGTATTCGCCCGGCGTCTTCCAGCCGTCTATGGTGTCCCAGTCATATCCGTCAAAGGTGTAGTTGATGTTGTCCCCGTGCCAGGTGGCCCAGCTGGGTTGAATCTCGGACGGGTTCTCGTCCGGGTGACCCACCGGAATGGGAATGGGCTCGTAGGTAATGCCCTTTGTGCAGTCTCCAAACCAGCGGAGAAATTCCGTCCGCAGCCGCTCGACGATCTCCTGGTTCTTGACCGCGATGTTTGAGTCCTCGTGCGGGTCGTTCTGGAGATCGAAAAGCTTCCAGTCGCTTTGGGATGGGGTATCCGCGTCCTTGCCGACCTGGCAGAGCAGCTTGTAACGCTGATCGGAAATCGACCAGCGCTTTTCCGGGTTCGGAAAGTAGCGGTCCCAGGTGTGGTAGACGTATTCGTGGTGGGTTTCGCCCTTTCCGGTTTTCAGGAGGGAGACCAGGCTCTTGCCGTCGATGGTCCGGTCCTGGGGCAGTTCCACGCCCGCCAGTTCGCAAAACGTCGGCAGCAGATCCACGTGAGAGCCCTGGCCGTTGACCACTGAGCCAGCGGGAATGGTGCCGGGCCACCGGGCGAAGAACGGTACCCGCACCCCGCCTTCATAGACAGAGGCTTTGTTGCTGCGGATGTCCCCCTGCCAGTACTTACTGACCCCGCCGTTGTCCGACATGAAGACCACCAGGGTGTCTTTGCTCAGTTCCAGCTCGTCCAGCTTGGCAAGAATCCGTCCAATGTTGATATCTACCCGCTCCACCAGGGCGTAGATGCGGGCTTCCCGGATGGGCAGGCCTTTTTCCAGATACTTCATGAGCAGCTTGTCCCCGTTTTCCTGGCCGTAGTGGGAAGTGTCCAGCAGCCAGGGAGAATGCGGGGCGTTGAAGGCCAGGTAGCAGAAAAACGGCTGCTTCAGGGTCTGGCTGCTGTGTTCCATGAAGTCCATCGCGCAGTCCGCGAACAGGTCGGAGACATAGCCGCGTGCCTCCACGGGCTCGCCGTTGTGCACAATCTGGTCGGGAAACTGGTACCGTTCGATGTGGCCGTGGTAGTGCCCGACAAACTCGTCAAAGCCCCGGTCTTGCGGCTGATAGCCGGGGTATTTTCCCAAGTGCCACTTCCCGAAGATGCCGGTCCGGTAGCCTCCAGTCTTCAGCAATTCCGCCACCGTGATCTCGTCCTTGCCCATCGTGTCGCCACCGAAGCGCGTGTTGTAGAGACCGGTGCGCAGGTAGTAGCGGCCCGTCATCAGGCCCGCCCGCGTGGGGGCGCAGACCGGGGCGGCGTAAAAGCGCGGGAAGCTCACGCCCTCCGCCGAAATGCGGTCCATGTTCGGTGTGGAAATGTGGGGATTACCCGTCGCGCCGGTGTCCCAGTAGCCCTGATCGTCCGTCATGATGAGCAGGATATTGGGCTTTTCCGCGGCCTGAGACGGGGCGGCAAGAAAAGCGCTGAAGCAGCCGAGCAGCAGGGGCAGAAAGGCAGCGAAGAGAGAAGCGGGGGGAGTCCTCATGGCCGCAGTCTGGACCAGAATCATCGCCCCCGCGATACCGCAAGCACGCCATGTTTGTGTCTTTTTTCGCCCTTCCCATATGCTCTCCGCGGGGCCACGAAATTGTTTCGCAATTTTTGGGTATTGCGGCTTGGCAAGAACCGGCTCAATCGGCAGAGTCCGCACGTTATGATCATCTTTGGCAGCCGTAACTACAACAAGCGGAATTACGATTACCATCGCGGAGTCTGCGAGAACTGCGGGCGGTCAGGCTTTCTCAAAAGCTACGACACCACCAAGTTCGTCCACCTCTACTGGCTTCCCGTCATTCCGCACGGCTCCAAACATGTGATCGATCAGTGCCCGCACTGCAAAGCAGGTAAGGAAATGTCTCTTTCCGATTGGAAAAAAGCACGGGCGACTCAACTTCAGCCGGTGCTACAGGCATTGCGAAGCAATCCAGGCGATCGCGAACTGACGGAACAAGCCCTGGCCCTGGCCACCAGTTTTGGGACGAAGGAGGAGTTTGTCAAAGTAGTGAGCATGGCGGGCAAGCACCACACCAACGATCCTGAGATACTGGCCAAGATGGGGTGGAGCCTGAACCACTTCAACATGCTCGCGGAATCCCGGCAGGCGATCGAAGCGTCCCTCCGGCTGAAGGAAGACCCAGAGTTGCGGCAGTTTCTGGATTTCCTGGAGAGTCAGCAGGAATTGCGCACGCCCAAACCGCCGGCCCGGATCCTTTCCATCATTCCAATGTTGATTCTCCCGGGCATTGTCGCGTTCATGGCCTTCCCAGCCATTCTGGCCGGTGCTTCGGGAAAACCGCGTTATGTGTACGCCTTGAACGGTCTGGAGGAACCCTACGACGTGTTGGTGAATGGTCAGCCTGTCAGTTTGGTACCTCAGAAACCGCGCCGCTTGGACGTGGAATTCGGGTCCATCACCGTCGAACCGGCATCCGAAAAGCTGGACTTCGAACCGATTGATGTCGAGTTGGAAGGGAGTATCTCAAATAAGATCGGCGGTGGTCCGACCGTGGTTTTCAATCCGGATCAGATCGGAGTGGTCGTCTGGGAAAAGGCCGTTTACGCGGAAGAGGTGAGCGACATCAGTGAAAACGAAGGCTCGCTGAGAATTCACGCCGGTCAGCCGCTCTACCAGTTTTCGGATCTGGACATGCGGTTTTCCGAATTCCCGGAAGAGGTGTCGATGAGCGAGAGCCAGTCGCGTGCCTACCGGGAGGGGATCTACCTCCTGGAAGCCGAATCGCTCCAGGATTCACTCTTCATCCTGGCGACCGGCGGTTTTGAAAAAGAGGCGGCTAAATTGGCGGCCGCCGCCATGCGCCAATATCCGGAAGACGACTACGTAACCTCCTTGGCGCTGGATTCCCTGTCCACGGAAAAGACCTTGGAACGGTTGCGGGAGTTCCTGGATGAGAAGCCTGCGCTGATTTCCCTCCACCGGCGTTATCAGGAGTTGGTACGCGCGGCGCATCCGGAACACGACCTCGTGGCCGAGTATGAGGAACGCGTGAAGAAAGCTCCTGGCGACGCCGGACTCCTGTATCTGCTGGGACGGGTTCAAGAAAATCCGGCGGATGCCGTCAAGACCTGGAAAATGGCTTTGGAAAAAGATCCGAAGGCATCGTGGGCCGCCTACGCTCTGGCGTTTCATGAACTCAACGCCGGGCAGCATGCCGAAGCCTTGAAGCACATCACCACGGCGGTTTCCGTTCAACCCGACAACGGAGAGTTCCTGGACTTGGAGTTGGAAATCCTCCTGGCCAATGGCGATCTGAAGGGATTTGCCGCCAAGCGTCAGGCGAGCTTCGACGAAAACCCACAGGACCACGGCGCCGCCATCGACTTAGCGTGTATCTATGGAGCGCTGAATGACAGCCAGAGCCTGGAGGCGATCGTTAAAGACTACACAGCGGCACTGGAGGAGTACCTTCAATCGGACGAAGCGGTCTTGGAAGAGATCCGCGCCATGCTCCAGGCTAGCGCGGCCTCCGGAAAGCATGACCCGGCCGCCTTTGTGAGCGCGGCCACCGCCGCGAACCATCCCGAATTTTCCTTTCAGGCCGCCATTGCCACCCACGACTCCGCGGCTTTGGAGGAATTGGACCTCACGGAATTGTCCGTCTATGACACCTTTCTGGTCTATGCGGCCCTGAAAGCAGAAGGAAAAAACCCCGCGGCGAAGTCCACCCTGGAAGACGCGCTCGCAATCCTCAAGGAAAGTGGCGACTTCCGTTCCGAAGAATTGGCGGAGTGGTTTGAGTCTGGTACTCCGCCCCAGGAGGCTGAGGTGGTGGACTTGACCCTGTCGCCCGGCAGTCTGCGGGAAGTCGCCGTGGCGTTGGCCTACCACTACCCGGCGAAGCGTGAAGCCTACCTGAAGCTGGCGCGGGAATGGAATTTCGATCCCCGCATGCCTTGCCTGGCGGTGGAAACGCTCGCCCAGGCGCCCGCCGCGGCGAAACCGGCGCCGGCGGTTCCTTCTCCGGCGTCTGTCACCGTCCCGGCGCCTATTCCAGTTCCTTGATGTAGATATTGCGGAACTGCACCAAGCTGGAAGCCGGGGAGTATTCGCCGTCTTTCATGCCGCCATGGTGTTGCAGGGCGATGGGGCCTGTTTCTGGCACTTCGGGCAATTGGGCGTTTTCGATGATGAGTTCGCCATTCAGTACCACGGTTAGGCGGTCGCCTTTCATGGTGATCTCAAAGGTGTTCCATTCGCCGATGGGGTTGTCCGCGTTCCGGGTGGGCGTCACGCCCGCGCGAATTTCCGGGGCGTTCTCTTCGCTGTTCCGGTAGCCGTAAACCTCACCCGAGCCAATCGGCCAGCACCAGATGTTCAGCTGGGCTTTGCTGGTGCCGCGCACATAGATACCCGAGTCCGCGTTCTTCATGGGGTGGGTGATCTTGTTGCCCTCCGCGTCTTTCACATAGCTGCCGTCAGGCAGCACGTAGGGCACGTTGTAGTAGCCGGTGGTGCGCTTGATCCGCCAGTCGATCCGCAGGGTGAAGTTGCCGTATTCCTTTTCGGTCCAGAGGTTTTTATCGCCCGTGGCTTCGCTGAGGGCGTCGTAATCGATGACGCCGTCGAGCACTTTCCAGTGTCCGTTGTCGCCCTCCGGAACTTTCCAGCCGCTCAGGTCTTCGCCGTTGAATAGAGAAGTGAAGCCCTCCGGCGGGGTGGAGGGTTCCTCAGCCCGAGTAAGGGATGCCGTGCCACAAAAGAAGAGCGCGCATAGCGCCAGGCAAGACGTCAGGAAGGATCGGGAACCAGAGACGAGGGACGTTTTCATGGGGATTTGGTGGAAGACGAATTCTAGTAATGGGGTTTGGCCGGAAGATCCCCGGCGATGGTCCCGCATGCTGGCATAGCCCCGCGGCCCTTGCCAATGCGTAATCGCGTAACAGGCGAATGGGAATTGCCAACCCGCGCCGCGCTCAGCGCTCGACGCCAGGTAGCGCCGCGTCCGTGGTGATGAGGAAGTCGTCAAAGCAGGCGTATTCGTCTTTCCGGGCCGCCCATTCCTTGGAACCGCCTCCGAAAAACGTGGAGAAAAAGAGCCCGTCGATCTGGAAGTCCGATGTGTCGCGGAAACGCATCTTTGCGGAATCGAGCACCTTCTTTCCGTCCAGCCAGGCCTGGATGAGGCCGTCCTTTTTACCCGGCGTGTTCATCACGATACGGTGAGTGACGCGATACCAGCGCCCCGGCGTCACGGTTACCCACGCCCGTTCCGGACCATCGTCCCACTTCAGGTCGTCGCCATATTTGCCGGGCTGATCGGGGTGGTAAACGTACTGCACCAGGTTGGCCGTGCCGTTCCCCGCTTCGGAATGGCCGGAACCATTGGCCCGCCACATCATCCGGGCGCTCCAGCCATCCGTGCCGTCAGGCGGGTGGCCGCCCGAGTTTCCTTTGCCGCCATACAGGCCGGGCAGCTTGCCGCCCAGCACAAACTGAAAGCCTTCCTCGAACCGCAGGCGATAGCTCAGGTAGATTTCCTGTTGGCCCTCGGCAAAGGCGAGCTTCCATTCCGCGCCGCTACTGAAGACACCCTTCGGATACCGGACCCGCAGCACCTGATTACCGGAGTCTTCCGGATCGGCCACGATGTCCACCCGGCCTTCCTCCACTCCATCCGTCCACTTCGGGGCGTGCCATTCCCGCTCCACCGCCGCCTCATCGTAGGGGCCTTTTGGGGAAGACTCGAAGTCGTTTTGGTAAAGCGTCTCCGCCTTCAGAGCCACAAGTCCTCCAAGCCAAAAGAACAGCAACGCCAGAAGCCTTTTCATGAGCGTCCAGTCTAACACGACGTCGGCTCCCGGCGCGCCAGTTTCACAGCGTGATCGATGGCGCCCGCCACGAAGCCCAGGCATTCCACGGCGCCGCTGGGTTTGCCGGGAAGGGCAATCACGAGGCTGCTGTCCACCACGGCGGCCAGGCTCCGGGAAAGAATGGCGTTGGGCGTGATGTCCAGGGACTTCATCCGCATGGTCTCGCCGAAGCCGGGCAGTTCCACCCGCATGATTTCGCGGATGGCTTCGGGCGTCACGTCGCGTTCCGCGATGCCGGTGCCGCCGGTGGTCAGGATCAGGCCGCAGCCTTGGCTGGAAAAGGAGCGGATCGCGGATTGAATGCGATCCTTTTCGTCCGGCACGATGGCCTCCGCCGCGACCTTCCAGCCGCGTTTTTCGCAGTCCGCCCGCAGGGCCGGTCCGCCGTGGTCCTCATATTCGCCTGAGGCGGCGCGGTCGGAAATGGTGATGATGCCGGCGTGATGACTGCTCACGTCTCCATTCTTAGCCGCGAACTTCCGGGGCCGCTACGCCAGATTTTGCTTCTGCTTGTCCACCAGGCGCACTTCGCTGATGCGCATGGCGGAGTCGATGGCCTTGCACATGTCGTAGATGGTCAACGCGGCCACGGTGACGCCGGTCAGGGCTTCCATTTCCACGCCGGTCTTCGCATCGGTGCGCGCCTGGCAGAAGATCTCGATGCCGTTCGGCAACATTTCGAAGTCGATCGTGACCTGGCTCAGCGGCAACTGGTGGCAAAGCGGAATCAGGTCCCAAGTTTTCTTCGCGGCCTGGATGCCGGCGATGCGGGCCGTGGCCAGCACGTCGCCCTTGGGCAGGTGGCCCACGGCGATGGTCCGCAGCGTCTCCGCCTGGAGCGCGATGAAGCCCTTGGCAATCGCCGCGCGGCGCACCACGGGTTTGTGCGAAACATCCACCATGGTGGCGGAACCGTCGGAACGGATGTGGGTCAGGGTGGACTCTTTCATGGCAGTGGGTGGAGGGATGGGTGATGCCGGTCCGTCAGGAAGGCGCACGACTCGAAATCGTGTGGCGTTTAACCGCCAATGGCGATCATCCGCCGGCCGGGCTGATATTGATTACGAAAGTCGTGCTGTTCCGGCTTCCGCTCCACTACCTCCAGAAAGAATCGTTCCACATCGGCATCGGTCATGGCGGGATCCCGCAGGACGGAGCGGAGGTCGAATTCCAGGTGGCTGCCCAGGCAGGGGCGCAGCTTGCCTTCGCAGGTCAGCCGCAGTTTGTTGCAGGTTTCGCAGAAGTGCAGGTTCGTCATCGCGCTGATGAACCCGACTTTCTGGTCCGTGCCGGGAATCCGGTAGTAGCTGGCGGGACCGTTGGTGCGGAACTCCGGAACGGGTTCCAGCTTACCGTAGCGAAACTCCACCAGTTTCCGCGCCTCGGCGGCGGACAGGAAATTTTCTTCCGTCAGGACTTGGGTGGTGCTCACCGGCATCAACTCGATGAAGCGAAGCAGCAGGTTCTTTTCCCGCGCAAATTCCACCAGGTCCCACAGTTCGTGTTCGTTTCGGTGGCGCATCAGCACCGTGTTGATCTTGATGCTTTCGAACTCAGCCGCGCGGGCGGCTTCGATGCCCCGCAGCACTTTCGGCAGAAAGTCCCGGCCCGTGGTTTTCTCGTAGGTTGCGCGGTCCAGGGTATCCAGCGAGACATTCACCGTGCGGACGCCCGAGCGTTTCAGGCATTCTGCCACGGTCAGGGAGTGGCCCTGATTTCCGGGCTTTGCCAGCAGACTGCCATTGGTGGAAAGGCCAAGGTCCCGGATGCCCTCCAACTGGCCCAGTTGTTCCATGAACCACAGCGCGTTCTTGCGCGTCAGGGGTTCTCCGCCCGTTACCCGCACCTTCGAAATGCCCAGCCGGGTTCCGGCGCGGATCACGCGCAAGATCTCTTCGTAACTCAGGATCTCCGCCTTCGGCAACCAGGTTTGTTCCTCGGCCGGCATGCAATAGTGGCAGCGCTCGTTGCACCGGTCGGTGATCGAGACCCGCAGATAGGAGATGCGATGGCCGTAGCGGTCTTCCACGATGAAGGCGAGAGAAGGGTCGCCGGAAATTTTACAGTTCCCCAAGAGAGACGTAACCTACTATGGACCTCTTTCAAATCATGAAAACCACTCCCTACATCGGCTTGCTGGCGGGAGCGGCCTTGTTCTTGTCAGGCTGCGCCACGGCCACGGTGGGTGGCCGTATTGAGTCCAATCCAGAGGCCTTTAACCGGCTCCCTCCAGAAGACCAGTCTCTCGTCAGGCAGGGGAGAATCTCTGAAGGCATGACGAAGGAAGCCGTGACTCTGGCCTGGGGCCGTCCGGACCGGGTCTCGGAGCGGAGTGAGGGCGGTACCCTTCAGGAAATTTGGCAATATGCCAGCTACCGGCCGGTGACCATGAGTCCCGTGGACTATGAACTGGCCTATCAAAACTATTTCTACAGTCCCTACTGGCGGCGGCGCGGACCGTACTATTGCGATCCCTATTACGGCTACGGATATGGTTTCGCGGCCCACACCAGTTTCCAGCCCTATCTGGAGGGCGAAGTCGTTTTCGAAAACGGCAAGGTCGTGTCTTGGGAACGGGTGCGCTGACCCTCTGGGGGGTGCGCTGACCTTCTGGGTAAAGGAGGAAGGCGTCAGGAGCCACCGCCCTTGCTGAAGCGTACGCCGCGAACGTTCATCATTCGCGGGCTGGTCACGCCAGTGGCCCGGAGAATCAGGGTATAAACCTTTCCGGCTTGAAGTTTCACGGACCCTTTTGTTCCCACTACCCGGAAGTCGTCCCAGCCGGCGCCCGATCCGGATTCTCCCGTCAGGCTTTTTCCGGCCACAATGATTTCGAAATGACTCACGTTGTATTCCGAGAAAGCCTGAATCACATCCACGCCGTGCGTGCCGCTTTGGAGCGGTTTGAAATACCACAGGAAATATGTGTCCGGTGAAGTCCAGTCCACAAAGGCCGAGAGTTCCTGATTGTATTTGGCGTCCGTGCCCCGCAGAGCTTGGGGATTGGCGGGCAGGAGGTCGTCTGTTTTGAGTTCACGCGCTTCGGCCATATACCCCTTCATTTCCGTGATGGCGTATTCCGCGAAGGCCTTGTTCTTGGGTTCCTGGGAGACTTGCTCCAGATACTTGAGGTTTTCCTCGCTCGCGTAGTCCGCGATGCCGTCCATGATCTTGCGGCGTTCGGTGGAAGATTCGGCTACTTCCAGAGCCCGGTTCCAAGACTTGTGGAGCACGTCGGCGGAGACTGGCGCGGGTTGAGTCGCGATCCGCGCATAGCCACGGGTGGCGGCGGTTTTCAGGGGCGCGTCCTGCGTATTTTTGATTATTTTATCCAGAAGCCCCAGGGTGCCCCGGTCCGGCCAGGCGAGCAGGGCGGACATGGCGTCCCGCTGGAGGCTTTGGTCATCCTGGCGTTCGTAAATGCTTTCCAGGCGGGTCAGCACGGTCTTGCCTCCCAGGCTTCCCAGGATTCTGAAAATCGACTGCCGTTCTTCGCCTTTGGTGTTGGAGGTGCGGTTCAGCAGAGGCGCCAGCACTTCAGCCGACCGGGGCTGCTGGCGGTAGATGGCCAGGAGCACGTCTTCCAGTTTCTTCCGGATATCCAGGGAGTAGTCGTCCCCGAGAGCTTCCATCAGTTCCCGGGCATGGGCGGGACCCGCCAGCCCCCGAATGTAACCGAGGATGTAGAGTCTTTCGTTGGGGCTCTCTGCTTTGCGGAAGGCATCCAGAATGTCGGGAACCGCTTTTTCGGTATGGCGGGCAGCCAGGATTTCCGACATGGTGATCCGTTCGTAGCTGGTAGCGGCCCGGCGGAGCGTTTCCAGAAGCTTTTCGTCCACGCCCTCGCCTTCCAGCTTTGAAAGCAGCCGTTTGGCCTGGTCTTTCTGATCCCCGGAACTGGAGTCGCCGAACAGGTAGTTCAAACCCAGCTCGACTGTCGTGACATCCCCTTGGGGCTTCTCCTGGCCGGAAAGCTCCATCAGCGTGATACGGTTGGCGTCCTCCGCCATTTTGCCGGAAATCAGCACGCCGGCCGCGACCAGACCCGCCAGTAAGAGGACCCCGGCGATGATCAGCGGGCCTTTCCGGCTGGCGGAGCTGTCCGAGACGCCGCTACCCACGGGCCGGTTGTAGCGGGCCGCGCTACGGGGAGAAAGGGCGCCCGTCTGGTGCGTTCGCACCAGCCCGGACGGCGGCGCGGCGGCATGGGTTGGTGCGGCCACCACATGAACGCCGGTGGTCACGCTGGTGGGGGTCTCATCCACGGGAATGGCATAGACCGCCTGGGCGGAAGTCTCTTGTTCCGGATTCTTGGGGAAGCGGGAAAGGGCGGAACGCGCGTCTTCGGGGCGGTTCTCCTTGTCCCGGTTGATCAGCCACATGACCCACTGGCAGACGGAAGGGGCCAGGTCGGGGCGCAGCTTGTTCAGGGGCGTCACCCGGTGTTGCAGGTGGCTGTGCATGACCTGCGGCGCGGTCTCTCCGCGGAAAGGATATTGGCCGGTCAACGCATGATAGTAGACGCAGCCCATGGCGTAGAGATCCGTCCGGGCATCCAGCTCACCGCGCTCGAACTGCTCCGGCGCCATGAAGAAAATGGAACCCATGACCGCCTCATCCTGATCCGTGGTCTGGACGGAGGGGGTTTTGCTGAACTTTGCCAGGCCGAAGTCCAGGATCTTGATTTGAAAGCGGCCGCTCGCCTGCCAGATGACCATCACGTTGGTCGGCTTGATATCGCGGTGCAAAACATTGGAAGCTTGAGCCGTGATCAGGGCCTCCATCGTTTGAATGACGACTTCAACAAAGTCCTCTTGGGTCAGCACGCCGCGCGACACCGTCTCGTCCAGAGTCTCGCCGTTTAGCAGTTCCATCACGACGAAGCCGCCCTTTTCGTCCATCGCGACGTCGAAGATGGACACAATGTTAGGGTGATTCAGAGAGGACAGGGTCTGCGCTTCCCCGATCAGTTTCCGGGCCGCCACCTCTACTTCTTCCTGGGTGGCGTGTTCGGTGGTCAGCACCCGCTTGATCGCCACCTCCCGCTGGAGCTGGGTATCGAAAGCCTTGAAAACGGCCCCAAGACCGCCTTTGCCAATTTGTTCCCTAATCTCGTAGCGGTCGCTCATGGCGTCACTTGCGTGAGGAAAAAACTTGCCCTTCCGCGATCCATCAAGGCACGCCGGTATCGCCGGAAAGACGGGGGTTTTCCGTCTCCACGAATCACTTTCGCCGGCCGATGGATGGGTGCCACCACCATTAGGTCGCTTGATTCTTCACAGTTCGCACGGGTTGGCAAGCCTGAGCGTGGCATCATTTGGTTATCCTTTATGCCTGCGGGCTTATTGCAATTCATTATTTCCCAACTGCGGTGGTGCGATTTCCGCTGGCGTGGCATTGCTGAATGAAAGCCGCCACCTTTTGGGGATCTTTATGGCCCGGTGAGCTTTCCACCCCACTGGCTACGTCCGCTCCCCAAGGCCGGACGGCGGAAATGGCGCCGCCCACGTTCTCAGGGGTCAAGCCACCCGCGAGGAGGATGTGGCGGTCCGGGAAGCTGTCCACCGCCCGCCGCCCCAGCGTCCAGTCTAGCGTCCGGCCCGTGCCGCCATGGACTTCAGGGGCGTACGCATCCAGCAGCAGCCACTTTCCAGGGTAGTGGCCCACCGTCGCCAGCATTTCCAGATCCTTCAGCCCCAAGGCCTTGATAATGCGGTAGCCGCTGTCGATTAAGGACTGGCAGAATTCCGTTGTTTCATCGCCGTGAAGCTGGGCCGCGTCCAGGATACCGGCGTCGAGCGGGGAACGAACCTCCTCCACCGTGGGGTTTACGAAGACCCCGATCCGGGTGAGGGAACCTTCCAAGTCCCGCAACCAGGGCGCCGCCGCCTCGGGATGGATGTAGCGCTTCGACTCCGGCCAGAAATTCACGCCGAGGGCGTCGCCGCCGCAATCGACAATCCAGGCGGCGTCCGTGGCGTTGGTAACGCCGCAGATCTTTGCACGGACAGTGCCGTCTTCACTAGCAGAATCAAAAAATGGATGGCTCACGGCTCCTGGGGCTCTCTAGGGTAGTAGCGTTTCTGAAGGGCGGGAAGTTACACCGGATTTCGCGGTGGGAGAACATTCCCCACGATATCCAGGAGCCGGTCGGGATTCACCGGCCGTCCGAGCAGGCCGCGGACGCGGGCGTCGCGTTCCAGGGTGGCTGCGTGCCGGACCTGATGTTGGTCGCCCAGAAAGATGACCGCCGGAGCCATCCGGGGCGCTCCGTAGCCGTAGTGATAGGCTTTGCAGATCAGCTCGTAGAGCGTTTCGCCTGGCAGGACGGGCAGGTCCAGAGAGAAGAAGAAAAGCTTGTAAGGCCGTTGCAGAGCCAGTTCGTAGGCGTAGATGGCGTTTGGCGTCGTATCCACCTCCACATAGGTGAAGGTCTTCAGGGTTTCCCGGATCAGGCGGAGTTCGGGCCCCGTCTGGTGGGCGACGAGAACCCGGAGCGCTTCGCCTGCCGGTCTCTCGGGAGCCTTGTCCGCTGCATCCATTTTTCAGATTCTCGCAATCTTTTTCGCCGTTTCCCTCGAAGCAGCCTTGCTCCGGAGTAACGGTATGCCTTCACTCTGTGGCGCTTGGGCCTCCAGGCCTGCAGAGTCCGTACCAAAAAATACACCATGCCGGAATCCACCATCAAGATCGTCGGTGCCCGCCAGCATAACCTGAAGAATCTCTCTGTCGAGATTCCCCGGCACCAGCTGGTGGTCATTACCGGCGTGAGTGGATCGGGGAAGTCGTCTCTCGCTTTCGACACTCTCTATGCGGAAGGCCAGCGCCGCTACGTGGAAAGCCTCTCCGCCTATGCCCGGCAGTTCCTGGATCAATTGGAAAAGCCAGACGTGGATTTCATCGAGGGCCTGTCCCCGGCCATCGCTATCGAGCAGCGTACCTCCGCGACCAATCCCCGCTCCACCATCGCCACCACCACGGAGATCTATGACTACCTCCGCATCCTTTACGCCGCCATCGGCGTGCCGCACGATCCGGAGACGGGCGAGGAACTGACCCGTCACACCCCCCACGCCATCATCGAGGCCCTTCTCGCCCAGCCGGAAAAGACCAAGGTCATCCTCCTGGCGCCAGTGGAACCCTCTGAAGAAGGCGACTTGCCCACCCTTCTGGAGCGCCTGAAGAAACAGGGCTTCCTCCGCGCCCGGATCGACGGCGAAATTTACGACCTGGAAGGTGGCGAGCCCCTGCCCGAAGGCCCAGCCGAGACTGTGGAAGTGGTGGTGGACCGCCTGGTCATCCGGGAGGGCATCCGCTCCCGCCTGGCGGACTCGGTCGAAACCACCCTGCGCTGGTCCACCGACCGCATGGCCGCCCTGGTCCAGACCCCGGACGCCACGGAGTGGGATTACGAGACTTTCACCACCACCTTTTACAATCCGGCGACCGGCTTCACCCTACCCAGGCTGACGCCCCGGCACTTTTCCTTTAATAGCCACCTCGGAGCTTGTCCGGTGTGCCACGGATTGGGTACCCAAATGAGGTGCGATCCCGCTCTCCTCGTGCCGGACCCGGAAAAGAGCCTGCGCCAGGGGGCGGTGAAAACTTGGTGGGCCAAGAATAAGAAACTCCGCGCCACCCAGGACCGCCAAATCTTTGCCGTGGCCGAGCATTTTGGGCAGGATCTGGACGAGCCCTTCGAATCGCTGTCCGGGGAATTTAAGAAAGCGCTCTTCTTCGGCTCCGGGAAAACCCCCATCAAGTCCGGCTGGAAGACCGGGCCGAATACGCGGAGCGTGGCGAAACCCTTTGAAGGCCTCGTGCCCCAGGCGGAACGGCTCTGGGAAACCAGTGAGAGCCAGTTCACCAAGCGCAACGTGCAGCGCTACATGAACGCCCTGCCCTGCCCGGCCTGCGAGGGCAAGCGGCTGAAGCCCGCCATCCTGGCTGTCACGCTGCCGCATGGGCCGGGTGAGGCGAAGTCCATCCAGGGCTTCACCGCCCAGTCCATCGAAGCCGCGCTCGGCTGGCTGGACGGTATCACCCTCACAAGGTCGCAACAGACCTTTGCTCCCGAAGTCATCCGCGAGATCCGCAAACGCCTCCAGTTCCTCAACGACGTGGGCCTCGGCTACCTGACCTTGGACCGGGAGAGCGGTACGCTGTCCGGCGGGGAATCCCAGCGCATCCGCCTCGCCACCCAGCTCGGCGCGGGGCTGGCGGGCGTGCTTTACGTGTTGGACGAGCCCAGCATTGGCCTGCACCAGAGCGATAATGAAAAGCTCATCGGTACCCTGAAAGACCTGCGCGACCTGGGGAACACCGTCATTGTCGTGGAGCATGACGAAGACGCCATCCGCGCGGCGGACCACGTCCTGGATCTCGGCCCCGGCGCGGGCCGGGCAGGGGGCGAAATGCTCGCACAGGGTACACCGGAGGAGATCGCGCGGGACCCGGCCTCCGTGACCGGGGCTTACCTCTCCGGGAAGAAAGCCATTCCCATCCCCGCGCGCCGCGTCCCGCCCAATGCCGCCGCCGGAAAAGACCTGCTGGACTCCGGCTGGCTGACCGTGAAAGGCGCCGCCGAGCACAACCTGAAAGACGTCACCGCCGCCTTCCCCCTCGGCTGCCTGGTCGCCGTCACCGGCGTGTCCGGCTCCGGCAAATCAACCCTGGTCGATGACATCTTGCGCCGCGCCGTCTTCCGGAAACTCTACCAGTCCAAGGAACGTCCCGGCGCTCACGCCGCCATCGAAGGACTGGACGGCATCGACAAAGCCATCGTCATCGATCAATCGCCCATTGGCCGCAGCCCGCGCTCAAACCCTTCCACCTACATCGGCGTGTTCGGGCCCATTCGCGATCTGTTCGCCCAGCTTCCCGCCTCCCGCGCCCGGGGCTACGAGCCCGGCCGCTTCAGTTTCAACGTGGCCGGCGGCCGCTGCGAAGCCTGCCAAGGCGACGGCGTCATCAAGATCGACATGCATTTCCTGAGCGATGTCTACGTCACCTGCGAAACCTGCGGCGGCCGCCGCTACAATCGCGAGACCCTGGACGTCACCTATCGCGGCAAGAACATCGCCGACATTCTGGACATGACCGTGGCGGAGGCCCTGACTTTCTTCCAGAAAATCCCCGCCATTTACCAGAAGCTTCGCGCCCTGCGCGACGTGGGCCTGGGCTACGTGCAGCTCGGCCAGTCCGCCACCACCCTCTCCGGCGGGGAAGCCCAGCGCATCAAGCTGGCCGCCGAACTCGGCAAATCCGCTACCGGCAAGACCCTCTACCTCTTGGACGAACCCACCACCGGCCTGCACTTTGAAGACATTGCCGTGCTCCTGGACGTCTTCTTCCGCCTCCGTGACCAGGGGAACACCCTCGTCGTCATCGAGCACAACCTGGACGTCATTAAATGCGCCGACTGGGTCCTCGACCTCGGCCCCGGCGGAGGCCAACACGGCGGCCAACTCATCGCCCAAGGCACCCCGGAACAGATCGCCGCCAACAAGAAAAGCGTGACCGGCCGGTATTTAAAAAGGCTGTTGGCCTGAGTGGACCGAGCCGTCCGCCCGCCATTCCTCGACGGAACCCGTTGACAGCAGTCGAAGGAGGGGATTACTTTACGCCCTTCCGCCCCGGCGCTCCTGGCTCGCCAGTGGCGGGTTTCTCATCTGGAGAACCCACTACTGAGCCTTCCAGAGTTTACCACCCCGGGGCCGAAACAAGCGGTTCGCGCAACCAAAACGGTCCGAAAGGATCCAACAAAGGTAACGCGTTCCCATCCGGCGAGGTAGCCAAGTGGTAAGGCCGCGGTCTGCAAAACCGCTATCGCGGGTTCGATTCCCGCCCTCGCCTCTTTACCCTGCCTTCAGGCAGGGTAACCAGTAGGTGGAATTAAACCCAATCGATTTATCGCGACTGCCTCGGCGCGGAAGCGCACGCAAAATACCGAAGCGAAGCGAAGGCAAACCGCAGAGAAGGCAGCCCAGCTGCCATCAATTCGATTCCCGCCCTCGCCTTTCTTCGGATTCGCTTTTGAGCGCATCGGTCCCAAACACGCAATCTGCTTTCGTATGCATCGTCTCTTCGCTGTTTGTTTGTTCTCTTACTTGGTCTCTTCGCTCTGCCCGGCTCTTGCGGAAGGCGACTCCACTCCGCTGGAGAAACAAACGGATCAAGCCTGGGACGTCGTCTGGTCCCGCTTTTATCAGGAGGAAGTCCAGACCTTTGCCGATTACCTTAGCAGTTACGAACCGGGAAAAGAGCTCGCCCATTTGCCCACTGCGGAAGAGGTGAAGCGCCAATACCCCAATCCTTGCGGTTACAGCACGGGAATGGAAGACGGCGCGATTCTCGGGGGTGCCATGCTGAGCTTGATCGTCGACCGCTACACTGCGACCGGGGAAGAGGAGATGAAAGCTGCGGCCGAGAAGGTGTTCCGTGGACTCGAACGCTGCTGCACCGTTCACGGCGTCCGGGGTTTCGTGGCGAGAAACGTCTGCGCCGAAGACGGCAAAAGCACGTATATCAACTCTTCCCGCGATCAGGTTACGCATTGTGTCCACGGTCTCTGGCGCTACTACCACAGCCCTCTTCCCGACGAAGGCACCAAAACATCGATCGCTTCCCTGCTCGCCGCGATCGCCGACCGCATGATCGAATACGTGGTCCCCGAAAATGACTACGACTTCTGCCGGGCCGACGGGAGCCGCGATCCGCTCGGCATCAGCCGCATGTGGAACGTCCAGGCCCACGAAGCGGCCCGCCTCCCCATGATCTACGCCGCTGCCTGGGACACGACCGGCGAGGAAATCTATCGCACCAAATATCGCGAACTCATTGCTGAAGCCGTCGATCAATCCCGAACGCCCAAGGAAAATAAGCCTGCCTATGCTTTGCTGCAGATGCAGTGTTCCCTTGAGGTTCTTCACGCACTGGAAACGGACACCATGCTGAAGACTGAAATCCACAAAATTATGCTGTATCTCGCTGACCTCGGAATTCAGCGTGCCGAGCACACCGCAATACGGTTGTCCGAGATGGACCGCGAGACACTTGCCATGACCGGTCCGGATTGGCGCAAGGTAACCGAGTGGAAAGACCAGTCCGGCTACCAGAATCCCCAGTGGGGACCGTATCGGAACGTCTGGCACAGGATCCGTGAAGCGGGCGAAGCCAATCTAATTCCCCTGATGGTCGCCGAGCCCGATGTCTCTCCTAGGCAGGCCGAACTCCTGCGTGATCTGATCGTGGGCTCCGACTACTTGCACAATTCCAGTTGTGGAATCGTTTACCACCTCGCAGCCTATTGGAGAGCGCAGGCACTCGGTGTGAAGTGATGAACTTTCGCAAGCCCCCTCATACTCAGTCCGTCGATCCACTTCGGCAAATCAGGCCGAATTACCGGTTCCTTAAGAACTGTAAGGTAGCGGAGTAAACATCCCGCGATCCCGCCGGGAAAAGGTTTTGAGCCGTTTGGGGGTTTGGTGTCAGGATGGAGGGCTCTTATGAAAACCTTCCTTTCTATTCTGGCGTTCGTGGTTATGGCGCCGCTCGCGGGGCGGGCGGAGTTGGCGTTGCCTCACTTTTTCTCGGACCACATGGTGCTCCAGCGGGAGCGCAATGCGGCTGTCTGGGGGACGGCGGATCCGGGCGCGGAGGTTAAGGTGTCTTTCCAGGGCAAATCCGCCACCGCCAAGGCGGGTGAGGACGGGAAGTGGAGAGTCGAAATTCCGACCGGCGAAGCGAACGCCACGGGCGCGGAGCTGACCGTTTCCTCCGGAGAGCAGAAGATCGCCATTCAGGACGTGCTGGTCGGCGAAGTGTGGTTCGCGTCCGGCCAGTCGAACATGTATTTCACCATGGACCGGGTCCCGGCCTATGAGGACCTGATCGCGAAGTCCGACTATCCGGGGCTTCGCATGTTCAACGCCCCGCTCGTCACCGCCGTGGAGCCTCAGGACGATATCGAAGGCGACTGGACCGCCGCGACGCCGGAGACCGTGCCGGGCTATTCCGCCGTCGCCTTCTTCTTTGCCCGGAAGCTTTACCTGGATCTGGACATCCCCGTCGGCGTCATCAAGTCCGCCTGGGGCGGGAAACCGGTCGAAACCTTCACCAGCCGGAAAGCGCTGAACACGCTCCCTGGCGCGAAGGAAATGGTCGAGGCCACCATCGAAGCCGATAAGGCGTACGATGACGCGAAGGCGCAGGAGTTCTACGAAAAGCGGCTCGCCCAGTGGGCCGCCGGGCTGGAGGAATGGCGCAAGAAACCGGAAGCCGAGCGCGGCCGCTACGCCAAGAAACCCCAGCCGCCGAAACGGCCGCTGGATACCGAGGGCAAGCCCGGCGTGCTCTTCAACTCCATGATCAACCCCTTCACCGGGTACACCATGCGCGGTGCTATCTGGTACCAGGGGGAGGGCAACGCCAAACCCGGCGCGGTGCCCTATGACCAGACCCTGCCCCTCATGATCAATGACTGGCGTCAGCGCTGGGACGACGACTTTTCCTTCTATTTCGTCCAGCTCGCAAACTTCCGCGACCCCACCACGGAGCCCGGTGACAACGATCCATGGGAGTTGCTGCAAGACCGCATGCGTCACGTGTTGGAAACCACGCCGAAGACCGGCATGGCCATCATCAACGACATCGGCGAAGCCAAGGACATCCACCCCAAGAACAAGCAGGACGTCGGCGAGCGCCTCGCGCTCTGGGCCCTGGCGAAGGACTACGGCCAGGAGGATCTGGTTTATTCCGGTCCCTTGTTCAAATCCTCGAAGAAAGCGGATGGCGCGATTCGCGTGACCTTCGACCACGTGGGCGAAGGCCTGAAAGTCCGTGACGGCGGGGACCTGAAGCGCTTCGAGATCGCCGGCGAGGACAAAGTCTGGCACTGGGCCGATGCGCAGATCGAGGGCAAAGACTCCGTCGTCGTCAGCAGCGCGGAAGTGGCCGATCCCGTGGCGGTCCGCTACGCCTGGGCCGCCAACCCGGAGGGTGCGAACCTCGTTAACAGCGCTGGACTTCCCGCCTCTGTCTTCCGCACGGACGATTGGGACGACGTTATCGTCAAAGTGGACAACACCGTCCAAGAGCTGGCCGAAGAACGGCGCGTCATGGCCGTGGAAATCAAGGCCCTCAAAGCGGAACGCGATGCCCTGGAAAAGACCGATCCCAAGTATCAAGAGCTGACCGCCAAAATGCAGGAGATGCTGAAGGTCTATCGCGAGATGACCGAAAAGCAGAAAGCCGCGGCGCAGTGACCGGTTCTCGCGGGAAGATCCAGTCAGAGCTGGCGAAGAGTAGGATCAAACACGATTTGGAGGCTTCCTGATCTGAAGATGAGGAATACGCCAACAATCTATTCAACCCTGCGGGTCTCGCTATGGGTGGCCGCTCTGTGTGCTGGGTGTGGAGGATTCGGGGCGTTCGCGCGGGAGAACACGCCAGAGTCGTCCGGCGCGACGAGGGCCAAGGTTGTTCGAGACCTGTCCTACAAACCGGACGCCGCCACGGATTACGAGAAGGAACGTTGCAAGTTAGACGTGTATCTCGCCTCGGGCGACGCGCCCAGCGAGGGACACCCGGCGCTGGTGTGGTTCCATGGGGGCGGCATCAAGAACGGGGAAAAAGACACCGAAATTGCCCAACTCGTGGCCACCGCTTTGGCGGGTGATGGCATGGTGGTGATGTCCGCGAACTATCGCCTGTCTCCAAAGGTGAAGTTTCCCGCCTACCTGGATGACGCGGCAGCCAGCGTGGCCTGGGCCTTGGAACACGCGGCAGACTACGGAGGCGACCCGGAACGCGTCTATGTAAGTGGCCACTCCGCCGGAGGGTATTTGACCGCCATGGTGGGTCTGGATCCGCGATACCTTTCGGCATACGGTCAATCATTGGACAAACTGGCCGGTATAGTTCCCGTGTCGGGTCAGATGATCACCCACTCTACCGTCCGGGAAGAGAGGGGGATTAGCCGGGTCACGCCCCTCATCGACGAGGCTGCCCCTTGCTTCTACGCTCGCAACGATACGCCGCCAGTGTTGCTCTTGGCCGGAGGTGACGACATGCCGGCGCGAGTGGAAGAGAACGCACTTTGCGCCGCTTTCATGAAAGCCGCGAAAAACGAGCGTGTCACGCTCCTGGTCGTGCCGGGTCGCAATCACCGTGAAATTGCCGCCCAAATTGGAACACCGGGTGACCCCGCCCGGGAGGCAATTTTGAAGTTCGTGGGGCTAAAGTAGCAGAGGCTGTCGCGAGCTTGTTTGAGGTAGATCGGAGCGTGGTTCTTCTGTTTCAGAATAGGAACGATAGTCAAAGAGATTTCAGAGTCTCCATTTTTTCTTGACGTTTCTTTAGGATTCTTAAATAGTAATGTTGCTAAAATAAGTGTCAGCCAAATTGCGCTGAGCACCAATAGGAGCCTTAGATCTGCTCCCGTGTACTCTGAATTCCGCGCTCGGGAGATCAGGTTCATGGCGTTTTAGTGCGCCATCATCTCAGCGGTTTTAGCCTCCCTCCGCAAGCTTATTCGTAAATTTACGCGAATTTACTGAGAAATTCCCATAATTGGCACAATTTTAACATTTTTTAGAACTATTCCAAGTTCCTTTAGGGGAAAATAAAAACTGACTGAGTGGGGGGTCTAAATTTTATTTTTTGGTGGCGTAGCTCAAAAAAATTCACTAAACTTCTCGCGCTTTTGAGCTATGGAAGATGCATTTGACAAAACTTTGGAGCGAGTGGTCACGCTAGAAGTCGTCGATCTAAAAAGAATGCGTGATTGTATTGACGCTTTGATCTTATCCAAAGAACATGAGGTGCGAACAAACAACCTGTTGTCGATCGAGTACGATCAATCACAAGTGGACGCGCACACAACGACGTATTTAGGGAAGGCCCGAAAACATTTAGCACAATCCGATCTAAAAGCATCAAACCCAGATCGAATCTTGATTGCTGCCTATCTTTTGACCTTCGAGCGCGGATTGGATCTGTTCAATAGCCGCCGTGCGAACGATCTTCTAGAAGAGTTTCACCAGGACCGAATTGTAAATGTGACCTCGGCCTTTGCTCCTTTGGAAGAAAAGCATATTGTCAAAGTTCAGAGCCCAGAAACTGGGAATAAACAATATTCTCTTACTTCTCATGGGAAGTCAGCAGCAGAACTGCTGATCGACTTTCTTGAAAAAGAAAGCGAACTTGAGGGGCTAAACAAAATTTCCCCGTTAAGCGCTCTTCAAGCGACGGCAGGGTAAGCCCTCCTCAAAGTTCCCAAGCCTTTGGCCACGTCCCCGAACGGAACACTGTGAGGCAGCGTGCCATTGGTGGCCGCGAGGGCAGAAGTAACGCCAGCGGCTTCGCCCATGGCGACAGCATTGCCCGTGACGCGGTAGCTGCTGTGGGCAATGAAATCGCCGCTGATACAGCGTCCCGCCACCATCAGGCCATCCACGTCGCGGGCCAGCAGGGCGCGGAGCGGAATGTCGTAGTGCTGGGGTTTGAACGGCTTGGACTCGATCTCTTTGGTGGCTTTGGGGTCCGTGGAGTGGACATCGATGCCGAAGGTCACCCGGCAGATGCCGTCATCGAACTTCGTCCCTTCGCGAAGGTCATCCGAGCTTAGGTAGTATCGGCCCTGAACACGGCGGGCCTCCCGGGTACCGATGTGTTCGGCGGTGCAAACCAACTCCACGTCCGCCCAGGGACCGCCGAGCTTTTGCAGGGAAGTGACCAGCTTGTGCACCTCCTGCCGGGCTTCCAGGGTGGCGCGGGACACGTCGTCCGCGTTGATGGCCGAGTTGTTGTACTGGTGGTTGGCCATCATCGCGTAAAGGCCGTCGTGAATTTCGAAAATGGTGGGTCCACCGTAGGAAGGCTCCACCCCGGCACGGCGGAATTCGGCCAGGAGATTGGCCTTCGGATGCCCCTCCACCTTGATCCGTGACAAGTGATTCACAAACGGCGCGATGCCCTCCGTGGTCACTCCGGTAAACAGAGCCATTAGGCTGAACGGCTGAGTGATGCCGTCTTGGGGGCGGCCGAACTCAAACTCACAGCCTGCTTGGGCGGAAAGATCGCCGTCTCCGGTACAATCGATGAAGGATTTCGCCGTCCAGACCTCGCGTCCGGACTTGGATTCCGTCAGCACGGCTGCCAACCGGTTGGTATGGTCGCGCGCCGCTCCCACAACGCGGGTGTGCAGGCGGACGTTGATTCCGGCATCCATCAGCAGCTTCTCCAGCAGGAGCTTCATGTCGTCGGGGTGATACACGTAGTTCCCCCGCGTTACCATGCGACCGCCCTTTGCTTTTTCGAGGCCCCGGAAGATCTCCGCCATGATGCCCGGCTTGTTTCCGCCGTCGATGATCCAGGAGAGCATCCCGGCGGTCCACACTCCGCCCACGCAGCCGTTCACCTCCAGCAGCGCGGTCTTCGCGCCCGTGCGGGCGGCGGCCAGCGCGGCGCTGAACCCGGCGGGACCGCTGCCGCAGACAATTACGTCGTAGTCCGCCTTCACCGGGATGGCCCGGCCGTCTTCCTGGAAGGTTTTCCCGTCGGCAGAAAGCTTCCCGGTAGGCCAGTGGTGATTCAGCCCGGTATCGATGGCCATCTCCCCCCGGTCCCGGGTCGGCATCGGTTTGGGCCGGTTGTCCGGATTGACCCGTTCCTGGGCGTTAGACAGCGAAGCGCCTCCTAGAAGGCCACCGGCTCCGGCGGCAAGGGTCTTGGCGAACTGACGGCGGTTGAGCGGTGAATTTTCGGGCATATTTCGCGAGGGTTGTGAACGAGAGCGCCGGGTAGAATCACCCCACGCGGGCGGGTCGGCAAGCAGTTCTCGCCTGGGCCGCCGCAGGGCTTTCTTTTTGTTTCCTCCGATTCCAATCCAGACTTTGCTTCAGAGCAAAGTAAGAGGTTGAGCCAAGAACGGGATTGTCAAAACAGACGAGATTTACCGTCTGGCTGAATGAGCCCATGCTCTTCTCAAGAGCCCTGACAAGGGCGACGGCGCCTAGCCAGGGGCGCAAGCCCCTGGAAAAGCCAATCCCCAAACCTTTGGAGGACTGAAAGCCCGGCAGCGAAGGTTCGAGAGGCGGGTAGATCGTCCGCTGGCCCTGGCTCCAGCTTCGGCAAGAAGCGGATGCGTTTCTCGTGGAGGGAACCCGCCGGCGGGCCTTCAGCCCGCGAATTACTTTTGTGCGTGTTCCAGGGGCTTGCGCCCCTGGCTAGGCGCTGGCGGGCCTTCAGCCCTTTCCTGGGATTATGGTCAGGAAGAGACCACCAGAGACCAGAGACCAAAAGGGGGGGGCTCTTCGAGAAGCCGAAGAGTGGGCTCGGGCACACCAGGAAAGACCATCCCCAAACCCGCTACCGCACCGTTTTCACCTCTTCCTCCCAGGCCTTCAGCTTGGCCTTCAATTCCTTCACCTCTCCCTGCCGGGTGGCGAAGAAGTCGTTGGTTTCGGTCGGATCTTTAGCCAGGTCGAAATACCATTCCTCCGCGGCTTCGGCCCCGTCCTTTCTCCGCAAGTATTTGCGGTCTCCGTCGCGGATGGCCCACCAGGTTTCTTCGCCGCGCTTGGCACGCCAGTAGAGAGTCCTCGCCATGTCTGGTTTCCCGCTCAGGACGTGATTCAGGATGTCGATGCCGTCCAAGGCAGCGAGCGAATCCTCCGGAGCGCCGCCAATGCGCAGGAAGGAATGCGTCAGGTCCATGAGCGTTCCGATCTGGGTGGAGACCGAACCGGGCTGGACCACCCCGGGCCAGCGCACGATGCAGGGCACCCGCAGGCCGCCCTCAAAGACCGTGCCCTTGTAGTTTCGCCAGGGGGAATTCACGCCGGGCACCATCGCGCCGTGGTCGCTGGCAAAGACTACTAGCGTATTGTCCGCCTGGCCGTTTTCCTCCAGCGTTTTGAGGAGGCGGCCCACCTCCGCGTCCAGGAACTCCACCATCTTCACGTAGTCCGAGCGTGGGCCCAGCGTCCATGTGTCCAGCGGGTGCATTTTGCCGGTGTCAGAGTTCGGCGGCTGAAAGGGAAAGTGTGGCGCCGCGTGGGGCAGGTAGAGGAAGAACGGGTGATCCGGCTTTTCTTTCTGCCGGTTCAGAAAATCGATGGCGTCGTCCGTGATCAGTTCCGTGGTGTAGCCCTCCCGTTCAATGGGTTCGCGGCCCTTGATATATACGTCCAGCGGCGACGTCTCACGATGCCGGTAGTAGTCCACGTTGCCGCCCAGGTAGCCGGTAAATTCGTCGAAGCCCTGGTCCAGAGGATTGAACTTCGGCTCGTAGCCCATGTGCCATTTGCCGAAGATGGCGTTCGTGTAGCCCTGGGCTTTCAGGCCCGGCGCCAGCGTGGCTTGCTCCGGCGGCAGACCGAGGTCGTTTGTTTTCGCCAGCCGTATGGCGTCGTCATACCGGCCCACATTGCCGGTGCCAATGGCGCACTCCATTCCCCCGGCGCGTTGGGGGTATTTGCCGGTCAGGATTGACGTGCGGGAGGGCGTGCACTCAGGTCCCTGGGCATAGAGGTTGGTAAACTTCAGGCCATCGGCGGCCAACTGATCAATGTTCGGTGTCTTGGCGTCCGGGGCTCCGTAGCAGGAGAGGTCCGCGTAGCCCATGTCATCGGCGAAAATGAAGACGATGTTGGGTTTCTCCGCCCGGACAGAGGCAGGCAGGGAAAGGAAAAACGTGAGAAAAACCGCGAGGAGGAGGGAGGGGAGGGTCTTCAAAGCCATGGCGTCAACACGGTAGAATTCGAGTAGCGGGGGATCGAGTCTTTTTCTACCATGGCGGCATGTTGAAAGCTCCCCTTCTGAAAACTTTCCTCGGAGTTCTGTTAGGAACCTTCACGGCTGGCGTGGCGGCGCACGCGGCGGACAAGCCAAACTTCGTGGTCATCATGGCGGACGACCTCGGCTATGGCGACATCGGTTGCTTTGGCAACGAGCGCATTCCCACGCCGAATATCGACGCCCTGGCCGCGGGCGGGATGAAGTTCACTGATTTCCATTCCAACGGCGCGGTGTGCAGTCCGACCCGTGCGGCTCTCGTCACTGGCCGTTACCAACAGCGCTCCGGTATCGGGGGAGTGGTTACCGCGAAGAATCACCGGGAAACCGGGCTGGACCCATCCGAAATCACCTTTGCGGAAGTCCTGAAAGACGCGGGCTATGCCACCGCGATGTTTGGAAAGTGGCACCTCGGCTACGACGCGGCCTTCGGCCCGCCGGTGCAGGGCTTCGACCAGTTTACCGGCTACGTCAGCGGCAACGTGGACTTCTTCTCCCACATCGACCAGGAAGGTCACGAAGACTGGTGGCACCAGGAAAAGTTGAAGCCGGAAGAAGGCTACACCACCCACCTCATCACCCAGTATGGCCTCAAGTTCATCGAGGAACACAAAGACCAGCCCTTCTGCCTCTACCTGCCGCACGAGGCCGTGCATTACCCTTACCAGGGTCCCAACGACTCCGCTTATCGGAAGGCCGGAATTCCCGGCGAGACCACCGGCATGCGTGAGGACATTGCCGAAGCCTACAAGGAAATGATCGTGGAAATGGACAAGGGCATCGGTGAGACCGTCGCCTTGCTGAAAAAGCTGGGCCTCGAAGAAAACACCCTGGTCCTGTTCTTTTCAGACAATGGAGCGAATACCAAGGGCGACAACGGGGTGCTGAAAGGCTTTAAGGGAGATCCCTGGGAAGGCGGACACCGCGTGCCTGGCGTTGCCTATTGGCCCGGAAAGATTAAGCCGGGCTCAGAAACGGATGTGACCGCACTGACCATGGACGTTTTCCCGACCCTCCTGGATGCGGCCGAAGTGGTGGTGCCGCAAGAGGTCAGGCTGGATGGTCAGTCCCTGATGCCCATCCTGACCGGCAAATCCGTTTCCCTGGGCGAACGGACCCTTTTCTGGGGCGTGGGCAAGGGTGAGGCCGCGCGCCGCGGCGACTGGAAGCTGGTTTCCTACCGGGCCAAGGGCAAGGGCGCCAAGGAGCCCGTGGTTCAGCTCTTTAACCTCTCGGAAGACCTGGCGGAAGAAAAAGACGTGAGCGAAGCCCACCCGGATATCGTAAAAGAACTGAAAGACGCGCTGGAGGACTGGAAAGCCTCCTGGGCGGAAGTGGAACAGCGCTCGTGAACCCGCCGGAAGCACCCCCCATCATTCTCGCCTCGGCCTCGCCCAGGCGAAAAGAACTGCTGGAAGACGCGGGCTACAGCTTTTCGGTCGTTCCCGCGTCCGTGGAGGAAATTGAGGACCCGTCCCAGTCTGGACTCGAGCTGACTCAGGCAAATGCCCGCCTGAAAGCAGAGTCCGTGGCGAACCTCCATCCCGGGTCCGTGGTTCTCGGGGCCGATACCCTGGTAGCCCTGGACGGCAAAACACTGGGGAAACCCGCCAGCGAAGAAGAAGCCTTCGAAATGGTGCGTACCCTGAGCGGCCGCACCCACCAGGTTCACACGGCGGTTTGCCTCATTCGCCATCGCGACGGACAGCGGGTGGAGTATGTGGAAACCACCAGGGTCACCTTCAAAGCCCTGAGCGATAAAGAGATACAGGACTACCATCTGCTGATGAACCCCCTGGACAAGGCGGGCGCCTACGCCGCCCAGGAACACGGCGACCTGATCCTTTCGAGTTGGACCGGTTCGTGGACCAATGTGGTGGGTCTGCCGATGGAAAAATTACCCGAAGCCCTCAGCCGATTTGCCTGATCGCGCGGCACTCTTTGTGCGTCATCCGGGGGCTGTAACCCGTTTCAGATTCAGCCCCAAAGCGCCCATTGACCGATGGTAGGCGAGCCCTTATGATGCGCGCCGCGTGTCCTGAGTATCAATGCTGACCACTTCTTTCATATCCTGAGAGAGCCCGGCTTCTTCACGGCTCCTCTGGGTTTCCGAAACGCTCTTTCGGGACACCCGCTCCGGTGATCCCGCCCAGAAGTATCACTATTCGTGCATGAATATCATTATCGTAGGCGCTGGTGAAATTGGCCGTCACTTGGCTTTAAGCCTTTCCCGGGAAGCTCATTCCATCGTCGTCATTGAGGCGGAAGAAAAGGTGGCCGGTGAAATGTCCTCGAAGGTCGACGCCAGGGTCCTGAACGGGGACGGGGGTTCCATCAACACGCTGCTGGATGCCGGCGCGCCGGAGTGCGACCTCTTCCTGGCCCTGACCAGCGACAACAACTCGAACCTGGTCGCCTGCTCCATCGCGAAAGGGCTGGGCGCCAAGAAGACCATTTGCCGGGTGCATCCCGGGCTGCAGCGCGAGGAGTGGCTCTTTGATTTGCGGAGCAACTTCAACATCGACTACATTTTCAGTTCCGAGCGTCTCGCGGCGGTGGAACTTTCCAAGTTCGTGCGCAGCCCGGACTCCATTGCCGTGGAAGAAATCGCCCGGGGCCACATCGAGCTGCAACAGATTGAAGTCCTTCACCGGAGCGAAGCCGCGGGCAAGACCCTGCGGGACCTTAAGTTTCCGCCCCGCGTCCGAATCGGCTCCATTCTGCGAGGCAACGAGCAGATCGTTCCCACCGCGGACGAAGTGCTCGAACCCGGCGATCTGGTCACCATGTTTGGCGATCCGAAGCGGATCCAGGCGGAACTCGGCCGCCTTGGCAAACCGGGCGGAAAAGACGATCCCGTGCGCGTGGTCATCTTTGGAGGCGGCGAGTACGGTTTTTCCTTGGCTCAAACTTTGGAGGCCTGGAACTGCCGGGTGCGGATTTTTGAAAGCGACCCAGCCATTTGCGAAGACCTGACCGACCGGCTGGCGAATGCCACCATTCTGAACGCGGACGCTACTTCCCTGGAAGAACTGAAGGAGGAGAACATTGGCGATACCGACTTCTTCATCGCCGCCACCCAGAGTGATGAGGACAACGTGATGACCTGCCTCCAGGCCCACACCCTGGGCGCGAAGCACTGCCTGACCCTGATCCACCGGGCGGACTACGCCGAGGCGATCACCCGCTACGGAGACCGCATGGGCATCATGGCAGCCGTCAGCCCACGGGAATCCGCCCGCCAGGACCTGATGCGTTTTGTTACCTCAGACCGTTACCATGTGGTGAAGCAACTTCAGAGTGGCGAGCTGATTGAGAGTTCCGTTTCCGAAAGTTCCTCCGTGGTGGGCAAAACCGTACGAGATGTCGAGTGGCCGAGAGGCTGTGTGCTGGTGGCCCATCTGCATGGCGTCCGGGCCCAGGTGCCGTCTCCGGACGACGTGATTGAGGCTGGCGATCACCTTTACGCGATGACGACGGGCAAGGTGAAGAAACAGTTCCTGAAGCTTCTCACCAAATAGGGTCTCCGGTTCCGGATTTGATCAAGGCCACGCGCCGAAAAGAATTCCATGAATTTTCGTCTCTTAAGCAAGGTTCAAGGCATCTTGCTGGTACTCATCGGCATCGCCATGGCGGTGTGCCTGATTTACGCCTGGTTCGAAGACCGCCGCGGGGTCGAGAACCCCGCCGTGCGGGCCCTGTCCATTTCCTGCGCCATCACGCTGGGCCTGGGCGGTTTGCTCTACGTGATTGGGTGGAAAACCCCCAACGAGATCCTCCGCCGGGAAGCCATCGTCACTGTCGGACTGGGCTGGATTCTTTCCGCCTTGGTGGGCAGCGTCCCCTTTCTGCTCTGTAAGCCGGGGCTTTCCTTTGCTGGCGCATATTTCGAGTCCATGTCGGGATTTACCACGACCGGATCCACGGTCATTCGGGATCTGAATGAGTTCCCGAAGAGCATCCTCCTCTGGCGCTCGCTCACTCAGTGGCTGGGCGGCGGCGGCATTCTGGTCATGTTCGTCGCGGTGCTTTCCTTTTTGGGCGTCGGCAGCCGGTCCCTCATGCGGCACGAGTCCAGCCTGAACATTCAGGAGGCCAGCATCGCCCGCATTCGGGACATCGCGATGAGCCTGTGGAAGATCTACATCGTCATCACCATCATCACCACGGTGGGGCTGCTCTTCCTGGGAATGAATCTGTACGACGCCATTTCCCATGCCTTGACGACCGTTTCCACGGGGGGGTTCAGCCCAAAGAACGAGAGCGTCGGGTTCTACAAGAGCCTGGGCATCGAGATTTGGCTGACGGTTTGCATGCTGTCCTGCGGGATCAGTTTCATGCTGTACCTCTTGATGTTGAATCGAAACTGGAAACGCCTGAAAGCGGAAGAGGAAGCTCGTGACTACATCATTTTCCTGCTCCTGGTGTGGCTGGCGATTTCCCTGAATCTGTCCCTTCAAGACAGCCAGACGAGCTTCGTCCAAGGGCTGCGGCGCAGCTTCTTCACCATTGTCTCCGTCAGTACCACCACGGGTTTCGGCACGGAGAACTTCGATACCTGGCCAGCCTTTTCCAAGATCATGCTCCTGGTTCTGATGGCGGTCGGAGGCTGCGCCGGCTCCACCGCCGGTGGATTGAAAATGAACCGTTTGATCATCTTCTGGAAAGTCGCGGTTCAGGAACTGGTGAAGTCCTACCGGCCCAACCGCGTCTTCTCCCTCAGGCTGAATGGCAACCCTCTAGAAGAGTCCGTCCGCTTGCAGACTTCCTACTTTCTGGCTCTTGGGGCTTTCATCTGGCTGGTGGGGGTGGTGGCGGTCGCGGCATTGGAGCCGCACGAGGACCTGGCTACCACCACCACGGCGGTCACGGCCACCATGTTTAACATTGGCCCCGGTCTTTCAGACGTGGGTCCCACCCAAAATTTCGCCGACCTCTATCCAGGCACACTCTTCGTGCTCAGCCTCTTGATGGCTCTAGGCCGTCTGGAATTTATGGCTGTTTTGGTGCTCTTCCTGCCGTCCCTTTGGAAGAGGTACTGAGTTGGCCTTCGTGTAATAGATTTTGGATAAAGGAGTTATGTGAACCGATCCGTGCCTTTGGGGCGGTTTCGTCGAGTTCTCACATTTTGGCTTGTAAGCCCTCACGGTCGGTCGCAGTTTAGACGCCGTTTGACTAAAAGGATCGTCATCGTGGGAGCAGGGGGCCGGCTCGGGAGGGCCCTGAAACAACGGTACGCACAGGACTTCGAGATAGCGGCGCTGGGACGCGCGGATCTGGACCTGGCGGCTCCCGCAACCGTGCGAACGGCGTTGGAAGGTCTGGACTACGACCTGCTGCTGAATTGCGCCGCGCTGACCCAGGTGGATGACTGCGAAACCCATCCGGAGGAGGCCTACAACACGAATGCCGAATCGGTCAGAGAGCTGGGCGAAGTCAGCGCCACGAAGAAGGCGCGGGTCATCCATTTCAGCACTGACTTCGTTTTCGACGGCAAAAAGAGGGAACCCTATGGGGAGGACGATCCCGCGGAGCCCCTGAGCGTTTACGGCAAGTCCAAGCTCAAGGGCGAACAGGAGTTGTTGGCGGCCTGGGAGGCCCACCTGGTGGTGCGGCTGTCCTGGCTCTTTGGACCGGAACGGCCCGGATTTCCGGACTGGGTGGCGGAAAAAGCCCGGGAAGTGGAAGGGCTCACGATTGTGGAGGACCGGATCTCTTCCCCTACTTTCACCACGGATGTAACCGAAGCGCTGGAGCCGCTCCTGTTTGGCGATACGGCAGTGGGAGGGGTGCTTCACCTCTGCAACGGTGGCGCCTGCAGCCAGAGGGATTGGGCCCAGTACTGCGTGGACGGGCTCACGAAAGCAGGCGTTGCGCTGAAGACCACCACCGTGGGTTCCTGCAAGATGGCGGACCTGGATTCGTTCGTGGCTCAGAGGCCGGTGTACTCCACGCTTTCCACGGAAAAGTTTAAATCTCTGACGGGCAGGGAATTACCCTCCTGGAAGGATGCCATGGACCGCTACATTGACGCCACCATTGCTCCCCGATTTAGGAGTTGAGGGCCTAAAGTGAGGCGCTACATTGGACGCCTTTTTCTTTCAACCAACCTGAAGGGCTAGATATGCGGATTCTCGTTACTGGAGGCGCGGGGTTTATTGGCTCCAACCTTGTTCATTACCTGCTGGGACCGGCGGAGCCAGAATTGGGTCAGGAAATTACCAAGGTGGTAAACCTGGACAAACTCACCTACGCGGGTAACCCGGACAACCTGACAGCCGTGGAGGACGATCCGCGCTACCTTTTCGTCCAGGGAGACATCTGCGACCCGGAGCTGATTGGTAAACTGCTCGAAGAGCACGACATCGACGCCGTGATGCACTTGGCGGCCGAATCCCATGTGGATCGATCCATCGACGCGCCGGAGCAGTTCATCCTGACCAACTTCGTCGGCACCTTCCAGATGCTGCACGCGGCCAAGGCGCACCACGCGAAGAAGCCGGGCTTTCGCTTCCTCCACGTCTCCACGGACGAAGTCTATGGCTCCCTGTCGCCGGAAGATCCGGCCTTCAGCGAGACCACGCCCTATGCGCCGAACAGCCCCTACAGCGCTTCCAAGGCGGGGAGCGACCATCTGGCCCGTTCCTACTTCCACACCTTCGGCCTTCCGGTGGTGACGACTAATTGTTCCAACAACTACGGCCCCTTTCAGTTCCCTGAAAAACTGATCCCGCTGATAATCGCCAAAGCCCGGAGGGGCGAGTCCCTGCCGGTCTATGGAGACGGAAGCAATGTGCGCGACTGGCTCTACGTGGAAGACCACTGCCGCGGGCTCTTCCTGGCCCTGATGAAAGGTAAACCCGGCGAGGTCTACAACATCGGCGGCAAGTGCGAGATGAAGAACCTGGACGTGGTGCGGAGCATCATTGAGATCGTCAATGACCTGCTGCCCGAAGGGGAAACGCGTTCCGCCGATGAGTTGATCACTTTCGTCAAGGACCGCCCCGGACACGACCGCCGCTACGCGATCGACTGTTCGAAGATCGAGAATGAACTGGGATGGGCGCCCCGGGAAAACTTCCAGAGCGGTCTGCGCAAGACGGTGGAGTGGTATTTCGCGAATGACGATTGGGCCAAGGCGATTGCTGATGGCAGTTACCAAGGGCAACGGCTGGGGACCCTGGGTTAATCAATGCCTTCCCGTTGAGCTTCCCCAGAATCTTTTTCCGCGATGGCAAACAAGAGAGATGTCCCTGGCCGCCGCGATCACCTATCCGTGCTTCTGAAGAACGGAAGCAATTTGACGAAGTAACAAGACTCGCTTCCCCCGCGGCCTGACGGCACTTCTGGACCCCAACCCTGATTACATGGAAAGAAAAGGAATCATTCTCGCTGGCGGAGCTGGCACCCGGCTATATCCCCTGACCCTGGTGGCGTGCAAACAGTTGCTGCCGGTCTATGACAAGCCGATGATCTACTACCCCCTGTCCACGCTAATGCTGGGGGGCATCCGGGACGTCCTGATCATCTCCACTCCCAAGGATACACCCGCCTTTGAGGCCCTGCTGGGCGACGGGTCTAAACTGGGACTGAACATCCAGTACGCTGTTCAGCCGGAACCAAAGGGCATCGCTCAAGCCTTTTTGATCGGGGAAGAATTCATCGGAGACTCCGGCGTGACGCTGATTTTGGGCGACAACATTTTCTACGGGAAACTCGATTTCTTCCGCCGTGCCCTGGAACTGGATAAAGGCGCCTGCGTGTTCGGCTATCCCGTGCGCGATCCAGAGCGGTTCGGCGTCGTGGAATTTTCTCCCGATGGCCGGGTCCTGAGCCTGGAAGAAAAACCGAAGCAGCCAAAGAGCCACTACGCCGTGCCCGGCTTGTATGTCTACGACAACAAAGTGGTGGAATACACCAAGGCCTTGGCGCCGTCTGCCCGGGGCGAACTGGAAATCACGGATCTGAACTGCGAGTATCTCCGGAAAGGCGAACTCCGCGTGGAACCGCTGGGCCGGGGCATTGCCTGGCTGGATAGCGGCACGCCTTCCAGCCTTCTGGAAGCCAGTCACTACATCGCCACCATCGAGCATCAGCAGAGCTACAAGATCGCCTGCATCGAAGAGATCGCCTTCAACAAAGGCTTCATCGACCGGGCAGGGCTGGAAACCGTAATGCGGGAGATCCGCAATCCTGACTACCGGGAATACCTGGAAATGGTGCTAAAAGAGAGTGAAACGCCAGCCGCCTGAAGCGGCTGATGCGGTGAAAAGGGGGGGACAGCCTTGCCGGGAGGATTGAGAAAAGGGAGGTATCTAGTGTGGTGTTTGCGAAATATCTAGACGAGATCAATTAAGTTTTAGAGCCGGAAATTTGCTCGCTTCGCTCGGATATTTTTGTGATCGCGGTCTTCTTTCCCAATTTCCGCGTGGCTCGATCAGTCGTTGAGCTTGCTCAACTCCCTCCTCACGCCTTGAATTTGAAAAAGAATCCTCGCGAATTTCGTCCACCTATTTTGCAAACACCACACTCGGCAGCGTGGACAAATTGGAGAACGGACCGGAAATGAAGAAAGTGAAAGAGACCTCAGCGCCGCAAAGCGGCGGATTCTTGGAGACGCGGCCCATTTTTCGCCTGGCTTTGTTCCCGCTCACTCTATTGGGGGTAGGCCCAATGCCGTTCACGGCGCCTCGCCAGCCCAAAAATGGTCTCGCGCCGGTCCGTCCCCAATTTGTCCACACTGCCTAGCGTAACCTCGGAACATGGAAACCAACGCGGCAGAAACCCAGCTTGGTCGCGTTGCCGTTCCTCTTTCCTCTCACGAGGATTTGTTCCCGTACGGGCGCGTGCTCCTCGCCTTCATGCTGCTTTCCACGGTGGCGATTGTCGCCATGTCCTTGGACTTTCGGCCGCCTCCGGTTTATGAGGAAATGGCTGAGGTCCCGGCTACGGAAGAGGCGGCCGCGGCTTTCTTTGCGGGAGAACCCGTGGAGATGCGTTTTGATGCGCCTGGGCCGGACATTCAGGGAATTTACTTTCCGCGACTGTGTTACCATCCGAAGCATCGCGTCCAGGTTCGCTTGTTAACTGGGCAGGGAGAGGAGATTGGGAAAGACGTTCTTTTTGCCGGCAAAGACGAGGCGCATCTGCCTCCCCGGAATGAAGCCGGGCAGCCCGTCACCTTGGAAATACAATGGCTGAAGGGAAGAATGCCGGCTCTGGATCTCGCGAAAGGGATTCGTGTCGGTTCCAGTAAGGAAGGGGGTCTGGTTCATTCGGTTCCGGTGGGAGGCGTCTCGCTGCGGGAGGGCCAGGCGGTGGATCTGGAGTTTACTGCCCCCATGGCGGATCTGGACGGGGTAGACGCCTCGGGCGTCGTACCGGGGGATCTGGCCCATGTCAGAATCGAGTTGCTAAACCTTGAAACCGGGAAGCTGGTCAAGAAATTCATCGTGGAGGAGGGAGGCAAGCGGGAACGTCTTTTTGAGCCTGCCAATGCCCAGGGCGACCGGATGGTGCTTCGCCTCACCTGGGTGCCCCTGGCCAGGCCTAATCTCAGGGATGCCACTTCCGAAACTCTCATCCCGTTTCGCGTGGTGTCGGGAAACCAGGAGCTGGACTTGCGGCCCGTTTTCATCCTGCGCTACGTCTGGCCTACGCGGCACCTGTTTTGGCTATGGCTGACCGTGCCCGTGGCGGTGGGCTGGTTCTGGCGGAAAGGTACCCACGAATGGGTGGTGATGCTCCTGCTCGGCCTTTGTTGCCTCACCTCCAGCGTCCTTGCCTGGCAGCAGACCTACGATCACATGTCCTACCATATCGATCCGGATGGATTCGGCGAGTATGGCGAGCGGCTGGCGGACTACCTGGTGAAACCGGAAACCCGGGAAGAGACCCACCAGTTCTTCTACGGCTATCGCTACACCTATCTCCCCTTAGTGCCCTTGCTTCTCTCCATTCCGCGTCTCCTGGGGGTGTCTCTGATGGTGAGCTACCCTCTGATCACCGGCTGGTGTGGATTCGGAATACTCCTGCTATTACGGCGTCTTATTCGCCGTGGACTGGGGCTGCCGGAAAGAGTCGCGGTTCTTTCTGTTCTACTGATGGGCACGCACGATGTGTTTCTCCGCAGCTTCGCGAAACCGGGTACGGATGAACTGGGCATCCTGATCGTGATTTGGATGCTCTACCTTCTCCTGCGGCGCCTTCATGAAGTCAGCTTGATGCAGACTGTTTGCCTGGCGGCCTCCTGGCTCCTGATCGCCCTGACCCGCCCTCCCGGATTCGTTTTCGGACCCTTCATCGTGGGGGCGGCGCTATGGTGCGACTGGATGCGGACAGGTCAACTGAGCCTTTCAAAACGGATACTCACCGGAGTGGCGATGGCTTTGCCACCACTGGCGGTTGGCTTGGGGCTGTACGCACTCTTTAACTGGTTCCACAATTTCAACCTTTCCCTCCAGACAGCCGCGGATGGGTATCGTTTCTCCACCATCCAAAAGTTTTCCCTGAGCATGGCCGGCATTTTCCAGTGGATACCGGTCTTCTGGATATTGGGCGCCGGCGCCTTGCGGAAATGGAAAGCCTGGTTGCCACTGGCGGGCTGGGCTGGTTATTTCACTGCTTTGTTGATTGGAGTGAAAGCCGCCTTCGTTCACCGTCTTTTCCTTCCGGTCTTCCCTTCCATTTTTGGGGTGACTGCGTTGACTTTGGAACCCGTATTGAACAAGCGCCCCCGGGTTTGCCTTTGTCTGGTCGCGGCTTTTTGCGTAATCAACGTGGCTGCGCTCTGGTACACCGTCACGCTACCCTTTCTGCCACCGCAACCATTGACGGAAGTTATTTACTAAACGGTTTTCGAATGATTGGCTGGCTCAAAAAATTGCTCAACCGGCAACCGGCATCCCCTCCGGCGCCGGTGTTGACCCTGATTCTGACCTACTACAATCAGGGGGAGATGTTAAAACGGCAGCTCAAAGTGTGGGAGGGCTATCCCGCTGAGCTGAGGCGGGAGATGCAGTTTTTGATCGTGGACGACTGTTCGAAGGTTCCAGCCAGAGACGTTATTGGCCCGGCTCCCAAGGGGTTGAACCTGGCGATCTATCGAATTCTAGAAGACAAATACTGTAACATCGGAGGAGCCCGGAACCTTGGAACCCAAGTCGCTGAAAGCGAATGGATGGTTCATACAGATGTCGATATCATTATCCCGGCCGGGGCCGCTCGTGAAATGCTGAGCCTCGCCCGAAAGAACGAAAGGAAGATCTACAAATTCAACCGCCGGTTCACCGATACCGGTGTGATGAAGATTCACCCCGGCACCATGCTGTTGACCCGGACGCTTTATTGGGAAATAGGGGGATGCGACGAAGACTTTGTGGGAAACTACGGTCAGACCGATATTCACTTTTTCCACCGCGCCAAAGACGTGGCGGAAACGGAGGTCTGTCAGGACATCATGATGGAACATTATGGTGCCGGAGAAACCGAGGGGATCGACCGCTCAAAGCTGGAGCCCAATCGTCTTTTGTTTGAAGAAAAGAAAAAGACTGGAGCTTGGTCGAAAGACTTCCTCAGATTCACATGGGAGCGGCAACTCTAGATCGGCCAAAGAGCAGAGGCTTTTCCAAAAAATCACTCAATGCCAGTCACCAAAGAGATCACGGTCATCGACGAGCTTCGAACCCTGGAGAAACTCCAGGACGGCTATAGCATTGCCCGGTATGGCGATGGCGAGTTGGACTTGGCATTTGGGAAGAGAGACGCCGTATTTGAGAACCAAGGGGCCGACCTGGCTGCCAGACTTCGCGAAGTCTTAGTGTCGGGTTTGGAAAAACTCCTCATCGGAGTCCCCAACATCTTTTCCGCCGAAGCCAAAGACCGCCTCTGCAATCCTGCCTTCTGGAAGAAATACGAAGACAACTTTCTCCACCATCTCGAGCCTGGGAAAATCTACTATTCCGCCTTTATCACCCGGCCAGACAATGTGGCGCACCGCCCTGGCCAAGTAGAAAGACGGAATCGCTCCGCGCCGGAAGATGTCGAACCGGCATACTGGGATAGGCTGAAAAACCTGTGGGAGGGCAAAGCGGCAACCATTGTTCATTTCGACGCGAAGACGATGGAGCACCCGCTCTATCAAAATGCGTCCTCCAGAAATTTCGTTCCCTGCGAACAGCGCGACGCATGGGGCGCGAACGGAGAGAATTACCGGTTACTGTTGGATAGCTGTCTGAAGGCGGAATCAGAGATCATTCTGGCCTCAGTCGGTCCGGTCGCAACCATCTTGGCTCATGATTTGTGCCAAGAAGGCCGGCAATGCATCGACCTTGGTCAGGCTACCCGTGTCTATCAAATGTGGCGGGGGCTGGAGCATATGCATTTATACTAATTCGGTTTTCCAGAAAGAGACTGCAATGGCAGAGGAGAATAACATGAACGAACCCCCTTTAACTCGAAGCCGGAAGCTGGACGAAAAATTTATTGCCGAGTTGGAAATCGAGCCGGGAGAGATCGCGATCGATTGCGGCGCCAGTATCGGAGACGTCACGGAGGAATTGGTTAAGAAGGGAGCCGAGGTCTGTTGCTTCGAGGCTAATCCCGTCACTTTCGAATTCCTGTCCAAGCGCTTTGGCTCAAACCCTTCCGTGCAATGCTTTCAAAAGGCCGTTTCGGATCGTGCCGGGAAAGCCCGCTTTTACCTGCATGAAGACTTTGACGGATCCGACGAAAAGCTCAGAACCGCCAACGGATCGTCGCTGCTGGAATTCAAGGGCAACGTGAGAAAAGACCAGCCGATCGAGGTGGAAACGATCGATCTTTGTGCCTTCATCGAATCGCTCGATCGAGAAATAGGGCTCCTCAAGATCGACATCGAAGGGGCCGAAATCGAAGTGATCAACCGCCTGATCGACACTGGCTTATATAAAAAGGCCCGGGTTATTCTGGCCGAGACTCATGAACGAAAAATCCCCGAACTGCGCGTACCCACTCAAAAACTGAGAGACCGCATTAAGGAAATGGGCATCTCCAATATCGATCTGGATTGGATCTGAGGACAGGGCCCGTGAACTGGGCGGCCGGTGCGCTAGTTGGCGGGACGAAACCGGTTGAAGTGATCGATCTGAAACTTCGCGATATCAAAGTTTTCGATGTTCGAGATATCGCTGCTGAACTCCTTTTGCACCACGATAATCGGATCCGGACAGTAGATCTCCCCTGTCAGAACCCCTTCGTTTTGTAGCCAGACGTCGATCGCATCCACCGGGTAGCGATGAGCTTCGATCCATTCCATGGGGTCTTCAGGCAACACCCGCAGGAGGTCGTCATAGATGCGCGCATGATAGGCGATTGCCTGGAGTCCGTGAGCCCCCTCTGGGACCTTGAGAAGATTCGGCGTAACCCGAGTCATGGGACGATTGTGGGTGGCGCCCAAAAAAAAGGCTCGCCAGTCCTGCTTCTCCAAGTCTAAGAGAGCCGGCGCCAGAGCCCCAATATTCTCTTCCAGAACCCACGCGTCATCTTCGAAGACCAACACCTTTTCCATCCCCGCCTCTTTCGCCATCTTGACGATACCCCGATGGGACAGCATGACGCCGCAGCAACTCAAGATGGAGTATTTTCCCTGCTGCAACCGGTCCCTTGGAGCATATTCTCCCGTCTTGAGATAGACCCCGGGAAACCTTTTGACGAAACCCGCAAGACCGAGCTTCTTCATCTGCCCCTCAAAAAACGCCCACCGGTCCCCGCGATGATCCAGATTGATACAAAACGCCTCAGGGAAAAAGGCCCGCAATGCCTTGGCAAACTTCTTAATGCCTCTGGAATGAGGATCTCGGAACAGGGAGAACATGAAAAAAGCAAGTATAAAAGGGCTGATCGATTTGTCCAGATCCTCTGGTTCAAAGGGCTCTCTTTTCTTCGTCGCTCAACGGAAATTAGAATGAAGCGAGATTCCGAGGAGGGGAGAATGAAAAACTCAGAATCAATGAATTCAGGCGGCGACGGTTACATCTTAAGGCCGACACCAGAAAACCGGTATCAATTGACGCCAGCTTTCATGCCAGGTAACAGAGATATGATGGGTAATCCCCTACTATCGATGTAGAGATGAGATAGGCGCGTAGAAATCTACCCGAACACTTTGGTGGTCATATTGGGAATTGATCCTCACTCTAAAGAAAATAAGCCGTGTTTCGTTCAAAAAAGAAAGAAGAGATATCTCGCCTCAAATCTCAGGTAAAAGATCTAAAGGAGCAGAGAGATAGGGTTCGTTCCGAAAGGGATCGCTTCAAAAGGGAGCGAAACGAATACCGTCAAGAACTGAACCGGGTCGGTGAGTTGCAACAGAATCCTCCTCCGAATCCCTGTCCGGTTGAAGACGATAAATTGGAAAAGGCGCGAGCTAAGTTCGAGGATGAATGGAAAAGCTTTAAGGAACAATCCCTGAGTTCTCGGGAAAGGTTTGAGTTTGCAAAGCAGATTCCCTTTTTGAATAGCTTGGAAGAAGGGGCGGGCAAGAAGATGGATCATTACTTTTTCCAGGATCTTTGGGTTGCCCGCCGCATTTTCGAGAACTCACCTGAGAAACATGTGGACGTTGGGTCTAGAGTGGATGGTTTCGTTGCGCATGTGGCCTCATTCAGGAGCATTTTGATATTTGATATTCGCAACGTTCCCAGCACGGATTCAAATATTGAATTTGTGCAAGCGGACTTGATGAATCTCGATCCAAACTACGTCAACTACTGCGATTCTCTCTCCTGCCTGCATGCCATAGAACACTTTGGATTGGGGCGTTATGGAGACCCAATTGACTATGAAGGGCATCTAAAAGGGATTCGAAACATGGCTCAGATTGTTAGACCGGGGGGGAAGTTCTATTTGAGTACTCCCATCGGGAGACAACGGGTGCACTTCAATGCTCACCGGGTATTTTCGGTGGAGTATTTGGTCGAAATTCTGGAACCACTATTTAGAATCGATGAATTTTCTTATGTTGATGACCAAAGTGAAATGCACGCACGGGAAAATTTGAATTCAGAACGTATTAAAGATAATTTTGGTTGCCACTATGGATGCGGGATATTTGAGACGACTCGGCGCTGAGGAGGCTCTTTTTCTTCTTAAGAATTCAGTAGAATAAATTAAACGAATTTTCGATCTTGTGAAGGAAGTGAAAATTGTTAGTAGGTCATTCACTGGATCACCCGGCTCGGCGTTAAATGGGGTGCCGAAATACTATTCCTGGAAAGCTTTACAGCCGGGGGATGGATTTGACCATCCTAATGACCCAATCTTTTTTACCGACCATGAACTCGATAAGGCGAAATTCTTCTCTTGTTTTAGAAAGATCGCTTGGTTGATTGAACCTCGGGCGGTTATCCGTGATTGGAGCTATCAGTATGTTAGATCTCACCTAGATGAATTTGATTATGTAATCACTTACGATGATGAGCTGGCGAATTTAGGTAGCCCCAAAATAATATTTGAAATTCATGGAGGTTGCCGGCTAAAGAGAGAAGATATCGGTCTACATCCTAAGTCGAGGTTTTGTTCGATTGTGGTTTCGCATAAGGGAAGATGTGAGGGGCACCAGCTTCGGCACAAAATTGTAGAGAAGTGTGGAGATTTGATAGATGCCTTCGGTTCTGGAACTGATCGGCCACTTCCGGAAAAATTTGATGCGCTTAAAGACTATCGGTTTCATCTTTGCGTCGAAAACTCTAAGCAGGATACCTATTTTTCTGAGATTCCTATCGATGCGATGGCGGCGGGTTGTGTCCCCTTGTACTGGGGTACGGAAAAGATCGATCAATACTTTCCGAAAGGTGTCATTCCGATTGGCTCGGCTGAAGAGTGTAGAGAAAAGCTTCTCGAATTAAAGGAACGTCCCTACGGCGACTTCGATGAAATAGCGCTCCAGAATTTTGAAAGAATCCAGAGTATGCTCTTGCGGGAGGATCTCTTTTTCGAAAAGTACCCTTTCCTCTTTGAAGTGCGGCCACCTTTGAGAGGGAAGCGTACCCGGTCTTCATGGTGGGCGCGGTTGAAGAAAAACGAGGCCGAAGCAAGGAAAAGTGATGAGTTAGAAGCGAAGCTCGAACGGGCTCGGTACGCTCTTAAGAGAAAAAAAGCCGAAAGTGAGCGCCTGCGTTTCCAGCGTGATTTGGTAAGAGATCAAAGAAATGAAGCCCGTGCGCAACGAGACGAACTTCGGAAGCGTCTTGGTGAGCCGTTATCTGAGGACAAAGGGGACGCTTTGGATTGGTAGAGTGACGCTTTGACGACAGCGAAATATGGTGATGAGATAACTGTCTGCGTATGAATGAAGCAGAGGCGGCGTCCCGTTCTTTATTACCAAAAAAACCGGGTCCTGAATGTCAAAATTTAGAGGTCCATCGTTTCGTGAGAGGGGTTGAGAACAAGATTGGTTCGATGGGGTAGGAAAGAACTTATTTTGCTGAGGAGATTAGCACCGTCCATCCAATCCCTAGGTCGTGTTGTGCAAATTCATCCGCACTTTGGTCGATATGCGAGATGTCAGCGAAATCTGGTTTAGTCATTAGCTTCTTGCTGCCCGTGAATGTATGGGTTTAATTCCTAACTGTTTGGGAGGTTATTAAGTTTGGTGAAGTTCTTACGGCCTGTCGACTTGCTTCTCTCGGGTGTTCGCAGAGCGCCAGCGATACCTTTGCTAATGTGGATGATTTTATTGGCACTCGCAGGCTTGGTGTTGCTGGTATTTTGTTCAATGAACACTCCGGCAGCTGGGGGGTATTCGTTGGCTCCTTCGCTTCCACTTCCAATCCTCTGCTAAGCTGCGGAAATTCTGCTTTTCCTTCAATTCTTTTAGAAAGCAATCCAAAGTAAACGCAAGCAAATCTATAATAGTAAAATGAGAAGATTCAGGATCTTAGATAAAGTGTATAAAAATCAGGCAAGGTCGTCGAATCCAAAGATCCCTCCGAAGCATTTCGAATGGAATTATTGGGAGCCTGAGCACGGTTATCACTTTCCTGAAGAAGTGATCTTTTTTACCGATACACACATTCCTACCGCACCTCTATTTTCTTGTCGCCAGAAGGTAGCATGGATTATTGAACCCCGGGTTCACTATGATATTGCCTATCTGTGGCTTCCCCACAATTTGCGTGAGTTCGACTATGTGATCACCTATGATCGGGAGCTTGCTCAATTGGATGATAAAAAGATTCTTTTTATTCCTCATGGGGGAACGCTTCTTGGCGAAGACGAAATTGGAATTCCAGAGGAGAAAACCGGATTTTGTTCAATGATGGTTTCACGAAGCCATTCATATGCCGGTCATGTATTTAGGCATCAAGTTCATCATGAATTTATTGATTTGGTCCATGGCTATGGATTGGGTAGCAGTACAAACCCAGTGTACTTGGAGAATAAGGGGGATGCTTTGAAACCATATAAGTTTCACGTTGTGGTAGAAAATTCGATCCAAGATGACTATTTTGCGGAGGTTCTTACCGACCCAATGCTGTGCGGAGCAGTACCGATATACTGGGGTACAGATAAAATAAGAGAGTATTTCCCTAAGCTATCACTCACATTTCGTACTATGGTGGAGTTGCGCCAGATCCTGGAACGAGTCAAAAAGGTCGACTATTCTGAGTTTGAAGAGGAGCGCATTAGCAATTTTGAAATAGCACGAAACAAATACTTCCAGCGAGAAAATATTTTTTGGGAACAGTATCCTTTTCTGTTTAATCCTGATTCGGGAAAAGAATCGGGTCGAAGTAAATTTTTTCCGTTGACGCTTCGCAGCAGCAACGAGAAAAAATTGGCCAAGCTCCAACAAAAAATTGAGAAACTAACAACCAAGTCCGATAGATTGCGCGCAGAAAACAAACGCCTTCATTTTGAGCGTAATTGGGCACAGAAGTTGCTCCGTCAAGCTCGGGAGGAGCGGGATGCGGCAATGCGGGTTGCAGGTTTAGAGGTATTCCCGGATAAGGAAGTTTCTTGGGAAAAATGTGTTGGCCAGCTGGAGAGGGAGAAACTGAAACACAAATTTTGATTTGAATTCTATTTTTCGATTCCAAGGGTAACCGATACAGCGATAGCGAATCTCCGCTCAGTGCTGGGAAAGAGCAGGTAAATTCTGGTTTCGATTTGAAGGGGTGATGATAGATATAGTGAAGGTTGCTTTATTGACGCCAAAGAAGTGATTAGAATCAGTTAGGATTAGTCGTTTAGGAGACTATTGCTTGGAGGATCTAAAAGGCTTGGCGTTTTCAGTCTGACTAGTATTTGGGGAGAAGGGGGTATTGGAGTGGTTCGCAATGTCAGAAGCAAGTGAGCAGAGAACATTCAAATCGGGGAGAGGCCGTGAACGGTCGGTAGTGTGAGTCCGTGAACGTCCAGAAGATCATCTACACCAGCGAGGACATTATTGAATCTCCTATAGCCACGAGAGGAAGCGAGGCGGGAAAAGGGTCGCATCGACGATGAGCATGACTCAAAGCGGAAAGGAGTGTTTCCTTAACCTTGCCGCCTAATAGGCCCTAACGATGCCATGCCTCTAGCGTAGTACGCTCCTATGCAGGTACCTCTGTAGTGGGCACGGACTGTAAGTAACTGATGAGACCATCAGCTGCTCAGTAGAAAAACCAAATCAGACACGACCTTGTTGATATCCTATGTTTAAACCAAAGTGTTAAAGAATCAGGAAACTGCCGCTGGCGAATACCATTTGGCGGTCTCTTCAATGCCTTCTTGTAGAGAGTGTTTCGCTTTCCAGCCGAGTTCGTGGTGGACCAGTGATACGTCTAGCAGGCGCCGCTTAGCGCCGACGAAGCGGTCGGTGTTGTATCGGATCTCTCCTTTGAAGCCGGTGACGGTTTGAATCGTCTCGGCGATTCGGCGGATGGAATAGGACTCGCCGGTGCCGAGATTGAGAACCGGTGACTCAGCTTTCTGGGCGACGGTGAGAATGCCGTGGCAGGCATCTTTCACATAAAGAAATTCGCGTTCCTGAGTTCCGTCGCCCCAGACCTCCACTTCCGGTGTGCCGGACTGGGCGGCTCGGGCGAATTTTCCAATCAGGGCACCCATAACATGGGAGTCTTCAGAGAAGCTGTCTCCTGGCCCATACACCGTGGGTAAGACCGCGGAGGTGGCGGAGAGTCCGAATTCTTTGGCATAGGCCTGTTGCCCGATCAGTAACGCCTTTTTGGTGAATGCATAGGCGAAGAGGTAGGACTCCGGTTCCGTGCCTTGCAGTTCACTCTCAGGATGGGGCCGGTCGTGGTCAGGATACATGCAGTACGAGACCACACTGGTGAATCGTGCCCCTGGCAGATAGCGCTTCCACCCGTCCAGGGCGTTCAGGTTCAACAACATGTTTGCGTCGAACTGGGTGGCCGGGTGATGCATGGGCCAACCCCCGGCCTTGTAGACGGCCGCGAGGTGGATGATGTGGTCCGCGTCAAAAGGCTGAGCCGTTTCGGAGAACCACTTGTCAGAGCTTACACGATTTTGGAGATCGAAATCACGGCTGCCACAGGCCAGAACTTGTGGCGCGGGATCTATCGATTCCCGGAGGTATTCCGTCAGATTCCGGCCAATGAAACCGGTTCCTCCAAAGATAATGACGCGCTTCATGGTGTTGAGTTCAGCGGGTGCGAAAGTCCGTCGGGAAGATCTTTTTGGCGGGCCTTTACCGAAACAAGCTACAGGACCGTCTGCCCCTGAGTGCCCACCATCCGCACCGTGGGGTGGGGAAGAATAAAGCGCCCACCTTTGGAGAGATATTCGCTGTATTTCTTCACGAAAAAGTCAGCGAAGTTCCATGAGAGAAGCAGGTAGTAGTCCGGATGTTCGGAAAGTTCCTTTTCATTCACGATCGGGATGTGGGTTCCGGGGGTGAACTTTCCGATCTTGAATTCATTCACCTCCGAGGCGCACTCGACCAGGCTGGGGCCGATCTGGCAATAGTTCAACAAGGTGCTTCCTTTCAGGGGCGCACCCAAGGCGTAGACGCGTTTGCCTTCTTCCTTGAGACGTTTGAGCAGTGCAACCAGGTCGCTTCGGTTCTTTTCCACCTTCCGGGTGAATTCTTTGTAGGTCTCCAGTGACTGCAGCCCCGCGGCCTTTTCGCTTTCAACCGCCTCTTCGATTCGCGGACTGGTGGGATAAGGGCTGGACTCCAGCCCCACGTAGAGAACGAAGGATCCACCATGAACGTCGCAAAAGTCCACATCCAGAAGACGCATGCCGTAGCGGGCGAAGAGTTCCTTGAGCGGTGCGATCGCGTGGATCATGGTGTGTTCATGATAGAAGTGATCGAACTGTAATTTTTCGATCACGTCTTTCAGATAGACACATTGGGCAACAAAGACCGTCTTGCTGTCCATCACCTCCCTGAGCCCTCGCACGAAGGAGTGAATGTCTTCCACATGATAAAAGACCGCCGTGGCCGTGATGATGCTGGGCCGGACGTTCAGAAGCCGCAGGGCGCGGGCTGATTCCTCGTTCCAAAAGGTCTCACAGACCGTGATCCCATTCGCGCGGCACAGGCGTCCGGTGCGTTGTCCCGGGTCCACTCCCAGCACTCGCATGCCGCGTTGTTGGAACGCTTTCAGGAGCGTGCCGTCATTGCAACCAATGTCGATGACCAGGGAATTCTTGGGAGGCTCGAAGCGATCGAGCACCCAGGAGACCAGATTCTCAAAGTGTTCGACCACCGGCATGTTGACCCCAGTGATGTAGGGGTGGTTCGAAAACATGAAGTCCGGCGAGGGAAACTCCTCGATCTGCACCTGCCAGCAGTCCTCGCATGCCAGCATGGAAAAAGGGAAGAAGAGTTCCTGGTCTCTCTCGGCGGCAGAGGGAAAGTGGTTTCCGTTCGGTTGATCTCCGAGATCGATAAATTGGTAAAGCGACTTGGAGCCGCAGTTCATGCACACTGTGTTCTTCATCCGAGATCTCGTGAGTAGCTTTTCCTGATTCGAGTGGGAAAAGGCGAGACTCTATACGCCAGTTGCCCTCGTGGCAAGGCCCAGGCGGATCGGCGGGTCCCGGGTTTTCGTCCCGGAAGACCCGGCGCAAGACCCTTACTCCTTTCCCAAACGTCCGTTGCCAAAGCAGAGGGACTGTGGTTGAATCCGCGGCATGTTTGGCCTGCGCGATCTGTATCTGATCTACCTTCCCCCTCTCTGGGAAGCCAAGGCCTTGGTGCGTATCTCAGGCAAAATGGGGATGAGTTCTGGCACTTGGGTGGACGGATCCAGCGAGGAAGAGACCCTGTCGGAAATCCAGTCCCGCGCTTCAGAGGCGGATCCGTTGGTAGTGGTTTCGAATGCCTTCAAGTATTCGGTCCGCCGGTCGGTCCGCCACGAACGTTTTCATGAGATCGCCTTCATCCAACACCCGGCCGAGACCCTCCGTGAATTTTATTTGATGGTTGCCAACTCTGAGCGCGCCCGAGGGATAGAGCCAGTGCCCTTCCAAGATTGGGCGAGTAAAATCACCAATCCCTTGTTTTCATTTTACAGCAAGCGAACCGAGATCCTGCCGCACGGGACCCCGGTGGATCAGCTCGAGCGTTTGAAGCGCCGGCTGGATCGCTTTTTCTTCGTTGGTTGTATGGAGGGAGTGGAAAGGTGGGCTCCCGTGCTCTGGAAAAGTCTGGGTCTGAAGGCAGAGGCGGGCGAAGCAACGCTGTCCCGGGAAAGCCTTCGGGAAGTCTTTTCTGCGCGTCTTCCCGAGGTGCCCACTGGTTTGCGGACATGGATCGAACAATCCAGTCACTTGGACATGGAGCTGTATCGCCATGAGTTGCACCGGCAGGAGGAACGCATCGCGTGGCTTACGGAACGGGCCGAAGCCATGGAGAGCGGCGTCCTGGCCGCCTGAGTGTGGACCCAAAAAAGGCCGGGAACTAACGATCATGGACAATCGCCTTCAGGATGCGCCGGATGCTTCGCCTGTCCGGCTCTGGATCATCTTCCTGGCCTTTGTCGTCGGCCTGGCGGGGGTTCTGGCCTTCTTTTGGCCCAGGCTGGATCCCGAGCCGGTGTATCGCATCCTTTCCGAGGATCCGAAAGATCCGTTCATCGAATTTTCCGCGGAGACGCCTCTTTCGTTCGAGTTTGACGTTCCTCAGCCGGATGTGGATGGCGTCTATATGCGGGTGCTGTATGGAGACATAAATCACCGGATCCTGGCCCGGGCGCGGAATCTCTCGACCGGAGAGTGGATCGGTGAGTCGGAGGCAGGCTTTGGCCTGGAGGCCTGGCTGCCTCTTACCCAGATTCCCCAACAAGGGCAACGGCTGCGCGTGGAGTTGAGCATTTTGGAGTCTCCGGCGGGCCTGCCGGGAATGCTCAAGCGCAGCAAGTATGAGCCGTCGACCCCCTTTGCGATGGAAGAGGGTTCCGAACACTGGGACGACCGGCCTCTGATGTTGCTCCATTTTCGGAAACCGAGCCGCGATGTGGTGACTTGGCTTTGGCTGGTTCCCATGGCTGGATTTCTGGCGGCTTTGCGCTGGCCCGCGCTTACCGGTCCCGTGTTGATTGTTACCGGTATGTTAGCGGTTTCCACCAGTCTCCTGGGGTGGCAGCAGCGTTACGCCAACCACATGATGCACCAGGACCCGGACCGCTACGGTCTGTACGCGGAGACATTGGCCCGCTATGTGACGGAGCCTGCCGCGCGAGAGGAAGCCACCCAATGGTTTGCGAATTACGAGCACGCTTACGTGGCGCTGGTCCCGGCGGTTCTGAGCCTCTTCATCATGGCGGGCTTTTCCATGAACCTGGCCTACGCCGTCCTCTCGGCTTTGTGCACCTTTGGCGCCTTGTTGTTGCTGTACCATCTGGTGCGCCGGCAGCTTGGCCTTTCGCTGGCTTTGGCACTGGGGAGCTCTCTGCTGCTGGCGTGTCACTTTACCACACTGCGGTCCTTTGCCCGGCCAACCACGGATCAGGCGGGTCTGATTCTGATTGTCTGGTTACTCTCCCTCTTGGTGGACCGATGCCAGCGCGAGCATCGCGGGCAATACCTCTCTTTGAGTGTGCTCGTGTTCTGCCTGGGCATGGTGCGGCCACCGGGTCCAGCCTATGCCGGAATGGCGGTGGGACTATTTGTCTTGTGTGACGCTATCCGCCTAGGCTGTATCACGGGGTTCGCTCCCAGCCGGTGGAGAAGTCTTGTCCTCGCCGGTCTTGCGATCCTGACCGTTGTGGCGTTCGCGCTTTGGGTAGACCGGGAGAAACAACGCCAACATCCCTTCGACGAGGTCATGTTCAGCATCGTCATTCTGGCTGCTTTGGTGGTCGTGTCGTGGATCCGTCTTCCAAAGGTCCTGGCATACTTCAAACCTCCCAGCAGACTGGTCGCGACCCTGGTGGCGGGGGGCTTGCCTATCCTGCTGTTGGCCGCGCTGTGGCTCTCCTTTGGCTGGTGGGACAATTTCCTTCTCGCCCAGAAGAAGTCGCTGAACTTCGCCGTTCAGTGGAAACCCTACTGGTTCATGACGGTTTCCTTCGTGGTTGTCCAGGGGCTCTTTTTACCGTGGCTGGTAATCCCGTGGCGGAAGCAGGCGCGAGGAATCGGTATGATCCTGGTCGCCTGGATCATCCTTCACACCGCGTTGCTGGTGGCGGTCCGGGCGCCTTTTATCGACCGGCTATTTCTGCCTGTCGTCCCTGCTATCATCATTTTGGCGGCCATGGGTCTCAGGCGTGTCGAAACTGCCTGGAAACTTCCTTGGCTGGCGAATGCCTTCTTCATCCTCGTCATGGCGGCAAATGTGTTCGCCATGATGTACCTGGTCCACTTACCGGGGCCGCCACCGCGTCCCTGGGATCATATCCTATACTACTGACGCCGATTTTGGCGCGGAGTCCTCCCCGTGGCTTACGACTTGGCCATTCCGCCTGTCACCTCCGCGATCAGAGCCTCCCAAGCCCCAATAAACCGGTCGATGTGGAAGATCTTCCGGGCGGTTTCCCGCCCGGCCTGGCCGATTCGTCTGGCCAGCGCGGGGTCCGTTTCCAGTTCTTTCAGGTAGCCAGCCAACTCATCCAGATCATTGGAGCAGTAGCCGTTCACCCCGTTTTCGATGTACTCGGATTCGCCATGGGAATTGGTGGTCACGATCGCCAAGCCACAGAGCATGGCCTCCGTCCGGGTGCGCGGATTGGGTGAGGCGTGGCTGGGGTTAAAGAAGATGCTGGAGCGGCCTAGGAAGTTCCGGTAGTCGTTGAAGCGGGTGAACTTCCGGTCCCGCCCCACCCAGTCGATCTCCAGCCCGGCGGCTTCCACCTGTTCCACTCCCGCTTTGTTCCGGTAGGCCTGGTGCCGTTCTCCGTGGTAGGACTGCACGACCACGATATTGTGCTGGGCATAGTCCGTTTCCGGCCATTCTTCCGGACTCATGCCGTGGCGGATGAAGCGGCTATTCGGCAGTTTCCAGAGGTCGTGCGCGGTTTGGCTGTTGCAGACCACCGGCAAGTCTCCCACCAGCCCAGCCATGGCCTCGGAGGTGCAGCCATCCACCAGATTGCAGCCGTGGTTGATGATGACCTTGTACCCCGGAAACCGGTCCCGCCAATCAGTGAAAAGATAGAGTTTTTCCGGCTCTTCCAAGATCCATTGGTCCACATGCAAGATCATGAGATCGTGCTCCGCGGCGCGGTGGGAAGGGACAAACCGCACTTGGGGCGGAATCGGCCGGTTGGACGAGGCCCAGCTCCGGTTGGTGTCGGAGAGAAAAGAGAACGCGTGGGGCAGCTTGGTCAGTTCGTAGTCATGACCGATGTGCCAGGGGTATTTCAGGATCTTAAGGGAGTCCGGTGCCATGGTATTTTCTATGCCCTTCAACGGCGGACGCCGGTGGCCTGCACCGCCGCCAGGTAGCCCACGTGATCCTGGAAATAGTCGAGATTCTCCTGCACCACCCGCACCACCAAGTCGTGATAGACCATGCTCCACTCCCCGGCGGACTCTCGCAGTTCGGGCAGGAGGTTTGGTTGGTGAACCTGGGCCCAGTCTCGATAGCGGTTACTGAGCTGGTAGTCGTGTGAGTGAAAGGCGAACGCCGGAGTTTCAAGCTGCGTCACCCCATGGTCGTCGGTCTGCACCTGCCGCAGAACCATCGACCAGGGCGTCAGGTGCCAGAGGCGCTTGAAGGTTCCGGCCTGGTCCCGCAGGAAGTTCGTCTTTACCAGGAGGCCTGGCAGCCGCTGGGCTTCGGTAAAGGTCTTGTGCAGCGTGTCGCGATAGACTGCGGGACTGATCTCCCCGGAATCCGCGTCTTCGTGGCGCAGGAGATAGAGAGCGCTTTCGTTTCCTGAAGAAAGAGCCTCCTGGATGAGCCCGGCGAATCCAGGTTTCAGTGCGGCACCCGATTCCAGCAGCAACGTATAGTCGCTCTGGGCCGAGGAGGCAGCTTCCGCCAACTGGTCGAAAAGGCCGAAGTAGCTGGCGCCTTCGGGCAGCGCTCGAGATTCCACTGCCGGCGGGACTTCCGGCACGGCGTAGGGGCTGATCGCGACCGTGCTTCCAAAGCTATCCCAAGAGAGAGCGGATCGCCGCAAGGTGTGGCTCAAATATTCCGGCCCACGCAGGTCGTGGATCAAGGCGCTAACCCGCTTCAAATCCGCCCGGGTCCGCGCGCCGGATGGTGAAGTCTCGTTCGTTGGCGAGGAAGGTTTTTCAGAACTTCCCGCCGCGGATGCGGCAGAAGCCTTTGCCAAGATGGCTTCCCGTTCGGCTTGCTCTGCCTTCTTTCCCACCCACTTGTGGAAGCTGCGGAATATTTGCCCGGCTTCCTTGGATTGACCTTGTTTCAAGAGCCGCAGGGCATTCTTGATCCGTTGCGGGCTGAAGCGGGGCAGATCCGCATAGGCTCCAGCCTCGGCCTCCAGAGCTTGCAGCCAGCCGGCCAGTTTCTGGACGTCGCCGCGCGTGGGCCTGGGCAGAGGGGGAAGGGAAGAGTCGTGGGGGTCTGAAGAGCCCGGGCTCATGACACGGCGGACTGGCGGCTTTCGAGGGCTCGCTTAAAGAGGTCGCGCTCGGACTTCGAGGCGCGCGTGATGGTAAACTCGTCAGCCGTGTGGATGGCGGCGTTTTGCATGCGCTTCAGCGCCTCCCGGTCGCTCAGAAGTTCCAGCACCGTGGCGACAATCCGGTCCTCGTTTGTCGTGTCCACGAAGCGGCAATTGCCCGCATCGACACCGTACTCGTCCGTGCCTCCCGCGCGGGGCAGCACTGGCACGCAGCCGCAGGCCATTGCCTCCAGCCCCGTACGTCCGAAGGCCTGATAGGTAGAGAGATCCAGGAAAAGAGTGGAACTCCGGAGCACCTCCGCCACGCCTTCGCGTTTCAACACCCCTTTGTTGGTGAAGGCAAAGGACTCCCATTCGCCCTTTGTTTCCCAGAACGGGTTCGAATCGTCACAACCGAAGACCACGATCTCTAGCTCGTCGCCAAGCTCTTTCTTGAGCCGGGACAGCACGCGCATGGTCAGCCCGGGCGAGCGGCGCGGAGTGGAGGGCCGGACCATGGCGCACACCACCGCTTTGCCCGTGGGATCGCGTGGCGGATCGGTGGCTTCGTAAACTGAGTGATCGATGCTCGGCCACACTTTTTGCACTTCCACCCCGTGGTGCTTGTGAACCGTTTCGCACAACCACCGCGTCTTGGCGAAGCAGAGCATGTCCGGGATCAGCTCGTAGGACTGCAAGGCCCTCCGGTGGAGAGCGTTCGTCTCTTCGTAAAAAAGCGGTTCGTAATCCTGAATGTAGTAAGCGGGAAGGATGTGCGGGTGAATGTCCCGGATCCGTTTCAGGAGACTGACGGAAGTGAACAGCGTGGCCACCACCACGTCGAAACCCGCCGCGTAAGCGACCAACTCCTGATCTGACTGGTAAACGTAAAAACGCCGCGCCGGATACCCGGGATAGTGCGTGGTATAGAAGTCCGCGAACCGGTCCGGCACCGCCATTTCCGCATAGACACCCAGGCGGCAGAGTCCGTTTGCTTCCTGGACGATGGAATGGGTGCCTCCACCTTCGCCTTTGAAATCCAGCAGGAAGAGCACCTTGAACTCCACCGGCTTTTGCTGGAGGGATCCGAAGGCCTTCCGGACTTTCTCCAGGTCAGGGTCGTCGCGCAGCACCGCGCAGGCGGCTTCCACTTTCTCTTTGCTGTGCTTGGTGTGCAGCTTCTCCGTGGCGCCCTTGGAAAGCACCCGCCGCTTCTCGTGCGTGAAGCTCTTGGATTTGGCGTGGAAGATGTAGCAGTTCTCCGCCACCGCCAGGTCGAAGCCCGCTTCGCCCGCGCGCAGGCAGAAGTCGTTTTCTTCTCCGTAGCCTTTGGGGAAGGTCTCTTCGTCGAAAAAGCCGATGGTGTTGAAGACCCGCCGCTTGATCACGAGGCAGAAGCCGTTGATCAGCGGGACGCGCGGGTAGGCGGGTTCGTAGTCCATCAACAGGCGGGAGGCCACCGCGTCCGGAGTGACTCCGGCCGGAAGCTCATTCACTTCCCAGTCGCCATCCCCCCCGAACCGCTCCGGGACGGACTGCCAACTGGCGGCGTTCGAAAGTGGCCCGATGATGCCGATCTTTGGATCGCTTTCGCCACAGGCCATCAGGCTTTCCAGCCAGTGGGGCGTCACGATGGTGTCGCTGTTCAGTAGGACCACGTAGTCCGCGGGAGACTTCCGCATGCCCTGATTAGCGGCGATGGTGTAGCCGCGCTGTTCCACGTTGTGAATTAGTTCCACCGGGAAAATCGTGGACTCGGCAAAGGTCTCCAGGTAGCGGGAGGTCTCTTCGTCCGAGCCATCATTTACCAGAATCAACTGCTGCATCTTGGGAGACCGCTCGATGACGGACTGGAGGCAGAGCTTCAGATCCTCCAAGGCATTGTGAATGCAAATCACCACATCTACCGTGGGCGTCAGAAAGGGCACCCGCAGGGCTTCGTCCTGGTCCTCCGTCCGTAGCGGCGCGGGCGGGGAGTCTTCCGTTTCGAATGAGAACGAGGTTTCACCGGCTTCTTCTTTCCGCCAAGCCCGGTAAGCCTCCAGCGGTTCCTTGACCCGGGCAGCGGCGCTTTCGGACAGCAGCCCTGTCAATTTTCCGCGCCAGCCGGAGGAAAACAGCGTGCTTGCGGCTCCGGACGCTTTCTCCAGCCATCCCGCCATTTTCTTAGTGGCTTTGCCGTCTTCTTTGAGCTGGCGCCGCAGTTGCTTTTCGCGCTCCTCCGCGTGCCAGGCCCGTTGCCGCTGGACGTTGAACAGGTGGTAGTGCTGCCAACGCAGTTCCCGGAGGGCGGCGCGCAGGGCATTGATTTCCTGTTGGGGATCGTGGCCGGAGGGCATGGATCGAAAATTCAGTGAAACAGTGGGACAACGTCCCAAGGGAATCGGCGTTCCGCTCAGAGGTAAGCTTTCCAAGGCTCAGCGCGCCGTGGGGGAAACGCAAGGTCGCAGTGCTCGGATTCCAGGGTGAGGTTGGCGTTGTAGTAAGGATCGTCGCTGACCAGTTTTCCCCATTTCGCGTTCAGAGCGGCCATTTCGTCCTTGGCGCGGGTCTTTCCAGCCTCGGTCTTTTCCGCTTCCCCCCGGCTGGCCGACTCGTGATGAAACAGGCGGGCGTGCGGGGTGTAGAGGTTCCGGTAACCGGCCTCCCTGAGCTTCAGGCAGAAGTCGATGTCGTTGTAGGCCACGGCAAAGGTGCCTTCGTCCAGCCCGCCAACCTGATCGTACTTCTTCCGGTCAACCACCAGGCAGGCCGCCGTCACGGCGGAGATATTCTGCGTCATGTTGGCCCGGTTGGCGTGGCCGTAGAAGCTCCAGGGCAGCCCTTTGAAGAGGTGGCCCGCCGCGCCATGGTAACCCAGAAACACCCCGGCATGCTGGAGCAGCCCGTCCGGGTAGTGGAGCTTGGCGCCCACCGCGCCGATCTCCGGCCGGACGGCGTGAACAACCATCTCGCGGAGCCATTCGCCATGAATGACCTCAATGTCGTTGTTCACCAGGGCCACCAGACTGCCCTTGGCCTGGGCCACGGCGGTGTTGTTCAGCTTGGAGTAGTTGAAGGGGCCCGGCACGCGCAGCACCTGGATGCCTTCCTGGTTCTCGTAGGACTTGAGAAGTTCCAGGGTCTCAGGTTCCTCCGAATCGTTGTCGACAACAATCACGTCATAGGCCGGGTATTCCGTGACGCTCTGGATCGTGGCGACCGCCTTTTCCAAGAGGTGACCCAGATTCCTCGTGGGAATGACGATGGTGACATGCGGCGCGGGCTCGGGCAGCGGCCAAGTCAGGTGAAAGGTCTCTTCCTGGGTAATCTCCACGCGAACTTCCGATTTTCCGATGCGGTCCAGGTGATCCTGCACTGCCTTCTGTCCCGCGGTCTGAGCGTAGGGCTTTTCGTCCAGCTTCCGGGCCGTGCTGCCGGAAATGGTGCGCCAGTGGTAGAGAATGTGCGGAATGTGCCGGATCCGCTCGTGAGCGGATTTTTCGATTACCCGCCAGGCCAAGTCCCAGTCCTGGCTGCCTTCCATGCCGACCCGGAACGCGCCGGCTTCCTTGAGCTTCGAGGTGCGATAAACGCCCAGATGGGAAATGCAGTTCTGGGAGAGAAACAGGTCGTAGTTGAAGTCCGGCTTGAAGTAGGGATCCAGCCGGTTGCCTTTTTCGTCGATCTTGTCTTCGTCCGAAAAGATCAGGTCCACGTCCGGGTGTTCGTTGATCTCCAGGGCGGTGAGGTACAGAGCGTGTTCCGGCAACTCGTCATCGTGATCCAACAGTACCACGAACTCGCCGGTGACCAGGCCGATGGCACTGTTGGAGGCGGCGGAGATATGGCCGTTCTTCTCCCGGAAGGTGAGCTTGATCCGCGAGTCTTTCGCGGCGTATTCCTCCAGCACGCGCCGTACATGGGGGGACGGCGAATGGTCGTCCGCGATGCAGAATTCCCAGTTCGTGTAGAGCTGTTTTTGAACCGACTCGATACAGAGGCGCAAGTACTTCTCCGGAGTGTTGTAAACCGGCATCACGACGGAGAGGAGCGGTTGCTGGGAAAAGGTCGCGATGTGTTCCTCGATGGCCCTCCGGTCGGTGTCCGAGAGGGTGTCGAAGTCCCGGACCCAAGAGGCGTAATCTTTCTCCACCGCTTTTTTCCACGGGGGAATGAAGATCGGGGTCTGGAAGGTCCGGCGTACCAGCTCGTGCCACTGTTTGTCCTGGGTTTTGTATTCCAGGACAAGCTCCGAGGACCCTCCCGGCAGGTCGAGGTCCACCGAAAAGCCGCTGTAGTTGGCGAGCTGAAGGTCCCGGCAGTCCCGGTAAACATGGCCCACCGCGAAGCGGGCGTGCTTCCGTTTGACGGTGAAAGTCTTTTCCCCCACGCGGGCGCGCATGCCCCGCAGGGGTTGCCCATTGTAGTCGAAGCACCACCCCCTCAGGGTGACCTGCCGGGTATTCAGCTTGGGGCTGACCGGGTATTCGATCGCGTGGAGGATGCGTACGTCGTCGGGCATGAGCGCGGCTATCAAACCTTGAGTGGGGAACGGTGTCAAATAGCCTTCCGGCAAGTGTGAAGCCAGATCTCTTAGGCAGTGTGGACAAATTGGGGGCGGAGCGGCGCGAGAGCATTTTTTGTCTGGCAAGGCGCCGCGAATGGCATTGGGCCTACCCCCAATAGAGTGAGCGGGAACGAAGCCAGGCGAAAAATGGGCCGCGTCTTCAGGTTTTCGCCGCTTCGCGGCGCTGAGTTCACTGTCCTTCTTTTCATTTCCGCTCCGTTCTCCAATTTGTCCACACTGCCTAGACCGAGCGGAGGTCTCCACCCGCCAGAGCCTGTTGAAAATCCGCGTAGACTCCCTGAAGACCGCTCCGAAGCGGGATGCGGGGACTCCAGCCGAGCCCGTGCATCAGGCTGGAATCCATCAGCTTGCGCATGGTGCCGTCCGGTTTGGAGGAATCGAGTTCCAGCTTCCCTTCAAACCCCACGACTTCCGCGATCATCTTCGCCAGGTCCAGGATCGGGAGATCGTCGCCCGCGCCGATGTTGATGAGGTTTGGGGGATCTTCCACCTTTAGGAGGTGGAGACAGGCGTCCGCCAGATCGTCCGTATGAAGGAATTCACGGCGGGGCGTGCCGGTTCCCCAGAGGGTTACGGAACTCTGCCCGGCCTCTTTGGCCTCGTGAAAGCGCCGGATCAGCGCCGGAATGACGTGGGAATTTTCCGGATGGTAATTGTCTCCCGGGCCGTAAAGATTGCACGGCATGGCCGCGTGAAACAGGCAGCCGTGCTGGCGCCGGTAAAATTCGCAGAGCTTCAGGCCCGCGATCTTGGCAATGGCGTAGGCCTCGTTGGTCGTTTCCAGGGGGGAAGTGAGCAGCGAACTTTCCTGAATGGGAATGGGCGCTTCTTTTGGGTAAATGCACGAGCTGCCCAAGAGCAGCAGCCGGCGGACGCCATGGCGATAACTGGCCTCGATGACGTTCGCCTCCATGGCCAGGTTGTCGTAGAGGAAATCCGCGGGGTAGGTGCTGTTCGCCAGGATGCCTCCCACCCTGGCGGCGGCCATGACGACGATGTCCGGCTTTTGAGAAGCGAAAAATGCCTCCACCGGTTCCTGGCGGCGCAGGTCCAGTTCCGCGCTGGTGGCGGAGATCTGGTTCCGGAAACCTTCCGTGTCCAGCCGCCTGACGATCGCGCTGCCCACCATGCCGCGGTGTCCGGCTACGTAAATCCTGTCTTCGGGCTTCATGAAGCGGCTGCCTGCTCTTTCTCCAAAGCGTCCAGTTTTTCCTCGGCTTCCCGGTGCGCGCGCTCCTTTCTCGCCAGCGCGAGGTCGCTTTCCACCATGATTTTCACGAGTTCTTTGAAGCCTACTTTGGGCTCCCAGCCGAGCTGTTTTTTCGCTTTGGCGGGGTCTCCCACCAGCAGGTCGACTTCGGCGGGCCGCTCGTAGCGTTTGTCGTAGTCCACGAACTCCTCCCAATCGAGGTCGAGAAGGCCGAAAGCTTCTTCGCAAAATTCCCGGACCGTATGGGTCTCACCCGTGGCCACCACGTAGTCGTCCGGCTGGTCCTGCTGGAGCATGAGCCACATCATCTCCACATATTCCTTGGCATACCCCCAGTCGCGTTTCGCGTCCAGGTTCCCAAGGAAAAGCTTGTTCTGCAGCCCCATTTTGATGCGGGTGGCGGCCCGGGTGATTTTCCGGGTGACGAAAGTTTCGCCCCGGCGAGGGGACTCGTGGTTGAATAGGATGCCGCTGCTGGCGTGCAGGTTGTAGGACTCCCGGTAGTTCACCGTCAGCCAGTGGGCATATACCTTGGCGCATCCGTAGGGCGAGCGGGGCCAGAAGGGGGTCTTCTCTGTTTGGGGTACCTCCTGGACCTTGCCGAACATCTCGCTGGAGGAGGCTTGGTAAAAGCGCACTTTTTCGACCAGGTCCGCCTCGCGAATCGCTTCCAGGATTCGCAGTGCCCCGAGCCCGACGATGTCTCCGGTCGATTCCGGAACTTCAAAGGACACCCGCACATGGCTCTGCGCGCCCAGGTTGTAAATTTCGTCCGGTTTCAGCTCGTAAAGCAGCTTCACCAGGGCCGTGGAGTCCGTCAGATCGCCGTAGTGCAGAAGAAGCCGCGTCTTGTCGAAATGGGGATCGACGTAGAGGTGGTCGATCCGGCCCGTGTTAAAATTCGAGGCGCGGCGAATGATGCCGTGGACTTCGTAGCCTTTTTCTAGCAGCAATTCGGTCAGGTAGGACCCGTCCTGGCCGGTGATGCCTGTGATTAGAGCCTTCTTCATCAGGAAATTGTCAAAGTCGCCACCATAGCGCAGCTCTCCAGATTCGCTACCCGTGAGACGAGTTGAGCCGCGGCGGGAATTACCCACCGCGGCTCAATCGAAATCAGGTTAGAATTCCGCGAATCAGCTGTTCGTCTCGGCGGGTTCCGTCTGCTCGGTGCCGCTCTTGCGGTCGTTGGTCCGGAAGGTCAGCTCCTTGGCTTCGTCTTCGTGGAGCACTTCCACCACGTCGCCCTCGCGAACGTCTCCGCGGAGGAGTTGCTCGGCGAGCGGGTCCTCGAGGTATTTTTCCACGGCGCGGCGCATCGGCCGGGCACCGTAGTTTGGATCGTAACCCTTCTCGATGAGGAAGTCCTTGGCGGAATCCGTCAGTTCGAGGGTGATATCCTTGTTCTTGAGGCGTTTCATCACCACGGCGATTTCCAGGTCCACGATGCGCACCAAGTCCGGTTTTTCCAGCATGTGGAAAACGATCTTCTCGTCCAGACGATTGAGGAATTCCGGCTTGAAGGCGGTTTTGGCGCGTTCCAGGATCTTCTCGCGCATGCCTTCGTAGTCGTGCTTCTCGTCCGCCATGGCGCCGAAGCCGAGCGAACTCTGCTTTTTGATCAACTCAGCCCCCACGTTGGAGGTCAGGATGATGATGGTGTTGCGGAAGTCGATCTTCCGGCCCAGAGAATCGGTAATGGTGCCTTCTTCCAGGATCTGGAGTAGCAGGTGCATCACGTCCGGGTGAGCTTTTTCGACTTCGTCGAAGAGCACCACGGAATACGGACGGCGGCGCACTGCTTCGGAAAGCTGACCGCCTTCTTCATAACCGACGTAGCCAGGAGGCGAACCGATCAGGCGGCTGGAGGTGAATTTCTCCATGTATTCCGACATGTCGATCTGGATGAGGGCATCCGCGTCGCCAAACATGAACTCCGCCAGGTTACGGGCCAGGAAGGTTTTACCCACCCCGGTCGGGCCGAGGAAGATGAAGGAACCGATCGGGCGGCGCGGGTCTTTCAAGTCCGCGCGAGAGCGGCGCAGGGCCTTGGAGATGGCGATGACCGCCTCGTCCTGGCCGATGACCCGCTCTTTGAGCTCGTCTTCCATCTTGAGAAGCTTCTGAGCTTCCTTCTCCTCCATGCGCTGGAGCGGAACGCCGGTCCACTTGGAGACCACCGCCATGATATCGTCTTGATCGACGGTGACGATTTTCTCCTCGTTGTTGGCGCGCCATTCTTCGAGCAGATTTTCCAAGTTCTGGCGGGTCTGCTTTTCCTTGTCGCGTAGGGAAGCGGCACGCTCGAAGTCCTGATCTTTAATCGCGGCTTCTTTCTCCGCCACGATCGTTTCGATGTCGGCTTCGATGTCCTTGACCTCTGGCGGGCGGGTCAGCGCGGAAATACGGGCGCGAGCCCCGGCTTCGTCGAGAATGTCGATGGCTTTGTCCGGAAGGAAACGGCCCGTCAGGTAGCGCTCGGAAAGCTTCACGCAGTTTTCGATCGCTTCTTCGGTGTATTTCGCCTTGTGGTGCACCTCGTACTTATTCCGCAGACCCTGCAGAATGAGGATGGCGTCTTCCACGCTGGGTTCGTCCACCTTCACGGTTTGGAAGCGGCGTTCCAGAGCGGCGTCTTTCTCGATGTATTTCCGGTATTCATTCAGCGTGGTGGCGCCGATGCACTGCAACTCACCGCGGCTCAGGGCCGGTTTGATGATGTTGGAGGCGTCCATGGCGCCTTCCGCCGAACCGGCTCCCACGATGGTGTGAAGCTCGTCGATGAAAAGGATGATGTTCTTGGCGCGGCGGATCTCGTCCATCACGGCCTTGATGCGCTCTTCAAACTGACCGCGGTATTTCGTGCCCGCGACCATCAGGGCGAGGTCCAGCGTGATGACGCGCTTTTCGCGCAGCAGCTCGGGCACGTTGCCCGCCGCGATCTCCTGGGCCAGGCCTTCCACGATGGCGGTCTTGCCCACGCCCGCTTCCCCGATCAGCACCGGGTTGTTCTTGGTGCGGCGGCACAGGATCTGGATGACCCGCTCGATTTCTCCCTGGCGTCCGATGACGGGGTCCAGATCGCTCTGTTGGGCCAGTTCCGTCAGGTCGCGGCCAAAGGCGCGCAGGGCCGGCGTTTTGGAATCTTTCTTCGTGCCGGCGGGGATGCCTTCGTCGAAATCGGCGTCCTCGATGTCTTCGGGACTGAAGTTCGGGTCGAGTTCTTTGAGGATCTCGTTGCGGGTGCGCTCGATGTCCACGTTCAGGTTCTTGAGCACCCGGGCGGCGACGCCTTCACCCTCGCGCAGCAGGCCCAGCAGGATGTGTTCCGTGCCCACGTAGGAGTGGTTCAGCGCCTTGGCTTCTTTGCCCGCCAGAGCGAGCACTTTTTTCACCCGGGGCGTGTAGGGAATGTTCCCGACCATCTTGGTTTCGGGACCATTGCCAACCTGCTTTTCGACCTCCATGCGGACGGTCTCCAAGTCCAGGCTCATCTTTTGTAAGACGTTGACCGCCACCCCCTGGCCTAACTTGATGAGGCCCAGCAAAAGATGCTCCGTTCCCACGTAATTGTGGTTGAAACGGTCCGCTTCTTTTCGCGCCAGGGCGAGAACTTGCTGAGCTCGGGGGGTAAAATTATTCATGATCTCGATCCTCGGAGAGTATATCACTGAAGTCGGGACGAGTCAGGCTTTTTAGCTTGTGCCTCAGGATTTCAGCACGCAGCACGTCCCGTTCTTCAACTGTTAATTTTCGCTTGGCTTCCACTTGTAAATGAGCTGGCTGAACCTCCGTCAGCAGCACATTGATGAGTTCCCGGTCCTCGTTCGGAAAGACCCCCAGGTCAATTCCCAGCCGCGTCATGGAGAGCAGGTTCAGTGCCTCCTTAGACGGAATGATATGCGCGTTCCTTAAAATGGCATGGGCCCGGCACACCTGATCCTGAAGCATGGTGGGCTTTTCCTCGAGAAGCTTGTAGCGGGCGTTCTCTTCATTCTCGATAATCTGGAGGATCACCTTTTCGAGGTGATCGATGATTTCGGTCTCCGACTTGCCCAGGGTGGTCTGGTTGGAGACCTGGAAAAGATTGGCCAGGGCTTCCGTGCCCTCTCCATAGAGACCGCGCACGGCCAGGCCGATCTTGTTGGCGGCCTGGATGGTCTGGTTGATTTGCTCGCTGAGCACCAGGCCCGGCAAGTGCAGCATGGCGGAGGCCCGAAGGCCGGTACCCAGGTTCGTGGGACAGGCCGTCAGATAGCCGTAGGTGGTGTCAAAAGCGTAGGGCAGCTCGGATTCCAGCTCGGTGTCGATCTTGTCCAGGTTCTCGAAGGCGGACTGCAGTTGCAGGCCGGGACGGATCGCCTGCATGCGCAGGTGATCTTCCTCATTGATCATGATGCTCACGGTCTGCTTCCGGTTCATGACCGTGGCGCAGCCGGGGCCTTTCGCCGCGTGTTCGCGGCTGATGAGGTGGCGCTCCACCAGGACTTGCTTCTCGATGGCGGAAAGGCCGGTCATCTCCTCGGAGAAAGCTTCTTTCATCTCGCTCAGTTCGTTGACCTGAGGCTGAACCTTTTCGAGCAATTTGATGCGGCTGTCCTTTTTCGCCCAGCCGGGGAAGGGAAAATCCTCCAGGTTGCGCGCCAGCCGGACGCGGCTGGTCATCACAATATCGTTGTGGGGCCCGGCGGTGCGCATCCACTCCGCCGGTTTCCGCAGTAATGTCGAAAACCTCATCATGATCTCTCTGCCTCTCTTTTCCGGATTACGGCGCTCGAGGGGGATCTAGTCCGAGGAGGAGGACAGGTTTTTCTTAGAGCTGTACTCGTCCTTTAACTCAGAAATAGCGTCGCGGAGACGGGCGGCTTCTTCATAATTTTCCGCGTCCACGGAATCCTGAAGGTGGGTCTGGAGGTCCGCCAGCCGGTCGCGGTACTCTTTGTTCGCCCGGTAGCGCATCGGAACCTTGCCTTTGTGCACCGTGGAACGGTGCATGGCTTCCAGCAGGTTATCGAGACCCTCGCTCAGCACTTCGTAGCATTGGCTGCAGCCCAGCCTTCCCGTTTTCTTAAATTCCGTTTCCGTGAATCCGCAGTTATGACATTTCAATTCACCTTTAACAGTGGGCTTGGGAGAGACGGTCTCCGTGCCCACACCTTTCAATAGATCGGCCAAGGCGAAACCGGTCGGATCGGTAACACCCTTTTCTTTGGCGCAGGATTCGCAGAGATTCACTTTCTGCATCTTCCCATCCACGATTTGGGTCAGGAAGATAGAAGCGCTGTCTTTCTGGCAGACATCACAATTCATGAAGCTTTAGAACGGACTCTAAACACTATACGGCAGCCGTGGTCATGTAAATCGGCGTGCCGCTGTTTTTTGTCAGTTCCCGGTAACGCTCCACGAGTTTGCGGGTGACGGGGCCGGGCGTACCGTCTCCGATCGCGCGTTGATCGTAGGTAATGGCCGGGACCACCTCCGCGGCGGTGCCGGTCAGGAAGCATTCGTCCGCCGTGTAGACATCGTAGCGGGTCAGGTCCATTTCGCGGAGTTCGTGGCCCAGTTCGTCCAGGAGGTCGATCACCACCGCGCGGGTGATGCCATTCAGGGAACCAGCGGAAACCGGGGGCGTGAGGACCTTCCCATGCTTGACGATGAACAGGTTATCGCCCGTGCATTCCGCGATGTAGCCCTGCTCGTTGAGCATGACGCCTTCCTCGCAACCCGCCGCGATGGCCTCGATCTTGGCCATCACGTTGTTCAGGTAGTTGAGAGACTTCACCGCTGGGCTCAGGGCGGCCGGCGCGGGCCGGCGGGAAGAGCAGGTCACCAGTTTCAGGCCGTTGACGTAGGTTTCCGGCGAGTAGAGGGAAATCTTGGAAGCGATGACGATGAGGGAGGCCTTCTTGCAGAGGTAGGGGTTCAGGCCCAGGCCTCCCGCTCCACGGGTCACCACCAGGCGGACGTACCCGTCTTTCAAGTCATTGGCGCGGATGGTATCCAATACTGCTTCCGACACTTCCGCCGGGCTGCCGGGAATGGTCAGGAGGATGGCTTTCGCGGAGTCGAACAGGCGCTCGATGTGTTCTTCCAGTTTGAAGACACGTCCATTGTAGAAGCGGATCCCCTCAAATACCCCGTCGCCGTAAAGCAGGCCATGATCGAAGACGGAGATCTTGGCGGCGGCTTCGTCGATCAATTCGCCATCGATGTAAACTTTCTGAGGTGTATTCATGGAACGGGTGGGAGATCCGAAAAAAACGGACGTAGTTTCGCCCGCGACGCGGGGAAAAGCAATCTTAGGCCACGAGCCTGCCGTCGAAAAGCTCCAGCTTGCGGTCGCCAGACTCGGCGAGGCTGGGATCGTGAGTGACGACCATGAGGGTTTTGTGCTGTTCGTCCACCAGGTTCATGAGCAGGTCCATGACCGAGGCGCCGGTCTTGGAATCCAGGTTTCCGGTGGGTTCGTCGGCGAATATGATATCCGGATCGTTGATCAGCGCCCGGGCAATGGCCACCCGCTGTTGTTCTCCGCCCGAAAGCTCGGTGGGAAGGTGAGTGGCGCGGTCCCGCAGGCCTACCTTTTCCAGGAGCTCTTCGGCGCGGTTACCGGTGTTTTTACCGCGCATCATCGCGGGCAGCATGACGTTCTCCGCCGCGGTGAGTTCCGGCAGGAGAAAGTAGTTCTGAAATACATAGCCCATCTGGCTGGACCGGCACCGCGCCAGAGCGTGCCGGGGGAGATCGTAGATGGAATTTTCCTCCACAAAGACTTTTCCTTCGTTAGGCGCTTCCAAACCCGCCAGGGTATAGAGGAGCGAAGTCTTGCCCGCGCCTGAAGCCCCGCTCAGAAACAGCTTTTCCCCACGCTTCACGCTTAGGGTCACGCCGCGCAGGACTTCAATCCGGTTCTGGCCGATCTTGAAGGTCCGGACGACATTGTCCGCGCGAATGATGGGGATATCGGTGGCTGCGTCTCCGGTCATGTTCGAGGCCGGAAACCGATACGCCACTTCGCAAAAAGAAGCGACTGCTTTCTGACCCGCCGCGGGGTACCTCTACTTCTTCTTCCGCGTGGTTTTCCGGGCCGCCTTGGTTTTTGGAGTGGCGCTTTTCTTCTGACCGCGCAGAGCCTTGCGCCGGGCTTTTATGGCCCGTCCCAAGGCATCATCGCTTCCATATCGGCTGATGGAAAACTTCGCCGTGCGGCGCTTGCCTTCGCCATCTACCCAAGCTGCCTGCCAGTACTCGTAGGTCTTATTGTCGCCGGAACGGGACACCACGTGGGTTACCCCGGTAACGCCGCTTTTAAGCACGTTTCGCCGCTTCCGCGATGCCTGCTCCTGTTTGTACTTCGGCAGCTTCGCGAGCAGCTTGTCCCGGTAGGCTCTGGCCGCGGACAAAGACTTGGACTTTCCGCCTAACGACTTGTCGGGAAAGTACTTCTGATTGGTTTGGCCGCGGTGCGTGATCCTAACATAGTAGCCGTGATTTTTCTTCTCCGGCTGATCGATTCGCGTAATACCGTAGGTCGCTCTCGGTTGACTCATGACGCTCCTTTGGGCTCTTCCCTATCCTACCCATCAGGACTGGGGGTGAGCCGTTCCTATCGAAATTGCCAACCTTTGGCAAGAGCATTCCTGCTGATCGGTTCGTTGCTAACCCTTGAAATTGAGCTGCCGCAGCGCTTCGTAGAGCCCAATTCCCACGGCAGTGGCCAAGTTCAGGCTGCGTGCCTGGCGCATGGGAATCCTCAAACATTGCTCGCGATGAAGCTCCAGCAGGCTCTCTGGAAGCCCCTTGGTTTCGCGGCCGAAAACCAGGTAGTCTTCGTCCTGAAAACGTTCGTCCCAGTAGGGCTTGTTGGCCTTCGTGGTAAAAAAGAAGAACCGGGCTTTCGCGTCCGCGGCCGCCGTCAGCTTGTCCAGGGAAGGCCACTCTAGCACTTCCACTTCCTGCCAGTAGTCCAGGCCGGCTCGCTTCAGCGTCTTATCATCCAGGGAAAATCCGAGAGGATGCACCAGGTGAAGGCGTGTGCCGGTGGCCAGGCACAGGCGGCCGATGTTTCCCGTGTTGGGCGGGATTTCGGGTTCCACCAGGACGATGTTCAACATGGAGGTCTAACAGAAAAACGAAAAAACCGGAGACCGTCAGGACGGCTCCGGTTTCGGAAAAAGAATGCTGAAGCTTTCAGCGAATCAGGCTTCCACCGGATCCACATTCACGCGGCGTCCGCCACGGTCGAAACGCACCGTTCCGTCCACCAGCGAGTAAATCGTGTAATCGCGGCCCAGGCCGACGTTCTTGCCGGGGTGCCACTTGGTGCCGCACTGGCGCAGGATGATGTTGCCCGCCACCACGGCTTCACCGCCGAAGCATTTCACGCCCCGGCGCTTGGACTTGCTGTCGCGTCCGTTCTTAACACTTCCCTGACCTTTCTTGTGAGCCATGGTTCAGTCCTCCTTTGTCTGAGAAATTGCGGTTCCCTTGAAAATTGTTCGATCTAACAAGAGTCCCACGCTCAGGCGGTGATGCTCTTGATGGCCAGTTTCGTCAACTGACGGCGATGACCTTTGCGGCGATGGTACCCCTTCCGGCGTTTGTATTTGAAGGCGATGACCTTCTTGTCGCGGAACTGGTCCACCACTTCCGCCACCACTTTGGCGCCATCCACAAAGGGGCTGCCCACCGTGGTGGTGTCTCCGTCACTCAAAAACAGTACGTCAGAAAACGTGGTCTCGTCGCCGACACTTGCGTCGAGACGTTCGACTGCAATTTTGTCGCCTTCTGAAACCCGGTACTGCTTACCGCCAGTTTTGAAAATCGCGTAGGCCATAGATACCTCTTCCTTTTCCCCGGAAATGGGGAGCGGAACCTGTCACACCTCCCCGAGGCGATCAAGCGAATTATTGTGCGAGATCCGGCTGGAAAGGAGAAATTTTATACTTTTTCCAGAAAGAGAAACCCTTCCGCGTCGAAAAGAGCGGTTCTTCCGGTATCCGTCCAGGAAGTTTTCCCTTCGGCTTGCGGCAGGCAGGCGCCCCGCAAGGATAGCTTCCCGGTTTCGGTGAGCGACTTCTGGCCGCCGTCGATCCGGGCGGAAATACCGGGCAGCAACCGTCCCACGGAACCCTCTTTCCGGCCGGTTTGCGGTTCGTGATCGGGGACCAGGGCATTGGGATCGGGAATGCTGAGGGAAATCACGATTCCCAGATCGTCCGGGGCCCAGCCGCGGCCGATGGAAACACCGGTTTGCTGTTCCAGTTTTTCCAGGGCTTCGGCGTCCGCGTTTTCGTCGAAGCAAAACGCCCAGCGGAAGGGCGCGGGCAGATCCAGCGGTTCGCCGTGGGCTTCCAGGGCCTTCTGGGAGGTCTTCGTCAGGATCCAGAGGGAAGCGTCTTCTTCCGTCAGCACGTCCCAGGGGTCGCCTGAATGGGCCGAAAGAGACCGGCTGACAGCCACGCCTTTTCTGAGAACCGGGTACCAGAGGGAGAAACAGGCGCCCTCTGCGGTGTTCAGAGGGGCTTCAGTCAGAATGGTCTCTCCCTGCCACACGAAGTGGGCTCCAGAAGCCTGGTACACGTTCGCCAGCACTTGGCGATGACTGAGTTCCACCAAAGGGCCGCTTTCACCGGACAGAATGGCAAAAGCGGGCGCGTCCGGGTTTCGTTCCGGCAGGGCCAGCCGGCGGCGTTTGAAAAAGGTGGGCTCCAGGTAGTTCAGAATCCGCTCCAGCAGGACCCGGGGGCTTCCGGCCGCGTTCATTTCCTCCCGGAAATCCAGGAGCGAAAATCCTTCCGCCAGCCCGGTCAACTGGGGCGCCAGGGCGCGGGAAGTCACGATGGACCCGATGCCGTATTCCTTGAGCGTGTCCGCCAGGCGGTATGCCGGGGAAGTATTTTCCGTGGGGAAGACCGGCAGATTGACCGGGCGTTTTCCGGCGAGGACCAGGGCCAGGTTGACGAAGGCGGCGGGAATGCCCTGGGGCAGCAGGACGCCGACCCGGTCTCCGGCCCCGTTGAGGGTGTGTTTCCACCGGGCGCTCAGGGCGATGGAGGCCGCCAGCAGCGAACCGCGCTTCAGGACATGGCGGCGGTTTTTCCCGTGCTCCACCAGGCAGGGCTTCCAGGGTTGGTGCGAAAGCGTGCCCAGGATTTCCCGGTCCAGCGTGCGCTTCAAGACCGGGCGGGCCGCGAACGCCTCCTCCGAAAGGTCCAGGATAAGGGTGCGGGCCCGGGCGGCATCGATCTCCCGGGCGGCGACGGGCTCCCCGAAATTCACAATGGCGGAGAAGGGGAAGTGCCGCGGCCTTTTGTAGATGTATTTCTCGCGTTCGTAGGAAAAGATGGAGTCCCAGAGCGAGTCCATGTAGATGGGCAGTACCGTGGCGTCCGCCTTACGGGCGATGAGTTCGAAGCCTTTGCGCAATTCGTTGACCACGCCCGTGCGGGTGAGTTGCCCCTCCGGAAAGATGCAGACGACGTCTCCGTCTTTGACTGCCTCGGCGGTCAGCTTGATGGCTTCCTTGGCCTTGCCCGGTGTGATGGGGATGGCGCCAAACAAGCGGAGGAACCAGGCCATCCACCTCACACTCATGAAGTGGTTCAGAATGACGAAACGCACCGGCCGGGGACAGGCCGCCGAAATGATGAAGGCATCCACATAGGTGACGTGGTTGCTGATCATCAGAACGCCGCCCTTTTCCGGCACGCGGTCGATGTTCAGCGTTTTGATCCGGTAAATCGAGCGGACCAGGATCAGGAAGAGAAAACGGAAGGAGTTCCGAGGCAGCAGAGCCAAAGAGCCGAGGGCGACCGCGGCCGTGGGAATGGTCAGGAACAAGACGGATTGATTGGCGGTGAATCCGGCGTGATCCAGCAAAAAGCCCAGACCGATGGCGATGATGGCCACCACGTTCACGATCAAGTTCGTGGCCGAAAGGACCCGGCCGCGGTGGGCTTCCTCGGACGCGTCCTGGAGGAAGCTGGAGAGGGGAATGAGGTAAAAGCTCCCGAAGACTCCGATGGACAGAAGGCTGCCGTAGAAAAGGTGAGAACCGGGGGGTGTCAGCGCCACGCCCAGCAGGCTGCCCAGCAGTCCCACGCTGCCGATGGGAATCATGCCCAACTCGATGCGGTTGCTGCTCAGCACGGACACCAGCACGCTGCCGACAATCATCCCGAGGCCGATCATCAGGGTCAGGCGGGCGGAAGCGCCGATGGCGCCGCCCTCGTCCAAGTCGGGGAAGAGTTCCTTGCCGAAGCTGATCAGGGTCAGCCCGATGAACGAGGCCGCGAACCAGTAGTAGCCGATCCCCAAGGCCGTGAGGCGCAGCTCTTTCAATTTCAGCAAATAGAGAAGATCCAGGATGTGGGCATAAAAGACCTTTGGGGTGAAAGAGACCTTCTTATGCGAGGGCGTGGTCTGGATGGCGAAAGAAAGCGCCAGCGGCACCAGGGCCGCCAGTCCGATGTAAAAGACTGGGACGAAAGCCGCGCGCCAGCCGTTGTTGGATTCATTGAGCAGCGCGTCATACCAGGTGCCGCCCAGGAACATGCCCACCAGGATGGCGAGCATGGTGGAGGTCTGCATGATGCCGTTGACCATGGTGAGCCGTTTTGACCCCGCCAGTTCCTTCAGGATGCCCGTCTTGGCTGGGCTAAAAAGCGTCGATTGAATGCTGAGCAGGAGAAAGCCGGCCACGGCCACCTCCACATTCTTGTTCATGATGAAAAAGGCCAGCCAGGCAAAGATGAAGAGCTGAAAGATGCAGCACCACAGGATGACGTTCCGTTTGGAAAAACGGTCCGAGAGGAAGCCGGAAATGGGCGCCAGCACGATGAATGGCAGGGGCAACAGCGCGGACATCAGGTACTGGATGTTCTGCCCGATGGGCCGGTCGTGCGCCACGGCCAGGGCCATGCCGATGAGGACGAATTTGACCAGGTTGTCGTTGAAGGCGTTCTGCGCCTGAACGACCAAGACCCCCCAGAGCGAGACCCAGTTCCGCTGGCTGATCTTTCCGTTCTGGGGTGGGGACGCGGTTTCAGGGGCGGACATACCGGGTAGGCAGCAATGGTAGAGGGAGGAGCAATATCAAAAGCCCTCCCGGTCTAATACGGTTGGGAGAGCGCGGTCACGGCCAAATTTCCAGGAATACCCCCGCAGCTTCTCAGAGGAGCTTGCGCGTGTTTCTCAGCCCATCGGCCGTGATGCGGCTTTGGGTCATGGCGGCCACCTGGTCCAGGTAGTTCTGCCACTGCATGGGGCGCAGGGCCATTAGGCCCATGTTTCCCCGGCCCAGGCTTACATCGCAAATTTCCCAGCCGAATTCGGACTGGCGTTTGCCGTAGTTCAGCCGGTTGATCCAGGCGCCGAACTCGTCCTTCCGCCACAGGTCGGGATCGTTGCCCGCCACGGTGTCGGCAAAGCGCCAGACGCTCTGGACGATGGCCCGGTCGTAGTCGGCGGAGGGCCACTCGCTGACGGCCCGCCGGTCCAGGATCCGCGGCGTCAGGGTCTCCAGTTCGTCACTGAAGTCTAGCGGGTCGAAGAAAGACTCACCGCTCATGGTCCGGACAAAGGGAAAGCATGAACCCTATAAGCTTAATTCATACCGCGGCAGCGGCCTCCATGGAATCTTCGTGAGCCGCGAACTGCAGGTGGTAGAGGTTCTGGTACTCAGGGCAGGTTTCGAGCAGTTGGGAATGGGGCCCCATGGCCTCTACCTGGCCGTCTTTCATGACCACCAGTTCGTCAGCGTTCAGAACCGTGGAAAGGCGGTGGGCAATGGCGATGACCGTCTTGCCTTGAGCCAGGGTTTCCATGGCCTCGTGGATCTTCTTCTCCGCTTCGGAATCCAGGGCGGAATAGGCTTCGTCCAGCAGCAGAATGGGCGCGTTGCGCAGGATGGCCCGGGCGATGGAAATGCGCTGCTGCTGGCCGCCGGACAGGTTGCAGCCCTTGTCGCCAATGACCGTTTCGTATCCGTTGGCTTGTTCCAGGATAAAGTCGTGAGCGTGCGCCTGGCGCGCGGCGGCTTCCACTTCTTTCCGGGTGGCGTCCAGTCTGCCGTAAAGGATGTTATTGTAGATGGAGTCGTGGAACAGGAACACTTCCTGGTTCACAATGCCGATGTTGTCGCGCAGCGAACGCTGGGCGATGTCACGAATGTCGTGACCATCTACTCTCACCGTGCCTTCGGTGGGATCGTAGAAACGCATGATGAGAGACATGATGGTGGACTTCCCGGCGCCACTCTGCCCCACCAAGGCGTAGTTCTTGCCCGCCTCAAAGTTGAGATCCACGTTCCGGATGGCGGGTTTGTCCTTCACGTAGCTGAAGGTCGCGTTTTCGAAGGAGATGTTTCCTTTGCAATCTTTCAGGGTGATGGCCTTCGGGGAATCCTGAATTTCCGGAACATCGTCCATGATGGAAAAGATCTTGGACGTAGCCATCAGGCACTTTTGCAGCTGGATCTGGATCCGGCTGAGAGCCTTGGCGTTGGGGTACATGCCCATCAGCGCCATGTTGAGCAGCACAAACTGGCCGGCGCTCATTTGCGTGGCCCAAGCATAGACCAGACCCGCGGCCATCCCGACGGAGGCCACGGACTCCACCAAGGGGCCGACGATCTCCATCGCCTTTCGCCAGCGCATGATGTATTTAAACATCTTCTCATTACCGTCGTTGAAGCGCTTGCGCTCGTAATCCTCCCGGGCATGCGCTTTCACCACGCGAATGCCGGCGAAGCTTTCCTGCATGGTGACCATGATCTGGCTGGCCTCTTCCTCTTCCTTGCCGCCGGCGGCGCGAACCTTCTTACTTACGTACAAGACGGGCAACAGACACAGCGGGAAAATCACCAACGCGGCAAAGGTGTACATGGCGTTCTGCATCAGCAGGAAGATCACGATCGAAAGGATCGAGATCGGGTGTTTGATCATGTCGGAGGTCAACTGCGTGCCCGCCATCTGGGCGATCCGCGTCTGGTTGAACACGACCTGAATAAGGTCTCCCTGCTTGGCCTTGTTGTAGAACCGCTGGGACTGACCCAGCAGGCTGGAGAACACATCGTCCCGCAATTGGAACAGCACCCGGTTACCCACCCAGATCATGTAGTACTGGCTCAGGAAGTCCAGTAAGCCCCGAATCAGAATCAGGAGCGGGATGATCATGCAAATGCCGATCACCAGGGGAAGCTGACCTTCCTGACCGATCTCCGGATAGGGAATGACGACGTGCTTCTGGATGAACGGAATGTCGAACTGGTTGAAGGGTTTTTCGCCCGGCGCGGGCTGGTCGTGAAGCACCATGGCGAACACGAACTTGAGGCCAAAGAGCAGCACGAAGTTGAACAGGCCCGCCGCAATCCCCAGGAGCACCCCGGAGAAGAATCGCCCCTTGTAGGGCAGCACATACCCCATCAGGCGCCGGTAGGGCATTTTGGCTTCATCCAGGAAGTCCATGGCCGACATTTCGGCGATGTCCTTCTTGGTGATTTTGGAAATTTTTTGGTCCTTGGCCATCTGGAAGAAGGGCTGAAAGAGGAAAAGGGGAGAGCAGTTTAAGGGAGCAGTTCCGGGAGCGCAAATTCCCAGGTGCGGGCTGAAGCCTACGGAAATTCAGAGAGGGTCGGGTAGACCAGGGAGAAACTAAAATTAAGCCAGGTAGCCGGCCCAGTCTTCGGGCAACGGCATTTGCTCCACGCCGCTGGCGATACGGCCTTCGAACGTGGGCTCGAAGGAGGTGCTGGTGCCGTAAACCATGATCACGTCTTGGGAGCTGGCGCAGCGCAGGGCGTGGGCCACTCCGGACGGGATGACAAGGCCCACGTTGTTCGGGCCGGGAATATTGTCGCCTTCAATGATGAAGCGCATTTTCTTGCGGGGCATCCCGGCGCGTTCGTCCACTAGAAAGAACTCGATCATTCCTTGGACGAAGAACATGGCGTCCCACTGTTCCTTATCGTAGGGGCGCAGGCCGTAGCTTTCCGGTTCCTCCACGAACAGTTTCCGGAACCAGGCTTCCGGAGCTTCGCCTTCTGGAATAAAGGGTGGGTGAATGTGGAAACCTTTCGCCGTGCCGGCGAACATGGTGGCGGTGGCCCACTGGCGCGGCCAAAGCCCGATGTCGTGCAGTTTCCCTTCGTTCATCCGGGAAAACTCGCCGAACCAACCGCGGTGGCGCTGTTGCCAGACCCGGCGGGGAAAGATTTCCACTCCCGGAATCCAGACGTCGTCCAGTTCCGCGCGGTGCTCCACGAGTTCGCGTGATTCCACGCCGCTGCCGCTGAGGCGTTCCGCCAACCCGGCCTTGGAATAGTCCCGGGTTTCCAGCGCTGCCCGGGCGCCTTCGGAAAGGCCCTGCCACAGATCGCCATTGCCGCTGCCATTTGTCATGGGCGGACTATTACGGGGTGTCTTCGTTGGATGCAAGTGCTGCTCTGCGCCAATCCATGGGCCCTATCCGATGGTGCTCTCGGAGATCCAGGCCAGATAAGGGTGCGCTCCCCGGTCGATTTTCAAGGCTACCACTTCAGGCACCTCGTAGGGATGCAGTTCGCCAATGCGCATCTCGATTTCCGGGTAGTTCGTCTCGGTCGTCTTGATTAGCGCCATTACTTCGGATTGGCGTTCTATCTTCCCTTCCCAGCGGTAAATCGACTCGCCTTGGGGTAACAAATTGACGCAGGCAGCCAGTTGCCTTTCCACCAGTTCTGTGCCAATTTGACGCGCTATGTCAGTGTCCGGAAAGGTGGTGACGACGAGGAGGTATTGATCCAGGGGCATAGGGTCCCGAACTTATGAAATCCAGCTTTGTTGACAAGTTTATAGACCGGATGGATCGCGTGGACCCCCAGGCGGTCCAGAGCTATGTCCTCCGGCTGGTTCAGGAAAAAGGTTTCCTGGAAAAAGTCTTCGATGCCCTGCGGGAAGGCGTCATCGTGGCGGACCCGGAGGGCCGGATCATCTACATCAACCGGGCGGCCTGCGACCTGTTCGGAATCGACCGGGACGATTCCGTGGGCGCAAGTGTCGAGTCGCGGATTCGCGGGCTGGAGTGGTCCAGTCTGGTGGGCCAGGGAAAAGGCCGCGTCGTCAGCCGGGACCTGGAAATCTTTTATCCCGAAAACCGCTACCTCAATTTCTACCTCGCGCCCCTGGAGTCCGGCGCGGACGCCATCGGCAACGGGGCGTCCGGCCCGGCCCAAAATGGCGAAGACGAACTCGGCTATGTCCTGCTGCTCCGGGACATCACCCAGAGCCGGCAGGTGCAGATGGAAAAGATCGAGTCCGAGCGGATGAACGCGCTGACCCTGCTCGCGGCAGGCGTGGCCCACGAGATCGGGAATCCGCTGAACTCTCTCAACATCCACCTCCAACTCGTGGAGAGGAAGCTGAAGAAGGCAGACCCGGAACTGGCCAAGGAACTTGGCGATCTGCTGGAAATCTCACGGGCGGAGATCAAGCGGCTGGATTTCATCGTGGAGAAATTCCTCAGCGCCATCCGGCCCACGCAGTTGCAGACGGAGTTGTCGAATCTGAACGGCCTGCTGCAGGAGTCCGTCCGCTTTCTGGCCCCGGAGATTGAAGATCGCGGGGTGGAGGTGTGCATGGAACTGAATTCCCAGATGCCGATGATTCCCCTGGACCGCGACCAGATGCGGCAGGCCTTCTACAACCTGATCCGCAACGGCATCCAGGCCATAGGCCAGAACGGCCGGCTCACCATGCGGACGGACCTGGACGACTACAACATTATCGTCAGCTTCACGGACACGGGGGGCGGTATTTCCGCTGAAGCCATGGGCAACCTCTTTCAGCCCTACTTCACCACCAAGAAGGCGGGCTCGGGTCTGGGGCTGCTGATCGTGCGCCGCATCGTCCGCGAACACGGAGGGGAGATCGAATTCGAAAGCGCGGAAGGGCAGGGCACCAAGGTCACCATCTATCTGCCCCGCGTGGAAAAGCGGCTCCGCTTCCTGCCTGAAACCTCCAGCGCCTCCACGACCCAGGGACCGTCCGCGGTGGCGGAGACGGGAACGGGTAAACGCCCAGTCATTGAGGTGGAATTCACCGAGGCAGACCAGCCCAATAAGAAAAGCCGCGGACGCGGCAGAGGACGGAAGAAATGAACCCATTCGCCGAACACACCCTGCTGATTGTCGACGACGAAAAGCATACCCGTGACGGGTTGCGGATGTCCTTCGAGGACGAGTTCGACGTCTACGTGGCGGGCAGCATCAGCGAGGCGCTGGAAATCCTGCGCAACGATGGGGTCGAAGTCATGGTCACAGACCTTCGCCTGGGCGGAGAGGACGGGATGGAATTGATCGAAAAGGCCCTGGCTCTGCCGTCACCGCCCATGTGCATCATGATGACCGCTTACGGCTCGGTGGAAACCGCCGTGGAAGCGATGAAGCGCGGCGCGTACGACTACGTCAGCAAGCCCCTGAACATCGATGAGTTGGAACTCATCATCAAACGGGCCATCCGCGACAAGGCCGCGGACAAGGAAATCCGCTCCCTGAAACAGCAGGTGGATCAGAAGTATGGCCTGGACCGGGTCATTGGAAACTCCGCCGCCATGCAGCCCATTTTCGAAACGGTGCGCCAGGTGGCCCCTACCCGCGCCACGGTTTTGATTGAAGGAGAAAGTGGCACGGGGAAGGAGATGATCGCCCACGCCATCCATAATCTGAGCGGCCGGCCGAAGAGCAAGCTGGTCAAGGTGCACTGCGCGGCTTTGACCACCCAATTGCTGGAAAGCGAGCTTTTCGGGCATGAAAGAGGTTCCTTCACGGGGGCGAATCAGCGGCGGATCGGCCGGTTTGAAGAAGCCAGCGGAGGCACCCTGTTCCTCGATGAAATTGGGGAGATCGACGGCAACACCCAGGTCAAGCTGCTGCGGGCCCTGGGCGAGCGCACCATCGAGCGCGTCGGCGGCAACCAGGAGATCAAGGTGGACGTCCGCGTTATCGCCGCCACCAACCGCAACCTGGAGGAGATGGTGGCCGGGGGCGAGTTCAGGGAAGACCTCTACTTCCGGCTGAATGTCGTGAAAATCACCATGCCGCCGCTGCGGCAGCGGCGGGAAGACGTCGTGCTGATGGTGCGGTCTTTTCTGAAGGAGTTTGCCGAGGAAAATGGAAAGCCGGTGCGCGAACTGACCTCCGACGCCATGGAGCGTCTGGTCAGCTACGACTGGCCGGGAAATGTCCGCGAACTCCGCACCGCCATCGAGCACGGGGTAGTGATGAGCAACGGCCCCAAGATTTCCCTGAGGCATTTGCCAGGTTTTTTGCAGCAGTCCGGGGAAGGCCTTCGCGGAGCTTTCACAAAGAACCAGGCGGTTTCCAACGGCGGCGGTGCGGCAAAAGGGAAGGAGTTTGTCCTGGGCGCGGACTCCCTGAATTTGGGAGCCATGGAGCGGCAGTTCATTCTCAGGGCCCTGGAAGAGTCGAACCACAACCGCACCGAAGCGGCCCGGTTGCTCGGCATCAGCCGCCGGACCCTGCAGCGGAAGCTGAAAGAGATGGAAGAGGAAGGGGTGAGCGTTCCGGGATAGCGCCGGTCGAACAAACCTCGGGTGGAAAGGTGGAACGCGATCTCCGAGGTCCGAGCCGGACAGGCAGAATCGCGGACGCAGGGAACTGTTACTTCGTGCCCTTTTCAGGACCTTGCCCGCTCCTGGCAAGATTTCATTTACCCCTAGAGACCCCTCCGTCCCTCAACGTTCGCCCGGAGGTCGAGGACCACCTCCAGCCGCGAACCTCTCTATTAAAAATCTCTGTGTCTTCTGTGCTCTCTGTGGTTCAACTTCTTTCGTCCTCGCCAAGGTGGAAAGTGATCTCCGAGGTCCGAGCCGGACAGGCAGATCTACGGAAGCAGAACCAAACGGCGGATAGTCCCTGCTTGAAAATGAGGCCGGGAATCATGGTTCCCTGGGGAACGAGAGAGGCCGAATCAATTCTTTAGATGTCTTGACATTCAAGGAATGAAAGCGAGACAATTTGAAGGGTTTGAAACATTTTCGTGAGGCCATCTGAGGATCAGGACGTTTGCGCGCCGGAAAAACCACGGCCGCTGGGGCGGTGGATGGGCTGGCTGTTGCTGCTGCTCATGGCTTCCGGATTGGTGGCCTACTACCTGTTTGTCGATTTCCGGGGCCTTTCGCACCCGGAAGGCATGGAGCAGGCCCAGATTGCGCGGGAACTGAAGCGGGGTCACGGGTTTACGACCCAGACACTGGTGCCCCTGGCGCTGGCGGCCGCCTCGGAAAGCCGCGGGCAGGCCCGGGCCGCCGCCTTTCCGGATACCTATTTCGCGCCGCTGAATCCGGCCCTGAATGCTGCCTTGATCAAGATGGCGGGAGAAGACTATCCGGTTGGTTTCAAACAGCGGATCTACTTTCTGGACCGTGTCATCGCCGCGGGCGCCATGCTGCTCCTTTTTGTCAGCGCCGGGCTAACGTATTTGCTGGGGACCCGGCTTTTTGACGAAAAGATCGGCTTCGTTTCCACCCTGGTGGTGCTGCTGTGCGATCTGTTGTGGCGTTTCAGCCAGAGCGGCTTGTCCCAAATGCTTTTGCTGACGCTGTTCCTGGCGGGACTGCTCGCTTTGGAGGCCGCCATGCGGGGTTGGGAAGGGGGGAGGCTGCCCTGGCTGTCCCTTCTGGCGGCGGGCATTTGTTTTGCCGCGTTACCGTTGACGCATCCCCTGGCGATTTGTCTGAGCCTGGGCGCTATTGCCGTGGTGGTGGTCTATTTCTGGAGGGCGTTCCTGATTCCGTCGGTCTTCATTTTGATGGTGCTGACTCCCGTGACGGCTTGGCTGTTGAGAAACGCCCTGGTTTCCGGCCAGCCCTTTGGCACCTATGCCTGTCAGCTGTTTGGAGGCGCGGACGAGACTGGCGCCAGTGCCCTGCTACGGCGCTTCGCCTCTACCTCCGAGGTGATGAAAGGACCCATCGACCCGCGCGCCGCGGTGAAAAGCATTCTGGAGCAGTTTCAGTCTCTGTTTGGGCATTTGGGTTCCGTGGTGGTGGCGCCGTTGTTTTTCCTCTCCTTGTTGCATCCGTTTCGCCGGAGAGTTACGGCGCATTTCCGTTGGGGCATTCTCTTCATGTGGGGGGGCGCCGTGCTCGCCATGGGCCTGGTGGGGGTGGCGGGGAATCCGGACAGCGCGAACCAGTTGCACGTGGTTTTCGTTCCAGTCATGTCCATCTACGGGTTGGCCTACCTGGCCGTGCAGTGGCACCGCCTGGGATTTGGCGGAAACCGCTTTTCTCCCTGGCGGCATGCCCATTTCGCGGGAGCGCTGCTGGTTTCGGCCATGCCCTTGCTCCTACCCCTGCCTTCCCGGGTCATTCACGGGCTGCAATTCCGGGGGCTGCTCATGCAATGGCCCCCGTACGACCCGGCGGCCATTCACCAGTTGGCCAAGTGGACCTCCCGGAGTGAGGTCATCTATACTGACATTCCCTGGGCCGTGGCCTGGTACGCGGACCGGCGCAGTGTCTGGCTGCCGGTTACGCCGGAAGAATTTCAAAAAGTGGCCGACCTCTGTGACGCCGAAGGCCTGTCCACCGCGGGCATCTACCTGACGCCGGAGAGCTTGGATTCCCGGCTCGCCACGGACATCATGGACGGGGAGTACAGCGCCTGGTCGAAGTTGATGCTGCGCGGCCAAGTGGGGCGTTTCGGGGTGGATCTGCTGGCCAAGGGCAGTCCCTTTCCGCACTGGGTCAGCCTGTCCCCCTCCAGCCGGCATCAGGCCTGGTTCATGAGCGACCGCCCCCGGTGGGAGGAAGCTTCTTCCGCTTCGGTCCCTTGAATCCCCTGGTAGGTCCCGAAATTGCTTGAATCCGGCCGCCTGCGGCTAGACTTGTTCCTTCGGGCTTTTAGAATCAGTGTTTAATGGCTAAAAAGGCAGCAGCAACGGAATCCGAACCCACCTTTGAGGAAGCTCTGGAGAAGCTGGAGACCCTGGTGCGGGCCATGGAGACCGAAAAAATGCCGCTGGACGAAGCCATTTCAAGCTACGAAGAGAGCACGCGCCTATACCAACTTTGCCAAAAGAGGCTGGAAGAGGCGCAGGGCCGTATCGAACTTATAAGGAAGAAAGCCAGCGGAGAAACCGAAACCGTGGCCTTCGAGGCGGATTCCCCCCAAACTGGAAACGACAAGGATCAATCAGCGAGAAGTGATGGAGAGCTCTTCTAACAGCGAGGCGATGGATTTGCCTAAAATTCATGGCCCGGCCGACCTCAAGGCTCTGCCTGAAAGCCAGTTGCCCAAGCTGGCGGAAAAAATTCGCGAGACACTGATCGAAAGCCTTTCAAAGACGGGCGGTCACTTGGGTCCGAACCTCGGGGTGGTGGAACTGTGCATCGCCATGCACCGCGTTTTCAACACGCCGAAGGACAAGTTTGTCTTCGATGTCAGCCACCAGGGCTACGTGCACAAGATGCTGACGGGCCGGTGGGATCAGATCCACACCATCCGGCAATACGAAGGTCTAAATGGCTTTCTGCTCCGCTCCGAGAGCGAGCACGACTGTTACGGAGCCGGACACGCCGGCACGGCCTTGTCCGCCGCTCTCGGCATGGCGGCGGCGCGGGATATCCAGGGCGGTGACGAGCATGTGGTTGCCGTGGCGGGAGACGCCGCCTTTACCTGCGGACCCTCCTTCGAAGCCCTGAACAACATTTCCGAGACCACGAAACGCTTCATTGTGGTTCTCAATGACAACGAGTGGTCCATCGACCGGAACGTCGGAGCCATCGCCAAGTATTTCAATTCTCTCCAAACTAGTCCTACCTATTCTCACCTCCACGAAACGGCGGCGTCCTTCGTGGAAAAGGTCATGGGCCAGACTATCCGCCGGTTCGCGGGGAAAGTGGAGGAGTCCGCGAAGAGCCTCCTGCTGCCCAGTGTGATGTTCGAAGAGTTTGGGCTGCGCTACTACGGCCCCATTGATGGTCATGACATCGGGGTGCTGATCCGCACCTTCGAGCACCTGAAGAAGGAAGACCAGCCCGTCATTCTCCACATCATCACGGAAAAAGGCCGCGGCTATCAGCCTGCCTTGGGGAACCCCATGAAGTTTCACGGCCTGGGTCCCTACAAGACGGAAACGGGCGAGACTCCCGGAGGTGGCAAGCCGACTTACTCCGCCGTCTTCGCCGAAGCCGTCTCCACATTCGCCAAAGAGGACAAGCAGATTACCGCCATCACGGCCGCCATGCCCAGCGGCACGGGGCTGGTCCGCTTCCAACAGGAAGTGCCGGACCGGTATTTTGACGTCGGCATTGCCGAAGAACACGCCGCGCTGTTCGCTTGCGGTCAGGCGACTCAGGGGCTGAAGCCCTTTCTGGCGATCTATTCCACTTTCTTCCAGCGGGCCTACGACATGGCCATCCACGACATCGGCATCCAGAAACTGCCGGTGCGCCTCTGCATGGACCGGGCTGGTCTGAGCGGTGACGATGGTCCCACGCACCACGGCCTGTTCGACATCGGTTACATGCGGCATGTGCCGAACTGGGTCTTCATGCAGCCCAAGGACGAAGCGGAGTTTGTCGACATGCTGTGGACCATGGCCAACCACGAAGAAGGTCCGTCCGCGATCCGTTACCCCCGCGGCGCCGGGACCGGCGCGAAGCCCAAGGAGCAGCCCGAGCTACTGGAAATCGGTAAGGCGGAAGTCGTGCGCGACGGTCAGGACGTGGCGCTGTTTGGGCTTGGTTCCATGTTTGAAATGGCGGAAGAAACGCGCGGGCGGCTCGAAGAGCTGGGCTATTCCGTGGCTCTCATCAATCCCCGCTGGATCAAGCCGCTGGATACGGCCGTGATCGAAAAGTTCGCTTCGCAGTGTTCCGTGATCTGCACCTTTGAAGACCACGTCCTTCACAACGGCTTTGGTTGCGCCGTGATCGAGCATCTCAACGATGCCGGGATTAAGACACCGGTGGAACGGATCGGCTGGCCGGATGAATTCATCGAACACGGCAGCGTGCCGGTCCTCCGTGAGAAACACGGTCTGACCGTGGAAAACGCGATCCAGAAGGTGCGCCGCCACTTGGGAACGGGTTCCCTGAAGACGAACGAAGTGGCCGGCGCCGCCTGAGGGACCGAGGGAGCTAAACGCCTTTCGTTCTCAGCAGACATCAGCTTTCCAGCAGAGCCTCAATCGAGGGGATCAGTCGGGGATCCGCTCGCAAGGCGTCCGGGAAAGACTTGAACCGCGGGGCCCAGCCAGCGGCCCGGAGTTTTTCGTTGGAGACAGACTTGTGCGTCCAGGCTCGTTTCCGGTTCAGGTTGGGGGGCGCTTCCGGGGGCAATGGCTTGCCGAAGAATTCAGCCAGCTGTTCATAGCACGCGCGCTGCGTCAGTGGAGTGTCGTCCGCCACGTTGTAGATCTGGCCCTTGGTCTCACCGGATGGCAGACCCGCCAGGTGCGCGATGGCCGCCGCCGCGTCGTCACGGTGAATCTGGTTCAGGTAGCGGCTTACCTGACCCGCTTCGATGGTGGCGGTTCCTTCCAGGAAACGTTGCAGGTGGACCGACCGTCCCGGTCCGTAAATGCCTGCCAGGCGCAGCACCGTACCGCCGCCCCCTAGCACCAGGTTTTCCGCTTCCCTTAGGATCTGTCCCGTTTCGCGGTCCGGTTCGGCCGGCGACTCCTCCGTGACCACGGCGCCGTCCACCTGTCCGTACACGCTAGTGCTGCTGGTGAAAAAGAAACGGGCCTCGGGAAAGGTCTCCAGCAGATTCCGCGAACCTTCCAGGAACACGGCCCGGTAGCTTTCCACGCCGCCCCGGCCGGACGAGGCGCAGTGTACCACGATGGCGGGACGCAAGCTCTCCAACCGTCGCACGGAAACCGCCTGGCTGAGATCGCAGGACAGCACGGGAAAGCGGTGCAGGCTCGAAACGGTCCGGCTCAGGCCGGTCACGGCGTGACCTTGAGAATAGAACCGCTCCGCGAGGGCTTCCCCCAGGTAACCACACCCCGCGACCAGCACGGAGGGCAGGGCAGACGTGATGGGGGACAGAGGGGTTTCCGTCAGGGGCAGGGAGGGTTCGGGACGAAGGTCAGGCATGGTTAGGGATGGGGAGAGAGCGCGTCGCGGTTTGGCCGCTCAGCGTGGAGATTGGTTGGAGCGGACTTCGCGAAAGTAGTCTTCCAGGCCTTTCGCCACACCAGTCGCGTACTCATCATAAATGTTGCGGCGGTAGGTGTAGCCGATCTTGCGCAGGCCGCGGTAGTCGCCCATTTGGACCCGCTGGTGAACTTCTTCGTTGTTCATTACATACGGTTCCAGAAAGACGACGGGACAGGTGTAGACACGGTTGGCCAGGAGGTTCCGTGCCCAAACATAGGGGTTGGGCCCGATCTTCTTCGCGTAGGTTCCCGTGTAAGTGTAGGGCTCCAGACCCGAAGCCCGGCTCAGCGAGTTCGCCACCGCTTCAGCCAGGGGTAACTCGTAGCCGTCGATCCGCTGCAGGAGACGCAGCAGCATTTCGAAACGCTCGTCGTCATTTTCCATCTCCGAGCGGCTGTAGCAGCCATTGATCAGGACGTGGAAATGATTGCGCGGTACGAAGTCCGGTTTGGTGGGGTCGCCCCAGGCCTCCGCGTTGTAGTGAAGGCAGAGCACCAGGTCCGGCTGAAAACGCTGGTTGATCAGTTCGCCCCGGCTGCGGATCTCGCTGCTCACGCAAAAGAGCCGGTCCGCCGTGGATTCGATCATCGATCTCGGGAAGAAAGTCGAGCCCTTGGGCGATGACGCCGTGAGGATGGCGCGCGCCTCGTCCCGCAGGTCCTTGGAGCGCAGCCGGGTGACCGGGGCATTCACGGACCGGACCAGCGTTACATCCGCGCCGAGTTGCTCTAAATGGGTACGCAGGTAGCGGGCGGTCAGGAGCGCCATTTCCCCCTCCATCACCGGCAGATTGTCCTTCCCAATCTGGTACCACCGGCCTTCCTGCTTGGCATAGGCGCCACCGATGTGGCCGGGATCGATGGAAATGGAAATACCGCTCAGTGGCCGTTCCGGGTCCGTCAGCGGAGGCAGGGCCCAAAATGGCCGCCAGTATCGCTTCGGGACCGCCGGCCGTTCGGGAAAGGGTTTGAACTCCAGTTCAAAGACATCGCTGGGCAGCTCCGTCCATCTCCGGATCTGGGCTCCGCCGTCCGTGATATCAATCAATCCCTCGATGGCTGCGTCGTCCGCCGCGTAAACTTCGCGGAGGGCCGTTTCGAATTCGCTCCGGGTGATGGTTCTCTGGTAGGTCTCCAGCCGCGACCAGTCCGGCAGGGTACCCAGATGCGCCAGCCGGACCGGCACTGGCAGCTCGAGCGGGGCTTTGATGCTCTCCAGAGCCACGGGCGTTTCCGGCGCCGCCTCCGGTTTCGGTTCGGAGGCTGGAACCAGCACGGGCAGGGGCAGGGGGAGGGGTAGAGGCAGCGGTAGGGACACGGGCGGCGCCTGCACGACGGTTGGCAGCTGTGGCGGAGACAACTCCGCAGCGGGAGTCTCAACCGCCGGAGGCGTGTCATCGGGCCCAAATTTCCAAAGGATGATGGACAAAACGGCACCCAGTGCTAGTCCTACAATGGCTGCGGAGGCCAAGTCCGAAGTAGAGTATCGCCACGGACTCTTTCCCCTGGTTTTTTTTCGGGGTTTTCGGTGTGTGCGGCCTGGCATCAGGGAAAAGTGATCGTGGCGAATTGCCGAGGAGACTTACTCATGCTGAGGATTCTTTTTCTAGGAGATATTGTGGGCGAACCCGGCCGCAAGGCGGTCATCCAGCGCCTGCCCGTAATCAAAGAAGAGAAGTCCATCGATTTCATTATCGTAAATGGAGAGAACGCGGCGGGCGGGCGCGGTATTACGCCAAAAATCAGTATCGACCTGCTCCGGGCCGGAGCCGCCGTGATCACCACGGGCGACCATATCTGGGACCAGGCCGAAATTTTGGACTATATCGACACCGAGCCACGCTTGCTGCGCCCGGTCAATTACCCGGAAGGGACGCCTGGAAACGGAGCCATCGTGCTGGAAACCGCCAAGGGAAAAGTGGCTGTCGTCAACGTGCAGGGCCGCACCTTCATGCAACCGCCCCTGGAGAACCCCTTCCTGGCTCTCGACAAGGTTCTGGACGAACTGGACCGCGACTGCCTGGTGCGCTTCGTGGATGTGCACGCGGAGACCACCAGCGAGAAGATCGCCACCGGCCGGGCTTTGGACGGCCGGGTGACCGCCGTGGTGGGCACCCACACCCATGTTCAGACGGCGGACGAGAGGGTCTTCCCCGGTGGTACCGCCTTCCTGTGCGACGCTGGAATGTGCGGGCCCCTGGAATCGATCCTGGGGCGGGAGATCGAACCCATCGTGCGCCGTTTCCGAAATGGCCTGCCGGCCCGGTTCCCCGTGGCACGGGGAGTGGTGGGGCTACGCGGAGCCATCGTGGACGCGGATGAAACGACCGGCCGGGCTTTGGCGATCGAGCGCTTTGCCGAGGATGTCGAACCCGGCTAGGCGGGCTGTATAAAAAGAGAGCTAAGAATTTAAAACTTTTGGGCACATTTTTTTTGACAGAAAATGCCTTCGAGGTAGGTTCTGCGTCTCCCCGTCTCAATTTTCCTCTTGACTAGCCCCGCGTTACTCCTCTCTGGAGGCCGTAACGGGGGTATTTTAGTCTCTTTGGATTGCGAGCCGGGGGTAACTTTCTGGGCGTCAACGTAGTGTCGTACCGGGAGGAGTTTGCTCTTGTAGCTCAGGGGTAGAGCACTTCCTTGGTAAGGAAGAGGTCATGGGTTCAAATCCCATCAAGAGCTCCACTACTCTGAACGATCAGGAGTAGAAAGAAATCATCCACAGAATCAGGCAGCGAATTCCAATCAACCCAACCGTAACAACGCAAAGAAATGGCTAAGGAAGCATTCCAGAGGAACAAACCCCACGTGAACGTCGGGACCATCGGTCACGTTGACCATGGCAAGACGACTCTGACGGCGGCGATCACGATGACCTTGTCGGAGAAGGGGTTTGCCCAGAAGAGAAATTACGATGAGATCGACGCTGCCCCGGAAGAAAAGGAACGCGGCATCACGATTTCCACCGCTCACGTCGAGTACGAAACCGAAAACCGCCACTATGCTCACGTGGACTGCCCCGGCCACGCGGACTACGTGAAGAACATGATCACGGGCGCCGCTCAGATGGATGGCGCCATTCTTGTGGTGAGCGCCGCTGACGGCCCGATGCCTCAGACTCGCGAGCACATCCTGCTGGCCCGTCAGGTCGGCGTGCCCGCCATCGTGGTGTTCCTGAACAAGGTGGACCAGGTGGATGACGAAGAACTCCTGGACCTTGTCGAAATGGAAGTTCGCGATCTGCTGAGCAGCTACGAATTCCCCGGCGACGACATTCCGATCGTGAAGGGCTCCGCCCTGAAGGCGCTGGAAGGCGACGAGACTCAGAAGGCGAACATCCTGAAGCTGATGGAAGCCGTCGACGAATACATCCCGATGCCCGACCGTCCGGTGGACAAAGACTTCCTGATGCCCGTGGAAGACGTGTTCTCCATTGAAGGCCGTGGCACCGTGGCCACCGGCCGTATCGAGACCGGTATCATCAAGAAGATGGAAGAAGTCGAGATCGTCGGCATCAAGGACACCGTGAAGACCACCGTGACCGACATCGAAATGTTCCGCAAACTGCTGAACGAAGGTCAGGCTGGCGACAACGTGGGTCTGCTGCTTCGCGGCATGAAGAAAGACGACATCGAACGCGGCCAGGTCATCGCCAAGCCGGGTTCCATCAAGCCGCACAACAGCTTCAACGCCGAAGTGTACGTGCTGAGCAAAGATGAAGGTGGCCGTCACACGCCGTTCTTCAGCAACTATCGTCCGCAGTTCTACTTCCGTACCACGGACGTGACCGGTACCATCAAACTGCCCGACGGCGTGGAGATGGTGATGCCTGGTGACAACGTGAACATGGAAATCGAGCTGATTACGCCGATCGCCATGGACAAAGGGATTCGTTTCGCGATTCGCGAAGGCGGCCGCACCGTGGGCGCCGGCGTCGTGAACGAAATCATCAAGTAACGGAAGAGCCGGATTTACCGGCTGGCCGGGAGGAGCAACGAAAATTCTCCTCCGGCCGGACCGGGTCCCGGCTCTCTCGCGGTGGATTGATTTGGATTTCAGGGAGCCCGGTTTCCGGGCTCCTTTTACCGCGGGAAAAGAAACTTTGGAAAAACGCGGAGGCGCGGATACGTTAGAGAACCTTCTGGCGGTTCCGGTCACCCGAAAAAGGGTAGTAGCTCAATTGGTAGAGTAGTGGTCTCCAAAACCATTGGTTGTGGGTTCGAGTCCCGCCTGCCCTGCCACCAGAAGAGGAGGCGTTGGCTAAGTGTCTGAAGGAAAACCCGGCTCTTGGATCGGAGGTGTGGGCCTCGTCCAGTCGCCGGGATTGGCGTCAAAAAGGCAGAGGATCTTATGATTGGTAAAGTAGGAAAGTTTTTTGGCGAAGTCCGCACCGAGTTGCAGAAAGCGACTTGGCCCTGGGATCCGAAAGAGCGTGGCTTTAAGAAGTTCAAGCAACTGACGGATTCGACGGTCGTGGTGTTGATCGCGACGGTGTTGCTGGGGGCCTATGTGGCGCTTAGCGATTTCTTTCTGTTGTATCTGATGAGAGCGCTGACGGTGGGGGTTTAAGGCCTTCGCTCTCCGGCACGAAAAGTAAAGACCTCACCCCTAAGAAAGTTTTAAGGAAAATGGCCCTCGTCCCCGCGCCAGAAGATCAATGGTATGTCGTTCATGTCCTTTCCGGACAGGAATCGAAGGTACGTGACAACATCGAACGCCGCATAGGGGCCGAAGAGATGGGCGACCTGGTGTATGAGGTGCTGGTGCCGACCGAGCGCGTCTCGGAAGTGAAGCGCGGCAAGAAGATGGAGACCAACCGGAAGTTTTTCCCCGGTTACATCATCATCAATATGAACCTGCTGAACGAAAGCGGGAAGCTGGTGGACAGGACTTGGTATTTCATCCGGGAAACCCCGGGAGTAATCAATTTCGCGGGCACGAAAGACAAGCCTATCCCGATGCCCAAGCACGAAGTGGAGGGCATGCTCGCCCAGATTCGCGAGCGCGAGGAAAGTGTAACGCCGAAGATCACCTTCGAGGTGGGCGAAACGGTCAAAGTGGCCGACGGGCCTTTCGAGGGTCAGAACGGCAAAGTGGAGGAGATCGATCCAGAGAAGGGCGAGCTGGTGGTCTCCGTGAATATTTTTGGACGGAACACCCCGGTGCCGTTGGAATACTGGCAGGTGGAGCGGGCCTGAGGGTTCGTGAATTCCGAAGGGTATCGAAAATCCCGGCTCCGGGCCGGAAAACGAATTTTAAACAGAAGCAGCGAGACAGGATATGGCGAAAGAAGTCGTTAAAGTTATCAAGCTCCAGATTGCCGCGGGTTCGGCCAATCCGGCTCCTCCGGTGGGTCCGGCGCTCGGTCAGGCCGGCGTGAACATCATGGAGTTCTGCAAGGAGTTCAACGCGAAGACGCAGGACAAGGCGGGCAGCGTGCTGCCCACCGTTATCAGTGTCTACAAGGATAAGAGCTTTACCTTCATCACCAAGCAACCGCCGGCGGCGGTGCTCTTGAAGAAGGCCGCGAACATTGCGTCCGGTTCGGGAACCCCGAATAAGACCAAGGTAGCGAAGCTGACCCGCGACCAGCTTCGGGAAGTCATGAAGCTGAAGCTGGAAGACTTGAACACGCACGACGAAGAAGCGGCCTGCCGCATCATGGAGGGCACGGCCCGCCAGATGGGTATCGAAATCGTCGACTGAAAATCGCGCGCCGCGGAAGAGTTTCGGGTGCCCAAGGTTGGGTGCCCGGTTTGAAGGAAAACCAATACCGAAGCAGGAGAACGCCGCCCGTTTTCGATTACGAAGAAAAAGGAACCGCGTTCGCTGGTACTGCACTTACCCAATGGCTAAGACACGAAGCAAAAGATACAACGAGGCCGTCAAGCTCGTGGAACAGAACAAGTTCTACGGTTTGGACGAAGCCGTGGCCCTGGTGAAGAAATTCCCCGGACCGAAATTCGATCAGACCGTCACAATCACCTTCCGCATGGGTGTGGACCCGCGCCAGTCGGACCAGATGGTTCGCGGGACCTGCCCGCTGCCCCATGGCTCCGGTAAGGAAGTGCGCGTGATCGTCGTGGCGCAAGGCGAAGCCGCGACGGCCGCCAAGAACGCCGGCGCGGATGAGGTGGGCTTCGAGCCGCTGATCAAAAAGATTCAGGAAGGCTGGATGGACTTCGACGTGCTGGTCGCCACTCCGGATGCCATGTCTGAAGTCCGGAAGCTGGGCCGGCAACTGGGGCCCCGCGGGCTCATGCCGAACCCGAAGACTGGCACCGTGACGGACGACACCGCGGAAGCCGTGAAAGCCGTGAAAGCGGGCCGGGTGGACTTCAAGCTGGATAAGAACGCCAACATCTCTCTTCCCATTGGGAAGGCATCCTTCGAGGAGAACATGCTGGCGGACAATGCCAAGGCGGCGATCGACGCGGTGAACGGCGCGAAGCCGCCCACGGCCAAGGGCAACTATCTGGAAGGCGCCGCCATTTCGGCGACGATGAGCCCGGGCGTCCGCGTGGATATCAATCCCTTTAAGGCCATTTAAGGACCACGACCAACGAGAGGAAAATTTTCATGAAAGCTGAGAAACAGATCGTCATCGATTCTCTCCTGGAGCGGATCAACAATTCGCCCTTCGTGTTCGTGGCGGATTACTCTGGCATGAAGGTGCCTGAGTTTGCGGAACTTCGGAACCGTCTGCGCAATGCGGGTTCGGAATTCCACGTGGACAAGAACACCTTCGTGAAGCGCGCGGCGGAAGCCGCCGGTTTGCCGGAGGATTTTTCCGGCGTGCTCAACGGTCAGACCGCCATCGTGACGGGTGACCACGACGTGTGCGCCGTGGCGAAGGTGATGAAGAACTTCGCCAAGGAATTCAACCGGCCGAGCATTCGCGCCGGCATTCTGGACGGCGCTCTGCTGAATGCCGAGCAGGTCGAAGAGTTGGCGGCCCTGCCGCCGAAGGAAGAGCTCCAGGCAAAACTGCTGGGTCTGATGCAGCAGCCAGCTTCCATGCTGGTCCGCTTGATGAACGAGCCCGGCAGCGCGCTGGCGCGTGTCCTTCAGGCCAAGGCCGACCAGGGCTGAGCCGAACGGAAAAAGAAACGAATAACGAATTTGATGTGAACGCCGTCACGGGTGTGGCGGTCCCAATCAAGACCAAAGAAAAGAACCAATACCGGGTTCCTTGTCGGGTGAGTGGCGGCTCGCCTCAAATGCTGGAACGCTTTCCGGCGCGACGATACCCACCAAGAACATGGCTGATACCGAACAACTGGTAGAACAACTGAGCAACCTGACCGTGCTGGAAATCTCCGGCTTGGTGAAGGCACTGGAAGAAAAATGGGGCGTGAGTGCCGCTGCCGCCGCTCCGGTGGCGATGATGCCCTCTGGCGGTGATGGTGGTGGTGAAGCCGCCGCTGAAGAGAAAGACGAATTCGACGTGATTCTGAAGTCCTTCGGCAGCAACAAGATCGCCGTCATTAAGGAAGTGCGCGGAGCCGTTCCGGGCCTGGGCCTGGCAGACGCCAAGAAACTGGTCGAAAGCGCTCCTTCCACCCTGAAAGAAGGCGCCAAGAAGGAAGAAGCGGAAGAGATTAAGACAAAATTGGAAGCCGCTGGCGCTGAAGTAGAGCTCAAGTAGTTCTTCGCCACACCGAAATAACCTTACATTTGGCGCGGCCGCGCCTCCCCGAAACGGGGCGCGGCCGCCAAGCCATTTCAATCGGATCCCTTCGAAAAGAATCCGGAAAAAGAAGGGGGCCGTATGAAGCCCGAAATCTGAAAAGAAAACCGGAGCTAGCGCAGGAGAAAAAACGTATCGCCCGACAACTGAATTTCGCGACTGGATTTCGTCGTTAGTCAGACCTCAAATCCTGGCCATTTAGAGATGGTCAGGCTTTGTCGTCTCTACACGGCAGAACCTTCTTCGCCGCTTTGTGCCGTCCCGGTTAGCGGTTGAAGCCACCACCCAACGACCCTACAGCCCGACCCGACATGTCAGAAAGACGCTACTTTGGAGAGATCAAGGAAGTCATCGAGACTCCAAACCTCATCGAGGTTCAACTCGAATCCTACAAGGAATTTCTGCAACAGGACGTGCCGCCGGACAAGCGAAAGCTGACTGGTTTGCAGGCCGTTTTCAAGGAAGTTTTTCCGATTGAAAGCTATGACGAGAAGTTCGTTTTGGACTTCGCCCGCTATGACGTGGAAGAGCCGAAACTGACGGCGCTCGAGTCCCTCCGGGACGGTGAGACCTTCAGCGCGCCTCTCTATGTGACCTTTTCTTTGAAGGACGAAAGCGGCACGAAAGAAGAGCGGGTTTACATGGGCGAACTGCCGCTGATGACTCGCCGGGGTACCTTTGTGATCAACGGCGCGGAACGGGTGGTCGTCAGCCAGTTGCACCGGTCTCCCGGCGTTTGCTTTGAAACCAGCCTGCATCTGAACGGTAAGACACTGTTCGGTTTCCGGATCATTCCGGATCGCGGTTCCTGGATCGAAGTGCAGTTCGACACCAACGACCTGCTCTACGTTTACCTGGATCGCCGCCGCCGCCGGCGGAAGTTCCTGGCCACGACCTTCCTGCGTGCCATTGGATTCCCGAAGGACGAAGACATCATCCGCGAATTCTGCGAGGTGGAGAACCTGGACCTGACCGCCACCATCGACGAAGCAGAGCTTAGCTCACGGGTTACGTTCAATGACATCCTGGATGGCGAAGTGATTGTCGCCCAGGCCTACGAGCCCCTGACCATGGGCGTGATCAACCAGCTCATCGCGCTGGGTCACAAGAACATCCAGGTGGTGGACACCGCGCAATACGATCTGTTGGTGAAGTCCCTGAAGAAGGACCCCGCCGCGGACGAGGAAGAAGCCCTCAAGGACATCTACCGCAAGCTGCGCCCTGGCGATCCGCCCACGGTGGCCAACGCCCGTGCTTTGCTGAAGCGCCTCTTCTTCGATCCCAAAAAGTACGACCTGACTCGTGTCGGCCGTTACAAGATCAATCAGAAGCTTGGCCTGGAAGTCGACGACGACGCCCGCGTGCTCGTGGCGGAAGACTTCACCGCGTCCATGCGCTATCTGCTGAACCTGAAGAAAAAGGGTGAAGGGGTGCTGGACGACATCGACCACTTGGGTTCCCGCCGGGTGCGCGCCGTGGGCGAGCTGCTGGCCAACCAGTGCCGCGTGGGCTTGGCCCGCACGGAGCGCCTGGTGAAAGAGCGCATGACCCTTTTCGACGTGAACCTGGACGGCATGACGCCGCAGAAGCTCATCAACCCGAAGGCGCTCAGCGCCGTGGTGCGGGACTTCTTTGGCCGGTCTCAGCTCTCCCAGTTCATGGACCAGACGAACCCGCTGTCCGAGCTGACGCACAAGCGCCGCTTGTCCGCTCTCGGACCTGGCGGCCTGAACCGCGACCGCGCAGGTTTCGAGGTGCGTGACGTGCACACCTCTCACTACGGCCGTATCTGCCCGATTGAGACGCCGGAAGGACCTAACATCGGTCTTATTAACTCGATGAGCTGCTATGCGCGGATCAACGAGTTCGGCTTCATCGAAACGCCCTACCGCTACATCAAGGACGGTGTGGTGACGCCGCAGATCGACTACCTGACCGCGGACCAGGAAGAACGTTACCTCATTGCCCAGGCGAACAACCCGGTCGATGACAAGGGCAACTTCCTGCACGAGCAGATCACGGTCCGGTTCCGGGGTGACTTCCTGGAAGTGGACCCGAAGGAGGCCGCCTACATGGATGTGTCGCCGAAACAGCTCGTGTCTGTCGCGGCCAGCTTGATTCCCTTCCTGGAGCACGATGACGCCAACCGCGCGCTCATGGGCTCGAACATGCAACGCCAGGGCGTCCCGCTTCTGGTATCCGATTCCCCGCTGGTGGGAACCGGCATGGAGGGTAAGGTCGCGCAGGACTCCCGCGCCGTGGTCGTTTCCGAAGGCCCCGGCATCGTGGCCGCCGCCACGGCGGAAATCATCATCGTGACCAAGGACGGAAAGCTGCCCGTTTCCGACGCCAGCTTCATGTCCGACCACTCCAAGCTGAAGAGCGACATCAAGAACGGCACCTACGTTTACCCGTTGCGGAAGTTCATGCGGTCGAACGCCGGCACCTGCATCAACCAGAAGCCGATCGTCAAGAGGGGAGAGAAGGTCAAACTGGGCTCCGTCCTCGCCGACGGCCCGAACACGGAAGACGGCGAACTGGCCCTGGGCCGGAACGTGCTCGTCGCGTTCATGCCGTGGAACGGCTACAACTTCGAGGATGCCATCACCATCTCCGAACGCGTGGTGCGGGATGACGTTTACACCTCCATCCACGTGGATGAGTTCGAAATTGGCGCCCGTGACACCAAGCTGGGCCCCGAAGAAATCACGCGGGACATCCCGAACGTGGGTGAGGAAGCCCTGAGTGACCTGGGTCCGGATGGTGTCATCCGCATCGGCGCCGAAGTGCGGCCGGGAGACATTCTGGTCGGCAAGATCACGCCGAAGAGCGAAACCGAACTGGCGCCTGAAGAACGCCTGCTGCGCGCCATCTTCGGTGAGAAAGCCGCTGACGTGAAAGACACCTCCCTGCGCGTGCCCTCCGGCTGCACCGGCATCGTCATGGACGTGCGGGTGTCCTCCCGGAACACCGCGAATCGTGAGAAGATCGATCCCGCCGAGAAGCGCAAGCAGGAGAAGCAGATCGTCGAAGAACACAAGCGCAAGCGCGACGAACTGACCGAACAGCTGACGGACAAACTGTCCGACATCCTGCTGGGTGAAAAGATCCCGCTGGACGTGGTAAACGCCCAGACCGGCGAGATCATCATCCCGGCCAACCGGAAGATCACCAAGACGCTGCTGCGCAAGCTCGCCGCCGCGAACGAAGTGATCGAGATCGATCCCAGCCCGATCCGGAACAAGATCATCGACATCATCTCCGGCTTCGAACAGAAATTCGCCGATATCGACGAAGAACGGGAACGCCAGCTCGACCGCATCGAAAGCGGTGACGAGGTGGACCCCGGCATCATCAAGCAGGTGAAGGTCTACGTCGCCAAGAAGCGGAAACTCTCCGTCGGTGACAAGATGGCCGGCCGTCACGGAAACAAGGGGGTGGTCGCCAAGATCGTGCCCGAGGAAGACATGCCTTTCCTGAATGACGGAACGCCGGTGGATATCTGCCTGAACCCGCTCGGGGTGCCCAGCCGGATGAACGTGGGTCAGGTCTTGGAAACGCACTTGGGCGTCGCCGCCCGGGCGCTTGGTTTCAAGGTTGCCACGCCGGTCTTCGACGGTATTCCGGAGAAGACGGTCATGGAATACCTGCGCCAGGCCAAGGAAGTCGAAGGCTTCTCCTGGGTTGGCCTGAACGGTAAATCCACCCTGTATGACGGACGCACCGGGGAGGCCTTCTTCCAGGACGTCGTGGTGGGTTACATCTACATGCTGAAACTCGGCCACTTGGTGGAAGACAAGATCCACGCCCGGGCCGTCGGTCCTTACTCTCTGGTTACCCAGCAGCCACTGGGCGGGAAAGCCCAGTACGGCGGCCAGCGTTTCGGAGAGATGGAGGTGTGGGCGCTGGAAGCCTACGGCGCCGCCTACACCCTGCAGGAACTCCTGACCGTGAAGTCGGACGACGTGCAGGGCCGGACCCGCATCTACGAAGCCATTGTGAAGGGCGACAACACGCTGGAAGCCGGCACGCCGGAATCTTTCAACGTGTTGATCAAGGAAATGCAGAGCCTAGGTCTCGACGTGACCGTCGGGAACCAAGAGCCCTCGGCGGAAGACCTGCTTCCGGATGCCCTCACTGCCTGACCTTCGGGACAGGTTTGAAAACATTCTCTCCACCCGCCACAGCCATTGCCCCTGACCCTGAATTACTAGCGAAGTCCTGACAGATCCTATGAGTACGCCTTCTCATCTCGAAGAGATTTTCGGAGTCGAAAAGAAGCCTGAGTCTTTCGATTTCGTTCGCATCACCGTGGCCGCCCCGGACAACGTCCGGAGTTGGAGCCGCGGGGAGGTGAAAAATCCTGAAACCATCAATTACCGCACCTTCAAACCCGAGAAGGGTGGCCTGTTCTGCGAGCGCATCTTCGGTCCCACCAAGGACTGGGAGTGCGCCTGCGGTAAGTACAAGCGCATCAAGCACAAGGGTGTGGTGTGCGACCGTTGCGGGGTGGAAGTCACCCTGTCCCGCGTGCGCCGCGAGCGCATGGGCCACATTGAGCTGGCCGTGCCGGTCACCCACATCTGGTTCTACAAGTGCATGCCCTCCCGCATCGGCCTCATGCTGGACATGAGCGCCCGTCAGTTGGAGCGCGTTATCTATTACGAAGACTTCATCGTCATCGATCCCGGCAACACGCCGCTGACCCAGGGCCAGCTCCTGACGGAACTGGAATACCGCGAGGTCATAGACGAATACGGCGACAGCTTCACCGCCGGCATGGGCGCGGAAGCCATCAAGGACCTGCTCGCTTCTCTGAAGCTGGATGAGCTGGTCAAGGAACTGGAAGAAGCCATGGGCAAGACGCGCTCCAAGCAGGTGCGCAAAAAGCTGGCCAAGCGCCTGAAGCTGGCCCAGGGCTTTGCCCAGTCCCGGAGCCGTCCGGAGTGGATGGTGCTGGAAGTGCTGCCCGTCATTCCGCCGGACCTGCGCCCGCTGGTTCCGCTGGAAGGGGGCCGCTTCGCCACCTCTGACCTGAACGACCTCTACCGCCGGGTCATCAACCGGAACAACCGCCTCAAGAACCTGCTGCAGCTCAAGACGCCGGACGTCATCATCCGGAACGAAAAGCGCATGCTGCAGGAAGCAGTGGACGCCCTGTTCGACAACGGCCGTCACGGCCGCGCCGTGACCGGGGCCGGCAACCGCGCGCTCAAGTCCCTCAGCGACATGCTGAAGGGCAAGGGTGGCCGTTTCCGTCAAAACCTGCTCGGTAAACGCGTCGACTACTCCGGCCGTTCCGTCATCGTTATCGGTCCGGAGCTGAAACTGCACCAGTGCGGTCTGCCGAAGAAAATGGCGCTCGTCCTGTTCGAGCCCTTCATCATTCGCCGCCTCAAGGAGCTTGGCTACGTGCATACCGTGCGCAGCGCCAAGAAGATGATCGAGCGCAAGACGCCGGAAGTGTGGGACATCCTGGAAGAAGTGACCAAGGGCCACCCGGTCATGCTGAACCGCGCGCCTACCCTGCACCGCCTGTCCATCCAGGCTTTCGAGCCGGTGCTCATCGAGGGTTCCGCTATCCGCGTGCACCCCATGGTGTGTACGGCGTATAACGCGGACTTCGACGGCGACCAGATGGCCGTGCACGTGCCGCTGTCCGTGGAAGCGCAGATGGAAGCCCGCATGCTCATGCTGGCGCCGAACAACATCTTCTCGCCCTCCAGCGGAAAGCCCATCACCACGCCGTCTCAGGACGTCACGCTGGGTTGTTACTTCCTGACCTTTACCCGTCAGATTCCGATCCGGGAAAAGGACAAAGAGAAGTCCCTGCCGCTCTTCGCGGACACCAGCGAGGTGGAGTTCGCCATCGCGAGCCGCCGCGTCAAGATGCACGACGCCATCCGCATGCGGAATCCCGACTATGAGAAAGAGACCAAGACGGTCTTTGGCGATCACGACAACAAGATCATCGTCACCACGCCTGGCCGGGTGCGGTTCAATGAAATCTGGCCGGAAGGCCTCGGTTTCATTAACGAAACCTGCGCCAAAAAGCAGCTCTCCAACATCATCTGGCGCTGCTACCAGGTATCCGGACAGGAGCGCACCGTGCAGGCGCTGGACGACCTGAAGTCCCTGGGCTTCAAGGAAGCCACCCGTTCCGGTTGTTCCATCGGGATTACCGACATGACCATCCCTGACGAGAAGAAGGCGGAGCTGAAAACCGCCTTCGACGAAGTCGAAAAAGCCAACAAGCAGTACAAGGCGGGGATCATCACCAACAAGGAACGTTACAACAAGGTCATCGACATCTGGACCCACGCCGGGGACCAGATCCAGAACGCCTTGTTCCGCGCCATCGAGTTCAACGACGGCAAGGAAATGCCGAACCCCTTGTTCATGATGGTGCACTCCGGTGCCCGTGGTAACCGCCAGCAGATCAAGCAGCTTTCGGGTATGCGCGGTCTGATGGCCAAGCCGTCCGGGGAGATCATCGAACGTCCCATCGTTTCGAACTTCCGCGAAGGTCTGTCCGTGCTGGAATACTTCATCTCCACTCACGGCGCCCGTAAAGGTCTGGCGGATACCGCTCTGAAAACGGCGGACTCCGGTTACATGACCCGGAAGCTCGTGGACGTGGCCCAGGATGTCATCATTACCGAGCCAGACTGCGGCACGGTCAACGGCATCATGGTAAAGTCCATCTACGAAGGGGACGAAGAAGTCGTCGACCTGAAGACCCGTATCTACGGCCGTGTCAGTAACGAGAAGGTCGTCGTGGGTGAAGATACCCTGGTGCAAGTGGGCGACCTGATCGACGAGAAAATCGCCGACCGCCTGACCGACCTGGGGGTCGAACAGCTCAAGATCCGTTCCGTGCTCACTTGCGAAAGCCGCCGCGGCTGCTGCAGCAAGTGCTACGGCATGAACCTGGCCACCAACGTGGCGGGCAAGATCGGTGAAGCCGTCGGCATCATCGCGGCCCAGTCCATTGGGGAGCCGGGCACGCAGTTGACCATGCGTACCTTCCACGTGGGTGGTATTGCAACTGGCGCGTTCAAACAGCCCATCATCAAGGCCAAGGAAAAAGGCGTCCTGCACTTCAATAACCTGCGCACGGTGGAATCCGTGGACGGCACTTGGGTCGTACTGAACAAGAACGGCACCATCAGCGTTCATGACGATGCCGGCCGCGAACTGGAATCCTACAACGTGGTCATCGGTTCCATCATCACCAAGCCGGACAACGGCGCGGTGAAGAAGGGCGAAACCCTGGCGACGTGGGATCCCTACAACGTGCCGATCATTACGGAGAAGGCCGGTGTGGTGGAATTCCGCGACATGATTCAGGGCATCACCGTGGAGACCGAGGTGGACAAGGAAACCAACACCAAGGGCCAGGTGATCATCGAGCACAAAGAAGACCTGCACCCGCAGATCGTCATTGCCGATCCTCAGACCGGCGACGTGCTGGCCAGCTACTCCGTGCCCACGGGCGCTCACCTTTCGGTGAAAGAGAAGCAGAAGATCAAGGCCGGTGAGCAACTTGCCAAGTCTCCGCGGAAGGTGGCCAAGACCAAGGACATCACCGGGGGTCTGCCGCGTGTGGCGGAACTCTTCGAAGCCCGGAAACCGAAAGAATCCGCCGAGATCGCGAAGATCGACGGGATTGTGGAAATCGGTGGCACGGTGCGTTCCAAGCGGAAACTCATCCTCACCGATGAAGAGACCGGGGAACAGGAAGAACACCTCATCCCGCTGGGTAAACACTACCTGGTGCAGAATGGCGACCGCGTGAAGAAGGGCGACCAGCTCACGGAGGGCGCCGTCCCGCCGCATGAGATCCTGGACATCCTCGGCTCGCATGCCCTCATGGAGCACCTCGTGAACGAAGTGCAGGAGGTCTATCGCCTCCAGGGGGTGGAGATCAACGACAAGCACATCGAGATCATCGTCCGCCAGATGCTGCGCAAGGTGAAGATCACCGATCCGGGTGACACCACCTTCCTCTGGGGCGACCAGGTGGAGAAGATTGCCTTCGAAGAAGCCAACCGCGAAATCGAAGAGCAGGGGGGCAAACCCGCCGAGGGCGAACCCGTGCTTCTCGGCATCACCAAGGCCTCTCTGGAGACCGATTCCTTCATCTCCGCGGCGTCCTTCCAGGACACCACCCGGGTGCTTACCGAAGCAGCTACTCTCGGTAAGATCGATGGCCTGCGCGGCTTCAAGGAAAACGTCATCATGGGTCACCTCATCCCCGCCGGCTCCGGCTTCCACACCGCCCGCGAGGTGGACTTCGTGGAAACCGAAGACGCCATGGCGATGGAACCCGAGGAACCCGCCGGCATCGAGCTGGAAGAACTGGCCGAAGTATCCGAAGGAGCCTGAGGCCCTTCCGGACAGGCCGGGTATCCGGTTTGATTAACCGATTAACGATTCACAGCAGGGCGCCTTCCTTCGGGGAGGCGTCCTGTTTGTTTGGGCCGCCACGTCACGTAGTGACAGGGGTCAATCTTCTGGGAGGTCTTGGAGGTGTCTTTCGAAGTCCATCCCATCATGAAGGATTCGGACGACTTCGATCACGTCATCATCGAGGATCTTGAAAAAGATCTGATGGCGAGGCTTCTTCACCATTCCCCAAGGTGTTTGGGCGTCTTCGCGACAATGATTGAGATGGTAGCGGAAGATACCCGAGCCGAGCGTTCGGACTCCGTGATTCGCGGGGTCTTCCTGCAACTTAAGGAAGGCTCCTTCGATCAGATGGAAATAGCGCTCCCAAGCGGCATCGCCGAGATTGTCGAGAGTGTAGGCCGTGATTGAAAGAATGTCCTCCTTCGCTTGATCGGATAGCCGGTAGTCGCGCATTATTTTCGTTTGGCGCGCTGGATGGACTTTTCTCTAAGCTCCTTAAATAGAGCCCGGTGTTCTTCTTCCGTGGTGACTGAGGTATACCGTCCGGCGTCCAGATCATCGATACCTTTCTGGATCTCTTCCCGCAGCCGTTGCAGCCTGAGTTCTCTTTCCTCTTCTTCGCGGGCCATCGCCGCGAGAGCGGCACGGTGCACCTCGCTGGCGTTGTTGAAATATCCCGACGCCACCTGAGACTTTACGAATGAATCCAGCTCAGGAGTCAGGTTTACGTTTTGCGTGGGCATAGGCAGTGAAGTGGGGTCAAAAGTACCACGGATTGGCAATCTTTGTCAAAATGCCATTCCCCCTTGATTTTCGGGAAAAGGTGCCGTTTACTACGCGCCTCCCAGCCGTCAGGAAGTTTAGAGGACCAGCAGGAGCGGCCCCCGCTCATGGGAGAATGAAGACGGCCCGGTCCTCGTCAGTGAAAACACCTGCCTTCTTGATTTAAAGGAGGCGCCCTTAGCAAAATGTCTCAAGAACTATTGACCGAGCTCGTGGAAGCGGGCGTGCATTACGGCCACCAGAGCCGCAAGTGGAATCCGAAAATGAAGCCCTTCCTTCTGGGGCAGAAAAATTCGGTCCACATCATCAACCTCCAGGAAACCGTCGGCCAGATCGACAAAGCCGGACATTTCCTGTCCAAGCTGGTGGGGAATGGCAAAAAGGTCCTGTTTGTCGGCTGCAAACGCCAGGCACAGGACGCCGTGAAAGAAGCGGCACAGGCCGTGGGCCAGTTTTACGTGAATCACCGCTGGCTGGGTGGCACCTTGACCAACCTGGAAACCATCCGGAAAAGCGTCGGCCGACTGGATTACCTGGAAGGCATCGAGAAGTCTCCCGACTACAAGAAGATGAGTAAGAAGGAGCTGGCCGCCCTGGCCCGCGAGCGTGCGAAACTACTTCGCAACCTGGCCGGCATTCGCCAGATGGAGAAATTCCCCGATGCGTTGGTCATCGTGGACTCCGCCCGGGAATCCATCGCCGTGGCGGAAGCCCGCCGCTTGAATATCCCGATCGTGGCCCTGGTGGACTCCAATGCCGACCCGGACGTCATCGACTATCCCATCGCGGCCAACGACGACGCCATCCGTTCCATCCGCGTGATCCTGCAGAAGCTGATCGAGCCCGTGCTGGGCGCGGCCAAGGACACGGGTGTAGCGAATATTTAACGCCTATCCATTTGACCGGCTCCCTGGCGGAGCCTAACGGAGGCGGGGCGTCATCGGCGAACCGCCTCTTTGTTAATCACTTATAATCACAGACTCATGGCTGAAGTAACTCTGGAATTGATCAAGACTCTGCGCGAAAAGACCAACGCGGGAATGATGGACTGCAAGGCAGCCCTGACCGAAGCGGCGGGCAGCCTGGAAGAGGCCGAAACCATCCTCCGGAAAAAAGGCATCGCCTCCGCCGATAAGAAAGCTTCCCGCGCCACCTCCGAAGGGGTCGTCGCCTCCCTGATTAACGAAGACGCCAAGACGGGTGTCCTCATCGAAGTGAATTGCGAAACCGACTTCGTCGCGAAGAACGAGAACTTCCGCGCCTTTGTCGACGCGCTATTGGAGCACATTGCCGTGTCCGAAAAGGCGGACTCCGTGGAAGCTTTGCTGGAGCAGCCTTTCGTGGGGGATAAGTCCACCACCGTGGGCGACTTCGTGAAGGGTAAGATTGGCCAGCTCGGCGAAAATATGGCCGTGCCGCGTTTCGCCCGCTATCAGCTCGGCGAGGAAGGCGGCGAAGCCGGCGTCATTGCCTCCTACATTCACCTCCAGGGTAAAGTGGGTGTGCTGATCGAAGCCAATTGCGCTTCCGATAAAGTGGCTCAGGACGAAATCTTCCGCGAGTTGGTCAAAGACATCACCCTCCACATCGCGGCGGCTCAGCCGCTCTGCATCAGCCGGGATGAAGTGCCGGAAGAAAAGGTGGAGAAGGAAAAGGAAATCTACCGCGAGCAGATGAAGGACAAGCCAGCCAACATCGTCGAAAAAATCATCGGCGGAAAGCTGGACAAGTTCTACGGCACCGTGGCGCTGCTGGAGCAGGGCTTCATCAAGGACCCCGACCAGACCATCGGCGATCTCCTCAAAGCCAAGGGCAAAGAACTCGGCGACGAAATCACCGTGCGCCGCTTCGAGCGCTTCGCCGTCGGCGAAACCACCGCTTGAACCGTCCCGCCTGACGCCGCTCAGGCCAAGGTTTCAAGTTCACGAATCTGAAGAAGCCCGCTTCCGGAAGGAGGCGGGCTTTTTTGCGTCCGCGGAAACCGGGCGCCAGGGGCCGTCTCGGTTCCGAAAAGAAAAATCATCCAAGCGATTGACAGGTGTATATAAAGATTATATACACCATTTACATAGCGGTTCGGTTGCCGCTCTTTTCGAGGTGAAACTTCGCATCCCGCTCCTTTCTCACGGCGCTAATCGCGCCGGAGAAATCGATTTTCCCAAGAGGGTCTCCTGATGCCGGAAGAAAAGTCCACCGCGCTCTTGATCGGTCCCGTGTCGCCCGCGGCGCCGGGCCCGCTCTATCAGCAAATCGTGGATGGCTTCCGGCGGGCCATCAGCGAAGGGCGGCTCGAACCGGGCCTGGCGCTGCCTTCTTTCCGGGCGCTGGCGGAGGAACTGATGGTCAGCTTGATCACCGTCAAGCGCGCCTACGAGGAACTGGAGCGCGAGGGCATCGTCTACCGCCGCCAGGGCATCGGCACTTTTGTGGCCGAGCAGGGAGACGCCGCCAGCCGGGACGCCAAGCTGAAGACCGCCACCGAACTTTTTGCCAAAGCGGCCCGCGAAGCCGCCGAGGCCGGACTGAATACCAGTGAAATACAGGAACTCGCTTCCGAAACCATTCGCAAAACCCTGTCTGACCAAACATGAACACCGAAACATTGATTGAAAACGCCATCGAGATCCGGGGGCTGCGCCGGCACTTTCCCGGCTTCGATCTCGGCCCGCTGGACATGACCATTCCCCGGGGATCCATCTACGGGTTCGTTGGACCGAATGGCGCGGGAAAGACCACCACCCTGGATCTCATCTTTGGCATGGGCGAGCCGGAGGCGGGGACGATTACCGTCAGCGGACTGGACCACGCGGCGGACGAGGTGGCCGTGAAGCGCCGCGCCGCCTACGTGGGACCCGAAGTGGAATACGCCCAGTGGGGCCGCGTAGCCAACGCGGCCCGCTTTGTCCGCGGTTTCTACCCGGAGACTTGGGACGACGCCCTTTTCGCCGCGTTGCTCCGCCAGTTTCAGCTGGATGCCAATGCGAAAATTGCGAGTCTCTCCTTCGGGTCGAAGACCAAGCTGGCGCTCGTCCTCGCCCTGGCGCACCGGCCGGAGGTACTGGTGCTGGACGAACCCACCACGGGTCTGGACGCCATTGCAAAGCAGGAACTCTTTGCCCAGTTGCTGGCCCTGGTGGGCGATTCCGAACGGACGGTGCTGATCTCGTCCCATAGCCTGGCGGACGTGGAGCGCTTCGCGGATCACCTCGGCATCATTCGGGATGGCGTCATGCTTCACGAGGGCCCCATGAATGAAATCGTGGAGCGTTACTGTCTGGTCGATCTCACGGTGGAGGAGGAAAGCTTTGTCTTTCCTGGTGGAGAAGGCCTGACCGTTATCCGGCGGGAGAAGGGGCGCGTGCGCGTGCTGGTGGACCGCCGGTCCGGCGCGCTGGAGTCACTGAAAACCAGGGGTGGGCGAGACCTCCGCGAGTCGCCCGTGACCTTGGAGGACCTGTTCGTGTCGCTTTTGAAGAAACCTCGCCAAGAACCCATTTCCTGACCCCATGAACGCCATCATTCGCGACTACTTGCAGCGTAACTGGTGGGTCTACGGGCTCGCCTTTCTCTTATACTTCGTCACCCTGCTTGCCTTCGGCGCGGAGTCCTTCGGGATCTATCCCGCAACCGTGATTGGGGGCAGCGCCATGGTTCTCAGCTTCGATCTCAACCGGCGGGGGGGCACGCTGACCCGAACCTTGTTGGTCCTTCCGTTGAAGATCGGGGACGTGGCCCGTGCCTGGCGTTTCGTGGGGCTGGTGTTTCCAGTCTTAGTATTTTTGGGTATTTTGGCGTTCGGGACTTTCGGCCTCCTTACGGCCCCTGAATCGGGGCGGGCCGTCCTTGAACGGGTCTTCATCGGGGCCACGACCCAGACCCTGTTGCTGGGTACGATTTTCTTTGCATTGACCGGCGTGCGAACCCGGAGTGCGGAAAACCGTTCCGTCGCCTTTCAGGTGCGTGCCACGATTTTCGGGATGATCTGGGGTCTTTCCCTTCCGGGCGCTGTTTTGATTACAGTGCAGCTGCCCGCCCGTTTTTCTGAAATGAGTTCCGTCTACTGGGTGATCTGGGTGGCCATGGCCCTCGCGACCGTGGCTGGTTGGTTTCGGGCGGAGACCTTGGTGCGCCTGAATCTCGAACGCTCCGCCGATTTCGGCGGCGGCTCGCGTGTTCCGCGGCGGAAGGTCCTGAAAGAGGTTTGCCGCTTCGGGGGGCTCCGCTACCAGATGGTGTATTTTGGGGGCCGCTTTGGAGGTTTCGGACTGTTGTTCCTCGGCTGTACCGCAGGCTTCCTTTTTCTTCAATCCGGCTTTTCGGGGCGGGGTTGGAAAGGCATCGACGGCGTTTTCTTCACGGCCGTGCCGTTTCTCGTTATTACGTTGGCGATCACTTTGGCCAGTCAGTTCCGTCTGCTGCGCACGCTTCCCATTAGCCGCCGGACCTTGTCCGTTTACGTGATTTTGTGGCCGTTGGCGTTTTCCCTTTCCTTCGTCCTGGTGGCCGTGGTCGCTGCCCGGGCTCTATCATCCGAGTTCATTGCTTGGCCGGATCTGTTCGCGGGGTTGGTCTGTGCGCTGGTGGCTTTCGGCTCCGTTCCGTTGCTCCTGAGATTCGGGTTCGGGATTCCCTTTTTCCTTACGATTGTGATGCTGACCGGATTGTCCGGCGGGCTCTTTGGGGCCGGTGATGATTTCCATTTTTCCCAGGGGTGGACGAAAGGAGCCTTCGTTGGCATCGCTTTTCTAGGCGGGTTTTGCCTCTCCTGGTGGCTCACCTACTACCTCATCGGGTCGCGGTATCCCTGGCGGGCCGGCGCTCTGCGTCTGCCGAGCCGATTTTTGAGCCGATAGCCTATCGGAAGAAACTGGCCTAAAAGAACCGCCGCGCTGGAACGATCGGCCGGGGCTGGCAGATGCGGTTGACGCATTCGGCGAAGCTTTCTTCGCCACTGAGGATGCCGATTTCCACGCGGAGGAAAAAGACGGGGACGTCCAGGCGCTGGAGGCGGGGGAAACGGACGGAGTCTTTTTCCGTGGTCACGATCAGATCCACATTCTCGGAGGCGCACTCGTTGATGAAGTCCAGAATCTCTCGCTCCTGGTAGCGGTGGTGGTCCGCGTAGCGCCGGGTCACGGAAATCTCCGCGCCCAGCCGAGTGACGCCGTGCTCGAAACTCTCTGGCACCGCAATGCCGCTGACGGTACCCACGCGCAGTCCGTTCAGGGAGGAAAGGGCGCGCTTCTCGCGGGTTTCGATGTGCTGGAGATACATCGGCCGGTGCTCGGTTTCGATGATCTCGGCGGTCACGTTGTAGCGGCGGATGCGTTTGATGAGGTCGTCGTTCGGCTCGCCGTTGCACTTGGTGATGAAAATATAGCTGGCCCGTTTCAGGTTTTTGGGTGGCTCGCGGAGGGTGCCGCGGGGCAGCAGCTTTTCGTTGCCGAAAGGGGAGTAGCGGTCCACCAGCACGATGTCCAGGCGGTGACGCAGCTTCAGGTACTGCAGCCCATCGTCCAGGAGCAGGGTGTCCACGTTGTATTCCGTGATGGCGTGCTTGCCGCTTTTCACCCGGTCTTTGTCCGTGATGACCACCACGTCTTTGAGGTTGGCCGCCAGCATGTAGGGCTCGTCCCCGGCGGTGCGGGAATCCAGAAGCAGGGACCGGCCATCGGACACGATACGGGGTGGGTTGATGGAAGGCTGGCCTTTGAAACGATCCGAAAGACGTTTCACCAGCGGGTCCTTCACACTCTTATACCCCCGGCTCAGGATGGCGACCCGCCGCCCGCCGTCCTGGAGCGCCCGGGCGAACTTTTCCACCACGGGCGTTTTCCCCGTGCCGCCCACCGTCAGGTTTCCGATGCTGACCACCAGGCAGCCCAGGTTCCGCTCGCGCAGGATGCGGTTCCGATAGAGAAAGAGGCGCAGGTCCACGACCCCGCCGTAGAGCTTGGACATCATGGCCAGGAAGGCCCGCAGCGTCGCGGCTTTGGCCCCCGAGCGCCGTTCCAGGATGACGTCGATGGCGAATTGCTCGAGTCTTTCCAGCCAGGCCTTCATTCCTCCACCGATGCCACCAGTTCCGAGACGCGAATGCCAGCATTATCCGCCCGCAGGACGGCTGTCTTGGGGGGCGCTTCATCCGGACAGGCCTGGGTCATGGCTGCCGCGATGTCCGCCGTGTCCGCCTTTAAAGACAGGCAGCAGACCGTGGAGCCGGATCCGCTCAGGAACCCGCCGAGGGCTCCGGCAGCTTCTCCCGCTTGGATGATCTCGCTCAGTCCGGGATTCAGGGTTTCCCGCCAGGGTTGGTGGAGGTGATCGACAAAGGTTCCGCGCAGGGCGGCATAGTTCCGGGCGGCGAAGGCGGCGGCCACGGCGGCCGCGTTGCCCACATTGATCACCGCGCTGGGAAACAGGAGAGAGGGCGGCAGCACGCGGCGCGCCTTCTCGGTCAGCACCTCCAGTTCCCGGATCAGGAGAACAAACTTCAGGTCCGGATCCACCTCATAGCGCTGATAAGCGCCGTCCGGATGGCCGACAAAAAACCCGCCGAAAGCCGCCGGGCCCGCGTTATCTGGGTGACCCTCCAGCTTCGTGCAAAGGTGGAATAGCGTTTCCCGGGAGAAGGGCTCGCCCGCCAGCGCGTTCAGCCCCGCTAGCAGGCCCAGGCGCAGGGTGACACTGCTGCCCAGACCCCGGGAAATCGGCACGTCACCGGCGATCTCCCAACAAAAAGGGAACCGGTCCACGCCCTGGTTCAGGGCTTCCTGAAAGAAAAGGGCCGCCGTTTCCTCCGCCATGGGGTGGGCGGGCTCCACGGTTTCACGATCGCCGCTGGGCGCGGCTTCCGTTTTGCGGACAGTAACGGCGTTATGAGCGTTTAACGCCACGCCAAGGCAGTCATAACCTGGCCCCAGGTTAGACGTGCTTGCAGGGACTTCTGCTCTGACCGGTGGGCTGTGCAACGCGGGGCGATGGCGGCTGTTCTGAAAGTCTTCACCCGGCGTGCGGACGCGGCGGCGCCGCTCGCGGAAAAGGCCACTATGGTCGCGGTTTTTTTCGTTCTCGCAACCGCTAAAGTGTTGCGCCCGCCCGGCATTCATGGAATCAGGGAGGCCATATGGAACGCATAGACGGACGCGCCTTGGACCAGTTGCGGGAAATCAAGTTTCAGCCCGGCATCGCGCCGCACGCCCTGGGATCGGTGCTGGTTTCCTTTGGAAACACGCAGGTCATTTGCGGCGTCACCATTGAAGAAAGCGTGCCCCGCTGGATGCAGTTTGGCGACTCGAAGAGCGGCTGGCTGACCGCGGAGTATAACATGCTGCCCTACTCAACCCTGGACCGGAAGGCGCGGGACATCAGCAAGGGCAAGTTGGACGGCCGTTCCACCGAAATCCAGCGGCTCATCGGACGCGCCCTGAGGGCGGTGGTGGACCTGGAAGTCCTGGGCCAGCGCACCGTTTGGGTGGATTGTGACGTTCTCCAAGCCGACGGAGGTACCCGCACGGCCTCCATTACAGGCGCCACCGTGGCCCTGGAAATGGCGTTTCAGTCCCTGATTCAGCAGGGAAAATTGGAAAAAAGTCCGTTGAAACAGTTCATGGCAGCCGTCAGCGCCGGTGTTTTTGAAGGCGAGTGCTGCTTGGATTTGAACTACCACGAAGACAAAGATGCCTCCGTGGATTTCAATTACGTCATGACCGAGAGTCTGGAATTCGTTGAAATTCAAGGGACGGGAGAGGAAGCCACCTTCACGGAGGCGCAAATGCTGCGGCTCCTGGAACTCTCCAAGAAAGGCATTCGCGAATTGGTTGAAATGCAGAAGCAGGCCTTGAGTCAGGGGTGACGGCCCGAATGAGGCTCCCGGACGTCCCCCAGTGAAATCACTTGACCAAAGGGATTTTAGACACACAGTAAACGCCCCCTTTGGCGGATACCGCCGGAAGGGCGCAACTTTTTCGAGGAACTAAAGGAAATGTCCAGGGTTTGCAGCATCAGAGGTTCGCGCGTTACGACGGGCCGGAAAATTCACCGTAGCGGTCTTGCCAAGAAAAAAGGCGGGATTGGCCGTCACGTCACGAAGACCGTCAAGCGGACGATTCAGCCGAATTTGCGGGTTAAGCGCATTTGGGTTCCGGAATTGAACCGTTTCGTCAAAGTAAAATTGACGGCCCGCGCGCTGAAGACAGTCGCCAAAAATGGCGCCTATGTGACGCTGAAAAAGGCCGGTTTGGTCTGATTTCCGGGGGAAAATACTTACTCCCCCTCGCCCCTCAAAGCTTGCAATCCGCGGCTGGGTGGCGCTCTTTTGTATAAATGACGAAAACGTTGCGTCACACCCCCGGCGGGTTCGTATCGTTTTCGGCACGCGGAATTCCCCATCGGGAATTTGTCCGGCATACCCTAACTAATCGAGAACCGATTCCACCACCACCTAACAACAACCATGGCTTACAGCGTAAAGAGCAATAAATCCGGTAAAGAGTACTACCTTCACTTGCGTGAACAAAAACGCAAAGACGGAGGCATCACCAAACTCTACTACTTCGCCGGTGAAGTTCGTGACGACGCAGTCGATGCCCTTCCGGAGGGCTACAAAGTTGTCGAAAACGAGCGCACTGGCCTTCCGTTCCTGAAGCGGGCTTAACCCGTTTCCCGGTTTCGGAAAGCGTTTTGAAAATTCCGGGGCGGTATTTTGCGCCGCCCGTCAGGCCCGTCCCTTTTGCAGAGGGGGTGGGCTTTTTTGTTGGGCCGGAAAGCTGGGCTCCGCTCAGTAGCCCGTCTCCGAAAACCGGCACGGCACCAGGATTGCGTCACGCATGCCGTGGAGGATCTTCTTGTCCGCCGGACAAATGGTGGCCAGGACACCTCCCAGCCGGGGTTTGGCCGAAGCGCTACTGGCTTCAGTTCCGGGAACAAAGTAGTAGGGACACAGCCGGACCCGCCCGCGCATGGTCTGAACGGAGCCGGAGGCTTCATCCCAATAGGGATGCTCCACCAGTTTCCCCTGTTTGAAAGGCTGCAGGACGTAAGGATGGTGCTCGAAAGACCGGATGGCGTGGTGCACCGCCGCCGCCCAGTCTTCCTGGGAAAGGTCCTGCCCGATCTTCACGCTCCGGCTGCCCCAGCCAAGCTCTGAAAAGCCGCTGATCTTCAACACCAATTCCCGTTCGGTTTGGCTGAACTCGGCGACTTCCTCGAACGACTGCACTTCCAGGCCTGGCAGAACGGCATGGTGCGGTAGAGGAGTGGGATCCACGATCCAGGTATAGGGGATGACCTCCTGGAGATGCCGCCAGTGGGAGTCGCGTAACTCCCGCCGCCAGATCTTCCACAGCGGCCGCATCCAGAAGAGACCCATCCAGGATTTTTCTTCCAGGTAGGGCTTGAAGGGAGCCGTTACGTCCAGGTTTCCCGCCTCCGCGGCGTCCGCCAGCGCCTTCCAGGCGGGCAGATTTCCCAAGTCGAAAAGTTCGAAGAACCGGTACACATCCCGCCCGTCCGGCTGGTAAGACTCCGCCGGCCGAACCGACCAGGATTTTTCCGGTCCGTCCAAACGGCTGGCCAGCCAGTTCATTTCAGGCCGGTAGTCGCCCGATTCTTCCGAGATCACGATATCCGCTCCTTTCCCGAAGACCGACCCGAAGTGGTCCAGAAAACCGCTGGCGCCCCCGACCACGCCGTTGTTTCCCACCTGGGCGTAGGTTTCGTTCAGCCAAGCGGTCAGGCCCAGGCCGCCGGGCACGCTGTCCAGCTCCGTCAGGGAAAAGCCCTCGTCCGTCAGGATCAGGTCCGGGCGGATGACCCGCGGCAGATCGAAGCGAAAGTCCCGGCTGCGGCCCAGTTTGACGAGTCCTCCGGGTTTTCCCCGGTCCAGATAGTCATGAATCCACGCCGGAAGGGATCCTTTGACACTCCGGTGATAGATTTCGTTGGAGGCCCGTTGAAAGCGTAACAGGCTGGTTCCCAGGTCTTCCAGTCTTTGAACGGTCTTCGGAGAAAGCGGAAATGCCTCCGGAGACAGCAGCCACTCCTTCTCCGCGAAGAGCCCTTCAGCGGGGAAGCGGCTCCGGATGAGATCGATTTTGGCTTCTGCGGTGTCCGGAGAGGGGCTCATTAGGAAGCGGGAAAAGAGACTGAGCTACTGCAGGAGACGAAGCGTGGCCCGAATAATTTCATCCGTGTTTCGCGGGCTGTCCGGAGCCTGACAGACTTTCTGGACGCTGCGGGCGGCTTCCGCCTGCTTGTAGCCCAGAGAGATGAGGGCCAGCACGGCGTCGTTTTGCTGCGCGGTTTCCGGCGAAACGGCGGTCCCTTCCGAAGCGACCTTCCAGGCCTCGGTCACGCCGATTTTGTCCTTCAGTTCCAGAACAATGCGTTCGGCGGTTTTTTTTCCCAAGCCTTTGATGGACGCCAGTGCCGTCAGGTCGCCGGCCACCACGGCTCCCTTGAAATCATTGGGCGACATGGCGCTCAGGATCGCCATCGCCACCTTGGGGCCCACGCCAGACACCCGGTCGATGAGCAGGCGGAAGAGGTCCCGCTCGTCTTTAGACTGAAATCCAAAAAGGGTGTGTTCCTGTTCCCGAATGTGGAGATGGGTCAATATTTGGATCGACTCCCCCTCCTTGCCAAAGTCGGCCGACATTGGGACCGTCATTTCGTAACCCACCCCATTCACGTCAATCGTGAGCCGGTTGGGCAAGCTCTCCGCCAAAATTCCGCGCAAAAAGGTTATCATGGAAAAGTAAGAAGTAAGGAATAGACTTCTATCGTGGTCCGGAGCGGTCAATTTCAATTTAGACAAGTCTCCATGCAAAGCGGAGAGCGAATTTTCAGGAAACTCATTCTGTCCCTGGGGTGTTGGGCGGCGCTGGTGCTGCCGGCGGTGGCGGAAGAAGCGCCTGGGGATACCGCGGACCCGCCGGAAGCGGCCGCGGAAAAAGAACCGGAACCGGTCTATCGCGAGGGATTGCTTCTGGCCTCCCTGACGTCGAATCCCAAAGTTTACACTCAGATTGAGGGAGCGAAGAAGACGGTCCTCGCCTGTGCCCGGGAATGGGAATATGGCCTGCGGCTCTATACCGTGCAGGAGTGGAAGGAAAAGAACCAGTCCTGGGGCGACTACTATGCGCAGGCAATGAAACATGCCGATGACCTGGCCGCCAAAGTGAAGCTGGAATTCGTCCGGGACTATCGGGAAGTCATCCAATACGCCATCGTGGAGAACGAGGACGACTTTCTTTCCAGCGTTTTGCTGTCGGAAGCTTTTGTTGGCCGTTTTGAAAAAGAATTGGGTTCTCCGGCATTCGCCATCGTTCCGGACCGGCACACGATTTACCTGTTTCCGGCGGTTGGAGGACAGTTGCGGAATTTTGGCGAGTCGTTGGCGGAGAAGTACCAAGACGCCAAAGAACAGGTAAGTTTGGAGATTTTCGAGGTCTCCAAAAAAGGCCTGAGAGTCATTGGGCAGGTCCAATCCTGAAATTGGATTTTTTTGTCATTTTTACGTCACGCCCTTAAAAAGGGGGCAAAATTGACAATCGAAAACGAAAAGAGATGGCTAATTCGGGAGGGGCATGGTAGGTTCACTTTCGTTATGTCGACTACAAGAAGAACTCGATTCTCCAGGCGTGTTCCAGACCATGTGACCGATGAATTAGTGTCGGTTCTATCCAAGCAACAAACCTTCGGCTTCAATGAGCTTTTTGAAGTCGTTTATGAAAACCTGAAAGCTCGAAATGCCGTGAGCGGCGGTGAAGAGATGCTTCGCCTGCGTGCTTACGAAAAGCTCCAGAATCTGGTGGCGAGAGGTCTTGTGGAAAAAAACGGTAAGGTTTACCGCGGACTCGAAAAGATTGGTGAAGCGGCCAACCCCGATGTGGCAAAAGCGGGTTGAGTCAGAGTCCCTCGACTACAGACTAGACGATACCGGATTTTGATCTAACTTCTGGGGCGCCCGATCTAACAGTCCGGCGCCCCTTTTTTTTGTCCTCGCGACTGGCCCAAAAATCGCATCATCCGACTCTATCATGCTTCAGGAATACATCCCAGTGTTGCTGCAGATTCTCATTGCGGGAGGCTTTGCCGCCGCCGCGCTGATTCTCAGTGTGATTTTTGGCAAGAGCGCCGCGCGCAACCCCACAAAGGACAGCGCTTACGAATGCGGCATGTTGCCGGTGGGCCCCGGTCAGGCGCGTTTCAGCGTGAAATTTTACCTGGTGGCGATGCTTTTCGTCATTTTCGACATTGAAGTCGTTTTTCTTTATCCCTGGGCGGTCACGTTTAACGAACTCGCCGCGGGTGCGGTGGAGAAAGGCCAGAACTTCTTCAGTGAGTCCTATGCCTTTTTCTGGGGAATGACGGGATTTTTGGGAATTCTGTTTATTGCCTACCTTTACGCCTTGAAGAAGGGCGCGTTGCGCTGGAACTGATTTCCAGTTTCCAGGCCAGATCCCCTGAACTTACCCAAGCCTTCCGTTTCCCGATCGTCTCGCCCCCATGGTCCACTACATTGCTCTCTTCAAGCTGAACCCCGGCGTGACGAATGAGAAAGTGGAGGAGATGATCCGTTCCTGCCGCACGCAGTTGCTCCGGATTTCTGAGGCACACAGTGTGCGTTCCGGAAAGCGGATCGATCCAGAGAACGAGTGGCCATTCTTCCTGTCCATCGAGTTCGAAAACCTGGACAAGATGAAGATTTTTCAGGACGACCCCATTCGCATCAAATTTGAGCAGGAAGTCCTGAAACCGAATACGCGGGACCGGCAGGAGTACCTTTTCGAGCTGGAGCCGGGCAAGGACGTGAAATATTCCTGAGGGCTGGCTGGAAATTTCCGGCCAGAAATCGAAAAGGGCGGAAAGCATTTACAGCCCTGGAGGATTTTGGTAGCTTGGATGCTACGACTTCCGGATTGTTTTCGCAAGCTGGCGCCGCGTTCCCAACCGCGTGGTTTCGATCATCTGAAGGGAGCGCAATTGGCCGGCGGCGTTTTTCCGGTGTGACATCAAACCTCATCCGAGATCCGAGAGGAATACTGACATGAGAATTCAGCAAATCCCTGTGCTGCTGCTAACGGCTTTCCTGGCCTGTTTCGCCGCGGTGGGCGTAGCGCGCGCCGAAACGCTCAAAGAAGTCATGGCCAAGGCGGATGCCTACTATGCGGCCGGAAACTATGAGGAAGCTCTGAAGGCCTATCACTTGGTTTACCAGAACAGCCGCTCGCCGCGGGCCATGGCCAAGCTCAAGAAGTGCGAGGAACAGATTCGGATGAACCAGCACAAGACGGTCGATCTTGGCGCGGAATTGTCCCGCATCCTCATTCCCGAGGTCAGTTTCAAGAATGCCGATCTAGGCACCGTATTGGAATACCTTCGGGTCAAGACGGAGGAATTGTCGGGAGGAAAGGTGAAGGCCAATTTTGTTTACAATGGGCCTCGTGAGGACTTGAAGGACAAAACGGTCAATTTTTCCCTGCGCTCCACTCCGGTGACGCAGATCCTCTCCTACATTGGAAGCCAAACGGGCATCCGGTTCACCTTCGAACCTTACGCCGTGGTGGGAGCGCCGGCTTCGGAGGGGAGCGGTTCGAATCAACCCGCGACGCCGACCTCTGGTCTCGGTAGAACGCTTTCGGAGATCAAGATCGCCGAGGTGACTCTGAAAGAGGCCGATCTCGATACGGCTTTGGAATTTCTGCGGCAAAAAACTGCGGAAGCCATGAATGGCAGCCAGTCGTTCAACATCATCTATAGTGGCCCCCCGGAGGATTTGAAATCCAAGATCGTCAATTTTCCGTTTAAGCTTTCCAACATTCCCGCGGCGGTTCTACTGGACTACGTCGGGCGCCAAACCGATGTCATTTTCCGCTACGAAAGCTTTGCCGTGGTGGGCCGTCCGATGGAGAAGGAAATGCTTACCAGCGAGCCTGGCGCGGACAATCCGGGGGAAGAGAAAGCAGACTCTTCGTTTCCCATTCCGCCCCCGTTCAAATTCGACCAGTAGTAAGCGCTTTTTCCCGGGTTGACGGGTTGTCAGCCAGCCGGGACGCGCTGAGGGTGGCGGCGTGAAAACAGCCGTCATTACCGGGGGCGAAGGAGACTTGGCCCGGGTGCTTCGGGCAGCGTTGGAAGGGGCGGGTTTCCATGTCTTGGCGCCTTCCCGGCAGGAGATGGATGTGAGGTCCGCCTCCGCCGTGGCCGCCTTTTTTCAGGGCGTGGAGACGGTGGATTTGCTCGTCAACAATGCTGGTAACGTGGTGGATCGTCCGTTTCTCCGCATGACGGAAGAGGAATGGGACGCCGTGGTGGACACTCATCTGAAGGGCGCCTTTCTCTGTGCCCGCGCCGTGTTGCCCGGCATGTTGAAACGGCGTGCCGGACATCTGTTACAAATTGGCTCCTATGCGGCCCGCCGGCCTGGGGTGGGGCAGGCTAGCTACGCGGCCGCGAAAGCCGGGCTGATCGGGCTGACACAGTCGCTCGCCGCGGAAGTGGGTTCGCGGGGTATCCGGGTGAATTGCGTGCTGCCCGGCTTTCTGGAAACAAAGATGACGGAAGACTTGCCGGGGGATGTCAAGGAAGCCGCCAGGGGCCGCCATGCCCTGAGCCGGTTCAACACCCCTGAGGAGGTCGCGCGGGCGATCCTGGCGCTCGAAGCCAGCCCCCATACTTCCGGCCAAGTCATTCAGTTGGACAGCCGGATCGTTCGCTGGACGTGAGCGGGTCTTCAGTCGCCCGCGAACAGGCTGGGCAGGCTCTCCAGGGAAACCTCACCCAGTGAGGCAACGGCCCGGTGCGCTTTCGAGAAGGTCTCGATGGGGTGAGTGGTCGCCACCGCTATGGTGCGCATTCCAGCGGCCAAGCCAGCCTCGATGCCGACGTGGGCGTCTTCGAAGACCACGCAGTTCGCGGGTTCCCGGCTGACTTTCCGGGCTGCGATCTGGAACACTTCCGGATCGGGCTTTCCCCGGGACACGTCTTCGGCCGCGGTAATGGCGGCGAAGTATTCCGCTAACCCGGTGATTTCGAGGCCGGTCTCGATATTCTTGGTGGGGGTGGAAGACCCGATGGAGCAGGGAACGCCAGCTTCCTGAAGTCCCCGCAGGAGCTGCTTCACCCCCGGCAGGGGGTCCAGGCCGTCAGCTTTCAGTAGCTCGCGGTAGAGTTCTTCTTTCCGGTTGCCCAGGGCTTTCACCGCCTCCGGGTCCTCGGGATCCGCCCATTTGAAGAGGTGTGGGATGATGTGCTCGTTGCGCATCCCAAAGCTCTCCTTGAACTGCTCGTGGGTCAGCGAACGGCCAATCTCCTCGGCCAGCACAAACCAGCTTTTCTGGTGCTGGTCGTGTGAATCGATCACCACGCCGTCCCAGTCAAAGACAGCGCCCAGTTCTTTCCAAAAGCCTTCCCCGGATTGCATGGGGACTTATAGGCCGGACCGGGGATTAGGCAATGGGGACAAATTGGAGAACGGCCCGGAAATGAAGAAAAGGAAAAAGAACTCAGCGCCACGGAGCGGCGAATACCTAGAGATGCGGCCCATTTGATCCCGCCTTTGGCGGGCTCTGCGGAAACCTTTCGCTTCGCTCCAGGTGGTTTGCGAGCCGCTTCGCGGCCCAAGCAGGTCTGCCTGGCTTCGCTCCCGCTCACTCTATTGGGGGTAGGCCCAATGCCGCCAGCGGCTCTTTGTTCAGACCAAGCGCTCATCATTTTAAGGCGGTCAGTGCACTAGTCCAGACGATCCAACTGATTGATGCCGTATTGAATCAGCTGCTGATTCACCAGCCCGGACAGGCGGGCATCCACGAAGATCTTCTTGGGGTATTCGTCGAACTCGATGACGTGAATGCCTTGGGCGTTGGGATTCTGAAAGGCTACCGCGAGGTCGCGGATGTCGTTGATTTTCTTTCCATTCACCTTGGTGACGATGATGTGGCCCAGGTTCTCGTAGCCGAGAGTGCTGGGCGCGCGGAGCACCTGGCTCAGGAAAACCAGCTTCCGGCGGCCTTCTTTTTCGTATAGCCCTTGGTTCGCATGGGCGTAGACCATTTTGAACGGCGCGCGGCTGGCCCATTGGCTGCCCCAGGCCTGGAGGTAGGGAACGGTCAGTTCCTGGAAAATCAGCCCGCCGACGATCTTGTATTTCGGACCGCGGTCGAACATATAGGGGTCCACCAGGAATTCCGTGGGCTCCTTCCGCATCAGTTCCACGGGCAGCTCCATTTCTTCGCCGTCGCGAACGACTGTCAGGTTCACGGTGTCGCCCACCTTGGCGCCACCGCGGACCAGGTGGCTGAAGTTGATCTTGCCCCATTGGGGATGCTCGTAGTTGCCCCGGGAATCGATGGCGTGTCCCTCGATGGAAAGGATCACGTCGCCCTGTTTCAAACCGGCTTTGCCCGCGGAACTGTCCTCCGTTACTTCGTCAATGAAGATACCGCCTTCGCGGTCGCCCAGGCCGGTGAAGCGGCGCAGCTGTTCGTCCAGCGTCTGGGAGTAGCCGATGCCCAGGTTCGGGAAGCCCTGGTAGTCGCCGTCTTCCAGGTCGGCCAGGAAGTGTTCGATGATGGGCGCCGGAAGAATGTAGCTGGTCTGCTCTTTGGAACTGTAGCTGAGCAGCATGCCAACCAGCTTGTTGTCTTTCACGATCGGCAGAGTGAAGCTGTTGGCCCGGCTCTGGAGAGAGCCTTTCAACTGGTAAACCAGAAAGACCGAGCCTTCGACGAAGTAGTTTCCCACGGAGACGCGGAGCACTTCCGTTTCCGTGCTGACGCCATCCCCATTGTCTTCCACCTGCCAGACTTCCACGGTTTCGCGGGGCAGCGCGGTGTGGTCGATTTCGATGGGTTTCTTGTTCTTCAGGAAGTCTTCGTTGCCTGGCGCCGGGGCCAGCAAGGCGAGGTTCGCTTCATAGTCCCGTCCCACAATGACGGCGGGCGCTTTTTCGCCGGATTCGGGAAGTTCAAGTTCCAGGTAGGTGGCGTTTACCACCGACTCCGCCGTAACCAGGATGCGGTCTCCCTTCAACAATACACCCAGGCCGCGCCGTGGAGTGGGGGCGCCTTTTTCCCAGGGGCGGATGAAGTTGTAGGCCTGGAGGGTTGCGTTCACCCGCACCAGGGAATCGGTCTGGGAGGGTTTCTCGATGGCGTTGCTGACGACGACCACTTCCTCTTCCGCATTGGGATCTCCCTGCGGGTCCTGCTGCTGCGCGGACCATCCAGGAGTGGCGAAGAAAGTGGGTAGCGTGGCCAGGAGACCCGCCAGGAAAGTGCGCCGGGCCGTGGGGGAAAGGGAGCGAAGCATCATCGGATTGAGTGACAGGGAGAGTGGTCGAAGAACGAAGTGAGTCAGAACCTCCGGACTAGCGGGCGCTGGCTTCCAGAGCGCCGTCGGCCTTGGGCTTGGAGGAACCGGGACTCTCGTTCTTCGAGCCTTCGGCTTTCTCCTTTTTGGCGGGTTCCGTTTCGAGAGGCGGAAGTTTCACCACACCGGCTTTTAGAATCAGTGGCTCCTCGATGTAGTGATCGAAGCTAACGTTATACTTGTCCATGATCCGCTCGTGTGCTTCCTCGGCTTTGGAGCGTTCCAAGACCAGCGGGCGGCCTTCGCCCACGCAACGGATGACGTGGAAGTCTTCCTTCCCTTCTTCGTGGTGGTTTCCGTAAAGGGCGTCGTAAACATCCTGAAGCGTGCGGACTTTCACGCCGTTCACTTCGTCGATGACTTGGTGGGGGTAGTCCTGGAGGTGAGTATTCGCTTCGTCAGGCAGCACCGCGGTCAGCACCACGATCTGCGGGCGTTCTTTGTAAAGTTCGTCGCTGCCAAAGAAGGCGTAGGCATACCGGGCCTGGAGGTCGTTGATGCCGTGGGCCTCCATCATGTTCCGGTCGATGGGCTGAAACTGGAGCCCCGCGAACAGAACGAACTGCGGCTTCTGGTCATACTGGTTAGACTGGATCAGGTAGGGAATGAATCGCTTTAGCTCGATATCCATTTCGCGAAGCTGCCCGTCCCGCTGGACAGCGAGCTTCACGGTATCGCCGACGAACTTCCGCTCCACGATTTCGTTCAGGTTCATCTGCTCGTCCTCGATGGTGACGTAGCCGTCGCTGGCGATGTCGTAGCCATCGATGGAGAGCAGCACGTCCCCGGTCTCCAGGATGCCGCCGGCCGAGCCGGAACTGTCCGCGATGGAAACCATGACGCCGCGTCCGTCATTGGGGAGGCTCAGAGCCGTGCGCTGGGCGGGGTTCAGGAGGTTCATGTGCTGGACCGCCAGGTCCACGTAGTAGTCGTAGTGGCCGTCTTCCACGTCTTTCAAAAAGCGCTCGATGACCGGCACCGGAATCATGTAGCCGGTATTCTGTGCCACGGCGCCGGAGTAGCCTTGGAAAGCAACGCCCACCACCTTACCGTTCTGCAGCACGGGACCGCCGCTGTTACCGGGGTTGATCGCCGCGTCCACCTGCACCGCCAGGTGAAAGTCCACGCTGCTGTGGCTGTAGGCGCGGAAGTCGATCCGGGAGACCACGCCACGCGTTACCGAAATGCGCTCGCCGCCGATGGGATATCCCACCGCAATGACCGTGGTGTTCAGCTTGGGAATGTCGCCAATCTTAACCGGCTTCACATCCAGGAAAGGAGTGGGGTCTTCCACCTCCAACAACGCCAAGTCGCAGTCGTGAGCGATGTGCAGCACGCGGGCCTTGTGGGGATTTGGGTCGCTGTTCTTCTTGATGTAAATCTCCCGGGCATTGCTGACCACGTGGGCATTTGTCAGGAACTGGTTTTCGCCCACGAGGAATCCGGTGCCGTTACCGCTGCTGGTGCTTCCGATGTTCCAGGGTACCCGGTAGTTTGGAGACAGGACATCCACATCCACCCTGACAATCGCCTCAAACTCGATATTCGAGACATCCGTCTGGACGGATTCCGGCAGAGGAACTTCGATGGCTTTTTCCGGATCTTTGACGCCTTCGGCGAATAACCAGGGGGAGAAAGACAGGACCTGAAAGGTAAGGAGCAGACCGGTAAACGTTAGGCGTCGGGATGCTATCATGAAGAGTCCTCTGAAAAAGAAACGGGGAGCTTTTGAATGGTCCGGACTTACCGGCCAGCAAAAGACCTAAACTGTATGGCCGGCATGGGGAAAGTCAATTCTCCCCCCGGAAGGCCGGATCCTTACACGTTGAAGCGAAACTCAACGACGTCTCCGTCTTTTACTTCGTACTCTTTTCCTTCAATCCGCAATTTTCCGGCTTCACGGGCCTTGGCGGTGGAACCGAGTTCGGCCAGCGTTTCGAAGGCGACGATCTCCGCGGCGATGAAACCGCGCTCGAAATCCGTGTGAATGACGCCGGCGGCCTGGGGCGCTTTGGCTCCCGCTGGAATGGTCCAGGCGCGGGTTTCCTTCTCGCCCGTGGTCAGGTAGGTGCGCAGTCCCAGGAGGTGATAGACGGCTCGGATAAGGGCGGACACACCGCTGTCCTTTACCCCCATGTCGGCGAGAAACTCGGCGGCTTCCTCGGGCGTCAGGTCGATCATCTCTTCCTCGATACGGGCGGAGATCACTACGGCTTCCGCGCCGTGCGCTTCAGCGGCGTAGGCGCGCACCTTGGCCACTTCGGCGTGAGAGTCCGGATTCTCCAGGGCGTCCGCCAGTTCGTCTTCCGCCACGTTGCAGGCAAAGATGGTGGGCTTGGAGGTCAGCAAGAAAAATTCCTTCAACAGTTTCCGTTCTTCTTCCGAAAGGCTCAGCGTCAGCGCGGGCAGGCCGGAGTCCAGGTGGGGGAGCAGCTTGTCGATCAGCGCGACTTCCCGTTGCGATTCCTTGTCACCCGTCTTCGCCTTTTTCTCGCGGGAGCTTTTCCGTTTTTCCAGGGAGGCGAGGTCCGCGAGGATCAGTTCGGAATTGATGATTTCGATGTCCCGTAGCGGGTCCACCGAACCGAGTTCGTGAATGATGTCGTCGTTTTCGAAACAGCGAACCACCTGCACGATGGCGTCCACTTCGCGGATGTTGGCGAGGAACTTATTTCCCAGGCCGGCCCCTTCGCTGGCGCCTTTCACCAGGCCGGCGATGTCCACGAATTCGATGGCGGTGGGCACGATCTTGGCCGATCCGGAAATTTTCGAGAGCACGTTCAGCCGCTCGTCCGGCACGGTCACGACACCCACATTGGGATCGATGGTGCAGAAGGGATAGTTCGCCGCCTCCGCCTTGCGGGTGCGGGTGACAGCGTTGAAAAGGGTGGATTTTCCGACGTTGGGAAGTCCGACAATACCGGCCTGGAGCATAGTGGCCGGACATTAGAGGGTGCCTGCCGCCCGCGCACGTAAAAAAGTGGCGGGCAAGAGGTGGAAAAGATTCAAGAACCGCGGCTCAGGTAGGAGGTTCGGCGGAAGCTTGACACCCTTTTCGCCTAGGACCTATGCTCGTCGCCGATGGTCAGGGAACCCTCATCCCCCGGCGCCTTCGCCGCAGTCTGGCTCCTGGGGTTATTGTCTTTCCTCGGGTCTGCCCTGGCCGTCTTTTCTCAAGAAGCGCCGGAGGATCCGGAATTGGCGAACCTTCAGGCGAGTTTTGAGGCGGCGTATGCCCGGATCCATGAGCCGATCGCGAATCTGAACGCGGCCTATGCGCGGGCTCTCGATGGGATGTTCAAGTCCGAGTCCGCGGCCGGGCACTTGGACGAAGCTCTCCAGGTGAAGGCGGAGATCGACGGGTTTGGGGACGGGAGCGAGTTCGACGTGGAGAGGTTTGGCGAGCGCGCCACGGAGAACCGGGAACTCTCCGCGATGAGGCGAAAATACCTGGCGGAAAGAGAGCGGCTCCGCAATTTGTCCCGGGGCAGCCGGGAAAAACTACTGAAGGACTACCAAACCGCATTGAACAGCATCCAGCAGGCCCGGACCCGGGATGGGGCCGTGGAGGTGGCCCTGGCGGCCCGCAATATCCGGGAGGCCCTGGACAAAGACCCGCGATTTGTAGAGGGACCGGAGGTGCCGTCCGGCAATCGCTCCTTTGAGGGCCGGGTTCATTTCGTGGCCAAGGGAGACGTGGAAATGCAGTGGAACGGCTCCCGCCTGAGCTTCCGGAATGTGTCCGATGACCGGGACAAGTACATCGACGGCACCAGCGTTCCCCAGATGATGCGCGCCGGGGATGTGCTGACCTTCCGTATGCGGGCCACGGCAGTCTTCCGGAGTTTCATCTTAGCCATCGAGAGCGAGGACGACAAAATTGCCGTCCCGATTGTGCTGGATGACTACCGCTACCTGGGGGTCGATCTGGACGAACGCGACCTGAACCTGGATCCGGAGGCAATTCTGCAGGTCATCGATAAGCCCGAACCCGGCGAGCCGGACAACAACATGGCGGAGATGTGGAACGAGAAGTCCGTTTCGGAGATCTCCCATCGGCGCAGTGAGTGGGCGAAATCCGGGCCGTCCGCGGACTGGCACACCTATGTGGTGGTGATCCGGCAGGACATGTTCACGCCGATTGGGAATGAGGAGGCTTCGCCGTAGGCAAAGCTTTCGTGATTGCGTTTCGGGGGGATTGACCCCGCCGCCGCTTGGGCGGACGATGGGAGCTTATGAGCCAGGATTCGACCTCACTCAGCCGCTACATTGACGAGCTTCTTGAGATTTCCACGATTCCGGACTATCCGGGCGCTCTGAATGGGCTGCAGCTGGCCAATGGAGGCCGGGAGGTGAAAAAGATCGTCGCCGCGGTGGATGCCTGTCTGCCGGTGGTGAAGGAGGCGGTGTCGCGGGGCGGCGACCTGCTGCTGGTGCATCACGGGTTGTTCTGGCAGGGGGCGCAGCGGATTGAGGGCAGTCTGTATGAGAAATACCGTCTGGCCTTCGAGGCGGGATTGGCCATTTACAGCGCGCACATCCCGCTGGATGTGCATGGCGATTTGGGAAACAACGCCTGCCTGGGCGCGGCGCTGGAACTGGGTGAGGCGGAGCCGTTTTTTCCGTGGAAGGGCCTGCTCCTGGGGCTGCGTTATCAGCCGATTGGGGGGCTGGCGCGAGAAACTCTGGTGGAAAAGGTTGCCGCGGAGGTGGGAGCGCCGGTCCATCTCTGCGCGGGAGGACCGGAGACGGTGAAAGACATCGGCCTCATCACCGGCGGGGCGGGCAGTGAAATTCACGCCATGGCGGAGACCGGTGTGGACACCTTCATTACCGGGGAGGGGCCGCACTGGAGCTATACCTCGGCGGAGGAACTGGGCGTGAACCTGATCTATGGCGGTCACTATGCCACGGAAACCTTCGGGGTGAAGGCCCTGGCGGAACACCTGGCCGGCCGGTTCGGCCTGGAATGGGAGTTTGTGGACCATCCCACCGGTTTGTGATGACGCCGCTTTCCCGCGAATTTTTCGAGCGCGATCCCGTGACCTGTGCCCGGGAACTGGTCGGCGCGGTTTTTCAATGGGATGGCTGCGCTGGAGTGGTGGTGGAGACCGAGGCCTATTCCGAGGAGGGGGACGAGGCCTGCCACACCTTTTTCCGGCCCAGCGCCCGGAAATTCGTGGAAACCCATCCGGCGGGCACCGCCTACGTCTACCTGAACTATGGGATGTACTGGCTGACGAATGTTCTCGTAAAAAACGGGTCCGAGAACGGCTTCGTGCTCCTCCGGGCCTTGCGGCCCCTGCATGGCCTGGACGAGATGAAACGCCGCCGGAGGCGCGAAAAGCCGGAGGATCTCTGCTCCGGGCCTGGAAAGTTGAGCATGGCACTGGGCATTACCGGGGAGGATCATGGACAGCCCCTGGTCGCATCCCGGCGGCGGGGGTTTCAGTCTGTGGAAGATTCCCTCCCAGTGGAAGTCGTTGCCTGTCCCCGCATCGGCATTTCGCGGGCCAAGGAGTTGCCGTGGCGCTTTCTGGAGAGCGCCTGCCCACACGTCTCGGTGAAGGCCTCCACCAAAAGCGAGGTGTGACCGGTCGCCAATTTGTGCACACGCCCCAGGGGAGGTGAACGCGCTTTGAAATTTTTTGTTAACTTGTTTTATATCAAACAGTTAACCCTGGTTTCGGCCGCCGTTCAGAGGTCCGGGAAATGAAATCTTCGTCACACCTCAACGGACGGAAACAATACCGGGTAACTAGAACGCCAATGATTCGGCTGCGCACCATTGTTTGGTCGATCACTGGCAGGAAAAAGATTTGGGGATCAAAAATTTGTTTTGACCAGATTATACAGTTCTGAGATAACCGCAGAGTTCGGCCCGATGCCTATTAGCAAAACTAATAGGCGGGCCGGGTGGAATCTCGCTGGGGCGGATTCCGGGCAGTTTGATGAAGGCTGTCCGGGACGCCTCTCCCCCACGGAGGAATTCGCCAGTTGAGCGAACGCCCCAGCAAGCCCCCCCAAAAACCTAAACCACACAGGAGGACAGATGAAATCGTTAATGAAATCCCTTAGGGGAGGTGTTGTCGCGCGTATCAGTGCTTTGGCCGTTCTAATGCCGAGCCTGGTGACGCTTTCCCCAGCGGTGCGTGCCAACCCGACCGATGGCGTGGTGGTGAATGGTGTAGCCGAGTTTAACGCGGAAATTCCAGGGCATCTGCAGATTCTGCAGCACACCGACAAGGCAATCATTAATTGGGGGGATTTCTCCATTGCCGACGGAGAGATCACTCAGTTCTTTCAGCCTTCGGCGACTTCAGCGGCTTTGAACCGGGTCGTGGGGGTGAATCCCTCTGTCCTGAACGGCTTGCTCACCGGTAACGGCAAGATCCTCCTCATCAACCAGAACGGCATCATGGTCGGGCCCAACGGGGTCATTGATGTGTTTGGGGGCTTCATCGGATCGACGCTGGATATCGACGACGCGGACTTCCTGAATGGCGGCGACGACCGTTTTTATGGCGGCTCCACCGCCGGAGTGACCAACTACGGGCGCATTTCATCGGCGCAGGGGGATATTTTCCTGATCGGTCACCATGTGGACAACCAAGGTATTATTGGCTCCGTGGACGGCACGGTCGGTCTTGCGGCTGGTGGGGACGTGCTTATCAAGTCCCAAGGTGACGAACGCGTTTTCGTGAACGCGGGTGCTGGAACGGGCACGGGCACGGGAGTGAACAACGCCGGTTCCATCACGGGCGCCACCGTGGAACTGAAAGCGCACGGCAATGTCTATGCTTTGGCGATCAATAACAGTGGCGTTATTCGCGCCACGGGCGCGGTGAACAAGGATGGCCGCGTCATGCTGACGGCGAGTCCCGCCGGCGGCAACATCACGAACACCGGCACCATCACGGCGAACAACCTCGATGGCAGTGGCGGACAGGTTTTCATTGATGGCGGTCCGGGCAGCGTGGTGGACATCGCCGCGGGCGAAGTCAGCGCGAACGGCACGGGCGGACTGCCCGGCGGCACGGTGACCGTGTTGGGCGATACGATTACGATTGGCAATGCCACGGTTTCGGCGGACGGCGGAGACGGCGGCCGGGTTTTGATCGGCTCCGCGGGAGCGGACGGCTCCACACCGGCGACTTCGGTTTCGGTGGGTGGCGGTGCGCGAGTCAGCGCCAGTGGTTCCGCCGGAGATGGCGGTACCGTGATTATCGCGGGAGATCCCAGCAGCACCATCGTGGTGGCTGGCCAAGTGGCCGCGGACGGAGCGGTGAATGGCGGCTTCATTCAAATGGTGGGCGGTCAGATTGACGTGCTGACGGGTTCCGTGGTTAGCGCGGACGGCGAGCAAAACGGAGGAACGGTCACGCTGGCTGGAGATCAGTCCAACGGAACGGTCCGCGTGGCGGGCACGCTTTCCGCCAAGGGCGCCACGGGAGATGGTGGTACGGTGAATGTTTCGGGCTCGGACGTCGTGCTCGCCGAAGGCGGCATCGTGGACGCGTCCGGCGGCGCCGATGGCGGCACGGTCGTCTTCTACGGCGAAAACAGTGTCACCACGGAGTTGAACTCTCTCGTCATTGTGGATGGCGGCGAAAACGGCGGCACGATCAATGTCGACTCCGCCGGCGAAACCTTCATCGGCGGCACTCTTTCCGCGGTCGGCCAGAACGGCGTGGGTGGGAACATCGACGTCACCGGTGAAGAAGTCATCATCGGCACGACGGCATCGGTGGACGCGTCCGGCGCTGCGGGTGGCGGCATCATCCAGATCGGCGGCGCTTTCCAGGGCGGCGACTCGAACGTCCGGAACTCCGAAAGCACCGTCATCGGCCGGACTTCCACCATCAAGGCGGACTCCTATGTCTCCGGGAACGGCGGCCGCGTCATCGTTTGGTCCAATGGCGACACCATTTTCAATGGCGATATCAGCGCCGCCGCTCTCGGCGCCACTGGTAACGGCGGCTTCATTGAAGTTTCCGGCTATGGCGGCCTGAAATTCTTCGGCACCGCCACCGCCAACAGTGTCGGCGGCGATCCCGGCTCCATCCTGGCCGACCCGCCGGACGTCTCCATCGGCGACGACCTCTCCATCGACAATATCCTCATCTCCACCATCCGCGCGGCCCTGCAAAGCGGCAGCAATTTCTGGGTTGGCGCCACGGGTGGAGGCGCCGGCAGCGGGAACATCACGCTCCGCAACGTCGGCCTGGACGACGACTTTGACGAAGCCATTCAGTGGAACACTTCCGCTGACTTCGGCCTCTTCGCGGAGGGGGACATCACCCTCCTCACCCACGTCCGCAACGCGGGCAGCGGCTCCATCAACCTGGCGGCTGGCTGGGACGGCACCACCGGATTCACCGAACTCAGCTCGAACGATCCCGAAGGCGCCATGGCCGCCATCTTCGCCGATCCCACCGCTTACGGGAATGGCACCAATGGCTCCGTGTTCATTAACGACCTCGGCAATGGCCGCCATGTGGAAGTCGGCAGCCGCTATGGCGACACCAACCTGGCTGCGCGCAACCTCCTGCTGGTCGGCTCCTCCGGCGGCACCCGCCGTCATGCCCAGTTGGGCTTCCGCGACGCAGGCTGGGTCTATGTCGCTTCCGGCCAAATTGACTATGGCGGCGGCGGCAGCAATGAAACGGTGCTGGGCCTCCAGGTCGGCGAAATCTTCGGCGAAGGCTATACCTCGGCGGCCTTTGACATCGTCGCTCAGGCTGGCTCCGGCACCGCGGGCGTGGGCTTCACCAACCTCGTGGCCGGCTCGGTCGCCGTCACGGTCGATCCCAACGGCACCCCCATCGTCTACCTGGATGACGGTTCGGGTAACCTTCAGGACGGCAGCCTCAACAACGTGGGCACCATCAACTACGCCACGGGTGAAATCACCTTCACCTCCTCCATCGACGCCGGTGGCCTGGGCGTGGAGGTCGCCTTCACCAAGGACGCCGAACCCAACAATGGCGAAACCTACACCGCCATCGTGACCGACCGCCTCGTTTCCAAGCTGGATGACGACGGCGAACTCCACTACGGCACCACGGCTTCCAGTTCCGTGGACGGCGAACTCTACTACGATCCCGACGGCATCCCTGACAATGGCGACGAGGTTTACACCTTCGTCCCCTTCAACGACCACAAGATGGACGCCGTCACCGGTAACTGGTGGTGGCGGGAACTCACCGACGGCACCGACGGCGAAGGCAACAAGCTGCCAGAAAACGGCGCCACCGGGAACATCACCGTTTACACGAAAGGCGCGGTGCTTCTCCAGAGCGGCACGTCGGGCGTCGCCTACACCCAGATCGGGCACGGCGGTCAGGATGTGGAAAATGACAACATCTCCTACGATGGCCGCACGAACGTGACGGACGCGGACCGGGCTAATAACGCCCCGCGTTCCGTCAACTGGTCCACGGCGGGCCGCCAGGGCACCGCCATCGCCCGCTTGGCTCCGGTGGAGTCTGACATCATTGTCCGGGCTGGAATCGATCCCGCCACCGGGGAAACCACGCAGGCTTCCGGCTTGGTCCAGCTGATTGCCGGCCAGACGGGTAGCACCAACGCCTACTCTCAAATCGGTCACCTGGGTAACGGCCAGTTTGGCGAGGTAGATGGCAACATCACCGTGGACGCCGGTGGGGACATCGACCTGCGCGGCGGTCAGGGCTGGGGCCACTACGCCGTCATCGGGCACAGCTCGGTCGCTCCGGGTAATGAAGCTTCCAGGCTTGGCGACTCCCAGATTCGTTTCTTCAACAGCGCCGGGGTGGCGAACAACGTGGGGGCGACGGACTTTAACAATGCCACACTGAGAAACGCGGGCCAAGGGGCGGCGATCCGCAACGACCTTTCCGGTAACATCGACGTGACCGGCCGCGGCACGGGAGGCATTGACCTGATTGGTGGAACTTACGGTACGCTCACCAACACCGAGCGCGGCCGGGCCTATGCCCAGATCGGTCACGGTGGGATGACCAACACAATGCAGCTCTATAACCTGAGTGGCGACATTAACGTGGACGCGCAGAAGGGTGGTATCCGCATGATTGCCGGCCAGCTCCAGGGTGCTTACACCCAGATTGGGCATGGCGGCTACAATGGTGGTAACGCGAATTCCGATTTCATTGCGGGAGACATCACGGTGAACTCCTTCGGCTCGCTTATCATGAGAGCCGGAGAGGACGCGGACATCATTCGGAACACGAACGGGGCACGTTTCTCCCATTCGATGATCGGCCATGGCGGTTATAACGCCCGTCAGCAGCATAAGTCGGGGGACATCACCGTTACGGTGGGCAACGGCGGAGACCTCATCATGACGGGTGGACCCACCCGCGGTCACTTCGTGCAGATCGGGCACGGCGGCGACACCTCCCGCGGTCAGGTGGGCGGCACCTATGCCCGCCCGACGGGTGGACCTACCTACAACGGTTCCGCGAACATTACCGTCAATGTGGATGGCAGCATTACCATGAACCACATGGAGTCAGGGAACGTGGTCACGTCCGCGTGGACGGCCACCAATACTCTGGACCGCCGCTTTGCCTTCGTGCAGATCGGTCATGGCGGTTGGGAATCCGACCGGGAGAACACCACTAACGCCACCGGTAGCGATAAGATCGGTGACATCTCGGTGATCGCCGGAGATTCCATTACCATGGAAAATGGTGACGGGCGCGGCTACTCCACCGGCATCGGTCACTTGGGTGGCGTGAATGATGACAACTTCAATGCCGAAGGTAGCATCTATGTGGAGTCCACCAACGGCGACATCATCCTGAATGCGGATGCCGCGGAGGAAGCGAACAATGACCTCTCCACCACCACCTCCACTGGCCAGCCCGCCTACGAGAATGGAGTGAAGATCGGTCACGGTGGTTTCCGGGACAATGACAACGTGAATTCCGACGGGTCCATCACAGTCGTCGCCGGAAACGACGTCACACTGCGCGCCGGCAAAGGCTACTTGGGCTCCATGGCTCAGATCGGTCACGGAACCTTCGGAACAGGGGACGATGACGGGGTGAACACCGGCGACATCTACGTGTCGGCGGTGAACGACATCAACCTCATCGGCACCCAGAATGGCTGGGTTCAGGAGCCGACCGATATCGGCATCATTCTTCAGGTGGAAGGCGCCCAGGCCATGATCGGTCACGGCGGTTACCGCCAGGACGGCGCCGGCAGCAGCGGTAACATCTTGGTGTTCGCCGGAAACGACCTGAATATGGAAGGCCCGACCTTTACGGATGTGGCCAAGCAAGACGGTGGGTCCCAATACGTGGGCACCTTTGGCGCACTGGTCCGTATCGGGCACGGCAGCTTCATCGAACCCGGCAACTTCACGGGGGATATCACAATCGTTGTCGGAAACGATCTGAACATGACCGGCGCTCAGACGGCGGACCCGGCGACCATGCCGCATACTGGTTCGGTGGTGCAGATTGGTAATGGCGGTCCCCGCGTTTCTGGTAATCACAACGGAGACATCAACATCCGGGTGGGCAACAACCTGACGATTGAGGACAGCGACGATACCAGCATCAACGACAATGGCGTGCAGATCGGCAATGGCGACTGGATGCGGGACACCCCCGCCGACTCTGGCGCCGGCCTGCGCGAGGGGGATATCACCATTTCCGTGGGCGGCAGCGCGTCCTTCGATCACTCCCTCGTCGGCCATGTGGATCCCTACACCACGGACAACGGCAGCTCGGCCATCTACCTGAGCGGCAATACCTACGTGGGCGCCAGCCGGAACAATCCCTTCTACGGAGCCACGGACACGCTGACGGCCACTAATGGAGCCGTCTTCACCAGCGGCCTCTTTGGCGGTGGTTCGGAACTGAGGTTTTATGTTCCGCAACGTTCCTTGAACCTCATCGACACCACGGTGCGGCTCAATGAAGCTTCAATCACCTACATCGGCACCGATGCGGACTTCGCCATGCCTTCCTCTGACGTGCTGGGCGTGCAGGCCGCCTTCCAGCGGGCAGACGAAATCTACCTCCAGCCGGATCTCTGGTGGGATAACAATGAGGACTCACCGATTGCTGGTTCGTCCGCCTTTGCCGTGGGTTCCGTGGCCCAGGTGGATGATCCGGGTGGATTCTCGAATCTGACGGGCTTTGCGGCCGGAGACCTGGGTTCGGGAACGGCGGACTACAACGGTTCCAACTCCGTGAGTGGCACCGGGCAGTACACCTTCTACTACGATGCCATTGAAGACGTCACGGGTCTGTCCACGGGTGGGGCGATTGGAGGCAGCAGTGGAGGCAGCGGCTCCACGGAGATCCCCGAGACGGCCATCGTCGTCATTCCGGAAGTCGCGGGCGAAGTGCTGGAAGCCATTGTGTTGCCCTTCAACTACCTGCCTTACCTGGATCCCAGCGTGTATGACAGCTTCATCCGCACGCAGGACAGCTACCTGCTTGCCGAACTCGGAGACGACGCATTGGACGACGAAGAGGATGACGAGGAGAAAGACGAAGGCAACGGCCGTCAGAGCGGGAAATACGCGACCTACATGATCTACGATCTGTCGGTCGGTCAGTACAACAGCCTGCGGATCTTCGGTCAGCCCGGCTTCATCCTGCCGGTGCCGCGAGACACCCAGTAAGAGCCGGCGCGGAAGCGCCGCCGGTATTTAAGCATTCAAAAACAAAAACGGCCGCCCGGGAAAACCCGGGCGGCCGTTTTGTTAGATTGCAATAGCGTCAGGTCCGTTGCCGGGCCCGCCGCGTTGACGGGGCAGTCAACTTACTTGCCGGATTCGACGTAGCCCGGAGTTGCCGGCGGAACGTAAGTTTCCTTTTTGGATTTGCAGGAGCTCAGGGCAAAAGCTCCGGCCATGACAGCCATCAGCGCAAGGAGTGTAACGGTTTTCATCAATAACGGATTGGGTATAGGTTGTGTTGTCAAATCTGACAGGCCCCAGCTAACCAGCATCGATACGGATTCGCAACGCTTTTGTATGGGTGCCGCGCAGTGAATACGCGATCCCGCCTAAGGGTGGTTGCAAACGCAAGTTTCCCCGGTAAGGTGGCGTCCCTTTCAGCCAGAGAACATTACAGATGAGCGCGGAGCGGACAGTAGCCATTGCGGGCGCCACGGGCGCGGTAGGCCAGGAGATGTTGAAGTGTCTTTTGGAACGAAAATTTCCCGTCGCCAATCTGAAACTTCTGGCTTCCGCCCGCTCCGCTGGCAAGACGCTGCCCTTTGGCGAGCAAGACTTGGTGGTGGAAGAACTGACGCCCGCGTCGTTCGAAGGCGTGGACATTGCGCTTTTCAGCGCCGGTTCCGGCATTTCCAGGGAGTTCGCGCCCCATGCCGTGAAGGCTGGCGCCGTGGTCATCGACAATTCCTCGGCCTTCCGCATGGACGAAGGGGTGCCGCTCGTGGTCCCGGAGATCAACCCTGAGGATGCGGAGGCGCACCAGGGCATCATCGCGAACCCTAACTGCACGACCATTGTGACGTTGATGGGGCTGAACCCCATGCACAAGGCCTTCGGAGGGGTGCGGAACATCATTGCCTCCAGCTACCAGGCGGTTTCCGGCAGCGGCGCCCAGGGTATTATTGAGCTGGAACAGCAGGTCGCCGCTCTGGTCAAGGGCGAGCCCGTGGAGCCCCGGGTCTATCCCCGCCAGATCGCTTTCAATGTGCTGCCGCATGTGGATGTCTTCCTGGACAATGGTTACACCAAGGAAGAGATGAAGATGCTGAACGAAGGCCGGAAGATCCTGCACCAGCCCGGGCTGAAGGCTTCCGTCACCTGTGTGCGCGTGCCGGTGTACCGGTCCCACGCCGTGTCCGTGGTGGCTCAGTTTGAAGAAGAACCGGATCTGGACCGGGCCCGCCAGGCCATTGAGGAAGCGCCGGGAGTTCAACTGAAGGACGATCCGGAGGCGGCGGTGTATCCCACGCCGCTGGACACCACCAATGGAGACGACTGTCTGGTGGGCCGCTTGAGAAAGGACTTGGTCCTGGATAAAGCGCTCTCCTTCTGGGTAGTGGGCGACCAAGTCAGGAAGGGCGCTGCCCTGAACGCGGTGCAGATCGCGGAGCTTCTTTAATCAGATAGTCCGGCTTTTCTCTTCTGGTAATCTTCGAAACTGGGCGGCATGGCAGAAGTGGCGACGGATCTCAAAAAGTATCTCAAGCTCCGGGGCCGGGAGGTGGATGCCGCCATGCGGAAGCTCGTGCCTACCGTGAAGACCCGGCCCGCCACCATTCACGAAGCCATGCGCTACAGTCTGTTCGCGGGCGGGAAGCGGTTGCGGCCCATTCTCTGCCTGGCGGCCGCCGAGGCCTGTGGAGGCGAGATAGAGAAAGCCCTGCCGCTGGCCGTGGCAGTGGAGTGCATCCATACCTACTCCCTGATCCACGACGATCTGCCGTGCATGGATGACGACGATTTCCGCCGGGGCAATCCCACTTGTCATAAGGTGTACGGCGAGGGTATTGCGGTGCTGGCGGGAGACGCGTTGTTGACTTTGGCCTTCGAGATCGTTGCGAATTCCGAGCCCACCCGGCGCTATTCCATCGCGGAGCGCGTTCGGGAACTGGCGGACACCTCAGGCAGCCGGAAACTCATCGCCGGTCAGGTCATGGATCTGGAGGGGGAGGGGAAACCCGTGACGGCAGCCCAGCTCAAATTCATTCACGAAAGCAAGACCTCCGCTTTGTTGACCACGTCGGTCAGGTTTGGAGGTATGAGCGCCAACGCCACTCCTAAGCAGATGGAGGCGCTGACCACCTTTGGCCTGTCACTCGGTCTGGCGTTCCAGGTCATCGACGACATTCTGGATGTCACCCAGACCAGCGAAAAACTGGGCAAGAGCGCGGGTAAGGATGAGGCTTCGCAGAAGGCCACCTACCCGGCTCTGTTTGGTCTTGAGAAGTCCCGCAAGGAAGCCGCCAGTCTGACCGCGCAGGCTCATGACGCCGTGAAGCCCTTTGGGAAAAAGGGAGAGCGGCTGGAGCAGATCGCCAGCTATCTGCTGGACCGGGAATATTGATTTGTCAGGCAGCGAAAGGGAAGCCGGGTCCGGGGTCTTAGCCAGGCATAGAGAGGGCAAAGCCGCCGCCACGCATGGTTTGGGGACCGGGAATTTGCGGAATTCCGGCTTTTTCCTTGTCATCCTGTTAGTTTCTTATTCTGCTTTGATGCCTTCCCCCAGTGATCCATGCGGCTGATTCGTCAAACTAAGCTCCACTTCCGAGAAGGAAACTCGGACAAGGTCTACGAGGTGGACCTCTGTGAAGCCGGGGCGGGCGAATTTCTCGTGAATTTTCGCTACGGTCGGCGCGGCCAGAGCCTGCGGGAGGGCACGAAAACCGCGTTTCCGGAGACCAGGGAAAAGGCCGAACAGATCTTCGACCGCCTGGTGCAGAGCAAGTTGAACAAGGGCTACCGGGAAGGCGCCTCCGCTGGACCGGTGGCAGGGGAAACCGAAACGGAAACGGAAACCGCGGCCCAGGCGACGCCGGGAGCGCCAGGTCTGTGCGGGACGCCCAAGCAGCGAGCCCGGCTTTCTCAGTATCTTTCGGTCGCGGCCAAAGGGGGAAAGGTGCCTGGAGACTGGAAGCTTTCCCGCGTCCTCTGGCGAGCGGGGGAGATGGGCGATCCGGCCAATGTGGCCTCCCTACTGGAGATCAAACCGAAGAAAAGCCTGCAAGCGTATTCCCTGGCCTGGGCGCTGGGGAAAAGTGGAGATAAGGCGGCGGTTCCGAAGTTGCGGGAACTGGCGGATTTTTCCGATGAGAAAGTGCGCCGCATCGCCACCGAAGCGCTGCTGCGGAGCCTGCCGGAGGAGGAAGCAAAAGCACTGGCCGGGGAATTGCGGGCCAAGATTCCTAAAGCGCTAAGCGAAATTCTCGAGTCCGGGGGACCTGACCCGTCTGCTTTGACGGAAGCCCTGATGACTTTGCTTCATGGGAGCCCTCCGCCTCACGACTATTTTTACCTTCTCTACACGCAGGCCCGAGTGTATCCCGTGGCCAGGGAGGCGGTGTATGCCGCGTTGCGAAGCCTCACGTTCAAGGCACCGTGGTTCCGGGCCGTCCGTCACATCTTTAAAGCGGCGGAGTTTCGCCAGGATGCGGAAGTTTTTGGTCTGATTGCGCGGCGGTTTGAAAAGTCGAGCGCGGACTTCAACAATGGTTGGGGATATGTATACGACCCCGAGATCCGGAAATCTCAGAAGGTTTCCGAGGTTTGCAGCAAGCCGGACAGTAAGTTTGGGTATTCCCAAAGCACCCGGGCCTATCTGCGCCGCCGGGTTTGCCGGACGCTGAAGAGATATGGGGAACTGCAGGACACCGCTTCGTTCGTCACCCTGGCCACGGGTGTTCTCATGGCGTATGACGACGAGCAGGACCTGAAGCCCATCACGAACGCGAATGAATACGTCTGGAATTCCGCGACCCGGAGGCTGGACACGATCGAACGCCATCTGGGATTCTATGCCGGGTATCTTCCGCTGAATTATTTGCTCTACCAGAATAGCGACCGCTATTTCTTTCAGTCCAACAAGAGGTGGGTCACTAAGGACGGTTACAATCCTTTTACGGCGGGGGCACCGGGCGAGACTTTGCCAGCGAAGCGGGAAGAGGCCTTCCCTTCCCTCTGGAATCAAGCACCGGACGCCATCCGGCATCTCCTGGCCCATAGCAGCTGTGGAGCGGTGCATGAGTTTGCCGTCCGGGTATGGCAGGACAATTCCGCTTTCGGCCAGGAGGCAGATACGGACTTCGTGCTCGCTACCTTGGCGCGGCCCTACCGGGTTACGCAGGAGTTGGGACTCAATTTGGCGAGGGAGCGCTTCGATCCCAGCCAACCGGACCGGGCGCTTTTGGTGGCATTGCTAGGGTGTGAACTGCCGGCGGCCCGGGAATTGGCGGTGGGGTGGTTGAAAGACTGCCGCCAGGCGTTTGCGGGAGACGCGGACTTCATCGCTCAGGCGATTCTCATCCCCCATGACGATGTCCACGCCGCCTTGCGCTCCTGGCTCGGTACCGCGCGGCCGGAACCGGCTTTGCTGGATCTCATCGTTCCCCGCGTTGTGGCGACCTTGCTAAGCCTGACCGCGGGGGATGCCGAGGGTGGCGCGAAGCTGGCCCGCAATGCCCGGGAAACGCTCCTGCTTCTGGGGGGCGATCATTTGGGCGGGGTGTCTCTAACCGTGATCCAGGATCTGCTGCGCCATCCGCTGGACGAAGTGCGGCTGCTGGGGGCCCAAATGGTCTCGCTCGGTCCGGAACCGCCGAACACCTTGCCGGATGCCATTTGGGAGTTGCTCCTCCTCAATGAATGCCTGGAAGTTCGCGAGGTGGGAATGCGGCTGTTCGCCCGAATGGAAGACGCGCACTTGCTGGAACGCGCGGAGATCCTGGCCAGCTTTTGCCTTTCCGCGCGGGAAGACGTGCGCCAGGCGGCGCGGCCCATCGTGGAGCGGCTGGCGGCCTACAGTCCCGGCTTTGGGCAGGACATGGTCCTGCAGTTCTATCCGCTGACCCTCCGGCAGGAAAGTATCGAGGGCTTGCAGGATGACGTGTATGCTCTCCTCTCCGGTCCGCTGAGCGAGCATCTTCACGCCATTCCGCCGGAGTCTTGTTTCCGGATGATGGAGTCCCGCTATCCCGCCGGTCAGAAACTCGGTTTCCTCATCCTCCAGCGCTCCATCGATGTGGAGAGCCTCTCCATAAAGCAGTGGGTGCGAATCGCGGAGCAGGATCACCTGGAAGGGCGGCGGTTTGTTTGGGACTATTTCACCGCGCATGTGGAGCGGGTGCGCCGGGAAGCGGAGGACGCTTTGCGCCTGGTAGACTCCCGCTGGGACGACACGCGGGACTTTGCTTTTTCTTTTTTTCGCGAACAGTTCACCGACGCGGACTGGACGCCGGACCTGCTGGTCAGTCTCTGCGACAGCACGAGGGCGCCGGTGCAGGCTTTTGGGAAAGAGATGATCACCCGGTTTTTCCAGGAGGCGGACGGTCAAACCTATCTCTTGAAGCTCAGCCAGCATCCCAGCAGCGATCTGCAGACCTTTGCGACTAACTACCTGGCGCGTTTCGCGGCGGGCCGGGCGGACTTAATCGAGTCGCTGTCTCTTTACTTTACCACGGTGCTCAGCCAGGTGAACCGTGCCCGGGTGGCGAAGGAAAGGGTGCTCGCCTTTTTGAGAGAAGAAGCCCTGCGGGACCCGGCCACGGCCGCCGTCGTGGTGCCGATCCTTGAGAGGGTTTCCGCCACCATCGCCATGGGGGACAAGGCCGCCTGCCTCCTGACCCTGCGGGACATCGCAGCGGCCTGGCCCGAGTTGGCGACTCCCGTCAAAGCCGTGGAGATACCGACCTGTTCCGTTGGCTTCTGATTTTTTTTAGCCATGCTTTTTAACTATCGCTATAGCGGCTCTTCCCGCGTTTCCAGCACGGCTCACCGGACCGGGCTGAGTTTCGTGCCGGATACTCTGCGGCAGCCCACGTTTTTCTCAGGCTCGCTGAACCGGAAGGTGCCCTTCCGCGAAGCTATTTCCGCCCTGCACGATGTCGTCATTTCCGACCATCGTTTCAAACCGAGGGATCTGACCGAATACAAGGCCTGGGCCAAAGAGCAGGAGGATCAATGGGTGGCCGAAATCCTGGCGGAAGCGCCGCAAGTAGGCGCTCAGTTGAAGGAGAAGCAGGCTCTGTTGCGCGAAATGGACGCGAATCGGCAGCGCGTCATGGCGCCCTATTACGAGGCTCAGCAGCGTTACTTTCGCTGGCTCTTTCTAAGAGACCGGGACATGTGGTTCGTTCTCGATCCCGTCATCACCGTGCATCCGGACGAGTTGTTCTTTGAATGCTTCAGCGAGGACGAGTCCTCCTACGGGCGGCTGGGGTGCAATTACGAGGTCTTCGATCAGATGGGCGAAAAGGCCTGTGGCACGACGAATATTGACTATTCAGACGGGCTCTATCAGGAATTTCAGAAGATCCGGGACTACAAGCAGACGGATTTCCAGGTGGACCCCGGCGGCTTTGAAGTTTCGACCACGAATGAAGAGACCTACCGGGAGGTGAAGATCGACCTGCCTGATAGCTGGGTGCGGGGTTTCCTGCAGGTCAGCTCCGCCATGACGCTGCCGGGGTATCAGTTCGACCTTCACCCCATGGACGTGCATAACTTCTGTTTTGTGCTGCGCCGGGCGAAGGAAAAGCGCGGACCGCGCTCCATTCGTTTCGTCCTGAAACCGGGCGAGCCAGTCCGGGCTATCTTTGAGCCCTGGAACCGGGAGGTGGTGTGTCCGCGCTCCGTATACCACGGCCCGGAGGAGGCGGAGATCCGCATCTGGGGGCGCCGCCGGCTGCTCGTGCTGGAGCGGCTCATTCCCGTGGCACGCCGTTTCCGGGTGACTTTGTTAGGCACCGGCATGCCCTCCTTTTACGTGGCCGACCTGGGGGACATGAACTTTACTCTCGGACTCTCCGGATGGACAGCCAATGACTGGTCGCGTGCCGGGAACTTCGATCTCATGGCGCCCCGGGAGGAGTTGGAAGATCACCTGAAGATGCGGATCTTTGAAGCCCTCCAGGAGAACTGGGTGGAGTCTCCGGACTCCCTGGCCCGGCGATTGCACCTTCCCGCCGGTCAGGTGCACAGCGCCCTGGCGGCGTGGACCCAGGCGGGCCGGGCCATTTACGATCTGAACAAGGGTGTCTATCGCGTGCGCGAACTCAGCCGGGAGCCGCTGCCGATGGACCGGCTCCGGTTTTCCAACGAACGGGAAGAACGCGCCAACGAGCTGGCCTCCTCGCTGGACCGGGCCAGGGTCGTTGCCCAGAAGGAAGAGGGCCGGCTCCGGCTGGGTGGAGAGATTCCAGATGGCGGGACGACTCACAAGACCGCGCTGTTCATCGACGAAGATCAGCGCCTCATCGCGGCTGACTGCACCTGTTCGTTCTTCATTCAGAACAAGCTCTACAAAGGGCCCTGCGAACACATCCTGGCCACGCGAATCCTTCACCAACGCCGCGGATGAGTCACCATTTTAGCACAGCAACGGGGGGCCTCGCCCACCGCACCTTGCCACCGGGCGGCGCATCGCCGTCCTTGCCCACAGACAAGCAACGCACCACTGGTGCGCTCTCGACTGTGCGGGGCGTACACTACTGGCCGCCATTTCCGGAGCGAATCCGGAGGATTGAAATAGCGGCCAGTAGTGGCCCCGCTGGAGTTGAGCCCCCCAGTCCGGGGATGAGAACGAAGCGCGGCGGGCATCCCATGGGTGCCTCCGTTGCTGTGCAATTTTTTTCAGTAACAGGAGCCGGTGGAGACACCGCTCGAACCTTGCATTGGAGCGGCGTTTCGCCGTTCAAGCTAAAAGACACGCAACGCCTCACCGGCCGCATCTCGACTGTGCGGGCCATGACACCGGTAGGTCGTTCCCGGATCGAAACCGGAGGTTTGGAACAACCTACCGGTGTCGGCCCGCTGGAGTTGATACGTCCAGTGCCGGGATATGAGCGAAGATCCCGGGCGGTGTTTCCCCGGCCTGTTGCTGACCAGGGTGTATGGACAAATTCCCGAACCGCCCGGATTGAATGAAAGAAGGAGATCGAATCAGCGCCGCAAGCGGCGAATTTTTCATAAGCGCGGCCCATTTTGCGCCTGGCTGCGTTCCGCCTCACTCTATTGGGTTCACCCAACGGCATTCGGCGCGCCTTGCCAGCCGAAAAATGGTCTCGTGCCGGGCGGACCGCCAATTTGTCCATACACCCTAGCTTTCCCAGCTTATGAGTAACCGACGCCAGGAACTCTACGACCGGATTCGCGCCTCATCCAAGGGGGAAGTCATCCGGGAAGAAATGGTGCGCCTGGGTTTCTGGAAGCCGAAGGACGGCACGCCCGAGGCCATGACCAATGAGTGGCTGGAGAAACGGGCCGAACTCACGAAAGAGATCAACGCGCTGGCTCAGAAGCAGCGGAAGTATGAGAACCGCGAAGCGATGCTCCGGGAAATGCGCCAGCGGCGCATGGCCGACGCGCGCCGCCGCCGGGAAGAGACCAAGGAGCGCCACGAAGCGGAACGGAAAGCCCGGGCTGAGGCGTGGGAGGAGAGAAAGCAGAACGACATTCTCTACCTGGGCGAAGGGGTCTCCGCTGGGCTCCATGGGGAGGGTGCTGAGGCTTCACCGGCGGATCCCACGCGCTTTGGGTTGCCCGCTATCCGCACTGTGAAGGAATTGTCCGAAGTGCTGGGTGTGGGGCTGGGGGAACTCCGCTTTCTTTCCTTCCACCGCAAGGTGTCCCGCGTCTCTCATTACCGGCGCTTCTTCATGCCGAAGAAGTCAGGTGGCAAGCGGCTCATTTCCGCCCCCATGCCCAGGCTGAAAGCATTGCAGTACCGCGTGTTGGAAAAATTCCTGGAGCCGGTACCGGTGCATGATGCCGCACATGGCTTCGTTCCGGGGCGTTCCATCCTGACCAATGCCAGCGCTCACACAGGCCGGGACCTGGTGGTGAACTTGGACCTGAAAGACTTCTTTCCCTCCGTCAGCTTTCGCCGGACCAAGGGGCTGTTCCGGGCTCTCGGGTATCCGGAAAAGATTGCCACCATCCTGGGCCTGATCTGCACGGAGGCGGACACGGACGAGGTGGAACTGGATGGCGAACGCTACTTTCTCCACCGCTCCGAACGGCGCCTGCCCCAAGGGGCGCCCACCAGCCCGGCCATTACCAATATTCTGTGCTACCGGCTCGACCGCCGGCTCCAGGGGGTTGCCCAGAGCCTGGGCTATACCTACACCCGCTACGCGGACGACTTGACGTTTTCCGTTTCCGGCGAGCCGGTGACGGACCTGAAACGGCTCCTCTGGCGCATCCGTTCCGTCGTCCAGTCAGAAGGGTTCCAGCTTCACCCGGACAAAACCCGCATCATGCGCCGTGGCCGCCAGCAGGAAGTCACCGGCCTGACCGTGAACGACGGCGTATCCGTGCCCCGCCGGGATCTGCGGAACTTTCGCGCCCTCCTGCACCGCATCGAAAAAGACGGCCTCTCGGGAAGAAGCTGGCGAGGCTCCAGCGCCAACCTCCTCTCCGCCATCCGCGGCTATGCCTACTTCGTCCGCATGGTCCACCCGGAAAAGGGCGAGTCCTATGTCACCCAAGTCCAGAACATCCTGGAAGCCAACCAATGGCAACACGTCATCCGGCATCCCCGGAAAGCGCCCGCCGCGTCTGACACAGCACTGCCGAAAAAGAAAAGCTTCCTCCAGAAGCTGCTTTTCTGGCGAAAGGGGTGAAGAGTCGCAACTTGGGATGGCTACTGGTCGAAATGTTCTTTCACTACTCCTGCCAAGTCGACCAACATTTGCTTGGCTGACGAGCCGGAATAAGAAGACCCGTGCATGACGGCGAGGGCCTGAGGGTCCAGTTCGGCCAGGGACTTGAGCACGCCTTCCGTCTGGCGGGTATAGGGCAGGTATCCTGCCAGGGGGCCGCCCTGCATCATTTCCATGGCCTGGGCGGAGGGGCCCACCAAGTCGGAGTCCGTAACGGCGGTCACGTTGCCGAAGTGGTGAAACAAGTCGGAGCAAAAGAGGGTGTTCCGTGTTTCTTCAAACAACAGCCCAGCGTCCCAGCCATGAGGGAGGTGCGGGGAACGGTGGACGCGGAAACGGTATTTTCCGGTTTCGAGAACGTCCTCGCTGGTCATGCCGCGCGCGGGCCGGATGGAGAAGTCATCCACGTTGACGAGTTTCCCCACCAGGGTGCAGACCGGCTCCGCCTCCGGAGCTAGCTCCAGCCAGTCGTTCAAGGCGCCGCACTCATCCGACTCGAAGTGCGACCACGCCACATACCGCAATGTGGCGGGATCGATCAATGAACCGACTGCTTCTTTCAGCGCCGGAAAAAAGCCCTTCAGGCCCGCATGAAAAAGGAGAGGTTCCTCGTCGCGAACCAGGAAGTGGTTGAACTGCATATCGAACTCCGGGACGTAGAGGGAAAGGCGATACAGGTCCGGCGCGATTTCGTCGATGGCGGTCATGGAACGAAGGAGGTGGTTGGGGTCGAAGTTGAGACGACTGGGGATGCTGACAGAACGCGAAATTTTCTGCTATAAGATTCGATCAAGACACGTAGAAATGGGTGAAGTGGGTCGATGCTGATTAATGCGGCCAGTCGACAACCTTCCGCCACTGGCGTGAGAACACTCGCTATCCATATTATCTTAGGTGTTTCCTTGGGCATCGGGGCGTGCTCGAAACCGAGGAATCGATTCTTTTTTGCCAGCAACCTGATCGACGCGGATCAGGTTGAAGTCGTCAGCTATTGGAGTTCTGAATGTTGCCGGGGAGAGGTGAATCGAAGCTGGATACTCATGGACCGGACAGGCACCGGTATTTCCCTTTCGCAGGTCGCGTCTCTTAATGATGCGATGCCGAGCTATGGCCGGGAGACCTTGTTTGAATACGGCAAGAAAGAGCACGGAAAAGCGATGAACCCTTTATCAAACGAACTCTCAGAGCTCTGGGAAAAGTTCATTCCAGAGCACATTACAGGAAGTCACCGCATGGTGATGATTAGAGTTGTTAAACTCAATACAGAACGGGTTTCTGCCTACTATGTAAAACTGGAGTCCACATGATGGTTCGCTCGGATCTCCCTATAGGCGGAACGCAGATTGGTTGGAGAGATTCTGGAGAAGTAACAAAGATTCAGCTCTGATGCAGTTGTTAGGAAACAATCAGTCCGCCAACCTTAGATTCGGATTCACATCCTCGTCCAGCGAACTGGGCTCCACTCCGTGCAGGGCTTTCGCCGCGGCGACGTAGGCGATCATGGCGGCGTTATCGGTGCACCAGGCGGGGGCGGCGATTTTGAGTTCGATGCCGTTCTTTTCGCAGGCGGCGGACATTTTTTCGCGGAGGCGGTGGTTGCAACTGACGCCGCCGCTGAGGGTGAGGAGGGTTTCGCCGGTCTGGCGGATGGCGGTGAGGGCTTTGGCGACGAGGACATCGACGACGGCTTCCTGGAAGGAGGCGCAGAGGTCGGCGAGGCAGGTTGGGGAGAGGGGCTGATCCAGCTTGGGTAGCTGGTAGAACATGGCGGTCTTCAGGCCGCTGAAGCTGAAGCCGAGGTCGCCGCTGTCGATCATGCTCCGGGGGAAGTCGAAGGCGGCGGGGTCGCCGGCGCGGGCCTGGCGATCAATCTCCGGGCCGCCGGGGTAGGGTAGGCCTAACATTTTCGCCACTTTGTCGAAGGCTTCACCGGCGGCATCGTCGCGGGTGGTGCCGAGCAGTTGGTAGTCGCCCAGGCCGCGCAGGTGAATCAGGAGGGTGTGGCCGCCGCTGACGACGAGGGCCGCGCAGGGGCGAATGCCTTCGGGATCGCCCATGAAAGGAGACAGGAGGTGTCCCTCCATGTGGTTGATGGAGTAGAAGGGTTTCCCTCCGGCGGCGAGGGCCAGGGCTTTGGCGGTGGTGTTGCCGATGAGGAGGGAGCTAGCCAGGCCGGGCCCGGCGGTGGCGGCGAAGACATCAATGACTTCGATGGAAACACCGGCTTTCTCCAGTGCCAGATCGATGAGGGGCCGGAGGTTCAGGTTGTGGTTGCGTGAGGCTAGCTCCGGCACCACGCCGCCGTAGGGGCGGTGCAGTTCCACCTGGGAGGAAATCTCGCTGGCCAGGATGTGGTCCAAGCCATCGGCGATGGCTACCGCCGTCTCGTCACAGGAGCTTTCCAGGGCGAGGATGAGCGGACCGGCGTACGACGGGGGTGCCGTGGCCGAGCGGGTCATTCTTTCTTTTCGGGCGCTTCGTCAGCTTCTTTGGTGGAAGCCTCGTCTTTGTCTTCCGCATCCGCGTCTGGAGATTCCGGCGCGGCGGCTTCTTTCGGAGCGCCATTCATGTTGGAATAGACGATGGCGCCTTTCATGGCGTCCACGGCGCGGATGAGCTGGCGGTCTTTGAAACTGTCCAGTTTCTTGCGGTCTTCTTTGGAAAGGGTGTCCCGGTTGTACCACTCCATGAGTTGTTCCTCTTCGCGGGGCGTCAGGGAGGCTACGATATTGGGCTGGACGCCGTTTTCGTGAATGGTGCGGCGGCTGGGGGTGTAGTACTTGGCCGTGGTCAGGCGGATGGCGGTGCCGTCCCCCATGGGCATGATGGACTGGACGGAGCCTTTTCCGAAGGTGGTCTCGCCGATGATGATGGCGCGTTTCAAGTCCTGGAGCGCGCCGGCCACCACTTCCGAACCGCTGGCGCTGGAGTGGTTGACCAGAATGGCCATGGGGTACTCCCTCATGCGGCGTTTCTTTTCCGGGGTGCGGTAGGGGCGGATAAGGCCGGAACCGGGCCGGCCCTCGGTGGTCAACACCACGGTACCGGGCGGCACGAACTCGCCCGCGACTTCCACGGCGCTGTCGAGCAGGCCGCCGGGATTGTTCCGCAGGTCCAGGATGAGGGCCTGCATGCCTTGGTCTTCCAGCTCATCCAGAGCGTCGGCAAACTCGCGGGAGGTGGGTTCGCTGAATTGGAGAATGCGGACGTAGCCGATCTTGAGCGGGCCGGTCAGTTTTTCGGTCAGGAGGGTGATGTCTTTGACGGATTCCTGCTTGATGACTTCGCGCACCATTTCCACTTCCAGGATTTCCTTGGTGGCGGGGCGGCGGAGGGTGAGCTTCAGCGTCTGGCCAGGCTTACCCTTCAGTAGGGCGATGGCTTCGGAGAGGCCCACTTTCTCGGTCAGAATGTTGTTGATCTTCAGGATTTGATCCCCTGGGAGGACGCCGGCGCGGGCGGCGGGGCCATCCTCCCGGACGGTGACGATGGAGAGGATCTCGTTCTTAAAGGAAATGGTAATGCCGACGCCTTCGTAGGTGCTGCCGGTGTTTTGCTTCAGCTGTTCGAAGACCTGCCGGTGCATGAACTGGGAGTGCGGGTCCAGGTCCGCCAGCATGCCTTCCAGGGCGCTGCGGATGAGGGACTCGTAGGAAGTTTTCTCATCATCCACGTAGTTCTGCCGGACGATCTCCAGGACGCGGGTAAACAGCTCGATCTCCTCGAAGCCGGTATCTTCCGAGGCCTGTTCGGGATCTGCTTCCGCGTCCGAATCGGAGTCCGTTTCTCCGGTTTTCTTGGAAGGTTGTGCTTCTTCTTTGGGCTCGGGCGCTGGAGCATCGTCAGGCGAATCCTGATCTTGGGCGAAGGTGGGGCTCCACGAGAGGCAGGCCAAAGCCGCCATGAGCGCGATGAGGGAGACTATGGGGCTTCGGGAAAGGGGGAAGCGGAACATGACGGTAGAACATTCGCCGATTCCGCCGGGAAGACAAGCCGAGCCGTGGGAATTGTGAGCCCGCCGCCCGGACGTGCGCCCTTGGTAATGAAGGGCCGGATGGCTCCGGTCAGGCCATTTCCACGAGGCCGAAATACACCAGCGCGGCATACGCCAGCTTGGTGGCCAGGTGGAGGAGCTGGTCGGTGTGGAAATTGGTCCAGCGTTCGCACTTCACGAAATCGATCAGCCAGTGAACGGCCAGTTCGGCCAGGCCCAGGATAACGCTGCCGGTGATGAGCCAGACAAATCCGGCGTGGATGAGCGAGTGGTAGGTCAGGCAATAGATCCAGAGCGAAGGCGGGGCCTCTTCATTCACCCCCAGTTCCTTCGGCGGGAAGTGGCGGTTTTTGAACCGGGCTAGAAATGCGCCCTGGAGGGGGAAGTCTCCCAGAGCATGGCAAATCACAAAGGCGAAAAGGAGCGTCAGGGCCTTTGAAAAATCGTGATCGGGAATTTCAAGAAGACCTGAACCGAGCAAATGCATCCGCGATCTGATGTGGGGTTATTAACAGGTCCCGGTAAAAGTAATCGAGACAAGATCCGGAAACTCTACGTCCACGGAGAGCAAGTCAAGCGAAAGAGCTTTCCCGCGATCCGCTTTGTGGGGGAGTGATTTGAGGAGTGGGTGGTTCCTAGAAAGAGTCCAGCATGGCTTCTCGTGCCAGCGCCACCTTTTCGTTGGTGCGGCGCAGGCGCTTGCTCAGCTGGGTAGCGATATTTACTAATACGCGGGAGGCCGTTTTTGGATGCGATTCGAGGAAATTTTCCAAATTCTGGCGGTCGATTCGCCATACCTGGGACAGTGTTTTCGCCACCACGCTGGCGCTGGCTTCACCGGGGTCGAAGATATTCATTTCGCCCATGGTGTCGCCGCTCTTTAGCCGGCCCAGAAGCACCACGCGGCCGGTGGTCTCGGTCTGCACGTGGAAGTTTCCGAACACTACCAGAAACAAGGCGTCCTGTTCCTTGCCCTCGGTGATCAATACGTCTCCTTCGGTAACCGTAATGAACTCGCCAAACGAGCCCATGGATTGGCGTTCTTCCTGGGAAAGGTCTTCGGCAAACCCGATGGCCGGCAATTCAGTTTTGGATGCACCGTCGCTCATGACGGTTGGATGTTAACGCAACCCCGCCAACATGCCAGAACGATTTTCCCCAGCCGTGGCCGCCGTGGCCGCCGTGGCCGCCGTGGACGACAGCGTTTCTTCTGGAGCTTCAGCCGCGCCGCGCTGTTCCCGGTAGTAGGAATGAAACGAGGCCCACTGGTAGCGGCTGGGCAGATTTTTCACATACCAGGGAATGTTCCGCATGGCGGGGTCGAAGTCCCGCGCGCCGTGGTTCATGAAATAGCGGAAGCGAACCTTCTGGTAGAACGGCAGGCTGAAGTTCGCGTAGGTTTCGTATTCGGAGAAGAAATTGAAGGGCAGGCTTCTTAATTCTGTTTCAGTCCAGAGGGCGGGATCGGCCAGGGCCAGGATGGCTTCCCACCAGGACTGGGCGGTGCGGTCTTCGATAGTCTGGCGCAGGCTTTGGAGGATGCGCTTTTCCAAGAACATGTGGTGGCAAACAAAGGAAAAGGGGCAGCGGATCCTGGTGCCCATGAGCATCCGGTGGGCCTTGCGGTAGAGGTGGTTCCGCTCGTGGGACAGGTCTTGGAACAGGGTGGCTCCGTCAAAGAACACCCGGGGCCGGAGCAGCAGGGTATCCGCGTCCAGAATGAGGGCGTGGTCCGTTTTCAGGTGCTGGTCGCAGCCGAGCTTGAGAAGCTGCTGGTAGATCCAGCCGCTCCGGGGGAAACCGTGGCGGGCCAGCCGTTCTTCCACTTCTGGCAGGGAAACGCCCAGGGCCTCGTTTTCGTCCACGAAGCGACACTCGTGCCGGTCCGCGAAGCGGCGCGCGCGGTCATCCGGTGGCGCGAGGATGAGGCACTCTTCGATGGGGTGGCAGACGTGATGCCGCGCGTGGCGCAGGGCGTGCTCCGCCACGGCCAGATCTTTCGGGTGCAAGGGAATGACCAGGCTGACCGGCACGTCACTCCAGGGGCCGGGACCGGAGGGCGGAGGCAAGGGCTTCACCCGGTCCAGGGCTTTCAGCCCGCGGTGGAACCAGGATTGCAAGTGATGCAGCCGTCGGATGGAGGCCATAAAGGGAGCATTCTAGAACGGAGATAAGCGAAGTCAGCCGTCGCTGAAATCCCTAATTTATCTTATTTTTACGGATTTTCGAAATAACTCAATCCGAAATTGCTGACCTGAATGCCCCACCAGTTCCCGTGGTGAGACCGTTTTGCCCCAAAGCCCTGAATTCCACGGCCTGAGATGGAAGGGTAATTTACCCTTCCCCTATCCGCGTGGGGCCAGGCCGGAAGGCGCGATGTCTGAAACGTGGTCCCTCTGGAACCGGGTCCAGATCAGGCCGCGTCTTTGTTCTCCTGCTTCCGCCGGGTGATGGGGGGGCGTTCGCCCTCCACCACGGAGCGGTTCAGCGTGACCGTGGCGATGTCCTGGCGGCTGGGAGATTCGAACATGACGTCGAGCATCAGTTTTTCGATGATGGACCGCAGGGCGCGGGCGCCCGTGCCGCGCTTCAGCGCTTCCTCGGCCATGGCTTCCAGGCCGTCTTCCTTGATCTGAAGTTCCACGCCATCCATCGCCAGCAGCTTGCTGTACTGCTTGACCATGGCGTTCTTCGGCTCGGTCAGGACGCGGATGAGTTGCTCGCGGGACAGGTGCTCCAGGGTGGAGACGACCGGCAGGCGGCCGACAAATTCCGGAATGAGGCCAAAGCTGAGGAGGTCCTCCGGCGTCACGTTCTGGAGATCCGGCTTGGCCGGGGCCACGCCAGAGCCTTTGGCGCCTTGGCTTTCTGTGAAGCCCAGCACTTTTTTGCCGACGCGCCGGGAAATGATTTCGTCCAGGCCCACGAAAGCGCCGCCGCAGATGAAGAGCACTTTCTCCGTGTTCACCTGGATGTACTCCTGCTGCGGGTGCTTCCGGCCGCCCTGTGGCGGCACGTTGCAGACGGTGCCTTCCAGGATCTTCAGGAGGGCCTGCTGCACGCCTTCGCCGGAGACGTCGCGGGTGATGCTGACGTTCTCGGTCTTCCGGCCGATCTTGTCGATCTCGTCGATGTAAATGATGCCCAGCTCGGCGCGCTTCACGTCGTATTCCGCCGTCTGGAGGAGGCGCAGGATGATGTTCTCCACGTCCTCGCCCACATAACCGGCCTCGGTCAGCGTCGTGGCGTCCGCGATGCAGAAGGGCACGTTCAGCAGCTTGGCCAGGGTCTTGGCCAGGAGTGTCTTCCCGGAGCCGGTGGGGCCGATGAGCAGGATGTTGCTCTTTTCGATCTCCACGTCGTCAAACTGGCTGAAGCGCGCGCCGTTGCCGCCGCGGTTCCGCTGGCTGTTGAACTGGTTTTGCTGGATGCGCTTGTAGTGGTTGTGGACCGCCACGGAGAGCACCTTTTTCGCGTGTTCCTGGCCGATGACGTGCTGGTTCAGCTCGTCGAAAAGTTCTTTCGGCTTGGGAACCTGGAAGGCCTTGGGCTGGTCTTCGCTTTCCTCGTTCAGTTCCTTTTCCAGGATGCCTTTGCAGACATTGATGCAGCCGTCGCAGATGTAGACCCCGGGGCCGGCGATCAGCTTTTTGACTTCCGCGTGGCTCTTCCCGCAGAAGGAACACATGGTGAGGTTCGAGGCGCGTGCCATAAAGAAAATGTATCGAGAGTGTAGAGGAGGACGAACCGAAATCTAATGGAGAGACGCGGTCAGTTCCAGAAGGTTTTGGCCTCCCGGGGGCCGCCAAGGCATTTTAATAATACTTCCAAAAAACTACAATAAATCAGAAAACAATGATTTTCAAAACGTTATGAGAGCCGTGTCTCCTTCATATTTTTGAGAGGATTCGGAGCATTTTTCTGACCCATCGGGCTCGGGATTTTTTGCCCGGGGGTGCGGGGAGGCGAACCACTGAGGACACAGAGTGCACAGAGGGAGTTGGAGAGAAGAGGCTCTTCTTGGGAGCAAGGACGGGGGTGAACGGAAGGCGAGGGGGCAATTCGATGAAGCGGGGGACGTTTCTTTCGAGCCCCTGGTAATGCCCACTACTGGCCCCACCCCCTCTCTGGCTGGTGCGCCAATGCCGGATTGAAACGGCCGGTGACTGCCGGGCGGATTTGGAGATCGTGCGGCAGAGAAAGGCGCGTTAGCGGCTTCCGGCGGCGCCGCTTTGGGAGCGGGCGGGCGGAAAGGTGCGCCGGGTGCGCCGTCAGGAACTTCCGGCGTTCTGGCTTGCCTATTGCTGGAGAGTAAAAGGATGGCCCGGCCAGGCTTTGAGGCTGAATCGACTGGGCATCTCCGGAATTTCGGACTCGGACGGGATGGGGCCGCGCCGCCGTGGCCGGCTCGTGGGAGATTGGCGCTGCTATTCTTGAGGCCGCTCCCAAAGCGGTGCCGCCGGACGGCATTCTTTGCTTGCCGTCCTCTGCCACGCGCGCTCCAAATTCGCGCTGGGGGAGGGCGGAACCTTTTTGGCTGGATGGGTAATCAGATTCTTCGTCACGACAGGACAGCGGAGTCGTAACCGTCTCAAGGGGAGAATCCAAATTGAACCTTCGAAACCCAAATCACATGACCGCCAGCCAATTTCCCGACGAACAAAGCGACGACGGCGAATTTCAGCGCCAGGAAGACGCCTTCCGCAACTGGGTTCGCGCGGACGGCTCCACGCCCTTCGCGCCGGAGCCGGGCCGCTACCACCTTTATGTGTCCCTGGCCTGTCCCTGGGCGCACCGGACGGTCATCACGCGGAAGCTGAAGGGCCTGGATGACGTCATCGGGCTGACGGTGGTGGACCCGATCCGGGACGGCCGGGGGTGGCGGTTTGCGGCGGAGGACGATGAGGAAGCGCGGAAGGCGGGCGTGGAGCCGGAACCGGTGAATGGCTGGCGTTTTCTGAGCGAGGCGTATGAGGCGAGCCAGCCCGGCTACCGGGCGCGGGTGACCGTTCCCGTCCTCTGGGACAAGCAGACGAACCAGATCGTCAGCAACAACGAGGAAGACCTGATGCGGATGTTCAACCGTGAGTTCGACGCCCACGTCGCGGACCCCGCCGCGCGCGAGCTGGACCTATATCCCGAGCCCCTGCGCGAAGAGATCGATGCCCTCTACCCACGCATCTACGAAACCGTGAACGACGGCGTCTACAAGTCCGGCTTCGCCACCACCCAAGCCGCGTATGAGAAGAACGTCCGCGCCCTGTTTGAAACCCTGGACGAACTGGAGACCCGCCTCGCCACCCGTCGCTACCTGGTGGGCCACCAGATCACCGAGCTGGACTGGAAACTCTTCGTCACCCTCATCCGTTTCGACGCCGTGTACCACGGCCACTTCAAGTGCAACCTCCGCCGCATCGTGGACTACGCCCACCTCCACGCCTACCTGAAAGACCTCTTCCAACAGCCCGGCATCGCCGGGACCGTGAACTTCGACCACATCAAGCGCCATTACTACGTCACCCACCGCGACATCAATCCCACCGGCATCGTGCCCCTGGGACCGATCCAGGATGACCTGTGGACGGCGCATGGGCGGGAAGGGCTGAGTCCGTAGGATGAAATGGGGTCGAGGTTCGAGAAAATGAGTGACTTTCGCTGCTGAGAAGTGTCAAAATTTTTTGACTGACCCCTCTTGCTCTTGACAACGAAAAAGAGCATCTAAAGCCAATATTTTCTGACCTTAGAAGGAACTGGAGTCCGAGACAAGCCGTGTTATGCCGCAAGAAGAAGGGGAAAAACGGCTCGAAAAATGCCCGCCAAACCCCAGACGGATCTGAGGTATGGGTTTGAGGGAGACAGGCTGGCCGAGGAACGCAGTCCGGACGTCTCCCGCTGGTATCGCCCCCGGAGGCGGGCGGGGCCGCTCTTTCCCTTTTCTCCTGTGGGACCTGTGGTAGCAGCCGCCCGGCTTGCCTGCATCTTGTTAGTGCAGCCGGCGGGGCTACCTTGAAACGGTCTTTCAGGGACTACGTGAACTCCACCGTACCTTGGGCGCCGCCGGAGAATTGGTGGATCATTATGTGGGAGTTTGGCAGGGAGTAGCGTTTGCCCTTGGTGCTTGCGCAGAGAAGGACGGCATCCATGCTGGAGGCCCCGACTACCCCTGCGACCGTTCCCGGACTTGCAGACAGCGAACCATGGCTATGTACCCCGTTTTACTAACCAGTGCCTCCATCGTTATCAGGAGAACACCGTCGACCAAAAAAGAAAGTCAAACTTGACGGCCAATATTCCTTGAACCTTACAACTCTATTTCCTGTGGCTGCAAAAATGATCTTGGAACGAGCTTGTTAGCACGAAATCTGTCTAAACCGAATAGCCTTGAAATCCATTAGCGCATGACTAACATCGTTAGGCCAATGAAACCCAGCCCTTTACAACAGGTCAAAATTCGTCCATGGACTGGACCGATTTTGAGGTGGGCCGGCAGTAAGCGGCAGTTGCTTCCCCAATTATTGAAGCAGGTCAGAGGGTTGGAGGGTCATCGATACGTGGAACCCTTTGTAGGATCCGGAAGCTTATTCTTTGCCCTTAAACCAGAGCGTGCGGTAATCTCTGATCTTAATAGTGAACTGATGCGCTTTTATCGAACAGTAAGAAAGCATCCAAGAAAGGTTGCAAGGATAGCGCACGCTTATCCCGTCACTATACAAAAATACTATGCACTCAGAGAGCTCTCTCCTGACAAGCTTGGTAAACTGGAAAGAGCGGCAAGGTTCTTGTACCTAAATCGAAACTGCTTTAATGGAATTTATCGAGAAAATAGAAACGGGCAGTTCAATGTGCCGATGGGAAAACGGACAGGGTCGATTCCGTCTGAGGCTTTCATTTATAGAGCATCTATCGCTTTAAGAGGGGCTCAAATATTAGATGGAGATTTTGGATTAACAGAGAAATACTGCAGCTCTTCAACTCTCTTCTACTTTGATCCCCCATACGACTATACAGGTAGACGAAATAGAGGGGAGTATGGGCCAAAATCTTTTGGGATAAAAGACTTGGAGAGGTTAGCGAATATGCTCGAAAAGCTGGACGCAAATAATGCAAAATTTGTGGTTTCCTATATCAATGTAGATGAAATTGTCCCAATCAAGAAGCGATGGAACTGTTTGGAGATTCCCGTAAAGCGTCAGATTGCGAGTTTTTCCAAACATCGGAAAACGATTAAGGAGGTGATGATCGCAAATTTCTGAAGTCTCAGATGTCACAGGAAAAATATACCGTTTTCGTCTGCGCAGATTTCCATTGTACCGCCAAAGGCGAAGATGGGGAGAGGTCTTCGATCTCTTGGTTTAGGGCTGAAAACTATGGAAAAGCCAACCTGTGCCCTGTAACACAGTTAATAAATTATATAAAGGAAAATAGACTGCGTGCTGACATAGCGATTTGTTGTGGCGATCTCGGTGACAAGGCGGATCCTGAGGCAGCAAATATTGCGTGGAAGGCTTTTCAGGCGCTAGCTAAAAGCCTTCATGCGAAGGAGATTTTTGCGACTGCGGGAAATCACGATCTGGATTCGAGACATCTTCATAATGACTACGACGCCCGAGGTCATTTGCAATCTTTGTCACCGCTATTTCCTGTAAATAAAGCGAAAGAATTTGATCGATATTGGTCTAGACATTTTTACCTGAGGTATTTTCAGGATTTTCGAATATTAAATATCAATTCTTCAGCCTACCACGGTTACAAAGATGAGGAACGTGGCCATGGAAGGATTTCCGAAAAGACTTTAGACGCAATTGAAAGTGCACTCAACGCCTCGGAAGACCGGATAATTAATCTTCTAATCTGTCATCATCCTCTTCAAAGTCAGTCAGAACTTCTACAGGGAGAAGGGGATCACGTGATGGGAGGAGATGACTTAGTCTATCTGCTTTCCGAGAAACTTGGGCAAGATTGGCTAATGGTGTACGGACATAAGCACTTTCCGAGATTACAGTACGGAAGAGGGACTGCTAACCAACCGGTAATGTTGTCATCAGGAACAATAAGTGCAGTGCCTTATGCAATGTATGGATCTGATGCAAAAAATCAGGTTCATTTAATAGACTTCGATATTTCATATATAAAAGAACACGGGCTCCACGGGATAGTGAGGTCTCTAGAATGGAATCTTCAGGCGCGTTGGCATATACCGAGGGGCAATGGTGGTCTCGGTGGAGCGACAGGGTTTGGTTATAGAGCCAGTATTCCAGACATTGCCAGTGAAATCTCAAAAGTTGTTACTCCAAAAGCAAGGTGGGAAGAGATAGTTGATCAGTTGCAAGCGATTCAATTCGTTCCAAGGGAGACGATAGAAAGGGTTATTGAACGGCTTGATGCTGTACATTCAATTGGCGCGGTTTATGATAGGCATGGTAATTTATTTGAGCTCGCAAGAAAATGAATAGATCCCTTGCTCCATCTATCTTTGAGGCGTTCAATGCAAAATTTCTTACACCTGAAGAAGTTGCAGCTTCATTTATTGCTCCAGACTATTTTTACAAGCTTTGCCAGCCTTGTCATTCGATTGTCCTAGGGCCAAGAGGTTCAGGGAAAACCAGCTTGCTTAAGATGCTTCAGCGACGCGCATTGCGAGCCTGGAAGGGTCAAATGGCCGAAACCGTAAGAAAAAAGATTAACTTTATAGGGGTTTTTGTGCCAACTGACATACTTTGGCAGGAGCAACTAAAGAATATAGGGAAAAATTTACTTACCTCTCACGAACAAGAGGCATTGACTGATACGACTATTACTCTTCATGTAGCTCAAGCTTTTGTTTCTGCGGTATTGGATGAATTTATACTTGTTTCGGTAAGATCGCCGAGAGAAACAGGAAAAATTGGCGCTAAGAAAGAGAAAGAGTTGGTGGCCCTGCTTTCCGATATATTTAAGGTGGAGCCCGTTATTCCCACTTTCACCGGGCTTCAGATGGCGCTGGATAAAAAGCTTATGTCAATTGGCTTCTTTGTGGCGAAAGAAAGATTGCGCGAAGCTGAGGGAAGGGGCGAAAGGTTAATTGATGAGGGTCTTATCTATCCTGACTTTTTGACGGTCCTCTCTCCTGCGATAAGGGCCGTTAACGATTTGGTGGGTGCATCTGATCAGTATTGGGCGCTCTGCTTTGATGAATTGGAGTTAGCTCCTGATTTTCTTCAAACTAAGCTCTTACGTTACCTTAGGAGCACTCAACCATTGCTATATTTTAAGCTCTCGATGAGTCCATTTGTTAAGGTAGAAGTGGAGATAGAGCAATCAGCAACTCGTCCGCAGGAGGATGATGACTTTAATCTGATTCCGCTGTGGTATTCCGATCGCTCAAGAAGTAAGCGGTTCAGTCTTGATTTGGCTACAGAGTTTCTTAGGAATGCAAATATCAGAAACGTCGATCCGCCTTCCTTTTTTGGCCAATCCAATTTTGGAGACGAATTGGCGACTGAATCATATGCGCCAGGTTCTTTTCATCACCGAGAAATTGTGTCATTGAGGCAAAAGGACCCTTCATTTAGGAAGTATTTGAATGATAACAAAGTCGATGTGACCAGTATGCACAAGCTTAGTGAGGATGTGCGCGCTAGTGTGATCAGAAAAGCGTTCCCGACAATTCTGTTCCGAAACTATTTTCTTAAGCCTCCGGATAATCGCCAACAACATAGAAGTCGTAAGTCTTTCGAGTTATACGCAGGTTGGGATTCGATTGCGGCTATTTGCGAAGGGAATCCCCGATGGCTAAAAGGGTTATTGTCAGATATGGTTGGGAAAGTCCCTGCCGGTGCCATGAGGATTAGTGCTTCGATTCAAGGAAGGGCTATTAATAATACGCTACATAAATTTCGATCTAAGCTGATGACGATTCCCATTACGCCAAGCGGTCATGATAGGGGGGTGCTCCGATTGCTTGATATAATTGGAGGCTATTTCGAAGAGGAGGTGCTTGGCAGTGAGTTTAAGGCTGAACCGGTTCAGTCTTTTAGATTGGATGAATATTCTGCAGGGATTTCATCCGAGGCGATCGGAGCTGCTTTAAATGCCGGAGCATTGGTGTATGTTGCTCAAGATCCTAATAAAATGATATTAAATAATCTAAATGAGAGAAGGTTTAGATTATGTTACATGTTGGCAACGCTTCACAAGATACCGCTACGATTGGGGGGGTATATTTCATTGTCAAAAATTCTTTCGAACCGAAGGGCTGCATACCAGAAGCTGCTTTTTGAGGATGTTGTATATGAAGATTGAGCCTCTAAGTGAGCTTCGGGGAGATGAGCTATATGACTTGGGTATAGCAGCGATCGGGTACGAAGAGCGATCAAGATTTGGGTTCGAGAATCATGTATTTAAGCTCAAAAAGAAAATTGCCTTAGAGTTTATGGATAGACAGATCCATTCTTTCTCTAAAAATAAAGAGTTCTTCGAGAGTTCTGGCTTTGGGCTGTGTGAGGCATCGACGTCTGCCGTAGAAAACGCTCTTGAGAGCTATCTGGGGTCTTTGGGTTTTGAGCAGGTGAAGGAGGGTGTTCGATTTGCAGTTGATGTATCTAGTTTAACTAGAACATTGACGGCGCATCTGTGCTACGTTATCAAGAATCTTGGTCAGCGACTTGGGGTGCAGATTGTTACCGATTTTATCTATTCTCATGCAAAGTTCTCTACACCGGCAGATGATTTCGGTTCCATTAACTTTAGAGGTCCAGTTATTCCTGAGCTTAGCGGATGGGCTGCGGAGGTGGATCGTGCCTCTGCTCTAGTGTTGGGAATGGGTTACGAAAAGGATATCGCGTTAGGATTAGCGGAGGAGATTGAGCCTGGTTACTTGGTGGTTTTTGTTCCGACGGGGCATGATCAAAGGTATACCGAAGCTATTAGCGATCAGAATTCAGACTTCCTTGAGCATATTCCAGAAGAGAATCGAATTAGTTATGACGTATTTGATTGGTTTGGTACATTTATTAGTTTAAACAATGTTGTAAGTGCTTTGCAGGACGACTACAGAACAATTTTGACGCCGTTGGGTCCAAAAACATTTTCTTTATGTTGCATATTGTCTGGGATTGAACGTATTCCGCATGTCTCGGTTTGGCGAGTGAGTGCGGGAGAGTTTGGGGATCCTGTCGACCGAAGTCCGGACGGAAGGATTAGTTGTCTCCGAGTTACTTGGTGATTGTCAGGAATTTAATGTAGGAGTTAGGGGTGAATGTAGATACTGCAAATTTATAGATAGAATTGTGGTTGGAGATGTTGCCTTTTTAGAGCTGTAAAAGCTGATCAGCGCCTAATACCTTTCAAAGTTGCTCTTGAGAATTTTGCTAACATACAGAAATATACTCTGGATTTTTTCTTTCCCAGGTTCTGGGCTATTGGCGTCGATTTAGTTTTGGAAGGAATTTATCTATGAGATCGTAATTGCTTGGTTCTTCATTGGATATGTATCAGTCGCAACTCTTGTCACAGAAGGCTTGGTGTTCCTTTAAAGTGATTTTAGCATGGGATTGTTAGCCAAGTCGGTTTGGTCGAATCGTCGCCTGATGAGATCTAGCGCCGTAATCTGCGATGTATTTTTGTTTTCGCTATGAAACTAAAGATTTCTGGTCTGGAATCGGTATTCGCTCATTGGCGGTCGCTTGAATTTGGGGAGGCTAACTCCCTAAAACAAGAAAGGGGACCAGAAATCTGGCCCCCTCTAAGGATGAAAGAAACTGTGTGGAGTCGGCTGGTCTAACTCAACTCAAGACTCCTTCTTCTCCACATCCTCGCCTTCTTTGGAGTCGCGTTTGCTTTGGAGGACTTTGTCGACGAGGCCGTAGTTGCAGGCTTCTTCGGCGGACATGTAGTAGTCGCGGTCGGCGTCGCGTTCGACTTGCTCGATGGGTTTGCCGGTGCAGTCGGCGAGGATACCGTTGAGGCGCTTTTTCAGGGAGTACATGAACTCCACGGTGCGCTCGACGTCGCTGGCGGTGCCTTGGGCGCCGCCGGAGACCTGGTGGATCATGATGTGGGAGTTCGGCAGGGCGTAGCGTTTGCCCTTGGTGCCGGCGCAGAGGAGGACGGCGCCCATGCTGGCGGCCATACCCATGCAGTAGGTGTTCACGTCGCAGGTGACGAACTGCATGGTGTCATAAATGGCCAAGCCGGCGGTGACGGAACCGCCGGGGGAGTTGATGTAAATGCTGATGTCTTTGCTGGGGTCCTGCATCTGCAGGTAGAGCATCTGGGCGATGACGTAGTTGGCCAGCGGATCGGAAATGGCTTCGCCGATGAAGACGATGCGGTCTTTCATCAGGCGGGACAGCAGGTCGAACTGGATGAGGGTGCTGCCTTCTTTTTCGATGACGCTGACGTTCTGAGGCGGCGTCATGGTGCTGCCGGCGCTCACGCGCTGTTGCAGGTGGGCGGGGAGGAGGGGGGAAATTTCGCGGAGTTCGTCTTTCATGGGAAGTATTGGAGACAATGAGACTTTCAGACAATGAGACTATGAAATTGGCGCCAGGCTAGTGGGAATGTGGCTGAGCTTTGGGATGGCGAAAGGGATGGACGGCGTTTTTGCGGATTTTGACCACAGATGACACAGAGAACACAGATGGTTTTTAATGGGGACGTTTTGGGAGAAGACGAACAGACAAATTGGGTGGGGAAATGTGCTGGGTGAGGTGCGGCGGGCTTTCAGCCCTTGTTGTGTCTCTGGGTAGTTTACCTGGGGCTGGCGCCCCAGGCTGGTATGTGTCGGGCCTTTGGCCCTCTGGTGTTGTGGGTCTGTGGTCTGGTATCCAGGTGGGCCTTGGGGCCTGTGGTGTCGCGAGTGAGTAGTTTGGTATCCAGGTGGGCCGTTGACTCTGTGGTGTGCTTTGGCCCTGTGTTGGAGATGGCCGTGTAGCGTTCTGAATGAGACGTTTCTTTAGGAGGAAGCTTTCTCTTCGGGTTCTGCTTCGGGAGTGGAAGTCGTAGCGGCGGCCAGGGCTCCGGCGGGGTCTTCGGCGTCGGCGGGGGAGGGTTCTACCTCGGTGATGGCGGCGTTGGCGCGGAGGAACTCGAGGGTCTTGGCGATGCGGATCTGGTTGGCGATGCGGCCGAAGCCTTCGCTTTTCTGGATCTCTTTGATGAGCTTTTTCGGGGGGCGTCCGGAGCGTTCGGCCATGGAAAGGACGCTCTGGATGATTTCGTTTTCGACGACGCTGATTTTTTCGGCTTCGGCGATGCGCTCGAGGATGAAGGTGGTCTTTACGTTCAGCTTGGCGCGGACCTCGGCGTTTTCGAGGATCTCGTCCTGGTGTTCCATGATCTCGTTGTCGTCGATGCCGCGGCGCTGGTTTTCCTGGACGATGCCGTTTACCTGGCGCTGGGTCTCGGAGTAGAGGAGATGCTGCGGGATGTCGAACTCGGTGGCTTCGCTGATGTGGGAGAGGATCTGGTTGGTGATCATGTCCTTCCGCATGCTTTCCTGCTCGGCGCCGAGGCTTTCGCGGATGGTCTGGCGGAGTTCGGCGGCGGTCTTTCCGGGATCGATCTGGCCGGCGATCTCGTCGGTCAGTTCGGGGATGGACTGTTCCTTGATGTTTTTCAGCTCGACGGCGTAGGCGAGTTCTTTCCCCTGGAGGGATTCCACGCTGAAGTCTTCGGGCAGGGTGATGGTGAGGTCTTTCTTGTCGCCCACGTTCATGCCGGTGATCTGCTCGCAGAAGCCGGGGATGAACTCATCGGGGGCGACTTTCAGCCAGTATTCTTCCACGCCCACGAGGCCGGCGGGGGCGTCGGGGATGGCTTCCTGGAGGGGCTGGCCGTCGAGGGTGGCGCTGTAGCTGATGACGGCGAAGTCGTTTTCCTGGAGGGGGCGGCCTTCGACGTCTTTGAACTCGGAGAAGCGCTCGAGGACGTTTCCGAGGATGCGGTCGATGCCGTCCTCGGTGACTTCGATGGTGGGCACCTGGACGGCAATGCCTTTGTATTCCGGCAGCGTGAAGTCGGGGGAGACGACGACCTCCGCAGTGAAGGAGAAGGCGTCGTCTTCGTGGAAGAGTTGATTTTCCACCTTGGCCACGCCGAGGATCTCGAGCTTTTCCTTCTCGGTGGCTTCGTCGCAGCCGGCGCGGACGAGGCGCTCCTGGAGTTCTTCGTTGATGGGCTTGCGGTAGTGCTTCAGCACGACGGCGCGGGGTGTTTTGCCGGGACGGAAGCCGGGGATCTTGGCCTGCGCCACGTAGGCGTTCAGGATTTTCTCGCGTTCCTTGGTGACATCGGCGCCCGGCACCTCCACGCGGAGGCTGGCTCTACATTCTGGAAGTCTTTCGACGGTGACGTTCATGGTATTCCTGGGGTACCCTCTCTCTTCTTCTACTACTGCTACTACTCTTCTCGGTGGCTCCTCCCCTCGCATCGTACTTCGTGCGGGCGAAAAGGGGGGGAATCGCCAAGCTAGAGCAGGGGCGGGAAGATTTCATCTAATTTTCGAACATCCAGCGGCGGGACGCAAGCCGGGGGTGGTCCTGGGGGGATCTCAGCATTTCTGGAGATGGACCACAGATGGCACAGAGAACACAGATGGTGGGAAGGGTGAGGGTGCGCCGGTTCTGTATCCGGACGGGCAATGCCCAGCCAGGTGGAACGCGATCTCCGAGCGCGTTCGCGGGAGCAGTGCCGGGGTGGTTTTTTTCCGGGTTTGGACCTTGGGCGTGTAGCGCGGAGGAACTGGGTGCCGGGCGCGGTCGCGTTTGCAGTCGCGGTTGGCGATGAACCGCCGCCGTCATGAATTGCATGCGCGGTTCGCGAGTTCCCCGCCCGGAGGTCGAGGACCACCTCTGCGGCGGGTGTTTTTAGGCCAGGCGGGCGGGGAAGCCGGTGATGGGGGCCTGGATGCCGTCCGGGCCGACGGCGGCGAGGGCGGCGCGGCCGGGGACGAGGAGTTCCTGGCACAGCTGCTGAATGCTTTCGGCGGTGACGCGGCGGATTTTCTCGCGGGACTCGTCGGGGTCCACAATGCGGCCGTAAGAGAGGAGGGACTCGCCGCACCAGTTCATTTGGTTGCCGGTGGACTCCAGGCCGACGCGGCTCTGGCCCAGGATGTAGCGCCGGGCTTCCTCCAGGTGGGCGGCGGGGACGGGGCGGCTGCGCAGTTCGGAAAAGATGGCGGCGATGAGTTCCAGGGTGCGCTCCAGGTTTTCGGGGTCCAGCGCCACATAGACGTGGATGAGGCCGGTGTCTTCGAAGGCCATGATGTCGCTCTGCACGGAGTAGCAGAGGCCTTCTTCCTCCCGCAGGCGCTGGAAGAGGAGGGAGCTCATGTTTTCCCCGAGGATGACGTCCAGCATTTTCAGGGCGTAGCGGGATTCGTCGTGACGGCCTCCGCCGTGGAAGCCGATGGCGAGGTGGACCTGCTCGGTATCGCGGATGGAGAAGACGGGTTCTGGGGTAGTGGTGGAGGCGCCGTTGCCGGAAGAATTGGGGCTCCAGCGGTAGGGTTCTTCGGAGAGGCGGTCGCCGGGGTTTAAGGCGTCGAGGCGGCTGCGGATCAGCTTTTCCACCGTGGCGGCGGAGACGTTTCCGGCCACGGAGATGGTGGTCTGCGCACCCGCGTAGGCCCGGTGGTGAAAGGCGGTGATGTCATCCCGTCCGATGTCGGCCAGGGTTTCCTCCGTGCCGGTGATGGGGCGGCCCAGCGGGTGACTCCCCCAAGCGGCCTGGCTGAGCAGGTCCTCCAGGTGCTGGGCGGGTTGGTCGTGATACATGGAGATCTCTTCCTCGATCACTTCGCGCTCGTTCTCGATGTCGTGCGGAGAAAACAGCGGGGCCATGAACATGTCGGACAGCACTTCCACCATGGTTTCCAGGGTGTCCGCCGGACCCCGGCAGTAGTAGCAGGTGTGGTCCTCGGTGGTGAAGGCATCCACGCTGGCGCCGAGACCTTCGATCTCCCGGACGATCTCGCTGGCGGAGCGGATGGAGGTGCCTTTGAAGAGGAGATGCTCGATGAAATGGGCGAGCCCGGTCTTCCCCTCCGGCTCGTGCCGGGTGCCGGCGGCCACCCAGAAGCCGACGGCGGCGCTCTCCATGTGCGGCATCTCCGCGATGCCGAGCTGAAGGCCGTTTTCGAGGCGGGTAGAGTGGTACGTTACGGGCATGGGGGGATTGGGGGACAGGACTGTCGGACTATCAGACGATGAGATGGTTTTGTGGAGAGAACGCTTACACAGCTTTTTTGACCACAGAGGACACTGAGAGCACAGAGAGGTTTTTGGAGGGGATGCCGAGGGTGGTGCTGGAGGAGATAGGGATTAAGACTGGTCCGTTTGGTTCAGCAGCGCGGTGGCGGTGTCGAGGTCTTGGGGGAAGGTGATTTTGAGGTTGGGGGTGGGGTTTTCGACGAGGTGGACGGGTTCGCCGAGGAGTTGGAGGGTGGAGACTTCGTCGGTGACGTGGAGGTTTTCGGCGAGGACTTTTTCGTAGGCGCGGAGGATGAGGTGGCGGCGGAAGGTCTGGGGGGTTTCCATGGCCCAGAGGCCGGCGCGGTCCACGGAACCGGTGACGCAGCCTTCGGCATCGGCGCGTTTCAGGGTATCGGCCACGCGGTGGGCGAGGGAGGCGGCGCCGTGTTCCCGGGCCGCCGCCAGGCAGAGTTCGATGGCCTGAACGGTAATGAGCGGGCGGGCGCCGTCGTGGATGGCGACGTATTTGGTGGCGTCCGGCAGGGTTTGCAGGCCGTTCCAGACGGAGAGGTGACGTTCCGCGCCGCCTTCCACGAGGTCCAGGGGCTTGCCCTCGGGCAAGGTATCAGCCATCTCCCGGATCGCGTCCATGCGGTCCGCGCTGGTCACGACAATGAGGTGGCCGATTTCCGGGCAGGCGGAAAACGCGCGCAGGGAGTGCCAGAGGACGGGCTGCCCGGCCAGCGGGGCGGACAGCTTGTCAAAACCCATGCGCCGGCTGGACCCGGCGGCGACGATGATGGCGGCGTTCAACCTTCTCTTTCCACACGCGGCTCTTGACCCTTCAGGAAAGCCGCTTCATCACTTCCTGGGAAAGCGTCTTGTTGTCCACCTGGCCGCCGGATTTTTCCTGGAGGACTTTCATCACGGCGCCCATGTCTTTCTTGGAGGTGGCGCCGGCTTCGGCGATGGCGTCTTCCACCATTTTCTCGATCTGTTCGGCGCTCAGTTCCGGGGGCAGGTATTTCTGGAGCACGGCGATTTCCGCCACTTCCTTTTCCTCCAGGTCGCTCCGGCCCGCGTCTTTGTAGCTGGCGGCGGAGTCTTCGCGCTGCTTGATCTGCTTGCGAATGACCGCCACGGTTTCGGCATCCGTGAGGACCGCGGAGGCCCCGCCTTTTTCGATGGCGGCGTTCTTGACGGCGGATTTCAGCATGCGGAGCGTGCCCAGGGTGGCCATGTCCTTTTCTTTCATCGCGGTTTTCAGATCGGTGTCGATCTGTTGGGGCAAGGAGGTGCTCATGGGGTTAACCTAGCGAGCGCGAATCCGAAGACAACCCGGAAGAAATGAACGCCACGTCCCCGAAAAGCCCCGGTCCCAGTCAGAACCGCATTCACCCCGCCGCCCGGCTCTGGGCCGTGGGGGTGGGGCTGGCGCTGGCGGCGGGCGGCGCGTTTTTCTGCTGGGCGCTGTGGTTCGCCTACCAGCGGGCCAGCGAGACGGATCTCTGGGTGGAAACCCCCTGCCAGATCGTGGTGTCCGCCGTGGCGGAGGCGGAGGGGAAAGATCAATACGAGCGGGAGCAGTATGAGTTCCTGGTGCGCTACCACTATGTGTTTGAGGGGACGCCTTACAATAGCGAGCGGGTGAAGTATTCGCCGAGCGGGCCGATCCTGGCTTCGGACCGGGAGAAGATCGAGAAATGGGTGAAGCGCTTTCCGCCGGGAATGGAGACGGCGTGTTATGTGAATCCGGATACGCCGGCGGAGGCGGTTCTGAAGAAGAATACCAAGGCGCCGCTTTATACGCTGTGGTTTCCGCTGCTGTTCGTCGCGGCCGGGCTGGGGATCGCGGTTTCGAGTTTGTTGCGGGGGCGGAAGGGGCAGCGGGCGTGAGAGGGGAATGGCCGCAAAAAGGCGCAAGAGGTGCAAAAGAGGAGGAATGCGGATGATGGAGGCCGGGGCGAACTTTGGGACGGGATCAAGATTCTCCAGAGAGTTCTTTTTTGAGTTGGGTCAGAAGATTTCGTTTGTTAGCATCTGGTGAATGAGGAAGAAGTGGGGATTCAGTGTTTCCGGGGTCGTCTCAATACTTCACTTCACTTTGGCCGGTTCACTTGTTGTATTGAGGATCACCGCGGGCGACTGGTTGGAGGAATGTTTTGAGAATCGAGAATCACTTGAGGACATCTATGGCTGGACGCTTGGCATATTAGTTATGCCGTTTGGGTACCTTCTTGAATTCTTTCCCAGTTATGGTGTCGAGTCCGAAGGGATACTCGGCTTTGCAACTGCACTGTTTTTCTTCTTTGGAATCTTGGCCCTGAATTCGGCGCTGGTAGGGCACGGCTTGGCCGGATTGGGTTTGTGGATCTATGTGACGATTAGGCGGGCTGGGCTTCGTTTGAAGAGGAAGCGGGCGTGAGGGGGAATGGCCGCAAAAAGGCGCAAGAGGCGCAGAAGATTTTTTTGGGGGGCGATGTGGGAGAAAAACTGCGCCTTCTGCCCCATCGCGCCTCCGGCTACAATCCCCAGAGCGGGTCCGAGCAGGACTGGCGAAAGAAAACTTGCCGCACTCTAAAGACGCTTCGCGTCCCCGGTAGGTCTTTGGAGGACGGGATCTAACCCCCAATCTTAGCCTTCAGGATATCGCCCACGGCCTTCGGATTGGCTTTGCCTTTGGAGGCTTTCATGACTTGGCCGGTCAGCCAGTTGATGAGTTTGTCGTTTCCGGCCTGGATTTCGGCGACTTTGTCGGGGTTGTCGGCGATGACCTGGTCGCAGAAGCCTTCCACTTCGGAATCGTCGGCGGGTTCGAAGCCTCTTTCCTTGGCGATGGCTGCCGGGGATTTGTCCGGGCTTTCGAAGAGGAGGGTGAAGACTTCCTTGGCCTGGTTGTTGTTTACCTGACCGCTTTCCACCAGGTTGATCAGGTCGCGCAGTTTCTCCGGCGCGACGGGGCAGTCCTGGATGGTCAGGCTGGCGTCGTTCAGGGCGGAGAGGAGGTTGTTGATGACCCAGTTCGCGACTTTCTTGGTGTCCTTGGCACCGTTCGCCGCCTTTTCGTAGTAGTCCGCGAGGGCCTGTTCGGAGGCGAGAACGCTGGCGTCGTAGTCGCTGACGCCATAGGCTTCCACGAAACGGGCGCGCTTTTCGTGGGGGAGTTCGGGCACGGTGGAGCGCATCTTGGCGACCATGTCTTCGGTCTGCACGGGGAGGAGATCCGGGTCGGGGAAGTAGCGGTAGTCGTGCGCTTCTTCCTTGGTGCGCATGAGGAAGGTTTCGCCCAGGTCATCGTCCCAGCGGCGGGTGGACTGGATCAGTTTCTCTCCGTTTTCCACCGCTTCGATCTGGCGCTCGATCTCGTAGGCCAGGGCTCGGCGCACGCCGCTGACGGAGTTCAGGTTTTTCAGCTCGATCTTGGAGCCGAGTTCGGTCTGGCCGTCCGGACGGACGGAGACGTTTACGTCGCAGCGCATCTGACCCTTTTCCATGTCCGCGTCGCTCAGGCCGCCATAGACCAGGATCTGGCGTAGCGAATTGAGATAAGCCACGGCCTCTTCCGGCGTTTCGATTTCCGGCTCGGAAACGATCTCCATGAGGGGTGTGCCCGCGCGGTTGAAGTCGATGGTGGAGAAGCTTTCGTGGTGCGTGCTCTTGGCCACGTCTTCTTCCAGGTGAATGCGGGTCAGCGTCACCACCTTGCCGGGGTGCGCGATGTCTTTCTGCGCGTCCTTCGGGTAGGCCAGCTCATATAGTGGCACGCCGCCGCCCAGGCAGAGGGGCAGGTCGAACTGGGAGATCTGGTAGTTCTTCGGCATGTCCGGATAGAAGTAATTCTTCCGGTCCCACTTCACGAGGGGCGGCGTCTCGCAGCCCAGCATCATGCCCGCCTGAATGGTCTTTTCGATGGCGCCGCGGTTCAACACCGGCAAGGAGCCGGGAAGGCCCAGGCACACGGGGCAGGTCAGGCTGTTGGGCGGTTCGCCAAACTGCACCGGGCAGGCGCAGAACATCTTGCTTTCGGTCTTCAGCTGGACGTGAACTTCCAGCCCAATGCTGACGAGATAACGGGTTTTGGTCATCAATCGGAAAAGATCTTCAGGTCCCTCGCCTCTTCGGTTTCAGCGAAGTAGCTCTGATACATACGGTAAAACGAAATGTCTTCCAGGGCTTCCTGGATGTTGGGATCATCGGCCGCCGCCGCAATGTCAGGATGTTGCAGCATCACGAGGTAGTTCCGCGCGGCCATCAGTTCGCGAAGGTCCGGGTTCTTGGCAAGAGATTCGAAGGCCTCCTGTTTATAGAGCAGCTTAGCGAAGGTTTTGTCCCGTGCATAGAGGTATAGGCCGTCACTTTGCGTGGTAATCAGGGCCTCCACCAGTTTCCGTTCATTGATGCGGCTGATCTGGTCGACCGGATCCAGCACGGGGAGCACAAGAGGCAGTCTCTCCAAACTGTTGCGCCAGCGGGCGGTGATGGTTTGTTTGGGAAAATTCTTGGAAGAGTACTTGGTTTCCGTTTTTGCGATCTTCTCGAACTGGTAAATCTGCGTCAGCGTTCCCGCCATGCGGATGCAGGTGATCACGATGAGCAAGGTGACCAGGCTGGGAAAGAGACTCAAGAAGGCGCCCCGGAACCCGTAGCCCCAACCACTCAACATGCCGTCAGGATTGAACAGCCAGCCAAAAAAGCTGCTCATCATGACCCGGACGAGCAGGTAGAGGATCAATCCGGAGAAAAAAGCAACCGCCAGAACCGCCGGTGGGGGCAGGTAGCGGTCGGGGAAGGCGCGTTCGATCCAGTCTCCCGCGTTCTGATAGAGGACGTATCCGGCCACCAGCCCGGCGCTAGCCGAGATAATTGCGACGAACATGGTCGTCACACCGTGGTTCCAGGCTCTATGGGCCAGGAAGAAAACTAAGACGGCACCCAACAAAAAGAAGGTGACCTGTCCGGTATCGATCGTGTTCATCGCACATCTTCAGAGTTAGAGGTTTCCGGAGAAACGGAGAGGGTGTGTTGCCGTAAGAAATGATCGCAGAGCACCAGCGCCGTCATCGCTTCCACCATGGGGACAGCTCTGGGAAGCACGCAGGGATCGTGCCGCCCGCGGGCGGATAACTCGGTATCCTCACCAGACTGGCTGACCGTCTTCTGGGACGTCATAATGGTGGCGGTGGGCTTGAAGGCGGTGCGGAACACGATGGCTTCGCCATTGCTGATGCCGCCCTGGATGCCGCCGGACAGATTCGTTTCCGTGCGGACGCGGTCCCCCTCCATGTAGAAGGGATCATTGTGTTCTTTGCCCGTCAGCTGGGTGCCGGCGAAGCCGGAGCCGATTTCGAAGCCCTTGGTCGCGGGCAAGCTCATCATGGCCTTGGCCAGATCCGCCTCCAGTTTATCAAAGACGGGTTCGCCCAGTCCCGGAGGACAGCCGCGTACCACGCACTCCACCGTGCCGCCCACGGAATTTCCCTCGCTCCGCATTTCCTTGATGAGGTCCACCATGGGGTCCACCGCCTTGGGATCGCCGGTGCGGACGATGTTTCCTTCCACGGTTTCGAATTGCACCGTCATCGGATTGACCTCGGCGATGAGGTCCTTAATCGTCTTCACGTAGGCGATGATCTCCAGATCCGGTGCGAACTGGGCAATGATCTTTTTGGCCACGACCGCAGCCGCCACCCTGCCGATGGTCTCCCGGGCGGAAGCGCGTCCGCCGCCCTGCCAGTTCCGGATGCCGTATTTCGCCTGGTAGGTGTAGTCCGCGTGCGAGGGGCGGTATTTCTCCCGCATCTCGCTATAGGACTCCGGGCGGGCGTCCTTGTTCCGGACCAGGATGGCGATGGGAGTGCCGAGGGTCAAACCGTCGAAGGTGCCGGAAAGGATCTCGCATTCGTCCAATTCCTTGCGGGGGGTCACGATTTCGCTTTGACCCGGTTTGCGGCGGTCCAAATCGACCTGGATATCCGCCGCCGACAGGGGAATACGGGGTGGGCAACCGTCAATCACCACGCCTACGCCGCCCCCGTGAGATTCACCCCAGGTGGAGATGCGGAAAAGCGTGCCGAAACTGCTGCCCATGACGGTCGAAAAGTGTCTAAATGAATGATGCTGAAAAGGGAGGCGCTAATTAGGCAGGGTTTCGGGACCAAGGCAAGGCGTTAACAGGTGCCAAAAAGGATCGAATCTTGCGGTGGTTTGCGGCGGGTCAACGCGGTAGCCTGACCCGGGTGAGCCCTTTTCTTCTTCCCCCTCCACTCTACTAAACGCGCCAAAACGGAACTTTCTTAGCCAGAATGATCGACAAACTGAACGAAGCCTTTGGAGTCCCGGGAAAACTCCAGTTTAAGACGGGGCAGGGCGATCTGCCTAAAGCCGTCATCACCACCCCCTTTTCCACTGCTGAAGCCTACCTGCATGGGGGGCATGTGACGCATTTTCAGCGGACCGGGCAGAAACCGGTTCTATGGATGAGCGAAGAAGCCGTCTTCCGTCCGGACAAGGCTATCCGCGGCGGCGTGCCGGTGTGCTGGCCCTGGTTCGGTCCGCATCCCACGGACTCAAGCAAACCGCAGCATGGATTCGCCCGCGTCTCGAAGTGGGAGGTGAAAGGGAGCCGGGAAATGGAAGATGGCTCTGTAAGGCTGGACCTGGGGCTGGAAGACAGCGAGGAAAGCCGCGGGCTGTGGCCGCACCCCTTCCAACTGGGTCTATCAGTGACGGTGGGGGAAGCGCTGGAACTGTCGCTGATTTTCAAGAACGTGGGGGACGAGGCGGTGGAAGTGGGCGCGGCGCTGCACAGTTACTTCGCGGTGTCGGAGATCGACAACATCCTCATCAAGGGCCTGGAAGGCGGGGACTACATCGACACCGTGGGCGGGGCCCGAGACGTCAAAAAGCAGGAAGGCCCGATTCATTTTTCCGAGGAAGTGGACCGCATCTACACGGACACGGAAGGGGTCTGCGTCATTGAGGATCCGGTCTGGGGCCGGAATATTGTAGTCTCCAAGTCCGGCAGCCGGAGCACGGTGGTCTGGAACCCCTGGATGGATAAGGCGGAAACCATGGGGGATTTTCCGGACAACGGATACGAGAGCATGCTGTGCATCGAGGCAACCAACGCGGCGGCGGATGTGCGGCGGGTGGAGCCGGGGGGCATGCATGTGCTGGGGCAGCGGATTGAGGAGGCGGCGGGGTAGAGGGATTGGGATTCCGGATGCGGATAGGGAATAGCCGCAAAAAGGCGCAGAAGGCGCAAAAGAGTGGTTGAGGCGTTTCCGTGCTCTTTGCGGGGAGGGTTTTTGGATCCCTCTTGCGATGAGAGGCCTGGCAAACCCCCAAAACGCTGCCTCACGCCAGCGCGTCCTGAATCACGTGGCCGTGCACGTTCGTCGGGCGGCGTTCGATGCTGCTCCCTTCCCGGACACTTGGCGCGCTGGGATCTACTCCGCTTGCTTCTTGTTTTTACCGCCCTTCTTCCGTTGCTTGAAGTCCGTGGGTTTTTCCGCGTTCGCCTTTTCCAGGAAATCCAGTAGAAGCGCCTGGAGGGCGTCCGCTTTTTCCGGGCGTTCCGCCGTGATCTCGTGACCTTCTTCGCGGGGGTCTGGGCTGACCTGGTAGAGAATGCGGCCTGTCATGTCGCCCGCGCGGTTCCAGGACAGCATCAGCTTTTCCGCGCCCTGGCGGATGGCGGAAGCCCCTTTGTCCGGGCGATGGAAAAACAGCGCCTCTTCCGGCCGCTCGAGGGTGGCCTCCGCGTTTTTCAGGAGCGGGACAAAGCTGACGCCGTCCACGTCGCTGGTGACGATGGATTTCGTGTCGCCGCCAGCCAGGTCCACGAAGGTCGGCAGGAAGTCGTAGCCCACCACCGGCACACGGCAGACCGAGCCCGGTTCCACGCCCGGACCGCGTACGATGAAGGGCACGCGGATGCCGCCTTCATTCAGGCTGTGCTTCGCGCCCGTGAGGGGGAAGTTCGGCGGTCGGCTGGACTCGTCGCCACCAGGAATGGTGCCGCGCCCGCCGTTGTCCGAGGTGAAAAACACGTAGGTGTTTTCGGCGATCCCGAGGTCGTCGATCGCTTCCATCAGCCGCCCCACGCCGGTGTCCAGTTCCTCCAACATGGCCGCCCAAGCCGCGGTATAGCCCCGGTCCGGCGGGTCTTTGTCTTCATACTTCCGGATACCCGCCTCTGTCGCCACGACAGACAGGTGCACCGCGTAGTAGCTGGTCTGGATGTAGAAGGGGCGACCCGCCGCTTGCTGTTCCTTCATGAACGCGATGGCGCTGTCCGTCACGCTGTTGGTGCGCTTCGGGTCTTCGTTGTCCACGAAATGAGGCGGGCCGTCTTCGTGGCCGCCCTTCACGCCCAGTGAGTTCGGCATGCCGCCGGTGACGTTGCCGGTTTCCCCATCGCTGGCGTCGTAGCCGCATTCCTCCGGCGTGGAGATCATCTGCTCGCCCCACTTGCCGAAGTGCGCGCAGCGGTAGCTCGCGTCCGCCGCCTTCAGGGCCTTGGGAATCGTCAGGTGATCGGAGGGCACCCACGCGCTGCGGAACTCCGAACCGCACCGGGCCGCGCTGGAGCCGCACTGGATGCTCCGCCTCGTGGGCGTGCACAGCGGCGCCGGGGAGTAGCCGCTGACGAAGCGCATGCCGTCCCGCATCAGCCGCGCCATGGTGGGCGTCTCCAGGTAGGGCGACTGCGCCTCTGGAATTTCCGGATCCATTGGGGCCGACATCTCGCTCCATCCCTGGTCGTCCGTGAGGATGAGGAGGATATTCGGCGGGGCGGCCTCTCCCAGTTCGCAAAGACAAAAAAGAAGAATGCTGAAACAATAAGAGGTGATCGGGTGAAGGAAAGTAATTCGAACCATAAGCGTAGGTAGCTTGGACTAAATGAGTTTCAGAATTAAACCTGTGTTCTTTGTGGTCGGGAAAAAGTTATATCTTCTGAAAGAGAAAGAGGAGAAGCAATGAGGAAATCAAATTCTTCATTTTTAAATAATTTTCTTTCAATTGGCTTGCCCGCTAACCAATGCCCTGATATGAAAACTAAAATAATCCCAACTAAATGAAGAACGCCTTCTTGCCTCGACCTTTTCTCGTTTTGCTGGTTGCAAGTCTTCTTTGCACTAAAGCTTTCGCTCAAAGTGATTCGGACACAAGAGAAGGCGAGATTTCTCGCCTACAGATCGATAATTATTGTCAGTTTGGTGGAGAAAAAATCGAGGACGAGCTATGGACATTTACGTCAGATAATGAAGCTCGAAAGTGGGTGGAAAAAATTTCCAAGCAGACTGGAGTAGAGCCCAACTTTAGAATATTAGCTGGAAATGTAGCCAATGCAGTCGCGGTAATCCAAGGAGAGGAACGTGTTATTGTATATAATCAGTCATTCATGCAAAACATGAATACAAGAACTGGAACAGGTTGGGCATCGATAAGCATTCTGGCGCACGAAATAGGGCATCATTTGCAGGGGCACACATTGAAGGCGGGTGGCAGCCGTCCTAACTCAGAACTTGAAGCTGACAGGTTTTCTGGGTTTGTATTGAGGCGCATGGGAGCATCATTAGATGAAGCGCAAGCTGCAATGCGATCTATGAATTCCTCTGGAAGTTCGACTCATCCTCCGTCATCAGCAAGGCTGGCGGCAATTTCAAACGGTTGGAAAGCAGCGGATGAACTGGTAGGAGAAGTTGGAAGGGCAAGCAGGAGTGATTTGCCTGATGTAGCAGAGCCCCAAGAACCAGCTCCCCAACTTGATCCAACTGATCCTATACTCGAACAGTCTCCAAGCAATCCGACTCCGAATATAGTAGCTAATGTGACTTTTTATAGTGATCCGAATAGGTATTTTTTAACATCTGATGGAATGATTATGGCAGTGACAGGTTTGCGAAATAATAGACCGATTTTATGGGGGCGACAGATACCGTCTCAGGATCTTCGGTTCGCATGGCTCATACAGAGCCCCCGAGGCATCTACCCGGTTGATAATCAGGGAATTATCGTTGGATCAGATCCCTACGGGAATGCGGTTCAAGTCGGGTATGTATCTAGCTATTAAGGTATTGCAAATCTGGGTTTGGTTATGTTTAGAAGTTGTTAAAGTGGTAGGCCGGTAGAATTCTAGTTACGACTTGGTTTCTTTTTCACTCTCACCGGCGGGACGTCTTCTTCCGGGAAGAACGGCGCCAGTTTCGCTTTCACTCCGGCAGACTCCGGATCGTTCGCGAGGTTGGTCCATTCGTTGGGATCGGTCCGGTGATCGTAGAGTTCCTCGCCGCCGTCCGCGTAGCGGATGTAGCGCCAGTGTTCGGACCGCAGACTGTGATTGCCCCGATTGTAAGTGGTCAGAACCGGACGGGAGGAGGGCAGCGATGGATCGCGAAGTTGCGGCACCAGGCTCACGCCGTCCAGGTCCGGCACGGCGGGCAGGTCGCAGAGTTCGATCAGGGTGGGGAAGAGATCGATCAATCCCACCGGTTGAGCGCTACGGCTGCCGGGCGTGGTCACGCCGGGCGCGGCGATGATGAAAGGAATGTGCGTGGAGCGTTCCCAGAGGGTGAACTTGTGCAGGTGCTGCTTCTCCCCCAGGTGCCAGCCGTGGTCCGACCAGAGGACCACGATGGTATTGTCCGCCGCCGGACCGGCGTCCAACGCATCCAGCAAACGTCCGATGAGAGCGTCGCAATAGGCAATGCTGGCCAGGTAGGCCTGGAGCACTTCCTGGTAGCGGCCGGATTCCATGACCAGGTTGTAGTCTCCCCGGCGCTGTTCCGACATGACGACTCCGGCGGGAGGCAGGTCGTCCAGGTCGTCTGCCTTTAGTTCCGGCGGGGTGATGCCGCCTTCCGGATACTTTTCAAAATACGGCCGGGGCGCGTACCAGGGCAGGTGCGGGCGATAGATACCCGCCGCCAGGAAGAAGGGTTGGTCCGTGAGTGGTTTTGTCAGGAAATCCGCCGCCCATTCCACCATCCGGCCGTCGCCCATCTCGCGGTCCGGTTTGTCGAATGGGCCCCAGTCGAACTCATAGGGATTCCGGGGCGGTTGAGAAAAATTCCGCACGGCGGGCAATTGATTCAGCGGGAAGCCCTCCGGCCATTGGTAGTCCGCCTTGTTTTTTCCTTCAAAAAGAGACGTGTGATAGCTGTCGTCAAAGACCTGATCGAAGTAGACATGCCAGTCGCTGGGCCGATTGAAGCCCGGCATGTGGTGGTAGATTTTTCCGCCGCCACGCGTGTGATAGCCGTGGGCTTTGAAATGAGACGGCAGGGACACGATGCCGGGGTAGGCCTCGTGCCACACCGCTCGGTTGTCATAGATGCCGGTCTTCCCCGGCTGACGGCCCGTCAGGGTGGCCACCCGGCTGGGATTGCACACCGGCGCCGCGACATGCGCATTGGTAAACAGCAGGCCGCGCTCCGCCAGACGGTCGATGTTGGGTGTCTTCGACTGCGGATGCCCGCCCAGGCAGCCGACCCAATCGTTCATGTCGTCCACGACGATCATGAGCACATTTGGCCGGCTGTCGGCGGCTTGGGCGACGGGAGAATGAAAACTGGCGAGTCCGGTTAAGACACCCAGGACCAGCCAAAGAGAAACCGAACAGAGAGAAGAACAACAGGGGGATTTCACACTCTCAGTTCTGCGCCGGGACCCAGAAGGGGTCAACTCCCGGGTTTAAGGTACTGTGGATATTCCCACTCGAAGTCCTTCCGTTTTCCCACGTGCTGGTATTCTCCGTTGACGAAAGTGCTGTCGTTCTCCTTCTGCAGCCGCGCCAGCTTTTCCGGGTGGCGAAGCTCGTCGCTGGTCTCCACTTGCCAGCGGGCGAGGACTTCCGTAAGCCGTTCCCTCTCTCCGCTCAGTTTAGGATCGCCGGCCAGGTTCTTCAGTTCCCAGGGGTCCGCCTGGAGATCGTACAATTCATATTCCCGAGGCCGCTCGAAGGTTGCATAGGCCGCCTGGAAACCCTCCTCCAGCGCATCCGGGTACTTTTGGTATTCGAAGCGTGGCTTCTTTCCGCCTGAGGTGCTGTCCCGGTAGTGGAGGCATACAGGGCTTACTTCATTGGGAAACAGATTGTGGATCAGCTTGTAACGGCCGTCCCGTACCGCGCGCTGGGGAAAGAGATTTTCCGGCCAGTGTACCGTAAATTCGGTGAAAAGGTAATCCCTCCAGCGTGCTCCGGGTGGTTCCTTTCTTTCGGTGCTTTGCCAAAGCGGCGTCAGCGACCGTCCCGGCAGGCCGTTCACGGGCGGCGCGCCGCACAGTTCCACCAGGGTGGGAAACAAATCTAGCGTGGAAACCAGCGCATCGCTTGTCTTCCCTTCCGGAATCAGACCGGGCGCGCTGAAAATGAGGGGAATCCGCACCCCGCCTTCGTAGCAGGTTTTCTTCCCGCGCGGCATCTGGGCACCGTGATCGCTCAGGTAGATGATGACCGTGTTTTCCCGGCGGCCCGTGGCTTCCAGGGCTTCCAGCACTTTGCCAACCCCATAGTCCAGACGGTGCATACAGTTGTAATAGTTCGCCGTGGCGGCCAGCACCTCTGGGGTGTTCAGCCCGACGAAGGGCAGGGAAGTCACGTCCTTCGCCGTCAGTAGTTTTTCCGGCTGCCCAAATTCCTGGGCCAGCCAGGGCACATGGGCGTCCGCGAAGTTCATCATCAGGAAGAAAGGCTGACCGTCTGGCGTTTCGCGGAAGAAGGTCTCCGCTTCCTCCGCGAATTTCGCGACGTCCCGCTTATTGAAAGAGTCATTCTTTCCGTCGTGGTGAAAATCGAAGCCGAAGGCTTTCTCCGGGTTCACGTGAATCTTGCCCAGGCAACCGGTGCGGTAACCCGCCGCTTGCAGGCTGGAGGGCAGGTTCGCGATTTTGGACTCGAACATGTGGAATTTGTGCGTCGCCAGCCCGATCTGCCCGTTCTGGTGGGGATACAGTCCCGTCAAGATGCTGGCTCGCGAAGGGCTGCAACCCGCCTGCGTCACATACGCGTTTGTGAAGCGCACCCCCGCCGCCGCCAGCCGGTCCAGGTTTGGCGTGTGCGCGATGGGATCTCCATAGCAGCCGAGTTGTTCGCTGTTGTCCTCCGACACCAGCATGAGCACACTTGGCCGGGTGGTGGCCGAATCCGTCGCGGCCAGTGCCGTCCATTCCGCTGTCAGCAGACAGACAAGAGGAAAAAGAAAGAGAAGAGCGAACCGCGGGGAGGATAGGGGAGTTTTCATGAAGTGGGGGAAACGGGGGGCACTCCAGTGAGCCGCAATCGTCCACTCCGGGACGAGGAGAGTCCAGAGCGCAACCCTGGTCAGGTAAACGGGCCAGTGTGGTCTCCTGCCTCCTTCCTTCGCGACCCCGGATCCAGGCTATCCAATAGAAATGAAAATGAGAAATATTCGCCCCAATTGTCCCATTCCCGAATCCGGGTTCGTCGTATTGGCGAAGCCATCAAGCTGCTGACAAGATTGCTAACCCAGTCCAAATCATCAAACACCACCAGAATCCCATGAAAAGAACCGCATTCGCTCTTACGGTCCTCACGACCACCACGCTGCTGACGGTCACGGCCTTTCTCCTTCAGGCTCAGGAGGATACCTCTCCCGGAGGCGCCGCCGCGGAAATGCCCCCGATGCCCCAACCTCAGGAAGAACACAGCTGGCTCCAGCAGATCGTTGGAGAATGGGAAACGGTTACGGAAATCCACATGGAACCCGGCCAGCCCCCCATGAAGGCGGAAGGAACCGAGACCGTTCGGGCCGTGGGGGGCTTCTGGGTCGTCGGCGAAAGCTGGGGCGAGATGATGGGCATGCCTTTTCACGGTATTTCCACCATGGGCTACGATCTCGAAAAAGAGGCCTTTGTAGGCACTTGGATCGATTCGATGAACTCCTACCTTTGGAACTACGTGGGTACGTTGAGCGAGGACGGCAAGAGCCTGATCCTTTCAACTGAGGGCCCGTGCCCGATGACACCCGGAATCCACACGAAGTTTCAAGAGGTGCTGGAGATCAAGAGTCCGGACCACAAAGTTTTCACCTCATCGATCCAGGGCGAAGACGGAAAATGGGTGAAAATGATCGAAGTCAACGCCCGGCGGAAGTCCTAGCCTGCATTTCTCGCCAGTTCTCTGCTGCAACTTGCCAAGGCCCGCCCTGACTGAGTTTCGCTCGATTTTCCCTTGAGCAGTATGTTTTCATACAGCTCCGCGTGAAAATCTTCGCGCGCCTTGTCAGGACAGGCCTCGCGGCGTCTCGCGACGAGAACTGGTGGGAAACGCAGTCTAGGCAGCGTGGACAAATTGGAGAACGGACTGGAAATGAAGAAAGTGAAAGAGAACTCAGCGCCGCGAAGCGGCGAATACCTGAAGGCGCGGCCCATTTTTCGCCTGGCTTCGTTCCCGCTCACTCTATTGGGGGCCGGCCCAATGCCGTTCACGGCGCCTGGCCAGACAAAAAATGCTCTCGCGCCGCTCCGCCCCCAATTTGTCCACGCTGCCTAAACCTGACCCGTTTCCGTGAGACCCCAGGCCCCGGTGCGCCCGGGTTTTGGGGTCCTCTCTTGGTTTGCTGGCCGTCCTACACCGTGTTTCCCCGCACCAGGGCCAGGAGACGGGACACTGGCGCGTCTTTGCTGAGTACCGCGTCCGCTCCGATGGTCTCGGCGGGGGGCAGGTCTTGGGCATTGTCGTGCATGGACAGCCCCACCACGCGGACCCGGGGCAGGCCTTCGCGAATGATGCGGGTGGAGTCCAGTTGAGAGGTCCCGATCATGTTGATGTCGATGACGACCACGTCCGGCTTGTGGTGCAGCGCCAGATCCACGGCTTCCTCTTCGTCAGCAGCCTGGGCCACCACTTCTATATCCTGCTGACTGCTTAGCATTTCAGCCAGGCCCTGCCGCATGATCTGTTGATCTTCCGCCAGCAGCAGGCGGAGAATGCCCCGCCGCTTCTGGGTGGGAAGGCTCTTGAGCGGGATGACCGGCACCGTGTCCTTGGAGAGCCGGATGGATTTCGGCAAGGTGGCGGGCAGCACCGCCCGGACCCGGCAGCCTTCCCCGGGCCGGCTGTGGGACTCCATCGTTCCGTTGAACTCCGCCAAACGTTCGCGGATGGAAAACAGCCCGAAGCTTTCCCGGCCCGGACGCGTCAGGGCTTCTTCGTTGCAGCCCTTGCCTTTGTCCTCCACTTCCACCCAGAGGCTTTGATTCTCAAATCCCACGCGCACCTCGGCCTGATCCACGCCCGAGTGTTTCACCACGTTGAACAACAGTTCGCGGGTGATCTCGAATACCAGCAACCGGATCTCCTCAGGCAGTTCGGTGGGCAGGAGTCCGGCACTGACGGTCACCTCCAGCCCGTGCTGTTCCTCCAGGTGACTGCCCAGCCATTTCAAAGCGCCCGCCAGGTCGGCCTCGTACATCACCGGCGGGCTTAGCCCCACCGCCAGGTTGCGGCAGGCGGAAATGGCGTCATCGGAGAGCTTCAGCACCTTTTTGAGGATCTCCGGATTGCCCTCCTGCCTCAGGGCCACGTCGGCGTGCATTTTTATGGCGGCCAGGAGTTGCTGGATCTCGTCGTGAAGGATTCGGGCCAGGCGCTTGCGTTCGCGGCGTTCCGCGCGGGTCAGTTCCAGGGTTAGGGAGCGAAGTTCCGCGGTGCGTGCCTCTACCCGGCTCACCAGTTCGTCTTTGTTTTCCCGCAGCAGGTCTTCGGATTCCTTCCGGTCGGCGATGTCCGTTACGGAGCCAATGAATCCCTGGAACGTTCCATCGGGGCCGTACCGGGGAACCGCGGAGTCCATCATCCAGCGGTAGGTGCCATCAGACTTCCGGCGCAGCCGGTATTCGACGCGGAAGGCTTTCTCTTCCTTCACGGCCTCCGCGAACCGGTTCCGCATGGACAGGCGATCTTCCGGATGCAGCACCTCCATCCAGCCGGAGCCCAGTCCGGATTCCGGGGTCTGTCCGGTAAACTCGTACCAAGTCCGGCTCAGATAGGAGCACCCGCCATCCGCATCCATGATCCAGATCATCACGGGGGCGTTTTCCAGCAGGTCCCGGAGAAGGGCTTCGCTTTCCCGCAGCGAGGTGAGTTCCGTGTGTTCTTCCGTGATGTCGGTATTCGTCCCGTACCAGCAGACGATTTCACCGGCCTCATTGCAGAGGGGTTCGGTGTGAGAGACGTGCCAACGCAAGACGCCGTCGTGGCGGCGGAGGTTAAAAGCATCCTCCCAGCAGGTTCCCGCAGTGATGGCGGCTTTGAAATTCGTGACGACCCGGGGCAGGTCGCGGGCTTCCAGGGCGGACTGCCAGCCTTTCTGCTTCATTTCCCCGGGCGAGGTGCCGGTGTAGTCGTACCAGCGCTGGTTGTACCAGAAAATGGTTCCGTCCGGCTCGGCCATCCAGGCCAAGTGCGGCATGGCATCCGCCAGCGCACGAAAAATCTCCGCGTCTTCACCTGAAACAAGTGAACGCGCCAGCGAAGCCTGGGGAGCCGAAGACAACAACCGCGGATCGGTTTCGACCCCTTCACTACCGGAGGAAGAATCGTCCACTGTTTTTGACATTAACACGCCCTGAGGGCTGCTTGCAGAAGAAATATTTCATTGACCGTCCCTTTCCGGAAATAGGGACGAACGGCTGGTGATACGTTCCTCGGGAGAGACTGGTTCAAAAAAATCCGGCTTGGTTCCGGCTTGCTCCAGCCGCCGCTTGGGGTGCACGTTGATAGCCATGACGCGTTCCGGCAGAAAAGCGCGCATACTCAAAGAAAGAGAAGACTCCTCCAGGGCCTGTGCTCAGGCTTAAGTTCGCACTCATGTCCGCCTCCGTCCCTTCCGCGCTGCCGCCGTCCTCCGGATATCCGGAAGCCGCGCTCACCCCGTTCCCGGATCGCTTGGGCCCGGTCATGGTGAAGGAATTGCGCCAGGGCCTGCGCGCCCATCGCTTTGTCATTCCATTTCTCTCCATCCATGCCCTTTGTGTGTTCGCGGTACTGTTGGAGTATGGACTGATCCTTTGGAGCAAGAGTTCGGCGCCGGATGGAACCTCTTTTGAGATCAACCTGAATGGCTTTGTGGGCGATGCCCTGTTTTACGGCGTGGTCTGGATCATTGTCGCGGGAGTCATGCCGCTATCGGGCTTGGCGTTGCTGCAGTCCGAATTGAATAAGGGCAACGTGGAACTTCTCCTCATGTCAGACCTGAGCCGTTGGCAGATCGTGCGCGGAAAGTGGCTGGTCCAGTGCCTCTTGGGGGCGGTCGTCCTGGTTTCTCTGGTGCCTTACTTCCTGGCGCGTTACTTCATGGGGCAGGTGGAATTGACGGTCGATCTGTTTCAGTTCGCCACCATCGCGTTGTGGACGTGCGCGGCCCATGCCTTGGTGATTGGGGTCTCTGGGTACCGCAACCTGATTGGGCGCTTGGCTGCCCTGGCCGTGGCGGCGGGTTCCTTCCAGGTCTCTTATGCAACCACTGTGGGTGGGTTTTACTTTTCCTATGCCGGTTCCGGAGCGTTCGGTGGCGGCTATTCGTTGGTGGGGATTCTTTTGGCCGCGGCCTTTGGCGTGGCGGCCACGGCCCTGTACGTCTGCCTGGGCCTGCAATTGGGCCGGGCCAGACTGCGCATCTTTGAAAACCCGCTGGAACCTCCGGCCAGCGGACTGATAATGGTGCTCCTCTTTATTGTGCCCCTTCTCATCGGGTTGACTGCCGTGGCCACTGGTGGCATGGGCAGCATCGTGACCGTGATTGTGATGACCTTTGTCGTCCTGGCCATCGATCCCGGTCCCGGCAAGAAGAAGCAGGCCATCCCTTACGCCCAACCCTGAATCATGTCCCCACTGTATCAAACCGTCATCTCTGCCTTCGAAGGGGCCGGCTGGAAGTTTGCTCCCGTGGACGGCCAGGAAGTGATCCGGGCCGGATTTGAAGCGCACCACGGCCGGGTGGACGTTCATGTGCAGGTGTTTCCCGAGCTTAAATACGTGAACGCGGTGGCGGAATCTTCCGTGAGCTTTGACGATCCGATATACCGCGAACGCCTCGCGGAGCTCGTCATGCGGACCAACAAGGAACTGGTCATTGGAAATTTCGAAATGGATTGGGATTCCGGCCGGCTCCTGTTCCGGGCCGGAAACCTGTTCGCTTCCGCGGATGGCGACCCGGCGATTGTCGAACTCCTCGTGCATACCGCCATCGCGGAAATGGACCGCATCACCCCCCAGGTCACCATCCTGAAGCAAACGCCGCTCGGCGCCTTACCCTCCCTGGATCTGGCGGCCCTGATGCAGCGGACCGACCTGCTGCCGCCCACGCCGGAACCCCCTGCTTCCTGAACCGTCTCCCGCCACGTCATGGACCCGAACACGCGGGTGTATCTGCAACGCAAAGGAAGGCCGGAGGGGCCCTACAGCCTCTCCGTACTCCTGCAGATGGTGGAAGACGGCGACGTGTCCTACGAAGACTGGTGCGTCAGCGAAGGCCAAACCCGGCCCCGGCGGGTGAGGGAAGTCCTGGACTGGGACGACCTTTCGGACACTTACCCCGAGATCGGTGAAGAAGACGAAGACGAAGATGAATGGGACGAAGGAGAGGAGGAATCTGACGGGGAAGAACCCGGCGAAGAAGACGACCTCGAAGAGGGAGAGCCTGAGGTTTCCCCGCCCCGCCGCTACCGCCACCGGGAACGGATTCTCTACCGCGGCCGGCCTTCTCTTTTGAGCTATCCCAAGAGCCTGATCCTGACGCTAGCCTGTATCGTGGCTGGAGTGGGATTCCGCGAACAGAGTGAATGGTACCTCATCGGCGGCCTTGGCGCGGGTTTGCTGGTCTTTTCCGGCCTGCTCACCGCCCGTTCGCTCCGGCTCTACCTGGTCTCCGCGAAGCGGGTGGAACTGGTCACCGGTTTTCTGGCGCACGACTCCCGCGAGGTGCTGATTTCCGACATCAAGGCCATCAACGTCAAGCAGCCCGGCCTGAAAGGGCTCTTTGGCGTGGGAACGGTCGAGTTCGATTCCCCCGGCGGCGACGGAGTGGAAGTGTCGTTCACCGATGTCGGGGCCGCCCACCAAGTGAAAAAGCTGGTCCGCCAGCTTCAGGATGGGCCGGTTGGGGGGTGAATGGGGGGATAGGGTGGTTTTTGGGGTGAAGGGTTCGCCGGGGAGCGGGCGGGGCTGACCGCCGGACTATCGGACGGCCAGAATTGGAGGCGGACGTTTCGAGGCCCTGGGAATTCACCCGCCGGAGAATCTGAAAGTCTGATCTTCCGATAGTCTGACAGTCACGCGCCCTGAGCCCTCAGCGTGTCCCTCGCCCCAAGGCAACGCCTCACTGGCCGTCCACATACACCCGCGTGACCCGATTGGTAATGCCGGTCAGGATTTCCCAGGAAATGGTGCCTGCTTTGGTGGCGAGTTCCTCGGCGGTGATGTGTTCGTTTTCTTGGTGGCCGATGAGGATAGCTTCATCGCCGGGCGTGGGCGCTTCGGGCAGGTGGGAAACGTCGGCCATGATCTGGTCCATCGTCACGTTCCCCAGGACCGGGCAGCGCCGTCCGCCGATGAGCGCGTCCGCGCCCCGGTTGGACAGGTGGCGCCGGTAGCCATCCGCGTAGCCGATTCCCAGGGTGGCGACCCGGGTCCGGTCCGCTGAAGTCACGAAGGTCCTGCCGTAGCTGATGCCGTGGCCTTTTGGCAGCTCGCGGACGAGGGTTACCTGGGTCTTGAGGGACAACACCGGGCGCAGCCCTTCGCCCAGGCCGGACACGGGGGAAAGGCCGTAGAGCGCCAGTCCGGGCCGGACCAGGGTTTCGAACGGAGCGCAGTCCTCGCTGAACCGCAGCAGACCCGCGCTATTGGAAAGATGAATCCACGGAGCCGCCGCTTCCGGCCAAGCCGCGCGGAAAGGAAAAATGAGGCTTTGGAAGCGCTGGATCTGTCCACGGGTAAAGGCGGGGTCCGGTCCATCCGCGTCCGGAAAATGCGTGGCCAGCCCTTCGATCTTTAGCCGGGGGAGAGTCCGGCATTGGCTGACGAAGTCCGCGAATTCCCGTTCCAGGCAGCCGATCCGGCCCATCCCGGTGTCTACCACCAGGTGGGCGCGGGCGGATTTTCCCGCCTTTGCCGCTGCTTGGCTGAGGGCTACCGCTTCTTCCACCGTGGAAAGGGAAAGCACCAGATCCGCCGCCAGTGCCGCTTCATGGTCCTGGGGTGGGAGGGGACCCAGGACGAATATGTCCGGACTGTCTCCCGATGAAAGTTCATCCCTCAGGGAGAGCCCTTCCTGGAGGCTGGCCACGCCGAAAAAGGCGACTTGATCGCGGAGCGCCTGGGCGACTTCTCTGACGCCGTGGTGGTAGGCATCCGCTTTTACCACCGCCATGACGCGCCGCCCGTCGCCGCAGAGGCGGGCCACTTCGGCTGCGTTGTGCCGCAAGGCCGCCAGGTCGATCTCCGCCCAACAACGGGCCGGAGGATTTCCAGTGGCGGATCGAGTGGTTGCGGAGGTGCTTTCCATTTCCGGATCTTGTCGATTCTAAGGCTTTTGGACCGGATGCAAATGGCTTACTTCCACGGCCTTGGCTGGAAAGTTACGCCGTGCTGGCCTTCGGACTTTCAAAAACCCGGCGGGACGGCCAAAATCAAGGTCTCCCCACCATCGCTTCCTCCCTCACCATCCTTCTTAATCCGTCATGGACATTCCGACCGACGCCTTTGAAAAGCTCGGCGCCTTCTACCTGGGCCGCGAATACGAACTCTCCAAACAGCAACTCCTCGAGAACCTCGTTCTCTACGATTCCAAGGACCTGGTGACCCACGGCGTGGTCCTGGGGATGACCGGTAGCGGCAAGACCGGCCTGTGCATGGCCCTGCTGGAAGAAGCCGCCATGGACAACGTGCCGGCCATCGTGATCGATCCGAAGGGAGACATCGCGAACCTGTTGCTGACCTTTCCCGAACTGAGGCCCGAGGATTTCCGGCCCTGGATCAATGAAGACGACGCCCGGAAGAAAGGGGTGTCGCCCGACCAGTTCGCGGCCAAGCAGGCCGAGATGTGGAAAAAGGGACTGGCCGACTGGGGGCAGGGACCGGACCGCATCCAGGCCCTGAAGGACAAAGTGGACATGGCGGTCTATACGCCCGGCAGCAGCGCGGGCCTGCCGGTTTCCGTGCTGAGTTCCCTGGAAGTGCCGGACTTTGAAGTGCTGGACGACGCGGAGATCCTGGGGGACCGCATCGAGAGCACGGTCTCCAGCCTGCTCTCGCTGATCGGGGTGGATGCGGACCCCATTCAGGACCCCGAGCACATCGTGCTTTCCAACATTTTCAGTCACTGCTGGCGCGCGGGGGAGTCCATTACCCTGGAGAGCCTGATCCGGCACATCCAGGTGCCGCCATTTACCAAGGTTGGCGTGATGGATCTGGAAACGGTCTGCCCGGAAAAGGAACGCCAGGCCTTGGCCATGCGGATGAACAACCTGCTGGCTTCCCCCGGTTTTGCCGCCTGGCTGGAGGGCGAGCCGCTGAATCCCCAGCGCATGCTCTACACCCCGGAGGGGAAGCCCCGGATCTCCATCTTTTCCATCGCCCATCTCGGCGACGCGGAGCGGATGTTCTTTGTCTCCCTCCTGCTGAACCAGACGCTCGGCTGGATGCGCGCCCAGAGCGGCACCACCAGCTTGCGGGCTCTGCTCTACATGGACGAGATCTACGGGTACCTGCCGCCCACGGCGAACCCGCCATCCAAGAAGCCGCTGATGACCATGCTGAAGCAGGCGCGCGCTTTTGGCCTGGGCGTGCTCCTGGCCACGCAGAACCCCGTGGACCTGGACTACAAGGCTCTGTCCAACATCGGCACCTGGTTCCTCGGCCGCCTACAGACGGAACGGGACAAAGCCCGCGTACTGGACGGACTGGAAGGCGCGGCTGCCACCCAGGACGGAGGGTTCGACCGGGGGAAAATGGAGCAACTCCTCGCGGGCCTTGGCGCCCGGGTTTTCCTGATGAATAACGTGCACGAGGACGCGCCGGTGACGTTCCATGTCCGCTGGGTCATGTCTTACCTGCGCGGGCCGCTGGCCCGGCGAGAGATCAAGACGCTTATGGACTCGCAGCGAAAAGCCGCAAAAGAGGCCGCCCCAACTCAGGCGGCGCCTCCGGAGAAGGTTGACATTGCGGTCGCGGCCTCTGGCGCTCCCACGCCCGCCGCGGAATCGTCTGGCTCCCGCCCCCGGCTGCCCCGGAACGCCAATGAGTATTTCGCCGCCGCCGATCCGGAGATTCCGCTGGAGGAACTGCGCTACGCCCCGGCCGTCATCCGCGTTGGGGAAGTGCGCTACGAAGACGCGAAGAAAGACATCCACGGCACCCAGACCGCCGTGCTGGTTCACCCGGTGGACGCGAAGTCTGGCGAAGCGGATCTTTCCCGCCAGATCGAATGGCCCGGCGGCTGGCGTTTGGATCACTTATCAGGGACACCGCGCGAGGGCATCGCCTTCGACCCGCTGCCTTCCACCTTCAGCCAATCCAAAACCTTTACCAGCCTGTCCAAGGACTTGGTGGACTGGCTCTACGGAAACCACTCGGTTGCCATTTTTGAAAGCCCGCTGACGGGAAAGTATTCTCATTTGGGTGAAACCGAGGGCGACTTCCGCGCCCGTCTGGCGCTGGAAGCTCGCGAAATCCGCGACCGGAAAGTGGAGGAACTGCGAGAGGCCTACGAAAAGAAAATCCGGGCGGAGGAAGACGACGTCCAGCGCGCTCTGGATCACCTGGAAGAACAGAAGGCCCAGGCCGGCAGCGCCACCACGGATACCCTGATCCGCGCGGGCAGCGTGCTGCTGAGTTTTCTCCAAAAGCGCAGCATCACCGCCAAGTCCCGGAGCGCCATGAGCGGGGTGTCGCGAAGCTGGAAAGAGTCCCGCGACGTGGCTCGTGCCAAGGACAAGGTGGAGCGGGAAAAGGAAGAGGTGGAAGACCTGGAAGCGGAGGCGGAACGCGCCATCGAAGAACTCCGGGATCAACTGGATCCCCTGAAAGAGACGTTCGAGGAAGTGCGCCTCACGCCCTACAAGAAAAACTGTTCGGCCAAGTCCGTGGGGATCGTGTGGGTTCCTTCACGGATCGTGCCCCCGCGAACCTGACGTTTTCTATTCTACCAACGGCCCGGTCACATGGACATCACTTCCCCCACGTTGCTGAAGCTGAAAGGAATCCTGTTTTTCTTTCTGGGCCTGCTGTGCGCGGGGTTGCTCCTGATGTTCGTGCAGCCTCTGGTTTCTTGGAAGGTGGTGGCCCTGCTGCTGCTGTGCGTTTGGGCGTTCTGCCGGGCCTATTACTTTTGCTTCTATGTCCTGCACCACTATGTGGACGGCCGGTATCGCTATGCGGGAATGTGGGACCTTTTTCTTTGCGCGACAGGACTCAAGAAGAAACCCAAAGCGGACTTGAAAGGCCCGGAATCTTCGCGGGCGAAACAGCCTTGAACCGGTTTCCCCGGCATGGCCGGGATCGCCGGACTTGGTAATCTGTTAGTATGAAAGAAGCATCCCTGGCCGAAGCCCTGGAGTTTCGCCCCATGCGGCGGGAGGAACTGGACCTGGCGGTTTCCTGGGCCGCCTCCGAGGGTTGGAACCCGGGGAAGCACGACGCGGATATCTTTTGGGCAACCGATCCCGAGGGTTTCGTCTGCGCCACGCTGGAGGGTGAAGTGGTGGCCACCGGCTCCATCGTTTCCTACGGCGGTGAGTTTGGCTTCATGGGCTTTTTCATCGTGAAACCCGGGCTTCGCGGACAGGGCCTGGGGACGCGGTTCTGGTTTTACCGGCGGGACACGCTGAAGGGCCGGCTTCAGCCCGGCGCGGCCATCGGCATGGACGGGGTGTTCGCCATGCAGGACTGGTATGCCCAGGGCGGCTTTACCTTCTCCCACCGTAATCTGCGGATGGAAGGCATCGGCGGTGAAGGCATTTCGGCCGGCGAACTTCCGTCCGGCATGTCCGTGACGAAACTAACGGAGCTGCCCTTTCCCGAAGTGGCCGCCTTCGACCGGCGGCACTTTGGTTTCGACCGTGAGATCTTCCTCCGGGCCTGGATCGATCCCAAAGAGGGCTTGGCCCTGGGTGCCGTGACCTCGGAAGGTAGCTTGTCAGGCTACGGCGTGGCGCGAGCCTGCCAGACGGGATACAAGATCGGGCCCCTGTTCGCGGAAGATGCCGCCACGGCGGAGACCTTGTTCGACGCCCTCAGCACTCATGCCGATGGGCAGCCTCTCTTCCTGGACGTGCCCGAAGTCAACCAGCCCGCTCTGGACTTGGCCGAACGCCACGGCATGAAGGAAGTTTTTGGCTGCGCCAGGATGCACTGCGGCCCGGCGCCGGACCTTCCGTGGCAAAACATCTTCGGAATCACCACGTTCGAACTGGGTTAACCTGCATTTGTCACCAGTTCTCGTGGCGAGACGCCGCGAGGGCTGTCCTGACAAGGCGCGCGAAGATTTTCACGCGGAGCTGTATGAGAACATCCTGCTCAAGGGAAGATCGAGCGGAACGCAGTCAGGGCGGGCCGTAGCAAGCCGCAGCCGAGAACTGGTGAGAAATGCAGGTTAAAGACGAAGACGAACCGGCATGAAACTTTGCCGAAGGGGACTTGTCATTCGCGGCCGGCTGCCACATAAGAATTAAAGCGGTAGTCTCTGGCTCAGCCAAATTTGGGCTCCAACCGGTTGTCTGAACTGAATCTTCTTTGCCGATGAAATCTTCCATGGGTGGACTGGTCGTGGGGGCCATATTGGGGTTGGTTTCGTTTCCCGTTTTGTGGACCAACGAGGGACGTGCCGTCAATACCGCCCGTGGCTTGAAAGAGGGAGCCAGCGCGGTGGTTTCCGTGTCCGCGGACCAAGTGGACCCGGCCAATGAAGGAAAGCTGGTCCACGTCGGCGGTCTGGTGACTACGGACGGGGTGCTGGAGGATCCGCTGTTCGGAGTGTCTCAGCCCGTGCTGCTACTCGAGCGCGGGGTGGAGATGTATCAATGGAAGGAGATTTCTCAGACGGCCACGGCTTCCGAAACCGGTAGCAGCTCAAGCAGCGGAAGTGGCGAAGGAAGCTCGAGCAAGACGACTTACGTCTACGAAAAGGTCTGGTCGAACCAGCTCATCCCGTCCGCCTCGTTCAAGGAGCCAGCCGGTCACAGCAATCCCGGCGAAATGCCTGTCGCGGCCAAGCAATGGCTGTCCCAGGATGCGATGCTGGGAGCCTTTCGCTTTCCCACTGGGTTGATCGGCCGCCTGCCGGGCGCGGAAGACCTTATCATTACCAATAACGATTACCGGTACGAGGAGTCCCAGCCCTACACGCTACGGAACGGCGTCCTGTATCTCGGCGCGGCTCCGGACGAACCCGCCATAGGCGACGTGCGAGTCAGTTGGAAGATTCTCCGGCCGGGCGAGGCCAGCGTGATTGCCCGGCAGGTGCGGGACAGTTTCGAGCCTTTTACAACCAAGGCAGGCACCCGCATCGAGATGGTGGAACCCGGCATCCTCAGCGCGGAATTCATGTTCGCCGGCGCGGAGGCCGCCAACAAAGCGCTGACCTGGGGTCTCCGAGTGGGGGGCTTTTTCCTGATGTTTTTCGGCATTCTCATGATCTTTAAGCCTCTGTCTTCCGTGGCCCGGATGATTCCGCTGGTGGGCCGCCTGGTGGACTCGGGACTGACCCTCTTCGCGGGGATCATGGCGGGATTCGTTTCGCTGATTGTCATTGCGGTTGCCTGGTTTGCCTACCGTCCCATCCTCTCGGTCTCCCTCCTGGCGATTGCGATTGCCCTGGTCTTTGGGGTCCGTTTCGTGGCCGGGAAAAAACAGGAAACGCCTCCGCCACTGGTAGGCTGAGGAGCGCTTACTCCTGGCATTTCGGACACCAACAGGTGGTTCGTCCGCGGAGGTCTTCCCGCTTTAATCCGCTCCCGCATTTCGGACAGGCGCCGCCGTCTTTCCAGCGGTGTTTGAAGAGCCAGGAGGCTGGCGGATCCGACCAGTCTTTGCTAACCGTGTCGAGCGCTCCACGAGAGACGAAGCGAATGGCTTTTCGCAGGTGGGTGGCTGAGCCGGCGTTTGCCAGTTCCTTTCCCGGAGTGTCCGGCGGGATCTGGGCGCGCCAGAGAATCTCGTCCGCCATCCAGTTTCCAATGCCGGGAAACCTGCTCTGATCCAGCAGGAGAGCCTTGATGGGGGACTTGGCGTGACGCCGGAGGTAGTCTTCCAGGCGTTCGGCTGAAAATTCCGGGCTCAGAACTTCGGGAGGCAGTTTTCGCCACCAGTCCGGAAAACCGTCTTCGGTTTTGTCATAGCGGATTTTCCCGAATTTCCGGGGATCCGTGAACACCATGGTGCCGGCCCTGGTGAAGAGCGTCAGATGGTCGTGTTTGCCTGGTTCGTAGGAAGGCGCTTCGAAGCGGAGCTTTCCCGTCATGCCCAAATGGCCGCCGATCCAGTGACCGCCTTCGAACTGAAACAGGAGGTTCTTTCCGTGCGCGTGGCTGGCTTCGTAGCGGTGTCCCTTCAGCGCGGTGGGAATATTGGCGGCATCTTCCGGGTCCCGGAAAACGCGGGCGTCCGGGTGAAGGGAGACTGACAAGATCTTCCCGCCCAGCGCGGGGTCCCACTGCTTCCGGTAGTATTCAACCTCGGCGAGTTCCGGCACGGGTGGAAAATTTGTGGAGCGAAGGAGGGGAGGGCGGAAAAGCCGTGAGCAGCCTGATTTCCGCCGGGAAACGATCAGGCGGCGTTCAGCTGCTTTTCGCCAGCCGGCTTGGCTGGCGGAGCGTCGTCCGATTCGGGACTCTCTTCAGGATCGGCTTTCGGCGCGGGCTCTTCCAGCGGCTTCGGCTTCACCGGCGGTTCCTTTTCCGTGAATTCGCGCAGCCGCTGGGCCAGTTCCTGATTTTGGGGATCCAGTTCCAGCGCCTTGCGCAGATAGGTCAGCGCTTCCTCCTTGTAGCCCAGTTGGAAGTGCGTTTGCGCGAGGTGATCGAAAACGACGGGGTCCGGATTTTCGATCAAGACCTCGGCTCGGAGCAGTTCCTTGCGGGCTTCCTCGTAGCGGCCCTTTTTGAAGTGAAACCAGCCCATGCTGTCCACGATGGCGCCGGAGTCGGGTTCCAACTGGTAAGCGATTTTGATCAACTCACCCGCTTCGTCGATGTTCATGTCCTGTTCCAACCACATGTAGCCCAGGTAGTTGTAAATTTGGGCGGTCAACTGCGGGTCGGCGTCCTCCGGAAGAAGCTCGATGGATTTCCGGAACAAATCGGAAGCGCGCTCGAACTGCCGGTCGCGTTCCGCGGCCACGGCATATTCGTAGTAGAACTGGTGGCCCAGCAGGCCCGGCCGCCCTTGAGTGGCGAGCTCGGCGGCCTTCGCAAAATTGCTGAGAGATTCGTCGTAGTTCTTGCTGTAGGACTGCGAGATGGCCAAGAGGTACACGACCTCTGGCGAGTCCGGATAGTGGAAGGCGGCCCTCTCCAGGAGAACAGCGGCCTCGCCCGGCTGCTGGGCGCGCATCATGAGCTGGGCGGCTTCCAGGTATTCGTTCACCGTGCCTTTGGCCAGGCGGAAGGCTCTCTGGTGATGCTCCACGGCCTTCTCCAGCTCGTTCCGGTCTTCATACATCCGGGCCAGGAACTTGTGGGACTCCAGGTCCTCGGAATCGATCTGCACCAGTTCCTCCAGCGTGCGGACCACTTCGTCTTCCTGGTCCAACAGGCTGTAAACGCGCGCCAGTTTCCGCCGTATTTCCAGGGATTCCGGATGCTCCGCGATGATGGACTCGTAGAGATCGCGAGAGCGGTCGTACTGATGGGAAAGGCTGTAGTAGTCCGCGACCTCCTCCACGTAGTCCGGATCATCGCCGGCGATGTCGAGGACTTTGTCGTAGATGGCGTTGATGCGGTCGGGCGTCTGCTGAAGGTCTTCGTTGATCGGCCAGACCCGCTGAGCGATCTGTCCCAGGCGCAGCCAGTAGTCGGGATCGTCGTTCTCTGTTTCCAGCGCTTTTTCCAGGGTGGCCCGGGCCTTGTCCACCTTCCGCTCGACCAGAAATAGGGTCACCAAGTGGTCGTAGACCGCCGGGTCGGAAGGAAATTTCTCCACGGCTTCCTCCGCCAGAGAGAGAGCCTTCTTCCGGGACTCCACTTCGTCTCCGTAGAAAGTCGCCAAATACTCGGAGAGGGAGATGTAGGAGCGGGCGCGGTCCTTATTCTCTTCGAGCGATTCCTCCAGCAGTGCCTTGCCCTCTCCTGGGTGGCCTTCCCGGGCGATCATGTAGGCTACGCGCCGGGCCAGGTAGATTTCGTCCGGACGATGTTTCAGGACAATGCGATAGGCCTCAAGGGCGCCTTTGCTATCACCGGAGGCTTCCAGCGTGAGGGCCTTGGAAAAATAAGCCAGCGCAACGGCCTGAGATTCGCCGCCTTCTCCCAGGCTTAGGCGGGGAGAAGGGTCGATGTAGCGATCCAAATAGATCTCAGCGTAGTCCAGATAGGATTCGGGTGGAGAATCCTTCTCTGTGGACTCCTGCGCTGAAATATGAACAGCACCCCAGCCAAGGCACAAGACCGCGCAGAAAGCCGTAGAGGCCTTTGCTCCGAAGTGCCAAAGCCAGTAACCGCCAGAGGGAGGCAGACCGGCATTTTGCAAGCGCATGGGGGAAGCTTAGCGCGCTAGGATTTGTAGCGCAAACGCTTCTTGTGGCGGTTCTGCTTCATGCGTTTCCGCCGCTTGTGCTTATTGATCTTCGTTTTTCTTCTCTTCTTGAGGGAACCCATGCGTTTTCTCGATCCGTAATTCTTCCAATCCCACCGCCGATGAGGCTAGTTTACCAGCTTGTTGAGCGGGTATTCAATAATGCCTTCGGCGCCGAGCGCTTTTAACACCGGGATGATGTCTCGCACCGTCTTCTCGGCGATTACCGTCTCCACAGCGACCCACCCCTCATCCGCAAGATGCGAGACCGTCGGTTGGCGGAGGGAAGGTAGGCAGTCCAACACTTTTTGCAACTGGTTTTCGGGCAGGTTCATTTTCAAACCCACCATATCCCGCGCCAGCAGCGCGCTTTGCAGCAGCAGGGCGATGCCTTCCATCTTCTCCCGCTTCCACTCGTCCGCGTATGCGCCGTGGTTGGCAACGAACTGCGGGTAAGACTCCATCAGGGTGTCCACGATGCGCAGCTTGTTGGCTCGCAGGGAGGAACCGGTTTCGGTGATGTCCACGATGGCGTCCACCAGGTCGGGCACTTTCACTTCCGTGGCGCCCCAGCTGAATTCCACTTCCGCGTTCACGCCTTTTTCTTTCAAATAGCGTTCCACGATACCGATGGCTTCCGCTGCAATGCGTTTGCCTTCAAGGTCTTGTACCGTTTGAACGGGGGAGTCTTCCGGGACGACCAGAACCCAGCGGGTGGGGTTGGAGGTCGCCTTGCTGTAGCGCAGGTCGCAGATGACCTGCACATCAGCGCCATTTTCCGCGATCCAGTCTTTTCCGGTGATACCGCAATCCAGGAATCCGTGGTCCACATAGCGGCCAATTTCTTGGGCCCGGATCAGGCGGATCTCTAGATCGTCGTCGTCGATGGTCGGTTTGTAGGACCGCGACGCGCCATAAATATTGTAGCCTGCTTTCTCGAACAGAAGCATGGTCTGGTCGAAGAGGCTGCCTTTCGGAAGGCCGATTTTGAGGATGCGTTTGCTTTCAGACATGGCGGTTTTTCCGTGGTGGGCGGCGTATTTAACCCGTCTTTGGGCAGTCCTCCACTAAAAATCCTGACCCGGCGCCGGACGATCCCGGGAATTCAGGTGACGGCATTTTGAATCATTCCCCCTTGATTGTGAGGGGGCTTTCTTTTAGCAGTCTGCCCAAATGTCGGGGTCGTGGCCCGGAAACTGCCGCGGCTTTATATCTATTGAACACGCACGAAAGATAAAAAGAGACCGCCTCGGGAAGGAGCTTTCCGGCCCGGTCACGGGGTGGCTGCCACGGTAGAAACCAGTTCCGCGCAACCCGCGAACCCATTGCAAATGAACAAGGAAATCTTAGCGAAAGCCGCCACCATCTCCCGTGGCTTGTCCATTGATGCCGTCCACGCCTGTAGCAGCGGCCACCTGGGCTTGCCCTTGGGCACCGCGGAGATAGGCGCGGTGCTCTTCGGTCACGCATTGAACTACGAGCCGGACGCGCCGAAATGGCTGAACCGGGATCGCTTCATCCTCTCCGCGGGTCATGGCAGCATGTTCCTCTACAGCTGGCTGCACCTGGCGGGCTACGAACTCTCACTGGAGGAGATTAAGAACTTCCGCCAGCTCCACAGCCTTACACCAGGGCACCCTGAATTTCTGGAAACCCCCGGCGTGGAAGCCACTACCGGGCCGCTGGGTCAGGGCGTGGGTAACGGGGTTGGCTATGCCTTGTCCGGAAAAATGGCCATGGCCCGCTTCAATACCCCCGAGCACACCATTTTCGATCATCACGTCGTGGTTCTGGCGGGGGACGGCTGCCTTCAGGAAGGCGTTTCCGCGGAAGCGGCCGCTTTCGCCGGGCACAACCAGCTCGATAACCTGATCGTCTTCTATGACAGCAACGATGTGACCTTGGACGCCATGGCGGAACGCACCCAGAGCGAAGACACCGCCAAGCGTTTCGAAGCCTACGGGTTCGAGGTGGTCACCATCGACGGTCACGATATGGACGCGGTTCTGTCCGCGTTCGAAACCGCCAAGGCCAACGACAACGGCAAGCCGAAGTTCATCGTGGCCCGGACGGAGATCGGCCGGGGCATTCCCGAAGTGGCCGGCACCGCCAAAGCCCACGGGGAAGGTGGCGCGAAATTTGCCGAGGAGGCCCGCAAAGGACTCGGCCTGCCGGAAGAGACCTTCTATGTGTCCGATGAAGTGAAGGATTTCTTCGCTCAGCGTAAAGAAGCCCTGAAGGAAGCCTACGCGGCTTGGGAGAAAACCTACGAAGCCTGGCAGGAAGCAAACCCCGAGCTGGCCGCGGAACTGACCGCCGGGCTGGCGCGTTCCGTCCCCACGGACCTGCTGAACACCATTCCCGAATTCGATCCGGAGAAAGCGGACGCGACTCGTGGCTATGGCGGCACCGTCATTCAGAGCGTGGCGGAAGCCATGCCCTTATTCGTGACCGGTAGCGCGGATCTGTTCGGTTCCACGAAGAATTACATCAAGGACGCGGGCGATTTTGGGCCCGATAACGCCAAGGGCCGCAACGTCTGGTACGGCATTCGGGAACACGCCATGGGCGCGATCTGCAATGGCATGGCCTATGACGGAATTTTCCGCGCCAGTGGCGCGACGTTCCTGGTGTTCGCCGATTACCTGCGCCCCTCCATTCGCCTGGCGGCGCTTTCAAAACTTCCGGTGACCTACATCCTGACGCACGACTCCGTGGGTGTCGGTGAAGACGGTCCCACCCACCAGCCGGTGGAAACGGTCAGTGGCTTGCGGGTGATTCCTGGTCTGGACGTGATCCGTCCCGGGGACGCGGAAGAAACCGCGGGAGCCTTTTTTGCCGCGATGGAGCGGACAGACGGCCCCACCGCCTTGATCCTGAGCCGCCAGAAGGTGCCGATTCAGGACGGTATTCCGGTGAAAGAGCGCCGCGAAGGCGTACTGCGGGGCGCCTACGTGGCAAAAAAGGAAACGGGCGATCTTGACGCCATCATCCTGGCCACGGGCAGTGAACTTTCCCTGGCGATGGATGCCGCCGCCGAACTGGGCGGAGGCGTGCGCGTGGTCTCGGTTCCCTGCATGGAACGGTTTGACCGGCAGTCCACGGAATACAAGGAAGGTGTTTTGCCAGCCGCCTGCACGAAGCGGGTCTCCATCGAAGCCGGCGTGACCGGCCTCTGGTATAAGTATCTGGGCACCGGCGGCACGGCCGTGGGGATCGACCGTTTCGGTCTGAGCGCCCCGGGCGGCACGGTCATGAAGGAGCTCGGGATCACCACCGAGTCCGTGGTGGCCGCCGTGAAAGCCTTGGGATAATTCTCTGGGCGGTCCGAAAACTATCCGGACCACGAAAATTCCGAGAAAAGGCAGCCGGGCGGGTTCCGGCTGCCTTTTTTTCGTATTGGCGCCGGCGCCGGGCGAGCAGTTTTGAAAGATTCGGCGGCTTGGCGCGTCATAAACGGTTGCACACCCTGAATGTCGATCTATCCTATCGAGAATTAGTAGAATATGAGCGCCGCTGCTTCAACGCTTTCAACCGGACCTGCCGGCATGACATCAAACCGGGAAACCAGTAAGGAGACTTCAGCCGTCGAAACCGCCCAGACCAGTAATGGCCGGAGCGCCGCCGTGGTTGCTTTTGAAGAGAAGCACGGCATCGATCTGCGGGCCGCCAATAAGGCCCTGGAAAAGGCGGGAGCCGAAGAGCGAGTCACCTGGGCGATCGAGCATTTTCAGCCCCGGCTGGCCATGTCTTCCAGCTTCGGAGCCCAAGCGGCGGCTACCTTGCACCTGGCGGTGTCTCAGTGGCCGGAAATTCCCGTGATCTTGATCGATACCGGCTATCTCTTTCCGGAGACTTACAATTTCATCGACGAACTGACCGAGCGCCTGAACCTGAACTTGAAAGTCTATGGGCCCTCTATCAGTTCCGCGTGGCAGGAAGCCCGCTATGGCAAACAATGGGAACACGGTCTGAAAGGCATCGAGACCTACAACCAGCGTAACAAGGTAGACCCCATGAACCGGGCGCTGGAAGAGCTGGATGCGGATGCCCTCATCGCGGGCCTGCGCCGTTCGCAAAGCAGCAGCCGGGAGGGACTGACCCCCCTGGCGGTGAAAGACGGCCGTTTGAAGATCCACCCCATTGTCGATTGGTCGGACAAAGATGTGTACGACTACCTGAAGAAGCACGGCCTGCCCTACCACCCGCTCTGGCACGAAGGGTATCTGTCCATTGGCGACTGGCATACGTCTCACAAGTTGACCGATGACATGACGCCGGACGAGGCGCGGTTCTTTGGTCTGAAGCGCGAGTGCGGTCTGCACGAGAATACCGACTACGTAATCTGAGAGGCGGTCTGGATTGGGAGCGGCATTGCTGTTAGAGAGGGGCATGGGCGAGACGCATATCTATACCGAGTTCCACCGTATGCTGGACCGGGGGGCAAAGGAGAAACTCCTCGGCCAGAAAGGTCTGGTAGTGTGGCTCTACGGCTTGAGCGGGTCTGGAAAAAGCACGCTGGCCATCGCTTTGGAGCGGCGGCTCCACGCCGAAGGACTCCTCACCAAGATCCTGGATGGAGATAACATTCGCTCCGGGCTCAATCGGAACCTGGGCTTTTCGGATGAGGACCGTCTGGAGAACATCCGGCGCATCGCGGAAGTAGCGAAGCTCTTCGCGGACCTGGGAGTCGTTACCCTCGCATCTTTCATCACGCCCAAGGAGGAGTTACGCGAACTGGCGCGCGGCATCGTGGGCGCGGAAGATTTTCTGGAAGTCTATGTGCACTGTCCGTTTGAGGAGTGCGCCCGCCGGGACGTGAAAGGTCTCTACGCCAAGGCCAGCGCGGGAGAAGTGAAACAGTTTACCGGGAAAGATTCATCCTTCGAGGAACCGGAGGCGCCGGACCTGAGGATTGAGACCTCGACTCAGACCGAGGAGGAATCGCTTGAAAAGCTATATGAGGCGGTGTCTGGTCGCGTCCGCCTGGCCGCGGAGGCCTGAAGAACCGGGAAACGCACCTGGGAAAAAGCCACGCTCGTCCCGAAGCCAATTTTGTTTGTCATGCACAGTTATACCGTTAACCACTTGGAACAGTTGGAGGCCGAAGCCATTTTCGTGCTTCGTGAAACGGCGGCACAGTTTGAAAAACCGGTGCTGCTATTTTCGGGAGGGAAAGATTCCATCGTCATGGCGCATCTGGCCCGGAAGGCTTTCCACCCTGCCCGTTTGCCCTTCCCCCTGATGCATGTGGACACTGGGCATAACTTCCCGGAGACGATCGTCTATCGCGACAAGTTCGTGGACGAGGCCCGCGCCGAACTGATTGTTGCTTCCGTGCAGGAGTCCATCGACAAAGGCCGCGTGGTGGAAGAGAAAGGCCCCAACGCCAGCCGGAATGCCCTGCAGACCGTGACCCTGCTGGACGCGGTGGAAGCAAATCAGTTTGATGCGGCTTTGGGCGGCGCCCGCCGGGATGAAGAGAAGGCCCGGGCCAAGGAGCGCTTCTTTTCCCACCGGGATGATTTCGGCCAGTGGGATCCGAAGAACCAGCGGCCTGAATTGTGGAACCTGTTCAACGGCCGCAAGCATCATGGCGAGCACTTCCGGGTGTTCCCCCTGAGCAACTGGACGGAAATGGATGTCTGGCAGTACATCCGGAAGGAAGAGATCGAACTGCCGAGCCTCTACTTCGCGCACGAGCGGGAGGTCATTTCGCGCGGCGGCACCTGGCTGGCGGTAACGGAGTTCATCACCGTCGCGGCGGATGAAACGCCAGTGAACAAGCAGGTCCGCTTCCGTACCATTGGCGACGCCACTTGCACGGGCGCCGTTGAGTCTGGCGCCGATTCCCTGGACGCGATCATCCATGAAGTGGCCATCGCCCGCCAGACAGAGCGGGGCACCCGCGCCGACGACAAGCGTTCCGAGACCGCAATGGAAGACCGGAAGAAGGAGGGATACTTCTAAGATAAGCCAGAAGTTTCCCACGCTCTACCCCGACAAGACCACCAAAGAATTTTCAAGTATACTTTTCCCTTCCGATGACAGAAACGATCAATCCGGAAAACGCCGCCTCCGCGGAAGAAACTGGCAGTTATCATGACATGGATCTCCTCCGTTTTACCACTGCCGGGAGTGTGGATGACGGGAAGAGCACCCTGATTGGCCGGTTGCTCTACGACAGTAAGAACACTTTCGACGACCAGATGGAGGCGGTGGAGCGTTCCAGCCGTCAGCGGGGTGACGAGAATGTTAACCTGGCGCTTCTGACGGACGGGCTCCGCGCCGAGCGCGAGCAGGGCATTACCATCGACGTGGCCTACCGTTACTTTGCCACGCCGAAACGGAAGTTCATTATCGCGGATACACCGGGTCACATCCAGTACACCCGGAACATGGTGACTGGCGCCTCCACGGCGAACCTGGCCATCATTCTGGTGGACGCGCGCCACGGCGTGATCGAGCAAACCTGCCGGCACGCCTTCATCGCCGACCTGCTGCGCATTCGCCATGTGGTGCTGGCGGTGAACAAGATGGACCTCGTGGACTACAGCGAGACGGTCTTCAACGACATCGTGGAGCAGTTTCAGCAGTTCGCCTCACGTCTGGACAACATCGTGGACCTGACCGCCATCCCCATCAGCGCGCTGAATGGAGACAACGTGGTGAACAAATCCAGCAATACTCCGTGGTATCACGGACCGGATCTGCTCTATCATTTGGAACACGTCTACATCGGCTCCGACTACAATCATGTGGATGCCAGATTTCCGGTGCAATGGGTCATCCGGCCGCATTCGAACGAACATCACGACTTTCGTGGCTATGCCGGGCGCGTCGCGGGCGGCGTGTTCAAACCTGGAGACGATGTGGTCATTCAACCGTCCGGATTTTCTTCGAAAATCCGCAGCATCGAGACCTTCAGCGGTCCCTTGGAAGAAGCCTATGCGCCACTCTCCGTGACCGTCACATTGGAGGACAATATTGACGTCAGCCGCGGCGACATGATCGTAAAGCCTAACAATCCGCCCAACAAAGGTCAGGATATCGAGGCCATGATCTGCTGGTTCTCCGAGACGAAAAAGCTCCACCCCAGGGGCCGCTACTACCTGCGGCATACGACCAAGGAAGTGAAGGCCATCGTTTCCGAGATCCGCTACAAGGTAAACATCAATACTCTTCACAAGATCGAAGACAGTCCTGAGTTTGGCCTGAACGAAATCGGCCGCGTCTGCATCCGGACCTCCGCGCCGCTGCTGTATGACAGCTATCGCCGCAATCGGAGTACCGGCAGCTTTATCCTCATCGACGAGCAGACCAATGAGACCGTCGCGGCGGGGATGATCCGCTGAGCTTTAGCTTCAGCTAGTTTGTCTCCCGTTCCTTCCAGTAGCCTGGCTGGCGCATCAAACGCATGACGGAGATTACTTGCAAGGCATCGGAATCGAGAACCCGGTAAATCAAAGCATAGGGAAAAACTTCAAAGCGGCTTTTTCTGAGATTGCCATCAAATGGGGCATTTCTCTCAGGATCAGCCGCCATCCTGGTCTCAGCTTGCTTCCAATCTGCCAAAAACCGTCGAACCAGCCCTTCCTGTTGGGACTCATACCAACCAGCGGCCTCCATTGCTTCGTCGAAGGCCTCGGAAACGTAGAGGACTTTCACTCCCCAGTTTTGGTTCCAAAGCGCTCGTTAACGCGATGCCAAACCTCTTCCTGAGGGATGAGATTCGATTTACCAGCATCGACGTCACGCACCCTTCTCCAAAGCTCTTCCCGCCACTCCGGACTGATGCTGTTGCTCTGTTCCTGCTCTAGGCTCTCCAGGAGCCGAGTCATGAGTTTGGAACGCTCGAGAAGAGGAAGATGAAGCACAGCTTCTTCGATCTCCTCATAGTGGTTGGTCGCAGTCGCCATAGATGGAAATTAAGTTCTATGGCAACGATTTTCCAGACTCTTTCGAAAAGAGGGAATCTGAGGCTGAGGGGATACGGGCCAATTTAGCGTCCGCTTTGTCTTTCATACTCGCTCCCGGATTGCTCCTTTCGAAGAAGGCGGTGGGGTCTGGCCGGCCGTCTGGGCGGTCTGTGGTTGGAGAGCGCTTTGTTGGGCCTTTTCCTTCTTTACCTTGGCGGAGCGCTTGCTTTTCCACTTCACCCAGAGCCAGGCGGCGCCGATGTAGGCCAGCCCCAACGGCGGAATGAGGATGCCTTCCCACGAGGGGTAAAGGCCGAACCAGGTGCCCGCCCATGGGGGAATGTCCAGTCCGGTGATGGGGTGTACCGGCAACCAGCCGACCGTCTGGAAAAGACGGACTGTGGACCCGAGGAAGGTAACCAGCACGGTCACGACCAGAATGCCGGTAAAGACCAGCATCTTCCGGTAAGGCAGCTTGGCGCCGATGACGAAGACCGCGCCCCCGCAGGCGCACACCAGCGCGCCACCAACGAGCAGGCCGGTAAGGACGGGCCGCAGCCCGGCTTCCAGCAGGAGGGACTGAAGGAAGAGCACCGTTTCAAAGCCCTCGCGGTAAATGGTAAGGAACCCCACCCCGATCATGGCGAGCGCCGTGGAGCGGCTTTCGCTGCCTTCGTTCACCGCTTTGGTCAGGTGGCGGAGCTTCGCGTTCCAGTTCACCCAGTACATCTTGTGAAAGATCCAGTTCGTTACGATGAGCAGCACGATGACGGCCAGGACGGAGACCACCGCTTCCAGGCGTTCGCCGTAGTCGGCGAAGCCGCCAATGATCATGCGGGACAGGATGAAGGTAAGCGCGGATGCGAGGATCGCGCCAAAGGCGCCGAGCCCGATGCGGCGGCGGGTCCGGCGGTTTTCCGCGCCCCGCAGGCCAGCCAGGATGGCGGCGAGAATGACCACGGCCTCCAGGCCTTCCCGCATGACGACCGTGACGGTGGTGTAGACCGCCGTGGCGGGGGAAAGATTCATCTGCAGGAGGGCGCCACAGCGGTTGGCGAGATCGATGGCGTTCTCGTAGGCGAGTGACAGGCGCTCGTCCGGGGCGCGGGCATCCAGGGTGGCCTTGATGCCGGGCCGTTCGTCCGTTCCATCGAGGAAGGCGCGCTCCGCTTCCATGGCGAGTTCCGGATCGCGGGGGAGGGTGCGGATCTCGATCTCCAGGTCGAAATTCGTGTAGGCTTCCAGCCGCAGGCGTTCCGCTTCCTTCCAGTCTCCCTCCTTGGCGGCGACGAGGGAATCCCCCAACAGAGTGCGGATGTCCAGGAGGGTTTCGGCGACGACTTCGCTGGCCTTACCCGCCCGGCGGAGGGAGACGCCGAAGTGATCTTCCAGCAGATTCATGGCTCCGGAGGCATGCTTCTGAATGCTTGCCAGTGGCGCCTTGTGGTTGATTTCCGTTTCCAGCGATTCCACCTCCGCGACCAGGGCGGCGCCGTGACCTTCTTTCAGGACTTCGGCTTTGTTGCGCTGCCAGGGAGCCTGTAGTTCGTCGATGATCTGCCGGGCCTGAATGGTGAATTGCTGGGCTTCCCGGTACTCCAGCGGCACGGTAATCTGACCGTCGCGGACCCCGGCCTGATATTCCATGGGGACGAGCTTGAGGAGCTTGATCAGGAGGTATTCGCGGTTTGCCGCCTCGTCATCCGTCAGCAGGCTGGGCAGGGAAGACTGCACCGTGTCCTTCCATTCGGCGAAGCTCTGCTCGTCGATGCCGCCTGCCAGGAGGAGGTCCAATGTCGAAGTGTAGGTGGTCAGGCCGCTGTCCACCAACTGAAGTAGACGGGCCGGGAACTCCGCCAGGCTGTCGATCTCCGCGGCGCGGGCGGCGAAGAGCTCCGGCGTGGCGCGGTCTTGTTCGATCAGCCGCTTCAGGTAGTCGGATTTCTCCCGGATGAGGGTGGTTTTCCATACGAGATATTCGCGGGCGAGGAGTTGGGTCGCGGCGTCGCGTTGGGAAGAGCGAGTGGTTTGCAGGGCGAGCGCGCCCTGAATGGCGTCCGCGTACTTTGGCAGGTGGATGAGGGCCCGCCAGGCCTTGGCCTCTTCGATTCGTTTTTCCTGGTGCGCCGCTATCATCTCGAGCGCCAGCGCGTGCTCGATGCGCCCTTGCCAGGCGCCCGCCACCCGGGCGGCGTCGGCTGGCTCGGGGAGGTTGGAGGGTAGCTCTCCCTGCCACAATTTCTTGGCTCCGGCCGTGTGAAAGTGGTTTCGGAAGGCGAGAGTCTTCTTGCGGGCTTCGCCCCACTTCGCGGCGTCCAGGCGATTGCCATAGAGATCCAGAAACACCACATCCCAAGCCCGGCGCATGGCGGAGCAGTCGTCCATGACGTCCGCCGCGCGAAGCCCGGACGCCCCCAACAGACACAACAACGCGAACACACCGGCTCCGAGAAGGGACGGCCGGCCGCGGCGGGAGAAGAGAGTCATGAGTATGGACTGTTTTGGTGATTCAGCCAGGATCAGGCCGATACCGATATGGCTAACAGAGCGGCGGCCTGCTTGATCTGGGGCACGAGCTGATCCGTCTTGGCTTTCGCCTGGTTCGCCAGTTCGTCAATTTCCGCCGCGCTCATGGTGTCCTTTTTCTCCCGTTCAGCCAGTCGATCCAGGAAGGTCAGGATCTCGTCGAAGCCGTTGCTGGCCGCCTTGGCGAGCGCTTTGTCCTTTTCCGCTACGCGGGTATCCACTGCTTCATACATGATGGCGCAGCTTTTCATGATGCCCTTCATGTCTGAGACACGGCTGACGGCGAAGAAGCGGCCGGATTGCGTCTCCGTGTAGCGGGATTCCTTCCAGTCCTCAAAATACTCGCTGAGCGTGGGTGTCATGGTGATGAGGGCGTCGAAGCAGTCCTGTTCGCTGGGTTGCCAGGCCTTGGCGTCGGCCAGGAGTTGGCTCAGCTTGGCGGAGGTGTCCGCAGCGATGGCGGTGAGAATCTCCGCTTTCGGGAGGGATTCGCGGGGCGCGACCGTGCCGTCGCCGTTCAAGTCGAGCGGGACCACCAGGGCCGGATCCCCACCCCAGAGGGCGGGTTCGATGATGTAGGTAAACCCGGCGCCGGGTTGTTCGAGGGTCTCGCCGGTGGAAAGGCGCAGCACCAGGGGGGAGACCTCCTCGGGCGCGCCTTCGCCTTTGGGCACGCCGGCATCCAGATAAATGTCGTAGCTGGCCAGTTCGTCGACTCCCGCCACGATGCCTTCCACGGTTTCGTAGCCGTAGCTGTCGATCGCCTTGTAATTTTCCCGCATATTACCGATGAGCGCTTCGAGTTCTGGGCCTTTGGTGGCGGCGGCTTTGGCATAGTCGCCATCGGACTCCGCGAGGATGGCGGCATAGGCCTGGGCGTTTTTCTCGAAGTCCTTTCCGGCCGCGTCTACCTTTTCCAAGGTGGAGACGAGGTAGTCTTTGACGCCGGACGTGTCTTTGTCTTCGGCCGTGGCCGCGCTGGCAAGCGACAGGAAGGCGGCGACCGCGAGGTGAACTGGGAATTTCATGATTTCGGGGCTGTTTCCGTGGATGAAAGCGGGAGGTCGAATGGAAACAGTCCGCGAGAATGCCTCAGCGGGCCAGCTGGAGCGGTTTTGGCGGAATGCTATTTTTTAGCGGTAGATTGCGGAGAAGGCGCGCGGGGGAGGTCAAAAACCTGGAGCCGAAGGCGGCAATCAAGGTTGACCCTGGGTTGTATTTGGAATAAAAACTATGGGAATCTTAACAGATCTGGTTCTTTCATGGCCTTCTTCCTCAAGTACCTGGAGTTGATCCTGACCGCGATCGGTTTCGTGCTTTGCGTGCTTCTGGCTTTGTTTCTTCCCGAAGAAATGGGGGGCAACCGGTGGAAGCTGTTGGCGATGATCGCTATTGGCGTCAGCGTGATTGACGGGCTGATTTTTTTCGCGGTCCGCCACAATCAGCGAAAGTCCCGAGCCTCCGCGATTAAAGAGGTGGCCACGATGATGAACGACCGGATCACCAACTACCTGACGGTGATCCGAAACTATTCAGGCAGCCGGGAGAGGGATAAGCGGGAACAGGCCGAAGCGGCCATCGAGGAAGTCACCAGCATCGTCGCCAATCTTTCCGAGGAGTCGATCCAGAACTGGAAGGTCCGCTACGCCAACCTGCTGAAAGAGCGGAACCTTTGACGTGGCTTGGGCAGCCACCGGCTATTCGCCGTTGGCTTCGTCCACGCCTTCGCGGCCGTAGAACTTCACCTTGCGCTTGATCTTGGGCCGGCCTTTGGATTCCCGCCAGGCGTTGGTATCGCGCAGGCTGTAGACGCAGCCGCAGTATTCCTGCTGGTAGAATTCCTCGTCCTTGGAAATCTCGATCATTCGCTGGCTGCCGCCTTGTTTCCGCCAGTTGAAGGTCCAGTATTCCATCTCCGGGTAGCGGGACGCGGCCCGCACTCCACAGCCATTGATCTGGTCCATGTTCTTCCAGCGGGAAATGCCCAGGGTGCTGGAGATCAGCTTGTAGCCGTGCTCGTGCGCGTAGTGGGCGGTGCGCTCAAAGCGCATGTCGAAGCATACGGTGCAGCGTTCCCCGCGCTCCGGCGCCATCTCCAGGCCCGCCGTCCGGTCGAACCAGTTCTTCGCGTCGTAGTCCGCGTCGATGAACTCCATCCCCAGCTTTTCCGCATAGCGGATGTTCTCCTGCTTGCGGATCTCGTACTCGTCGCGCGGGTGGATGTTCGGGTTGTAGAAAAAGATCGTGGTCTCGATCTTCGAAGCCGCCAGCGCGTCCATGATTTCCGCCGCGCAGGGCGCGCAGCAGGAGTGCAGGAGAATGCGTTCCTCACCGTTCGGTGTGTCGAGCACCGGACGGTCGTAGTTCTCCACCGAAAAGCGGGACATCTCGCTGCCGGCTTTTTCAGCAGTGGAAGACGTTTTCGAGGAATCAGACATGACGGGCCAACACTATAGAGGCACCCGCCTCCGGGGCCAAAAGGAAATGCGGACGGCCCGTCCCGTTCCGGGGTCCGCCAGTTATTCCACGGCGGGTTTCCCGAGGTGCTTCTTAAAGAAGGCGTCCGCCTGATCCACCGTTTCATCAATCCACGCCTGCCCCATCCAGAAGGGATGTGGGGCCTCTTTCAGGGTGTGGATGCCGGTATCGATTCCCAGGGCCTGGAGCTTTTCCATCATTTCCGCGCGTCCGGCTTTCACGGAGTCCAGTTCCGCTTCCAGGAAGAGGATGGGCGGAACGCCGGGCCGGACGTGGGTGATGGGGGAGGCTGCTTTGAATAGCTCCGGCCGGCTCTGGTAGTCGCCGCCCAGGAAGAGCTTCGTGCCTTCGTTGGTCCTCTCCAGATTTGGCGTCACCAGATCCTGCGGGCCGGCCATGGCTACCGCGGCCTGCACCGCGCTGGATTGTTCAGGGTAGGGGCCATCGCCCTCAAATTCCGGCAGGCCGGAGGTCATCGCCACCAGGCCCGTCAGGTGACCGCCCGCCGAGCCCCCGATGATGCCGATGTGCGCCGGATCGATCTTCAGTTCGCCTGCCTTGGCCCGCAGCATTCGGATTGCGGCTTTGCAGTCGTATAGCGCCGCCGGGTAGGGGGCCTCCGTGGAAAGGCGGTAGCTGACCAGCGCCGTCACGTAGCCGCGCTGGGCCAGGCGCTCCATCATGGGCTTGTCGTTTTCCACCTGCCGGCTTTTCCAGCCGCCGCCGTGAATGTCCAGGATGCAGGGGCGAGGACCGCCCGCGTCCGGCATGTAAACGAACAGTTCCACGGTGTGCTCGGGATGCTCGGCCACGGTGAAGGTCTGGAGTGTGAATCCCTCAGGCGTGGAGGGTTTCACGTGCACCATCTTCGGCGGTTCCGCGTGTGCCTGGAAGGTGGCGACACAGAGAAGGGAGGCGAGAAGGAGCCCGTGGAGAATTGAGACGCGGGAGGAGTTCATGGGGTACGCAGTGGGGTAGGGGTTTGGTGGAAAACTTGACGTGCAGCGTAAAGGCCTGGGCTGCGTGGTTCAATCTGGCGACGTCCGGTGGAACTCCCGCGCATTGCGTATACTTCCGCCGCGCGGACGCCGGGGACCGGTAGCAGGCCCGCCAGGAACGCGCCGAGGAGAGGGTATCGGACTTTCATCGAGCCGGGGTTTGCGGGGAGATCCGCCTCAATGGTTCCGCAAGCCATCCCACTGGTCAACACAGGGAACCAAGGAGTCGCGTTCGCCTGATGGCTCCGTATGGCTAAAGTAGAAGGGCCGTTTCAACTTCCACGCTGTCCGCCCATGCCCCCATTGGTCCGCAATAGAGCTGTCATTCTCCTCTGGCTATGGGCCTTGGGAAGTGGGCAATCCGCCCTGGCCGCAGGCTTCGAAGAAGCGCCCTTCTTTGAAACCACCACGGTCTTTCCCACCGCGCCCGGCAACAAACCCAACCACCGCATTCCAGCCCTGATCCAAATGCCCGGCGGGGACCTGTTGGCCTTTGCCGAAAAACGGAACGACGGCATTGGCGACGTGGGAAATCACGATCTTGTCCTGAAACGCAGCGCCGACCTTGGCCAAACCTGGAGTGACGAACAGCTCATTTTCGATGACGGTCCGAACACCTGTACCGACACGACGTTGTGCTTCGATCGCCAGCGGAACCGTCTCTTTCTGTTCTTCCTGAGAGACAAAAAGGAGTTCGGCTATCTGCGCAGTGATGACGAGGGGCGGACTTCTCCAATCCCGCGTTCTCCTTCCGGCAGGAGGAACACCCCTGCGGCCGCTACAACCTGACGGCACGCCTCAGCTATGACGAAGGCGAGACCTGGACTGCCGGAAAGACCGTCTACCCACATACCTCATCCTACAGCGACCTCGCCGTGCTGCCGGATGGCACGATTGGCATCATCTACGAATGTGGACCGAAAGGCAGTGTTCACTATTGGGACGAGGTGCGGTTTGCCCGCTTCAATCTGGAATGGTTGACCGGCGGAAATGATACTCTCTTCGGGAATGAGAAAGAGAAGAGCGTTCCGTAAAGACGCGCCCGATTCAGACGGCGCTTTACTTCACCGCGCCACCGCCGTAGCCATCTGGCCATGAAAATCTCCCTATTTGAATCCGTGCCAGGATTCGGAACCCGAGCCCTGGCTGTGACCGGCGCCTTTTTTCTTCTTTCTCTCGCCTCTGTTTTTGCGGCGGGAGACCCGGAGGCAAAGGAAGCGCCCCCACAGCGCGAGGCAGTGGAGTGCCACGTTCGCGGCGGCTTGCCAAACGTTCTGGCCAAGCTTCGCGCCGGCGGAGAGGAGAAGATTCGAATCGCCTACTTTGGCGGCAGCATTACGGCGGCTCAGGGCTGGCGGGTGAAGTCGTTCAAGTGGCTTCAGGAGCAGTATCCCCAGGCGCAGTTGGAAGAGATTAATGCCGCCATTGGAGGTACCGGTTCGGATCTGGGCGTCTTTCGCCAGGAGCAGGACGTGCTGAGCCACGATCCCGATCTCGTGTTTGTAGAGTTTGCCGTAAACGACGGCGGAGCGCCACGCGAACGCATTCACCAAGCCATGGAAGGCATCGTCCGGCAGATCTGGAAGCACAATCCGAATACCGACATCTGCTACGTTTACACCGTCAGCGAACCCTTCCTGGCCGACCTCCAAGCGGGCAAGCTTTCCAAGTCCGCCAGCGCCATGGAGGAACTCGCGGACTACTACCAGATTCCTTCCATTACCCTCGGCATGGAAGCCGCCCGGCTGGAAAAAGAAGGGAAGCTCATCTGGAAAGCCGAGATTCCGAAGGACGCCAAACCAGCCTTCGAAGATGTGCCGATGATCTTTTCCAAAGACGGTGTGCATCCGTTGCCGGAAACCGGCCATATGCTCTATCAACAAGCGCTGGAGCGTTCTTTCGCGAAAATTGACGGAGTGGGCGAAGCGGGCCCTCATGTCCTGAAAGAACCCTTCCGCGCCGACAACTGGGAAGCGGCAAAGCTGGTGCCCTTGAGCCCCGCGCTCTTGAGCGGCAACTGGGAAAAGCTGGACCCGGAGACCGATAATATTGCGAAGCGCTTCGCCAACCGCCTGCCCGAGTTGTGGAAGGCCTCTCACCCCGGCGATGCCATCCACTGCCGCGTGAAAGGTTCCATCGTCGCCGTGTATGATCTTCTTGGACCCGACTGTGGCCAAGTCACCGTCAAGGTGGACGACGAAGCGCCGAAGACCGTGCCCCGCTTTGATGGCCATTGCACCTATCACCGGCTGAACAAGCTTCACGTAGCCGCGGACCTTGATCCCACGCAGGTCCACGACGTGACGCTCGCGCTGTCTCCCGAAGCTCCGGATAAAGCGAAACTGCTTTTCGAACGCAATCTTCCTGATCTGGAAGCGCACCCGGAGCGTTACGCGGAAACCAATTGGTACGCCGGCGCCCTGATGGTGCTGGGGGATGTGGTGGAATGAGCCATCCATCGTAAATCGACCGTTTCGGAAAGGTGGTCCTCGACCTCCGGGCGAGGAACTTTGGAGCCGGGAGAACGAACCAAATCGGTGCGAAGTTGACTGATTCGGCGACCGAAAAAAGGTATTCCCCAACAATGCCCGGGCGTACCCTAAACAGCCATTCGCGAACGCGCTCGGAGCTCGCGTCCCACCTTCTGGCCTGTTAGGCGAAGTCAGGCTATAGTCGCCCTCCATGAAACCCCACTTCGCCTCCCTCCGGACCGCCGGGCTTGCGGCTCTGGTTGCTCTTGCAAATCTCTTTACCCCTCACTTCTTTTCGGCCGCCTTTGCGGCGGACCCCATTCCCCACCCGGACGAAATCCTCCTCTGGCCTGAAGGCGCGCCAGGGTCGGAGAGCCGGGTTTCCGAACCGGAGACGGCGGACGAGAAGAACCCTAACAACATTCACAACGTCCATCGGCCCACCCTCACGCCCTATCTACCGGAGTCCGAAGCCGGGGCCGCGCCGAAGACCGCCGTCATCATCGCGCCCGGGGGCGGGCACCGCGTGCTATGCCTGGGGCATGAAGGCTACGCCCTTGGCGAGTGGTTGCGCGGCCACGGCATCGCCGCCTTTGTCCTGAAATATCGCCTCTGCAATGAAGAGGGCAGCACTTACACCCTGGAAGACCACGCCATGGCCGATGCCCGCCGCGCCATCCGCCTGGTGCGCAGCCGCGCGGAAGAGTGGGGGATCGATCCCGCCCGCGTCGGCATCATCGGCTTTTCCGCTGGCGGCGAGCTGGCCGCCTTCTCCTCCATGCAGTCCGATCCCGGTAATGCAGATGCCGCCGATCCCATCGAACGCCAGGGCAGCCGCCCCGATTTCCAGGGCCTCATCTACCCCGGCAAGTCCGGCATGATGGACGTCCATGAAGGCATGCCGCCCGTCTTCATCGCCTGCGGCTACCACGACCGCCCGGACATCTCCAAGGGCATGGCCGAACTCTACCTAAAATACAAGGAAATCGGCATTCCCGCCGAGCTTCACATCTTCGCCAAAGCCGGTCACGGCTTCGGCTATCGCGGCGCCGAAAACGAAAACGACTCCGCCGCCAACCGCTGGCCCTACCGGTTCCTGGAATGGCTGGAAGACAGCGGGCTGAAAGAGAAAGGCGAATAGACTGGGCAGGCGAGGTGGACGGCTGATTTACTGCACCGAAGCCTCGAACGTCTCCGCTTCGCCGCAAAGTAAGGCATGGGCTTCGCCCACCAGGAAGAGGGAGCCGGTCACGAGCACGGCGGCTCGTTCACTGCGCCCGTGCTGCTTCGCCAGTTCGATGCCTGATTCTACCGTGGCGGCGACTTCTGCGGGTTTATCAGTTAGCCCGTTCCAGACTTGCAGGATGGCGTCCGTGTCCACGGTTCGTTCGGACTTTACCGGGGTGAAGACGGCTCTTGCGCAGATCGGTTCCAGGAGTTTCAAAAGGCTGGCAAAGGCTTTGTCCTTCAGTGCGCCAAATACGAGCACCGCCTGGGCGTCTTCGCCGAACCGTTCCCGCCAGGTGTCCACGGTGGTCTCAATGCCGCCGGGATTGTGCGCTCCGTCGAGGATCACACGGGGTTCGCCGGCTTCACCTCCTTCGATGACTTGAAACCGCCCCGGCCAAACCACGTTCTTTAGCCCGGCTTCCACGGTTTCGTTCTTCAGATTCAGTCCCGAAACTTCCAGGGCCGCGACGGCCAGGGCGGCGTTCTTGAGTTGGTGCCGTCCCGCCAGCCCGACTTCGCAGGCGACGGCGGCTTCCGGCTCCAGGAAGCGGACGGCTCCATCACCGCCCGCGCCGATCCGGGCGGCTTCTTTCGCGAAGACTTCCGCCGCCGCGGGCTCCTGAGCCGCGCTCACGACCGGCACGCCGGGTTTCATGATGCCGGCCTTTTCAAAGGCGATTTCCCCTAAGGTTTCACCTAACCATTTTTGATGATCCAGGGACACGGGCGTGAGCACCGTCACCGTGCTGGCGACGGCGTTGGTGGCGTCCAGCCGGCCGCCCATGCCGGTTTCCAGGACCAGCACTTCCGCCCCTTCGCGGACGAAATGCTCCAGCGCCAGCACCAGGGTGATTTCGAAAAACGTGGGGTGATTTTCCCAGCCCCGGACCTGGTCGTGGATCTTTGTTAGCACCTCCGCCACACGGTCTTCGGGAATCATCATACCGTTCACCCGCATCCGTTCCCGGTAGCAGGCCAGGTGGGGGGAGGTGAACAGGCCGGACTTCAGTCCCGCCTCCCGGCATACGGCGTCCAGCATCGCGCAGACCGAGCCTTTTCCGTTGGTACCCGCGGCGTGGAAGATGGTCTTTCCTTTGAGCCGGGCTTCCAGGTCGAACTCCGCCATGAGGCGCCGGGTATTGTCCAGACCCAGCTTGATGCCAAACCATTGCGTGGCGTAGAGCCAGCGCAGGGCTTCCTCGTAGCTCATGGCGCGTGCCTGTGGGAAAGCGGACCCGCCTCGCGGGCGCTTTCGGTTGAGATGGAATCTACTGGCTAGGCCGCCGCCCGCGGCATCATGTAGCCGAGTAGGCTCGTCAGGCATTCCCGCATTTCGGAACGCGGAACGATCCGGTCCACCAGCCCATGTTTCATCATGAACTCCGCGGTCTGGAAGCCGGGGGGCAGGTTCTGGTGAGTGGTTTCCTTCACCACGCGCGGTCCGGCAAAGCCGATCATGCACTTGGGCTCGGCGATGATGATGTCTCCCAACGTGGCAAAGCTGGCCGTCACCCCGCCAGTGGTGGGATGGGTCAGCACGGAAATGTAGGGCAGCTTCGCTTCCGCGTGCCGGGCCAGGGCGCCGCTGGTCTTGGCCATCTGCATGAGGGACAGGATGCCCTCGTGCATCCGCGCGCCGCCGGAGGCGCAGAAGAGGATGACCGCCGAGTTCTCCGCCGTGGCGGCTTCCACCGCTCGGGTCACTTTCTCGCCCACCACGGAGCCCATGCTGGCGCCGAGGAAACGGAAATCCATCACGCCGATGACTGCCGGTTCGCCTCCGATCTTGGACCGGCCCGTCACAATGGCGTCTTTCAGGCCGGTGCGCTTCTGGTAGTTTTTGATCTTATCCTCGTAGGATTTGAACTTCAGGGTGTTCACCGTTTCCAGGTTGGCGTCCATTTCCTCGAAGCTGCCTTGATCCACGATCATCTGGATGCGCTCGTCCGAGTTCAGCGTGAAATGGTGTTCGCACTTCGGGCAGACGCGGTAACGCTGTTGCAGGTCCAGTTCATGGATCATGGCGCCGCAGGACGGGCATTTCTGCCAGAGGCCTTCGGGCATGTCCTGCTTCTTTTTGCCAAAGGCACTGATCGAACGCTTCTTGAAAATCGGCATCGAGAAAAAGAGGTAAGGGAAAGTTCCCGGGACTAAAGGATTATTTTACCCTCTCGCAACCGTGATCACAACCACCTTTGCGGCCCGGCCTTCGTTTCGCAGGACCTTGGCGCATTCCGAGGTTGTGGCCCCGGTGGTCAGCACGTCGTCCACGAGCAGCACGTTCGCGCCGTCCAGTTTTCGTCGCGCCGCGCGGTCGCGGCGCAGGCCGAAAGCCCCTTTCAGGTTCTTCAACCGCTCGTCGCGGTGCAGGGTGGCCTGCCGGTCCGTGTGGCGGGTCCGGCACAGGGCTTTCACCAGTGGAAAGCCGGTGGACCGCGCGAATACCCGGGCCAGTTCGTGTGCCTGATTGTAGTGCCGCTCCCGTTCCCGGCGGGGATGCAGGGGCACCGCCGTCACCAGCCAGGAAGCAGCGGGGTCGATCCGTTCGTCCTCCAGCGCTGCCTCCATCATCCGGGCCAGCGGCCGGCAGAGGTGAAATTGCTTTTCGTATTTGAACTGGTGGATCAGATCCCGCGCCAGGCCTTTCGCCTCGTAACCCGCCACGGCAAAGTCAAAGGCCAGCTTCCGGCCCGCGCAGTTGGAGCATTGGAAAGGCCCGTCGATGTCCGCCGAATACCCCTCGCCACACACCGCGCAATAGGGTGGCTGGATACGTTTGAGCTGCGATTCGCACGCTTTACAGACCGGCTGGTTGGTCTGGAAAAAATCGAATCGATCTTCACAACCCGCACACAGCGGAGGATATACGAGGTTTAAGGCCGCCCGGGCCGTGTCCCGCCACCATGCCGCACTGGCCAGGCTGGCAGCCACGGGTTTCATGCGGCGGTGGCCGCCCGGTTCTCCCCTGAATCCCGGAAAACCGCCCTTGGATTCTGCCGTTGCAAGTAGTACCACACAATGCCTCCGGTCAGGGCGACCACGGCCAGGGAGACGACCCCGATCTTGAGGTCCTGCCCCGCCCAGGGAAGCATGTCTTCCAGTGGCATCGCCCGGCGCGTCAGCGGGCTGTAAAGCTTGATGCCAAAGACCCAGCCCGCGTGGAGGCCGATGGGCATCCATAGAGAAGCTGTCTTCAGCCGCGCGTAGCCCAAGATCCAGCCGACCGAGAACAGAGTGGCGAACTCCGCCGCCAGAAAGGCCGGTTCGCGGAACTGGGAGAAGATTTGGCCCACGGCCCAGAACCCCGTGCTCCAGGTCACTGGTGGAATCTCAATGTCTCCCGGGGGTTTCAGGAAGTGAACCACGGCGAAGAACGCGCTCAGAAAGATGAGGGCGGGCAGGGGGCGGGCCGTCCTCAGGATCAGCGCCATCAGGGCGCCCCGGAACAGGATTTCTTCGATCAAGGCCACGGCGAAACCCGTGCTCAGGGCCTGAAAAATCGCCTTTGCCAAAGCGGGCGCCTTGTCGTTCGGCCGGTAAAAGCCCATCTGCACCATCCCCCAGCCCATCAGGAGGAGCAGGCCTCCCGCCAGCAGAAACCCCACGATCAGGTGCTGAAACCGGCGGGGGTTCCGCCGGAGCCGGAAAGCTTCCGGTCCCTTTCCGGGGCCGATCCATCTCAGCGCCGGGTAGATGAGGATGAGCGCGGTGATTTGCAGGGAGCGATTGAAGTACCGCGGGAAAGGCGCGCGTTCCAGTTCCCGGTGCAGGTAGTCCAGCCAGGTTCCCGCCATCCAGCCGTCTTCCACGATGCCTTTTCCCAAGTGATAGGCCCAGGGCGCCACCAGCGCCCCCACACAGATCACCACGATGAAATAGGCGCAGATCTTGAAGATGTCGTTCTTCAGCATGACAAGGGGAGAGCCGGGGCCGGAGAGAAAAACAGAAAGGAGGTGGAAGCGACTTTTCGCACAATCCCGCCGGGTTTCCAGCCCGGAAGCGAATTCGGCACAATGGCTGGAAGACGTGGGGGTGTTTTTGAGCTAAGTTAGTTACCAGCAGGCATCATGGCGGATCATCAGTGGCGAGAACGAACCGAAGGGGGAGAACTGCGCTACGTCCGGGCCAGCCGGCACGCCAAGACTTGGCGGTTTCAGTCCCAGTTGAAGAATGAAGAGTTCTGGATCGAGCACAATCCGCCTCTGGTTCACGATCTGGAAGCCCTCCGGAAGATTCTCTGGAACAAGTACCAGCGCGGGCGGTTGCCCTATTCGCAGGTAGAAGAGATTGACGCCATGCTGGTCCAGCGGAATGGAGAAGGGTAGACCGCTTACTCTTATTTTGCTGCTACTGTGACCGGCCCCTCCGAAAGAACCCGTGCCCTGGCTGAAAGGGACAAGCGCTGCCTGTGGCATCCCTTTACCCAGATGGCGGACTGGTGCGCGCCGGACCATACCCCGCTTGTTATCGAATCTGGGGAAGGCGCTCTCCTCCGCGACACGGACGGAAATACCTATGTCGACGGAAATTCCTCCATTTGGACCAACATCCACGGCCACTGCCATCCGGTGATCGACGAGGCCATCCGGGCCCAGTTGGAAAAGCTGGCCCATTGCTCCGCCCTAGGGTTCACCAACGAGCCCGCCATCCAATTGGCCGAAGCGCTGGTGGGGTTGTTTCCCGAAAACACCCTGACCCGCGTCTTTCTCACCGACAACGGCTCCACCGCCATCGAATGCGCCTGCAAGATGGCGCTCCAGTACTGGCAGCTAAAGGGCGGCAACCTGCGGGACACCTTCATCGTGTTTGACCGCGCCTATCACGGCGATACCGCCGGCGCCGCCTCCCTGGGCGGCATTCAGCTTTTCCACGAACGTTTTGAGTCCTTTGGCTACCGCACCCTGCGCGTGGCCGGTCTGGACGAGCTGAAGGCCCTCTCTCCCGTCACTCTCAGCACCGTGGTGGGCATTGTGATGGAGCCTCTCCTCCAGGGCGCCGCCCGCATGCGTCTCTGGCCGGATGGCATGCTGAAAGAGCTGGACACCTGGCGGCGCGAACAGGGCCTTTTGCTGTTGCTGGATGAGGTGATGACCGGCTTTGGCCGCACGGGCAAGATGTTCGCCTGCGAGCACGAAGGTGTCGTGCCGGACTTCATCGCCCTCGCCAAAGGGCTGTCCGGCGGTTACCTGCCGCTGGCCGCCACCCTGACCACGGAAGAGATCTTTGAAACCTTTATGGGCGGCACGGAGCGCACCTTCTTCTATGGGCACAGCTACTGTGGAAATCCACTGGGCTGCGCCGCCGCCGTGGCCAGCCTGAGGATTTTCCGGGAAGAAGACACACTCGGAAAGCTACCGGAAAAGATCGCCTACCTGAAAGACTCCCTGGACCGCCACCTGGGAAACTCGCCATTCGTGGGAGAGATCCGGCAGCGCGGGATGATCGCGGGCATTGACGTGCTGAAAGACCCGGAGCACGGCATTTCCTTTCCCGCGGAGGACTTTACCGGCGCTCGCATTTGCCGGGAGGCCCGGAAACACGGCCTGCTGACCCGGCCCATCGGAGATACCCTGGTGCTCATGCCGCCGCTGTGTATCACGCCGGAACAGATCGACACCGCCGCGCTCGCGCTGCGAAAGGGGCTGGATGCGGTGGTGGGCGCGGGTTAACCCATGAAAATTCTGGGACGGTCTTTTCGCTTGCGATAAAAACGCCAAACCGCAAAGTTCAGTGCCTTCGTCAACGCTTCTTCCAGCGCTTTTCTCCCTCTTGTCCCATGGCCGTCATTAAAGTCGCTTGCTCCAAATGCGGACAGAAAGTTTCCGGAGACGAAAGCTTTTACGGCGCCACGGTGGAGTGCCCCATTTGCTCGGCTTCCATCCATTTTCCCAAACCGGAAGACCTGCCCACGCCGGTCCCGCCCAAAGAGGGCGCTCCGGAACCGGAGGAAGAACCGCCCCACGAACCGGCCGGCGCGGATCGGGCTAGGATAGAGACGACGTCCATCCCGCTGCCGCCGGAGTCCCGGCATTTTGAGGAAGAAGCGGAACCCGAGCCCGATGGCGTGCCTGGAATGGCAATCGCGTCCTTGATCATGGGCGGCCTGAATCTTCTAACCGGTTGTCTTCCGGCCATCCTGCTGGCGCCGCTGGCCATCATCTTCGGCCACTTGGCCCTGGGAAAACTGAAGCATCAGACCCATCCTTCTGGCACTGGGAGAACCATGGCCATGATCGGCCTCATCCTGGGCTACATTGGCCTGGCGACCTTTATCCTGGCCATGGTCGGCGTTACGATCTTTCGGGAAGACGTTTCTAAACTGCTTGGCGGCCAGTCCCAGTAGTGATCGCCGAGCCGCCGTCGCTCCATGTGGCTCAGCCTTCGCCAGTCAGGGGCCGCACCGGCAGGCCTTTTTCCGCGAAGTATCGTTTCACGTCGCCCACGGTGTATTCGCCAAAGTGAAAGATGCTCGCCGCCAGTACGGCGTCCGCCTTACCCCGGTCCAGTACTTCCACCATGTGATCCAGAGTACCCGCGCCACCGCTGGCGATGACGGGAATCTCCACCGCCTCGCTGACGGCGGCGGTCAGGGCGATATCGTAGCCGTCCTTCGTCCCGTCGGCGTCCATGCTGGTCAGGAGAATTTCCCCAGCGCCACGCCGGGCGACTTCCCGCGCCCACTCAATGGCGTCCAGGCCGGTCGGTGTGCGGCCGCCGTGGGTGTAAACTTCCCAGCCGGTGCCGTCCGGTTTCCGCTTTGCATCAATCGCGACCACGATGCACTGACGCCCGAAGGCATCGGCGCCCTCCGAGACGACCTCTGGGTTTTTCACCGCGGCAGTATTGACCCCCACCTTGTCCGCCCCGGCCAGCAGCATTTCCCGCATGTCCGCCACCGTCCGGATGCCTCCGCCCACGGTCAGCGGCATGAAGCACTTTTCCGCAGTGCGTTCCACCACATCGACCATGGTCTTCCGGTTGTCCGAAGAAGCGGTAATATCCAGGAACACCAACTCGTCCGCGCCCTGTTCGTTGTAGGCCATGGCACTCTCCACGGGATCGCCCGCGTCTCTGAGTTCCAGGAACTTGGTCCCTTTGACCACCCGTCCGTCGGTCACGTCCAGACAGGGAATGATTCGCTTGGTCAGCATGGCGGGAAAAATTGAATTTTTTGCTGGAGGTTCAACACTCAGTCGTGCGAAAGGTCAAAATAACTAGTCAATGCCGTATTCTTTACTTTCCGTTGAGAATCAGAATTGCTATAATTACTGATTCAATTTCGACCAGCAGGGTCCTGCATATAGCCTAAACTGCTCGAATTGCCATGTTCGAACTTCTTCTGTTCATCGGACTGATCGTCGCCGCGATTGGTTGCCGCACCTTTTTTCATCCTCTGGTTCGAAAATTGGGTGGTCTGCTGCTTTTGGTGGCGAGTTACCTGGCCGGTTACTTTCTGACGTCCTCTCACTTTGTCGGCGCCGCCGCCATGGTGAGCTGGTTCATGCTGCCGTGGGTGGAACTGCTGACGCGCATCCGCCGTCTGCGCCTTCCCATGACCAAGCGACTGGAGCACCGCCCGCCGCCGTCCCGCCATCGGTTTCCCCACCTGGATACCTTTACGGAGCAGATCGAAGCGGAAGGCTTCGAGTTCGTGGAAGACACCGGCTGGGAGTGGGACGGCCTGAATCAGTTCTACCGCATTTTTTACAACGCGGAGCAAAACGCCCAAGCCACTATCTGCATGAACGAGCAGGATCAGATGGCCTTCGCCTTTGTCGCCATCTCTTCCCGCACCAAGAACGGCCACACCTGGCGCACCTGGAACTACCCGTTTTCCTACACCATGGAGCTGTCCCCCGACATGCACCTGAACCGGGTGGCGGACGCGGAATCCTTCTCCACCCTGTGGCGGTCGCATCAGCTTTTCCTCCGCCGGAAGCACGTGGCGGCGGAAGACGTGACGCCGGACAACCCCGAGAACCTGCCCCAGCAGATGGAAGAAGAAACGCGGGCACAGATCTCGCACAACCTGAACCGCGGCCTCATCTCCGCCAGCGGCGACGATACCTTTAAGTATTCCTGGCGCGGCCTGGTGTTTCTCTGGGGCCAGTTCGTGAAAGACATGGTGAAGCTCTCCTGAGCGGAGCCAGTCTTCTTTTTCGTTATCCTTCATCGCCCTGCCAGGAATCATGGTCATGGGCGATACCGGTGGAACTGTGGATGGGCTGAAGCTCTGCCCGCTTTGCGGCCGGCCCATACCGTCCCACCTGGAAAGCCGCCATCACCTGACGCCCAAGCTGAAGGGTGGCAAGCACGGCCCCATCGCCGTCCTTCACACCATCTGCCACGGAAAGATTCACAGCGTCTTCACCGAGGCCGAACTGGCCCGGCATTATGACACCATCGAAAAGCTGCTGGAGCACGAAGAGATCCGGAAGTTCGTCGCCTGGGTGAAGAGACGGCCCATGGACTACCGGTCGAGCAATCGAAAAAAGCGGGAGTGAGTAGAGTGGATGTGTTAGGACCACTCCCGCAATTGCTCGGGAAACGGGCATTCCGCGCAGTCGCTGTGGTCTTCCAGACAGAAGTCCTGGTAGAGCTGGAGGAGCGCCTGCTGTTCGTAAAACAGGCGGCCCAGCTTGAGGCGGTCCGGGTGGTTGCCTAACAACCGGAGCTTGGCGCGGCGGAGGGACTCGCTGACTTGGGAGCCGGGGAGTTTCAGGTAGGCTTGCCAGGCGGGACAGTCGCCGGCGCTGTCGGCCAGGGCTAGGGGGAAATAGAGATTTCCCAGGATGTCCGTCACCCGGTCGCGGCCGATCAGGGCCATGGGTTTCGGCGCGGGCTTGGCGCGGAGGGTGTAGTGGGTGGACCAGAAGGGATGGTCCAGGCCGGAGAGTATTTTCCGGACGTTGGTGGCCCAGCCGCTCTTCTCGGCGGCCCCTTCGGGAAACGCTTTCCGCAGGTCTTTCCAATGGTCCAATACCGCCGCCAGGGCACCGAGCCGCCGCTGGGGATGATTGCCGGGCCGGGTTCCGGCGAGGATCCAGTGCGGCTTCCGCTCCTCGCTGACGGCCCACTGGGCCTGGTCTTTCCACCACTGGTCCCACAGGCCGCGCAGGTAGGTTCGCGCTTCGGGATCGCCAGTCTCGTAGGCTTCGTGTTCCAGGAAACCCGCCACGCCGAAGAGACGCGCCTCCCGGGTCACGCGTCCGTTGGAAAGCATTTCCTTTAAAGTAAGCCGTTGCGCCAGGATTCCCAGGGGCAGCTTGTTGCGCCGGTAGCCGAGCGCTTCGGCAAGGCCCTGGTAGAGCGTCTGTTCCCGCCCATGGGCGTCCGCCATGGCGTTGAGGCGACGGGCTTTCTGCTCCAGCCGGTGCCGCGCGGCGGAGCGCAGTAAACTGCCTAAGCGGTCCGGGTCCATCCCCTCCAGGGGCACGGAACACCGGCCCAGCCGTGCCTCGGGCGGAGGGACATTCGGTCTCCCCGCCAAGGCGCCAACGTCCTCCGCACTCAGCGCGACCTGTACCACGTTCCGGTTGGCATGGGTCCGTGTGAAAAAGCGCGGCGCTCCCGCGTCCTGGAGAAACACATGCAGCACCACCTCATCGTAGGCGGGGTTCTCCGCATGTCCGTGCGCCACCCAGCCGTTTGCCTCCAGATCGATCTCGATGGCCCCAGTGCGTTCCTCTCCATTCACCTGGATGGCGGCGTGCATGAAGTCCGGCCCTGCGGCACGGTTCCAGATCCCGAATTGCACCAGGCGAATCCGTTCGCCCTCCGTTCCCGTGAATTCGCGTCCCAGTTCCCCGGCAAACCAGCGGGCCTGGAGTTCCAGTTCGGAGGGGGGCGTTGCCTGGCTTTTTCCGCCGGCGCGTTCCCGCAATACTCCGCCGCCGCCGGCCATCACCCGGTCGCGAAACGCCACGTAGCGCGCGGCGGCTTCGTCGATGGGGGGAGAGGCGGTTCCCGGCATGGTTCAGATAAGCACATTCAGGCTGAGAATGTAGGACAATCCAGAAGTGCCGCTTTTTTCAATCTAATCCCATGGAAAGTTGCTCCTCCCTGGCCCACCAGCCTGGAAGGCTGGCCGCACAAAGCTAAGGGCGTCAGCCCTGGATAACCGAAGAGATAAGAATTTGCGGCCTGGAAGGCCGCTCGCGAGGGTTCGCTGCTCCCGGGCGATCTGGTTTGACCGGTCGATCGCGAGCGGCCTTCCAGGCCGCAACCTTTGAAGGGATCACGAATACCAGGGCTGAAACCCTTAGCTTTGTGCGGCCGGGCTTTCAGCCCGGTCAGGAGATCGGCGCTTAGTGAGATACCGGGAGGCGTTTCTCTAAACCGTCTGGGAATCTGGGGTATTCCTTTCAATTTTGGAGAATCGGACTTCCGCCGCCGTGATCCGAAAGCCCGGCTTGCGAGTTCTCTGCTAGTCCGGCTAGGACCCCCTTCTGACGCGTGCGCGTGGCTATTAAACGGAAATCTTCAGCCCGTCATACGCGAACCGAACGTTTTCCGGAAGCGCAGGCTCCGCGACGGTGTAGTCCACCTCACACGAAAAGTGGGTAAGATACAGATTCCGTACCCCGGCCTTTTGCCCGATTTCCACGGATTCCCCGATGCTCAGGTGCGTGGGGTGGGGCGTTTCGCGCAGGCCGTCGATGATCAGGGTATCCACCCCTTCGATCAAAGACACCGTGTCCGGCTCCAGTTCCTTGGCGTCCGGGATGTAGGCGAGCAGGCTTTGCCCGCCGCGTTGAAAAAGGTAGCCGTTGGTTTCCACTTTTCCGTGCCGCACCGGCAGGGGCACCAGGCGGGTTTCGCCCAGGGTGAAGGGGCCGTTTACCACCACGGGCACCGGCTTGAAATAACCGGGGTAACGGTTCTGACCGTTGAAAGCGAATTCAAAAGCCGTCTGAAGCTGCGCCATGCACTGAGGGTTTGCATAAATGGTCAGCTCTTCGTCCTCGCCCACCGTAAAGCGGCGCAGGTCGTCAAAACCCATGATGTGATCCGTGTGCGAATGCGTGTAGAGCACCGCGTCCAGATGGCGGATGCGCTCCCTGAGGCACTGCATCCGGAAATCCGGCCCGGTGTCCACCACCCAGGCCTGCTCGGGGGAGCGGACGTAGATGGAGGAACGGGAGCGCTTGTTCTTCGGGTCGTCCGACTGGCAGACCGGGCAATCGCAGCCAATGACCGGCACGCCGATGGACGTCCCGGTGCCTAGAAAGGTGATTTCGAAATCTGCCATCGTTGCAAGCGCCAGGGTGCTGTCAGACTGCCCGCCAATCGGGACGGCGCAAATCGAAAATGAGTCCTGACATTTTCAATCGTGCGCTTTGCCCGAGGAATTTTCAGCCCGGCCCCGGATGCCACCCGCCATCTTTGACTCAGGCGATTCGCGCATTTACTTTTGGCGGCCAGTTTACATAGTCGAATACCCCGAGGCTCACAATGTTGACCGTTCTCAAAATCAAAAACCTGGCGTTGGTGGAAGATCTAACGTGGGAAGTGGGCTCGGGGCTCGTCTGCGTGACCGGCGAGACCGGCGCGGGAAAATCGATGATCGTCGGGGCTCTGAAGCTGATCCTGGGCGAGCGCGCCAGCCGCGACCTCATCCGCACCGGGGAAACCGGCTGTTCCGTGGAAGCCGTCTTCGAACTCTCCAACGTGGAGGAGGTGAACGAACTGCTGGAGGACGCTGGCCTGGATGCCTGTGAGGATCGGGTCTTGGTGTTGAAGCGGGTCTTCGGCACCAGCGGCGCGAACAAGCAGTTCGTGAATTGCTCGCCCTGCACCCTGACCGTGCTGAAGAACCTGGGCGACATCCTGGTCGATTTGCACGGTCCGCACGATCACCAGTCCCTGATTTCCCGGGAACGCCAGCTCGCGATGCTGGATGCCTACGGGCACAGCGAAGAGGAGCGCGAAGCCTATCGCGAATGCTACCGGGCCTGGATGGCGAAGTCGGACGAACTCGACGACCTGCGCAACGCGGAACGCGCCACCGAGCAGGAGACCGATCTGCTTCGCTTCCAGGTCAACGAGATCGAGTCCGCCGAATTGAAACCGGAGGAAGGCCCGGAACTGGAGCAGCGTTTCAAGCTGGCCGCCAACAGCACCCGCCTGGTGGAGGCCGCAAACAGCGTCCTGGAACACCTTAGCGACGAAGAAAGCGGCATCCTCGCCCAGATGGCGGACATGCAGCGGGCGATTCGCGATCTGGAACGGATTGACGGCCAGATTGCCACCATCACCTCCGGCTTCGACAACGCGCAGGTGGAGTTGGAAGAATTGGATTCCGCCCTGAGGGATTACGTGGACAAGTTGGAAATCGATCCCGAAGAAGCCGCCGCCATCGAGGCCCGGATCGATACCCTGGAGTCTCTCAAACGGAAGTACGGCAATACCTTGGAAGACGTCATCGCCTTCGGGGAAAAAGCCGCCCTGAAACTCTCCCGCATCGAAGGCCGGGGCGAAGAGTTGGAGCGGCTGGAGGCCGAGGTGAAAGCCGCCCGCAAAAAGGTGGACGAAGCAGCCGCCACCCTCAGCGCGAAACGGCGCAAGGCCGCCCCCCGTCTGGGGAAAGATATTTCCCGGCATTTGGGAGATTTGGGCTTCAAACAGTCCCGCTTCGATCTTCAGCTTTCGCCCCTCGAAACTCCCGGCCCGCGGGGCCTGGAGGAGGTGGACTTTCTCTTCGCGCCGAATCCGGGCGAACCGCCTAAGCCCTTGAGAGTCATCGCCTCCAGCGGCGAGATGTCGCGCGTCATGCTGGCCGTGAAAAGCGCCCTCGCGCAGCAGGATCAGATTCCCTTGATGGTTTTTGACGAAATCGATGCGAATGTAGGGGGAGAAATCGCCCACGCGGTCGGGGCTAAAATGGCGGCATTGGGCGACCAGCATCAGGTCCTCTCGATCACCCACCTCCCCCAGGTGGCGGCGGCGGCCCATTGTCATTACGTTGTGAGTAAAGAATTTGGAAAAGGTTCGACCCGCTCCCTGCTCCGGCAGGTGGAGGGCGAAAGCCGTGTCGCGGAAATTTCCCGAATGCTGGGTGGTGGCGGGAAATCTGCTGAAGCATTGGCAGAGACACTTCTGGCGGGCGTCCGCTGATTCATGATCCGGCTCAAGTCCAGATGGCGGCAGATCGCCCTGGCAACCGTTCTTCTGTCCGGGTGGAACGGCGGGGAAGCTGTTCTCTTTGGTCCCGGCAGCGCCCTTGCTCAGAACAGCGCGGAAAAGAGCGCTGCCCAAGCCTGGACGGATAGCGATACCAAGCTGGCCAACCAGTACATCCACCTCCTGGAGGCGAAGCCAGAGTATGGCCGGGTGCTGGATTTGCTCTGGGACCTCTACGAAAAGAAAGGCGCGAAGCCCCTGCTGCTGGAGTATTTCAAGGGCCTTTCGGCTCAACCCGGGGCCTGGACGGCCAAGCTCCTCTACGGCCACCTCCTGCGGAAAGATGGTCAGTTGGATGCTGCCCGTGGCGTGTACGGGGAAATCGTTTCCTATCAGGCGGACAACCGGATCGCCCTGCGCGGGCTGGCGGAAGTGCTGGAACAGGACAAGAAACCGGAAACCGCGGCGGACTGGTATGGGAAGCTGGTGGCCGCCCTGCAGCCTGGCGATCCGGAGCGGCGCGGCGTCTTGTTGAAACAGGCCGCGCTTTTCCAGCAACTCGGCCGTTTGGACGATGCCGTGACTATCTGGGAGACCCTGCTCCAGGACAATCCGGCGGACACCGCGCAGCGGAAAGAACTGATCGCCCTCCTGCTGGAAGCCGGGAAGACCGAAAAAGCCATCGGCCACCTGAAGGCTCTCGTCAGCCAGGAAGAGGGGGAAGCCCGTATCGCGGCCCTGGAAGAACTGGCGCGCCTCTACGAATTCGTCAACGACTTCGACAACGCCGCCGAAGCTCTGCGCCAGGGCATGGTGACGCTGCACTTTCAGCACCACTGGCACGCCCGGTTTTTCACCCACCTGGTACGGCTGCATGAGCGGTTCAACCGCCTGCCGGAATTGGAAGAAAGACTGACGGGTCCCGCCTCCACCGACGTTCCCACGGAACGAGCCGTTTACCTGCTGGCCGAATTTTATCGCCTGACCGCCGCGCCCTCCCGCGAGGAACCCTGGGTGCGCAAGCTGGTGGAACTCCTGCCGAACGAAGCCAGCTACTCCCTGCGCCTCGTGGAGCTTTACATTGAAAACGATAAGTATGAGGAAGCGGCCCGCTCTCTGGACGACCTGCTGGCCAATGAGCCCGAGCCGCCGCTTCAGCTCATCCTTCTCCGCGCCCGGGTGGCGCTGAACACCGAGGACAAGAAAGCCGCCGTGTCCGTGTTGGAGAACTACCTCAACCACGGAGTGCATTCGGAAGAAACGCTCAAGCGCGTCTTGGCTTTCAGCCGGGAGCATTATCTGGACACCATCGTGGAGCAGTTACTGCGCGGTTCCCTGGCCACGCCCGCAACCAGCGACGAAAGCCGGGTCCCCATCGAGCTGGCCCGCTTCCTCCAGGAACGCGGCCGTCTCAAGGAAGCCCAGGATGCCATCGACAACTACGTGGCCCAGGCCGGCGATTCGCCCACGCTCAGAGCGGTCCGTTTGGGCGAGGCGGCGGAACTTCTGCGGGACATGCGCCTGTTCGACGCTTCCCGCGAAGCATTGGCGGAGGCCATGAAGCTGGAACCGGATAACCTGAAGTTCCGCACCGCCGTTGCCGAGACCCTGATCGACGAAGGCAAGGTGGACGAGGCGGCGGAGATCTTCGACAAAGTCTGGGCCGAGACGCCCACCTTCAAAGACCGGGCGGATATCGACCAGCGCATCTTCAGCCTGCTGCGGGGCATCATCGAAGAACCGGAAGCGCCGAAAGATCCCTTTTCACCGGTCCTGCCAAACCGCCCGCCGGATTCCCTGGAAGATTTTCGCAAGATGGCGCAGGTCGCCTCTCAGGCCATGGGTATCGCCACGGACCCGCCGTCGAAGAAGCTGCTGGCGTTCTACGACCGAATCAAAGAGACCGCCAAGGAAGAGCCCACTCCGGCTCACAAGTTCCGTGCCGCCTGGTGGGCCTTCAAGCTGGTGGACTATCGGGAGACCTATCAGCAGCTCGCGGAGCTGGATCAGATCGATCCCCCCATCGTGGAGGTGGAGCGCCTCCTGCTGGACCTCGCGGAGCAGACGGAAAACACCGGACTGCTCAACCGCCAACTGGAAAAGCTGGTGGAATTCGACGCTGACAACAAGGCGGACTACCTGCGCCGCTGGGCGGAAATCCGCATGAGCCGGGGCTACGAGGACGAAGCCATCGGCACGCTGGAAGACCTGGTAAATCAGCCCGACGCCTCGCTCGCGACACTGCGTTCCCTCGCCACGGCCTACGAATTGCAGGGCCGGAACGAAGACCAGATCAACGTGTGGCGCCGGGCTTACGAGCGGGGGAACGTCTTCGAAAAACGCCAGATCGTGCGGCAGCTCACCAGCACCCTGGTGGAACTGGGGGAGACTGAAGAGGCCCTGCGCGTCCAGTTGGACCTGATCGAAAACGAGACCGACATCATTCAGAAGCGCAAACAGCTTGAAAATCAGCTCTCCCTGGCCTCCCGCCACTACCTGCTTCCCTGGATGGAGAAGCGCTACACCGAATTGGCGCAGGAGAAACCGCTCGACCGCTTCTTCCCGGAAGCGCTCTCCAAGATCCATCGCGCCATGGGCGATCTGGACGCAGCCTTCCTGGCCATGAAAAAGGCCTACTACATGTCCGGAAACGACTTGGCGCTGTTGTCAGAGCTGGGCGAACTGGCGGGTCAGTCGGAGGATCTGAAGGCGGCCATCTACTACCGCCGCCAGCTCATCGCGCTGGATGAAAGCAAGACGGATATCGAAAGCTGGAAAGCGCTTATCGAAATGCTGGAGCTGGACTTGCGCGCCGGCGAGGCCGACCTCGTGCGCGAGCGGCTGGAGAGTAAGTTCACGCAAGACGCGGACTTTTTGAAAGGCCTGGCAACTTCCTACTATGGCGCGGGCCGTGCCACTGACGCGCGGCGCGTGCTGCAGCGGCTGGCCGATCTGCGGCCCTGGGACGCGGGGTCCCTCCTCGAACTGGGACTGTTGCAGAAAGAAACCGGCCAAAGCGAGGAAGCCTTCCGCTCCTTTACCCGCGCCATTGAGGCGACTGAGGGGGAAGGGGGGGGCGAGCTCGTGGACGTCCTTTTCTCCGTGCCGGTCATCGATGGTGGCTGGTATAGCGGCGCCGGACCCCGGCCCATCCGGAATGGCCTGGAACTGTTCGTCCAAGGGCTGGAGGAATACCGCCTGCTGGATCAGGACCTGCAAAGCACGCTGGTCGCCTGGTTCCGGGCGCCCCGGCCGGAATTCAACCGCGTCCCTCAAGACAAGTCACTGGTTCGCCTGCGCGCGATTGAAGAGGCCGCCGAAATCAGCCGGGGGAATGGAGAGGGGAGCGCCTCCGCCTGGGCCCAGGGGTGGTTAAACACGTCCGCGGAATCTCTCACGGAGCGTCTCTGGGCCGCCTATCACGGCGGCCTCTATGACGAAACCCAGCGGATCATTCGCGAGCAGGCGGGGAATGAACACCGCCTCCGGGACCTGCTTCTCTACGCCCTGCTGACCCTCCGGATGGGTCAGGAAGAAACCCTGGTTTCCTGGATGGAAGCGCCGGAAGACGAACTGGACCAGGCCAACCGCCACTTGGTGGCCGTTCTCTCCATTTTCCTCCTGGCTCGCGAAGACGATGGCGGCCTGGAAAACGTGGATTGCGAGAAGATTCTCACCCATCTGCAACTTCCCGAAACCGCTTCCAGCAATCTCGTGACCAATCTGGCCCAGGACGGCCGGCTGGAGTCCGCCCTCCAGTTGGGCCGGGCTCTATCGAACACGCAGGATACCGCGGGACCGGGCTTTTACTATTACCTGGCCCGGATCGCGGACTGGTTGAACGAGGACGCAGCCTACCGGAAGTGGTTGGAAAAGACCGTTTCGCTCTTGTTGGACGAGCCCCGGTCTTCGTTGACCCACGTCTACTATCCTGCCGTGGCGGAACTCTACTACGCCAAGGAGAGCGACACGGAAAAGGCCGCCCTCATCGCCACCCAGCGGAGGAAGCTGGAGGAAATCTACCCGCCCACCTCTGAAATCCGGCTGGAAGCCGAGACCTCTCTCTCGCTGATCGAGGACGATATCGATCAGGCCCGGCAACACATAGAAGCGCTGGTGGGCACTTGGTCTCGCGACTTGAACACCATTCCCTCCGCCATTCAGGGCCGTTTCGCGGAGATCGATTACTGGGCACGGATGAGCCAGTTCATTGATGAAGCCGCGCGCCGCGCGCCCTTGCAGGATTCCTCCCGGGTGCTGCCTGGAGAACCCTACCTGTCCTCGGTGGTGCTGCCGCGTTCCGAAAGGGCGGGGCTGGAGTATTTCCAGTTCAACCTGTCCCGCATGATCTGGGAGTTGGAAAACCTTTCCCAGCCGCAGCGGGAATGGCGGGTGAAGCGTTTCATGGTCACGCTGCCGGAGCCGGAACTGGGTCTGGAGGTGGCTAGTTCTCTGGAAGCTCACAGCTTTTTCCGCGAGGCCATCTCCATCTACCGCAGCCTTATTTTCCAGACACCGGAGGACTTCACCTTTGTCCGCGGGTTCTTCACCGCCTGCCGGGAAGCGGGCGAATACCAGCCCGCGCTGGACCTGATTAACCGCTACTACAGCGGCGAGTTGACGCGGTCCTCGGGCATGACGCTGGCCTACCTCAGCGAAATGCAGGCCCTCTTCCTCAAACAGTCTGGTGACCGACAGGCGCTCATGGAACTGGCCCAGAGCGGTCCGGGCAAAAAGCTGGCCCTCCTGCCGGACGAACCGGTCACTTCTCGCGAAGAACTGACCCACGAGTTCCGCCGCGCGCTCGTGGACACCTACCTTCAAGCCGACGACGTGGAAGGCGCTCTGCGGGTGCTCGAAGACCTGCGCGACCGCAAGGAAACGAGCCGGGCGGACCACCTCACCGCCGCCAAACTGTTGATCGACCGGGACCGTTGGAAAGAAGCCCAGGGCTGGCTGGAAGAGATCGAGTTCGACCAATCGGATCAGTTCATCGAGACCATGGCCGTGACCCAGCTCTCAAATGTCTACTCCCGGCCCGAGATCGATGACAAAGAAGGCCTGGAACGGCTGGGGCGCGTCAGCCTGAAATATTCCGATCCCGAGTTGACCATCACGGTGGGTACCCGGCTTTTCGCCGCCGGCCGGTATGCCTCTGGCGACGGCTGCCTGCTCCTGCACGCGCGCAAGGCGGCGAACCCGGCCGAACGTGCCCGGCTGCTCGCCACGCTCATAGGCTTGCGCCTGCAATATCAGCCGGACCCGGTGCTGGTGAAAAGTTACCTGGAGACCTTCTTCGGAGGCCTGGAACCGGGTTTCGATGCCGCCGATGAGTGGGTGAACCTGGCGGGCAAATACCCCGATGCCGTTCGCGGGCCCTGGCGGGACATGCGGTCCGGGCTGCTGGACCGGAAAGAAACCCGGCTGGTGGCGCGCCTCACGGACGCTCAGCTGGATGGCGGTTGGGACGTCTTGGTGAATGAAGCGCTCCAATGGCCCGGCGTCACTCGTGCCGAGTGGGAACTGCTGGTGGAAGCCCTGACCGCCGCGGAGCATCCCGCGCTGGCGTTGCGCCTCCTGGAGACGCCGAAGGTGAAGGCAAACTCCCTCTTTGGCATGGACGCGGAAAAGCAGCTCCAGGTGTTGACCGCGTTGGACGCAAAGACCCGCATTGCGGAGCTCCATGTGCGGCTCGTGGCGGAAGCCTACGCGGAAGGGTTTCACCGGCGTTATTCGGTGGATACGGTGCCCAATTTCCACAGCCGCCAGTCACTGCCCCGTGCCTTTGCCAGCGCCGGTCTGCTGGATCAGGCGCACGCGCTCTACGGGGCTTACTACCGTTCGCTTCCCCGCGTGTCCCGGGAACACACCGATTTTCTGGAAGACTACGCCCAGTTCTTGATTGGCCAGAAATACTTTGAAGAAGCGGAAGTCGTCCTGAGCCGCGCTTTCCGCAAGTCGCTGGGGTTGAACCCCTCCTTGCTGGTGGACCTGTACGATGCCTGGGGCCGGTTGAATTATCTGGACCGCGAACTGGCTAAGTATTTCCTGCCCTCCGCGGACCAGCGCCGTGCCATGGAACTGCGCCGCCAGCGAATGAATTCCCGCGCGGCCAACGCCTCCGCCGCCGGTGACGGGCAGGTGGCTTCGGAACCTCTCGTCCTTGTGCGTTAAGGAGTTGTCCGCCCCAGCCATGGGGAGTAGCTTCCGGCCCCGATCATTTTCACCGTGTTCTGTCTGCCCTCTTATCCGGATGAATCCTGACCTGCGCCAAGTTTCCACGCCTCCAGAAGATCAGTTGAAAGCCAGTGGATCGGGGCGCCGCGTGGCAGGTCTTTCGGCGGCCGCTGGTTGGGCGTTGCTGGCTGCCCTCTTCCTGGGAACGGCGTTGACTTCCGTCTCCTGCGTTAAGCGCACCGTGAAGTCTACCCGTCAGAAAATCACCATCGTCGGCGAGGAGGAATCGATCGGGAAAAAGCTGAACGATCAGCAGGAAGCCTTCAACGACAAGCGGCGGAGCGAGTACGAATCCAGAGCCTTCGATCCGGGCGGAAAAGAGCAGGGCAAAGAATCTTTCCGCAATGCCCGCATTATCGACAAGCGTCAGTACCGCCAGCCGGAGTATTTGGAACGGCAGCAGTTCGACGCCAAAGAGGCCAAAACCAAGACGGCCCGCGAAGCGGACTTCGATAACTTCCGAGCCGCCGAAGCCGGCCAGAAGGCCCGGACCAAGGACACTGGCCTGATCGACCGGATTCTGCCCGGCAAATGGTTTCAGGGTAGCGACAAGGAATACCGCACCTCCACCTATCGCGAGGCCGCCGATGCCCAGGCCCAGGCCCCCAACGCCAACCTGGCCCCCGTCATTGACCCCATCACCCAGGAGTATCGCGAGGGAAACCTCGAGATGGACGAAGTCAAAAAACTCCTCAATCCAGGCGCCTACTAGGGTGTGTGGACAAATTGGCGGACCGCCCGGCGCGAGGCCATTTTTCGGCTGGCAAGGCGCGCCGAACGCCGTTGGGTGACCCCAATAGAGTGAGGCGGAACGCAGCCAGGCGTAAAATTCGCCGCTTGCGGGGCTGATTCTGTCTTCCTTTTTCATCTATTCCGGGCGGTTCGGGAATTTGTCCATACACCCAAAAAGACTTTCCAAGTCTCCCCCTCTTCTTGTCTCCCTGTCTGGCGTAAGACTCCAGCCCCGCTTCGTCGCTCCCGCTCCTAACAACCAACGTTCCCTTCAGGCCACCAAACCACTTGCCAAGGGAGCCCCTTGCGGTTTCTTTCGCCCATCATGAGCCCCGGAACGGCCACGGAGCAGCTGGAAGCCCTCCTGCGCGGCACCGCGCAAGTTATTAACGAGAAAGACCTCCTCACCAAGCTGGAGCGGGGCACGCCCCTGCGCGCCAAGCTGGGGGTGGATCCCACCGCGCCAGACATTCACCTGGGTCACACCGTGCCCCTGGAGAAGTTGCGCCAATTCCAGGAGTTCGGGCATCAGGCCGTCCTCATCATTGGCGACTTTACCGCGCAGATCGGCGACCCCAGCGGCCGGTCGAAAACCCGCCCCCAGCTCACCCGGGACGAGGTGCTGGATAACGCCAAGACCTACACCAAGCAGGCCTTCAAGATTCTGGACCGCGACCGCACGGAAATCGTCTTCAATGGCGACTGGTTCAATAAGATGACCTTCGCCGAGGTCATCGCCCTGAACGCCCGCGTCACCATGCAGCAGATGCTGCAGCGGGAGGATTTCAAGACCCGCATCGCCAACGACCAGGAAGTGCGCCTGCATGAGATCCAGTACCCCCTCGTCCAGGGTTGGGACTCCGTCATGGTGCGCGCCGACGTGGAGATCGGCGGCACGGATCAGCTCTTCAACATCCTCGTCGGCCGGGACATGCAGAAGTCCGAAGGCATGGAACCCCAGGTGGCCATGTGCGTGCCCATTCTGGAAGGCCTCGACGGCGTGAAGAAAATGAGCAAGAGCCTCGACAACTACATCGGGGTCAGTGACGAGCCGGAAGACATGTTCGGCAAGGTCATGAGCATCAGCGACGAGCTTATGGACCGCTATTACACCCTGCTCCTCGGTGAGAGCCGCGATCCGGAGGACCACCCCATGGACGCCAAGAAGGCCCTCGCCGCGCGGATCGTTACCCGCTACCACTCAGAAGAAAGCGCCACCAAGGCGCGGGAGAATTGGGAAACCCGCTTCAGCCAGCGCGACCTGGCCAGCGCCGATCTACCCGACTACGCCCTGGGCGACCGTCGCGACGCCGTGGGAGTCGTTGCCGATGCCTACGCCTCCATTTTTCAGACCAACCGTTCCAACGGCGAAATCCGCCGCCTCCTCCAGCAAGGCAGCGTCCAGCTCAACGGCGAAAAACTCACCGATCCCAAGGCCGAACCCGCCTGGGCGGATGGAGACATCCTGAAGCTGGATAAGAAGCGCAGCGTGCGGGTGAAGGTGGGGTAGCGTTCATGATAAGCCATGGCGGCCTGAAGGGTCGCGTGTGGGTGGCTGCGGCTGCTTTTTCTCTAGGCGTCATGAAGTTTTTCAAACTCCCTCACGCAGGCCTCGTAATCCGTGCGATCGAAAGCCATGGGATGAAGTTCTTCGAACCAAGAGACTTCTTTGCCGACTTCCTTAGGATCAATAGTCATAGTCTTGTCGATTCCCAATCGTAGCCACCGAACCAGATCGCCCACCGGCATCACCTCCGCGATTATCAGGGAACAAGAGAAGTCCAGATCGTCCGGACACATCAGAATCGGAACTCTGGCACTCACACCCTCTATTGGGCGCATTCGCTCATAGACCACTTCTTGTTCCCGGGAATCATACATCCAGTTCAGCCAAGCTGGGACCAGGCCTTCTGTGGCGCTATCTGGTAAACGGACGCTGATAAAAAGATCCAGGGGCTCGTTGTCTATTAAGATAGTTAGATGTGGATCGGCGATGTACTTGCTACGGCGCTTCGCTACGCAGATCGTATTCAGCGGTGTCAGTGGAGCGTTTAACGGGTTCAAAACTTAATCTTCAACCCCATCTCTTCCTTCATTGCCAACAACGCCTCGGTGTTTCCTATCGCGTCGTCCACGGGATGGTGAGTGTGCCGGGTGCGGCGCAGGTGTTTGAAGTTTTGGAAGGTGTCTCCGGCCAGCCCCTTGTAGAGGCTTCCCAGGTTGGTGGAGGAAAACCCAAAAGGATTGGCTCCGGTGAAGTGGTGAAAGTACCAATTAATGAACTGCCAGTCGAAGCCGTTGTTGTCGGAGACGAACATCAGGCGATCCCGCGACACGTCTGCCAGCCAATCGGCGAAAGACTTCATGACTCCTTCCGGTTTCGGAAACTCCAGGGTCTGTTCTCGCGTAAAACCACTCACCGCGAGCGCTTCGGGGACAAAGCGTTCCGAAATGGGACGGAGTTGCCCGTAGAACGTCCGGCCCAATCCTGGTTCGACCACTACCGCGCCAAAACAGACCATGGAGTAATCCCCCGGGATCGGCCCATCCGACTCTACGTCTACCATGATGTAGCTCATTGCATTCCTGGCTAAAAATCCGGACATCACGCTGGGAGTGACGTGGTCCATGCAGAGACTGAGAAGGAAAGCCTAACCCAAGGGCTTACTTCATCAACACAATCGGCGCGCAATATTTGTCCGTGCGCAGAGTAAGCTCCTCACCCGCTTTGCATTCGCGGGCGCACACGATCCATTCCGCCGGGGACTCGTTGCTCTTCAGGTAGTGCTCTTCCCGGACTTCCCGCCACCTGAGTTTCTCGATTTCTTTTCGCGACAGAATGCCATCCTCATTGCCGCTGGGTTCCTCAGTCCAGCGGGAGTAGAACGCCACGTAGACCATGCCGTCCGACTCCACGCGAAATTTGGTTGTTCCCGTGTGCTTGGAAACCGGCTGGGCGAAGCGGATGGCCTGGTACGCATCCGGAATGTCCACCCAGACATAGTCCGCATCGCCGTAGAGCGGCACGCCTTTCTTCAGATCGGCGGTGGGAAAACCTTCCACCGTGACCTTCGCCAGCACGGGCTCCGGCGCCAGGGCGGACACTTTCGGCATTTTGGCTTCGGAGGGAAAGGCGGTTTTCAGTTCCCGTTCCACCGCCAGGGCGGCATCCAGGTCGCCCGCCTCGGTAAATTCGGTCTGTAGTTTGAGCAGTTCTTTCCGGTAGGTATCCCGGAGTGGCGCCGTGGCTTTTTCCACAGCGCGTTCGTAGCTCTCGCGCAAAGCGGCCAGCCGGCCGGCCCCGGGTTCGCCGTGCGAGGGAGAAGCGGAAAGAGCCAAGAGAGCGAAAGCCAGGGCGAGTAGCTGGAGGGAAGATTTCATGATCAGGGAGTTAAACGCTCCAGACATCCTAACCATGGAGGCGATCCGCAGGCAAGCCGCCCTGTCCCTGGAGGGCCGTCCCTTGATCGCGGCGTTCACCTTCCATTGCCCTCTTTGGGAATCCGGTTAAGAGTAACGGGCTTATGAAAAACCTGTATTCTACCTCCCCGGTACGGTTTCCGGCGCTTCTGACGGTGTTGGCCTTGGTGGCCGTCCTGTTGGCGTGGCCGGTGGTTCGCGCTCAGGCAGCGGACGCCCAGTCAAACGAACGCCCGAACATCCTTTTCATCTTCACGGATGACCACGCGCCCCACGCCATTGGCGCCTACGATGGCTGGCTGAAGTCCGTCAATCCCACGCCGAACATCGACAAACTGGCGGCGGACGGCATGCTGTTCGTGAACAGCTTCTGCACGAACTCCATCTGCGGTCCCAGCCGGGCCGTGATCCAGACCGGGAAACATAGCCACAAGAATGGCTTCATGAACAATGGGAACAGCTTCGACTGGAACCAGCAGACCTTCCCCAAGCTCCTCCAGAAAGCCGGTTACCAGACCGCTATTTACGGAAAGTCGCACCTGAAGGGCGATCCGCAGGGGTACGACGACTGGGCCGTGCTGCCGGGCCAGGGCCTCTACTACAACCCGGATTTCTTTACGCCTGAGGGCAAGATCACCATCGAAGGATACTGCACCGACATCGTGACGGACATGACCGTCAAGTGGCTGAAGGAAAAGCGCGACCCCAGCAAGCCCTTCATGCTAATGTGCCAGCACAAAGCGCCGCACCGCAACTGGATGCCGGCTCCCCGGCACCTGGACCTCTACGAGGACATCGAGATTCCCGAACCCGCGACGCTGTTCGACACCTGGGAAGACAACGCCCCTCCGGCCCGGAACCAGGAAATGGAGATCGACCGCCACATGCACCTGAACTTCGACCTCTTCGTGGATCTTACGCCGGAGTTCGACGGGAAATCCATTCAGGGCCGCTACGACAAGTCTGCTTGGAACAACATGCAGCGCATGACGCCAGAGCAAATGAAGGTCTGGCGCGATGCGTACGGCCCGCGTGACGAGGCTTTCCACGCGGCCAACCTCTCCGGCAAGGACCTCGTTCGCTGGAAGTATCAGCGCTACGCGAAGAACTACCTGCGCTGCATCAAGGGTGTGGACGAAAGCGTGGGTACCCTGATGGACACTCTGAAAGAGCTGGGGCTCTCGGAAAATACCATCGTCATTTATTCCTCCGATCAGGGCTTCTACGTGGGCGACCACGGCTGGTTCGATAAGCGCTGGATGTATGAGGAAAGCCTCAAGATGCCGCTCATCGTAAAATGGCCCGGGGTCACCCAGCCGGGATCCCGCAGCGAACTGATGGTCCAGAACCTGGACTACGCCGAAACCTTCCTGGACGTGGCCGGCGCGCCGATCCCGGACGACATGCAGGGGCGCTCACTGGAGCCGCTGCTGAAAGGGGCCAAGCCGGAAGACTGGCGCACATCCATTTACTACCACTACTACGAATACCCCAGCGTCCACATGGTGCCCCGCCACAACGGCATCCGCACGGAACGCTACAAGCTCATGCACTTCTACCAGTTCGGCGAAGAGTGGGAACTCTACGACCTGCGGGAAGATCCCGACGAACTCAGCAACGTCTACGGCAAGCCGGAATACGAAGAAATTACCAAAGAACTGAAGGCCCAGCTAAAAGGCCTGGAGGAGAAGTACGAAGACGATAGCGACATGTCCGAGATGCCGGAAGACTGGCAGAAGAAAGTTCGCGAGAGCTGATCGCGGGCGGGATTTTTTTTCGCGTCTCCTGAGAGAATTTCAGAGAAAGAAAAGGCCCGATGAGGATCTGCTCATCGGGCCCTCGGTAGGGTAAGGGGACTGGCGTCCCGCACCAGGTTCCGGCGGGAGTGGCTTGGCTACCAGACTTCTTTCGCGATTTCTTCACATCTCCAGAGAGAGATCACGCGGAAATCCGAGCCCAGGGTACAAGGGACCGCCTTCCAGAGCAGAATCTTCAGTTGCTCCAGTGAGGCAACGTTCGGCCTGAGTTGCCGGGCGATCTTGAATAGAGGCCGCTCGAAGTCTTCCCGAAGGCTGCGCTGACTCAAAGAGAACGCGCAGGGGAAATCCGCGGCAGCTGAGTCCGCTGGATTGATTTTCGAATCAATCAGTGATTCCTTGTGGATGCCATCTGGCACGAGCCTAGTCTTGGGAAACGACCGGTTGGCTGGGGTGCTGGAGGATTCCGCGGATTGCTTGTCACGGCAGCGGGATCCATCCAGTCCCCAAAACTGGTCTTGTTGGTCTTCAGGTTTCATTATTGGGTTCAGGTTGAGGTTACGTTACGCTCCCCAGGAAGATGGTTAGCGTAAAAATCTTGCCATTTGGCATTCTAAATGGCTGTAATACAAGAACAATTTTGAAAATTTGATATTTTCTGGCTCTGAAATATGCGAATGGTGCTGAAATGACGGGTTTCCCGTGGCGCTGGGTTAGATTCGCCTTGCGCAATGGGGACTTTCCGGACATTTTATTCGGTTGGATACCAATTGGTATTCCGGTATTGCCAAATGGTGGAAATGGATATGGTCGAATCTCCCTACGAAGACTCCGCGATCGGAGATAAGCTGCATCACCTGCGCAGGACCAAGAAGGTCAGTCAGCGAGAGGTGGCCGAGTTTCTCTCGCTGGCCTGTGGCCGCCAGCGAAGCACTCGCTGGGTCAGTTCCGTTGAAGCGGGCAATGGAGTCATCTACGAAGATGAAGTCAAAGCCCTGGAAGCGCATTGGGACATGGATTTTTCCAGTGTGCAGGTGCCTGGCTTCGAAGCTCTTCGGGAGGAATCCGCTGGCCGAAGCGGAATCTTCGTATCCGAGGGGCGAGACTTTTTCCGGCTGCAGCAGCACTACCTGCAGCAGGATCCCGAAGTGGAGTTCGAGATGTGGTTTACGAATCCGGGAAACCTGCGCTTTCTACGCGATCCTGATGCGCGATCGGTGGTGACGGAGAACCTGGCGAACGGGGTCGATTACTGCCTGCTTTGGTCGATGGATTCCACGGAACTCAGCGTGTTTGAAGAGTTCCTCTTCGCGGCCAAGAGAATTTCCGGCCAATTGGAAGAGAGAGGGATCGAGCCTGGTAGCCGGGGGAAGATCCGGAACTATCCAGTGTCTGGCCTTTCCCCCTTTTCCGAAGCCGGGAACTCATCAGGGCAGGTTTTGCACCGCCAGTATGGAGCCACGATGCGGAAGCTGAGTGAGGCCTATCCCCTTTGCGAGTTCAATGAGACTCGCAATGTGTCGAAGTATGAGCAGCCGGAATCGCTTATGCGCCTGTTGTGGACGGAGTGGGCCGAAGACATCAGCCTTTGCGTGTTCTTACCCAGGGAAAACTACCGCCTGTTTAAGCCCGAGATTCGGCCCATCGTGCTGCTTCAATTTGAGACCGTGGCCGTGCTGGAGGACTTGGATGTTGCCCATGAGGAGCAGGGTTGGCTCATGATGGGTAAAAAATTCACCGACCAACGGGCCAAGATTCTCTGGGACTTCAACCGCTGGCTCCGCGAGTTCGGAGACTGAAGAGGGTGGTTCAGTCCTCCTTGGCCGCGTCCTTACGGCTGCGGTACACCTTCGCCGCCGCCTTCATCCGAGACAGTACGTAATACACCGTCTGGCTGCGCAGCCGCACCAGTTCCGCGCCCACGATGCGGGGCACGAAGTCGGCGGGAATGTTAAGGACCTCATCGATGGTGGAACCGTTCAGGCCCTTGCACAGGATAGACGTCATGGCCTTCGTCAGGGTCTGAACTTTCGGGCCCAGGGTGATCTTGTAATTCACCCGGTTCTCCCCGTCCTCGTTCAGGAAGACGCCTACCGTGTCCGTGCATTCCTCATCTTTACGCACGTCTTCCAGGTCAAAGGTCTCGCCCTCCGCGGGCTCCTGCTTCGCGGCGCTGTCCGCGTAGGTAATGAGCATCTCCCGCTTCTCCTGATCGGGCAGATACTCGAACAACTCGATGATCTCGGTCAGTGCCGCGGGATAAGGTGTGCCTTCAGACATGGCGAAAAGTTGCAAGAGAGCTAAAGAAAGAACGGCGGCCAGAGATCAGACGTCCTTCTCAATAGGATTGCCCACCATGTTGCCCCATTCCGTCCAGCTTCCGTCGTAGTTGCGAACCTTGGGATAGCCGAGCAGGTATTTCAGCACGAACCAGGTGTGGCTGGAGCGTTCGCCGATGCGGCAGTAGGCGATGATGTCGTCGCTTTCGCCCAGGCCCAGTTCCTCCGTGTAGAGATTGCGGAGTTCTTCCGCGCTCTTGAAGGTTCCGTCCGGGTTGGCTGCCCTGGCCCAGGGGCAGCTTTTCGCGCCGGGAATGTGGCCGCCGCGCAGCACGCCTTCCTGCGGATACTCGGGCATGTGCGTCACCTCGCCCTTGAACTCGCCGGGGGACCGCACGTCCACCATCGGCAGCCCGGCCTTCATGTGGGCCATGGTCTCCGCGTGGAAGGCGCGGATCGCCGCGTCGTCGCGCTTCGCCGGTTCCGGGTAGTCCGTGGCGGGGTAGGAGGGAACCTCACGGGTGAGTTCCCGTTCTTCTTCGATCCACTTGTCCCGGCCGCCATCCATGACCTTGGCGTTGGTGTGGCCGAAAAGCTGGAACACCCAGAAGGCATAGCAGGCCCACCAGTTGGACTTGTCGCCGTAAAACACCACGGTGGTTTCCGGGGTGATGCCGTTTTCCCGGCACAGCTTCGCGAAGCCGGTGGTGCCCACATAGTCGCGCACCGTCTGGTCATTCAGGTCGCGCCGCCAGTCGATGTGGACCGCGCCGGGAAGGTGGCCGGTGTCATAGAGCAAGATGTCTTCGTTGCTCTCAACGATCCGGACGTTTTCGTCCGGGAGATGATCCTGAACCCATTGGGTGCTGACCAGGGCTTCGGGGTGGGCGTAGGCGGAAAATTTATTGTCGCTCATGGGTGTTGGTCGCTTCCGCCCAATGAAAGGCGGTAAGAGTGAGAATCAAGAGGCCACACCAGGCGAACCGCTTCGAATGCGGGCCTGGCGATCGAAAAATCTGACGAAGCACCCGGACTGGGATTACAGGGCGGGCGCCGCTTTCCAAAGAAGGCTGCTCAGAGTTACGAGGCCGAACTTTCTCCGGCCGCCGGTTCTTCACCGCTGAGTTTTGCGTTCCAGCGCCGGAAAAAGGCTCCGGTGGAAAGGATGCAGCACTGAATGCCATACTTCAGCGCCCGGGAGAACTTAATGGAGCTACTGTCTTCCTCGTAACGGGTGGGGCAGGTGATCTCGCAGGTCTGGTAGCCTTTCTCCACCGCCGCCACCAGCAACTCGTTGTCGAAAATGAAATCGTCGCTCAGCTCCTGGAAAGGAATGCTTTCCAGCAGCCGCCGGGAGTAGGCGCGGTAGCCCGTGTGGTATTCCGTGTGGCGGCGGCCCAGGCAGAGGTCCATGTAGTTGGTGATGGCCAGGTTCACCAGGTATTTCCAGACCGGCATGCCACCGCTCAGGGCGCCCCGGCCAGAGGTGCGTGAGGCCAGGCAGAGATCGTAAGTGCCTTCGATGATCATGGCGGCCATGGGGACGATCAGCTTGGGCGTGTACTGGTAGTCCGGGTGCAGCAGGATGATGACGTCGCCCCCCGCGTCCAGGCCGTATTGAAGGCATCGCTTGACGTTGCCGCCGTAGTTCTGGTTCACCTCGTTCTGGTGAGCCGTGATGTCCAGCGTGGCCGCTATCTCCATGGTGCGATCCCTGGAGCAGTCATCGCTCAGGATGACTTCATCCACGAGGTCGCGGGGAATTTCGCGGACGGTTTTCTCGAGCGTTTTCTCCGCGAAATAGCTCGGCATGGTGACGACGATTTTCTTACCCTGAAGCATGATATCCTATCGGAAAAGAGGCGCCACCATGGGCGCGAATCCCGGAGGGCGCAAGGTTTCAGTTGCGGTCCGGGGGTCAGGGCGTCACCCTGGAGTTTCCATGAAACGCTGGTTCGCACTCTGCGCCGTGGCCGGGCTCTCGGTTTTTGGCCTTTCCGGTTGCCTCACTCTGGACTCCCTGCCTTTCGCGGGCGGGGGTGGCGGTGGTTCCCGTGCCGCCCTTCAGGGAGAGGCTCTGGTGGTCTTGGAGGTCACCTCTCCCCGCACTCCGTTTTACACCAGCGCGCCCGGAAAGAACGACCTGCCTTTCGTTTACCTGAACGCCGGGGATAACGTGAAATTGATCAAGGAGAAAGGCGACTACGCGAAAGTCCTCATTTCCACCGGCATGACGGGGTATGTCCCCCTTTCCGGGCTGAGTTCCCCTGGTGGTGGCGCGGCCCCCAGTGGTGGCGGATACCCGGAAGCGCGGACGCCAAGCCCTGGGGATTCGCCCGGCGCCACACCGGAGTGGGAACAGGAGCTTCTGAATTCACCGGCTCCGCCCGCCGAGCCATACGTTCACCCCATGGAGGGTGGCGGCTTCGACCCGAATAGGGAACTGGCGCCACTTCCCGTGGATGGCACCCCGCACCGGTCCCGGCCAGAGGTCCAGGCGCCGGAGCCGGATGGCTCGGGACCTACTTTCCCGAATCAGCCCTGAAGGTAGGCCAGCTGGCTCGCCGTGGCTTCCACTTCGGGAGCGCCTTCGAGCAGTTCGCCAATGGGATCCCACTTGGCGCTGATCAGCGCTTCCCGGGCCGTATCCGGGATGTGCACGGGGAACTGCTGGCCGTCACCAAAAAAGACACGCCCGTTTTCCACGTCCACTTTGATCTCCGTGGCGGGATCGGCCTCGATGGCTTTGGCCAGGGCTTCGATGTCTTCCGCCGTGGCCGCCACGCAGGGCACGCCCAGAGTGGTGCAGTTGCCGAAGAAAATCTCCGCGAAGCTCTGGGCGATGACGGCGCGGATGCCGTAGCGGTAGAGCGCCTGGGGCGCGTGCTCCCGGGAACTGCCGCAGCCAAAGTTCACGCCGGACAGCAGGATGGACGCTTCCTTAAACTTCGGATCGTTCAGCGGATGCGGTTTCTCGGAGCCGTCTTCGTTGAAACGGACGTCGTAGAACAAATACTCGCCCAGCCCGTCAAAGGTCACGCATTTCATGAAGCGCGCCGGGATGATGCGGTCGGTATCGATGTCAGAACCGGGGACGTAAACGCCCTTGCCGGTGACTTGGAGAATCTTTTCGAGTGCCATGGTCGTGGAAAGAAAAAATAGGGTGTGTGAAGAAGCGAGGCCGGATTAACCCGCCAAGGCGGCGGAATCCGCTACCTGGAAGACCTCGCGCGCATCGCTGACTTCGCCAGTAATGGCCGCGGCGGCCACCATGACCGGTGACATCAGGATCGTCCTGCCGATGGGGCTGCCCTGGCGGCCCTTGAAGTTCCGGTTGCTGGAGCTGGCGCAGAGCTGGTCGCCGATCAGTTTGTCCGGGTTCATCGCCAGGCACATGGAGCAGCCCGCGCCGCGCCATTCGAAGCCCGCTTCCCGGAAAATGTCCGCCAGCCCTTCCTTTTCGCAGAGGTGCGCCACGATCTGGGAGCCGGGCACGGCGATGGCCTTCACGCCTTCGACCACATGGTGGCCCTTGATGAACTTGGCCACTTCGCGGAAATCGGAGACACGGCCATTCGTGCAGCTGCCGACAAAGGCGACATCGATTTTCGTGCCCTTGATCGGCGCGCCGGCTTCCAGCTTCATGTAGTCCAGCGCTTCCTGGATGCTTTCGCGCTCGGCCTCGGTCTTGGCCTTGGCCGGGTCCGGGATGGTCTCGTCCACAAAGATGCCGTGATCCGGGCTGATGCCCCAGGTCACGGAAGGCGCGATGTCTTCGGCGCGGATGTTCACCACGTCGTCGTAGTCGCAGTCCGGATCGGATGCGATGGCCTTCCAGCGCTCCACGGCTTCATCCCAGGCTTCGTCTTTCGGGGAGTAGGGACGGCCCTTCAGGTATTCGAAGGTCTTTTCGTCAGGGTTCACATACCCGCAGCGGGCGCCGCCTTCGATGGACATGTTGCAGACCGTCATCCGCTCTTCCATGGAGAAATTGTCGAAGACCGAGCCGCCGTATTCGTAAGCGTAGCCGATGCCGCCCTTGGCGCCGAGGAGCTTGATGATGTGGAGGATGACGTCCTTCGCATACACGCCGGGGGGCAGTTCGCCGTCCACGTTGATGCGGCGCACCTTCAGCTTGCTCATGGCCATGGTCTGCGTGGCCAGCACGTCGCGGATCTGCGTGGTGCCGATCCCGAAGGCAATGGCGCCAAAAGCCCCGTGGGTGGCGGTGTGGGAGTCACCACAGGCAATCGTCGTGCCCGGTTGGGTGATGCCCTGCTCCGGCCCCACGACGTGAACGATGCCCTGGCGGCCGCTGGAAAGGTCGAAATACGTCACGCCGAACTCCTCGGCGTTCTTTGCCAGTTCCTTGATCATGGCGTCCGCCAGCGGATCGGCGAAAGGTTCTTCCTGGCTCAGCGTGGGCACAATGTGGTCCACCGTGGCGAAGGTGCGTTCCGGGTATTTCACCTTCAAACCCAGGTCCCGCAGCATGCCAAAGGCCTGCGGGCTGGTGACTTCGTGGATCAAATGGGTGCCGATGAGAAGCTGGGTCTGACCGTTCGCCAATTTCCGGACGGAGTGGGCCTCCCAGACTTTCTCAAAAAGACTCTTACTCATGACTGATATGGGGCTGTAAACCTGTAATGGACTGTGGTGGCGGCAGTTTCCTTTCAGGAAAGGCCGGACTGTCATCCTACCACACCCTTGGGGAGGCAGGTAACGGATTCTTGACGTCGCTCCTCGATAAGAGGTTGCAATTTTGGCGGGAAATCGTTACGGGAAGATGTCGACTCCATACATCAACACACACTCCAATACGTTATGAAACTTAAAGAACTTCTCAAAACCGGCCTCTTTGCCGCCATCGCCGCCAGCTTCGCTATCGCGACCATCAGCTGCAGCGAAACCGCTGAAGAAGCCCCTGAAGCTCAGGAAGCTGAAGAAGCGCCCGCTACTCCGGCTGAGCCCGCTCCGGCCGCCCCGGCCGAACCGGCCCCCGCGGAACCTGCTCCGGCTCAGTAAGCCGTTTGCCAGGATCGGCTAAGTCGATCTATTTCGGGACGCTCCGCTGCCTTCGGGTGGTGGAGCGTTTTCCGTTTCAGGGGGCGGGGAAGATGGAGGGCAGCCCTGACGGATGAATGTCCAGCCAGTCCATGGCCAGGGAAATGGCGAGAGGGGCAGTGAAAATGCTGGCGAAAATGGTGGAGAGCACGACCTGCACCGCCGTTACCGGATGTCCGCCGTAGAGCCGGGCAATCACGATCGGCATCACCGCCGCCGGCATGCCTGCCTGTACGATGAGGACCTTTTTCAGGTCTTCCGGCAGCGGCAAGAATGCGACAAAAGCCAGGATCAGAGCCCCCAGCACACCCAGGCGGAGCACGATGCCCGCGAAGGAGGTTTTCCAGGCGTTCTCCCACACTCCGGGCGCGAAGAGTTTCCCGATAGTGGCGCCGATCATGAACAGACAGATCGGAATGGCCGTCCGCCCCAGCATGGAAATGGCCGTCAGCACCACTTCCGGCACAAATTTGTAGAATCCCGTGTAGGTGAAAAACAAGCTCACCACCACCGCGATGAAGGGTCCATTGATCAGGAGCTTCAGTGCCGGGCCCGCCTGCCGGCTCATGATCAGGATTCCCACCGTCCACATGGCCACCTCCACCCCCAGCCCGTGGATGAAGACCAGCGCTTTCGGGCCTTCCTCCCCGGGAAAAATCGTCAGAATGACCGGAAGGGCGATGAAACCGTAGTTCTGAATGCCACAGGCAATGGCGAAGGTGCGCCGCCCTTCGCCCTTCTTGAGCCCGAAAATTCCCGCCGCCCCATAGGACACGGCGAAACTCAGGCAAATAATGACAAAGCCCACCCCCATGGCCCAGGCCACCGTGGAGACCTGCTTCAGGTCGTCCTTGCCCATGACAAAGTCGATGATCAAGCAGGGAGTGAGGAGATTCAGGGCCAGCTTCATGACCCCGGTCTCCAGATCCTCCTGAATCCAGCGCCGCTTGTGCATCACGAAGCCCGTCCCCATCACCAGGAACACCGGGAAGATGGCGGTCAGGATGTCAGCGTAAGACAGCATGGCATTGTCGCGGCGGGCGGGAAGGAAAAGAAGAGAGGAAGCGTGACCTTCCGGCGGGAGCGCGTCTCTGGCAAGTCCGGGCCTGCGTGCGCCCGTGGAAGGCCATCCGCCACGGACACTTCCCTGTCTCCATGTCTCCCCCCTCTCCTTGTCTGGGAAAACGGGATCGCTTCTCTCCAAGCTACGCCCTACGCCCCCTGCAACACCTCGCGCACGAAAGGCGCCGTCCGGCTCGTCTTGTCTTTGGCCACCTCCTCCGGCGGGCCAAATGCCACCACTTCGCCCCCGGCATCTCCGGCTTCCGGGCCGATGTCGATGAGGTAGTCGGCCTCCGCGATGATGTCCAGGTTGTGTTCGATGACCACGACGGTGTGCCCGTCATCCACCAGCCGGTGCAGCACTTCCAGGAGCCGCCTCACGTCCGCCATGTGCAGGCCAATGCTGGGCTCTTCAATGAGATAGAGGTTTGCCTTCGCTTTTCGGTTCTGGCGGATGCGGGCATGCTCGCTCCGGCCAATGCCACGCGTCAGTTCGGTGACGAGCTTGATCCGCTGGGCTTCGCCGCCGCTCAGGGTGGGGCTCGGCTGGCCGAGCTTCAGGTAGCCGAGACCGGTATCGCGCAGGAGACCTAGGGTGCGGTGCAGTTTCGGGTGACCCGTGAAGAAGTCCGTGGCTTCGTCGATGGTCATGTTCAGGACCTCGCCGATGCTCTTACCGTTGTAGAGTATCTCCAGCGTGGGCGGGTTGTAGCGTAGGCCGTGGCAGTCCTCACAGGGCACGTAGCTGGTGGGAAGAAACGTCATCTCCAGCTTGATCTGGCCGTTGCCGTTGCAGGTCTCGCAGCGGCCGCCTTCGGTGTTGAAAGAGAAGCGGCTGGGTGTGTAGCCCCGGGCGCGGGCGTCCGGCAACTGGGCATAGAGCTTCCGAATCTCGTCGAAGATCTTTACATACGTCGCCGGCGTGGAGCGCGAGGTCTTGCCGATGGGAGATTGGTCCACCTCGTACACCGCTTCGAACGCGTCCGCGCCTTTCACCTCCCGCCAGAAGGTTTCTTCCTTGGTCTTCCGGGCGCGTTTCCGGGCCTTGTTCAATTCGATGTCCATCGCGGGCTTCAGCACCCCGCGCATGAAGGAGGACTTTCCAGACCCGGAGATGCCCGTGATGACGCAGAGCCGCTCCGTGGGAATGCGGATGTCCACGTTTTTGAGGTTATTCTTCCGGCAGCCGTAGAGGCGCAGCCAGCCCTCCTTGGCGTTGACGGCGGGGATGGGTCGGCGTTCCCCGTTCAGCGGGTGGACCATGGGGTCCTTCAGATACTTCCCAGTGGTCGATTCCCCGTTCTTCTGCACCTCCGCCAGCGTGCCTTGCGCGGTCACCTGCCCACCCAGCGCCCCGGCACCAGGGCCGAGGTCGATGATGTGGTCGGCCCTCCGCATGGTGTCCTCGTCGTGCTCGACGACGATGAGGGAGTTGCCCTTGTCGCGCAGGTTCGTGAGGGTCTCCAGCAGACGGGTGTTGTCCCGGGGGTGGAGGCCGATGGTCGGTTCGTCCAGGACGTAAAGCACGCCCCGCAGATTCGAGCCCAGCTGCGCCGCCAGGCGGATGCGCTGGCTTTCGCCGCCGGAGAGGGTGGTGGCGGAACGGTCCAGTTGCAGGTAGCCGAGACCCACCTCTTCCATGAAGTGCAGGCGCTGGGAAATCTCCGGCAGGATGTCGCGGGCGATGGTGGCGTCCTGGCCGGTGAACTTCAGGCCTTCCATGGCGACGCGCGCCTCGCTCACGGTCTGGCGGGCGATCTGGTCGATGGTGAAGTCCTTCACCTTCACGTGCAGCGCCACTTCGTTCAGCCGCGCGCCCTTGCAGGTGGGGCAGGGGACGAACTCGCTCTCCTCCGCGCGGGAGCGGCGGTACTCCTCGCGCAGTTCCGCGTCCATGACGGATTCAGCGCTGGGATCTTCCTCGCGGCGGGGCTGCTTGGCGATCTGGCCGTAACCCCGGCACTCCGGGCACCAGCCGTGGGGGGAATTATAGGAAAACAGGCGGGGGTCCAGCTCTTCGAAGGACCGGCCCGTGACGGGGTCGCTCATCCGCGTGCTCACCACCTGTAGTTCACCCTTGGTGTCTTCGAACTTCGCGGTGTCCTTCCCGATCTTTAGGGCTTGCTCGATGAGGTCCCGCACCTCGGGCAGCTTCTGGTCCTTGGTAATCTGGCCCACCACCACATCAATGGTGTGCTCCTTGAATCGCTCCAGCTTGGTGAAGCCTTCCACTGGCCGGTATTTTCCGTCCACGAGCAGGGTATCGAAGCCCTTCCGGCCCGCCCATTGGGCGACCTCGGTATGAAAACCCTTCCGCGCCTTGATCAGCGGGGCTAGGAGTTTGACCGGACCCTTCTTCGCCGCGTCGCGGATGCGGGTGACGATGGAGGACGTGCTCTGCTTTTCCACCGGCAGGCCGGAGTCGGGCGAATGCTGAATGCCGACCTTGGCAAATAGCAGGCGCAGGAAGTGATACACCTCCGTGACCGTGGCGACAGTCGATTTGCCCCCGCCGCGCGAGATGCGCTGCTCGATCGCCACCGTGGGCGGCAGCCCGGCGATGTGGTCGATGTCCGGCCGTTCCATCTGCTCCACGAACTGCCGGGCATAGGCGGACATACTGTCGAGGAAACGGCGTTGCCCTTCCGCGAAAAGGATGTCGAAGGCCAAGGTGGATTTGCCCGAACCGCTCAGACCCGTGATCACCACAAACTCGTCGCGCGGGATATTGAGCGAGACGTTCTTCAGGTTGTGCTCGCGGGCGCCGTGCAGCTCGATGCTGCCATTGACCGTGCTGCCGTAGCCATGACCGGGCAGCGCTTTCAACGCGGTGGCGTCTTCCGCCACGCGGCGGGTCTTGCCCAGATTCCGCGCCCCGGCGGGCGTTTCGAGCAGCTCTTTCAGGAAGCGGCCGGTGTGGGATTTTGCCACCTGGGCTACCGCTTCCGGCGTGCCCATGGCGACGACCTGACCGCCATGCTCGCCCGCTTCGGGCCCCAGGTCGATCAAGTGGTCCGCGCTCTTGATGACCTCCAGGTTGTGCTCGATGACGATGAGGCTGTCGCCCTGCTCTACCAGGCGGTCGAAGACCTTCAGCAACATCGCCACGTCGTCGAAGTGCAGACCGGTCGTTGGCTCGTCGAAAATCAGCAGAGGGCTTTTCCCCTTTGTGTCCTGCGCCTTGGCCTTCTGACCTTCCAGAAGATGAGCGACCAGTTTCAGGCGCTGACTTTCGCCGCCTGACAAGGTGTTCAGCGGCTGGCCGAGCCGCAGGTAGCCCAGGCCCACGTCCGAGAGCACCTGCAGGGCGCCGATGATCGAGGTGGCCTTCCGCCCCCCGATGGCGAAGAAAAACTCGATGGCGCCCGTCACCGTCAGGTCCAGTACTTCGTAGATGGACTTGTCCTCCAGCTTTACGTCCAGCGCCTCGGGCGTGTAGCGCTTGCCTTCGCATTCCGGGCAGGTCACGTAGAGATCGCTCAGGAACTGCATCTCCACTTTTTCGAAACCATTGCCCCAACAGCGTTCGCAACGGCCCGCACCGGAGTTGAAGGAAAAATACCCCGGTGTCAGCCCCCGGGCCACGCCGTCCGGCGTTTCGGCGAAGAGTTTCCGAATCTGTTCGAAGACCCCGATATACACTGCCGGTGTCGAGCGTGGCGTCCGGGATAGGGGCGACTGGTCCACCAGCAGCACGTCTGAAATCTGTCCCGCGCCCAACACTTCCTTGCAGCGGCCAGGCTCGTTTTCCGAGGTCCGGCCAAACTGACGGATCAAATTTTCATAGAGAACGGAGTGGACCAGCGTCGACTTTCCGGAACCGGACACGCCCGTCACGCAGCAGAACACGCCGAGCGGAATCTCCACGTCCACCTTTTGGAGGTTGTGCTGCACCGCGCGCTGAATGGCGAGCGAGCCCTTGGCCTCCCGCCGCTTTTTGGGGACTGGAATAGCCTTCTGCCCTTTCAGGTAAGCCGCGGTCAGCGAGCCGTTTTTGCCGCCTTCGGATAACTTCGAGGGCGCGCCCTCAAAAACGACCTGCCCACCATGCTCGCCACGGCCCGGGCCGATGTCGATGAGGTGATCCGCCGAGCGGATGACGCTCTCCTCATGCTCAACAACGACCAGCGTGTTGCCGTTGTCGCGGAGCTGCTCCATCACTTCGATCAGCCGCCCCACGTCGCGCGGATGCAGGCCGACGGTCGGTTCGTCCAGGACAAAGAGCGCATTTGTGAGGCTCGCCCCCAGGCAGGTCGTCAGGTTTACCCGCTCCGTCTCGCCGCCGGACAGCGTCCGCGTGGGCCGGTCTAGGTTCAGGTAGCCCAGGCCCACCCGGTCCAGGTAGCGGAGCCGTGCCAGAATCTCGCCGTGCAGCATCTGGCCGGTCTTATCTCCCTTGGGAAGCTTCAACTTTTCCAGGAACGGCACCAGCCGCTCGACGGACATCTCCCAAAAGTCCGAGATGGTCTTGCCTTCCACCCGGTAGTTCAGCGACTCCGGCTGAAGGCGGCCGCCGTTGCAGACCGGACAGGTGGTGTAGGACCGGTAGCGGCTCAGAAAGACGCGGACGTGCATCTTGTAGGTGCGCGCTTCCAGGTAGTCGAAGAAACCGCGCACGCCATACCACTCGCCGCGCTCCCAGGCGGACTCGGCGTCGCCCTTGTAGTCGCCTTGGAGCACCCACTTCTGGTCTTCCTCCGGCAGTTCGTCGAAGGGAGTATCCAGATCTATCCCCCGGATTCGCGCGGTCCGTTCCAGGTCTGTTTGGCATTCGGAATGAACTTCTCCCTGAAATGCCTTTACGACGCCGTCCGCGATGGAGAGTGACTTGTCCGGCAGTGCCCGGTCCAGGTCGATCCCGATGACGCGGCCAAAACCCCGGCACTTCGGGCAGGCCCCGAGGGGATTGTTGAAGCTGAAGAGGTTTGGCGTCGGCGGGCGCAGGTCCGTGTCCGTGCTCGGGGAGTGCCAGCCGCGCGAATACATCGCCCGTTCCCCGCTCTCGGTTTCCACCAGGGTCACCTTGTTCTTCCCGAGGTGCAGGGCCTGTTCCACCGCCTCCTGGAAGCGCGAGGTCCGCGCGGGTGACACCCGGTCCTGGATCACATCCACCAGGGCGGGAAGCGCTTTCCGGTCATAGGCTTCCGGCTTGTCGGTCCGGTAAATGGTGCCGTAGAGAAAGACCCGCAGGTAGCCCTGCTGCTGGAGGAACTCAAAGAATTCGTCCTTGCCTGCGTCTTTCGGCGCTTCGATGCCGAAGGTAATCAGGAGCGGCAGTTCACCGAACTTCTCCTTCGCCTTCGCCGTGATGGACTGCGGCGTGTCCGGCACGACTTCCTCGCCGGTTTCCGGGTCGTAGCCCTTGCAGAGCCGGGGGAAAAGGAGCTTCAGGTAGTCATTGATCTCCGTGATCGTCCCGACGGTGGATCGGGTGGTCTTGACCGTGTTGCTCTGCTCGATGGCGATGGCTGGGGGAATTCCGTGAATCGCCTCCACCCGGGGCTTGTCCATCCGGTCGAAAAACTGCCGGGTGTAGGGCGAAAAGGTCTCCACATACCGCCGCTGCCCTTCCGCATACAGCGTCTGAAAGGCCAGTGACGATTTCCCGCTCCCGCTTGGTCCGGTGACGACGTTTAACTTCCCCAGGGGGATATCGAGGTCGATCCCCTTCAGGTTATTCTGCGAGGCCTGCCGCACCTGGATGACATCCAGGGGCGCTGCCTTCGGTTTCTTTTTTTTGGACGTGCCCCGAGCCGTGGCACGCGAAGCCGCCGCTTTCTTCTTGGTCTTGCTGTTGCCGCTGCTGGAAGCCCGTTTCCGGGCCGCTTTGGTCGTCGGTTTTGCCATACAGGGGAAGGGAGAAAAGAGGGAATAATGAGATACGCACGGCCCACACAGGCCGCCACGCAAATACCAGCGAGCCGGAGATTTTCTCTTCCCTGGGACCCCTGCTTATTGACGCCGGCAGGTGGGAAGAGTCCGGACTCGTAATGGAAGCTAGACGAAAACGGAGAATCCGCCTTTCAAAATTCCACCTCGACGGGAGGAATTTTGGCGAACTTTCTCAATCCGCCGAAACCGGCATGTCCCGCAGTTCCTGGGAAAGTTGGAACAGGCGGTGCACCTGGGAAATGGGGATGTGCGGAATGTCGATGCGCTTCTCCAACCGGAGCAGGACCGAGAAAATGCCGAGGCCGCTGCCTTCGTCCTTCATCAGCGTGTTACTGACATCCGGCCACCGATAGGCTTCCAGTTCGAAACCGGAACGCTTTTGGTGGAGGATGAGGAAGCGCTTGTTCGTCAGGATGACGCAGGCTTTTCCCTTGCTGAGCAGGCCGGACTTGTGCTGCACCGCGATGTAGTAAATCTGCTCGTCCTGGGCGGTAATTTCCGAAACTTCCCGGAAGCTCAGGGCCACCATCTGCCGGTCCTGCCCGTCGTCCACGAAATGGCTGATTTGCTCCTGGATGTCGAAGACCTTTTCGACCAGTTCCCAGTCCAGCAGGCCTTCGTAGTAAACGTAGTCGTGGCGGGTCAACTCGTCGCGCTGCAGCATGCCGAGAATGTCATCCAGTGAAACCGGCCCGATGGGCTGAGTATCGCCGCGCCGGAGGATGGAGAACGAAATCGCGCTGGGCTCCTGGGCTTCGGCGGCGTTTACGTTGGGTGTGTCGTAGCTCATGAGACGAAGGAGAGGTGAAGTTCGGGAGTGGACTTGATCTTTGAACTAACAGACCAGATGTGAAAAGCCAAAAGACCAGCTTATTTTTTGTATTTACATGGTATTCGGATTTCGCGGTCAGGTGCAAGCCCTTTTTCTCTTTCAATACTGACACTTTCCGACCGGCCGCGAAAGGTGGGCCCGAAGCCCATAGTCTATTGATTTAACCCTGGTTACGCCGCTCGTGTTTCTTTTGGAGATGGGAGTATTTTTCCAGCCATTCGGCGGGTAGCCGCTCCGGTTTTCCAGGGGGTATCCGGACCAGGGCCAGTTGTTGGCGGCTGGTGGCGATGAGGCTGCCGTCCGAGGGCCGGGTGATGCGAAAGGCACACCAGAACCGGAGCCGGTCCAAGGATTCCAGACCCCCTGTGATTTCTAGAATGTCCCCCAGCACGGCGGCCCGGCGATAGTCGATTTCCGTGCGGAGCAGAGCAGGGAAAAGGTGGGTTTGGGTCATTTCCCGCAGGTTCATCCCCATCTGGGTCGCCAGGCGGGTCCGGGCGGTCTCGATGAAGCGGAGATAAGCCAGGTTGTGAACGACGCCCCCGCAGTCGGTATCGAAAAACATGACTTCTTCCTGGGTGGTGATGGTGGGTGTGTCGGGCATGGCGGTAGTGGAGCGTGGGATCGGGGCCCCTGGTTTATTTGAGGTGGAGGATGAAAGTGACGAGATTCTTTTCAGCAATGGCTTTTCGGCCGGGAAACAGTCGTGTTAAGCTGCGTTTTCCATGAAATCCGGTGTTCGAACTTTCCCCAGAAGGCCCTTGCGGCGTCTCGCGACGTGAATTCAGGGGAAACGCAGGTTAAGTTCTGCACTCGCGTCAGGTGATGAAGCAATTTCTTTTCCTTGTCCAATCCGCGCCGTTCCGTGCCATGGCCGTCTGCCTTGTGTGGTGGGGCCTGGGGGCGGCGGTATTGCCCGTCCGCGCGGACTACGAAGTTCCCAATTTCGACACGAATCTCTTTAACGTGGATGCGCTGTCCCTTTCCGTTGAGGAACGGGATGAAGTGGTGCTGGCGCTCGCCGGCCTGGCGGCGGGAGATTCTTTAACCACCGAAGTGGATGACGATCTACGGGAAAAGGCGCTCTACCTGGCGTTGCAGTTGAATCCGCTGAACCCAGCCGCGCGCGAGGTACACCGGCAGCTCTCCGCAGGAGAGGGAGAGGCCACGAAAGCTGGCGGGGACGCCGCTTTTCCCGAAAACGCTTGCGGGGTGCTCTCCGGTTCTGGCATCCGGCTCCTCCAGGAGAAAGCGGAACCGGAAGACGCCAAACTCGCTCTGCTGTTGTTGGAGGTGGTTCTCGGCGCGGAGGTGGAACTCGACCAATCCGCGATCAAGGCTTTTTGGGAGGCCACGGCTCCGAAGCACGAAGTTTCCTGGGGGAAAGCGGTCGCCTGCGATCCTCAGTCGAGCCCCTCCATGAGACGGGTGGCCAGTAAGTTGGCGGCGTTCTCCGTGGCTTATGCTGAAAAGGATAGAGCCGTGAGTCAGATGGCTGCGTCCAAAGCGCCACCCGCCGCCCTGGATCCTTTCGCGGAGATGGAGACAGGCCCCTCCAATCTGGGCAGCAACCTGCCAACCGCCGGTTCCGCGCCCAGCATTGGGAAAGAGCCCCGGATTGCCGAACTGAAGCGGCGCGACGGCAGCCTGATCGTGGTGGCCGGGGGCGGACAACCCGGAACGTACCATACCGTCCGGGTGACGCTGAAGGTTAGAGACCTCTCGGAGTTTCAGGACGGCCGCTTTGGGCTTTTTAGTGAAGACGAGGCCCAGGTCCAGCCCATGTTCATGGCCAACGCGGACCCGGAGCGGAAGGGCGAAGGACTGAAGCTGGCGGAAAGCGCGCTCCGCGAACGCTATGATCGATTGCCCACCGGCGTCGTGGCCGAACTGAGCGTGGAGAGTTTACCTCCTGGCGCCGGAGGAGAAGGCGCTCCGGAACCGGCGATGGCCGGCGAGGCGAGCACCAGCCTGGATCTGAGCCTGGCGGCCCTGGTTCTTGTGGAAAGCGCCTTTCAGGGGATTCAGTTTGATTCCACCGCCGCGGTTGGCGGATTCCTGGCGGAGGGTGGCTTGTTGGGCATGGGGGTGGATGCCGTGCCGCTGCTGGAAGAAGCCGGCCGGCATGAGATCCGGGTCCTCGCCCTTCCCGCGGCGGCTGAAGAGTTTCTGCCCGATGCCACCAAAGAAGCTGGCCTGGAACTGCTCGTGCGGCCTCAACTCCTGGCGGCGGCGGATGTGGAGGGACTCATCCGTGTCCTCCGCGCCAACCGGGCCGATAAGATTCAGAAGGCGATCGACGATTTTTCCAGCGTGGAGAACCTGACGCCACAGCGGATGACCTTGGAAAATGCCGCCACCAATCAGGCGGTCCAGCGCCGGTTGCGAGGGGTCCTGGAAGCGGTTCCGGAGCATCTTTCGGCCGCCATGCTGCTGCGCTTTGGCGAAGAAGGATCCGCCGGTAACAGCCCGGCAAACGAATTCTCGGGCGAACCGGAGCCCGGCTCTCCCATGCCCCCATCGGCGGGTTCCAGTCCGGACACACCCAAACCGCCGTCCTCCACGGGCGTCATGGATGAGATCGAGGCTGTTATGTTGCCTCTGAAAACCATGGCGGACGCCACCTCCGTCGTGACCATTCCAGGTCAGGTGGACGCCTTGTGCGGAAAGGCTCGCGATCTCATTCGCACCCGGCGGACCGAAGTGGACGTGTCCATGCGAAACTACATGAACCAGGCAGAAAACGTGCTGGAGGCTTACAAACTCTTTCTGGATCTGTCCAATCGTTCGACCAGCATCGCACAACAGCGCCGCCGGGAACTGCGGGAGGCGCTCGCCAATTTGAGTGCGGAACGGACTCGAGTGGAAGGCATGGAACGATGAATTGTGGAATTAGCCGTGACAGGAGAAAGCTGTTTAGAATACTGTGATACCACTGCCATGAATGCCAAGAAACGCTTCTTTTCGTTATTTCAGGCGCTCGTTTGGGCCGTCATGTTAACAGGGTTGATGGCCGCTTCGGCTTGGCAGCCGGTCTTGGGGCAGGAGGCTCCCTATCAAGAACCCAATTTGTCGGCGAATTTGTTTGAGGCGGAAAAGATCGAATTTGCCGCTGAAGAGAAAGAGCGCCTGACCGATTACCTGACGAAGGTGGCGCGAAATCTGGAGGTCTCCAATCGCGTCAAAGCCAAAGCCTTGGCGCTTGCCTTGAGGTTGGAACCCACCAAGAAGGAAGCCTTTGTCGCGAACTACCAACTCAAGCGGGGCGAAACGCCGGAGCCCTTGGAAGGTCCCGCCGACCCAGCGCAGATCGCGAATTTTTTCTGGGAGTATGGGGATAGTCTCAGAGCCTTTGGCGAAGACAATCCAGACGCCCTGAAACTGGCCGGATTCCTGATGGACATGGCGGTGGAAGTGGACCCGGACAACGTGGACCGGGCCTATGCCCTGGCGATGTACAAGCAGGAGGGTAACGCCGTGGATTGGGGCCTCACCATGCCGGTTGCCGCCGCCGCGAAGACCAGCATGTCGTCGATGAAGGTTCCCGCGACTCCCGGTGGGAAGGATGCCGAACTGGCCCGTACCCAGTCTTTGATCAAAGGGCTCCTGGTGCGCCCCCTGGAAGGCAGCCGTTATGCGGGCAAGGCGTCCCAGATGAATGCCACGGCCACCGAAACGGGAGGCAATCAAGAGATGAAAGTCGATTTCAATCAGGAAGTGGGAGATTCCATGCATTCCGCCCTGAACGAAGTGGTCAAATACCTTCGGGTCCGGCATGGGCGGCTTCCTTCCGGGTATGAGGTGGAGATCAGCTTTGAGGAGCAATACATCCCCAAGGACGGTCCTTCCGCCGCAGTCGCGTGTTCCTTGCTTCTGGAATCTCTGATCTCCGGCATGGAGATCGACGAAAACTTTGCCGTCACCGGGGACCTGAACGCGGACGGCACCGTCCAGCCGGTGGGTGGCGTGGATGGTAAGATCCGCGGCGCCACCAAGAGGGACTGCAACGTCATCGCCATCCCGAGTCAGAATGTCAGCGTGGTGAGCGATCTTCTGCTCATGTCCGGACCGGCCGCCATCACGAACATCCAGGTCTTCAGCATCGAGACTTTCGAACAGGCCGCCGCTCTGGCCCAGGCGCCAGAGAAACGTTCTGAAGATCTCCAGAAAGCCATCGACAGCTTTACGGAAATTCAGGAAGTGCTCCACCGTCCCAATGGTTTCGCGTATCTGAAAAACGCCAAGGTTCAGGAACGTCTGCGGGAAGTCGTCAAACTGGCGCCGAACCACCAGTCCGCCATCTGGCTGCTGTATGAAGGGCTGGGCCGCTCCCCGGACCGGCTGACGCTTCAGGGGTCTCTTATTTACATCGACCGGGCGGCGGAGCCCCTCATCCGTGCCATTCGCCAGGGCAAGTTTGATGCCCAGAGCCCTCTGGACGGAGATGAGTACGCGGACTCAGCCTATGCGTTGCGGCGGCTTCGGAACAAGCTGGACAACCGCACGGTGGATCTGGCGGATGCCATCATCTCCTACGCTTCGTTGATGCGTACCTTCGTGAACGACCGGCCGAATTCCTATAACAAGCTGAATGAACTGATCTCGGAAATCCGGAACGCGGGGTCAGCCGTTTCCCGAGCTTATGACGACTTATACAATCGCGTCGATGTTCAGGAAGAACTGATGCAGTGAGGCCATCCGGTTTTCTGAGCCGGTTCGCGATTGCAGAAGCGGTTCCGCCGGGTTATGGGGTGGGTTTTCCGGGTTCCAAGGTTCCGGAAAAAACGAAACCGCAACGCTACCCGAACTCGATTGGCGCCAGCAGATCACAGCCCCAGCGGAGACACCGGGCGTCCCGTTCGCCGGATCGCCTATCTGTATTCCCGTTACCCAGTGGTTTCGCAGACCTTTTGCGATTCCGAGATGCTGGCCCTGGAAGCCAAGGGGTTCCGCATCGAGATCGGTTCGCTGAATCCGCCCAGGGACGCCTTCCGGCACGAGCGGTTCACCAGCCTGGAGGGGCAGGTCCATTACCCACCGCCACCGGAGATCCTGAAGGCCCTCGTCGGGCTGGAGGAAAAGAGCGGCGCCTGGCAGGAGCGCCTGGTGCCCATGATCCAGCGGCACGAGGAAGTCTATGGCGCTTCCTTCAAGCCGGACGTACGCGCGCGGAACGCGCTCTATTTTTCGGGTCTTTTCCAGCGCCTGGGCATCCAGCACGTCCACGTCCACTTTGCCAACCGGGCCACTCACACCGCGCTTTTCATGAAGCAGTGGGCCGGGCTGCCCTTCAGCTTCACGGCGCACGCGCAGGATTTCATGGTGGATCTGGGCAGTGACGAACTGCTCCGCGAACTGTGCCGGGAAGCGGAGTTCGTTGTGGCGGTCAGTGATTTCAGCAAGGCGCTGCTCCAGGAAAAATGCCCGGATTCGGCGGACAAGATCTTCCGCGTTTACAACGGCATTACGCCCTCCGCCTTTCCGGGCGCGCGCATCGGGGGCGGGCCGCTGCGCATCATTTCCATCGGGAGACTCATTGAGTTCAAGGGCTTTCACCACCTCATCGGCGCCTGCGGTCTGTTGCGAAAGCGGGGCTTCGATTTTTCCTGCACCATCATCGGTGACGGCCCTTGGCGGGAGATCCTGGAAGTCCACGCCAAGGAGGGCGGCATCGAGGACCGGGTCCACTTTCCCGGCGTGCTGACTCAAGAGGAGGTCAAGGCTCGTTTTCAGGAAAGCGATGTCTTTGCCCTGCCCTGCATCGTGGACCGGAAGGGGGCTTCCGACATTCTGCCCACCGTCATCATGGAAGCCATGGCCTGCGGACTGCCCGTGGTATCCACCCGGCTGGTCGGCGTTCCCGAAATGGTCGATGATGGCGTGACGGGTCTGCTGGCGGAGCCTGGGGACGAAAAAGGCTTCGCCGATGCGCTGGAACGCCTGGCTTTGAACCGCGAACTGGCCCGTCAGCTCGGCGAGGCCGGGCGGGCCGCGGCGGAAGAGAAGTTCGATCAAGAAAAGACGTCGAGCCAACTCGCGGAAAAATTTGGGGCCCTCTTGCCGGAGCCTTCCGCCAGCCCGGAGGCGAAGTGGGCCTACCTGATGGCCGACTGGCCGGGCCGTGGCGAACGGAACGTGAATGCCGAGCTGTGTTTCCTTTCCGAAAGTGGTAAGCCGGGAACGGAGGTGGACCTTCTCTGCTGCCGGCTCTCGAAGCGGTTCCGTCCCAACGGCCTGGACGAAGAACAAGCCGCGTTGCTTCCCCGGATCGAGTTCTTACCGGATGCCATCGTGGCGGAGGCGGAGTGGCGGCAGTCCGCCAGCGAGGCCCGTCGCATTTTGGAATGGCGGCTCGAGTTCGGCACCGCCCTGCAGACGGAAGACTACCTGGTGCAGGGGCGCCGGGCGTTGGTGCTTTCCCGCCTGGTGGAAAAGCGCGGGCTGCGGCACGTTCACGCCGCCCGCTCCGACGTGGCCCTGGCGGCTTGGCTGGTGGGTCGCCTCAGCGGCGTGCCCTTCAGCGTGACCATCGAAGAAGACCCCACGCTGCCCGCCGCCATCATCGACCGCATTCTGGAAGACGCCGCCTTCGCCAACGTCTGCCGGCCGGAACGCTACAAAGCCGCCGCCGCGTTCCGGGACGACCTGGGCCTCGAAAAGACGGACTCCCGCCGCCGCGTCAAAGTCGGTCCCGTGAAACTGAGCTGGAAAGGCCGCGATCCGGCCACTGACCCCGCGCCTCTGTATGAGGCCTGGTTCTCGAAACTGACCGCTTCCCTGCGGTGACCCATCACCGGCCCGGCTTCTCCCTCGGCTGTTCCGGTCCTCCCCCTTTTTCATGGAAGCCAAACTCGGAGTCATCATTCCCTGTTACAACCACGCGAAGTACGTGGGCGCCGCGATCGAGTCGGTGCTGGGTCAAACCCGTCCGCCAGACCGGTTTCTGGTGATCGATGACGGTTCGAAGGACGATTCCGTGGCGGTCATTGAAAAGTACCGCGCCCAGGGCGTGGAACTGATCGTTCAGGAAAACGCCGGCGCGCATGAGACCATCAATCGCGGCATCCGGGAACTGAGCCGCGACTGCCAGTGGATCAGCATTCTGAATTCCGATGACGTATACGAACCGGGCCGCTTTGAAGCCTGTCTGTCTGAGATAAGCAAGGAGCCAGCCCTGTCCGTGGTCTGCACGGGGCTGCGGATGATCGACCCGGAAGGCGAGCCCCTGCCTGAAGGCGAACCCCGCGCCAAGTGGCTGCGCGCCGTGTGGTCCGCCGGGGGAGAGTCCGGCGAAGACATCGCCCCGCCGGAGTGGCTGGGGTTGGCGAACTTTCTCGTGACCAGCTCGAACATCGTGGCCCGCGCGGAATACCTCCTGGCGAACCCCTTCCGGCCCTATCGCTTCAATCACGATTATTTTTTCCTGGCCGGAGCCGCCCTTCGTGGCGGGCTGAAAGCCATTCCGGACGTGCTGCTCCAGTACCGCGTGCATCCCACCAACAACATCAACAGCGCCCCCGCGCCACTCCTCCGCGAGATGTTGCGCATGCATGTGGACCTTTATGCCCACTTCGCCAAGGAACTGAGAGAGGACGAAGCCGCGCGACACCGTTTCTATGAGTTTGCCGCCGCGTCCTGGCGCAGCGTATCCAGCTTTCACGCCGGATTGTTCCAGGTGCTGCTGGCGGAATTGGCCAGCGCCAAGAGCGAAGCCGAACGCGAAGCGCTGGTGGAATCCCTGACGGACGAAGCTTTCGCCGAACTGCACGACTACCCTAACAAAGCCCTCGTTAACGAATGGGATGGCCGGACCCCGCTGCAATCCGGCGAAGGGTTGAACGAAAAATACCAGATTCTCCGCGAAGAAAAACGCGCCCTGGAAGGCGACCGCCGTGTGTTGCGCGAACTGACCACGCTGCGCCGCGATCTCCTGCGTTCCAAGTGGGTGGGCCTCGGCCAAGCCCTCGGTCAAGACAAGCGGCTGAGTGCGGACGAAGGCAAGACGCCGGAGGAGAAACTGGAGAATCAAAAGACCGCTATCCGGGATTCTTTCTGGCTGACGTTGGGAGCGTCGCTCGGCTCGAAAAGCGCGAAGGCTTTGTTGGAGGTTGCCGGGAGGGAGTAGCTGGAAAGGGTTCGCTGCACGGAGGTGGTCCTCGATCTCCGGGGTCCGAGCCGGACTGGCAGGAAACTCGCGAGCCGGGAATGCAAATCTCAGGCGGAGGATTGAAATCGGATTGAAGCCCGTCTTCGAACTCTGGATATCCTGCCCAATTACATAAGGAGCGATTTGGTCATTCCCGAACGCGCCCGGAGAATCGCGTTCCACCTTCAGCGAAAGCGCTTGAGGGAAATGAAATGCTTACAAAGCCTTCAGCGCCGCGACCGTGACCTCCGCCGTTTTGGACATGGCGGCTTCGTCGTGGGCGGTGGAAATGAAACCGGTCTCGTATTGGGAGGGCGCGAAGTAGACCCCTTCGCCCAGGCAGTGCCAGAAGAAGCGGTTGAAGGCATCGAAGTCCGCTTTCTTCACGTCGTCTACGTTCAGGATCTCGCCCTCCGCGAAGAGGAGACAGAACATGGACCCAATGCGGTGGAAGGTCAGGTTCCGGCCCGTTTCTTTGAGAGCGGAGCGAACCGCGTCCTCCAGGGCTTGGCCGCGGGACTCCAGCAGGGCCCAGCCGTTGATGCGCTCCATTTCTTTCAACTGAGCCAGTCCCGCCGCCATGGCCACGGGGTTGCCGGACAGCGTGCCGGCCTGATAGACTGGGCCGTCAGGGGCCAGGTAGTCCATGATGTCCGCCCGGCCGCCAAAAGCACCGACCGGCAGGCCGCCGCCGATGACTTTGCCCAGGGCGGTCAGATCCGGCGTCACGCCGCTGCGTTTCTGCACGCCCCCTTTCGCCACGCGAAAGCCCGTCATCACTTCGTCAAAGATCAGCAACGCGCCGTGCTTGGCGGTCAGATGGCGGAGTTGCTGGAGGTAGCCTTCCTTGGGAAACACCAGTCCCGCGTTCGCGGGGACCGGTTCCAGGATGACCGCCGCGATACGGTCGCCTTCTTCCGCGAAGGCTTTTTCCAAGGCTTCCGTATTGTTGAAGGGCAGGATCAGGGTGTGCTTCGCGAAATCCTCCGGCACGCCTGCGCTGTCCGGTTTGCCATGGGTTAAGGCGCCACTTCCCGCGGCGACAAGAAGGGCGTCCACATGGCCGTGGTAACAGCCATCGAATTTCACGATCAAGTTCCGGCCCGTGAACCCGCGCGCCAGCCGGATGGCCGACATGGTGGCTTCCGTGCCGGAATTCACCATCCGTACCTTTTCCACGGAAGGCACCCAGTCGCAGATCAGCTTGGCGATCTCCACTTCATAGGGGTTCGGGGTGCCGAAACTGGTGCCGTGCCTGGCCGCCTCGATCACGGCTTCGATCACCACCTCCGGAGCATGGCCCAGGATGGCCGGGCCCCAGGTGCCCACGTAGTCCACCAGTTCCCGCCCATCCGCGTCCCAGATCCGGCAGCCTTTTGCCCGCTCCACGAAAAAGGGCTCGCCACCCACGTTGCGAAAGGCGCGCACCGGGCTGTTCACCCCGCCGGGGATGTAACGGAGGGCTTCCTGATAAAGTTGGTGCGAACGGGGTGTCTGGGAATCGGACATGATGAAAATCGTGAAACAGGGTGGGGGAGCTTCGCCGAAGAATTCTGGTGATTATCAGGGTTGCAAGAAGGCGGAACCTCTTCTTCCGGGCCGCTGTCTTCGGGCTTTTCCGGTCCGGGAATGAATAGTATGATCCGGTAGGCGTCAAAAACCAAAGGGAGGTCTAGCCACGCGCGGCAGGGTATCTGTGGGGAAAGGAAAAGACGGCGGACCTCCCGTCCAAACTCGTATTCGTGCCCATGAAACCTCGCCTCCACTCCCGCACCGGCTCCTCCTTGGTCTTAGCCTTCGCCCTGGTCCTCCCGGCGCTGGCTTACGCGGATCTGCCCTCAACCAATCTCATCCGGGAGGAAAACGCCGTTTATCTGGAAGATATTCTAGAGAAGGAAATCAAGCTGAAGGTCGTGAAACAGGCGCCGGTTTATTCCACTCTGGAAGCCGACCGTTGGCTCGGCAACCTGGTCGCTCCCGGGGATGCCGTCCTGCTCGCCGTCAGCGACCGGGCCTGGCGGGTCCGCGCCCGCGCTCAGCAGGGCCAGGTGGCTGGCTGGGTATCTCCCGCCGCCTTCGAGGGCCTTAGCGAAGAAGCCCTGGCCAATCTGAAGAAATTCTGCGAGCGCCAGCTCATCGTCCAAGACCTGATAAGCAAAAACCAGGTCGCCCTGGGCATGACTATCGAGGAGGTCATGACCTCCCTCGGAAAGCCGGACGAGAAAAGTTCCAAGATCGATCAGGAAGGCCGCACGGATACCCTGGAATACATCACCTACGAAAAAGTCCCGCAGACCACCACCCGCTTCGATGCGCTGGGCCGCCCCTTTCGCACCACCGTTTACGTGAAGGTGCCCACCGGGCGGGTATCCATCAACTTCGCCAACGAAGTCGTCACCAGCATCGAAGAAACCGAAGGCGCGCCCGATTTTGGCGGCGGGGTCAAGATCGTGCCGCCGCCGATTATTCTGTTCTAAGGGCTTGGGGGCCTACGCCAGGGCTTCGACGGCCTTGTCCAGCGAGGCCTGATCTTCCACCACATGCACCGTGGCCTCGCGGTCGATGCGGCGCATCAGTCCGGCGAGGACGCCGCCGGGTCCCAGTTCGATAAAGGTCTTTTCGCCTTTTTCCAAGAAGGCTTGCATGGAGGGCGCCCAGCGGACGGATCCGGTCACCTGGCGTTCCAGGGTGTCGCGAATTTCTCCGGCTTCGGAAACTTCGCGGGCCTCGACGTTGCAGACCACCGGCACGGTGGGCTCGCTCATGGCCGTAGCTTGGAGGACGGCGGCCAGTTTGTCCTGCGCCTTTTGCATGAGGCGGGAGTGATACGCGCCCGCCACGCTGAGTTCCTTCGCCATTTTCACCCCGTGAGCCTTGGCGTTTTCGATGGCCTTGGCGATGCCCTCTTTGGTTCCGGAAAGAACGGTTTGGCCGGGGGCGTTGTAGTTGGCCACATCCACCCCGGAGGCTTCGGCCAGGGTCTTTACCCCGGCATCGTCGCCACCGATCATGGCGGCCATGGTGCCTTCCACTTCGTTGGTGGCTTCCTCCATGAACTGGCCGCGCTGCGCCACGAGCGACAGGCCGGTCTCGAAATCGAAGGTGCCCGCAGCGGCGTGGGCGGTGAATTCTCCCAGGGAAAGTCCGGCCACGCCGGCGATCTCCAGATCCGGGACGCGTGCTTTCAGCAGATCCAGGCAGGCCAGGCCGTGCAGATAGAGGGCCGGCTGACAGCGCGAGGTGCGCGTCAACTCTTCCATCGGCCCGTCAAACATGACCTGGCTCAACTCAAAGCCGAGCGTGGCGTCCGCTTTTTCGAATAGATCCCGGATTCCAGCGTTAGATTCCGCCAGATCGCGACCCATGCCGACCTTTTGAGCGCCCTGTCCCGCAAATAATAACACCGCACGTTTACCCATGGCGCCCACTTCTGAAGCACATCACTCCGAAGTGCAACCGGGTTTTTCCGCAACGATCAATCCATACCCCAGTGCCCGGCGTGTATAGGCGGTCATGATCCGCGGAAAAGTGAGAGCAAATTTCCGGTCGCTCTTCATATTGCTCCAAAGAAACTGCCGGTACTCCCGGCGGGAGAGAAGCCTGCGCAGGATTCGCGAGGTGATCACGCGCCAGGTTTTCGAGACTTGCGGGCCGATGTCTCGCGCTTCCACCACCCTCAGGCCGGCGGCTTCGATCCGGGTGCAATATTCGTTGAGGCTCAATAGACCCGCCAGGCGGCCATCCACGCAGATGGGTTCCAGCAGCCACCGCGTTTCCCAGACGGAGGGGTGCTCCTTAGACAGCCAGGCCGCCATGGAGAGACGGCCGCCGGGTTTCAGGACGCGGGCGATCTCAGAGAGAAAGCCGGACTTGTCCCACACATGGGACACGCACTCGATCGAGACCACGGCGTTCGCCCACTCGTCAGCCAGGCCGTTTTTCAGCCAGTCACAGAGGTGGAAGGTGGGTGGGGACTTCAGGCCCTTTGCGTCTCCTTTCCGGGCGGCGTCCCGCTGGCGGGCGGACAGCGTGTAGCCCACGACCTCGGCGGAAAATTCGCGCGCCATCTGCCAGCAAAGCGCCCCGTGACCGCAGCCCACGTCACACACATGGTCCCTGGGCCGTATTTGGGCGCCATCCAGAACGGTCTGGGAGAGGTGAGCGACCGCTTCCTCCGTGGTCTCGTGACCCGTTTCCCAAAATCCGTGATGCAGGTGGGGGCCCCAGACATCCAAATAAAACTCGTCCAGGCTGTCGTAGTGTCCCGCGACCGCCTCGCTGCCAATGGCTTTTTCCGGGCAGATCACGCCGTGGGTGCGGGTTGAAAGACTCTTCCGGCCCAGGCGCGAACAGCCAGTTCCAGGTAGTGGGCGGCGTTGTCGAGGGCGACCTTCACCGGCAGATTCCGGGGGGAAATCTCCACCACTTCGTCAAAGAGTTCGCTCAGAGGGCCACGGGCTTCGTCATCCACCCGACCGGCAAAGGCGGTGACGGATTTGCCGAGGTCTTTCGCCAGCCGGGCCACGCCACAGGGGGCTTTGCCGTTCAGAGACTGCCGGTCCAGGCTGCCTTCGCCGGTAATGACGTAGTCCGAACGCTGGATTTCGTCTTTCAGGTTTAGAAGCTCGGCCACCAGCTCGAACCCAGGGCGGAGTTCCGCCCCGGCAAAGACCATCAAGCCATAGCCCAGCCCGCCCGCGGCGCCCGCGCCGGGGGTGGCCTCCTTTCCGGTCTTTTCAGACAGGGTGGAAACCAGGTTCGCCAGGTGTTTCATCCGCTCTTCCAGCAGAGGCAGATCTTCCGCTTTGGCGCCCTTTTGTGGCCCGTAAACATAGGTCGCGCCTTCGGGACCGAGCAGGGGATTGGTAACGTCGCAGGCCACCTGGACTTCGGGAAGGGCCGGGCGGCCCCCTGGCGGAGGCTGAATCTTCACGACCCGTTCCAGCTCCCGGGGCAAGTCATCCACGGAATACCACCCGGAATCCAGAAATTGAAAACCCAGCGCTCGGGCCAGGCCGCAACCGCCGTCGTTGGTCGCGCTGCCGCCGATACCCATCAGGATGCGCTCTACCCCGGCCTCCGCCGCGGCCAGCAGCATCTGACCGGCCCCATAGGTGGTGGTTCGCACGGGGTCCCGGTCTGCGCCGGGCAGCTGAGCCAGGCCGCAGGCCGCCGCCATTTCCATGAGGGCGACTTTCCGGCCTGCCGGGTCTTGTGCGATCAAGATGGGTGCCTGGAGATCCCGGTTTCCCGTGGCGTCCTTCACCGGAGCCTCCATCCATTCGCCGCCCAGAGTTTCATTCAACACGGCGGCGGTGCCTTCTCCGCCATCCGCGATGGGCAGGGTCACGATTTCCAGTTCCGGAAGTCCCTGGATGGACTCCAGCACCCGCCGGATGGTCCCGCACACCGCGTGCGCGGACAGCGAGCCTTTGAACTTGTCAGGGCAGACCAGAATGCGGGCGGGCACACCGGATCATCGCATTAGAGGCCCGGCGTCCGCAAGCCTGTCTGTGACGAACTTTTTACTTGCGGCTATTCTTCCTTGGCATCCACCTCCGCGGCCATTTCGGCCAGCCATTCCCGGCGCCCGGTTTCCGGCACCTCCAGGGTCCGTTGAGTGGGTTCGCGTTCTGGATAACCTCCCACTTCTTCCTGGCTGTCGATGACGATCTTGGTTTGATTCAGGGATTCTTCGATAATCCGCTGGTCGATAGGGTCGCGGTCCCCCGGGCGGGCTCCGGCGTGTTTGGAGACGTAGGCAATGACTTCGCTGGAAGGCATGGGCTCCAGGCCCTCGGGCCACAGCGGAGGCTCAGTCAGCTTAGCTTCTCCCTGGCGAATCTCCGGGATGGGTTCTCCCTGTACGTTTTTCCCGAAGTTGTCTTTCAGAAACCAATCCGCGGGACCCTCGGCCACGGCGCTGTCTTTCTTGGACTTGGGTCCCAAGAGCACGGCATTGCCCACGGCGGCGACCTCAGGTGAGACGTAGGGCTTTCCCTTTTCCGGCTTGTAGGTGTGAATGGAGCGCTGTCCTGGCGCCGCGATGAAACAGTTCACGACCACGCCGGAGGTATCCTGTTTGAATACCGGGTTACGTTCATGGTTAGCGGCATAGAGGCAACGCACAATAGCCACCTGACGGGTGCGGTCATGGACCAGGGTGCCCTTGGAGTGAGGCCCCTTGTCATGGGACGAGTCGTTGAGGCTTTCGCCGATCAGGCAATCGCGGAAGAAAATGCGCTTGGCGCCATCTCCTTTGGGCGCGCCGTAGCTGGAAGCGCTCAGGCATTCATCCACGGACCAGGTACAGGAACAGTGGTCCACCCACACATCTCGTGCCGCGCCCAAGGTGGTGATGCCGTCAGGCGTGAAGCCGCTGCGCTTCGCCGCGCCCATGTCTCCGGGCCGCACCGCGAGGTGCTGCACGAGTACCTGGGAGGCGTTGATGGTCATCCCTTCGCCGATCAGGGTGATTCCAGGGGAAGGCGCTGTCTGCCCGGCGATGACAATCTGGGGATTGCTGATCGTCATGGATTTCTTATCCAGATTGATCACGCCGCCCACTTCGAAGACCACGATACGGGGGCCTTTGCCCCAGATGGCTTCCTGCAGGCTGCCTTTTCCATTCCGCTCCAGCGTGGTGACCTTGTACACTCGCGCCTGGTCCAGGTCGAAGCCCAGGTCCGGAACCGGATCGTCCGTCCATCGCCACTCTTTGGAGGCTTCGGGTTCGGCTTTCGTCGCCAAAGGCATTGCCAGGCCCTGAAGCAGTAGGGGAAGTAGGATCAGAGGTCGAAGGTGAGTTCTTTTCATCGCGGTAAGAAGTGCAACCTGAGTGTGGCACACCTTTAATGGATACTACCCCGAATCTGCAAATCTTCTGTTTGCCCACCAAAAATCAGCCCAAATTTCAAGAGTCTCGGTATCGGCGACTTTTCCTTGCGGAGGCCCCTGGAGGCGAGCAGTTTAAAGATTCTGCAAGGTTTCTCCCGCGAATCTCGACTGGAGGGGTGGCAGAGCGGTTGAATGCACCGGTCTTGACCGCTTGATCGCGCCAGCGGACACCACCTCGCGGAGGCGAAGCCGCAGCCAACCTGCGGAGCCCGCGCGCACGAAGTGCGTCGTGGGATAAAACCGGAGGTTGGGGAGTTAGGGTTGCGACTTTTTCTTGCGGAGGCCGCTGTAGACGAGCAGTTTAAAGATTCTGCAAGGTTTCTCCCACGAATCTCGACTGGAGGGGTGGCAGAGCGGTTGAATGCACCGGTCTTGAAAACCGGCATACGGCAACGTATCGTGGGTTCGAATCCCACCCCCTCCGCCACCTAAGGCTTAAGGAGATTCTCATGCGTTATTCCAAATCCTTCACTTCCGTGCTGGCCGGGTGTCTCGTGCTGGCAGTCATTGGTGCTTATATGGCTTTTCAGTCCCAAGCGAGCGATCCTTTTGAATCGAAACCCGGGAAAGCCAGCGCCGAAAAGCCCATTATCGAGACGCTTGAAACCCCTCCCGCTCAGCCAACGAGTCCCGTGAAGAGAACGGATGAGGAATGGAAGAATCTCCTCACCCCAGAGCAATACCACATCCTGCGCGAAGCCGGCACGGAGCGGGCCAACGGGCAGGTGTATCACGAGTTCAAGGAACAGGGTGGCGGCACCTACTACTGTGCCGGATGTGGCGCGGAGCTGTTTTCCTCCAACGAGAAGTTCGATTCCCATTGCGGCTGGCCGTCCTTTTACGATCCCTCCAACGCCAAGAACATCACGACCAGCACGGATTACGTGCTCGGCTACCCGCGCACGGAAGTGCGTTGCGCCGTCTGCGGCGGGCACTTAGGCCATGTCTTCACCGGCGAAGGTTTCGATACGCCCACCGACAAACGCTACTGCATCAACGGCACCGTTCTGAAGTTCGTGCCCTTCAGCGAGCAGGAAGAAGGGAAAGAAAGCGCCGCCGAGTCGAAGACGGAAGAAAAAGCCGAGCCAGAGAAAGGGGAAGGCGAAGCCAGCGAATAGTCCGTGGAGTTGCCTTACACTCAGACTTGCTGAGTTAGCGAGGTGGGACACTGGTCTAGATCCCTCCCACGTTTATTCCACTTGGGGCGTGCAGCGCCCTAGCGAGCAGCGAATTTCTCCGCCAGTCCGGCCCGGCTCCGCTCAGGGGATTGGAGCCGGAGGCGCCCTCCCCATTTCCAATCAGCGGTGAACGGCATTCGCCGATTCCTGGCTGAAAACAGGTGGGGCACTCGCCCTCTCCAAAGCGGAAGACGCAAACGCGTACACAAAAATATTTGCGCAAAAACGCAACTATTGTTCCAGTCTCCGGCGGACCTCCCTGGCGTTGGAAGGGTGGTCCGCTCCCAAACCTCACACCATCGACGGATCGATATGCTCGTTACCAAACCGCTTGCTGCTGGCGGAACCGCTCTGGTTCTGACGCTTCTTGTTTCACTTCCTCACGCTCTCCGGGCGGAGGACTCCGCCGGGGCGGAAGGTTCCCCCGAACCGGCTCCCGAGTCCACGCCCGTGGAGGAGGAAACGGATGCGGGCGTGCTGCCGGAATTGATCGTCTCCGGTCTGAAAACTCCGGCCTCGCTGAAGGATGCGCCCCTGAGTGAAACCGCAGTGCCCTATGACACGCTGCGCTCGGCGGACGTGCGCGTCATCCAGGACGTGGTCAAATTCGCGCCCAACACCGTCATCACCGAGTTCTCCGCCCGGAAGCTGAGCAATCCCCGTTTTCGTGGCATCGGGTCCAGCCCACTGAACCCGGCCATCACGACATACATCGACGGCGTGCCGATTCTAAACGCCAACGCCGCAAACCTCAATTTTTTGAACGTGGGGCAAATCGAGTTCGTGCGCGGCCCCCAGAGCACCCTCTTTGGCCGGAACAATCTGGCCGGGGTGATCCTGGTGGATAGCCTGGACCCGAAGGACTACTGGACCGCCCAGAGCATTACCAGCGTGGGCGACTACTCCCTGATCGACACGCGGGCGACGGTTTCCGGCCCCCTGACCGACAACCTCGGCGTGGCGCTCTCCGGCGGCTACGAATCGCGGGACGGTTACAGCACCAACGATCTCACGGGACACGATGTGGACTACCGGGAGTCCGGCTTCGGGAAGGTGCAGTTCCTCTTTCAGCCCACCGAGGACCTGACCCTGCGCCTGAACGTGCTGGGCGAATCCTCTGACGATGGCGATTACGCCCTGCAGGATCTGGCAAGTCTGCGGGAACATCCCTACCACGTGTCGCGTGATTACGAAGGCTACACCCAGCGGGACCTGGCGCTGGGTTCCTTTGAACTGCTCTACGAGGGCGATGGCGTCGATTTCACTTCCACCTCCGGCTACCTTTGGTGGAACACGGTGGACAGCACGGACCTGGACTACACGCCCCTGCCGCTGATCCGCCGCTACAACGAGGAAGAGGGTAACCAGTTCACTCAGGAGTTTCGCCTGTCCTCGCCCGCGGAAGAACCTCTGGTGTTCAACCCCAACGCCGAACTCCACTGGCAGACGGGGCTATTCTTCTTTACCCAACATTACGAGCAGGAAGCCATCAACCACATGAGCCCCCTGGTGACGGGTCTGCCCTTCACCCTGCTGGACGCCACTACGGCGGAGCTGGACGACTGGGGCCTGGGTGTCTATGCGCACGGCACCCTGCGGCTGTGTGACTTTCTGGATCTGACCGCCGGGGTCCGCGCGGATTACGAGGAGAAAGAAGCCACCCTGGGCGCCTACACCTCTCCGGCTTTCTCTTATCCCACCCTGCTGGATCTGGAAGACGACTTTGTGGCCGTCTCGCCCACCTTCGCCGTGGGGATTGACGTGACGGACAATGTCCGCCTCTACGGCTCCATCGCCAGGGGATATAAGGCGGGCGGTTTCAACGGCATCTTCCACGAGGGCGGCGCCGTGTATGACGAGGAAACGAGTTGGAACTACGAGGGCGGCGTGAAGACCACCTGGCTCGACGGACGGGTTCGCGCGAACGCGGCCTTCTTTTACACCAGCTGGGACGACCTCCAGCTAAACGTGCCGGTGCTCAACGTGCCGGGCCGGTTCTATGTCGATAACGTGGGCCAGGCTGCCACGAAAGGTTTCGAACTGGATCTCCAGGTGCAGCCCACGGATTTCCTGGCCGCATACGTGGCCTTTGGCCTGGCGGACACGGAGTTTCTCTCCGGCAGCGAATCAGACGGCGTGTCCATCGCGGGGAACGACCTGCCATACTCCCCGGAATACACCGTCAGCACGGGGGCCGAGTTGAGCTTCCCGCTGAACCCCTCCGGGCTGGAGCTTTTCGCCCGGGCGGACATCGCCATTGCCGGCCGGTATGCCTACGACGCTTCCAACGTGGCCGGTCAGGACAGCTACGCCCTGGCCGACTTCCGCCTGGGAGTACGCCATGGACGCTGGTTCCTAGAAGGCTGGGTGCGGAACGCCTTTGACGAAGACTACGTGCCCACCGCCATTCCCTACACCTTGGCCGCTTCCGGTTACGTGGGAGAAAACGGCGCGCCAACCACCTTCGGGCTGCGTTTTGGGCTGACTTTCTGAGCTAATCTGAGAACAAGAAAGCTCTCGATCTTGAGCCATGTTGTCGCAGGAATAGATGGAGCAATACCACTGGGATGAATTCCGGGACAGTGCTAGCCAGTAGCCTTTGTTGCCAATCTCTTTGATGACAGCGAATCAGTCGTCAAATCGGCTGAGGAACATCAATTAGACCTACTTGGATAGAGCGGTTCGTGTATACAAGGATCCAATTTTCATTGGTAAGATTGTGCACTTTCTTGAGCCAAGGTTCGTTCTGCTGCCAGCGTAATGGGCTGGAGATCGACTCGGGAGTCTGCATTCGATAGATCTAGAAGCTCTTCGGGTAGCAAATGGTCAAACTTATACCGGATTTTGGCACTGGTTGCTTGGGCGATTTGCAATGGAGAGAATTCCTGCCTCTGAAGTTTCTTCAGAAAAGATTCAAATTCAGCTAACGGGCACCTACACATTACGCTGATACTTCGCGCACTTAGACTAAGGCCAGCAAGGCGGGCTGCGGCGGCAATAGTATTGATCGCACGGGTCCCAAGCCAGGGAAACCACTCAACATCTCTTTTGCCCGGTAGCAAATCTCTCGTGTCCAGCCCAGTGCGATAGTAGGCGTCCCGCGCTCTTTCCAGTGATTCGCGGGCGGATGGGTGAAGGTAGGCATAGCCTTGCGAAGAAGCCAATATGTCTCGCATTTTCTGGACTATACGGTCGTGAATCTCACCGCCATCTCCTATGAAAGTGGGAGGGGCGGCCCCCTTGGAAGGCGAGACGGTCACGAGCCGCTGGGTGCTTTCGATTTCCTCGATCTTCCATCGCTGTCCATTCAGGATGAAGTGATGACCCGGTGGAGGGATGACTTGAGGAGGCAGTTTCCCGATCTCGGCAGAGGCATGAACGATTCTATAGTCATCCCCTCCTACAAAGGCTGCGTAAAATTCTTTGTTCTCAACGATCTTTTCTCCCTTGGGAGCGATGATCAGTTCACCAGACGCCATTTGTTCGACGATTTGGTGGAGCGCGAGCCCACGAATGAGTATCAAAAAGTGCTTTTTATCAACCTGCCGGAATGGGCCTTGTATACATAGTTGGTGAAATAACAAGTCCGCTTTGATGCCTCCGGTCTGACGGAGAATGCTGAGAACTTGGTGGACGCAAGTGCTTAGGTTCCAAGCTCCGTGCTCAACTGGTTCCAGCCAACCCTCTAACATAAGTTCGACAAGCGCTACAGATTGCAGCAACTCTGGATACAGCTGAGCGGTGATCGTTGCTCCTGGGCCCGGAAGATCGTCAACCGCATACAGACGGAGAATGGCTGGCTGACCTTCCCTCCGTCCAGAACGCCCGGCCCGCTGAACCAGGGAATTTACCGACCATGGAGGTCCGATCTGTCCGACGGAATGAACGGCACCGATATCGATGCCCATTTCTAACGTTGTGGTGCAAAAGGGACTGATAGGCTCACCCGATTTGAGGCGAGATTCGACGTCCTCGCGGATTTCCCGGCTGAGAGCACCGTGATGCACATAGAAGGGATTCGTGGGCCATCGCTCACGATTTGCGATCTGTTTCAGCCCATCCGCCAGAACTTCCGCTGTCCGGCGGCTGTTGGTAAAGAGAAGATTCGCGTGGTTTTTAAAGTGTTTCGCGATGTCTTCCGTCAGCTCCTTTACTACCATTTCGGACTCTGAGGTATTTTGGGAGGGCGGGTGATCTGGATTGGGCTGATGATTGGTAAAACTTTTGATCCCAACTTTAAGTTCGCGGGATGATGATTTGTCTTCGACCACCTCAACCCGCTCCGCGTCATCGATGGCTAGAAATGACTTGGCAGCTGTGAAGTCCGCCAGAGTTGCCGAAAGACCCAACATGCGTGGCGTCACCCCGGCAGCGGTCCGGAGGCGAGATAGAAGGCTTTGGAGATGGCAGCCCCGAACATTGTCAAGAAAGGCATGCAATTCATCGATGACCACGTAATCCAGGTGCTGGTAAATTCTTGAGAGGTGGGGGCCATAGTTGATGAAATTGGACTCTAACGATTCAGGTGTGATTAAGAGGACACCGCCAGGTTTTTGGCGCAAACGCCTCTTCTTCTCTCCGTCAACATCGCCATGCCAGCGGTGAACTGCGATATCCGTTTCGGCGCAAAGGCGCTCTAAGCGCTCAAACTGATCGTTGATCAGCGCTTTCAAAGGGCTGATATACAGAGCCTGAGCGGAGGGCATTGGCTTTGCGGCCAGTCTGGATAGAATGGGAAGGAAAGCTGCTTCGGTTTTTCCAGAAGCCGTTGCCGCGGCAAGGAGCAGATGCTTGTCTGTGGTCAGTAGGGTCTGAATCGCCTTCTCCTGCAAAGGACGCAGTGTTGTCCACTGCATGGCCCAGATCGCTTCCTGGATCTTAGGATCGAGGAGATCGAATGCGGAAGGACTCACAATTTGAATGACGCCAGATCGTCTTCAGCCGGAAAAGCGTCCGGGTTGTGATCGACTTCTTCTTCCACGGACTGAGGCCCGCCAGCTTTTTGGAACGTACCAGCCGTGTCGAGCAGTTGCTGCCAGGTAGTGCCGGGATTCTGGTCGAGTATGTTTAGTAAGCCCACGAAAGACCGGATCACGTCCCGTGGAGTTCTGAAATACTCCGCCCCCAGTGTCTCATAAGCTTTCTGCAAAGTGGCGGTGATGGCTTCATCTGGAACTATGATCTTGGAGGGATCTCCGCTTGCGTGAACCAAGGCTATATTGCGCAGCAAGACAAAAAGGTCTTCCTGACTCAGGGGCTGCAGCCGGATGATGGGGCCAGACAAATCCACAAGGTCCCCGGAGGCCAGGAAATTCTCAGCCAACCGGCTTCGAAGTGCTTCATAACTGAATAGTCCCCGCCGTTTGTCCTCCAGACACTCATCGGTGCCGGCAAAGAGGAAACCCAATCCCGTGGCGTTCCCTTGCACACAGTCATTTAGAAGGGCTAGTAATGCCTCGTAGTTTGATTGCCGGGACCGGGAACTCGGTAGCCGGTGAGACAACACCACCAGTTCATCTAAAATCACCAGAACCCCTGAATAGCCGGCTTTTCGGGAAAACGCAGCCACTAGCTTTAGAGCGTCGTAGATGGACTCATCATCGATGATTCGCCTTACTTCGAGATCCTGACGAGCCTCAGTCTTAGTCGTGTATTCACCACGCATCCATCTTAGTGCGGCACCTTGAAGTTCGTCCCGTTTTTCCGTATGTCCGCGATAGAAAGCCCTTATAGCTTCGGCAAACTCAAATCCTCCGACATGATCCTCCAAGTCACGGAGGTCAGCGGCCAGCGCTTGTTCGACGTCTTCAGGGGCGCCGCCTTGGCTCATCACCCGGTGTTGAACTTTTGATATCCAACCGGAGCAGAGATTGCGAAGAGCGCCTCCGTCGGGGTTGGATTTGGTTGCCAGGTTTCGGAGTAGCTCGCTGTACAATGCTCGGGCCTCTCCTCCGGAAGCCTGGAGCCTTCGTTCCATAGTGAAGTCTGCTTGCAGCACCACCATGTTTTGTTGGAGGGCAAGGTTGCGGACAAGATTAAGAAAAAAGCTTTTTCCGCTACCGAACCGGCCAACGGTAATTCGGAAGGTGGCGCCAGCATCCATGATGCGCTTCAGGTCACCCAAAACCGCGGTGACTTCCTTTTTCCGCCCCACCTGAATAAGGTGTAGCCCTTGTTTAGGCACTAGTCCCGCCTGGAGGGACTGAAGCACGGCGTCCCTTTCACGGCGTTTGATTTTAAGTGGTGTCACTTCACTCATCATTTGCGGGAATTAGGTCCAGGTAGATTACAAATCGGTCCCCTTGATCATCTATCAGGAAATCTCCGAGTGCCTCATCCGCCCATGCGTTCACTGTATCGACTAGATCCAGCGGCATCAGGTGATTCCTAGCCGCAGTCGCTGAGAGATGCTCTTGCGTGAACTCGCCTTGCTGCACCAACTCTTGAAGCGCGGCCCGGTACCGTATTTCAAGGCCTTCCATCCAAGGGACCCCGTCATATTGTGAAACAGCGGCGGGTTCAGAAGTTGAGGTGGTAGATCGACTGCCGGATTCGTTTTCTGAGTCATTGTCCATGATCGCGGACAGGACTCCGATTACCTCAGATGTTTCCGCGGTGATAGCTGCCACTTTTGACATGTCGATATGAAATGCATTTGGCTGGTCAGGTTTGGGAGGAATGGCACTCCCTGGATCCTTCGTCTTTTGAGACTTCTGAACCGTTACCTCGCCAAAGGCCTCTTGATCGTCGGCTACTTGGCGTTCGAGGAAATTCGCTGGAAGCTCGAACAGACGAAAGATCCGCTTTAACAAACGTGCTTCACCGGGGGCAATAAGTCCATCCGCCGCAGCCACTTGGATTGCATACCGTGCCACCAATTCTCGGCGGTCTGCCCTAACTGATCGCGCGATACGCGTCAGGGCCTTATCCGCGATGGTGGCGTCTCTTAGAAGGACGGCGCCGGTGGCTTCCAGCGCTTCCTTTTCGGCATTATCATGGATAGTTTCGAGCGCAGTGCGTTCGAACACGGCCACTTCATCTTGATCGATGATCCCGTCGGCGGCGGCGACAGACACCGTCAAATACAACATTCTCAAGACACCTGAAAGATCGAGAGAGGGTTCCCGGTAGGATTGGCTCAGGTGATAGACGGCAAGTTCTTGATTCCACATCAAAGGAACGCCCGTGATTCGAGGGTCGGGAGCGAGCTGATACCCCAAGGAATTGACATGTTCCGAAAGCCTGCGCCCTTGTGCGGCGGTCAGATTGTCACGTTCCGCAAATCCAAACATGGCGCTTACGGATGCGACGGGTACAAAAAAGAAAGTGTCTTCTCGCTCGCAGGCGTTTAGTAATTCGGTCCATTCTCCGGCCAGAGGATGTTCTCCCGGATCGCGGACTTCCTCCGGCAGTTTAAGATAGGCCAAGAGCGCTTTTTCGTCCGGCGAAGCGGTTTTGTGGGCCAGTGCCCGGCTGAAGCCGGACAGGTCCTTGACACAACTGTTCCAGATGTCAGCTATCTTGTTAAACTGACTGTGGCTACCCATTATATTGGGTACCTGAATTCGGAATGTGTTGGGTTTATCCGCAGCAAGATTGAGCAGTGCCGAACTTGCTGGGTGATATTCAACCCAAGCTTTCTGTTTGGCAGACTTGAGTTGCATTCCACCAGGATAGCTTTCCTCAAACCGTTGCTCGAAAAGCTTCCAAAATTTTTCCCCCGTACGCTCCACAACTACGCTTTTTTGAGAGCTCTCCAAGCGGGATGCCAAATGCCACGCGACCGTCCAGTGCATAGGCTCGCTCCTTTCGAAGAGATTGGCCAGCACTAACTTGACCGTTTCACCGTCTAACCGGGCTCCGTAAGCCTGTAACCAAAGGGGCCAGTTCTGCCGGTATGTTTCGGTCCCTTCGCGGTATCCAGAAAAGTGTAAGAGCTCCAGAAAGTAATTCTGAAGGGACCGTGATCTGGCAAATGGGCTGTAGAGATTGAGAAGCTCGAATATTTCTTTCCGGAGGACCGGATGGGGATCACCATCGATCAGGATGCGCCGCTCCAAGCCGTAAAAAAAGAGGAAGACATAACCAAGATCTCTTTCCCCTGGGCTTAAGTCCCGGCGTCCCTGGGAGAGCCATTCCAGGTATGCGCCGCGTTGAGCAGGTGTGAGGTAGCTATAGTGGCTGTAATAACCAAGTTTTGCGTCTTCGCCGCGGGCTGGTTCCTCTACCTTTAATGTGGGGTCGATGGCTGAAGGTTCCCCTGGCCACGGAAGGCGTGACTTGGCTTGGTAAATCATGCCGTCGTTCAACCGAAAGCCGTGAACCACTCGTTGCTGATTCGGTCCGATCCATTCGAGAGGTTCGGATGGCGGTCTCTTACCTTGTACCTCTTTTGCCGGCTCAGGCTGTTGAGCGAGAGAGGAAACCGGTTCGTCTTCCGTAGAGGCTTTTCTTCTTTGGGCAGATCTTCGTGAGAATTGGATGACATATCCAATCGCCAATCCCATGGCAAAACCGACCAAACCGGCTTGAAATCCGCCGAAGTAACCAAGAAAGGCGGCAAGAATTGCAGCAATTACCCACGGCATCGCTACTGATATTCTGTCGACACAACTGATTTGGCAAGGATCATTGCTGACCGAATTCGTCAGGCTTGTGATCGTTCTAAACCCGCGTCCCCATCAACAACTCCCTGACCGTCCGCCGCAGATCTTCCGGCGGGTAGGGTTTGGGGAGCACGGCGTTGAAGCCGTAGCGCTCGGGCTGGGCCATGGCGGGGTCGTCGGAGTAGCCGCTGGAGACGATGGCGGGGATCTCGGAGTCCAGCTTGCGGAGTTCGCGCATGGTATCCACTCCGCCCATGCCGCCGGGGATGGTGAGGTCGCTGAGGATGAGGTCGAAGGGGTGCCCGGCTTGTTGGGCCTCGACAAAGACACGCAGAGTGTCCCGTCCGTCTTCGGTTTCCACCACTTCGTAGCCGTCGCGGCGCAGGCAGGTGGAGACCAGGGCGCGGATCATGGGCTCGTCCTCCAGCACCAGGATGCGGGCATGCTCTTTCCGGCTCGTCGTGGCGCCGGGGATGAAGGGGGCCGAAGAACTCCGGCCGCGTGGCGGAGCCGTGGCGCGGCCGCCGGTTTGTTCCAGGAGGAAGCCGCCTTCCGGGGCCTCCACGATCAGGGGCATGAAGAAACTGGCGATCGTTCCGCGTCCTTCTTTGGACTGAAGCATGATGAACCCGTCGTGCGCCTTGGCGATGGATTCGCAGACCGTCAGGCCAATGCCCGCCGAGTTCGAGTGCGGGTGGGTGGTGAAGTAAGGCTCAAAGGCTCGCTCCAGCACTTCCTCGCTCATGCCCTGCCCCGTGTCGATGACCTCAATCAAGAGGTAATCTTCGGCGCTAACGGGCATATTGGGATCGGTCGCCAGCACGGCGGAGCGGGAGACCTTCCCACAGCGGGCAATCAGGTTGCCCCGGCCCGTGATGGCGTTCTCACCATTCGAGACCAGGTTCAGCAACAGCCGCACGATTTGTTCGCGATCCAGCGGCGCTTCAAAGGCCGGATCGGCGCACTGGAACTGGTAGCGAATTTTCGGATGCTGACGGCGGCGTTCGTCCAGGATAACGCGGATGAGATCCGGCACACAGACCGGTTCGCGAATGGCGACGCCACCTTTGGCGAAGGTCAGGAGTTGCTGCACCAGGCCGCGCGCGTCCAAGGCCGCTTTTTGCGCGGAACCAATCTCCAGGGAAAAGTCATCGTCCTCCGGATAGCGGTCCCGAGCCAGGGCCAGGTTCCCAATGAGTATGGTCAACAGATTGTTGAAGTCGTGGGCAAACCCACGGGCCAGGAGACCCAGGCCTTCGAGACGCTGGATGCGCAGGCGTTCGGCTTCCTTTACTTTTTTCGCGGTGATGTCCCGTAGCAGCAAGACCATGCGGTCTTCGTGCGGATAACAACTCGCCTCGAACCACTGGCGGGGCTTGATCAGTTGCAGCTCCACCACTCGGGGTTGGCCCGATTCCATGACTGAATGCAGCACGGGAAAGTATTTCTGCCGATGCCGCAACGGCACTTTTTCCCAGAAGCTCAGGCCCAGGATCTCAGGGTCGTCTTCACCCAGGAGCTTGAAGGCCACCGGGTTGGCATCGATCACTCGCCATTCCCGGTCCAAGGTAAACAGCGGGTCCGTAATTCCTTGAGACTGAGGTTGATTGGGTTCTTTTTGGGGCTCATTCGCCGAGCCGGCGCTCTCGTCAGGGGAAGCTTCTCCTCCGGGCTCTCCAGGAGTCTCGGCGGCCTCCTCGAAACCAGGTTCCGCCGATCCTGGCTCCGGTTCGGGCGTAGTTTCGCCTGCGGGAGGTTCCGCGCTGCCCAAGCCGAGGATGACCCGGAAGGGTGTGTAGAGCCGGTCCGGTTCTTCCTTCGCCGCAGGCGGATCGCCTTCTTCCCCATCGCCGGAGGCTTCCTCGGCCTTGGTAATGGTGATCAGCTTTCCTAGCGAAACCCCCAGTTCGTTGGAGATCGCCTGTTCCCGGACAAAGATACTGACATCGTAGCCATTCCGGGCCCGCAGGGTGGCCGGCTCGCCCGTTTCAGGATTTCCCGCGTCCCGAATGTCGAGCACGGTTTCCAACTGGCGGCCGGAGGCTTCCTCCGTCTTCCAACGGCAGAGAGCTTCCGCGGCGGCATTCATCGCGGCCACGGTTCCGTCCGGCCGGCAAAGAATGGCGGGCTGCTCCAGGGTCCGCAGGACGGCGGACGCGGACAATGGGTCCTCGGTGGCGGAGTGCTTTCCCAGGTTGGCGTCCAAGACCGCCTTCAGTTCGCCATCAAAGAAGGGCTGCCGCAGAAATCCAGCCGCCCCCACGTCCTGGGCACGTTGATAGAGCACTTCATCACCGTGATCAGAATAGAATACAGTCAGGATGCCCAGGCCGGATTTCAACCGGCTGGCGGTCTCGATGCCGTCCAGTTCGCCTTGGGCATGGAGGTTGATCAGAGCCAGGTCCGGCGTTTCGTCCCGTGCCAGGGAGGCCGCCTGATCCGTTGTCAGAGCCGGACCGAGAACGCGATACCCGAGGCGTTGGAGCGTGGTTTGAAGATCCTTTCCCCCGGGTTCATCGTTTTCAGCTACCAGAATGGTCGCGGGCTCGTTCATGGTCCGATCTTACAGCCGACGCGGAAAACCGGATGGTAAATCCGGCCGGCCCGTCAGCCCCGGGTACTATGCTGCCCTGAAGTCGTTCAACAAGGGTTTTCACGAACACATTGTCCGGGTTCAGCACGAGAGAGGCGCGGGTCTTATTCACTTGGCGCTGAACGAAGCGCAGCTTGCACTCGCCGTAGCGCTGACGCATCGCCACCTCCAGGGTGGGTTTGTCATGTTTTTGGCTAACCAGCTTGGACGCCCACGCGGCGACGGCTTCCACAATCAGCCAGCCAATGACCAGCGCCGTCTCCGGGTCCAGGTTCATTACGTCGCAGTGGGCCTTCAGGTGACCCATCTCCCGGAGCGGATCCACCTCCGTGCCCAGATGCCGGGCCACGATGGACACGTAGTCGTGCACCGGCACTTGGCGGGAGTAGGCGGTCTGCTCCATGATGTCGTGAAGCAGCCCCAGGACCTGTAGCCGGTACTCGTGGCGGCGCAGGGCGTCGCGCATTTCCGGGCCGGTGGACTGCTCCAGTTCCAGCTTCAGCGCGCTGTTCACGAGGTTCAGCTCGCTCTTCACCAAGTGGTGTACCCGGAGCAGCTTCGCGGCGACATAGGAGACCTCGCCGTTCCGCGCGGGCGCCGCGCTCGCGGCGGCGGACAGGCTCTCGGCCTGGGGTTCCGCGAGGACCCGCGGGAAGACGACCAGGGTCTCGCGCAGACCGGCGAGCGCGCCGTTTTCCTCCACCGGTTCCACCAGGACGCGGCCTTTTGCGCGGCTGCCGTCTTTTTTGACAATGGGCACCGTGCTTTCCCAACGGCCTTCGCTGTTGAGGGCTTCGGACAGCACTTGGTTAAACACTTCTTCATTGCCCGGCATGTGCAGCGCCGCCAGGCCCTTGCCCTCCAGATCCGGGAGTTCATAGCCTAACAAAGCCAAAGCGGTGGGGTTGCAGGCTTCGATCCGGCCTTTCAGGTTGGTCCGGATTTCCGCCCGCGCCCCGGCATCGAGCGAGGGAGCGGTCTCTTCGGCTGAAATGACGGATGCTTCGCCGGATTCGGAAAGTTTCCGCCTTACCAGGACCAACACATGACCTTCCCCGGCGGGAGCCACGCGCATCTCAAACGGGGCGCCGCTCTGGCCCGGCGTGGCGTCCCAAACGCTACGGCAATCCAGCACCGCGGGACCTCCCTGGCGGATTTTCGCCGTCAGTTCGGGTTCTCCCTCCTCGTCCTCACAGGTCCACAATGCGGTAATGCGTTGCCCCTTCCACACGCCCTCGGGAAGGCTGCCCGCCAGTTCGTGGCTGATGAACAGGTCCTCAATGTGGCCCTTTTGATCCAGCAGGAGAATGGTGTCCGGCACGATCTCCAGCAGGGCTTTGTTCTGGTACTGGCAGTCGATCAGGTCGCGCCGCAGCTCCCTTTCTTCCGTCACTTCGCGGGCGAACACCGCCAGGGAAGCCGCGTTCCCGCTGGGGGAGAGAATCTGGCCGATCTTCACCCGGGCCCAGCGGGTGGGATTTTCGCCCGCCACGAATCGCAGTTCCACGCCGTTGGGGGGGAGGTCTTCCGGGGCCGTGCCCAGGAGCGTTCTGGCTTTGACGCGGTCCTCCGGATAAACGCATTCCACCAGGGACATCTGCCGCAGGTCCCACCGGCCTCGGCCAGCCAGTTTTTCGAAGGCGGGATTGGCTTCCAGTAGTCCGCCATCCGCTTCCATCAGGGCGACGGGCAAGGGTACATGCTGGAAAAGGGCCCGGAACTTCGCCTCGCTCACCCCCACCGCTTCATGCGAACGCTTGATGTCGCTGACGTCGATGATCGTGATGAGCAGCCCGCCGTCGTCCATCAGCACGGGGCGGAATTCCAGATCCACCAGCTCGCCACTGGTGTTCCGCAGGACAAAAGTCGTGGTGAGCTGTTTTTGCCAGATTTGGGTCCGCCAGGTTTCCAGAAGTTCGCTGGCTTGCGCCTCATCCGGGGAGGCGGCGCTGATCCAGGCACCCAAGCCACCGGCGGGTGTCACGCTGGTCCCCAGCAGCTTTTCGTGTTGGGGATTGATGTAGCGCAGTTCCTCTTCCGGACCCAGCAAAGCCAGGCCGAAAGGTACCAGGGAAACCGCCTCCTCCAGCCAAAGTGGCAGGCCCTCGTTATTCCCATTCGATTCTTTTTCTGCTTCCGTAAGTTTCTCAACTAGAGCGCTTTCCGGCTCCGTTTCGGTTTCCGTTCCGACAAAGAGTATACCGGCCAGTTCACCGTCTTCCTGCTTCCAGGGCAGCAAGGCCCAGTGCACGGACACACCAGGCAGTTCGCCATCTGGCTTTTGGATCAAGAGATCTTCCTGAGAGGGGAATTCGAACTGCCCATTGGCCACGCTGGACCGGACGCACTCGCGGAACCGGTTCTCGTAGGTCTCTCGTTCGGAGTCGGCAACAAAGTGCTTCCAGAATACGGTCCCGGTGAACCGGTTGGTATTGTCATCCGCTACCCGGTGTGCCGGACGGTTCGCCGCCAGGATGACTCCTCTCAGGTCCACCAGCACCGCGGGCACGGAGGAGTCGCCCAAAAGCGTGCCGCCCAATCGCGCCTTGAACTGTGTGTCCTGATTGTTCTCGATGGCGGAAGTCACCGTCTCGCTGGACATCACCACTCCGCCGCCTCCCGGACAGGGCCGGGTCCTCCAGCGCACCCATTCAGCCTCTCCGTCGCTCCGGGGCAGACGGCTCAGCCCCTGAGAGGCCGAGTTGTCCTTCAGGGCTTGTCCCAGCGCTTTTTCCAGGGATTCCCGCCATCCGGGAAACACCTCCAGCAACGGCCGCCCCCGGGCGCTGTCCCATTCCACCCGGAATTGCTCGTTCCAAAGCTGGTTCGCGGAGACGAGGTTCAGGTCTCTATCCAGCATGACCAGGCCGTAGGGGGCCGCGTCCAGTAGCGCCTTCCACTCCAGGGCTTCCGGAGAGGGGGCGGAAGGTCCGGCGGGCGCTTCGGGTTCGGGTTGCGGCGCTTCCTTTTCGGGCTGGGTGAAAATCATGGGCGGATCGCCCTGGGGCGCGGCGCCCTCCAGTTCGAAATGGGTGGAACCCACGAACGCACCGGTTTCCTCGATGATGAAGGGATTCCTTGGCCCCTCTTCCCCCTGACCGCGCCGCCGGATGACCGGTTCCAGCCGTTTCAGGCGGGTTTCCAGTTCCATGTCGTCGAAGGGCGACAGGATCACTTCGTCCCAGGTCTCGTCCGGGCGGGAACTCGACAGCGGGTCGCGTTCCATGCCCCGCTCGCGGATTCCCACGACGTAAGGCATGATCTCCGGGGATTGCATGCGCAGCCAACGGACAAAGTGACCGCTTTCCGCTTCCGTATCGGAAACAATGAGGTCCTGATTGTGGAAATAGGCGCGGGCACGGGCTACCGAATCACTGACCTCCACTTCGAAACCACGGCGAATCAAGGCTTCGCGTAGCTTGTGGCGGGTGTGAGGGTCGTGATCGACGACCAGAGCGGAAAGCTTACTGGGATCCCGTTGGAAGGGCTTCGGCACAGGCGCAAAGATGCGAAATTTCTAAGAAATGAATATTTAGGTTGTCTTAACCACTGGGGCAAGCTATTTCGCCCGCCAAACGTCACAACTTGTCATTCGTCACAAAGGACTGATTTTTGACCGGTTTAACCTGCTAAATATCAACAGATTACTGAATGATGTGCGACGGGAGGAATCCTAGCGGTGGTAGGGCTCGCCCCGCTTCACCGTGTAGGCCCGGTAGAGTTGCTCCAGGAAGACCACCAGGGCCAGTTCGTGCTGCAGCGTCAGGCGGCTCAGGCTGATCAGACGATCCGCGCCCTTCCGGAACTCTTCGGAGTGCCCGTCCGCTCCGCCGATACAGACCGTGACCCGTTTCGTGGAAGCCAGTTCCCACGCATCGATCCACTGGACGAAGTTCTCCGTGGTGGGATTCTCTCCTCGTTCGTCCAGCACCAGCCGGACGCTTCCCGCCGCGGCCTGGAGCATCTTCGCTTCCGTCTCTTCGCGTGGGCCGGCTTTCAGGTAGTCGATCTCCACGCCCGTGTAGCGCCGCGCCCGGGGCAGGTACTCGCCGATGCCCGAGCGCGCGAAGGCGAGAGCCGGTTTGCCCACCGCCAGGATCTTCCATTTCATGAGTTTCTGAAAAGAAAAACGCTCGGCGGACGGGCAGGGGGGGAAGTCCGCTCAGCGGATCTTCTCCAGGAGCAACAGTGGCAGGTCCTTGATGGCTACGCGCTCCTGCTTCATGGAATCCCGTTCCCGCAGGGTCACTGTGTCCGCCAGCTCAGGGCCGTTTTCGCCCAGGGAATCGAAGTCGATGGTTACGCAATACGGCGTGCCGATCTCGTCCTGGCGGCGGTAGCGGCGGCCGATGGCGGCGGTTTCGTCGTAGAAGACCGTCATCAGCGGCGCCAGCAGATCGCGCACTTCCTTGGCCTTGGCGACCAGTTCCGGCTTGTTCTTCAGCAGCGGGAAAATACCGCATTTGATCGGCGCCACGCAGGGGGCGAAGTGCATCACCACGCGCACCTCTTCCTTGCCCTTTTCATCGGTGACCGTCTCTTCGTCGTAGGCCTCGCAGATGAGGGCCAGCACGGTGCGGTCGCAGCCGGCGCTCGGCTCCACCACATGGGGGATGAACTTTTCCTTCGTCTCTTCGTCGAAGTATTCCAGCGGCTTGCCTGAGTGCTCCTGGTGTTTCGAAAGGTCGTAGTTGGTCCGGTAGGCCACGCCTTCCAGTTCCTGCACGCCGAAGGGAAACTCGTATTCGATGTCGTAGGTCTTGGAGGAGTAGTGCGCCCGCTCGCCATCCGGTATGTCCAGGATGTGCAGCTTTTCGCGCGGAATGCCGATCGCTTCGTAGAACTTCAGCCGTTCCTCCAGCCAGTAATCCGTCAGTTCCAGGCCGTCTTCCGCCCGGCAGAAGTACTCGATCTCCATCTGCTCGAACTCCCGGGATCGGAAGGTGTAGTTCCGGGGGTTGATCTCATTCCGGAAAGACTTCCCGATCTGCGCGATGCCGAAGGGAATTTTCACCCGGGAGCTGTCCATCACGTTCTTATACTGCACGAAGATGGTCTGCGCGGTCTCCGGGCGCAGGTAGGCGATGGACTTCGGATCGTCCTCATCAGCGGAGGCGCCCACCTTGGTCTGGAACATCAGGTTGAACTCCCGGGGCTCCGTAAGCAGCGAACCCGTGGCGGGGTTGTAGCGCGTGGAATCTGTTACTTCTTCGGTCGCTTCGCCCTTCAAGTCCAGTTTCTTAGGGGAAATCTGCTTGTCCTTCAGGAAGGTCGCGTAGTACTCCCGCGCGGTCTTGCGGACCTTGTTTTCGTCCCACTCCGGGAGCTGCAGCACGGCATAAGGTTTGTCGATAGACCAGCCGCTTTCCTCATGGCTCGCGCCGGTGAACGAATACACCGTGCCGGACTGCGGCTCGATCTGGTCGGCCCGGAGGCGTTCCTTGGTCAAAAGGTCATCGCACATCGGGTCGGAGAAACCGCCCACGTGGCCCGAGGCCACCAGCACCGGCTTCGGCGTCAGGATGGCGCCGTCCATACCCACCACGTCGTCCCGCTCCTGCACGGTCTTCCGCCACCAGTAGTCCTTCAGGTTGCGCTTCAGTTCCGCGCCCAGCGGGCCGTAGTCCCAGCAGCCGTTGAGCCCGCCGTACAGCTCGGCGGCCTGGAAGATGAAGCCCCGGCGTTTGCACAGGCTGACGATCTTCTCCATTCTGGCGGAGTCGTGGGACTTGGTTTCGCTCATCGTGATTGGTTCCTTTGGGGTAGGCGGGTCGAAAAAGGCAGTCAAGAAACGCTGAGGCCCCCGTTTTAGCAACTCAAAAGCGTAAAGCGAAAAAGGCAGACCATTCCGGGGTCCAGATGTCGCTTTAGAATCGTTAAGTTGTCTGCTATCCTACGCCATCCGTCCTCCCTGGGCGGCACCGTCACGAGCCATGATGCATCCGGAACCCATCTACCGCTGGGAAGACTCCCGGCGGCCCAGCACTTTCAGAACCGAGAACATGCGGAATCTCGGCTGGTGGGTGCTCCTGGCCGTACTCATATCCGTGCTGCTCCACGTGGCGCTATACCTTTTCCTCGGCGCCATGGAGTGGCACCGCCAGATGAACCCCGGCTTTCGCGAGCAGATCCGCTTCCGGAACGAGAACAAGCAACTCGTCATCGACCGCGATGCCTTGGAGAATTTCCTTCCCCAGCCCGAGATAAAGCCCGAACCCATCGAGCCCACCAAGATCAGCGACATGCCGCTGGTGAACGAGATCCTCGATGAATTCGACCTCATGGAGGAGGTCATCGACCAGGAGGTGAAACTGACTCCGGAGATTAATACCGAGGAGCTTCTCGGCGTGGAGCGGCCCAAAGCCGCCCAGCAGATTCAAAACCCCGGGGCCATGGCGGGCCCGGTGGAAGTGACGGCCTCCGATCTTTTCAGCGATGACATGAAGGAAATGCGGCAAAAGCTCATCGAGGCGCCGATCGTTTCGAAGGACCAGCCCATCCTCAGCCTGAATCCGGACGAAAAAGACAACCTGCCGGACACCGATGATTTCTTCCGCCAGGCCGCGTCCAAGGCCACGCAGGGAAATCCCGATCAGATCATGAAGGGATATAGCGATCTGGACGACCTCATCGGAAAAACCGGAGGCGGCCTGCCGGACAGCACCAAACCCGTGCTGATGCCCACCGACCTGCTGTTCGACTACGACAGCGACGAACTGAAAGAGACCGCCAAGCTCAGCATGATGAAACTGGCTTTTCTGATTCAGACCAACCCCGGCTCCCGGTTCATCATCGAAGGCCATACCGACTCTTTTGGAGACGACGAGTACAACCGGCAGTTGAGCCTCCGCCGCGCCTCCGCCGTCCGGGACTGGTTGAAGTCCACCCTCAAGCTCACGGGGAACAACGTCATCGCCGCCGGAATGGGGGAAACCCGTCCGCTGGTGAGTCCCGACGGCTCCGTGGAAGACCAGGCGCTGAACCGGCGGGTGGAGATCGTCATCAAGAAATAGTCCGCGAAAGATCCTTCCGCTGCTGCTTCGTTTATGCCTAGTGCAGTGACCGCCTTAAGATGATGGGTGATTGGCGAGGATTTTTGGCTGGGGGCAAGGCGCGATGAAGGAGGCTATGTGAATCATAACTGACTGAAGAGCAACGAAGACCCCAGCCAAAAAGACCGGTTCCCGCCCTGCCGCCAGCGGCTCTTTGTTCAGACCAAGCGCTCATCATTTTAAGGCGGTCAGTGCACTAGCGGCATCATTCTCAAAATTCGTTATCCGGGTGGACGCGGCGGACAAAAAGGTTCGCTCCCAGCAGTCCCGGTGGTAACGTGGCGCCGCCGGAGGGTCTCAGACAGTCCGGGGGTGTCTTCGTAGTCAATTGTGACTTCATGACCGGCTTTTCTGATGAATAACCCAAAGAGCAGGGCGTCTAACTATTCGACCAGCCAATCCGCCAGGGAGAGGGCCAAAGCGGAGGAAGCCGGTCAAGCCAGCACCGGCGGCGGCGAGGAATATGAAATCTCCGACGCCGAACTGGTGGCCAGATGTCAGGACGGAGATATGGCCGCCTTTGACGATCTGGTGACCCGTTACCGGGGAAAGGTTTACGCCATGATCTTAAACATGACTCACAACGACGCCGATGCCTGGGACCTGGCGCAGGATGCCTTTATCAAGGCCTGGAAAGCGCTGCCCAAGTTTGAGGCCCGTTCGAACTTTTACACTTGGCTCTACCGGATCTGTCACAACGTGACCTACGACTGGTTGCGGAAGAAAAAGATCCGGTCCGAAGGGGCCGAATTTGACGACACCATCCGCAGAGATTTTATCGAACCCGCGGCCCGCACCGCGCCCGCCGAGGCCATTCAGCCAGACGAAGACGCGGAGCGCAGCGAACTGAGAATCCGCTTGGAGGAAGCCATCGATCAGCTTTCTCCTGAACATCGGGCCGTGATTTTACTCAAAGAAGTAGAAGGATTTAAGTACAATGAGATTGCCGACTCGGTGGGCTGTTCCGTGGGAACGGTCATGTCTCGTCTCTTCTACGCCCGCAAGAAACTCCAGGAACTCCTAAAGGACACCGCGCCATGAAACCGAACGAAGAAGAAATGCTCACCCAGTGGATTGATGGTGAGCTGGACGACGCCGAGGTGGCGGAACTGCTCGAAGCCCATCCCGAGTGGAAAGACGCCAAGGCCGAAGCCCAGCGCGTGGGGAACCTGTTGCGCAGTGAAATGAAGGCCGAAGAAGCGGTGCCGTACCCGGATTTCTTCAATCACCAGATCCGGAAACGGATACTTGAAGAAGAAGAGGAAGCCGCCACCGAACCCGCGGGCTGGAAGGAACAAGCCGCCCTGTTCCCGTGGTTTACCCGCTTCCGGCTCATTTCCGGTACGGCGTTTGTCGCGCTGCTGGTCGGCTTTGTCGCCATGGTTGCGACTTCACCGACGGGGCACACGGAAATTGTCAGCACCTATACGCCCAATCCTGGCGTCACCGCGTCCATGGAGTATTCCGACAGCGCGAAGGCCATGGTGATCCGCTTGGACGGTCTGGACGAGATTCCCGCGACGCAGGAAGTGGCCGGATTCCGCGTAAAAAGCTATCAGCCCGATATCGACGCCCGCGCTCTGACCCTGGAGCCCGCGGATGGCGCCGGCCAAATGCTGGTGCTCAGCGCTGACCGCGCCGGTCTGCCGGAAGTCAGAACCGCCAGCCGCTAAGGCTAAGCTGATTGCCTTATTATTCTTTTTACGAACCTCTCTTTTCCGCCCTTGAAAGCCATCATGCGTCAGTCCGTTCTTCGTATTCTTGCCCTGTGCGGTGTGGCGGTTTTCGGATTGGCAATTCCCCAGCACGACGTCTGGGCCCAGCAGGGACCGGACGAACCCCGCGTGGCCGCCAACGGCGAGGGAGGGAGTTCCAAGGTCCCACCCGCGTCAGCCCAGTGCGACGGGCAAGTCTGGGGCGCGCTTTTCATGGGCACCAACGAAGCTTCCAAAGGCACGGAATCGCCGGACCCGGCCTTGGCGAGCCGCCTGACGGAAGCTTTTGGTCTTCAGCATTTCTACCTGCTGGGCGAACACACGCAGCAGATTTTCAGCGAATACGAATCCTGGGTGGTCCCCTCCAAAGATGTCTTCCTGAAGATCGACTCCAAAGGACCCACCACGAAGGGCGACGGCGTTAACCTGCACCTCCAGCTCTGGCAGGGAAAAAGCGTTCTCATCAAGACTGACGTCGTTCTGCGCGAACAACCCCTCTTCATCCAGGGCCCCAAGTGGGGCGACGGCCACCTCATCATGGTGGTGGAGTTGAAGCCGGAAAAGAAAAAGAGCTGACCTGTGGGGTAAGCGCAAGGTGGAACGCGATCTCCGAGCGCGTTCGCGGAAGCAGAGCATTGCAAGGTTTCGTCTTTGTTTGGACATTCAGTCTGCCGAAGGCGATTCCGCTTCGTTCCCTTTCTTAGCAATCCGCCCGCCGGCATGAGTCGTGGGACCGGCTCGCGAGTTCCTCGCCCGGAGGTCAAGGACCACCTTCCGCCACGTCGCGTTTCAAGCGGAGCCCCAGAGACGATGGCAATCGTCCCAACTACCTAAATGAGGCGAAAAACAGAGACCTCACCCACCCTTCACCGCCGTCTCGGAAACAAGCCCTTCCTTGACCTCCTCCTTCAGCCGCAGTTGCCCGCAGGCCGCGCTGATGTCGTGGCCTTTTTCCCGTCTCAGAGTGGCGGGCACGCCCCGGCCTTTCAGGATGTTCAGGAAAGATTCCTGCACCGCCTCGCTGGGCCGGTTCCAGGAAAGGCCCTCCACCTGGTTGTAGGGAATCAGGTTTACCTTGGCGCTCAGGGCGCGGGCCCGCTTGGCTAAGAGGCCCGCTTGATCGATGGAGTCGTTCACGCCTTCAATCAGGATGTACTCGAAAGTGATCTTCTGCTTCTTGTGTTGCCGCCAGTAGCGAAGGGCTTCGAACAGGCGCTCGATGGGGTACTTCTGGTTTACCGGCATGATCTTTTCCCGCACCTCGTCGCTGGCGCCGTGCAGGGAAATCGCCAGCCGGATCTGGAGGGGCTGGTCCGCCAGCTTCTTGATCTGTGGCGCGAGACCGCTGGTGGATACCGTCAGGTGCCGAGCGCCGATACCGCAGCCCCAGTCCGCGTTAATGATCTCGATGGCTTTGAGAAGATTCGTCAGGTTCGCGAGCGGTTCGCCCATGCCCATGAAGACCAGGTTGTTCACCTTCTGGCTGGTGATTTCCTCCGCCCGGATGATCTGTTCGACGATCTCGCCTGCCGTGAGGTTCCGCACGAAACCCGCCAGCCCGCTGGCGCAGAATTTACAGTCGTAGGCACAGCCTACCTGGCTGGAGACGCACAGAGTGCGCCGGTCGGAAGCTTCCCCATACAGGGCGGGGGAGGCGGGAATGAGCACTGCCTCCACGTAGCGGCCGTCCCGTAGCTTGAAGAGGTATTTTTTTGTCGTGTCCGAAGAACTCAGGTCTCCCACCGGCTGGAGCGCCTGAAGCTCAAAATGCTCTTCCAACTTCGTCCGCAGGCCCTGGCCCAGGTTCGTCATTTCTGAAAAGGCCCTTACCCGTTTTCCATACAGCCACCCCAGGATCTGCCCGGCCCGGTAGGCGGGTTCGCCCTGTTCCTTCAGCCAGATTTCCAGATCAGGCTTGGAGATCCCGTGGATCGCCGGCTTCTCGTTTTCTTTTCCTGAGCCTGATGGTGTCGCTTCCATGTGGCGCCTTGCGCGGTCACTCGTAAATGTTCAAAACCCAATATACCCGCGGTCTTCCGGATAGCTGCGGGAAACCGAACTTCGTTGCCACTCAGGCCGGTTTTGTCTGAATAGAGGAGGGGTCCGCTCAAGATTCCGTAAAATTCCCTCCGCAATACCGCTGGACATTACCGGCCTCCCGTTCATTTTGGGAAGCTCCGCCGGATACGGCACTTGCTCACGATGAAAGCCTACCAAATCTTTCAGAATCTTTCCCCCGAACTCGGGCAGGAAATCTTCGCCTACCTGAAAGCCGACCAGAAGGACGTTTACCAATCCACCCTGGCTTCCCTGGCTGCCCAGCGCAAGCTGCGGCCCGTTTTCATTCAGCGCAAGAAACCGGCGGATCAGTATGCCTTTCTCTACAAGACGTCCAAGCTGAAGAGCGCCGACACCCTGGTGGAGCACCTGCTGCAAATCTGGCTGATGCACGCGCACAAGGACCTTTTGACTGCGTTCCTGGACGGGATCGGCGTGGAACACGATGGAGAAGGCGCGGTGGAAGACCTGCCCGAGACCATCGATCCCAAGAAACTTCAGGCGGTGGCCACCGGTTTGCTGGAGTCGCACCCGCCGGAAGTGGTCAAAGTTTACCTGCACGTCTTCAACCAACAGCAACCCGGCGGCTGGCCGGAGTTGAACGCCCTGTTTGCCGAAAACGCGGCCTTCCGCCTGAGCGAGGAAGAAGCCGCCGCCGGTTCGGAGGAGAAGGAAGTTTCCTCGGCACAGGCGGCCCCGGCCAAGGAAGAAGAAGCCGAGTCTAAGAAGGGCGAAGCGGACACGGAAGCCGAGGCCGAGGCGGAGCCGGAAGAATCAACTGAAGAAAGCGTGGAGAGCGAAGAGGAGGAAGAGACCGCCCAAGAGGAAGCCGCCTCCGAAACCGCTCCAGCGAAAAAGGCGAGCTCTGCCGCCAAGAAAGCCGCGCCCGCCAAAAAGGCGGCAAAGAAGAAGTCTACCTGAGGCGGTTCCAGCCGAAAGAGGCACCAATTCGATAAGGCGCAAAATCCGGCAGGTTCTTCCCGGGCTGGAAGCCCGGTCTCACAAAGCGAAGGCCTTCCAGGCCTGGTAATATTGGCCAAACGGCGATTGCGGGCTGGAGGTCCGCTCGCGAGCGTTCGCCTGGTCATTGGGGCTGTTCTGCCGGATCGGGTACTTTCAGACCGGGGTAGTCTTTGCAAATCTCGGGCGTCCGCGAGCGGGCCTTCAGCCCGCGAAATTTCTCGTGCTTTGGGTACCAGGCCTGGAAGCCCTTTCATGAGAAGGCAGTCAAAAAGAAAATCAAAAATTCATTTTTGGTAAATCCAAAGAGCCAGGCGTGGATTGAGGTTTAAGGATGGGGTCATGACCAGAACAA
>JAUICH010000003.1 GCA_030427505.1 Verrucomicrobiia bacterium
GAGCGGCGCGAGAGCATTTTTTGTCTGGCAAGGCGCCGCGAATGGCATTGGGCCTACCCCCAATAGAGTGAGCGGGAACGAAGCCAGGCGAAAAATGGGCCGCGTCTTCAGGTATTCGCCGCTTCGCGGCGCTGAGTTCACTGTCCTTCTTTTCATTTCCGCTCCGTTCTCCAATTTGTCCACACTGCCTAGAGCCTAACTGAGATGCTACTCGCTCTTTTCCTTCGTGGCGTCACCGGCCTGGTCCATTCCCTGGAGGCTCCGCATCCACGCGAACACGGCGTCCCATTGCTGGCGGGCATTCCCTTCGTAGTAGGCATCAAGGACGGCTTTCTCTTTGTCCACCGTGTAGCGGGGCATGATGGTGGCCGGCTGAATACGCTGGGGGAAGAACATCCAGCGGTGGTAGTAAGACTCACGCAAGCGGTTTCCCGCGATCTGGAAGTTCGGTCCCTGGCCTTCGAAAGCCTGGAGGGCGGGCTGCGCCCCCGCGGCGTGACAGGTGATGCAGGCGTAGCCGGTCAGCCCTGCAATCTTGCCACCGGTCTCGACCGGGGCAGGATCGGGAGCTTCGGTCCGGGGCGCGGTTTCCAGTTCGCCGGCGGCATGGGCCAGTCCCACGGCCAGCTTGTCCGACCGGCTGGCAAAGCCCGGCATCCGCGTTTCCATCCACGGCCGCACCCGGCCCGCCTCGCCACGGAAAAGCTGGCCCAGCCACTCGGTCCGCAGTTTCTCACCGGCGTAACTGATGTCCGGCAACTGATTGTCGCCCGTGTGACACTCCGTGCATTTCAGCGCTTTCATCTGGCGGCCAATGTACTCATGTGGGGAAGACACCTTGAAAGAGTTTAGGCCCGTATTGCTGTCCGCGTTGCGCAGGGCCAGCAGCGCCTGCTTGTTCTCCAGGCTCAGCCCCAGTTCCGGGGCCTGACCTTCTTCCTCGGAAAGGCAGCCGTGCTGCATCCAGTCCACCTCCCACATGTCGCCCAGGGGCAGGGAGGGAACGGCGTAACTCTGCTCGCCGCTGTTGTCGTGACACACCAGGCAGCGCTGGCTGACGATTTCTTTTCCCTTCGCGGCATCACCGGGGTGAGTCTTCGCGACCGCCGGTTGCTTCGAAAGGACATAGGCGGCCAGCGCGTCGGCTTCCTCCTCGCTGAGGCGGACGTCTGGGAAGGTGGTGTCCGGGTGGTGCTTGGCGGGCGTCAGGAGAAGCTCACGCAGTCCTCCCGGTGTCAGCTTGGCTTCCTCCGTCAGCGGCGCGATCCAGGGTTCCAGGTGCAGTTGGGCCACCAGGGCTTCACCAGTTTTGACGGCGGCCTCGTCTGTCTTGGGCTCGGGCAGTGGGACATCACCTTTCAGGCTGGCCAGGTAGGCGGCCACATGGGGCGCTTCGTCCGGCACCAGGCTGGGGCAGTGATCCTCTGGTTGCCGCACCCAGGCTTCCAGCCAGCCCTGGTGCATCCGGCTCCCAATGTTCTCAAAGTCCGGCAGGGTTTCCTCTAACTCCGGCATCATGCCGTCTCTCCAGAAGGCCTTGGCGTTGTCGGGTTGGTGACAGCGAATGCACTGGGCGGCGGCAAAGAGGTTCCGTCCGGCCCGGGTGCGTTCCTTTCCTTCCAACACGGCATTGGAAATGTGCCGGAAGGCTTTTGCCGGCACGGGTTCCCAGACAAACTCTTCACCGCTCCACTGAAGCTGAATCCGGCCGCCGCCTTTCTCATTGCTTTGGAAGCTGCAAAAGATGCTGTGCGAACCCGCGGCCAGGGAAATGGGTTCGGACTCAACCGGTAGGGGACCGGAGGCGATGGGCTTCCCGTCGATTCGCAGTTCCACGGTTCCTTCGCCCTCCAGCCGGAACCTCAGGTCATCCCGCGACTCCACGAAAACCGTGCCGTCGAACACCACCTCGAAAGCCCGCTTTGCCCGCATGAAAGGCGTGACCGGCGTGCCCTCGGGCACGGTCAGCGCCAGGCGATCCACCACCACGGCGTCATCCGTGCTGCCGTAGGCCATGCTCATGATGAGACCTGGGTCACCGATCGGCCCGGTGGGCAACTCGGGCAGATTTTCCAAATCCAGGCCGTGATTTTCGAAGGCGGGGCGCAAGCCATGCACGGTGTTGTAGATCGTTTCCCGGAAAGGCGTCTTGTCCGCCGCGGCGAGATCCATCTTGATCTCCATCTGCATGGCCAGAGTCATTTCCGGGATGTAGAGGAACACCGTCTTGCCATCCTCCAGCAGCTTCGCGGCCCGCACGGTCACCAGATCCACCGCATTCTGAGAACCCTTGGACGGTTCGCGCAGGGCCAGTTCCTCGGCTTCCGGATCGCGCTTGTCGATGGAGAACCGCCCGGAGCCATACTGCGGTCCCCAGACATAGTTCCACTTGCTGATGCTGTAGCGCTGCGGGTCTTCTGCTGCTTCTTGATCGAGCGGCGCGGAGAAGCTCACGATCAACCCGTTCTCGTGCGCGTTTAGTTTCTGAGGCAGGGGATTTCCCGGTCCAAGGTAGCGCACCCGTTGAAATCCGGTGCCGCCATTGGTTTGCCAGCCCCGGAAACCGATGACGTAGAGCTGGCCGTTCTCGGGATGAAAACGGGCCCGCATGACCGCGCAGGTGAGGTCTATGGGCAGGCGGTAGGCGCCGCCCTGCACCTGGCCATACACTTCCTCCCGCATGACCCGATAGATAGACGACTTCCCATAAGACAGGTGAAGCATCTCGCCCTCGTGCAGCGGGTCCCACTTCCCATTCTCCGGCACCCACACCTGGCTGCCGCTGGAGTTGTCCACGTAATAGGGCAGCCACATCAGCGGCTTTTCGTAGTCCGTGGGCGTGCCCGGCAGATTGCGGACAAAGTCCCGTCCATCCCATTCGCTGGGCACCACGCCGTGGAAGCTGTCTTTCTTGCTCCAGGTAATCTTGGCCCTCGGCACGTAGGAGCCTTCGTTCTCACCCGTGGTGATCTCCCCATTCGGTCCCACGCCGATCCCGCCCGGCGCGCGCAAACCCCAGGCAAAGCGTTCCAGGGTTTTGCCGTCTGGACTGACCTTTAGGATCGATCCGTTGTGCGGCGTGTTGTGGGCGAAACCCCGGCCGCCCGCCAGCACGGGCATGGCCTTGGTAAACCAGAAATTCCCCTCGGCATCGGTTTGCAGATCGAAGGTGAACTCGTGGAAACCTTCCGTAATCAAAACATCGTGGTTAAAGCACTCGTAGAAGTCCGCTTCACCATCCTGGTTCAGGTCGTGCAGGCGGGTAATCTGGTCGCGGCCCTGGGTGTAGACCACGTCGTCCACGATCTTCAGGCCCAGCGTTTGATACAGGCCGCTGGCATAGCGTTTCCAGGTGATGTTCGCCAAGTCGCCATCCACGCCTTCCGCGATCCACACGTCTCCATTCCAGGTGGAGCAGGCGGCGCGTTTGCCGTCGCTGAAGAAATCGAACGCCCCAAAACGGATCTCCGATTCCCAGGGATTGTCGAAGGGCAGGGGAATGGTGTCCACCGCATAGGGCTTCTGGTCTTCGCCCAGCAGGCCACTCACCTGGATGGTTTCGGGATAAATGCCGGGACCGCCTTCCTTCGTCAGAGCCTTCAGGTCAGGCGTGGGCAGTTGCGCCGGATCCACTTCGTTCTCCGCGTAAACGATCTTGAACGCCGTCGCCGGCGTGCCCGCCGGGATCTTTACCGTGACCCGGCCTCCTTCCGCCGAATGGTTCAGAGTGACCCCTTCCGGCGCGCCAAAGAGCTGATGCACAATCTTTCTCGGCTCCGCCAGCTCCTTCTTCTCGGCATCGGGCTTAGGCGGAATGGGCTTGCCATGGGCATCCACCGTGGCCGGTTGAGAGTCGGGTATGGGGTCGGCGACGAGGATCTCCAGATCTTTGTCCGTGGCGCCGAGGTCAAAGTGCCGGATCAGGACCGGGGTTTCGCCGGTCATCGCGTAGTCCGGTTTTTCCAGGACCGGCACGCCGCCCACCGTGTAGCTGAGCACGACCTGGTTGCCGTTCCGGTAAAGCCCCTGATATTCCGCCCAGGCATCGGGCAGGGGGCCATTGAGATCTTCCCGTGTGTCATCCCAGGCGCCCTCCACGGCCCAGCCGGGGCCGGTTTCGGTGCCAAAGTAGTAGGCGTCCCGCGCCTCGGGCGTGGCGGAGTTTCCGCCGTGTTTTCCGTCCCAGGGTGTGCCGACAAGTGCCACCTGACCATCGAAACCGGCGACCATGCGCATGAGCTCGGTATCGAATATCATCGTGGCCTGTTCCTGGCCACCCACCTTGATGGCGATGCCTTTCAGCACCGCGATGTGCCCGGCTTCTCCATACCAGATAAAGGTGTCCGAAATGAAAGGCCCTGTGTCCATGACATCCGGCCACTGGGCGTCCGGGTTTGCCGCCACTTTCGCCTGGGTGACTTCGGCCCGGGTTGGGGCACCACCCTCCTGGGCCAGGGAAAACGGCGCGCCGCAGGAAAGCAGGAAGGCCGCGAGAACGCTGGCGGAAGCAGTCGGCGCGACCCGGAAGGAACCGCGGCGGACACGGAAGGATTGGGCAGTATTCATGACCAGTGAGAATGGGGCGGTGGGCACACACACAAAGGGCCGACATAAGCCGGCCCGTTGGGTATAGAGTTCTGTTGGCCGGAGCCGGGGGCTACTCCTTCGGGAGACCCAGGTTCCAGGCGTCATACATTTCCTGGGCGCTCGGCACTTTCAGGGGACGCACGATACGGAAACCCAGCCAAGGCGCGTCGGTGTGGTACCAGATGCTTTTCGGCAACTGTGGGTCCTGTACCTTCCAGGCTTCCGAAGATTTGAAACGCCCGGCGCTACGCAGGTCTTCGGGATAGTCATACCAGGAACCGCCACGGGCCACGCGGGGGTAAAGGGTGTTCGCCTTCACCCAGGGAGTCAGCACCGATGCGCTTCCTTCGCGATTGGCGTAGGTGTCGGCGGAGTATTGATCCAGGCACCACTCCATGACGTTGCCGTGCATGTCGTAGAGACCCCAGGGGTTCGGAAGCTTCTCGCCGACCTTCTGGTATTTGTCCTGCGCGTTGTCGTAGAACCAGCCGTAGTCCGCCAGCTTGGACGGGTCATCGCCAAAAGAGTAGGCCGAGTTCGTTCCGGCGCGGCAGGCGTATTCCCATTCCGCTTCCGTGGGCAGACGGTAGAAGTGTCCAGTCTGCGCGCTGAGCCACTGGCAGAATTTGTTCGCCGCGTGCTGCGTCATGGAGATGGCGGGGAATCCTTCCCGGCCCATGCCGAAGCTCATTTCCGTGTAGGGCGTGGTTGGGCTGGAAACAATGTCCACCGGCGCCGCGTCCGGGGCGATCTTCTCCGGAGAACCGTCTTTGTTCCGGGCCACGTCCGTGATCATGAAGGGCTCGTACATGTCCCAGGTCACTTCATATTTGCCCATCCAGAAGGGCTCGATCTTTACCTGGTTCTGTGGACCTTCATCGTCGCGGCGGCCTTCTTCGGTGTCAGGACTGCCCATTAGGAACTCGCCGCCCGGAATGGCCACCATTTCATAGGGCACGCCTGTCTTCGGAATTTCGCTGGCGTAGTCTTCCATCTTATCCTCTTCGGTGACGGTGGACTCGCCGAGGATCATCTCGCGCATCTGTTCGACCAGTTCCAGGTTGTCCGAGGGACCGCCCGCTTCTTCTTCGCCCGCGGCGCCCGCCAGGCTGAAACCTTCCGGCCATTCGCCGCCCTGTTCGACCCACATGCGCAGGAAGCCCAGCTCTTTCTCGTTGAAGGGGCCGCCCTTTTTCAGGAGCGGCAGGATGTTCACTTTGAAATCCATTCGCGGCACTTCGTTGAGCACCACTTCCTCCGGCCACTCGGCGCCGGCTTCCACCCAGCGGTGGAGGATGCTCTGCTGAAGCTTGTTGAGCTGCTTCTTCGGAGGCATCACCAAATCGTCATCCGCGGGCAACTCGCACATCCACACCACCGCGCTGTTTTCGGTGTCGCCGGGCTTGATCCCGGGAGCATAGTCACCGCCGCCCTTGAAGGCGTCAGCTTTGGTGTCGATCCGGAAATCGCCCTTTTGCTCTTTGGGCCCGTGGCAGTGGACACAGGAGGCTTCCAGAATCGGCTTCACATCCCGGGTGAAGTCCACGGCGGTCGCGGAATCTTCCTGGGCGCTGACTGCGGTGGCAGACAGTCCCCAAGCCAGACTCCATAGGAGGAGGTTGCGAGAAATTCTCATATTTCGGGGGCCTAATAAGTGTGAAAGCGCTGGGTTTGCAAGCTTTAGAGGCTCAAAAACCGGCTCATCACTATATCCCTCTACGGCTTGAGGAGGCAAAAACTTTCGCCCTTCCACCGTCTCGGTGGGGCCTCGAAAGCCGCTTGGAACTCAGTTTCCGGGCCGGAGATTCAATATTACCGGTAGAAGGACTCCGGCTTTTTCTCCGGCGGCAGCAGGGCGGGACAAAGGAGCGCCAGGGCCACCAGACTCAGGGCGAAGAAAAGGAGGCACTGTGATAAGGGCGCACCCATGAACCCCAGCACCAGACCGAAAATCGCACAGGACTCCGCCAGGGCCAGCGACACAATGAAAACGGCGAACGCCGTGGCCACCTTGGCGGGATCCGCGTGCCACAAGAGCTTCTTGAGCAGGAAGTAGCGGATTCCCAGGGAGAGCGCGACATTGAGAATGGCGAACCCCAGCAGGATGGGACGCAGCGAACGCCAAGTGGAGTCATCCTCCGCGTCCGGGGCCATCGTTTCGACGAGGCCCATGTACAACAGTACTGCGAATGACAGTCCCGCCCAGATCATCCACCAGGTAAGACGGGGAACTTTGGCGGGTGGGTTCACGGCTCCAATCCTCTCAGAAGAAAACCGGAAATCAAGCCTTGGCGGGCGGTCAGTTCGAACCGCCTTTGGCCGCCGCTTCTTGCTTCTGCTTAAGGCGGTATTCCTTCAGCTTCTTGTAGCCGGTCAGCTTGCGGCTTTCCTCATCCCAGAGCCGGAAATTGATCGATTTCAGGCTGGTCCGCATGTCCAGAGTTGGTGCGTTTTGGAACATGGGTTCCGAGTGGTGGGCGCGTTCCAATTCATAGTTGGGAATGCGGGGACTGAGATGGTGAATGTGGTGAAAGCCAATGTTTCCGGAGAACCACTGGAGAACCTTAGGCAGCTTGTAAAAAGAACTGCCCTCCAGCGCGGCCTTGGCAAAGTCCCAGTCCGGGCGCCGTTCCCAATACACATCCTCAAACTGATGCTGGACATAAAACAGCCAGACCCCGGAAATGCTGGCCACGCCAACGATGCTAAACTGAATGATGAGGTAGGCCTTGAGGCCAAACACCAGGGAAAGGCCAACGGCTACCGTGAGCAGGGCCAGGTTGGTAATGTGAACCCAGCGGCGCTCCTTCTTTCCAGCCTTCTTCTTGGCAAAACGATGCTTGAACAAGAACAGGCCCAATGGCGCGAATAGAAAGAGAACCAGCGGGTTTCTTGACAGCCGGTAGGCAAACCGCCGCCAGCGGGACGATTCCAGGTACTCCTGGACGGTCAGGGTCCAAACGTCGCCAATACCGCGGCGGTCCAGATCGCCCGCCGTGGAATGGTGCAGGGAATGTTCCCAGCGCCAGTGATGAAAGGGGGTAAAGGTGAGCACTCCGGTGATAAAGCCCACGATTTCATTGGCTGCCTTTGTCTTGAAGAACGACCCATGCGTACAGTCGTGGAAAATGATAAAGGTCCGCACGAGGAACGCGCCGGCCAAAAGGGCGAGCGGCACCACCAGCCACCAAGACACCTGCAGGCAGAAATACATCAGAACCCACAGGGCCACGTAAGGAACCACGGTGTTAGTCAGTTGCCAGGTAGCCTTCCAGTTGCAAGACCGCTGATATTTGCGGACGACTTCTCTCCAGCCGGAAGTCTCTTTCTCTTCGGGACCGGGAGTCTCTTTGGGAAAGCTTTCATAGCCGGATTTGGCGATGGACCGGGTAGTCATGTCTTATGTATCTGGTTGAATAGGGATGTTCCGCGACCGCTTTCAGCTGATTTACTTTAGGCAGTCTGAATATGAGGAAGACGGAAATGGCTATCACGCCTTACCGAGTAGGTATAGGAAAAATACTGAGAAGAAAAGAGGGGCAGGAAGGCGGAGGACAAGATAAGAGAAGGCGGGTTAAATTTTGGCTCAATTAAAACGCCCCAGCCTGAAAAGCTGGAGCGTTTCGTAGAGGTTTTTCGTGTGTTCCGTGCTTTACGAAAATTAGTAGCGCTGTGAGGATCGGCTGTTTTTGCCGCTGCCACGGCGAGCACCGCCACCGCCGCCGCCGCCGCCTCCACCCGAGCCGTGGGATTCGCGCTCCTTGGCTTCATTCACAATGAGGCTTCTGCCTTGGAAATCCGAACCGTTAAAACGGGAACTGGCTTCGCGGGCGCCATCCGCGTCCGACATGGTCACAAATCCGAATCCGCGCGACCGGCCGGTCATTTTGTCGTTTACGAGCATGGCTTCGCTGACGGTTCCGGCCTGGGAGAAAAGATCTCTAAGTTCGGTTTCTGTGGTGTCGTAGGTCAGATTGCCCACGTATAGTTTGGTTGACATCGTCTTGTTCAATCGAAGGCTTACCTGAGTGGCTGTTCCCGAGAATCGGATTTCAAAATTGCCACTGGGAGCCCGCGGACTTCACCGAAAGAAACTCAACTAGCAACCTACCATGCCCTGAAGCGGGCCTTGTGGCTGAATCGTAGTGCCTTGGGCCCCTAAACGCAAGGGGTTTCGGTGTCGCGTATGGTCTACCGTTGAAAACGGGTGTTGGTGGAGGGACAAGCTCAGGAGGCGGTTACCGTTGAATTGTCACATACCCTTCGTTCTTAACGAGTTCTGTCTCCGTTTCGTCGCCGTCTGGCCAACGGATGGTGATCTTTACCGGCGCGGTCTCCGCTTCTTTTCCGGATACCTTCGCGGGAACGGCAAAGATCACGTCCGGAGGAGACTGGGTCAGGAAACTTCCCCCCGCCTGAATCTCGGCGGTCTGATCCGGCAGGCCGGCACAACTGACGGTGACCCGCGCGCCGACGGCGGTGGGGTTGCCCGGCTTGTCCTTCAGGGCCAGTCGCAGGGGCCGGCCTTTCGCGTTCGGAGCGCGGTTAAGGAAGACCTGGGGATCCTCGTTATTGTTCCCGATGGCGAAATCCGGCAGGGAGTCGCCATTCAGGTCCGTGACCGCAAGGCTCTTGGCGTCTCCGGGAACGATTAGCCCGCTCTCCGCTGGCCAGAGGGCCCGGAAGGTGCCGTCCCCCTTGCCGAGGAGAAGAGCACTCAGCCCGCAGTCCATGGGACCGGTTTCCACCTGGGGGCTGAAGGTATTGTGCACCAGGTAAATGTCCGCGTGGCCATCCACATTCACATCCGTGATGACCACGCCGTAGCCGGGTGAAAACTGGGCCAGGGTAGGCAAGTCCCGAACCGTGAAGCGGCCTTCGCCATCGTTCAGGAACACGGAGGTGTGGGTATTGTTCACCTTGTGCCGCAGGGCTTTTTCCAGGAGGCCCACGTCATAAATGTTGGTCAGGGTGGAGAGACCGTAGTTGTGGTAGGTCTGGATCTTGTCCTTGATGTAGGGCATGGCCCGGCTGGAGCAACTCAATCCCCGGCGGGGGTAGCAGGTGTCGTGGTCGAAGTGCGCTTCCACGATGTGAGCCTTTCCTGAGTTGTCGAAATCATTGAAGAAGATCAGCTCCGGCGCCTGCAGGCTGGCGTGGTAGATCGTGTTCGTGCCGAAGTTCGTGGCTACGAAGTCCATGTCCCCGTCGCCATCCAGGTCCCGGGCCGCCAGGCCGTTCCACCAGCCCAGGACGTCGGCCAGGCCCGCGGCTTCGGTCATGTCTTCCAGGGTACCGTTGCCCGCGTTCCGGAAGACTTTCACCGGACCCCAGTCGTGCGCTACGAGGAGGTCGATCCATCCATCCTGATCCACGTCCGTCCAGAGGGAGGAAGTCACCAGCCCTGTTTTCGAAAGACCGGCACAAACCTCCGCCGTGGCATCGGTAAACTGTCCTCCGTCGTTACGGAGAAAATGGCTGACCGGCACCAGGGGATACTGGCCGGGCACAATGCGTGAACCGGCAAAAAGATCCAGGTCTCCATCCCGGTCAAAGTCCGCCGCGGAAATGGCGGCGCCACTGTCCGTGAACTTGGGCAGGGCCGCGCCGGAAGCGCGCTCGAAGTTTCCGCCGCCCTGGTTCAGGTAGAGGCGATCCTGGAAAACCGGATCGCCGGGCTCGGCTTCCACGCTGCCGGAAACGACGTAGAGATCCTGATCGCCGTCGGAGTCGGCATCGAAGAACAGGGCGCCCAGATCTTCGTGTTCTGCGTCAGCGAGGAAGACGTCCTGGGAGCTTAGTTCGAACTTTGGCTCTTCCGGGGTGCCGTTTCTCAAGTACAACATGCCGGGCAGTCTGGTCGATCCACCCAGGTAAAGGTCGTAGTCGCCATCTCCATCCACATCGCCCCAGGCCTGGCCGGGACCCAGCTGGGAAAAGGCATGCGGTAACAGGGACTGCCGGGCGAAATCGTCAAACGGCGCTTCCACCTTCCCGGTTTCCTTAAGCAGATCGGACTCGGTAAATAGAGGCTCCGGCATCTTCGGTCCGATGGAGGGCATCTCTTTCGGTCCGGGCCCGGTGGGCTCCTGAATGGTATAGCGGAAGCCGGCTTCCAGGTCCTGGAAAGTTTGCAAGTGTCCGCTCGGCCATAGAACCGTGAGCTTGCTGACCTTTTTCTGATCTCCCAGTCCAAAGTGAATGACCGCTTCGTCGCAGTCCAGGAAGCCGCTGCTGGGGAGGTTCTGCCGGATCTGCCGCCCGCCGTCCGGCGTCTCGATAATGGCGGTCACGCCCCAGCCGTGGAGATTGCTGTTGGCCCCCTTGAACGCCAGGATCAGGCGGCCACCTTCCCTGGACTGATTCCGGTAAATGCTGGTGGGGTCCTGAAGATTGGAAACAATCAGATCCAGATCGCCATCCGCGTCCAGGTCGCCCACCGTGGCGCCGTAGCTCATGGTCATGTGGGCCAGGCCCCACTCTTCCGAGACGTCGTGGAAATGCAGGTCCCCATCGTTGCGGAAGGCCAGGTTCTGTTCGCGGCGTTCGGGGGTGTTCTCGTACCAGTCCCAGTGCGTTTTGCCGATGAGCTTCTGGTGATTCAGCCCGGGCAGATCGGAGTGATTGAACTGCCGGGGAATGCCATTGGTGAAGAACAGGTCGTTCCGGCCGTCGTTGTCGAAGTCTTCGCCCTTGATGGCCCAGGTCCAGTCCGTCTTGGCCACATGGGAGAGCAGGGCGGACTCCATGAAACGAGGCGTGCCGGTATTCACATACAGGGCGTTCCGCATCAACTGGCGGGCTCCCGGGGCAGCCAGGATCTGGTCCAGTCCCGAACCCATTCCACCCATGGAGGCCTTCTGCATGTAGTGCGTGGTGGGGAACATGTCCGCCAGCATGAAGTCGGGCAGAAGGTCATTGTTAAAGTCCGCCGCCGCCGCGCCCATGGTGAACCAGGTGGTGTGGGGCAGGGTCTCGCCGCCGATCTCGGTAAAGGTGCCGTCGCCTTCGTTCCGGTAGAAGTAGTCAGGGTCGTGAAAGTCGTTGCCCACATAGAGATCGGGATCGCCATCCACGTCGTAGTCCCACCAGGTGGCGGAGTTTCCGAATCGGGGATCGGTGTGAATGCCGGCTTCCTCAGTCACTTCGCTGAAGGTGCCGTCTCCGTTGTTGCGCATCAGCCGGTCGGGACGGCCAATCTCGGAATACATGGGCTCGCCCTTTTCGTCGTATTCCGTGATGTTGAACCATTTCCGCCACTTCTTGGATAGCTGCTCTCTCCCGTCTTCCATCACCACCGGAATGGCCTCGGCGGGGCGGCCATGCTCCCGGTAGAGCTGATGGTGCAGGATGTAGACGTCCAAGTCTCCATCCAGATCATAGTCGCAGAACGCGGGCATGACGCAGGCGTCCTTGAACGCCAGCCCGAAAGCTTCCGCCTTCTCAGTAAAGCTGAGCTTTCCGGTCTCGGCGGATTGATTGATGAAAAGTAAGTTGGGCGAATCGTAATTGCAGACATAGATGTCCAAGTCCCCGTCGTTGTCGATATCCACCAAGGCGGACCCGACGCTCCAGGACTCGCCGCCATCCAGGCCCAGCGCGCTGGTCACGTCCTGAAACTGAAAGTCTCCTTTCTGGAGGTAGAGATGATTGGGCCCCGGACCACTCGTCACGAAAAGATCGGGAACGCCGTCCAGATCCACGTCTCCAATGTTTGCGCCACCGCAGGCGGAGCTGGAATGGTAAGCCCGCTTCAGGGGGTGCGTGATGTCGATGGTATTGACATGTGTGACTCCCGTGTAGTCCGGCGGCAGCATCTCAAAGAGCGGTCCGTCGTAACCACTGTCTGACTGGGGGCTTTGCAGCGGTGTTTTGGAGATGAGATTCTCCGGTTTGTCCGCCTCGGCATTTGCGGTCTGAATGGTGGCCTGAGTGAGAGGAAGGAACGCAAGAACCGGCAGAGCGGCCTGAACGATCCATTTTCTGTTGAGGAATCTGGTCGGATTCATGGCAAGGGGATTGGGTCTGTACATGGCCGTTCCTTGTTGAACAAAGCCTGTTCATGAGCGCACTTCCGCGCTGGGGTGTTCAGATCCTAGACAAAATCAGAGGATCGCCGCAAGTCCTTAGAAGCCTCTCATGAATAGGCAAGCCCGGCTCGTGAGGGATTCTTCGCGGTGGCAAGGCCTCGCTGGGCGGAGATGATCGCTGGTCACGGACCCCAGCGTCAACGAAGCCTTCGGGGAAAAGCGCCACGTCTTTCTTTCTCGCGAGCGAAGCGGGCCTGGCTTTCTCCACCTGATTTTCTTCAGCCGGACGGGCACTGTTTGTTTGTCAGATGGCTTCTGGCCACCTCTTTTCCGTGAACCTGGTGAAAAGAAGGCTGGATCAGCCACCGGTCCGCGTGCTGATGGAAACTGAGAAGCAGCAATCCCTTCCCGCCAGAGAGGGGTTTACTCCACCGCTTCGGGATCCACCGGCTTCCAGTGGATGTTCTTGTAAGCGGCCCGCGTCTGGAAACTGGCGATGCCCATCGGCGCGCAGAGCTCGATGTCTCCGGGGCGCATGCTGATCTTCCGGCCGTCAACGTCAAGATCCACGTAGTTCTTGTCGTTGATCCAGGCTTCAATGTGCTCGTCCGTCACGCGTACTCGGATGGTATGCCACACATCAGCCTCGAACCCTTCGATGCTGAGCGTTTCATTTTCGGCCGCATCCAGGTCGTCGATGCTGGAGATCCCCACGAGGCCACCGCCCCAGCCACCGACAATGAAACTGAAGTGCGTGTCCTTATACGGAAGCGTCAGGCCGCAGAAGAAATCGTTTCCGCTGATCTTCTTAGCGTCCAGCGTGACCTCGTAGTTCAAAGTGGCGGGGGTTTCCTCGCTCCAGACCACCCCGGTCATGACGGCACCAAAGCCGAACTCCAGTTCGCCCTGCTCGTTCACGAAGACTTCTCCCTCACCGCCGAACTGGACGGGCTTCCATTTTCCGAGGGATTTGCCGTCAAACAGGGCTTTGGATTTATCCTTGGGAGCTGGTTTGGGGCTGGGCGCGGCTTCTTTCTTGGGGGCGGGGGCAGGTTTCGGCTTTTCTGCCTCCGCTACGAGTATGGGCGCCGTTTCCACATCTTGAGCTTCATCGGCGGCAATCACCTTTCCTCCGGGCCAGGCCAGGTATCCGGGCACGCCGTAGAAGGTGAGATGAAAGAGGACCGGGGCCAGTCCAAAGATAACAATCAGCCAGAAAAGGGAGCGCAGGGAACGGTTCATGAGATCGGGAAGTAATGGGAATGGGAGGCGTGGTTGGCGGACTTTTCCTCTGTGTGAAGTGAAAGACCGGAACGAAACCGGTTCAAGGAGAATTGGCGGACGCCATCACGCCGGAGAGACAACTACATGGCGAAAAGCTTGTCCATGCGGGACGAGATGTCTTTCAGGCGCGCCAAGTCGCCGCCAGGCACTTCCGCGCTGCCCCAGCCGCCTTCGTATTCGACTTCATCGACCGCTTTCATGACCGCCGCCCAGTCGATGGACCCTTCGCCCAGTTCCACGCCGAAGCCTTTGCGGGTGCCGTCGTTCATCATGATGTCCCGGTCGTATTCCTTGATGTCCAGTTTCAAGATGCGCTTGCCCAGCACGTAGATCCATTGCTCCGGCCAGCCGTAGCGGACGATGTTTCCGACGTCGAAATACCAGCCGATCCACGGGCTGTCGAAGGAGTCCACAAAGTCCCGCGTCTCAACCGGGCTCATGAAAATGTTATTCCACACATTCTCGCAGGCGATCTTGACGCCGGTTTCCTCGCAGACAGGGATCAGTTCTTTGAGGGACTTCTGAAGGGTTTCATAGACCCGGTCGTAGCGGTGTTCCGCGTTTACCGCGCCGGGGTAGCAGAGCACGGTGGTGCTGCCCAATTCTTTCGCCTGACGCAGAGAGGTGGCGAACTGTTCCAGGCCGGATTGACGTTCGCTTTCATCCATGTCGTTGCCGAGCATGCGTCCGACTTTCCCACAGACCAGGCCCGGAACTTCCAGGCCGAGGTCTTTCTTAGCCTGTTGAATCTGAGGAATCTCCTCTTCCGCGATGGGACCTTCAAACTCCACCCCGTGAAACCCGGCGGCCTTGGCGGCAGCCAGTTTCTCGGCAATGGTCTCGCCTTCTTTAATCATGCCGAACTTGAGCGATTTCCGGATGTTCCGCTCATAGGGTTTCGCCCCTTCCGCCGCCGCGGCTGGAGACAGATTCAGTAGTTGTGTTGAGGCCCCGGCGGCGGTCATGGCCGCGACGGTGGCGGAAGAAGTGGCCAGAAAAGACCGGCGGGAAGTAGAGCGGGGAGAGTCGGGGGATTTCATGAATATGGCTGACGGATTGGACCCCGGGGAATCGAGGCTGTTCGGTTTTATTAAAGGGAACGGACGTTTGCCAGTTCCAAGTTCTCCGACCCTCAGGCCGTTGCGAATGCCGTGCGTGGGCGGGGCGATCCGGTCACGTCTTCCCGCTATTGAACCGGCTCGAGGCTTGTCCTAGCCTTGCGCCCATGAAACGCCCCCTTCGGCTGTTGGCCGGTCTAGTTGTTCTGCTCGCTCTTTTCTCGGTTCTGGCTGTGGCCGGAACGGCTCAGGCTCAGGCTCAGGAAGAGAAACCGAATTTCGTCGTCATCATGGCGGACGACCTTGGTTACGCGGACCTGAGTTGCTACGGCAACACGGACTTCGATACGCCGAACCTGGACCAGATGGCGGCGGAAGGAATGCGGTTCACGGACTTCCACTCCAGCGGTCCCGTGTGCAGCCCCACCCGGGCCGGACTGATGACAGGCCGCTATCAACAACGGGCCGGGGTCGATGGGGTCATCTACGCCAGCCCCCAACAGAACCGCCACCACGGACTCTTTCCGGAGGAAGTGACATTCCCGGAGCTTCTCCGCGACGGCGGCGGCTATGCCACGGCCATGACGGGCAAGTGGCACCTGGGCTACGAGCCACGCTTCAATCCGGTGAACCACGGTTTCGAGTATTTTCGCGGTTATGTCAGTGGGAATGTCTGCTACCAGTCGCACTTCGACCGGATGGGCATCCTGGACTGGTGGAAGGGGGCCGAGATCGCCAACGAACCCGGCTACTCCACCCACCTCATTACCCAGCATGCTCTCGAATTTCTCAAAGCTCAGAAAGGGTCGGACAAACCCTTCTGTCTCTACGTCGCCCACGAAGCCCCACACTCCCCCTGGCAGGGGCCTGAAGATCCCGCCATACGCGCGGAAGGCCGGGCGAACGACGATATCCAGCGCGCCTACCGGGAGATGGTTCAGGAGATGGACAAGGGGGTGGGCAAAATTCTGGCTGAGCTGAAGGCCAGCGGTCTGGACCGGAACACGGTGGTGTTCTTCTTTTCGGACAATGGCGGCACCCCGACCCGGGAGGGAGCCAATGCTCCTCTAAACGGTTTCAAAGGCAGCTTGTGGGAAGGCGGCCATCGCGTGCCGATGATCGCCTGGTGGCCGGGCAAGATTCCCGCCGGTGTGGATAATGAATCGCTAAGCATCACCCTGGACATCATGCCCACCCTCCTCGACCTGGCAGGTGTGGAGGCGCCGGAAGGTCACCACCTGGACGGGCAAAGCCTGGCTCCGCTGCTGCTCAAAGGAGAGACCTTCCAGGACCGCCGCCTCTTCTGGGGATACGGCGAACGCGCCGCCATGCGCCACGGCCCCTGGAAACTGGTGATGAATTTTGACGCGGAAGGAAAGAACGAAAAAAAGGCTAAAAAGAACGGTAAAAACCGCGTGCCCGCCACGGCTCTCTTCAACCTGGCGGACGACCTGAGCGAACAACACGACCTGGCCGCGCAATACGCCGAACGCACCGCCGCCATGAGCGAAAGCATCACCGCCTGGCGGGAAGACGTAAAGACCGGCGCGACGGCGCAGCCGGAGTAGGATGTTGTTGGGGACTATCCAAGCAAAAAACTCCCTGGAATTCGGACCCTTATGTTTACAGGATAAAAATCGCCGGTGACGAAATTGTGACGCAGCATTTCTTACTTTTGAGGTTTGCTATGGCAAACCTGCCCAAATGGCTAACCCTATTTCTTGGTTAAAGTCCAAATTTAAAGAAGCTAGAGAGAACTCACCGCCTCTAGGTCTAATCTTACGTGATAAGGATGCTAATACGGAACTTCACCGGTTCCTCCTCCAGACTCTCGATAAAGATACAACAACCAAGATCAAGATTGAAGATGAGACCAGCGGGAAGGCTCGTCAGTTTACCGTAGGGATCATCGACTTGAATCCGGCATTCACTTTTGGATCAATCGAGACTTCAACGGATCGGGGAGGGGCGTGAATATGGCATTTCCAGCGCTCTGTATTCTGCTCATTGTCTTGCCGGGAATCATCTATCGGCAAGCATATACGCGTGGAGCAGTGCCTATCTTCAGGCCGATTGGTACTCGGAGAGAGAACAGCATAAGCAAATACCCCAAAAGCATTCGATCTCTTCCGGAAGAGATCAGCGCCAGCCTGTTCGCGGCAATCCTGTTGAACGTTATCTGGCTTTCGTTGGCAACGGCAACCGCCAAATCGGGACTGTTCCCCTGGAAAAGCCCACCCAATTATGATCAATTTCTCTATTTGATTTATGGTAGCCTGGATGTTTCGAAGGGCCGGTACCACTTGACTTTGCACTATCTCGCCGAGCACCGGCTGGAGTTTGTGGGGTATTTCTTGAGCCTTTATGCCGCATCTTCAGTGATAGCCCGCTTTGCATTGTGGTTTGTGCGAGCCTTGCGTTTGGATCACCACCTAATGTTTCTTAGATTGGAGGACCAATGGTTCTATTTTCTCCGTGGGGAAATTTTCTATTTCAGCGAATTTCGGAAATTCGTAAAGATGAAAGACCCGATCAGCGGCACCTATGTTTCATTGGTTGTGGATCAAGGCGGCGATCAATATCTATACAAAGGTTTTCTTTGGGACTTCTTTCTTGATCGACATGGCAACCTCGATCGCCTGGTGTTGCACAATGTAATCCGAAGCCGGTTTATTCCGGAAGAAAAAGGGGAAATCAAATCCGCGAAAGAAGGAGAGAACGGTCCAGTAGATATTCCGATAATTGACCGCCGATGGACTTTCGAAAGGGTCTCTAGCCAAATATTCACAGTGAAATATGCTGATTGCAAAACGCTGGCCTGTACCTATTTCTATATCCGGGAAGACAAGAATGAGAAACCTGTAGAAGGTCAATCAGAAGCGTCTCCCGTTGCGGTAGCAGCCTGATCAATTTTGGGCTTTGACCTCAGGCGGAAGAAAACTTCGATAGGACACTCGATTTTCGCTGAACTATCGCTAGGCCCATCGCCGAGTTCACTGGTGACAAGCTTTCCCAGTAGGTTGGAAATGGTATGCTACTTCCCCTCTGCCCGCCATTTTTTCTGCTGGGCAATATTCGTCTCCAAAACCTTGCGGGCGTTTTCGTCGCCTTTCTTGCGGGTAGTCAGATAGACCGCCATGTCGCTGTCGTAGGCTTTCATGGGTTCGGGGAACTGGCCCTGGTCGTTCGTTCGGGTGATCCAGGTTTCCAGGATCTTACGGTGACGGACCAATTCGTCCTGATAGCCGGGATCGTCTGCAAGGTTGGTCAGTTCCCAGGGATCCTTTTCCAGATCGTAAAATTCCTCGGGGGCACGGTTGGGAGCGAAGAGCAGCTTTTCCGATAGCTCGGGCAGTTTGCCGGAATCGTGCAGTTCGTGGAGGCGGATCAGGATTTCCTTGTGATCCTTGTACCGGTTGGCCTGGAGCATGGGCCGTTCGGGCAGGAAATTACGGATATACTTGTATCCCGCCGTGCGAACGCTTCGCAGGTGATCGGTGGTTTCGTCGCAACGGTCGCGCGCGGAAACCACGTAGTCCCTGGGACGGGCCTTGTCTCTAAACAGGGGCCGGGCCTCCATCGTGTCAGGCAGGGGAATGCCCGCCAGGTCGAGCGAGGTCGCGGCGATGTCGATGTGCGCCACCAGATCGGTGCGCACTTTTCCGGCCTCAATGCCGGGCCCGGCGATGATCAGCGGTACGCGAATGCCTTCCTCATAGAGGAACTGTTTCCCCCGCGCGTGGGACACCCCGTGATCGGTTAGGAAGATAACCACGGTATTGTCATACACACCGGCATCCTTCAATTCTTGCAGGATCTGCCCGACCTGTTCGTCCACCCAAAGGACGCTGTTTAGATACTGCGCCCAGTCTTCCAGGAGCACTGGGTCATTCGGGTAGTAGGGCGGCAGCGTGACCTCCGACGGCGTGACGAGCCGGTCTTCCGGGATTTCACCGCTCTTGTGCACGTTGCGGTTCTTGCCGCCGGCCAGTTGAATCTGCGCAAAGAAGGGCGTGCCCTCTGGCCGCTTTGTCCAGTCGTTGCCGTCGTAGAGATCCTTCGGGTACTCGAAGTTGTAGTCCGTTTTCCCAAGGGCGCCCGGCTTGGCTTTCGCCTGCTTCGGGGCGTTGGTGACGTAGTAGCCGGCCTCCCTGAAATACTCAGGCAACGTCTTGACGGTCTCGGGAAGCTGGATGTGCCATTCGCCCCGGCCGCTGCGGTGGTTGTGCGCGCCGATGGTCGTCTGATACATCCCCGTGATCATGGCCGAGCGTGAAGGCGAACATACCGGGCAGGTCACAAAGGCATTGTCGAATTTCGTGCCGCGCGCCGCCAGGGCATCCACGTTCGGGGTCTGGATGGTGGTTTCGCCGTAGCAGGAAAAGTTTGGTGACATATCCTCCACCACGATCCAGAGGAGGTTCGGTTTCGCCTCTTCTCCGGCGGCGTTCGCGGACGGAATGGAAACCGTTACGCACAGCGCTGAAGCGACTAACAAAAGTACCAGGAAACGAAACAGGGGATTAGCAGTGGGCAGCATCATGAGTCACCTTATGGTGGACCGCCAACGCCGCGCCAATGGTTTCCCGTGGCGCGTTTGCGTCGGCGGAGAGGGTGTTTGAGAGAGGTTCCGATGGTCCGGGGCGTCAACCCAGGCTCCAGCCTTCCCGGTATTCCCGTTTCAGGAATCGCTCGGCTTCCGGGGCGTTCGGGATCTTCAGGTTCTTGCTGTCCCATTCCAGCTTGGTGCCGGCCCGGAAAGCCACGTTGCCCAGGTGATTCGCCTCCGTCAGCGGACCGGAGTATCCGAAGTGGCACAGGGTAGGCGTGCCGTTCTTGATCGCTTCGAGAAATTCCACCTGCTGGCCGGGGGAGCTTTCGATGGACATCGGCGGGCGCTCGAAGTCTTTAAATTTCTCCTCGGGCAGGAGAATGTTGTTCCGGTAGTCCGCCAGGATCATGCCGTCGTCTCCGATGAAGAGCATGCCATTGCCCCACTGCGGGATCTCGCCGTTTTCCCATTGGGGTGGTTTCATGTTGCCCTGGTACCAGGTCAGGGTGACGGGTGGCAGTTCCCCCCGCTGTCCGTATTCGTACTTCGCGCTCATCGTGGCGGGAGCGATTTCCGGGTGTGGATCGGGACCGAAGGCTTCGACCGTGAGGGGCGCGTCGAGTTCCAACGCCCAGAAGGGCAGGTCGTTCCAGTGGCTGCCCAGGTCGGACATGGTACCATTGGCGAAGTCCCACCAGCGGTACCACATGGGACCCGGCAGGTAGCAGTCGTGATACTCGCGCCACGGGGCAGGTCCGATCCAGAGATCCCAGTCCACAAAGTCCGGCACCGGCATGCCTTCCTTTGGGCGGTCCATCACCCACAGCCCGTTCTTCGCCAGCAGAGGATCTTTCGCGGCCTCTGCCTCCTCGCGGGATTGCAGACCCCAGGAGCGGGAGACCCAGACGTGCACTTCCCGGATGGGCCCCACGGCATTGGCCCGGACCAGTTCCACCACGCGGCGAAAGTTGTCCGTGGCATGCATCTGCGTTCCCATCTGGGTGGGCACGCCCGCGGCGGCGGCGGCCTCGATCACTTTGCGGCATTCGAAAACGTCCCGCGTAAGGGGTTTCTCGCAGTAAACCGGTTTCTTCAATTGCAGCGCGGGCAGGGTGGCGAAGGCGTGGGTGTGTTCCGTCGTGGCCACGACCACGGCATCAATGTCGTCCGTCTTATCGTCGTAGAGTTTTCGGAAATCTTTGTAGATCCGTGCCTTGGGGTGCTTGGCGTGGGCGCTTTCCAGGTTGTGCGCGTTCACGTCACAGAGAGCCACGATGTTTTCGGTGGGCTCCATTTCCGCCATGTCCTTGGCGCCCCGGCCCCCGGCTCCGATGAAGGCCAGGTTCAGCTTGCTGTTGGGCGAGCGGCTGCTGACAATGGCGGGAAATCCTAACAAACCCGCCCCGGCGGCGGCGGAAGTTTGCAGAAAACGGCGGCGCGAGGGACGCCAAGGGGTGGGGGATTTGGAGGTCATATGCCGAAAGTCTAGGAGAAGCCCGCCTCCAGGGTCAAGGGAGGGCGGAATCCGGCTCATCACGCAAACGCGGGATGGCGCTATGGGCAGAACCGGCAGGCAGCTTCCCGGAAAGCACCCGGAGGCGGAGGTTCTAGTGGAAGGACTCTGAATAGGCCCCGGGTCCATGATTGGAAACGCCGGAAAAGCAACCGCCAATCTTAGCATCCGGGTATCTTGGCCTGAAAACAATGCCTGCCGGGGTTAAACAATTCCCATTACTACGGAAGTGGCTATAATAAACAAAATTTTTATAATTAAATTTTTATTGGGTCTCTCGACCGAAAATGGAACAGTCCTATCGTTCTACCCTTAGGGCGTTTTCGCGATTTGCGCCCGCCGCCACACGCCACTTTTTTCGATGGGAAGGATTGCCAAGCTCTTGACCGTAGCCCTGCTGATAGGGGGGATCGTTGCCGGTCTCACCACGGCGGACTATTACCTCCGGCGTGAGCCGGTTGGCAAAGCGAAGCGGGATTTGCAGTGGGAAGGCGTCCAGCCCAATACTCCCAACGCTCTGGCAGCGGCAGCCACCAACAAGGTGACCACTCTGCAAAACCTGCGCCTGGTGGGTGTTCCCCTGGAAGCGGCGGATCTGAATGGAGAAACCCCGCTGATGCTGGCGGTGCGGCGGGAGTCGCGTGAGGCAGTGGACTACCTGCTGAGTCTGAAAGAGATGGCTTCCACCGTAAATGCCGAGTCTGGCCGGACCGGCCTCACCGCCATGGGCCATGCGCTGAGCCGCCGGGACTACGCTTTGGCGGAACGGCTTCGCGAACTGGGCGGATCGGTGGATGTTTCTCTGGAAACCGGTCTACCGGCTCTGGTGGAAGCCATTGCGATGGACGACGGCGAACTCCTGACCTATCTGCTGGAAAAAGCGGGTGCCGGTTTGGAGATGAAAGACGAAAAGGGCATGACGGCACTGGCCCACGCTTTGGAGATGGAACGGGGCGATCTGGTGACGCTGCTGCTGGATAAGGGCGCTTCGCTGGACGGACTCCGGAATGCAAAGGGTGAAAGCCTTCTGGGGCAGGCCGTGGAGACGGGGAATCATGACTTGGCGGCGCTCTTGCTGGGCTCGGAAAAGAACGCCGCGGAAATTCGTAATGCTTCCGGTCCGGAGTGGCTCTATGACGCGGTCGATGCCCAGGCCGTGGCCATGGTGGACCTGCTGCTTTCTCATGAAGCGGATCCTAATCTTGTTCCCAAGGGAGAGGCCATCCCACCATTGATGTTGGCGATCCGTCAGAACTCATTGCCCCTGGTGAGACTCCTGACCCGGCACGGCGCCAATGTCGAGGGGAGCGCCGTCGCCATATTGGGCTACGAGTCGGGAGACCGGGAGCTACTGATTGCCCTGCTGGGAGGCGGAGCCGACCCGGATGCCTGTTTTGAGAATGGCGAACGCCTGATCGAGCGGGCCCTTCGCGACCGGAACGCGGAGACCTTTCGCATTCTACTCGCCGCGGGAGCCCGGGTGGATGATTTGCTTTGGCCCGCCATGAAAGTGGCCAAAGACGAAAGCTACCTGGATGCCCTCCTTGAGGCCGGTGTCAGCCCAGAGTTTTCCGGTCCCAAAGGCGAGCTTCCGCTCAGCTTTGCCCTCAGAAAAAACCGGTTCGAACTGGCCAAAAAGCTACTCAAGTACGGTGCCGGTCCGAACCTGCAAACGCCAGAGGGAGAGCCCATGCTGGCGGCTGCCATTCGCGAGGGGAACGAAGGCGTTGCGACGCTGCTGATGGACAATGGAGCGTCCATTGCCGAAGACCTGATGGCCGAGGATGGACACACGCTGTTGGAGTGGGCACTGGCTAATAAGATGCCCGAAATGGTGAAGCGGCTCGTGGCGAAAGGGGCGGATGTTTCCAGAGCCGTGCAGCACCCCGCCGGTGAAGCCTTCCGGGAGAAGTTCAAGAGCAGCACCTTCCGCTACTACTTGGAGAAAGACCGGGGCATCACGCCGCTGATGCTGGCGGTGGCGAAACAGGATCTGGACTCCGCCCGGGTGCTGCTGGACGCGGGCGCCAAGACCAGCGACTACACGAAGCGGGACTCGATTTGGCCGATCAACATTGCCGCCTGGTTTTCGGATGTGCCCATGATGCAACTGCTCCTGGGCCGGAACCCCGATCCCAAGGAACAGGAGCGGGAAATCATCATCGACTTGGGCACACAGGAAGCGACTCTCTATGTAAAGGGAGAGGAACAGCTTTCCACCCGGGTCTCTACCGGCAAGAAAGGCTATGGCACGCCGTCCGGCACCTACGTGGTGACCAACAAGCACCGGGACTGGACCTCCACGCTGTATGACGCCAAGATGCCCTACTTCCTAAGGCTAAGCTGTAGCGCCTTTGGCCTGCACCAGGGCTACGTGCCGGACTACCCGGCTTCGCACGGATGCATCCGGGTGCCGGCTGGCACCGCGAAGAAGCTCTTCGAGATGGCGCAACTGGGCGACATCGTGAGGATCCAGTAGGATCACGAAACGCTACGCCCTTTCAGGCTGTTTTCTGAGGCGAGCCGAAGCTTATTTGGTAACGGGCCGTTCAGCCTTGCAAAGCTTACTCAAGCGCCTTCCCAGTGATGTGGTGGCTGACGATCTTGTCCAGGTTTGGAGTTTCTTCCGGAAAGGCAATCTTGATCCCAGTATCTTCGCGGTCTGCCACAAACATAAACAGGCTGCCACTGAGCGGAGTGAGCGTCTCTCCGTTGTACTGGACGATGATTTGGTCCACCGATCCGTTTTTCCGGATCTCTTCGGCGGGCCAGGTCACGGCGTAACGCTGACCGGGCTCAGTCTTTAGTCGAATCTCCACCGCGCGCGGGTTGATGGCGGAGACCTCCGCCGTCACTGGTTTGGCAATGGGGAACACCCACTTCCGGTTGTTCTTGAGACTGCCGTTGTAGCCAATGATCTGTCCGGGTTGCATGACGAAATGACGGCCCTCAAGAGGCCGGGTCCTGACGGTCGCCGCGGCAAAGGAGCTCTTTCCGTCGAACCGGACCACGATGTCCGCTTCGTCGGCGACGCCGATGTAGCGGATCTCAAAATCGTAGTCGTCAGCCGTTCCCTGGATCTCGTCGAGCCCGCTCATCGCATAGCGAATCCCAGCGACGTCGTCAGCGCCAAGCCCTCGTCTGACGCCGCCCAGATCCAGGCTGCCTCCAGTGATCATCAGCCCTTCCACATTAGCCAGCGAAAACGCGTTGCTCGCCGCCACCGAGCGCGCGCTCATGGTGGAGAAGACGGAGCCGCTGGGCAGGTCCTCTAGATTCCGGCTGTAGGTGGTGGAGTCAAAGACTCCGCTGGTGGGCAGGGTGAAGGGGTTGTTGTCGGAGCGTTTGAAGTAGTTCAAGTTCACATCGTCCCCGCGAAGGTCGTCAGCGGTTCCACCGACGCCGTCCGGTCCCGGGTCGAGATCAAATTTCCCGTTCGGTCCCATCGCCGAGGCGGTGAATTTCTCTCTTGAACGGCGGGCACTTGGCTGCGGCCCCAGCGCGGGATGCGCCAGCCCCAGGGTGTGACCCATTTCGTGAGTCAGGACGCCAAAGACATCGGTTCCGTACTCCGCGGGAATCTCGACTGACGGACTTAGCGAAGCCGAAACCACCAGGCGATCATTCCAGATAGCGGCCGCTTGATTCGCGGAAAACGCGAAATCGGCTTCCAGTTCCGCAAAGTCGGAGTGAAGCGCGAGGGTTAGCTTCAAAGTTCCGCCTTGCCCGGTGTATCCGGCGGGGTGAACGACCGTGTCCGCGGGCTTCGCTCCTCCCGCGGTCACGTAGGCAAATCCGTCCGATTCTCTTACAAAACCCGGGAGGCAGCCCGCAACAACGATGAGAAAACCGAGGAAAAGCTTGGGGTTTACCCTGGTATTTCCCGTCTGGTTTCCCAGAAGTTTTCCGTTTTGCCGCCTCACTTCCAGGGGGGATTAGGGAAGACTTTACTCCATGACCACCCGCGCGTCGGGAAGCGCCTGGCGAAGTTTCTCGGCACCGCCATCCGTGACGCTGGTTTGCCAGAAGTAGACCGACTTCAGATTGCGAAGCTGGGCGATCTTCGGAAGCGAGGCGTCAGACACGCTGGTGCCATAAAGGTTCAGGTATTCCAGGTGTTGAAGTTGGGCGATGGCATCGATGCTGGCGTCGGTGATTTGAGTATTGTGCAGATCGAGGTAAGTCAGCTTGCTAAAGCTGCCAATGATCTTGGCGCTTTGGTCCGTGATCGCCGCTTTGCTCAGGACCAATTCCGTAATGTTGGAACCAATGGAGGCGAGCTGGGATACGTGAGCGTCTTCGGGACGCATTTCCCCGGAGAGATATTCGACACGCAACAGAGGATTTCCCGGAGCCACGGGAGTGATGGTGGCCCCTTCCTTGGCCAGCGTATCCAGTACGTCCTTTCCGGCTTCCGTGGCGCCTTTAGCCAGGTTGTCCGCCGCGCTGGGAGCCATCTCCCGTTTCGTCAGCGAAACCCCTTCTTCGTTACCCTTCCAGTTTCCGAAGTTGGCGCCCTCCTTGATCCACATGCCGATCGCGAGGATCTGGTTCTTGGTCAGAGGGCCTCCCTTGGGCGGCATGATGTCGTCATGGTTTTCCGGCAGGGCGATCAGCTCGTAAAGCAGGCTGCCTTCCGGGTCCCCCGGGACGATCACATCTCCACTGCTGCCTCCCTGTTCGATGGCCAGACGGCCATCCAGGCGAAGACCGCCCTTCGGCTGTTTCTTTTGACCATTCTCTTCATAGGGAGCGCGGTGGCAGTCGATACACTCGCTCTTCAGAATCGGCAGAATCTGAGATTCGAAGTTGATCTCGGCGTGAACAGAAGCGGTAAGGCCCAGCGCCGCTAAGGCGGCGATGGGCGCGATCAGTCGTCCAATCATGACTTCTCGAAAAAAGGGAGGATTTATTCTGGAGGTGGTTTCCGGATCAGCCAAAGATATCGAACAAGGGCTGTCCGTGGTCAGCCACCACAAAGGGACGCTTGGAGGCGGAGTAGATGATCTGCTCCAGCGGCAGGCCCAGCGCGTAGGCGATGGTGGCGTTGATCTGCTTCGGCTCCACGGGATTTTCGTCGATCCCTTTACCTTTCTTGTCCGTCTTACCGTAAGTCTGTCCGCCACGAATCCCGCCACCGGCAATGACGCAGGAGTAGGCGCGTGGGTAGTGGTCGCGGCCGTTGTTGTGGTTCCGCACAATGTCTGGCGTTCGCCCAAACTCCGTTCCCAGCACGACAATGGTTTCGTCCAGCATGCCGCGCCGATTCAGGTCCGCGAGCAGGGCGCTCATGCCCTGGTCCAGGATGGAGGCCTTGTCTTCCACGCTGTTGAAGTTGTCGTAGTGCGTGTCCCAACCGCCCAAGCCGACTTCCACGAAGCGCACATTGTGCTCCACGAGACGGCGGGCCAGTAGACAGCCCTGGCCGAAACGGTCCGCGCCGTATTCTTCCACGACGCTGCCGGCTTCTTCGTTCAGGTCGAAGGCTTTGAGGTCTTCGCTCCGCATCAGCTTCACGGCTTCATAGTAGAGCTTTTGGTAGTCCGCCACCTGGGGCTGCTCGAACTGGTGGTGGAACTTCTTGTTCATGGTTTCCGCCAGTTTCAGGCGGGTCTTGAACTCATCCTCTTCCACACCGTAGGGCAGCTTGCTGTCCTGCAGGCCATTGGCGGGTTCCTGCACCGGCACGGCGGCGAAGGACGTGCCCATGAAACCGGCGTCACCGGTGCCTCCACCCGTCGGGCTGATGGTCACATAGGGCGGGATGGTGGGATTCCGGCGTCCGGCCAGGCGCACCACCCAAGATCCCATGGAAGGGTGGCGGATGGTGCCACGCGGAGCGTAGCTGCGGTGGATCAGGTACTGCCCTTGTTCGTGGGCGCCCTGGTTGCTCTTCATCGAGTTGATGACGCACATCTTGTCCGCCTGTCCGGCCAGCTTGGGGAGATACTGGCTCAGCCGGACCCCGTCCGCATTGGTATTGATGGTTTCGATTCCCCCGTTGATGTCTTCACCTCCGTCCGGTTTCGGGTCGAATGTGTCCACGTGGCTCATACCGCCGGACATGTTCAGGAAGATGACAGACTTGGCCGTCTTAGTCCGGCGCGCGGGTTCGCTGGCGGCGAAAACCGTTTCTTCCCCAACAAGTGAGCCCAGCATCGGGGCAAGGGAAACGCCCAGATACTTGTAGGCGGAATTCACCATGAACTGGCGGCGGGTCAGTTCGTCGAAGTTCGTTTTCATGGATCTCAGAGGTGGGATGGTGGCGGTAGGGATCGGGGTTCTTTTAATTGGGAGTGACCTGTAGCTCTCTGCTTACTGAACGAACAGAAACTCGGAGGTGTTCAGGAGAGTCCAGATGAAGTCTTCGCGGGCTTTTTCCTCGGTATCCACCTCATCATAGTGCTGGGCCAGGATCACGAGTTCCTCGTCAGTGGGCTCGCGATTCAGGATGGCCAGGTAGAGCCGTTTCACGATGTCGCCGGGAGAATCCACGTCCGCGATCGTTTTGTAGATCACCGCGTCCTGGTTTCCGACGATGTTCTGCTGGACGTGGCCGTTGATAAGGGAAAGCACCTGCGTGACGTCCGATTCGCGGCTTCCGTTTTCAATGACCTCGCGGTCGGACTGGCCGAAGCGGCGCAGGAAGTGAGAAGCCGGAGCCGGTGAGGGCAACTCGGAAGCGCGAACCAGGGAGGGGGAAAAACCCTTCCACTGGGAGTCGTCGATACCAGCCGCTGACGTGATGCCGCCGCTGCCGCCGCCGCCCATCATCATGCTGTCTCCTCCGCCGTTGTAGTTGACGGGAATGGAATTAGCCGAGCTGATCTGACCCATCAGGTCGCGGGCGTAGCTCTCGACCTGATCGGCGGTCAGGCCAATGGTGTCCTGGTAGAGATCGGACATGGTCTTCTGACCCACCAGCACATATTGGCCGCGCAGTTGGATCCAATCCCGGTTGTAGATGCTTTCCCGCTCGTCCGGAGCCGGAATGGTCAGGGCCAGCATGGAATCCCAAATCTGCTCGGCGGACATGCGCTGCAGCAGACGGCCATTGAAGGCGTAGGGAAGGCCCGGGTCGTGAGCTTTGGGGTTGGGGCCCAGCTGGTAGGTCCGGGTGTTGTAGAGGATGCGCAGGAACGCTTTCTGGTCCCAGTTCACTTTCGCGATCAGATTCGCCAGATGCTTCCAGAGTTCCGGGTGGGAAGGGTCCCGCTTGGAGTCCGGATCCGCGTCGAACATGAGGTCCACATTGTCCAGCGGCTCATAGAGGCCAAAACCCATGGCGCGTTTCCAGAGGCGGTTGGCGATCATCAGGCCGAAGCGCGGATTTTCTTGAGAGGTCAGCCATTCGGCGAATTCGTAGCGGGCGTCGTCCGCCTCGCGCTTGTCGCTGAACCGCAGGGACTGTCCGAAGGGAGCCTTGGCGCCGACCATTTCGCCCGGATCGCCATCGCTGTACTTGTAGTCCATCGGCAACTCGATCTGGCCCGTGCCACCGCCTTTGATGCCGTAGCGCCAAATCGAATAGTCGATCATCCGGAGCAGGGCATACATCTCGCTGCGGGGGCCGCCGTTGCGATACATCATTCCGAGCTTCCGGCGCTCTTCGTAGCCTTTCTCTTCCTCAATGCCCGCGGTGAACGCGGCGGTTTCGAAGAAGTCCATTTGCTCCCATTTCGCGAAGGGGTGGTTGTGACACTGCGCGCATTCCATCCGGGTACCCAGGAAGATCCGCATGGTATTGGCCATGTTGTCCAGCGGCATGCCCTTGTCCCGCTCGTAATAGCCGACCGCGCCATTTCCTTCCGCCCAGCCGCCGCCGGAAGAACCCAGCAGGGCCTTCACAAACTCATCATAGGGCATGTTGTTTTCGATCGCGCCTTTCAGCCAGATGATGTAGGAAGCCGCGTTCGTTTGGTTATTGAAAAACCGGGAAGTCGCCCGCAGCACGTCGGCCCAATAGTTATACGTGTGGCTGTTGTAGCCCGGAGAATCCAGCAGGGTATTGACCAGCCGGGGACGCTTGTTCGGGTCCTGATCTTCCAGGAAAGCGGTGGTTTCTTCGTAGGTGGGAATCCGTCCCACGATGTCCAGGTAAACCCGCCGCACGTACTGCTGATCCGTGGCCATCGGCATGGGGCTCACATTGTATTGCCGGAAACCATCCCCAATGAATTTGTCGATCTTGAAAGCTTCCGCTTTTACGAACTGAGGATCGCTGAAGTCCTGCTGAGCTCCACCGCGGGAGTTTAGTTGAGCTTGGGCATTCACGGCCCCAAAGGACAGGGCGAGAACGCTGAGGATGACAGTCGGGCGCATTTTCATAGACATCGGGTTATGACGGATCTGGGCGGTTTTCTTAAAATTCAGAGAATTCGGCAACAGTAAAATTCGTGGATCCGGGACCAACGGCATCCGGCACGCGGCGATCTCTGGCTGATCTCCACTGGCTTCGGGGGCCTGAGGAAATCTTGGTGACCAGTATGCCGGATTTACAATGTAATGATCAAGAACGAACTAAGATGAAAAGAAAAGCGGTGGACGAGAGCAAAATTTGCTCAATGAGTGACGCCCTTCTTGGATGGATTTCGCCTAATTCACTTGGAAAGGGAACTCAATCGTCTCTTCGTTCCGGATCGTTCCCGAGGGGGTGGAGAGGTCCAAGTTGAAGGGGCGGGCCAGGCTGTTGCCCGCCAAGTCTTCCAAAACAGTTCGAACGATCAGGATGTAGCCTCCCGGCGACCAGTGGGTTTCCGGCTTCGAAGGGTGCAGAAGTAAGGTCTGAGCTTCCGGATCGTATTCTGAAACCAGGTCCAGGGGCGTTGTGCTTGAAGGCGAACCCGCCAGGCGAACGGTGAAACAGGACAGGACCAGGGCCCGGTCCAGGGGTTCGTCAAAATGGATATGCAGGGCGTCTCCCGGCGTTTGGCTCCGTGGGGAAGTCAGGACCCACCGGGCAGGATCGGGCTGAGTATTGTCCATGGGACCAGCCGTGAACTCCTTGGAAACGGGTTCTGAAAGTGGAACGCCCCGTTCGCTGCGCCACTCGCCAGATACTGTCAGCTGGTAGCGCTTTCCTTCTTCCAGAATCGGGCCGATCTCGACATTCAAATTCACTCCCGGTTTCTGGCGTCCGGGGTGAAACCAGAGGGTTAGCCGGGTGCCGGTCTCGTCCCACAGTTCCACCTCGCGGAAAGGTTCGGGCACCAGCTTCCCACTGTCCAAGTCCGTCAGAGAGAAGTGCCGGAACACGTCGCCCCGGGCCAAGGGCTCGGAAAAGTAAAGGTAGAACTTCAGGTGATTGGCCGGCAGCGTGGGAACCGCGGGAAAGATGGCTTCCAGGACAGGGGGCTTCTCTTCCCGGGCGGTGGCGCCAGTCTGACCGCCGCCGGCCAGGGCAAAGGCGGCTGCCCAACCGGCCCCCAACATGGCCACGACCAGAGCCAGCTTTCCGGGCGCGAAGAAGGAAGGGGTATGAACGCGGATTCGGCTCATTGGCCAGAGCCTACTCCCCTCAGGGCAGGGTCACCAGTTCCAGGGTGTGGGTGCCGCTTTCCGTTTCGCGCAGGACTATTACCTCCGCGTTGTCGAGCTGGCTGACATGAACCGCCCCGAAAAGCTCGTCGATGACTTCGATGCCTTTGGCGTCAGGTCCGCTGGGGGCATTCACATTCCGGCGGATGGCGTTTTCGTTGGTATCCTCCGGTTCGTCCGCGTCCAGGTACTCCATCTTCACCCGGGCCGCCCAAAAGGCGCTGGGGCCGAACAGGTTATCCTTGAAGCGCTGGGTGTTGGTCACCAGCCATTCCTGTCCGTCTTTCACGTAGGTGAACATGTCGCGGGGACGGTTGCCAGAGCCGAGTTCCACCACGCTGGTGCCCTTGATATTGGCGCCGGACTCGATGTCGGACAGGGGAAACTTCGCGATCGGCGTGCAGGCGAAGGCCCCCACCACGTAAAATTTCCCCGCGCTTTCGTAGGGAATGAAGGACTGAATGGGCGCCTTGGTTTCCCAACGCTTGTGCGAAACATGATAGGTCTCCGCGCTGAAAAACTCCGCCGTCTGACCATGAGTGAGCGGAATCGGAATCTGATAGATCTTATTGGCAAACTCTTCCGCGGACTGGCCCGCCACGATAATGCTGAAGTCAGCGAAGGCCAGGTCGGTCACGTTGCGCAGCTTTCCGGCTTCCGTGGAGGGCAGGGAAATCTTCACATACTCGGCTCTGGAAAGTTCGACTTCGGACACGTTTCCCGCCGCATCCACCGAGACCAGGGAGGGCTTGTTGCCTGGCTGAGTGTTTAGGGAAAAGTACACTTTCCCGCTAGCCGGATTCACGGCCATATCCACGATGGTCACCTGCTCGGGAGCCACTTCCTTCGCCTTGGCAATGACGGCATCAATGTCCGCAACCGGCTCTTGCAGTCTTTCCGCCGGCCCGGTGTCGCCCGTATCCACCGCGACAATGACCGCGGCGCGCGGGTCGGAGATGAGCAAGAGCCCGTCCGGACCAAAAGCGATCTTTCCCGCGGAACTCAGCTCCAGGCTGCCTTTCTGGGTGTTTTCAAAGAAACGTTCGGCGACTTCTTCGGCCCGAGTCACCGGAGCCATGGAAAGACTAACGAAAAAGAAAATGGGGCCGGCCAGAAACGGAAGGATCTTCATCTTAGAGGCGGGGATGGGGGTTGAAACTGCCGAACAGCTTACGTCGAGGGTTGTTCAGGGGGCAAGTCTTGAACTTGACTCTGTGGCAAGAATGACGAGATCCATTGAGGTGTTTTTGCAGACTGGCCAAGTCACCTGTCAAAGCATGGAAAGCACCGCCGGATTCTGGGAAACAAATCTTCCGGTTTACAGTGGATGTTTTTGGGGGCTTTGATTGGAGAGGCGTAGGGCTTCAGCCTGACTGATCTATTCCTGTCCTTCGAGCATGACATTCAATCCCTACACCTCCCCTCAATCGGACCTGGGCGATGTGATGGCTCAGGGAGCCAGGGAATATCCAGGATTAAACCGGCTTATGTTCTTCCTTACCGGTCTGGGAGCGGTGGTGATTCTGTTTCTCATTGCATGGTTTTCAAAGAGCGGGCCGGAAGGCCCTCTGGTTGGTTTGGCCGTTGCGTTCGTTGGTGTCGTCATCAGCGTGCAACGGGTTCGGAATATCGGGTGGAGCGGTTGGTGGGGCCTCTTGCAGCTAGTTCCCGTCGCGAGTTTCGTCCAGACCATCTTCCTGATTTCCGCGCCCGCGGGCTATGCCGACACAAAGCGATTTGATACAGCCGGGAAAATACTTCTGGGTATCAGCATCGCCATTGCCATACTGTCAGGACTGGCTGTTTTCTCTTTCGTGGCCTTCTTTCCCAGCGACTAGTGCTCTGACCGCCTTAGAATGATGAGTGCTTGGTCTGAACAAAGAACCGTTGGCAATAGGACGCGACCCGGTCTTTTTGGCTGGAGTCTCCGTTGCTCTTCAGTCGGTTATGATTCACATAGCCTCCTTCATCGCGCCTTGCTTCCAGCCAAAAATCGTCGCCAATCACCCATCATTTTAAGGCGGTCAGAGCACTAGAAGGGCTTCGAGTGAAAGCGACCAGTCTACTGCCGTCGGGCCGGGCCCCGAACTGCACGGAATCATGTCCTACAACCCGTACACCACTCCAACCGCTAATTTGGGAGCACCGGATACCAGAAACACGGACACCTATCCAGGCATCCAGCGGTTCATCTATTTTCTACTGTCGATAGTCGTGGCGCTCCTGACCAACCTTTTTAGCGTGGCCGCCCGCGACGGTGTTGAAAACCTAGGGAAAAACATCGCGACGTTCTCCGGCGTGGCGGTTTTTCTGGTCGCGTTGCCTATTTCCCTTTGGATTTGTTCGCTACGCCTGAAGAATATCGGCTGGAATGGCTGGTGGTGCCTGCTTCAATTAGTGCCCATCGCGAACCTGATTCAAGGCATCTACCTGCTCTCCGCGCCCACCGGTTACGCACAGTTCAAGCAGTACGACACCGCCGGTAAAGTCGTCGCGGGCATCTGCATCGCTATGATTTTGTTGGGCCTCTTCGGGTTTGCAAGCCTGTGGATGATTCGCCGATAAGGATGCGGGCCGTAACCGGTTACCCCCCTTTCACCTTGGCCCAACTGTCCCGCAGGGTAGCGGTGCGGTTGAAGACCAGTCTTTCTTCCTCTGGCTTAGCATCCTTGGTGTCCACGCAGAAGTAACCCAGCCGTTCGAACTGCACCCGGTCGCCGGGTTTCAATTTGCCAAGCGCGGGCTCTAACTGACCGGTGACGGTATGGAGAGAGTCGGGGTTCAGATAGTCGGTGAACTCGCCTTCTTCCGCGTCGGGATTCTCTGAAGTAAAGAGCCGGTCGTAGAGGCGCACGGTGGCTTCCTTGGCGTGCGCGGCGCTGACCCAGTGGATCGTGCCTTTGACTTTCCGTCCGTCCGGCGGGTTGTTGCCGCCCCGGGTCTCAGGATCATAGGTAGCCAGGATCTCGGTCACGTTCCCGTCCGCGTCTTTCTTGAAATCCGTACACATGACCCAGTAGCCATAGCGCAGGCGCACCTCGCGACCGGGTCCAAGGCGAAAGAATTTCTTGGGCGGGTCTTCCATGAAGTCGTCCCGCTCGATGAGCAGTTCGCGGCTGAAGGGTACCTTCCTTGAACCGGCTTCCGGATCTTCCGGATTGTTCACCGCCTCCATCTCTTCCACCTGGTCTTCCGGGTAATTGGTAATCACCAGCTTCACCGGGTCCAGCACGGCCATGTAGCGGGGGCAGATCTTGTTCAGGTGCTCGCGCACGGCGTGTTCCAGCAGCGCGACGTCCGTCAGGCTGTTGTACTTGGTCATGCCCACCTTCTCGATGAAGGAACGAATCCCTTCCGGGGTGTAACCGCGGCGGCGCATGCCGGAGAGAGTAGGCATGCGGGGGTCGTCCCACCCGGCCACCTTTTTCTCCTGTACCAGGTGCTGGAGTTTGCGCTTGGACGTGATGGTGTAGCTGAGGGTCAGCCGGGCGAATTCGATCTGGCGCGGGGTACTGGGCGTGGTGCAGTTCGCCACGAACCAGTCGTATAGCGGCCGATGGTTTTCAAACTCCAGCGAACACAGGCTGTGCGTGATGCCTTCCAGCGCATCCGACAGCGGATGCGCAAAGTCGTACATGGGGTAAATGCGCCACTTGTCGCCCGTCCGGTCGTGGTGCGCCCGCAGCACGCGGTAGATGGCGGGGTCCCGCATGTTCAGGTTCGGGTGCGCCATGTCGATCTTCGCCCGCAGCACGGCTTCGCCTTCTTTGAAACCGCCGTCCCGCATTTTCTCAAAGAGGGTCAGATTCTCCTCCGGGCTCCGGTCGCGGTGCGGGCTGGGTCTGCCCGGTTCGTTCAAGGTGCCGCGGGCGGCGCGCATCTCCTCGGGCGATTGCTCGTCCACGTAGGCCAGGCCTTTGCCGATCAGTTCCACGGCCCAATCGTAAAGCTTGTCGTAGTAGTCGGAGGCAAAATAGAAATGCTCGCCCCAGTCAAAGCCCATCCACCGGATGTCTTCCTGGATGGACTGGACGTATTCCACGTCTTCCTTCGTGGGGTTCGTGTCGTCCATCCGCAGGTGGCAGCGGGCTTCCGTGGCGATGTCCCGATATTCTTCCGCCACGCTGAAGTTCAGGCAGAAGGCCTTGGCGTGGCCGATGTGCAGGTAGCCATTCGGCTCCGGGGGAAAGCGGGTAATCACACGCCCGCCATTTTTCCCCGCCGCCACGTCTTCCGCGATGATGTCGCGAATGAAGTCCCGCTTTCTCGCGTTTTCGGCGGTGGGTTCGGAACGAAGGGCGGGGGACTCGGCTGACGGCGTTTCACTCATGATCTGGGATAAGACCACGAATAAGCCGGGAAAGGACCGCTGCGCAAGGGTGGGAGTGAAACGGGGTCTATTTTCCGAAGCCTACTCAGGCGGCAGCGCAGCCATTCCACGCGAAAGATAAAGATAGATCGAATGACGTTTGGCCAAGGTGGAGCGCGATCTCCGAGCGCGTTCACGGCAGCAGAGGAAGGCTGCGAAATACCTTTGTTTGGACATTGCACGTACCTGACGCAGCCTATTCGCTGTCGAGTCAGGCTCCGAATAACCCGCCGGAATGATCCTGCTTGACCGGTTCGCGAGTTCTCCGCCGAGTCCGGCCCAGACCCCGGAAGGTCGAGGATCACCCCTCGCCGCGGTAGCGAATTACCTGCATCAGGCCAGCACGCCCTTCACCACTTCGCCATACACATCCGTCAGGCGGAAATCCCGGCCCGCGTAGCGGTAGGTCAGGTGTTCGTGATTGATGCCGAGGAGGTGGAGAATCGTCGCGTGCAGGTCGTGCATGTGCACCTTGTCAGATACGGCGTAGTAGCCGTAGTCATCCGTCTCGCCAAAGCTGAGCCCGGCTTTCACTCCGGCGCCCGCCATCCAGATGGTGAAGCCGGCGGGATTGTGGTCCCGGCCGTTGCTGCCCTGCACGATGGGAGTGCGTCCGAACTCCGTGCCCCACACCACCAGGGTGTCTTCCATCAGGCCGCGCTGCTTCAGGTCGGTCAACAGACCGGCAATCGGCTTGTCCACCGCGAGCGCATTCTTCTCGTGACCCTTGCGGAGGTTGCCGTGTTGGTCCCACACATAGGCGGTCGAAGCCTGCACAAAGCGCACACCCGCTTCGGAAAAGCGGCGGGCCATCAGGCAGCGGCGGCCGAAGTCGTCCGTTTCGTCAGTGCCGATGCCATACAGATCCTGGATGTAGCCGGGCTCCCCGCTGAGGTCCAGCAACTCAGGCGCCACGCCCTGCATGCGGTAGGCGAGTTCGTAACTCTGGATGACGCCTTCGATTTGCGCGTCCTGGTGGGAGCGTTCCAGGTGATCGCGATTCAAATCCTGGAGAAACGCCAATTGCCGCTGCTGGAGCCGGGAACTGTCTCCTTCCCGGTGTCCCAGGTAGCGGATGGTGGCGTCCTTGGTCTTCATGCCGGAGTGGCCGATGGCCGTGGCCTGATGCTCCGCGGGCAGGAAGGCGGAACCGTAGTTCCGGGGCCCGCCGTGTCCGCGCGGCGGGGTGATGGAGACGAAAGCGGGCAGGTCGCGGTTTTCCGTGCCGAGGCCGTAGCTCACCCAGGCGCCCATGGAGGGCCGCACCAGGTTGTCCGTGCCGGTGTGGAGCATGCACACCGCCTGACCGTGGGACGTCCCCTTGGTGTGCATGGACTTGATGAAGCACAGATCGTCGATGTGTTCGCCGACGTGGGGCCACAGGTCGCTCACCCAGTTTCCGCTTTGTCCGGTCTGCCGGAAGCTCCAGGGAGTTCCCAGGATCTTGCCCTGGGCCCCATCCTTGGTGGCGTCCAGGTTGCTCAACCCCTCGAAGGGCAGGGGATTGCCGTCTTCCTTGGTGAGCCGTGGTTTGTAGTCAAACGAATCTACCTGAGACACGCCGCCGTGCATGAAGAGGAAAATGACCCGCTTTGCCTTCGGCTCGAAATGCGGCCGGCCCACGGAGGGGTAAGCCGTGTTGGCGGCGGAAGCGATCTCGGCGGCCAGGGTGTGAAAGGCGAGGGCTCCAAACCCGCAGCCCGCGTTCCGCAAGAACGAACGGCGCGACGTGTCCAGAGGAGCAAAACGATGACAGGCGGAAGTCTTCATGGAGCAGCGCGGTTCGGTTCCTCAGTTCAGGTAGCGGAATTCGGTGGAGGCAAAAAGCATGTGAGCCAGCGAAGCCAGGGCTTCCTCTGGGGACTGGCCTTCATCGTTGGCCATCTCCCTGACAAAGGTCAGAGCCCGGTCGATTTCGTAGGCGGACGGTTCCCGCGAAAAGGCACGGAGATAGAGGTCGCGCACCTGGCTTTCCGGGTCGTCAGGTTCGGCCATCCGGAGCTGGCCCGCTAAGTCCCGAGACAGGGAACCGACCAACTCACTGTTCAGCATAAGCAGCGCCTGCGTGGGTACCGTGGTGGCCTGACGGTTTCCGGTAACCATGTCCGGGTTCGCCATGTCGAAGGTTTCCAGGAAGGGCGGCATGTCGTTTCTCACCATGGGCATGTAGAGGCTTCGCTTTCTCAGGCCGTCGAGGGTCAAACCGCCGCTCTGATTGGCGGAGTTCGCAATGGCCTGCTCGCCCAAGTCATCCACGGGAGACTGATCGGTCTCGGGGTCAAGTTGGCCGGACACCGCAAGCAAGGCATCCCGGATCGCTTCGGCGGAAAGGCGCCGCCGGTTCTGTTTCCAGAGCAGGCGGTTCTCCGGGTCGGCCTGCGCCGCGAGGATTTCCGTGGCCGGGTCGGGATCGGCGGACTGCCGGTAGGCGCGGGAGAGCACGATTTCCCGGACCAGGCTTTTCACCGACCAGCCAGATTCGATGAACTGAACCGCGAGCTGGTCGAGCAGTTCCGGATGGGAGGGCCGGTCTCCGAGTTCTCCAAAGTTGTCCACCGTCCGCACGAGCCCACTGCCGTGCAGGTGGTGCCAGACCCGGTTCACCATCACGCGAGCCGTCAGCGGATTCGCCGGGCTGGCCAGCCACCCGGCCAGTTCCAGGCGGCCGCTTTCGTTCTCCCCGATCTTGGGCAGATGTTCCCCCGGAAGGCTGGCCACCTGAAGGAACCCGCGCTCCGCCACTGGGCCCAGGTTTCTCACTTCGCCGCGAATCCGGATGTTCACGTCACCGGTTTTCTCCCGGTCCTGGGCGGCCATGGCCATGGGCACTTCCGGAGCCTGCTTTTCCAATGCCTTCAGGTCGCCTTCCAGGGACTTCAGCTTTCCGGAAGCCTCCGCGTAGAGCGCCCGCGCTTTTCCAAAGGGGGAGTCCTGCTTCTCCTTCTCAAGATCCGCCACGGGGATGAACTGAACGGCGTCGGCAATGATGTAGCCGCGGGTCCCCTCCGTCTTCATCTGGACGAATCCGCTTTTCCCGCCCTCAAAGTGAAAACGCCCCAGAACATCCCACATGCCAGCGATGGGCGGTTGGGTGGATTGATTCACAATCAACGTTTCCTCGCCGCCCGCATGGACCACGGTGACCGGCACCGCTTCGTCCCGTCCGGAACTCGCCGCATATGAGATTCTGACTTCATACTCACCGCTTCCGGGCAGGCTGGGCCGCCAGGTGACGGACTTCTTGCCCTTGTCCGCCTTGTTATCGTGCAGATAGCCTTCGCCATAGAAATTCGGGCTGTGGGTGGAACTCGTCCAGTCGCCCACCACTTCGGCGTCCTTGTCATCCACCACGACTCCCAGCAACGCGGCTTCCTCCAGGCCGGCTTCCCGTTTCAGGGCTTCCACTTCCTTGGTGAGAGAGGCGATCTGTTTTTCCAAATCCTGCTTCTCCTCCTGATAGGCCACCAGCTTCGCCTCCAACTCTGGCGACATCGGCAGTTCCCGCTCGATCCAGCCCGACACATTCACATTCCCCATCCGAATGCCGTGAGCGGTGTAGGTGGAGCGGAAGATTCCCGCCAGGGCATAGTAGTCCCGCGCCGGAATGGGATCGAACTTGTGGTCGTGACAGCGGGCGCAGCCTAGCGTCATCCCCATGAAGACCCGGCCCACGGTGTCGATCTGCTCGTCCGCGATATCCAGGTGCATCTTTTCCTTGTCCCGTTCGGACAACATCTTGGGACCCATGACGAGGAAACCGGAACCAATGAGCTGCTCGGCCCGTTGGTCCGGGTTGTCGTAGGGCAGGAGATCGCCCGCGATCTGTTCGCGGATGAACTGGTCGTAGGGTTTGTCCGCGTTGAAGGCATCCACCACATACTGCCGGTAGCGCCAGGCGTTGTGGTAAGTGAGATTGATGTCGCCGCCGTTCGAGTCCGCGTAGCGGGCCAGGTCCAGCCAGTGACGGCCCCATTTTTCTCCAAACTGGGGCAAAGCCAACAGCCGGTCCGCCGTCGCCGCGAGGGTCCGTTCGGGATCGGCTTCGTAGTCTGAAATAAATTGGCTCAGTTGTTCCGGGGAAGGCGGCAAGCCGACGAGATCGAAATACAAGCGCCGCGCCAGCACCGCTGCGTCCGCGTCCGGGGCCGGGTGAAAAGTCTTCTCTTCCAACTTCGCCAGGATAAAGCGATCCATGTCCCCACGAGGCCAACTGGCGTCTTTCACCGCGGGCGCGGCGTGAGGCTGGGGAGCTTGAAAGGCCCAGAACTGGCGCCCGGCTTCGATGTCGATCCCTTCGGCTTCCGGCAGGGGAGCCGTGTTCTCATGACGCGGGTCCGGCGCGCCCATTTTGATCCACTTTTCGAAGTCGTGGATGACGTCTTCGGACAGCCGTTCCTTCGGCGGCATTTCCGGAAATTCGGAGTCGTAGCGCAAGCTCTTGACCAGAATGCTGTCTTCCGGATCGCCCGGCACCAGGGTGGGTCCGGAGTCGCCTCCGCGCATCATGCCGTCCCTCGAATCCAGGAAGAGCCCTCCCTTCAGCTTTTCAGAGTCCGCGGAATGGCACTGATAACAGTGCTCCACCAGCACGGGACGGATCTTGGACTCGAAAAACTCCAGGTGTTCCGGGCTCTTCGCCACCGGATCTTCCGCCCAGACATCCGTCACCAAGCCAACGGCACACAAAGGAACCGCTAACAGGCTGATCCTATAGGAAAGGGATCTTCTGGTCTGTAGCAAAGGCAAAACCGAAACTCTCGGGGCCGGGTTTGGGAGACTGCCAGGCGGCGGAAGCCGCGGATTCTCAAGAGGCTACAGACAATCAAATTCCTTGGGAAGTTCGAAATAAACCTCCAGAATTTCTCAGTAAGTCACTCCATTTGGGAAGAACGCTCCCTAAGATACAAGATTCGGCGCCCGGGCAGGATCGGCCGGTAGCGAGATTCCGGCCGCATCTAGGACAAAGGAGAGGAGAAGAAATGAATGCCAAAGGGCCAAAGGGCGATTCAGCGATCCTTGGGCTCGACGGATTTCTTTCGAGCCGGAACTGGAGCGGGAGAATTCGCAGCCGTTGGTTTGGCAGCCTTCGGGGCTGGTTCCATGTCATGCCAGATGCTCTTGGCATCTGAGCTGTCCCAGCCGCCCGGAGTCCAATAGTCCGGCACTTTGCCGGGTAGGGTAGGCACTTTTACAGGAGCCGTCCGGCTGGGCTCGGACGCCCCCGAACGGACGGGGAAGTGTCCTTGGAGAATGGCTAAGACAAAGATGGGAAGGAGTAGAGCAGACGTGTGGTGTTTCAGGCGCAGGGTCATGGGTCGGTAGGAAAGGCCGGTGGCAAGCCGGCGGATTGTTTCGTGACCAACCGCAATTAGGACAATTCTAAATTATAGTAATTATGGTAATTATCAAATGGAATTTTCCTGACTCTACATATTTTGCCCTCTTCTTGATGTTTTAGGGCTGCGTTCCTTTAGGCAGTGTGGACAAATTGGAGAACGGACCGGAAATGAAGAAAAGAAAAGAGAACTCAGCGCCGCGAAGCGGCGAATACCCGGAGACGCGGCCCATTTGTCCACACTGCCTACTGTTTTTGGAACCGAACGGCCTATAGGTGGCCCTCGACCTCCGGGCGAGGAACTTTGGAACCGGGCGAACGAAGAATAGCGGCTCTCGGTTTACGGAAAGTGCGATCGAGCCTGAGAAAATGCAGACCGATCAAATGTCCAAATAAAGGGAAGGCGTTGCCTTTGGCTGATTTCCTTGAATCTGCCCGTCCGGCTTGGACTTCGGAGATCGCGTTCCGCCTTTTTGCTGAAAGGCTTGCGCAAGGAACAGAACCGCCACCAACCTCATTCCCTAATACCGGAACAGCGCCCCTAACTTTTTCCCCAGAATCCGCCCCGCGCCAATCAAGGTCACCGCCAGGAACACCATGGCCCAGACGCCCAGCGCGGAGGCCAAGAACTGACCGTTCCCCAGGGTGCCGAGCAGGGCGTAGATAGCCTTGGTAATCGGATAGTGATCCCGCTGCTCCGCGAGGATGAGCGAGTCGGATACCTCCAGCATGGCGAAAGAAAAAGCCAGCAGGCCACCGGCGATCAGGTTTGCCATGATCAGGGGCGCCGTGATCTTTCGCAGCGCGGTCAAAGGCGAAGCGCCTAAATTCTGGGCGGCTTCCTCCAGGGTCACACTGGTCTGTTGGAAACCGGCCGCGGCGGAACGTACCACGTAGGGCAGGCGCCGCACGGTGTAGGCGATGACCAAGAGGAGAACCGGATCTCCGTCCCGGATCAAGCCACCCAAGAGAAAGCCGAAAATCCCTTTTAGGCTGTTCCATAGTCCACCCAGGAAACCCGGATCGGTCACCGGCGTTTGCGAGGCGGATTCCCGCGCCAGATCGGGATAGACGAGGAAATCCATGAACTCACCCGGCTGCGTCATGGCCATGTAGCCGAAGGCGATGACCAGGCCCGGCACCGCCAGGGGCAGCATGGCCACCGCGTCCAGCGCATGGCGGCCGGGCAGCTTCGTCCGCTCCACGACGTAGGCGATTCCCAGGCCCAGCACCACGCAGCACAGCATGGCGGCGCTGGCGTACTTCAGGCTGTTCGCGATGGAGGGCACCGTCAGTTCGTGCCCCAGGGCGTCCCGGTAGTGTTGCAGGGTAAAGGTTTCAGGCAGGATGGTTTGATACCAGTCGCCCGCAATGGAGATAAGGATGACGCCCAGGTGAGGAATGAGCGCCAGAAAGATCACGCAGAGAAACAACACCACGCACAGCGCGCCCTGCCAAGGACGGAGCCGGATGGCCTGCCGTCCGATGACGGCCCGGCTTGTCTGACCGCTGAAGTCCGACCGGCCCAGTACCAGTTTGCTCCCCGCAAAGACCACGGTGGAAAACAGCAGCATCACCACGGCCAGCACGTAAGGAATGGGGTTGTCGCCCAGGTCCTTGATGCCGTCGAAGATCTGCACGGCGGTCACCCGGTTGAAGTCAAACACCAGCGGCACGCCCAGCTCCGTGAAGGACCACACAAACACGATGGCGCCCCCGGCGAAGATTCCCGGCATGGTTAGCGGGATGGTAATGCGCCAGAGCCGCTTCCAGCGGTTCGCTCCCAGGTTCGCGGCAGCCTCCTCCATGGCAGGGTCCAGGTTTGCCAGGGCCGCGTTCAGGTTCAGAAACACAATGGGGTAGAGGTGCAGAGCGATCATGATGACGATGCCCCACAGGCGGCCCTCGCCCAGCCAGTCCACCGGGGCGTCCAGGCTCATCAGGCCGATCTTGGAAAGTGCCACGTTCAGGGCGCCGTCAGGACCGAGAATCTGTTTCACGCCAATGGCTCCCACGAAAGGCGGGAGCATCAGCGGCACCAGCAGCAGCGAACTGAGCAGCTCTTTACCGGGAAACACGTAACGGTCCGCGCAGTAGGCGAGGGGGAACGCAATCAGGAAACTCAGCCCCGTGCTTAGTACCGCGATTAGTAAGGCGTTCAGAAAGCCCTCCAAGTAGAGCCGGTCCCGGAACACCCATTGCAGGAAATCCAGCGTGAAGTGCCCGTTGTCGTTAAAGGCTTCCTTCACCGTCACGCCCATGGGCAGGAACAGGAACACCGCAAAGAACAGGGCGGTGAAGACATACACCGCGATGGAGAGGGCGCGGCTCATCCTTCGTTCCTCCTTGAGTCCAGAGCCAGCCGCTCGGCTTCGCGGTATTGGGCCCGAAAGTGCTCCCGCAATTCGCGGGACAGTTCCAGCACTTCCAGCCGGTCCCCCCGGCGCAGCACTTCATTGATTGGGCCGTTGATCTTTTCGTAGGTAACGGGCGAGAAATCTTCCAGCCTCGTCACGGCAGACTCCGGGAGCCCGGCATCCACGATGGTTTCCCAGGCGGCGGAAAGTTCCTCGTGTGGTTCCTGGAACACCACGCTGATCGCGAAGCGAATGTTCCCGAAGATGCGGGCGGTCCACTCCGGATGGTATTCGAAACGCTTGGCGAGTTCATAGGGTAGCACCTCGGGGTCGGAGGCGTGAGCCAGGTTCTTCTCCACGTAGAAATCTTTCCGGATGGGCATGCGGCGCAGCGCGGAACGCGCGGGCCCTCCTTTTTCTCCTTTGCGGTAATTCCAGATCTTCTGACCCTCCGGCGACAACACAAAGTCGATGAAAGCCTGAGCCAGTTCCGGGTTCGGCGCGCCGCGAAGCATGCCGATGGGATCGGCTCCAATGGAGGAACCGCCCTCTGGCGTGTAGTAGTCCACGCGGGAGGAACCATCTTCCCGGCGAACCCGCTCGTTAAAGGTACGGCCGTAAAAGTCGATGCTCATGCCGGCGGCGGCGTTTCCCTGGGCCACGTCCAGCGGAATCTTAGGGGAGTAGTCGGTGAAATAGCGGGCGTTCGCGCAGATGCGCTGAATCAAACGCAGCGCGTCAATCCAGCCTTGGGCTACCGCTTTCTCCATCGCCGCGCTGTCGTCCGGTGCCGCTCCCGAACGCAACACGGCTTCGTGAATCTTCTGCTGGATGAGCATCTCGAAGGCTTTGGTGACAGAGCCGCTCTTGGTGGGATCGGCCAGGGCCACCTGTCGGGCCAGCCGCGGATCGCCCAAGTCCTCCCAGGAGGTGAGGGGTCCCTCGATTCCCAGGCGCTCCAGGCTTATCTGATTGGACACAATGCCAAAGGCGGAAAGACAGCAGCCGAACCAGCGGTGCTCGGGGTCATACAGCGTCTCTCCGCTGACTTCCTGGGGAATGACCGCGTCCGTGAACCAGTCGGGATGCCGTTCGACCACACCGCAGTCCACCAAGTGCCCGGCGCTGGCCTGCTTCTGAAAGTCGTAGGCGCCGCCGCCAAAAAAGAGATCGACCCGGATGCCCACGTCCGACTCCAGGAAGGCTCGGCGAGCCTGCTCCGCGGGAGTGTCGTCGCCGGGACTGTCATCCAGCGTCAGGCGGGAGTTGTCGAAAGCCTGGCTGATTTCGCCAGTCCACTCCCGGCCCAGGGAGGTCTTCCAATAGTTCTTAAACGCGGACAGGTAACTCGTTTCGATGACTCTCGAAATCTCGCTGGTGCCGCCCGGGCTGCGCCAGTCGATCTCCACCGCCTCGCCGGTGGTCCGCTTCATGTAGCGGGCGAAAGCCCGGGAAAACTCGTAACGGATGCTTTCGTTGTGCGGCGTCAGGATGATGAGTTTCTTTGCCTGAGGGTCCGCGAAATTTACTTCCTTGGGCCGGAGCGCGAAGGGCGCCGCCAGGGTCAGCAGCATGGCGGCCAGGACTGGAAGGTAGCGGCTCATCCCGAAACGGTGGGTTTACCGGAAGCCGAAGTCGCGGGCGTGAGCACCACGTCCTCCGCCTTGGCTACGGCGTGAAAAGAGGTGTAGGTGTCGCGGATGACCCGGCTGGGGTTGAGTTCCGAGATCAAAACGGTTTCGGGCTTAGCACTGGTGGAAAGCGTGTAGTGCGCTGTCTCTCCCAGGTAAACGGTTTCTTTCAGCGAACCCGCCACGGAATTTTCCGCCACGGTCTTGTCCTGGAGGGAAAAACACTCCGGCCGCACGGAGAGCGAGACCGGCGTCCCGCCCGCCGGGCGCCAGTCCGGATTTCCGGGCCGTCCCTTGAAGACACCGAAACCGGTTTCCACCACGTAGAAGCCGCTGGAGTTTTCCGCCTGCCGGACAATGCCGGGAATCAAGTTTGTCTCGCCTATAAATCCGGCCACCTCCTCGGTATGCGGGCTCCGGTACACTTCCTCCGGCAGTCCCACTTGCGCCAGCTTGCCCGCCACCAGGATCGCCAGGCGGTCGGCGATGCTCAGCGCTTCCTTCTGGTCGTGCGTCACATACACGGCGGTCAAGCCGAACTCTTTGCAGATCTTCCGGATTTCCGAGCGCATTTCCAATCGAAGCTTGGCATCCAGGTTAGACAGCGGTTCGTCCAGCAGCAGGCACCGGGGCCGGACCACCAGCGCCCGGGCCAGGGCCACGCGCTGTTGCTGGCCGCCGGACAGTTCATGAATGCGGCGCTGCGCGTAGCCGCCCATCTGCACCATGTCCAGCGCCTCCGTCACCCGGTCGCGAATGTCCCGGCGGGGCAGCTTCTGCTGCTCCAGTCCGAAGGACACGTTCTTGAACACACTCAGGTGGGGCCAGAGGGCGTAGCTCTGAAACATCATGGCCGTGCCGCGCTGGTGCGGCGGCACGTTCGTCACCGGCTTGTCGTCAAAGCTGATGATGCCGGAGTCCGGCTTCACAAAACCCGCGATGGACCGGAGCAGGGTGGTTTTGCCACAGCCGCTGGGGCCCAAGAGGAAGAACAGTTCTCCCGGCTCGATCGTCAGCGAGACATCGTCCAGCGCCACGGTCTTGGAGCCGTAGCGTTTGGTCACATTCTGAAGCTGGATCAAAACCATCGGTCTCTCGGTGGCAGGTCCGGAAATGAATACGGCTTCTTGATACGCCCAAGCGTCTCAGCGGGAAAGCGAAAGCTTTGCCACCGCGCCGGGGCGGTAGCGATAGACGTAGCGCGTCGTGGCTTCCTGCAGTCCGGGAAAGATCACAGGCGGTTCGAAGACTTCCGGGTTTTCGAGGAGGTTCATGGTGGTCGGAAAATACTGACGGGCCAGCCCGAGGTTGGCCGTGTTCACATACAGAGGCTTACTTTCAGCATCTGCCGCGCGCAGCCACTTCACGAAATCCTCCGTGGCCGTGGCGTCATCCGTCAGGTTCAGCAGCCGGGCCGCTGGGTCGTAAAGGCGGGTATGGTGCACGTAGCCGAGCGTGATGACGTCGTCGATGCCCGGCGCGAAGGGGTTCACCACCTCCCGCATGTGGCGGACGGACTGTTCCAGAAGCTCCACGCCCCGGCTGCGGTAGAGGTGCCGCTGCGGCTGGCTGAGGAAAAGCAGGGCCGCCAGAGACAACACGGACAAGGCCGCCGAAAGATAAGGACGCCAGCGCTCGGAGATCCGGAGTCCATAGGGAAACATGACGGCGCCAATGGCGATGATCATCAGAAACTGAGGAAGAAAGCCCACCAGGTACCAGGGGTAGAGCACCTTCCCGCCGATTTTGGCCTGGAGGATGGTCAGCACGGTGGGGGTCAAAAGGATGGAAAGATAAAAAGCGCGGCGGAGCGAGGTCAGGAACCAGACCAGGCCCATGAAGAAGAGAGGCGTCAGAAGCGCCAGGGCCGCCATGGAAAGCACCGGCCACTGGTGAATGCGCTCGGCCAAAGTCAGGCTGTTCGGGTTGGCCGCGTCCCATTCATTCCAGGGCATGCCGGAGGCGAAGAAAGAGAGCGCGTCTTCAATCCAGGGCCATCCGATGTCCCCCTGGGCGCGCGGAGAGGCGAGCCAGAGTTTCAGGGGGCGCAGGCAGGGGGCCAGCAGTTGGATGACTGCCATCGCGGCCAGGCCATTGGCCACGCCCCAGCGCCAGAGTTGCGGGTTTGTCAGCGGATTCCAACGGCCCTTTCCAGGACGCCAGGCCAAGAACAAGGCCGCGAGGTTCAGAGGCACGAGAAGATAGAGCGATCCGAGGTGGGCATAGAACAAGAGTACTTCCACGACCCCAAACAAGAGCCACCAGCGCCACCGTCCGGCGCGAAGTGCTACGATCATGAGCGCGATGGCCAGCGGCGCGAGCAGGAGTTCCAGGGAATAGCCTCGCGCTTCGACGTCCCACCGAATTAGCCAGGGATGCACGGCGGCGAAAAAGGCGGTCAAAGGGGCGGCACGAAGAAAACCGAGCAGAGCCGCCAGCCAGGCGATAACCGCGACGCTGATGATGCCGGAGAGGTAGGAGGGCAAGCGGATGAGAACCGCCGAAAAATAGAACTCGTCCGGCTCGTGAGACTGAGTGCCGAGGGAGTGCGACAGGCGGGAAAGGACGGAGAACAGGTTGTGGTTGTTCGGACCGTTGTCGTAGTTCCAGATGGTCTTTTGCCATTGGGGCTCCACCAGCTTCAGGCTGTCGTCATCCTTCCGGTGCACATGACCGACGATGAACCGTCTCGTCGTCGCCTCCTCATCTCCCCACAGGCTGAAGTGGAGCAGGGGATAATTCAGGAACGCGGAGAGCCCCATCGCCAGGAGGATGAGCGCGAGGATGAACTTTCGCTCTCGCGGCGAAGCCGGAGATCCAATCTCGGTGTCAATTTTTAAGGCTGAATGAGATGGTTGAGATAATCTGGCATTAGTGGGAAAAAAGAAAAGCCCCGTCATCACCACCAGAGACAGGCCCAGATTCAAAACGCAGGCCCACCATTCGCCCTCCACCACGTAGGCATGCGTGCGCACGCTCTCCTTAGCCTCGCGGGAAAAATCGAGTTCTTCAGACCAGGGATTGGGACCGGCAATCAGGTAAATTACCGCGCCGATGAACCAAAGCAGCGCCAGACACCAGACCAGCCGGGCACCGGGAGGCAGAGCTTTCAGGCGTCGAAAGGCGTTGGAAACTAAACGTATCGGCATGGCGTGATGCGAAGGCGCCTACTATGCCCCGGGCAACAAGGCGCGCAAAGGGTGAAGCAGCGCAATTCGCCCCGAGTTGCCAGAAGATCGAATGCTACGCACTCTTTATCATTTGCAGCCACACCACTCCCGCCACGGCCACGACTCCGCCCACCACGGAAAGCCAGGCCGGTTTGTCCTTTTCCGTCAACCAGGCCAGCGGCATGAGCAGGATAGGCGTGGTGGAAACGATGGCCAGGACAATGGCGCTTTCCAGCGACTCCAAGGCCCATTGAAAGCAACTGACACCCACCACGGGTCCGGCGAGGGCGGCAGCGGCCAGCCAGAGCAGGGCGGCTTTCCGGGAAGGGGCCTCGTGGCCGGGAATCTTTAACCGGGCCGGACGGCGGATGAAAAGGACGGTCAAAAACGCCACCAGCAAACCCGCCAGGACGCGCTGACAAGCTTCACTGATGCCGTTGATCTCCAGGCCCAGGTTCGCTTCCACTTCATGGGCGTGACGGCTGATCACCGCTCCCAGCCCCTGGCCCAGGCCGGCCACCACGGCGGCGGCGGCGCCGATCTTCACACTGCCATGGCGGCGGGTGGAGGTGGTGCGTCCGCACAGTGCCAGTGCCACGCCAGTCAGCACCACCGCCGCCGCCAGCAAGCGGGGTGGGGCGATGACCGTGCCCAGCCAGAAATACTCCGCGACTGCGGCAAAGACGGGCGCCAGGCAGAAATTGATGAGAATTGTAAGACGCGAGCCCAGACGCTCGTATGCCATGAACAGCGCCACGTCTCCCATGCCAAATCCGATGAGCCCACTGAAGAACAGCCAGCCAAAAGTGCGCGGGTGCAGGGACTCCGGATACAGAGAGAGCGTCAGCAACACCAGGGCGGCTGACGCCATCACCAGACGCCAGAAATTTCCGTGCAGTGCCCCAAAGGTAAACGCGGTCCGCTGCCCGCTGATAGCGGACAGGGCGAAGAGAAAGGTGGTGAGGATGGCACCTATCATGCAATTCCCATTGGCAATCCCGGGCGACATGCGCCAAAGTTGACGGCTTTACGACGGCCCAAAGCGCCCCATACTTCCGCGATCCATGAGCTTGATGCAATCAGAGCCTGCCGGTGTCAAAACCATTTCTGCGTCAGACAGTCAGAACGGATCGGCCGTCTGGTGGAATGGCAATCTGGTCGATGCCGCGGAAGTGGGAATCTCGCCCTTCGATCATGGCATGCTGGTGGGCGATGGTGTCTTTGAAACCATGACCGCCTATGGCGGCGAACCCTTTGCCTGCCGCCGCCACTACGAACGGCTCACACACTCCGCCACCACCATGGGGCTGGGCGTTCCGCCCCGCCAAGTGCTGGACGACGCCATGCGCGCCGTGCTGAAGGCCAACGGACTTTCCGAAGCCCGCATTCGTCTGACCCTCACGAGCGGGGAAGGTCCCCTCGGCTCCGCCCGCGGCCACGCGGAACAGTCCGTGATGGTGGCGGTCTCGCCCATGCCGGCCTTTGAACTGACCACCAAGGTCGTGGTGGTGCCCTACCTCAGAAACGAAAAGGGCGCTTTGACCGGCATCAAGACCACCTCCTACGGTGAGAACGTGGTGGCGCTGAAATACGCCAAGGAACGCGGCGCTGGTGAGGCCCTCTTCTCCAACACGGCGGGCCAACTTTGCGAAGGCACGGGCACGAACATCTTTCTGGTGCTGGACGGGGTGCTGGTGACGCCGCCCCTGGCAAGCGGTTGCCTCGCGGGCGTTACGCGCTCCGTCCTCCTGGACATCTGCAAGAAGGAAGGCATTCCTGCCGAAGAACGGGACATCCCGATCGAGGACCTGAAGCGGGCCAGCGAAGCCTTCCTGACCTCCACGCTCCGCGAAGTGCAGGGAATCGAATACGCGGACGACTATCGCCTTCCCATGGCACCCGGTCCGATAACGGAGCAGCTTGCCAAAGCCTTCAAGGCTCGGGTGGCGGCTGATATGGATCCGTGAAGTCCGCAAAGGCGGGTCATGTAAAATCAGCGAGCATCTCGCTAACGCTCTGGGTGGTCAGTGGCTCACTGTTTGGAAGGGGGGCGAAAATAGTAGCGCCGGTCAGTTCACAACGGGTCACGCCAACAGCCGTTTCCACCATCGGACCCATGGCACGGCGCCTGAAATATTCGGATAGGCTCAAGTGCTCAAGTTTGGCCTGGCGGCGAATCTGACCGGCTTCCTCTTCACTGACTTTGAAGCTGAAAGTCTTCACGCGTAATTCCGTATTGTCGGCAGCATTGAAGAGCAAATAGCATCGCATCGTCAGTGGGCAAGAAACTGGAAGGGTTTGGATGGCTCACCAACTCCTTCGGAGGATCCACGGTCGGCTTCGAATTACCTGCCGAATCTGAATGGAGGTGGCCAATCAAGAAATCAACTTACGGATAGCTATGTCTTTGATGGCCGGATCGGTGATGTCAAGTTCGGGACTGGAGGTACTTTACCTCCCACACAGCGGATATACGGGAGGGGTAATCCTCGTCATGTTTTTAGCGAAGTTCTTGTTCTTGGATCGCTTGGCCAAGCAGTTTCCCAGCCTGAAACCGTTTCGAGTCAGCGCGTTGGCCACTCTGGTCAATCTCGTGGTGGGATTGTTGATAATTCCATTCCTGCCCCTGAGTGTGGATTCCGGTTCGGGTATGGAGATTCTGAGCTATTATCTGCTACACTTGTTCCTTCTCTCAGGTGTCGAGACAGTGGTAATCTGGTGGTTCCCGCGGGTGCTTGACAGGCCGAAACCACCGCCAGGCTTACTATTTGAGAAAATTGCTTTCGCGAACTTTGTCGCTTACAGCGTTTCCTTTCTGCTTCTGGCTTGGAGAATGTTTCAAGACCTTCTGGGCTAACCAGTCAATCCGCCCAGGATCAGCCCCTTCAGCCAATAGGCCACCAGAAACATTCCCACGGCGATGGCGGGAGTGGCGACGGTCATGACGATGCGTTGCCAGATTTCCAGGTCAAAGAGCCAGCCGTAAACCAGCCAGGCGATAAACAGGGCCAGCAAGATTCCGCCGATAACCGTCGATAGGCTGGCCTCATTCTGAAAGAACGCTAAAGCGACTCCCGCGGGAACCGCCACGGACATGGAGGTTCCCAAGCTGCGCCACCAATCCATGTCCGAGGAATCCCGCGCGATGAGCCAGACGAGCAAGTGGGTACACCCGTAGGTCAGCCCCACGAAAAGGTAGAATCCCAGGTCAGTGGGGACCCGGACGAAGACGGCAAGAGCACTTGAGGCATCCTGTGAAGCGAGAGAAAAGATGTCCGCGAAAGTCACGGGCGGAAACCTAACGTCTCACCTCCTTTTGGAACAAGCCTAAAGACGTTCCAATAACGCGTTCTTTTTCGCCTCGTATTCTTCGTCGGTCAGAACACCGTCGTCACGCAGTTCGGCCAGCTTCCCGATGGACTCGTGAACTTTCTTGGCGGCTTCGTCGTCAGTTTCGCGATCCAGCTTTGCGGCGAGGTCTTTGCCCTTTTCCAGGGCGTCATGGTAGGCTTTCTTTGCCCACTCGACATCGAAGTCCAGGAAGTTGCCGCTGGTCTCCAGGTGCCGGGCCACGACGTGGGCCAGGGCATAGGTGGACGCGCCAGACATGATGGACATGGAGACCCCGCCGAGCGCGGAACCCACGCCCGGAATGGACTTCAGCATGCTGGCGCCCAGCTTGGCAAAGGTGCTGCCGGTAATCGCGGAAACGAAGGTTTTTCCGGAAGCCTTCGAATAGTCCACGCCGTAGAGGGTGGCGAGTTGCTTGAGAAGATCGATCTGCACGGCGGTCACCGCGGCAATATCCACTAGGGGAATCGGCAATAGCCCGGCCCCGATGGACCAGATGACATGGGAGCGCACGATCTGATCCAGGTCCAACTGGCGCTCCGGATCGAGTTCGGTTTCCACGAGCACGGGCGGCATGGTGCCGTCTGCCGGTTCCACGGGCGCGCCCGGTTCGGAACTGGACTCAGGCGCGGGATCTGATTCCGGTTGGGAACCAGATGAGGAAGAAAAAGGAGGGAGGTCGTCAGAATTCATCTGTTATGGCGGTCAGGGGTTCTCTGACCGCAAACAAACATCGTCCCAAGACCGCCCGTCAGCCATGGTAAAGTGAAGCCAACTTTGTAACTGCCCGCTATCGGGCATTCACCCGTTTCCTGGTTCACCTAGTAGCTACGCCACCTGGTTGGTGGGGGAACCGTCGAGGAAGGCCTGGATATTGGAGACCACCCCCTCCATCAGCTTGGTGCGGGCTTCCCGGGATGTCCAGGCAGTGTGCGGCGTGACGATCAGATTCGTCAGGCTGGTGTCGAGCAGAGGATTGTCCGCCGGTGGCGGCTCGGAGGACAGCACGTCCAGCCCCGCCCCGGCAATCCTATTCGACTTGAGGGCTTCGTGCAGATCCGCCTCATTGACCAAACCACCACGTCCGGTGTTGATCAGGATGGCGGTGGGTTTCATCAGGTCCAGATTCTCGCGGCGGATGATTTCTGTCGTGTCCGGAGTCAGGGGGCAATGCAGGGAAATGACGTCGCTCTCACGGAAAAACTCCTCATGCGGCAGGCGCGGGTAGCCGCCGGAGCTACTTTGCGCGGCGCCCGGACGGGCGTAGCCGATGACCTTCATGCCGAAGGCGTCGCCAATCTTCGCCACGGCGGAGCCAATGTCCCCCAGGCCAATGATGCCGAGCGTCTTGCCAGACAATTCCGTGACGGGGTAGTCCAGCCGGGTAAAGAGAGGCGACTCAGCCCACAGCGCGGCCTCCGCTCCGTAGCGGTCCACCCGGGTCATCAGGTTCAGAATCAGGGCGAAGGCATGCTGCGCCACGGAGTTCGTGGAGTAGCCGCTGACGTTGCAGACGGTGATGCCGAGCGACTTGGCCGCTTCTAGATCCACGTTGTTCGTTCCCGTGGCGGTAATCTGGATGAGCTTCAGCCCAGGCAGCGCGGCCTCCATCATGCCCTTGTCGATCACGACCTTATTAGTCAGCACGATGGAAGCCCCCTGAATCCGGTCCGCGGTTTCAGACGGAAGCGTCCTTCCGTGCAGAGTCAGACTGCCAAAGGCGCGCACGGCATCGAAATCGATGTCCCCGGCATCCACGGAATTGGCATCCAGGAATACGAGAGTTTGGGAGTCTGGAGGGGAAGGGGCGGTCATGTGAAAGTCAGGCTGGTCTGTGTAATCAAGGCTATTTCCTCTTGAATGGAAGTAAGCGGGGAAGGGCTCAGCCCCATCATCTTGCTGGAGGAAGGGAGCCCCGTCCACGACGATATTCTGGAAAGTGGGGCGAACCAGTTGGCGGCGGGTCGATCCGGAAACTCTTGCCTGGAGCACGGCCTCCAGGGCTGCTCAGCTTGACATGGGCCCTTCCTATGAAGGATTCTAGCGGTTCAAACCCCCATCACAGATTATGTCAGTTCGAGTCCGTCCGGCTCCCTTCCTCGCCGCCTGCCTTCTTACTTTGTTAGTCCTTCCCGCCGGTAAGGTTGTCGCCCAGACAGAGTTCGCTTCACGCATCTGGACGGATGTGAATGGAAAAGAGGTGGAAGGCGCCATTCTGGGACTGGAGGACAATCAGATCCGCCTGAAGACAGCCCAGGGGACTTTCGAATTTTCGATCGACCGCTTGAGTGAAGCGGACCGGGACTTCGCCCGCCAGTGGAAGGCGGACCAGGCAAAGCCGGCCGCGGAGAATCCCAAGGGCGACAAAGGCCTCGGTAACTTCGAGAATCTGAAGCTGGGCGAATGGCCGGATCTGGTGGAGGCGGAACTGGATGTCAGCGAAATTGAAGAACTAGGGGAGGTGGCCAGCCGCTACGTCTATCGTAGCCCGAACTTCGAGTTCCGATCCAGCGAGCGTCTCTCCAGGAGCGTGGTGAGGGAGTTCTCCCGCATTTTTGAGGCGACTTTCCGTTTAGTGAAGGAAATGCCCCTCGGCCTGGATCCCCGGCCGAGCGGCGAGGGGTACTACCTGACCTATCTTTATGGTTCCATGTCTGAGTACGCCATGAACGGCGGTCCTCCCGGAAGTGGAGGGTTCTTTCGCCATTCGCCGGACGAGCAATACATTGGCGTGCCGCTCCAGTCCCTGGGAGTGCGCAGCACTGGCACGCGATTCATCGTGGATCATGACCGCGAGAGCGATACCCTGGTTCACGAGATTGCCCACCAAGTAATGTACCGCTGGCTGCCCGTCACTCCGGTGTGGCTCACCGAAGGCATCGCCGAAGTTGTCAGCAGTCAGGGGTTCAGCAGCAACCGGTTTCGCCTGACCTCCATGGACCGCGCCATCAAGGATGCCGTCACCAGAGGGCGTGGAGACACTTTCTACATGACCCGCCCGAGTTCCCTGATGACGATGAGCCATGAGGAGTGGGCTAGAGACCTGACCACCAGCCGTGGCTCCATGAACTACTCGTCTGCCAACTTGCTGGCCTACTACTTCATGCGGCTGGAAGGGGAGGGCAATGGCAAAGCCATGGTGGACTACCTGAAAGCCCTAAGCGAGAAAACCCCGGAGGACGAAGCCCGGGATACGCATCTCCTGAAGGGCCGCGGCTACGAAGAACTCGAAGGCGATGTATTGGAAGCCTGGCGCGGACTGGGGCTGAAGATCGAGTTTCGCTGAGCCGGCGAAAACACGGCTCCCCACGGCAAACCACGCTAGCGTGGCGGTTCCTGCCGGAGCGCGGGGATGTTCCCCAGCCAGGTAGAAAGGACACAGCCGACTAAGGCCAGTAACATCAGGAGAACCACGCCTCCATGAAGCTCTTTGGAAGGGTAGATCAGGAGGGAGGAGACGAACCCTATCAAACCCGCTCCGTAGGCCAGTCCGGTCAGGAGGCCAAACACCTTTCTGCCCGCTGGCGAATCGTTGGTAAAGGTCAGCGAGGCGGGCAGAGCGCCCAGGATGAGGGCTCCTCCCAGAAAGCCAAAGGCGGGCATCCCGGCGAAGTAAGCCGTCGCCGCCGACGCCACTCCTAATAAGAGGCCACCACCTACCAAGATGCCTTCCACGACTTCCTTTCGCTCCAGGGCGTACCGGGCGCGGCGATCCAGCGTGACGAGAAAGTTTCCCACCCCAGGGGCAAGCCAGACCCAGAACACTACTAGCATATACACCAAGGACAGCGCGCCCGCCGCCAGAGGGTGCACGGCGTTCAATAGCTTGCGCCCAAACTGAATGCCCACGTACAGCCCAATGATGAGCGCAAAGCGGACCCCGCTGGTAAACCGCTGCATGAAAAAGGTGTATCTCAGGTAAAGGCGGTAAAGCCAGGACCGGGCCCGGAAGGACTCCAGGAGACTTTCTCGCGCGCCGTCAAAGCGGGGGTCGAGCCGCAGAGTTTCCAGGAAATGCGTTTCCGCCAGCTTGTGATCGTGACGCCGCAGCGCCGCCCAGCCGGCGTTGAAGTGTGCCGCCGGACTTTCGGGGTCGTCACGAAGTAGGCTCTCCACTTCAATCTGGGACTCGGCCATCTTGTTCTGGTAGCCCAGAGCCATGGCCAGGAAGTTCTTCGCCAGCGAATTGTCAGCATCCAGGACCAGCGCTTTCTTGGCCCAGGTCTCCGCGTCCGCCCAGCGTTCCTGGACGAGGTAGGCGTGGGTCTTGATGACATAGGACTCCACGTCCTCGGGATCGATCGCCAGGGCGACGTCCAGAATCTCGTGGGCTTCTTTGGGCCGTTTCAACAGGCAGAGAATGCGGGCCCGGTGGATGTGATAGGGCGCGTGATCGGCATACAGGGCGATGGCGTCGTCGATGGCCTGGAGGCTGTCCTTCAGGCGGTTGTCCTGATTCACCAGGCTGACGGAAAGTGCCGCCAGCGCTTCGTGGTTATCTGGCTGGTTAGCCAGGGCCTGTTTGAAGTAGGTTTCCGCTTCCTCATAGCGGCCTTGCTGGAGAAGCACCCGGCCGTAGTTGAGATGGTCGTCCTGTATTTCCATGCCGCGACGCGCGTTCCGGGGCCGGTGCCTACTTGTTGATGCCCAGGTACTCGAGCACGTCGTCGTAGAAGCCACTCTGGTTGGCGTAGAGGGCGTAGTTCTTAGCGCTCTCGAACCACTTCCGGGTGGAGGGTTTTACCTGCTTCGCGGTTTTGGCGAGTTGTTTACCGGTGACGGGAACAATGCTGCCGGACTTCATGGCTTCCGCGAGAGCAGCTTCCACCGCCTGGTCAAACATGGCTTTGATGTCGGCACCGGAAAAATCCTTGGTCCGCTTGGCCAGAGCATCCAGATCCATGCCGGTCACGGGCTTGCCCTCGGCCATGATCTTGATGATCTGAGCACGGGCCGGATCGTCCGGTGGCGGCACAAAGATCAGACGGTCGAAACGGCCCGGCCGGAGGAAGGCGGAATCCAGGTGCCAGGGAGCATTCGTGGCGCCCAGGACCAGCACGCCTTCATTTTCGGCGATGTTCCCGTCCAACTCGGCGAGGAACTGGTTGATCAGCGTGCGTCCGGCGGAGGTGCGCATGTCTTTCCGGTCCGCCGCCAGGGCATCCACTTCGTCAAAGAACAGCACCGACGGCGCGTGCCGCCGTGCCAGCTCGAAAATTTCGTGCAGCTTTTCCTCACTCTTGCCGATCCACATGTCCAGGATCTGGTGCAGGCCCACGGAGAGGAATTTCGCCTTGATCTCGCCCGCCGTGGCGCGGCTGATCAGAGTCTTCCCGCAGCCGGGCGGGCCGTAGAGCAGCACGCCGCCCCCGGCTTTTTTGCCGTAGGCTTCGAAGAGTTCCTTGTTCTGCAGGGGATAGAGGATCTTCATGCGGATGTCCTCTTTCACCGAGTCCATGCCGCCGACCTTCGCGAAATTCACATTCGTCTTCTCGACGAAATCAAGTTCCAGCTCGTCCAGACTGGACCCGCCGCCACGGGGAAAGTCGTCATCATCGTCCTCGTCTTCGTCGTCCTCGTCCCCGTCGGCTTCAGGATCGTAGTAAGCGCCCGCCTGCCAGTCGCCGGAGGCCTGCGGAGTGATCTTGCCGCCGGTCTCGGGCGTCTTTTTCCCTCCCGCCTGTTCGATGCGCTTCAGCAGGTCGGCATCCGCCAGCGCGGGAAGAATGGCGACCGCTTTTTCATAAAACTTGCGGGCCGATTTTCCGTCTCCCTCGCCCAGGGAAAGCTTGCACCGCAGCATCCAGGCGGGGGCGTATTCCGGCGCTTCCTGGCACAGTTGCTCCAGACGCAGGATAGCTTCGGAAGTCTTCCCATTCAGTTCCAGGATCTGGGCCACGCCCACCCGGGCCTCCAGGTTGTCCGCGTCCAGTTCCAGGGCGCGCTCGAACTGCTCGCGCGCGTCATCCAGCGAGAAATTCTCCAGGTAAGCCTTCGCCAGCAACAGCACCAGCGGCACGTTATCCGGAGAGACGGCCAGCGCCTGTTTCAACGATTCAATATCGGCCATGGTGTGAATTTGGGTTCGATCCGCGAAGCGGACAATCTAAAAGATTCGAACGGTGCGGGGCGTGGCGCAGGGCTGATGCGGTTTTGGGAGGAGCGCCGTGGGGCGTGACGGGAGTTTTCCGCCAGACAAGGAGATGGGGAGAAGGGAGACAAGGAGAATTGATGGGGGAGAGCGTCGCGGGGCGGGGCGGGGCGGAAGCTTTCCGCCAGACACGGAATCGGAGCGCAGCGGAGATAGACGGAACGAAGTGAAGTCAAACAAGGGGAGGGGGAGACAAGGAGAATTTCTGGAGGGGGACGTTTCAGGACGACCGCGGCAGCAGGTTGGCAGAGATATTTCACCTCGGTTTTATAAACACATCGACGAGCGGGAAAGTGCTCCCTTACCAACCTTTCCTTGTCTCCCCTTCTCCCCATCTCCTTGTCTGGGGGGCCGGCAACGCTACTCCAGCCACGCACGCCCCAACACCCCACCACGCCGCTACCGATAAACCTCGCCGCCTGTCTCGGCGAATTCCTTCGACTTTTCCTCCATCCCTTCGGCGAGCGCTTCGTCCTCCGTAAGTCCCTTCTTGGCAGCGTATTCGCGGACTTCTTCCGTGATTTTCATGCTGCAGAACGTGGGGCCGCACATGGAGCAGAAGTGGGCCGTCTTGGCGCCGTCCTGGGGCAGCGTCTCGTCGTGGAACGAGCGGGCGCGGAGGGGATCCAGAGACAGGTTGAACTGGTCTTCCCAGCGGAACTCAAAGCGGGCTTTGCTGAGGGCATTATCCCTATATTGCGCGGCGGGGTGGCCCTTGGCCAGGTCGGCGGCGTGGGCGGCGATCTTGTAGGTGATGACGCCTTCCCGCACGTCGTCGCGATTCGGCAGGCCCAGGTGTTCCTTCGGGGTCACGTAGCAGAGCATGGCCGTGCCATACCAGCCGATCATCGCCGCGCCGATGCCGCTGGTGAAATGATCGTAGCCCGGCGCGATGTCCGTCGTCAGGGGCCCCAGGGTGTAGAAGGGGGCCTCGTGGCACCACTCCAACTGTTTCTCCATGTTCTCTTTAATCAAGTGCATGGGCACGTGGCCGGGGCCTTCGTTCATGACCTGCACGCCTTTTTCCCAGGCGCGGGTGGTCAGTTCGCCCTGCACCTTCAGTTCGCCAAACTGGGCTTCGTCATTGGCGTCCGCGATGGAGCCGGGCCGCAGGCCGTCGCCGATGGAGAAGCTGATGTCATACGCGGCCATGATGTCGCAGATGTCGTCCCAGTGGGTGTAGAGGAAGTTCTCCTTGTGGTGGGATAGGCACCACTTCGCCAGGATGGAGCCGCCGCGGCTGACGATGCCCGTCATGCGGGTGGCCGTCAGCGGCACATAGCGCAGCAGCACGCCGGCGTGAATCGTGAAATAGTCCACGCCCTGTTCCGCCTGCTCGATGAGCGTGTCGCGGAAGACTTCCCAGCACAGGTCTTCCACCCGGCCGTTCACCTTTTCCAGCGCCTGGTAGATCGGCACCGTACCGATCGGCACGGGGGAGTTCCGGATGATCCATTCGCGCGTGGCGTGGATGTTCTTGCCGGTGGAAAGGTCCATCACCGTGTCCGCGCCCCAGTGGGTGGACCAGCGCATTTTTTCCACTTCTTCATCGATGCTGGAAGCCACGGCGGAGTTCCCGATGTTCGCGTTGATCTTCACCAGGAAATTCCGCCCGATGATCATCGGCTCGGCTTCCGGGTGGTTCACGTTCGCTGGAATGATCGCCCGGCCCCGCGCCACTTCGTCCCGCACGAATTCCGGCGTGATCTCCTCCGGAATCGCCGCGCCAAAGCTTTCGCCCGGATGCTGAAACCCCAGCTGGTTCCTCAGGTCCCGGCCCGAGCGTTTCATCAGCGCCTCGCGCCCCAGGTTCTCCCGGATGGCGATGTATTCCATCTCCGGCGTGACGATGCCCTGCTTCGCATACCACATCTGGGTCACCGGATGCCCCGCGCTGGCGCGCAGCGGCTTCCGCCTCAGCCCCGGGTATTCCTTCAACTGGTTCCGGGCGGATTTGTTAGAGTTGTACCGGTTGGCGTGCTCGTCGGACAGGTAGCCATTGTCCTCCGGCTTCACGCAGCGGCCCTCGTATTCCTCCACATCACCCCGCGCCAGAATCCATTCCCGCCGCAAGGCTGGCAGACCTTCCTCCACGCTGCCTTCAAACGCCGGGTCGCCCCACGGCCCGCTACAGTCATACACCCGCACCGGCTCGTTCACCTCGATCCGCCCATTGGGATGATTCGTCGGGGAAAGTTCGATCTCCCGCAGCGGCACCTTCAGCCCGGCATGAAGTTCGCCCTCCACGTAAACGCGCTTGGACTTGGGAAAGGCGAAATCGCTGGAAGTCGCGGCATCGGATACGGCGTCGTCGATACCGCCGGCGGAGTCTTGAGGAGAGATCATGGTGCTGAGTGAAAAGAGTGAAAGCTGCTAGAGACGAAGAAAAGTGGTCGTGTTTCTGCCAAGATCAAAAACGGCCCAGAGAGCAGCGTCGCGTGATGCGGCGGGAGAGCAACCGGAAAATCAAAACGGCTGCCCGAGGATCTCACAGTCCGAATCCAATCGATGGACGGACAGACAGGAAGGCAGCCAACAACCGGTTCCGGATCGACTCCCTGCGTCGGTATTACCCGAATCAGGTTCAAAGGGTCTAGCGCCTTCAGAAGCGCAGTCTCAGCCAAAATCCCTCGCGGACGTCAGCTCCCCTGTCTGTTCCTATGTGAGGTCAAAGTAAGGGAGCGAGGGGGGCGGTGTCAAGAGACGGAGGTTGATGGACGCCGGATTGGAAACCCCTATTGGTAGATGGAAATTTTTGGGTTTTCCTTTTCGAGTTTCGCAACACCCTCCGCGCTGACCTGCGTGCTTCTGAGGTCAAGCCAAGAGAGATTGGCGAGGCTGGCGAGAGGGGAGAGATCGCTGACCTGCGTGTTGCTGAGGTAAAGCTTAGAGAGCTTGGCGAGGCTGGCGAGAGGGGAGAGATCGCTGACCTGCGTGCTTCTGAGGTCAAGCCAAGAGAGATTGGCGAGGCTGGCGAGTGGGGAGAGATCGCTGACCTGCGTGCTGTTGAGATTGAGTTTCTGCAAGGATTTGCAGCCCGCGATGAACCCAATCTCGGAAATCCCTGACTCTCCTAAATCTAGTTCAGTTAGCGTCGCAAAATCCGAGGGACTTAGTTCCTCCACCGGCTTGCTCAGAGCTTTTGCCATGGCATTCTGAACGGTAGCTGGTAGATCTTCAATCGAACTCTGGCCGTCTCTCGTTCCCTTCTCGCTTGTGATCGAACGGCGAGGCTTCGCAGAAGCCAAGCCTCCTGCCCGGAGGGTTTCCTTTTGAGCTACGGCTCCCGCGACAGAAACCGAGAAAGGGACCTGCATCAGTTCCCAAAGCAGCTCGTTTCCCAGGAAGTCCACCACACCGCCCTCCGCATAGGTCGGCTGGCTGGCTCGCAGTTGAAGATACTTGGGATTCCGGCTCAATCCGGTCTCGGTATCCCTTTCCATTCCTTCAGGAACTTCGTCGACGCCTCCATCCCGAACCTTTCTCGGGACGGGCTCTCCCGTCTTTGCTCCTTCTGGAGTTTCGGAACGCCGCTCCTCCACGGGGCTAAAGCGTTGCATTTCAATAGCGAGGTCCGACCATTGTTTGAACCATTTTTGTACCTTTGATTGCACCAAGAGGCTTTCCGCGTCTTTAAACCAGTCCCGGATGACTCGCTGAATTAGAAAGATTTGAACCCCCTGTGCGAAGCGAAGCTGGTCGCCGCCATCGAGACTCCTGTTTTCGGAGGCGGTATGTCCCCGTAACAGTGCACCGTTTAGAGTGCGTTTTATTTCTCGGGGATTGTGTTCGGAAATCTTGCGAATCACACTCTCCAACGGCTTCCGGTATGAACTGTCGTCTGAACCCAAATCCGCAAACATGCGCGACCAGTACTTTCCGGAGACTCTATCCAGTTCTTCTACCTGAGACTTAAAATAGTCGGCCATCTGCCCTTCGCTGGGCGGAATCTGAATCTCTACTTGGAAGATCTTGTCGAGATACTTTCGGCTCTTACGCTCATCGAGTCCCGGAGCATGGTCCTCATACGTTTTGCGAACCACTGAATCCACCACGGCCCGATCCAGTCCCACGACAAAAATCAGCCGGTCGATATCAAGATAGAGTTTCAACGCCTCAAGGACTTCCAGGGTCACGTCCGGCATGCACCGGTCAAGGTCATCGATGAAGATGACCATACGTTCGTCTTTCTCCAGAAATCCTTTAATCCAATTCTTCAGAGTAGATTCGAACTCGTTCAGGAAGGCTTTTTCGGGATGGGAAGCTTTTTGATACTCCTCAATAATGTCCCGAAACATTTCACCAGACACTTCTCCAGAAACTCCGGCTGACTTCGGTCCCACGTTGGCGCTGAGCTTTACGTGAGACAGGGCATGGAGAAACCCTTTGCCAAGAAACTGTCCAAACATTTTAGCCGCTTCGCTCATACGTCCCAGCGGGTCTTTCTTGGAGAGATTCCGGGTATCGAAACAATGCAAGATGACCTCGGAAATCAGGCCACGCCAGACATCTTCCCGGGTCCGGTACTTCCAGGGATCGAACCGCACCGGATAGACGACGGGATGCCCTTTCCGATCAGTTTTGGACAGATCATTCCAGGCCCGGAGTTGGGTTTCCAACCAGCGCATGGCACTGGTCTTTCCCGTTCCCCAGTCGCCGTAGATGGCTATGGTGAGAGGGCACACCGTGTTCTTGTGCCGGAGAATATCAAGGGCCGCGCTGAGTTTACTCTCAAAGCCCAGCCTGTCAGGTAACGAAGCGTCTTCTTCAGAGGCGTGGTCGTTGAGAACCGTCAGGTCCGGTAACATGGCTCCCGGAGGAGTCCGCTTGTCTTGGTCGGGCGCTGTTTTCTTCTTCGCAGCCATCGTTAGGCTGGAATACGGTAGGCTGAGTTTGGAAGCAAGGCTTTCTTATCCAGGAGACTGCTCTTTTGAACCTTTGCAAAACGCTAAAAAAAGTTCGCGGAACTGCTCAGCCCTTCCGGTGCGAAAACAGCCACGGCAGCAACTCCGGCTCGTCATAGGCTTTGGCGGTGCCGCCATGGCCGCCGGTGGGGTAAACGGTGACGCGGTGCTCGTTGCCGAGCTTTTCGATTTCTTCGTGGGCTTGGTGGTGCCACTTCACGTAGGCGGTGTCGTCTTCGTTATAGAAGAACCAGGTGGGGGCGATGTGGTGGATGCCGCGGAACTCGTCCTTGCTGGCGGAACCTGCCATGGGGACGGTGGCGGCATAGACATCCGGGTATTCCATGGCGAGGCGGAGGGAGGCGAAACCACCCAGGGAATAGCCGGTGACGTAGAGTCGGTGTTCGTCGATGTCCGGCACTTTGGCGGCGAGTTCTTTCACCAGGCTGGTGACGTGGTCGCCGGCGTCCGGTTCCCGATTGAGGGGGCCCAGGCTCCAGACCTGTTTGGCGGGGCACTGGGGCACCAGGACAAAGCAGGGGTATTTTTCGCGGTTCTCGTCTTTTAGAAAGAGCAGACCACGATTCACGTTCGGGACCTGCCGGACATTGTCGTCGCCTCCGCTGCCCGCGCCGTGCAAGTAAATGACCAGGGGCAGGGGAGCGCCAGCGGGCTTGGACTCCGGCGCATAGAATCGAAACACCATGGTCCAGCCGTCGTCATCGGTGAAACGGTAAGGTTTCAGTTGAGCCGTGATGCCGGAGGCGCCGGAGAGGTCAAGATCGTGCGCGGTCACCCGCGACGTGACCTGGGTGAGGTCCAGCGAATAGGGCTGCGGCGCAAACAGACCAAGCCGCAGAGGGACAGAGGCCGCCTCACCTGATTTCACCTTTTCATAAGCCGCCTCTATCTCTGGCTGTTCCGCCTTCAGGGCGGCGAGATCGAATTTGTCCCAGGCCACGGCGATGTCCTCCGCCTCCGGCGTGACGCGCAGGATGAGCCCGTCCAAGCGAGCTTCCTTTACCCCGGCCACGTTCAGGACGCGGCCATTGGCGCCTTTCAGTTCCAGGGCGGAGGTGGGGGACGCCAAGCCGAAAATCGCCGTCAAAAATAGCAAAACGGTCAGCGCCACGGATTGGAAAGCACCAGATGAAATTCCGCGCCCGGAAAGGTAGAAACATTGGGGGAACACAGCAAGAAACCTAGCAAGGCGGACGGACGGGCTCAAGGCCGATAAGATGGCGGGTTGCCGGGATGGGGGATTGCTGGTAGGGAGTGCGGCTGCATTCCAAGATCCCTGTAGTAACGCGGAACCCCGCGGGCGAAACCCGGATGACTCCAACACGCGCACTTCACTCCCCAGCCCCCGGGCTGAAAGTCCGGCAGCACAAAGCACAGGTCTTCAGGCCTGTGTTGGGTGCCCTCCCATTTTGCGGGCTGAAGGCCCGCGAGCGAGGGTTCGCCGGGTCCCGGCGAGTTGGGAGACCCATTGCAGAATTGATTGAGATAGCGGCCATCCGCTCGCGGACTTTCAGCCCGCAATGGTTTTCGGGGGACTTTCCCAGGGTTGATACCCTGGGCTTTGTGCTCATGGGCTTTCAGCCCATCTTCAGAGGGAGAACTCTCTGGGCCGGTTTCCGGAAGGGGATTGTCTCGGTCCAAACCCTTTCGACAGACTCAACAGATCGAAATTCCGATCATCAGCTGGGATCAGAGGTGAGGGGTTGTCTGAACGTCTGTTCCACAACTCTGCCGGTTCTCAACTAAGTCCCCGAATCTCTCATGCCCACGCCCCGCTACCACCTCGCCTACGTCTTCGAACGCTTTCCGTCGTTCACGCAGACGTTTTGCGTGCGGGAGATCCTGGAACTGGAACGGCAGGGGCTGCGGCCGCTGATCTTTTCGATCCGCGACACGCGGGACGAGGCGCAAAAACACTTTCCGCCGGAACTTTACGAGCGCGTTCATTTCCTGCCGGAAGGCGACGCGCTGGTGGAGGAGGTGAAGCAGATGAAGGCGGACAACCTCCTACCCCAATCCGCAGTGCTGACGCTCCGCCACTGGGGTGAAAAGGGCGAACGTCCCGACAAACGCCGCGTGCACGAGGCGGCGTGGATCGGCCTGAAGATGCGGGAGGCCGGGGTGTCCTACGCCCACGCCCACTTCGCGGGCATCGCGGCGCGGACCTGCTGGTGGCTGAAGTTTTTCTACGGTCACGCCTACAGCTTCACCGGCCACGCGAACGACCTTTTCTGCAATGAAGGCTTCGAGTTGTCCCTGGAGAAACTAATGGGGGACGCCAGCCTGGTGGTGACGGTCAGCGACTACACCGTGCGCGATCTGCAAAGCCGCTTTCCGCAATCCGCAGCCAAGGTGAAACGCGTCTACAATGGCCTGGACCTGCGCCCCTTCCAGGAAGCCGCCCAGCGCCGCCGCAAGGAAACCGTGTGGGGCGGTCCGGAACGTCTCATCCTGAGCGTGGGTAGATTGATCGAAAAGAAAGGCTTTGATGACCTGATCCGCGCCTGTGCTTACCTGAAAGGGAAGGGGATCGAAGGCTTCCGCTGCGTCATCGTTGGTGATGGTCCGATGGAAGCAGAACTAAACGCGCTGAGCGCGGAACTCGGTGTGAGCGACCGCGTGGAACTCGCGGGCCCGAAAAGCCAGGCGGAGATCGTGGCGCTCCTCGAAAAAACCGCCGTCTTCGCCTTGCCCTGCGTGACGGAGAAAGACGGCGGCAAAGACAATCTGCCCACCGTGCTCATGGAAGCCATGGCCGCCCGCGTGGCCTGCGCCTCCACCATTCTCGCCGGCGTGCCGGAAATGGTGATCGACGGCGAGACCGGCCGCCTGGTGGCAGAACGCCAGCCCGAAGCTTTTGCCGGCATCCTGGCCGAGTTGTTAAGCGATCCTGACAAAACCACCCAAATGGGCGAAGCAGGAGAGGAACGGGCTCTGAAGCTTTTCGCCAAAGAAGTTACCGCCCGCAGTCTGCGCAGGTTGCAGGTGAGCCGTGGTTTGGTCGGTTTTGATCCGGCGCTGATCGGGAAGGACCCGGCCTTGGCGCTGGGTTACCTGAGGCAGGTGGCTCCACGCGTGGCGAGACTGTTTCAAGCCAAGGACCGGAAAGAGGCGGGGTAACGAGAGAACCGTGCTAGCGGCGGCGGCGAATCAACCCGGTCGCAGAGAGTATATCAGGTGCAAGGGAGCGAAGCTCTTTGGACGGCGGCGATTCTTCCTGACCGTTACCCATAAGTCGCCTAGCTTTCATAGTAAGCGCTTTGAGCCGGAAATGCCCGCTGAGTCCCGGATCGTCCGGGGAAGCGAAGCTTCTTTGGACTGCGCCGATCGGAATCGGCGCTTTGTGGCAGGCAGCCGGAGGCGCGGTGGGGGTAGGAAGCGTCCGCTTTCTCTTGTCCGTGGCTCTTTACCCCATTCTCCAGGAGACTTTGTCTCACCCAGCGGGGCTACTGGCCTGGCATGAACTTGGCCAAATGCTATCGGGCGTTAGAGGACGTTAGTTGGAACCGCGTTCGCCAAACCTGTCCCACCACGCCTCCGGCTCCCACCCCAAAGCGGTGATTTAGATCACCGCAGTCCAAGGACGCTGCGCGTCCCCGCATGCGTTAAGATTCAGGAGAACCTCGTGGAAAGCAACTTCGGCACTACCGTACCTATGTGATTTGTAGGTAAAGGTCAGGATTTTTCGGCGCATTCCAAAGAGGCTGCGCCTTAGGCGGACGCTTTGAGATACGGTCACCGCGTTCCTTCGGTCGCGACCCGCTTAGCTCATTGAAGAATTTTTCACGACTACTGACCCCAATGCCCCGGCCAACTGCCGCACTTGGTCTTCGGAATGAGCGGCGGTGAGGGTCACCCGTAGGCGGGCCTGGCCTCGCGGGACGGTGGGGTAGCGGATGGCGGGAATGACAAAGCCCTGCTCTTTCAAAGAAGCCGCCGCCGCAAGGGCTGCGTCCGATTCTCCCAGGATAATCGGCAAAATAGCGCTCTCCGCTTGGTTCGACTCAGGCAGGACATCCTGAGCGCCCAGTTCCGTCCCCAGCAGGGAAAGATTTCCCCACAGCTTCTCCCTTAACGCATTGCCCCGCTCCCCAGCCACGATCTCCAGCGCGGTAACTCCCGCCGCCGCGACGGAGGGCGGGGGAGCGGTCGAATAGATAAACCCACGGGCCCGGTTGATGAGGAGTTCGATGACCGCCCGGCTCGCGCAGAGGTAGCCGCCGCTCAGGCCAGCCGCCTTACTCAGAGTGCCCATCTGAAGTTCCACCTGTTCAGACAGCCCGAGTTCGTTAATCAAGCCCCGTCCTCCGGGTCCGATGACTCCAAAGGCATGCGCCTCGTCCACCAGCAGCCAGGCGCCATATTGCTCCTTCAAGGCCACCATATCCGCCAGCGGAGCCCGGTCCCCATCCATGCTGAAGACGGATTCCGTCACCACGATCACTCGACTTTCAGAAGAAAATTTTTCCCGCGCCCAGCGTAAATGACTTTCTAACTTATTCAGGTCGAGATGAGGAAACACGCGAATGGTCGCGCCACTGAGCCGGGCGCCGTCGATCAGGCTGGCGTGACAGAGCTTGTCCAGGATCAGGATGTCGTCCTTCCCGCAAAGAGCCGTCAACGTGCCCACGGCGGTCACGTAGCCCGAGGAAAAGGTGAGGGCCGCCTCCGTTCCCTTCAGCGCGGCGAGACCTTCCTCCAGGTCCGCGTGGGGGCGCTGGGTGCCGCAGACCAGGCGGGAGGCGCCGGAGCCGGTGCCGTACTTTTCCACGCCCGCGATGAAGGCGGCCTTCAGTTCCGGATCGTTGGCCAGGCCCAGGTAGTCGTTGGAAGAAGAGTTCAGGTAGCGCCGTCCATCGATCTCCACCTCCGGGCCCTGGGCGGAATCCAGCGTGCGCAGTTCCCGGTAGAGAGACTGGGCTTTCAGGTCGGCGAGTTCGTCTTCCGGCTGGCGCATCGGTCAATCATGGGCGAAGTGCTGGCCGGAGTCGAACGGCGATTCCAGCATGCCGCCATTTCCGTTTGCCGTGAGGTGGGGCATGGACTTTATTCGCCTTTCTTAAGAACCCGCATGAATTTCAAAATCATCGACCGCTACATCGGGCGTCAGTTGTTGCTGACGTCTTTCTTCGCGGTGGTGGTGCTCAGCATTGTGCTGGTGCTGGGGAACGTTTTCAAACAGGTGCTCGGCCTCCTGGTCACGCGCCCGGACATCGAAATGGGCTTCGTCGCCCAGTTCATGTTCTACCTGCTGCTGTGGTCCCTGAGCCTCACCATTCCCTGGGGCTTTCTGACGGCCATTCTGCTGAACTTCGGACGCTTGTCCGCGGATAACGAACTGGTCTCCCTCCGCATGGCGGGCCTGAGCATGCCGCGCATCTGCATGGCGGTTTTCGTCATCATGGGCGTTCTGACCGGGTTCTGCTTCTGGATGAACCTGAGTGTCTCGCCCTCCGCGAAGGACAAGATGACGAACCTCCTCCCGAACAAGCTGTTCGATATGGCACTGGAAAATCCGCTGGCCATGTTCGCTGACGAGCAGGTCATGGACGAGATACCGGGCCACCTGGTCTATGCCAAGAAGACGAAAGATGGCCTGGAAAACATTCAGATCATCAAGATGGACGATAGCTATCGCCCTGAAGTCTTCGTCATCGCGAACTCCGCGACCCTTTCCACCGAGGAAACCAACGGCCAGCCGGAGATCGTGATGGAATTGGAGGACGCCATTTTCGAGCTTAAGTCCGATCCCGATCCCCGGAATTTTGTGGAAGCTCAGCCTTACAAGGCGAAGAAAGCCCCCATTTCCATTTCGCTGGCGAAGCTGAAGGAAAAGAAGGACCGCATCCGGCCAGGTGACTTGCCGCTGGGCACCCTGCTTTCCTATCTGGGCCGGGATGATTTTTCCAAGGGCGTGCGCACCTCTCTGATCACGGAGTTGAACCTGCGCCTCTCCGTTTCCATGGCCTGCGTGACGCTGGGCCTGATCGGCATTCCCCTGGGCATTACCGCCCAGCGCCGGGAGACTTCCATCGGCTTCGCCATGAGTCTCATTGTCGGCCTGGTCTATTTCCTTTTCATCATCATCGCTCACATCACCCGGGAAAAGGCCAACCTCTTCCCCTACGTGCTGGCCTGGATGCCAAACATCATTTTCATGACAATCGGTTTCTTCCTCTTCCGGCGCGCCTGCCGGAGATAAGAGCCGCGTTCCCAGCGCCCGCGGAGGCGCTGGAGAAAGGAGAAATGGCCAAAGCCCGCCAGCGAAAAAAGGGGGATTTCGGCCCCGGGCCTCATGCGGCCGCGGAGTTCGGCGCGGAAAGGCTTGGTCAACTGTGTCATCAGGTTCGCGCGGTCTACGAATCCCTGAATGACCAAACGCTTCCGGAACGTTCCTGTATCTCCCGGACCACTTGCTGTCAGTTCCGCCTGACGGGAAAGACTCCCATGCTCACCTTTGGCGAAGCCATTTACGCAGCCAAAGGGGTGCGCGCCTCAGGCCGGACATCGCTGCCTGAAAGCCGCGATGCGGTTGCCGGACGGTGTCCTCTGCTGAACGAACTGGGCCAGTGCACTATCTACGAATTCCGGCCGCTCGGTTGCCGGACGCACTTCTGCAAGGCAGCAGGAGGTCCCTATCCGCGCACTTTGGTGAGAGATCAGATTCGCGCACTGGAGACCTTGGCGGAGGAATTTCAACAAACCGATCCTCGCCCCATCGCGGAAGCCGTAGAGGATGGCCTGCGGCGGCTGGCCAAGAGACGGCGCTAAAATTGGCTGCCCATTGTCGTCAGGGCAATTGGTCCCACCAGTCAATGTAGGATTCGTAGACAGGCCACTCTTGGTAGAGCCAGATGACGGGGGTGAAGAAAATGGATAAAACTTCCGCAAGCCAATAGGGGACATCGTCGACTCTGTCCAAAAGGTAGACAATCGGGCCGGGAACAATCAGGTAACCCAGGAACACAATGAGTATGACACCCAAGGTGTTTTGGATCCGGTGTCTCTGGGCAGCGGAGTATCCGGGCTCTCGTTCGCCAGCATGAGAAGGATCCTTCATGTGAACTGGGAGCAATTCTCAGAGGAACGGACGCGGACCGGGAAGACCCGCCAGCCTGGTCCATTTCATTTCACTTTGCCAAGTTTCGCCACCACTCAATGTAGATCCCATAGGGCTCCCAATGATCGTAGAGCCAGGAGGGAGCGATGTAAAAGCTTTCGATAAGATCTTCGAACCACGACAGGCCTGCTCCCCCTTGTTTTTCCGCGATGGTATAGAAGAACACCACCGGCCCTGGAGAAGCAAAGTAGAGAAAAAGAATGACAAGGACCGAGGTGAGAACATTCAACCCTACCCGGGAGGCTGGCTTTCTATCCATACCCTCCGGTGCACCGGGGGGCTCTGTATGATCGGCGGGATCCACGAAGAATGGTGGGTGGACGAGTTACGGAGAAGACTAAGAGCTGGATGAACCAATCGGAGACTGACGCTTCTTGGGTTCTCGATACTATTCAAAGTCCTGCGCTCCGCGCAAGATTTGCCCGCCAGTTCGATTGCGGAAACGCGGATCTAACCATTCTCGAAAAGGCAACCGGCGCTCGGCGGGCGGCCGTGGGGCATGGCGAAATTTCCTGCTGGTGAAACCCCGCCCACCGGGCCACCATGAGCGCATGCTTAGAAACATCCTGTCCGCCGTCCGAAAGGAAGCGAGCCCGCGCCAAGACCTGGAGCCGGGAAAGACCGCCTTTCTCTTCGACCTGGACGGCACCCTGATCGACAGCGTTTATCAGCACGTCCTGGCGTGGCGGGCCGCCCTTGCGGAGGAAGGAATCGACATCGCCGTCTGGCGGATTCACCGGCACATCGGCATGAGTGGCGGCCTGATGGCGAACGCCATTCTGCGGGAAACCGGCCAGGCCGTTACCTCGGCAAAAGCGCAGCGGCTGACCAGCCTGCACAAGGAGGCCTATGCCAAGCTTTCCGGCCAGATCGAGCCGCTGCCCGGCGCCCGGGAGCTGTTGAACTACCTGACCAACGCGGAGGTCCCCTGGGCCATCGCCACCAGCGGCCGCCGCGAAAGCGCGGGCCCGACCTTGGAGCTACTCAAGGTGCCGGAAGACGTGCCCATTGTCTGCCGGGACGAAGTGGCTCACGCCAAGCCGGACCCGGACCTCTTCATCGCCGCGGCGGAGAAGCTGGGTGTCCCGATCACGGACTCCGTCGTCGTGGGAGACAGCGTGTGGGACCTGCTGGCGGCGCGCCGGGCTCGCGCCCTGGGCGTGGGCCTGCTGTCTGGGGGGTATGGCCAGGAAGAACTGGAACGCGCCGGCGCCTACCGCGTGTATCAAGATCCGGCGGACCTTCTACGCCATTTGGACGAGGTAGGAGTCAGGGAGGCTTAGTTGAAAAGGAAATAAAAAACGCCTCTCACCGGTTGGGTGGAGGCATCACACTGACCCACCAAGTCAAGTAGTCGTCGTAGGGCTCGGAATGCTCCGCCAGCCAAAGTGCCGGAGCGAATGCGACTTGAAGGCCGTCAAGAAACCACTGTGGGGGAGGCCGGTGATTTGAGAGCAGGACGGCGGGTCGCTCCACCACATATGCCAGTGGCACGGGAAAAGCAAAATAGAGCGTCGCCAGGATCAGAAACGTGACCAGCGCCTTGAGAAAGACGTTGGGCTTGACCGGGGTCTTCTCAATCTCTTCGGTGTGGGAGCGCGTGGGTTTCATCCGGACCGCTTTCATGGTAAAGCGATCCGCTCCTCGAAGCCAGACTGGTTTGATTCCGGAAGACGCCGGAAGACGGCTCCCGGATTCTTGTGGCCTCAGGCCAGAAACGTCTTCCGCCGCCGCCGTACCGCGTCCGCCAGGTTGTCCAGCATCTCCACCGTGGTTTCCCAGGACACGCAGCCGTCCGTCACGCTCTTGCCGTATTCCAGGTTCTTCGGGTCCTCCATGGTCTGGGAGCCCCCCTTGAGGAAGCTCTCGATCATGACGGCCACGATGCCGGTTTCTCCACCCGCCACTTGCTGCGCGATGTCCTGCGCCACCAGCGGCTGACGCCGGTAGTCTTTCTGACTGTTGCCGTGCGAGCAGTCGATCATGACGAAGGGATCCAGGCCCGCCGCTTTCAGGCGCTGCTTCACGTCCATGACGGCGTCATGCTCGAAGTTGGGTCCGGCCCCGGAACCGCGCAGAATGACGTGGCAGGATTTATTGCCCGTGGTGGCGACAATGGCGGTGGTACCATGTTTCGTCACGGATAGAAAATGGTGCGGACAGCGCGCCGCCTTGATGGCGTCGATGGCGATTTGGATGCTCCCCCCCGTGCCATTTTTGAAGCCCACCGGCACGCTCAGGCCGGAGGCCAGTTCGCGGTGCACCTGGCTCTCCGTGGTCCGCGCGCCAATGGCGCCCCAGCTCACAATATCCGTCACAAACTGCGGACAAATCGTGTCCAGAAACTCCGTTCCCGCTGGCATGCCCAGGTTCCCCAGATCGACCAAGAGCTGCCGGGCCACGTGCAGGCCGCGGTTGATGTCGAAGGAATTGTCCATCCGTGGGTCGTTGATCAGCCCTTTCCAGCCAATGGTGGTGCGCGGTTTCTCAAAATACACGCGCATGATGATGGCCAGGTCGTCGCTATGGGCGTTCGCGTAAGCTTTCAACTTGGCGGCATACTCGAGAGCCGCCTGGGGATCGTGGATGGAGCAGGGGCCGACGATCACGAGGAGACGGTCGTCCTTCCCGGCGAGAATGGCTTCCGCCTCGGCCCGGGTTTTGGAGACCAGCTCAGCGATCGATTCCGTGATCGGAAGCTCCTCCATCAGCACCACGGGGGCAATGAGCTGATGCAGGTCGCTGATCCTCAGGTCGTCGGTGACGATAGGTTTTGACATGGCGGGGAATAAGGCGTGAATTGCCCCGCGATAAAGGGAAAAATCCAAAGGATTTAACGCCGGCCCCGGCGAAAGTATCACCACTTCCCGTATTTTTTCGTAATTAAGTCCAGAAACAACGCCGACCGTACTTTGCCAAAACGCCCCAAATCCGAGGAACGAGATTTTACCGGCGGCGGCATCATGACCCAGCCGCGGCACCGTGGCAGCACGGGCGACCCGGAGGCGGACGAGAGGGTGGCCGAACTCGTCGCCAAACTCGGCACGGAAGAAAACCGCGAACTCATTGAGGAACTGGTCATCACCGCCCTGCGGATCGGCCGGGACGACTTGGGCGCCGGAGACCTGAAGCTCATCAACCGGGCCCTCCGGGAAATGCGGGTCTCCTCCCGTGTCTTCTCTCCCTACAGCCACGAGCGGAAGGTGGCCTGCTACGGTTCGGCCCGCACTCAGCCGAGTGAAGTGGAGTTTCAGGTGGCCGAGGCTTTCGCCCGGAGAATGCGGGAACATGGCTTCATGGTCATCACGGGCGCTGGCTCGGGTATCATGGGGGCTTCCCAGCGTGGGGCGGGCCGGGACAAAAGCTTCGGTCTGAATATCCGCCTGCCCTTCGAACAGAGCGCCAACGAAACGATCGAGGGAGATCACAAGCTCATCAATTTTAACTACTTCTTCACCCGCAAGCTGGCGTTCGTGAAGGAGTCAGACGCCGCGGCCCTCTTTCCCGGCGGCTTCGGCACCATGGACGAGTGTTTTGAGGTGCTGACCCTCATCCAGACGGGAAAGGCGGCCATTTTTCCCGTCGTCATGGTGGATTCCCCGGGCGGGACGTATTGGAGGACGTTCCACCGTTTTATCGAAGAGCACTTGCTACGGCTTGGCCTCATTTCTCCGGAGGACTTCCACCTCTTCAAGATTACGGACAACGTGGATGAAGCCGTCGAGGAGATCCTGGGCTTCTATCGCGTCTTCCATTCCTACCGCTTTGTCCGGGACCTCACGGTCATCCGGCTGACTGAAAAGCTGGAAGCCCAGGCAGTGGAGGCTTTGAATGACGAGTTTCCCGACCTGTTGACCAAAGGCAGATTGGAATTGGGGGAGGCGCTTCCTGAAGAAGTGGAAGAAGAGACGGCTTCCCACCTGCCCCGATTGGTGGGACGGTTGGATCGCGGTTCGGTCGGCCGGTTCCGCCAACTCATCAACCGCATCAATTCCTTTGCCAAACCGGTGCCGGACCCGGTCGTGAAAGGGCACGCTAACCGGCCGGATGCCCTTTCATGAAACCCCGCTTGGACCAGTTGTTAGTCGATCGTGGGCTGGTGGACTCCCGGGAGCAGGCTAAACGCTTGATCCTGGCGGGTAAGGTCGCCGTTCAGGGCGTGGAAAATCCCAAACCCGGCCAGAAAGTGAATGACGACGTGGAGGTCACCCTGGCCGAGCCGCCGAAATACGTGGGCCGTGGAGGCTTCAAGCTGGAGGGCGCGCTGGATTACTTTGGCATTTCCGTGGAGGGAAAAGTTGGATTGGACATCGGAGCCTCCACCGGCGGCTTCACGGACTGCCTGCTCCAGCGCGGCGCGGCGCGGGTGTACGCGGTGGATGTGGGCACCAATCAGTTGGCCTGGAAGCTGCGCCAGGACGAACGCGTCGTCGCGCGGGAAAAGTTCAACGCGCGACACCTCACTCCGGACGACCTGCCGGAAAAAGTGGATCTAGTCGTGACGGACGTGTCTTTCATCTCCCTGACCCTCATCCTGGGACCCGCCTTCAATGTGCTGAAGGAAGACGGGGACATCGTCTGCTTGATCAAACCGCAGTTCGAACTGAAGCGGGAGCAGATCGGGAAGGGGGGCATCGTGCGGGATCCTGAGCTACACGAACAGGCGGTGGAAAAGATCCGTCACTTCGTTACCATGGAGTTGACAAAAGCCTGGCAAGGCGTGACACCATCGCCCATCGCCGGTACGGACGGCAATCGCGAATTTCTGGCATGGCTAAGACACGCGTAGGCATTATCGCCAACCTCATCAAGCCGGGTGTGGCCCTGGTCTTGCAGGGGCTGATGGCCGCATTCGAAGACGCGGGGGTGCCGGTCACGCTGGATCATAGCGCCGCCGAGCCCCTGGGCCGCCCGGAAGAGGGGAAAGACCTGAAGGACGTGGCCGAACAAGTGGACGTGCTGGTGGTGCTGGGAGGCGACGGCACCATCCTGAATGTCTGCGGCCGGCTGGGCGCTTGCATGAAACCCTTGGCGGCCGTGAATATTGGCACCTTGGGGTTCCTGACCTGCGTCACGGCGGAAGATTCCGCCCGCCTGGTGGAACTGCTTGCCTCAGGCGATTACCCGGTTAGCCATCGCTCCATCATCCGGGCGCGAGTGCTGGAGAGCGACGGCGAGGAGAAGCTCGATCACATTGGCCTGAATGAGATCACTATCAGTCGCGGCACCATTTCCCGGCTGGTTCACTTGGAAACATGGATCAATGGCGAGCCCCTAAATATTTACTCGGGTGACGGGCTTATTATTTCAACTCCCACGGGATCAACGGCTTATTCGCTCTCAGCTGGCGGGCCCATCGTGGAGCCAAACTCGGACGTGTTTGTCCTGACGCCCATCTGTCCCCACTCCCTCAGCAACCGGGCCATCATCGTGAAGGACGACAATCTCATCGAAATTCACGCTCCGGAACAGCGGGACCAGGTCTTCATGACCGTGGATGGCGGCTTCGTGACCGAGATCAGACCCGAGCAGCGAATCGAGGTTTCCCGCGCCGACTTCGATCTACCCTTGGTCACCATGCCGGACGCCTCTTTCTACGGCATCGTCCGGCAAAAGCTCGGCTGGTCCGGCAGCACCGTCGTCCGGAACGGGGAAGCCAAGTAGTAGCCGTCATCAGCCAGCCGGCGAAACGGGCGCCAGTGACGCTCTGCTTCCGGAGAGATGGGGCTGAAGCCGCCGCTGCAATTCCTTGACCGAATAGCGCCGGGCCGTAGGAACCCGAACCAAGGGCAACCCGGCGGCCTCGAACACCGCCTCCACCAGGGCGTCCCGCCGGACGCGGTCCGGCCGTTCGTGGCTGGGATCGTCCAGTTCCACGCCCGCTAAAGGCTGAAAGGTTTCGCCGTCGCAGATCAGGAAGTCCACATGCTTCTGAGAGATCCGGGCAAAGTGCCGGATGTATTCGCCCCGGCCTCCGCCGGTCACCTCGGTCTGAAACACGTCCGCCAGCCGGGGCTTTATCGCGACGTAGCAGGTCGGGACGGTCGTCTCCAGTTCGTCCACCGCATCGAAAAGCGCTTCCGCGAAGTGCCGTTCCGTTTCGGTAAGAAGGGAAGGAATCACGCCGTAGGGAAAGGTCTCCGGCTTGGAAAGCAGCCAGCGGACTACTTTGACGCCCCACATCAGACTAAACGCGGCGCCAAAACTGATCCATACCGCCGGGGGAATGTGCCGCGGAGACTCAAGCACCGTCTGGAAAAAGGGTTCCATGCAATCTGATTAAGAAAGCTTAACCAAGCAATACGCCTCATTCGTCCCACCGCCAAATGGGGAGGGGGTGAAAGGCGGTAGTACCCCGGCTTCCAAGGGAAAGAATCCAACGTGCGGATTTTATTTTGACATTTGGCTAATTAGCCGTTTAGCTAAATAAAGTGAACCGCGTCTACAAAGCTCTGTCGGACCCAACCCGGCGCCGGATTCTGGAACTCCTTCGCCGGGGAGATCTGTCCGCCGGCGATCTGGCGGCTCATTTCGATCTTTCCAAGCCGACACTTTCAAAACACTTCACCGTGCTGAAAGACGCCGATCTCATCCAGGGCCGGCGGGATGGCACCACGATCTATTACACGCTCAACCTTTCCGTACTGGAGGAGGCCCTGATGGACCTGCTTAGCACGTTTAAAATCGAACCCCAAACTCGTGAATCGGATGAAGGCACCCAACTACTTAAAAGACTTCCGCGGAATTCTGGTCTTTAGCGCTCTGGTCATGACATTCGCGGTGGGCCTGGCCGCCTGGGCCTGGACCCAGCTGTCCGCCGACGCACGAATCCCCATTCATTGGGGAATGAACGGAAAGCCCAATGGCTATGGCAGCCGGAATTTCCTCTTTTTCGCCCCGGCCATGATGCTGAGCGTGACCGTTCTGCTTGCCGCGATTCCGGCCATCGAGCCAAGGAAGAGCCATCTCTTGAACTCGTCCAAGGCATTCAAAATCATGTGGGGCGTCGTGCTGACGTTTCTGTTGGTCCTGCACGTCACCATGACCTGGGCCGCGTTGGGACATGCCGTCGCCATGTCACTGGTGATCACTACCGGATTGGGTATCCTCCTGATCGTGCTGGGAAACTACATGGGTAAAGTGCGCAGCAATTTCATGTTCGGCGTTCGCACGCCCTGGACCTTGAGCAGCGAACTTTCGTGGAGCAAAACGCACCGGCTCGCCGGGTGGTTATTCGTCATCTTCGGTGCCGCCGTTCTGGCCTGTGGCTGGGTGTTTTCAGATCTCCGGTGGCTGACCTGGTTCCTGTTGATCGGCATTCCCTTGCTCGTCGTCTCCTTGTCGGCGTATTCCTACCTGGTATGGAAAAATGACCCGCAGAGACAGGGGGACCGCAGGCTCAATGCCGGATCGTGAGGGGTCCGTGGAGGCCAGTGCCAACGGACCGGTCCTCTACTGGTGCGTGGGAAGCTTCCGCCACTGAATGATGAACTTCAGATCCTCGTAGGCCTGCAGGCTGCGCAGCACCTGGAGAGATTCCGGAGGCAGATCCTGTTCGATGGCGGCCAGGCATTGGTTCATGGCAATGACTTCCTCCATGTCGATCCCGCTGTCATAGCGGTCGCCTGCCTTGGGGAGCGACTTTTCGATCAGTTCGCTCAGCCGGATGTTCTCCGATTGCAGAATGCCGACTCGCTCGCGGAACTCGATGAAGCTGTCGGTCAGGTCTGAGTTTTCCCGTTTCAACGCGTTAATGCGCTGCTCGTCCACTTCACGGGTTTCGCCGGCCGTGGTGAGGGCCGCGTTTAGCGTGGCGATTTCAAGGTCTTGCTGCTCCACGCGTTTTTGCAGCACACCGGGACTGCGCCCGGTCACGGCCTGGAAAGCCTGGTGTCCCAAGAACCCCACGACCGCCGCCACGAGCATCAGAATAAGAGTTACCACCGGTACCGGCCGCGATCCTTTACCCGGCTTGGCGGGAGAATTTGCGGAGACCGAAGCCGGAGAAGACGCGGGCTCGGGGGAAGGGGTGTCGTTGCTGCTGGCGCTCACATCCGGACGATACCTGAGGGTGGGCCCGGGAGCAAACTCCGCGAAAGGCCGAAGCGCGGCGAAGAGGCGCGGATCGCTTCCCGGCCGGATTTGCCCGTATCGCACGCCTCTATTCCGTGTTAAGGTTTCGGGTGTTTGCCCGTCTGTTGCTCCTTTTCATCGCGATTCCGCTGGCTGAACTGACGCTCTTCATTCAGCTCAGGAAAGTGATCGGCTTGGGCCCCACGATCGCCATCGTGATTTTCACCGCGTTTTTGGGTGCCTACCTGACCAAGCAACAGGGCCTCCGCGTGCTTCAGCGCTACCAGGAGACCCTCGCCCAGGGAAAACTTCCCACCGCCGAGATCATGGACGGCCTCATGATCCTGGTGGCCGGAGCCGTGCTCCTGACGCCTGGCTTTCTGACCGATACCATCGGCTTTCTTCTCCTCGTTCCGCCGGTGCGCCTGTGGGTTCGCCAGGCGCTGGCCGCCTATCTGAAGGACCGGGTCCAGATCGTCACCACCACAACCGGCACGCCGGGGACGAACCCCAGCGGACAGCAGGCCGGCGGTCCGGGCCGGGTCGATACGACCCCTAAACCGGGCGAAAAATCTCCCGGCGGAGTGATCGAGGTGGAGACAGAAGTGGTGGACGAGAAGTAGCCGCTCTTGATATGAAAGGTTAGGAAACCTCTTTCTAACCCTATGGAGTATTCTGAATCTGGCGCCCCCATCTATTCTCACAATGAGCCGGACCGGGAGATGGAACTCGTCTCGGGCAACCCGGAGAACATTGAGAAGATTGCCGCTCATATCGAGCAACACATCGGACCGGTGGAGCGGGTGTTTCACGAGATCATCTCCGACATGGTCCACCTCGATCTGCACCTGGTGGCGCCCACCAAGGAAAAGCCCTGGTACACCGTGGTCACCTCCGGCATGAGCGACCGGCCCATGCACGTTCCCGAAGGCGCGGAAGAGTGCCGCTATTCCGAACTGCTCCTCAGTTTGCCGCCTGACTGGCCCATGGATCAGGAGAAGTGGGAGAAGTCAGAAGACCACTACTGGCCCATTCGCCTGCTCAAGACGCTGGCCCGCTTTCCTCACGAATACCAGACCTGGCTCTGGGCCCTGCACACCATGCGCAACGGCGAACCACCGGAACCCTATGCTTCCAATACCGAAATGTCCGGTGTCGTATTGCTGCCGCCCCTTTTAACGGGTGAGGCGTTTTGGGATCTCCCCATGGATGAAACCAAGACGATTTCCTTCCACGCCGTCATCCCCCTGCATGGCGACGAAATCGATCTCAAACTACAGGAAGGCGGCGAAGCCCTGCTCGATCTCCTGGAAAAGAACGAAGTCTGCGAATACCTCGAACCCCGCCGCCCCAGTTGCCTGGCTCCCAAGAAAAAGAAAGGCTGGTTCGGGTTTGGGAAAAGGAACTGAACCAAACCAGATCACCGTGTGAAACAGAATACTTTCAAACGGCTGGGCTTCGCGCCGTTCGCCATCGGTGCGGCGAATTTCCTGACCTTCACCATCATCGCGGAGCGGCTCGGAGGCGATGCCGCGAACGGCAAAGAAGAAGCAGGCCACTACTTCCTGGCAGAACACGGAAGCCTCACGGAAGTCAGCAAGTCGATTTTCGACTACAGCCGCTTCCATGCCTATTCCGTCTGGATCACCCATCGGTTGGCGATCATCGGCATTGTGGTCGGAGGTGCCATGGTTCAACGGGAAACTTTGGGGCGAAAGAGATCCCTTGGGTTTTCATGACACCTTTTAGATCAGGGGATGAGGCCTCCATCCAGGCTGGGCTTGACGAATTGCTGCAAGAGTTCGATCTCTATTTTTCGATCACATCCGGTTCCGGCGATCCCTGGCCCTCCGCTGTGCGAGAATAGCAAACCTGCTTAAGAATACGTCATGCCTCAGTTCATCCATCTTACTGACCAGCGAACCGTTCCCAAGATCCGGAAGAACGGTATCACGGTCTATCGCGTGCGTGGCATCAGCCCGAAGGCCAGGGGAGTGTATGCCATGCCCGTCACGCCGAATCATTTTCTCACCCATCAGTGGTTGAGAGAATTAAAACGCGCTGGAATACGCACCATCACGGCCATCCAGTTTCGCTTGGAAGACGACACGCCCGTTACCGTTGGCCGCTACGACATGGTGCACCTTGCCACCACAGCGGCTGAGGCGGTGCGGATTTTTCAAGAACACGAAACAGGACTGGGTCTGGAAGTCATCGTTGGCCAATCCATTCCACCGCGGTCCATCACTCGTATCTACACACCGCCCCAAGTCGCCGGCTGGCGCTACTATCCAAACGCTCATGCCGACAAGAGAAAACCCTGCGGGTGCCGCTACTGCCAACGAGGCCAGATTAATAACCGTAAACTTCGGGCCTCCTATGAAGCCGGGATCAAGTCCTCAGGCTGAAAACTCGCTGTTCTGAGCCGGACGGGGAAATGAATGATCGATCCAAGCTCCGTTAGCGAGAGTCCAAGGCCAACCGTCCGTTTTCATAAGAGTAGCTGAGCCGGGAACCTCCCTGGCTGACGAGCGTGGTGGTCGTCTTTACCCGGATCCGCGAATTCTCGCTGGTTGCCAGCGGGGCGGGAGGCTCCGTGGTGGTCGTGATACTGGCGCTAGCCGGCCTGGAGGAGGGATAGACATCCGGTCCAGGAAACGTGCAGTTCACAAACACACAGCCATCCGTGGCTATCAGCACACTTTCCGGGACCTCGCAGTTCACGAAGCGGCAGTTCTTGACCGTCATCCATTGGTCAGTGGATTCGCTGGATGCGTCTTCGCGATATTCAATGGGAACGAAGCGCACGTCATGGAAGGTGCAATCTTCCAGCTTCACTCCGAGCAGGTGCGTGTTCCATTCCGGGAGAAAAGATTTTGCGAACACACAATTCGAAAAGATCAGCTTTGCTGAAAACAGTTTAAACGTCCAGCCGCCCTCTTTTTCCACGGTACAATCCTGGAAGAGACAGTCCTCCGCCGAAATGGTGCCACCCAGGTCGCACGTCAGTTTCACGTTGGAGAACACTTCTCGTTCCACCGTGAAGTTTCCCTGAACGACAAAGATGCTGCCGTTCTGAAATACGCAGTTCGCCGGGGCGATCACTTCGCCTTCCACCTTCAGGTTGCCGTCCTTTCTGGGGGTACCCACGGTCACTTTGCGGCCATCCAGATCGTATAAGCCCGCTTTCAGTTGATGGCTGCCCTCAATGGTTTCCAAATCGTACATGGGTCCGTCTTTGATGACTTCGAGACTCGGGTACGCAGAGGAGAGGGGAGCGATATTCGAGGCGGCGGGTTCTTTGCTTTCAAGCAGACTTTGCCGGCTTTCGATCTCTGCTTTTGCCAGAAGGGCCTTATCCAATAGACCGGCTTTGGTCAGGGCAACCTTGATGACCTCCAATGTGGGAAGTTCCTTTTCGGCCAAAGTTCTTAAGTCGGTGTTCTCTGAAGCTTCAATCGAACCTAACTCGGTCGCCAGAATCTCGCGGGCCGAATCCAAAGCCGGAAACTCAAAGTCAGCTGCCCGGGAATTCTGACGGACATACTCGATTTCCTGCCTGACTTGGAGCAATGAATCCAAATCGCCACTCTCCTGGAGGCTTTGGGCGATCTTTTCGATGGCGCCCACGTACTTTTCCACTAGGTCCTTGCGCTGGTTGTCATACTTCTTGTGAATCTCGGATCGCTCCACTTCCGCGACAAACTGGAAGTCCTCCAACGTTTTTGCCGGATCTTTGCCGGAAACGGAGTCCGCGGCCAGGACCTCTCCACCACCTATTCCAGCGAATGCCAAGATGACCAGACAGAGGACCACCGGCAGGGTTCGGTACGCGTTTTCGTGACGCCCGGAAAGAAACGATGCCATGAGGGAAGAGATTCTAAGTTACTCGGCCATACTGGATATCCGAGGCTGGTGAGTCAAGCGGTCAAGCACCGGGGACCGCCGTCTCTTCAAAGGCATTCTGTCATGCCCGCTCTGGCTGGAGAATTGGGGCCCGTTTTTCGCCCCGCCACGCTGCCGCTCCCGCCGTGATGATTCGATCATCTTTTATCGCGGCGCCTTGCGGGCGCGAAAAAATGCCCTCTAACGCCGCCCCGCCTTTTACTGAACCAGCCCTAACCCAAGGGGCGAAAACTTTCCCGGTAAGTTTGCTGGGGTGATCCGCGACAGTGTGGGGCAAAACCGGAATCTCGAGGAGAAAAGCCGGGCTGTTTCCGAACTATCCGCCAGCTAATCAATGCCCATGAAGCCAACTGTTATCCTAAGCTGGGTTCTCCAGCTAGTCGTGGCCGTCATTCTCGGTCAGACTCTGTTTTTCAAGTTCTCTGGCGCTGAGGAGTCTGTAGAGCTATTCACGGCGTTGGGACTGGAGCCATACGGGCGTATCGGAATAGGGATACTTGAACTCATCACGGTCGTCTTGGTCCTGATTCCCCGCACGGTTCCCTACGGAGCCATACTGGCCCTGGGAACCATGAGTGGTGCTTTGTTCAGCCATCTCATCAAGCTGGGGTTTGCCGGGGACTTGGGAGTTCTCGCCGTCATGGCGGCGGTGGCGGGGATCGCCAGCGCTACTCTCATCCTGCTGCACCGGGAACGGTTGCCAGTGCTGAAAGGGCTGTTCGCGGAAGATAAATAGACGGTTCGCCGGCCAGTCAGTTCCTTCAATTGATGGCTGGTTTGGAAGGAGAAAAGCTGGCCAGAACTTTGGCGCAACAATCGTGCTTATTTCATGAGAAATGCAGGCTAGAGACTGATGCTGACCCCATCCGCCGCCCGCTTCGCTTTGACTCGGGCCTCGTCGATGGATTCGCCCCGGGCGACGGCCACGCCCATGCGGCGTTTTCCTTTAACGCGGGGCTTTCCAAAGAGCCGCAACTGCGTGTCCGGTTCCGCCAAGGCGGCCTCCAGGTTGCCGAAAGTGACACTCTCCGACTGGCCTTCCACCAGGATAACGGCGGACGCGGAAGGGCCGTGCTGATGAATGTTCGGAATCGGCAAGCCCAGGATGGCGCGGGCGTGCAGCGCGAACTGGGAGAGGTCCTGGCTGATCATGGTGACCATGCCGGTGTCGTGCGGGCGGGGGGAGACTTCGCTGAACCACACGTCGTCTCCCTTGACGAAAAGCTCCACGCCGAAAATGCCGCGTCCGCCCAGGCTGTCCGTGATTCGCTTGGCGTAGTCGCGAGCCTTTTCCAGGGCGGCTTCGCTCATGGGCTGGGGCTGCCAGCTTTCCACGTAGTCTCCGGACACCTGCCGGTGACCGATGGGCAGGCAGAAGCTGGTGCCGCCCGCGTGGCGGACGGTCAGTAGGGTGATTTCGTAGTCGAAATCCACGAAACCTTCCACGATGACTTTGCCCTTTCCGGCGCGGCCGCCTTCCTGGGCGTATTGCCAGGCGGGACCGATCTCGTCTTCGGTCCGGATCAGGCTCTGACCTTTCCCGGAGGAACTCATGATGGGCTTAACCACGCAGGGCAGGCCGAGATCCGCGATGGCGGCGCGGTAGTCCTCTTCGCTGCCGGCAAAGTGGTAGGGTGAGGTTTGCAGGCCCAGTTCCTCTGCGGCGAGGCGGCGAATGCCTTCGCGGTTCATGGTGAGTTGGGTGGCGCGGGCGGTGGGGATGATGGTGGCAACGCCTTCAGCCTCCAACTCGGCCAGGATGGCGGTGGCAATGGCTTCGACCTCTGGGACCACCAGGTGAGGCTTCTCTTTCTCGATCACGGCCCGCAGAGCGGCGCCATCCAGCATGGAAACGACATGGGCGCGGTCCGCCACCTGCATGGCGGGCGCATTGGCGTAGGCATCCACCGCGATGACTTCCACGCCGAGCCGCTGAAGTTCGATGACCACTTCCTTGCCGAGTTCTCCCGAGCCGCAGAGCAGGACGCGGGTAGCGGTTTCCGTAAACGGGGTGCCGATGCTTGCCATATGCGCCCAAGGGTGGCGAATTCAGCGCCTCAGGCAAGCTGAAACGGGTCTTCCGCGGCAAGAAGCTCCACCAGCAATTCGGTATGAACGCGGGTCAGTTCTTCCACGGACTGGCGGGGCAACTCGTAGGTGATGACGGGTAAATCGTGTTCCGCCGCCCAAGTGCCAAAGGAACCCGGCGTGGGATAGCCGACGTCCGCCACCAGGGGTAGGCCGGTGCGGCTGGCGAGCCAGCGGGCGAGGGGTGTCTCAAGCGGATCGTCCATACAGCCGAGTGGAGCGTGGAGGGCGATTGCCTGCTCAGGTTGAAGTCGCTTGATGAGGGCCAGCAGGGCCTGGGTCTCTGGCTCGGAACCCGGCGAGGAGCCGGTCCCGATGGTCAAGCGGGGGCTACCTTCTTCGAATAACCAGCGATACGGCACGGGCTCCGGCTGCCAGTCCGCCGTGGGAAAATTCCGGTTCAGATCCACGCCATTGGCATTGCCGCGGGTGCCGTGCAGGATGCCGTCGGGGTTGGCGGCCAGAATCACGGAACAGGCCGGTGAGGGCTTTGTCAGGGCGCGCAGGGCCCGGGACAGGACCACGGTGGTTTCCGGTTCTTCCCCATGTATGCCCGCAAAGATGAGCAGGCGGGTCTTGCTGGCGGCGGGCCAGATCTCCAGCGGTCGCCCCAGGGCTGATTGCCCGTAGGTTTCGGGCTTGAGAAGCAGCGCGGCGCGTTCGGAGATGGGTCGGGGAGTCATGCGGCTGGCGGATCGGAAAACTCTACCACACGCCCAGAGCTTCCATTTGCCGCGTGGCCTGCTCCGCCCAGCCCCGGTTGGCCGCCGGACTGGCCGGACTGGGGTGCAGGATGCGCCCGGTCTTGATCGAATCCGTCAGCCCTTCCGCTTTCAGAACGCGCAGAATACAGCCTTCCGCAAAGCCACCCACGCCCAGCGCCCATTCGGGCTGCAAGATTCTCAGACACTCCGCCAGGTGCCGGTCGCAAGCGGTATTGACGGCTTCCATTTCGCTGGCGGGAATCTTGTCCGGTGTACGATTGCGGGCGCTTTCTTCCATGAAGACCAGCGGGCAATAGTTCAGCACAAAGTGATCTTTGAAAAACGCTTCCGCCGGGCCGAAACGCTCCGCGAACAGACCCCACAGCCGCCGTCCGCTCACTTCGGACTTGGCGCAGGCGAAACCCTCGATCGGGCGCTTCGGGTGTTCGTTGGACGGCTTCTCCACCGGAGCTTCAATGCCCATCCAGTCCCGCACCGCCGGGATCTCCCCAAAGGGCACGCCCGTCTGCGCCATGCCCCAGGGGCCCGGGTTCATTCCTAACAGAACCACCTTCTTCGGCGCGCCGCCGTAGGTTTCCAGATACTGCCGGTGCGGCTCCCACGCGTAAGAGAGCGGGTTGTAAACGTGCGTGGTGGGGGGAGAGAAGGAAAGGGCATCCACCGCTTTATTCAGTGTCCTGGCGGCAGTGACTAGATCAGAAGTGATGGACATGTTAGGGAGTCATTGATTGGTCAAAAAAGAGCGGGGGAATCTCTATCTCATTTAGTCTTTCTGTAGTCACCGAGATGCTTTGGAAAATCCATGGCCCCGTGAAGTATGCGGGCAATTTCCAATGTTGTTCGATCCTGGCGGAACAAGATGACGTGTTTACCTTGTGAGGCAATCTGGCACTCTGGAAACAGATCCCGCCGATATCGCCATCGTTTTGGATCCGAGAGGATCTCTTCACATTTTTCCCAAAGCTCGGCAACGTATCGCTCCGCTTGCTCTTCTCCCCAGCGATAGGCTGTGTAGGAATAAATGGATTGAAGATCAGACCGGGCTGCTTTCGTAAAGACCAGAGTCATTCGTCACCTTTGGCGAGAGCCAGCAATTCTTCTTTTGAATGCACAAGATGAACTTCGCCGGCCTCCAATTGAGCAAAACCGATGGCGGCCTCCCGCTGCAACCACTGGTTCTCGCGGTCGCGCTCGTTCAAGAGGCGAAGCGCCTCGCGAATGACCTCGCTGGAATTGTTGTAGAGACCAGACTCAACCTTCTGCTTTACCATGGCTTCAAGTGCCGGAGTCAGAGAAACATGCATGGTTGAAGTCTTGATCTGGGCTCAAAGATTGTCAATCTTTGTCTAGCCTGCGATCCGGTTCGAGTAATCAAACACGTTGTCCCACAACTCGTCCAGGATGCGGCAGGAGTCCTCCAGCGAGGCGACGTGGAGATGGCCGCTGTCGTCGATGTGGAGCAGGGGCAGGTCCTTTTCCCCGTGGGCGCCGGTGCCGCGCAGGTTTTGGAGAATGGCGATGGGGCCGTCGATGTCGAAGTCGATGATCCGTCCAAACTTGTCTGACATCCACTGTTCGATGGTCTGGTCCAGTTCTTCCTTGGTCAGGCCTTTGGTGGGAGAAACGAGCAGGTGATAGTAGACTAGGAGAATCTCTTTCGACTCCGCTTCTTCGGCCTGATCGATCAGGCGGTGAATCACGCTGTCGTTGGTCGCCAGATTGCGGAAGAAAAGTGTGTCCGCGACGTTCTTCTGGAACTGGATTTTCTTGTTCTTGAACTTGTCGAACTGTTTGAAAGCAAACCCGCCCAGGGTCACCACGACGGCGAGGATGGCGGCCAGCACGGGCATGAAGTTGGAAGCCGTCTCGCGGTTGACCCCCATTTTTTCCGCGGCCTGTGGGCCCATGGTGAAAAACAGAATGACTCCCACCAGGATGAGCAGCTTGGGCAGGGCTTTGGCGACAACCCCGATGGACGCCCCCACCGCCGGCACGCCGAAGAGCAGCCGGTCTTTCAGGGTCATTCCAACCTGGACGTTAGGGAAGAGCAACTCAATGTCGTGCTTGGGCACGTTCTTATACAGGTAGAGGTAAATCTTCCCCGGTTTGAAAGGCAGTTCCTCCTTCTTTTTCTTTCCCTTCTTACGCTGCTTCTTCTCTTCGAAGTACGCTTCGTCTTTGAACTGCAGGAGTAACGCGACCCGTTGCAGGATGTCGATTTCGGTTTCCACCTTCCGGAAGAATCGCTTCCGGGTGAGCGTCTCATACACGTCGCCCCGGTAAAAACCGACGATGTGCTCGTAGTCATCGAAATCCACGGTGGTCCGGACGTCGATGAGAGAGGACAGGTCCAGGGCTTCCTCAATCGCCGCGAAGGGGATCTCCCGGTAATTGCCTCGCTCTGCTAAGACCCGGAAGAGTTTGACCATCTCTTCGCTGGCTTCCGCGTCCGAGGGGCCGGTCCGTATCCCGGCGTCCAGCCACATGTCTGTATCCGGATTCTTGGGCGCGTAGGTAGCCTTTAGGGTCTCCTCCGTTTCGTGAAGGTCCTGGTGAAACCACGCGGTGAGAATCTTTCCAAAGTGGCGAAACGCCTCCCGGTCCGAATCCTTCAGGCGTTCGTCTTTAAGGCAAAGCTCCACCAAGTCGCGGCGGCGAATCGGGATGAACGATTCCGGATCGGGCGAATAGTGGGTATTTGGGGCCTCTTTCTTCGGGGAAGTAGAGACAGCTTCTTTAGTTTGTGTGTCGGATACGGCGGTCTTCACGGAACGGTGGTGTCAAACGCGGTAAGAGAATTGGGATGAGAATGAAAGAAAGTAAAGGGTATCGGCAAGGCGGAAAGTAGATCTGGCGCGATTGAGGCGCCTTTTGCGGGCGGCAGCCGGTCCGGCGGGTCCTGACTTCCATCCCCAGGCGCTTCAGCCACAAGCCCCTTCGGAAGCTTGGGGAAGAATTCAACCGCCCTGGGGGCCGTTTCCTTCAATACGATGGGGACCCAGAATCTCGCTGTCTCTGGGCACTTCGCGCAGGGGCTTGGCTTCGGGGCCGATCCGGTTGTTGAGAATCGTGAATTTTCCAATCTCGTACTTGGTCCACACCCACCAGTCGGGCAGGCCTTTCTCGGGACGGTTCGAAGCGCCCTCAGCGGTGATGATAGCCTGGACGCCTTCGAGACGATTGTTCCGCGCGATAGTGCCAAACGCTTCATAATAAATCTCTTTCCCGCTGGTCTTGGCGTTTATAACCATGAAACTGTCCAGCTTGCCATCCACCTCACAATTCTGGGCCAGGATGTCGCGGCCAGAGGCGGCAATAGCGCCCCTTCTATAGCCGCCTCCAAAGCGGCAGCCATCGACCACATAGTAACGAACGTCACGCCGCTCCCAGGGATCGAGATTTCCGTCTCCGGTGATGTCGAGGGAAAGATCGTCATTCGTGAACAGCAGGATGGCGTTGCTCCACAGCCGGTCCGCACCCGCGAAGGTGCACTGAATGGCGCCCGAGCCCTGAACCCCGTCGAGGTAATAGGCGTTGGCGTGATGACCGGAGAATTCGCAGCCCCGGAACCAGATGCCGCGAATGCCCATGATGCCGGTGACCGGCAGGGGCCGGTACCACCGCAGCACTTTCTTTCCATTGCCATCCACGGCTCCCTCGTCCCGGTTTTCAGGCTGATGAAAAGTGCAGCCGTCAAAGAGGACCGACCGGCACGCCCCCAGCCGAACGGGACTTTGTTCGAAGGTGATGTTCTTGAAGTAAATGTTGTGGGTGGGCAGTTCCCTCAGCGCCTTCACGGCGGCGGGATTCTGGTGAAACACCGCCTCGCAGAAGGCTCCGTAATCGTGATTCAGCGAGCTGCCGACCACGAAATTTTCCGAGCCGCGAATGACGGCTTCGCCCTCGCCAATGAGGTGAATATTCGCCCGGTTCAGGATTTCAAAGCCTCCTTCGTAAGTGCCAGCCGCCAGCCGGAGGGTGCCACCGGTAGATGGGAGCGAGTCAATGGCTTCCTGGAGAGAAGGGCCGGAAGGTTGAAGCGCCACCACGGGTTCGGGAGATTGAATCTCGACGGCGTCACCAGTCCGCGCGGGATTTAGGGGATGCTTTCCCCACCACTCGTCCGCCGTGAGCGAGTAGTCGATTGGGACGTCGGGTACTCCCTCTGAAACTTCAGCAAGAGCCGTGAAATAGGAAAATAACCAGCTCAGTCCAAAGGCGGTAAGAAAGTAAATAAATCTACTTTGGATGACTCTGGAGGAAGAGGGTTCTTCTCGCGGGGCGGACAGGTTGAATACCATGCCCCCGGGTTTACACAACCAGATTCGCCATGGCAAGGCTGGCTGAAGCGATTGCCGGCCAGGCTATGGCTGGAAGAAATGTCGCCGATTTTTCTCGGCCCGGCAGGCTTCACCCGCGCCATGCCCAAAGGGCGGAAGGCGGCTCAGCGAGCCTTGAAAGAGTCGATCCAGGCTTCGATCTGGGGGTAATACCTTTGATGCACCCTTAGGATGAGATGTCCGTTTTCGGAATTGTAGATCGCGTTGGAATAAGGGGGAAACCGGACGCCGATGTGTTCGAGAACTTCCTTCGCGCTGGACTTGCCGGATTGCTGGCACGCCAAATCAAATGCGCTCTTGGGCAAGGCGTAAACTCTCGTGTAAATGCCGGCGGCATTGTAGTCTGCCTCACTGAGCGGAGGGCGGGAATTTTCCGCGGTGTTCGCAGATGCCGGAGGCTGGAGGATCAGCACGGAATTGTCCGAAATCTCAAAGGACAGTCCGGTGACCTCGGTGGCAAAGCCGAAGGCTTTCATCAATGAAACGTTCCGAAAACTGCAGGTGATTTTTCTCGTCACGCCTTTTTCCACTGACGGGTCGAAGACCACGTTCACGGCACGCTTGTCGGGATCGAGTTCGACCGCCTTCTGTTGAATGAACTTGATGGCGTCTTCCAGGGATGACTCGCGGAACTCTAGAAGAGGAATCCGGGTATCCATCAGCCTTTGGAAGAGGTCCACCTTAGCCGCCATAGACTCCGCGGAGGCGGAGCCGGGGGAAGTGTCCCGTGGGCTGGCGAAAGCCTCCAGCTCTTGTATCTTCTCCAATGACAAGATACGGACCGAGTCTGCTTCGGTCACGTAGGCAACGCCCCCGAGTTGCGTGATATAGCGAAGCGCTTCGGCTACGGGTACTTGAGTAAGTTTCAGGGTGATGAGAGCGTCTTGCCGGGGTTCCGCGGAGGGATCGAGGATAAAATGGATTCCTTTCTTCTCGGGATCCTGTTGCCGGGACTGCTGCTGGAGAAGCACGAGGGCGTCTCTCAGGGGAACCTCCTCCAGCTTGATCTGGGGAATGACAACGGAAGCCATTTTCCGCCCCAGAGCAGTGCCGGGCAGGGAGCCTGAGGGTTTCTCCCAGCCGTCCGCCAGGGCGGGTTTTGGCTTCGCCTTGATGACGACCGCGTTTTCTTCGATCTGAAAGATAGCGCCCGCGAGTTGGGTGGCGTAGCGGATGACTTCGGTAACGGGAATCTGGGACAGCTTCAGATTGACCGGCGCATCCAGAAGCGACTCAGCGGAAGGATCGTAAACCAGGTTGAATCCTTCTTTTTCGGGATCGAGTTCACGCGCTCTCTGTTGGATAAATTCAAGCGCGTCTTTCAGCGGAAGATCAGTGAATTCAGCTTCCGGAAGAATGATCCGCTTCAACTTATTCGAAAGACCGCCCTGTTCGGGGTCGCCGGCGGATGACGCCGGTTCCGAGAATTCAAGTGTGCCCGCAACCACTCCCGAAAGAGTCAGGACACAGGCCAGAGAACGGGCTTTCCAACTGGCCGGGGGACGAAGCCGGGCGTGATGCCCGACTTTCCGCAGACGCCGGCTGACGGAAGGAATCCGCAGCAGCGCCGTGGCGGGCAGAGGCTGGGGAATGAGCTGAAGGGCCAAGTTCGCCAAAGCGCTGGAGTAGGCGGTGGCATCGCCGCCACGGCGGGCCGCCTCGGCATCGCTGGCTTCCTCCGCGGAGCGAAGATGCAGGCCTTCCAGCCACCAGGCCAGGGGATGAAACCAGAAAAGGCAGGTGGTAAACCGGGCGATCAGAATCCAAACCGGATCGCGGTGCGCCAGGTGCGCGGCTTCATGCCGGAAGACGTGTTCCAGGTGGCCGGAACCCCCGTCTTCTTCCATGGTCTCTAACAAGCAGGCGGGAATGACGAGGTTCGAGTTGGAGAGACTGGGAGACAACCATGGAGATTCGTTTCCCACCGAGATACGCAAACAGCAAGCGCGGACACCATAGTCACGGCAGATGGTGTCCCAGGCGCCCTGAGCCTGTTGAGGCGCTGGTTGGGTGTATCTGAGATGGCGGCCTTTCGGTCCAAATTGGCGAAGCCGCCACGCCTCGCGGAGGGAAAAGGCCAAGGCTGTCAGCAACCAGGCAACGACCAGTGCGGCTACCAGGGATTCCGAAGAACCGGAGGACCGATTTATCTGGCCTGAAACCGTGACCGCCTTTGTCTGAGGATCGATTTCAAACTTCCGCTCCAGCATCAAATGATCCGGAGCCTGCGTTTCAGCCTCAAACAAGACCTTCAGTGGCATATAAGGCACGAGAATCCGCGGACTGCACACGGCGGCTACTAGAAGGATGGGGAGCGTGATGTATGCGACACGCGCGCCGAGCACGCGCCATCGCGGCTCGGCCCGGTGAAGGCAGAGTATCAGTCCGATGGCCATGGCCATGAAGAGGCTCACTTTGAACAGGGAGGCACCCAGGTGGAGGAAAACGTCCGGGTTCATGATTTGTTGGGGTGTTTTTTTTCGTTCTTGGGCTTATCGGAAGCCCCATAGTGCTGGGCAATCTCGGAAAGCTCCCGGACTTCCTCCGGGGTAAGAGAGTCTTCCTGAAGCAACTGAGCCAGGAGCCCGACCCGGGAGCCGGAGGAAAACACCTTGGACAGCCCGGCAAGCAGATCGGAAAGCGCATGGATCTTCTGGCGTTTGGGCTGGTAAACGAAGGCTTTTCCACTCTTCCCGCGTTGGAGTTCGCCGCGTTCCACCAGAACCCGGAGCACTGAGCGCAGGGTGGCGTTTTCAATGGGCCACTCGAAGCGCTCTTCAATTTCCGCCGGTTTGAGAGGCCGGTCCGCGTTCCAAAGTATCTGCAGGACGTGAAGGTGCGCCCGATTCAAGTGAGGGATGCCGGAATCCTGGGGGTCAGGTGGGCTCATATGTGTGAGAAAATCACAGATGGAAAGATGGGGCAAGCCTTTTCTGTGATTTTTTCACATATTAAGCCAGCCTCCGAGAGGAGAGCTGGCTCGATCTATGGGAGAGGGGACGATCAGTTCCCGCTCTTCACCCGGTCCCAGGCTTTGGAGTAAAGCTGGTTCTGTTCGCCCAGGTCTTTGATGACTTCACTTTTCTCCAGGACGTCGGAAGGGGGGAAGACCGCAGTGTTGGAGCGCACTTCCTCGCTGAGCAGTTTGTAGGCTTCCGCGTTGGGAGCCAGGAAGTAGACGAACTCAGTATTTTGCGCCGCGTTTTCGGCATCGGTCAGGAAGTCGATGAAGGCATACGCCAGGTCCGGCTCCGGCGCGTTCTTGAGGATCACCAGGTCATCGCAGGCGATGGAGGTGCCTTCCTTCGGGATGTAGTAGCCGATGTCCTCGTTTTCATCCATGACCTGAAGCAGGTCGCCGCTATAGCCTTGGACAGCGAAAAACTCCCCGCTGCCGATGCCGGGTTTGTAGGATTCACTGTCGAACTTGGCGAGGTTCTCCTTCCAACCCTTGAGGACTTCCACGGCTTCATCAATTTCGGCCTGGTTGGTGGTGTTCAGACTGTAGCCCTTGAACTTGAGAGCCGCGCCGAGGGCTTCGCGCACGTCGTTCAGGAGAGTCATGCGGTTCTTCAGATCGGTGCGGTCGAAGATGGCCCAGGAAGGGTCCACGTCGCCGAGCTTGGACACACTGTAGGCAATGCCGGTATTGGACAGCATATAAGGCACGCTGTATTTCATGTCCTTGTCGAAAGCCAGCGTCTTCAGGTAGGCAGGGTCCACGTTCTTCAAGTTCGGGACCTTGGCGTGGTCGATCTCCTGGATGAGACCTTCGTCCCACATGATGGCCGCCATGTAGCTGCTGGGCACGACGACGTCGTAGCCCGTGGCGCCGGCCTGAAGCTTCGCCAGCATGGACTCGTTGCTGTCGAAGGTGTCGATCACGAGGCGGCAATGGTTGGCCTCTTCAAAGGCCGTGACCAGGTCGGGATCGATGTATTCCGCCCAGGTAAAGAGATGAAGGCTCTTCTTATCTCCGCCGCAGGCGGCAAGAAAACCAGCCATCACGAGCGTGGTGGCGGACAACCAGAAACGAGTCAGCGGTTTCATGATGGCCGAAAGAATACGCAAGCCGCCGCGCTGGAGCCAATGGAAAAGATGCGGCAAATTTCACTCGTTCATCAGGCTCAAAATCTTGGAACAATCGGGACTTCCATTCCTAATGAACGGGCCGGTTCCGTGAGAAAAACTGTGAGATCACCACTACGGCAAAGGTGACGGTCATGAACAGGACGCTCAAGGCATTGATGACGGTGGTCGAGCCGTGCTTGATCATGCTGTAGATGTGAACGGGCAGGGTGGAACTACCGGGCCCGGCGACAAAGAAGGTGATGACAAAGTCGTCCACGGAAAGGGTGAAGGCCAGCATGGCGCCCGCCAGAATGCCAGGGCCCAGCACAGGCAGTAGCACGCGAAAGACGATGCGGCCCCATCCGGCCCCGAGGTCTTGCGCCGCCTCCACCAGGGAATAGTCAAAATCCTGCAGCCGGCCCAGCACGACAAAGGCGACGTAGCTGATGCAAAACGTGACGTGCGCCAGGATCACGGTGCCGAGGCCGAGCAAGATTTTCAAGTTCACGTAAAACAGCAGCAAGCTGATGCCCATGAGAATGTCCGGCACCACCAGAGGCGCGTAGGTCACCAGGTAGTGCAGGCGCTGGAGTCGCGTGCGGTAGCGATGCAACACCCAGGCCGCCAGGGAACCGATAATGGTGGAAACGGCCGTGCAGGAGATGGCCACCACCAGGGTGTTTCGCGTGGCGGACCAGATGGAGCGATCTTCGAAAAGCTTGGCATACCAACTGAAGGTGAAGCCCTTCCATTCGCCCCCGTAGCGGGCGGCATTGAAAGACTGCACCGTCATCACCACGATCGGCAGGTAGAGGAACGCCAGCACGGCCAGCGTGGTGTAGAGGGGAACGCGGCTGGGCTTCATCCCTGAGCGCCTCCTTCCCGCGGCCCGCCTTTCTCACGCTCGACGGGTACTTTGTCAGGGTGACGGCTCCGGACTACCATGGCGATGACCATGGGCAGGATGACCGCGAGGGCCAGCAGGGCGGAAAGGCCGCTGGCGTGGGGAAGGTTCCGGTCCGTAAAGACCCGCTGGGCGATCTTGTTGCCCACCATCTCGCTGCTGGGACCGCCGACGAGATCGGGAATAGCGTAGGAACCCAGCGCGGGAATGAAGACCATGAGCGTGGCGGTGAGGAGGCCGATCTGAATGGAGGGCAGAAAGACCCTGACAAAAGCCTGAAACCGCGTGGCGCCCAGGTCCTGAGCAGCGTCCAGCAGTTGAAAATCAAAGCGCTCGGCGGCGGCATAGACCGGCATTATGGCAAAGGGCAGATAGGTATAGATCAGCACGACGAGCACCGCGCCTTCGTTGTAGAGCAGGGAGGCGTTGGAGGAGAGAATACCCAGCTTCACCAGACTGGTCTGAAGGAAACCTTCCGGATGGAGTACGGTGCGCCAGGCAAAGATGCGGATCAGGAAATTCGTCCAGAAAGGCAGGATGACGAGCAGCAGCGTCCAGTGGCGGCGGGAAGCCGGTTGGCGGGCGAGCCAGTAGCCGGCGGGCACGGCCATCACCAGGCAGACCAGCGTAGTCACCATACTCACCCGGAGCGTGCGCCACAGGATCGCGGGGTAAGACGGCTGCATGAGGCGGGCCAGCGTGTCGAGCGTCCACCCCTCGCCAATGCGGCCATAGGGATCGGGAGGCCGGAACGCCACGGTGAAGACCAGGAGGCTGGGGATAACGAAAAACAGGAGCAGCCAGAGGAGCGACGGCGCGGTGAGCAGCCACTCCGGCAGAAAGCGGCGGAGGCGCGAAAGAACCCATCGTCCGAGTCTGGTAATCACGGGGCTGAATCCGCGTTGGGTGTTGTGGCCGGGGTCCCGTTGGTGGACTGGAGGATATTTCCATCGTCCGCGTGCCAGGTGAGCCAGACCGAATCTTCCCAAGTGATGGGTTTTTCCTCCAGCAGGCAGCGGTTGTGCTGGCGCAGCACGTTCAGCTTGAACTCACCGCAGCGGACCACATATCGGGTTTCGGAACCCATGTAGATGATGGTGTCCACGACCCCGGGAAGCAGGTTCTGAATGCTGGGCACGGTGGGCTTTTCCCGGGACAGGTTGAACTTCTCCGGCCGCAGGCTCAGGGTGACGTTCTCTCCGGGGGCCACGGGCCGGTCCTGATAGGCGAGTATCTTGCCCAGGCCGGGAACCTCCAGGTGGCAATAGTCGCTACCCTCCACGCTGGCCACCTTTCCTGGGAAAAGGTTGGTGTCGCCAATGAACTCCGCCACGAAGCGGCTCTTCGGTAGCTCGTAGACTTCGGCGGGGGTGCCAAGTTGTTCGATGACCCCTTCGTTCATGATGGCGATGTGATCGCTCAGACTCATGGCCTCATCCTGATCGTGGGTCACGTAGATGAAGGTAATGCCCACCTCATCGTGTATGCGGTCCAGTTCCAGCAGCATGTGCTGGCGGAGCTTCAGGTCCAAGGCGGCAAGGGGCTCGTCCAGGAGCAGGATCTTTGGCTTCTTTATCAAGGCACGGGCAATGGCAACGCGCTGTTTCTGGCCGCCGCTGATCTGGCTGGGCTTCTTGTGGGCGTGTTCGTGCATGCGGATGAGATCCAGCATGCGGTGGACTTCTTCCTGAATCTCAATCTTGGGTTTTCCTTCGGCGCGAAGGCCGAAGGCAATGTTGTCCGCCACGCTCAGGTGGGGGAAGAGGGCGTAGTTCTGAAAGACCGTATTCACCTGACGGCGGTTAGGCGGCAACTGAGCCACATCGGTTCCGTCCAGGAGGATGCTTCCCGAATCCGGGCGCTCAAAGCCGGCGATCATGCGGAGTAGCGTCGTCTTCCCACAGCCACTGGGTCCCAGCAGGGAAAACACCTCCCCACGCTTTACAGACAGGCTGACATCGCGAACCACCCGTTGAGCCCCAAAGGCCTTGTTGACGGTTTTGATCTCCAAGATGGATTCCATGTAAGTGGTTCTGTCAGGGAACTCATTTGATTGGCAAAGCCGGTCACGGAAGTAAACCAAAAACAGAATTGAATCGAGCCCTGATGTCAGAGAGAGGAGTCCCAAAGAGAAGAGTCCCCGGGCAGGCGATGGGTCACCTGCCGCGAGGACTCCTGAAAACGCTGGGCTTTCTAAATTCCTTAGTGCCCTTGCTTGGTGGGATCGGTCGGGAATGGCATTTTCTCGCCGTACTCATAGATGTCCTTGGCACTGCCCACGATGTGAGGATCCAGATCTTTGAGCAAGCCATCATCCCGTCCTTCATAGGGAACGTTCTTGAGCAGGAACTTGATCGCGTTCAGGCGGGCGCGCTTCTTGTCGTCCGAGCGGACAATGGTCCATGGTGCATCCGCCGTGTCCGTGTAAAACAGCATGGCCTCCTTTGCCTTTGTATATTCGTCCCAGCGGCCCAGGGACTCCACGTCCATGGGGCTTAGTTTCCACTGCTTGAGCGGATCGTGAGCGCGGCCCAGGAAACGGCGCAGTTGCTCCTCGCGGCTGACGGAGAACCAGAACTTGAACAGGCGGATGCCGCTGCGGACAAGCATGCGCTCGTATTCGGGCGCCTGGCGCATGAATTCCAGGTAGTCATGCGGATTGCAGAAGCCCATGACGTGCTCCACGCCCGCACGGTTGTACCAGGAACGGTCGAAAAAGACGATCTCACCACTGGTGGGCATCTGCTCGACATAGCGCTGAAAGTACCACTGCCCGCGCTCCGTCTCCGAGGGCTTGGTAAGCGCCACGATCCTGGCGCCCCGAGGATTAAGATTCTCCGTAAAGCGCTTGATGGTGCCGCCCTTCCCGGCGGCGTCGCGGCCTTCGAACAGCATGACGACCTTCTCGCCGCTCTCTTTGACCCAGGCCTGCATTTTTACGAGCTCGATCTGCAAGGCCTCGATCTGAGTATCGTAGAGCGAACCTTTCATCGCCCGTTTGTAGGGATACGTCGGAGCGATGATCTGCTTCTTGCTGGTGACGCGCTTGACCCGGTCGACCAGCTTCGGAGGGATGCTGGTGCGTACTTGTTCGTCAATGATGGCGACCATGGGGAAAGCCTTCTCCAACAGACCATTGGATTCGGTCCCGGAACTCCCGTTCCCGTTGCTGGACTTCGGAGCGGCCGGTTTCTTAGGCTTTTCCGTTTTTTTCCCAGTCCGGTTCTTGGGGGACACGGTAGATTTCTTCGTACGATTCGCGGTCTTTTCTTTCATGGTGCTAAGCAAACAGACCCTCCGCACCAGGATGAGGGAGGCGGTAAAACCCTCCGGCGAATGACTCTGATTGGGTAAATAACTACCCAAATCGAGCAGCAGAATACGTACCCGATGAGAAATTCACCGGAATTTAACTTGAAATGAAGCCAACTATTCGCCGGCGAGCTGTACTGGAGCCCTAGCGCAGGGCTTCCAGACGTTTCTCGGCTTTCGCGAGCTTATCCGAGGTGGCCTCCAATCGCTGCGCCAGCAACTCGGCCAGAAACCGGTAGAGCGCGGCGTAGAAGGAACTGAGTTCTTGCAGCGTCAGATCCTCCAGGAATCCGGGATCCACTTTCAGGCAATAGACCTGGTCCTCGGCAATGATGGTGGCGGACCGCTGTCCTTTCTTGAGAAGCGCGATCTCGCCCAGCAATTGTCCGCCCCCCGAGGCGGCGGCGATGATGGAGCCTTCTTTTTGGATGCGGACGCGTCCCTTCAGCAGGAACAGCAGGAACTGGCCGTCGGCGCCTTCTTCCAGAATCACGTCCCGAGGATCGCAGTCCAGAATGGTGGTGTTTTCCAGAATCTCATCGATGAGCTTCGGAGCGAGGTTCTTGAAGAAGGGAACCGCGGCCACGGCCGATGGCACATGACCAGGACGGTAGTCGAGAGAAAATTCTTTCATCCAGGCGAATTGAAGGTGTGACGATGGGTGGAGAGAGCAAAGGCTCGGTGTTTTTGCCCTTAACTGAAGGGTGATAGAGCAAAGATGACGAAAAAGAAACGAACTTCTTTTTGCGAAGGGAATTTGTCACATCAGCCCGCGGCGGGCACCGGGGTCAGTGTCTTCCGTAGGGCGCGAATGTAGCCGGGTGTCGTCCGGCAGCATCCGCCAATGATCCGGGCGCCCGCCTCCGCCCACTGTCCGGCCCATTCCACGAACTGGTCTGCGCCGGAGGTCCCTTCCCATCGCTTCTTGATCAGGTCGTAGGTTTCCCCGGAGTTTGGATACGCAACGAGTGGCAGTGAAGTGTGATTCCGCAGCCGCTCCAACAGGCTGCGGGTGTCCTCCGGGCGGACGCAGTTGACCCCCACGGCGGCCACCTGGGGATGGCCGTCGAGCAGTTTGGCGCATTCCTCGATGGCCGTCCCGTCGTGAAGTTCACGTCCGTTCCGGCAGGAAAAGCTCAACCAGGCAAAGGCGGTGGGTTCTTCCGTGAGAAGCTCGGAGATGGCGATGGCCTCGGCGAAGCAGGGCAGCGTCTCGAAGGCCAGGACATCCACCGGCAGGTGAAAGAGGGTATCGAAACGGTCGCGGTGAAAGCATTTCAGCAAGCCGGTATCGATGCCATAGTCGCCCCGGTATTCACTGCCATCCGCCAGGAAAGCGCCGTAGGAACCGAGGGACGCGGCGATCAATGGGGCGGGGGAGTCGGGTTTTGCCGCCCGCAGGGCGAGATTCACGGCTCGCTCCAGGAGCATGGCGGACTGGGAACCGGTCAGGCCCAGTTTGCTGAATCCCGGGTAGGTGGCCTGGTACGTGGCGGTGGTCAGGATGTCCGCGCCCGCGGCGGCGTAAGCTTTGTGCACGGCGAAGATCGCGTCCGGCTGGTCCAGCAGCACGCGGGCGGACCAGAGGTGGTGGTTCAAATCGTGTCCCTGGCGCTCCAGCTCGGTGGCCAGAGCACCGTCCAGGAGGAGGAAAGAGGCATCCTCCAATCGTTTCTGGAAGCGGCTTGCGTCCATCGCGGCACGGTCCAATGATGTAAACACATCAGCATCAGGTTTGCCGTCCAGGAAAAAAGAAAAAGGATTGTCACGGAGGTTCCGAGGGGAATGAAGCAGCGCCACATCCTGCCACACTATCGAATTGCCGTTGTGGGAACGGGCGCGGTGGGCGGCTACTATGGCGCCAAACTGGCCCACATGGGCCGGGATGTTCATTTCCTGTTGCGGAGTGACTTGGAATACGTGCGGAAACGGGGCCTGCGCATCCGGAGCAAGCAGGGCGACTTTCACCTCCAAAAGGTACAAGGCTACGGCAACCCGGAAGAGATCGGGCCGGTGGATGTGGTCATCATTGCCCTGAAGGCGACCCAGAACGAAGCGCTGGAGACGCTGATCCCGCCGCTGCTGAAAGAGAACACCACCTTGATTACCCTTCAGAACGGCTTAGGGAACGAAGCCTTTCTGGCGGAACGGTTCGGCGCGGATCGAGTGGTGGGCGGACTGTGCTTTGTGTGTCTGAACCGGACCGCGCCGGGCGAAATCCAGCATCTGGGTCATGGCCTTATCGTCCTGGGTGAATACGGCAAATATCCACTGCCCCGAACCCACGACCTTCAGTGGGAGTTCAAGCGATGCGGCGTGGTCTGCCAGGTGGCGGGAGACCTAGGCCAGGCGCGGTGGCGGAAGCTGGTCTGGAACATTCCTTTCAACGGGCTCTCCATTGCGGCGGGCGGCGTTGACGTGGGCCACATCCTGGCCGATGACGACCTTCTTTACCTGACCCGCCAGCTGATGAGGGAAATCATCCAGATCGCCCGAACCCTCGGGCATGAGATTCCCGAGTCCTTCGTGGAAGATCAGATCCGAAAGACGAAAGAGATGGGCGCCTATCTACCTTCCAGCCTGATTGACTACCAGAAGGGAAAACCGGTGGAGGTGGAAGCCATCTGGGGCGAACCCTACCGCCAGGGTTTCAACGCGGGCGCGGAAGTGGGGCGTCTGGAAATGCTCTACCACCAGTTGAAGCGGATGGTCAGAGAGAAGCAAGAACAGGTGGCCTTGTCAGGAAGTTGAGTCTTCCACAGTTGAATATGAAGAACGAATTTGGCCGTCAGCAGTTGGCGCATGTCCTGGGCGAGGATCCGCCCCAGTTTGCCATTGTGTTAGGGTCCGGGCTCAGTGGTTTCGTCGAGGAGATGCAGATTTCCCGGGAGATTCCTTACCACGCCGTGGTGGGGCTGCCCAGGTGTGGAGTCCCAGGTCATGAAGGCCGCTTTGTTTTCGGAAGTCTGGGAGCCATTTCTCTAGTGGCAGCCTGCGGCCGCGTCCACCTCTATGAAGGAAAAAGCGCCCGGGAAGTCACGGCCCAGATCCGGTGTCTGGCCGCAGCGGGTGTTGAGACCGTGTTTCTGACGAACGCCGCCGGAACCGTGAATCCCACGCTGGAGGCGGGCGGCTGGATGCTGCTGAAAGATCACCTGAACCTGACCGGAACCTCGCCGCTATTGGGCGGCCCGGACTTTGTGGATCTGACTGAAGTGTATGATTCCAGCCTCAGGCTTCTTTTCTTAGAAAAGGCGAAAACCCTGGGCCTGCCGCTTCCGGAAGGCGTGTATGCGGGCGTCACCGGTCCCCATTACGAAACGTCGGCGGAGATCCGGATGCTGAAAGTCTTGGGCGCGGACGCGGTCGGGATGTCCACTGTGCTGGAGGCCATTCAGGCGCGAGCCTTGGGAATGCGCGTGGCGGCTTTTTCCTGTCTGACCAATCCCGGAGCCGGGTTGTCGGACCAGGTCATCGACCACAAAGATGTCCTGAACCAGACCAAGGGGTGCGCCCGGGAACTGGCGCGGCTCTTGAAAGAAACCCTACCGGTGCTGGACGGGGCAGGGGACGAAATGCTCCAACGGTAGCGGCTCAGTCTTGGCTGAACTGCTTGGCGCGGGGCTCGCGCTTCACGGTATCCGCGCTGGTCGGAGAGGTCACGAAGGGGCCGCCCGCGAGTGGCGCGGCATCGCTGAAAGCCACGTCCGGCATTTCGCTGTGCTTGCCTGCCAGAGGAAAATCTTTCCGCAGGGGGAAATAGGGAAAACCTTCCCACATAAGAATACGCCGAAGATCCGGGTGATCCGCGAACTTGATCCCCATCATGTCGTAGACCTCCCGCTCGTGCCAGTCTGCCGTGGGCCAAATGTCCGAAACCGTGTCCACGGTTTCGTCCTCGCTCACGGCAGCCTTGATCCTGAGATGTGCCTTGGTGGCGAAGGAGTAGAGTTCGTAAACGATCTCAAAACGCGGCTCGCTGCCCAGATTGTCCACGCTGCTGATGTCCAGCAGGTAGTCGAAATCCAACTCGTCATAGCAGTGCTGCAGCAACGCGCGGAGATCCACCCGGTTTACGATTACCGTGTGTTCGTCCCGGAATTCGACGACCTTCTTGACCGTGTTGGCCAGCGTATCTCTCAGCGCCGCAACGGCGTCAGCGGAAGCGGTGCTCATCAACTGAATTGTTCGAGAAGGTGTTTCTTCTGATCGACGGTGGAGTGCTCCGTATCGATCTTATTCTGAAGCTTCATCAGCCCTTCGAGCAGGGCTTCCGGGCGGGGCGGGCAGCCAGACACATAGACGTCCACCGGCAGAAGGCGGTCGATGCCCTGTAGCACGGCGTAGCTGCGATACATGCCGCCGCTGGACGCGCAGGCGCCCATGGCGATGACCCACTTCGGCTCGGGCATCTGGTCGTAAACGCGTTTCACGGCCAGCGCCATCTTGTAAGTCACGGTGCCGGCCACGATCATCACGTCGGACTGGCGGGGAGAAAAGCGCATCACCTCCGCGCCGAAGCGGGAAATGTCAAAACGGGAGGAAGCGGTGGCCATCAGCTCGATGGCGCAGCAGGCCAGGCCCATGGGCATGGGCCAGAGGGAGTTCTTCCGCATCCAGTTGATGGCGGCGTCGAGGCGGGTGAAAATCACGTTCCCCTCGATCTTCGAGTCGTAACCCACCGGAGTGGGCGTGTCAGTGGTCGGAGCCATGGTTCAGGAAGGGGCGCACGTTTTGTACCTGCTCCCTGTTACGAATCTTAATTCCGGGCCGTTGGGCCGCAACCCTATTTGTGAAATTTTTCACAAGCACGATGAAAGCGTTTCAACAGTGTCACCCGATGGGAGGTTGCAGCCGCCCGTCAAACGCTATAGCCTGACTTTAATTTCACTAAAGATCCATTTCTCATGAGCGCCGTAGCCGAAGCCACCAGCACCAGTCAACTTGCCCAGTTGAAGAAGTTCACCACCGTTGTCGCTGACACGGGGGATTTCGAGGCCATGAAGGCCTACGAACCCCAAGACGCCACCACGAACCCGTCCCTCATTCTGAAGGCGTCTCAGCAGGAACAGTATCTCGGCCTGGTGGATCAAGCGGTGGCGGAGCACAAGAACAGCTCGCTGTCCGGGGACGCGCTGGTGCAGGGCATCATCGACCGCATCCTCATCCTCTTCGGCTGCGAGATCCTGAAGATCGTTCCCGGCCGGGTCTCCACGGAAACGGACGCCCGCCTTTCTTTCGACATTGAAGGCACTCTGGACAAGGCGCGGACGCTCATCGGCCTTTACGAAAAAGAGGGCATCAGCCGCGACCGCGTGCTGATCAAGATCGCTTCCACCTGGGAGGGCATCAAAGCCGCCGAGGTGCTGGAAAAGGAAGGCATCCACTGCAACCTGACCCTCATGTTCTCCCTGGTTCAGGCCGTGGCCTGCGCCGAAGCGAAGACGCAGCTCATTTCGCCCTTCGTGGGCCGGATTTACGATTGGTATAAAGCGAGCACCGGAAAAGAGTACACCGGCGCGGACGATCCGGGCGTTCAGTCCGTGGTGGAAATCTTCACCTACTACAAGAAGTACGGCTACCCCACGGAAGTCATGGGCGCCAGTTTCCGCAACAAGAGCCAGATCCTGGAACTGGCGGGCTGCGACCTGCTGACTATCAGCCCCGATCTGTTGGAAGAGCTGGCCTCTTCCGAAGAGCCGGTGGAACAGAAACTCTCCGCGGACGACGCGGCCAAGAGCGACATCGAACGCCTGGAACTGGACGAGAAGACCTTCCGCTATCTCCTGAACGACAACGCCATGGCTACCGAGAAAACAGCGGAAGGTATCCGCAAGTTCGCGGCGGACATGGTGAAGCTGGAAGAGATCGTTGCGGCGAAGGTTTCCTGAGCGGCCTTTCCGGCGCTGTATTGGCCGTTACAGACTCTCTGTATTTGCAAAGCCCCGGCTTTAACGCCGGGGCTTTGGCGCGTACGCGCCAAGGCGTTTCCTGGCTTGAGGCTTGAGCTGCGGGGCATCTCTGCGTAGACCTAAAGCCTTCTTTCCCCGGAAACTTCACCCCCGTTTGGTCAAACCATGAAAACCCTGGCTGTCTCTGCTGTTGCCGTCCTGCTGACTTTCCTAAGTCCTCTCTCACCCCGCCTTCAGGCGGCGGAGCCCGGTTCGCGGCCCAATGTGTTGTTCATGATCTCGGACGATCTGAATGATTACCTGGGCTGTTATGGCGATCCCCGGGCCAAGACGCCGAACCTGGATGCCCTGGCGGCCCGGGGCGCGCGTTTCGACCGCGCCTATTGCCAGTTCTCTCTCTGTGGCCCCAGCCGGAATTCCATGCTGACCGGCCTCTATCCGAACAGCACGGGCATTCTTCGCAACGCGCAGATCTTCCGCCAGACCATCCCTTCACACGTTTCGATGCCGCAGGCCTTTCGCCAGGAAGGCTACCTGGCGGTGCGGATCGGTAAGCTTTATCACTACAACGTTCCGAAATCCATCGGCACCAACGGTCATGACGATCCCGGTTCTTGGGAGATCGAACTGAACCCCGCCGGCGTCGATCGCCTGGAGGAAGAGCCCAGTATCTTCACCCTCCGGCCCGGAAGCTTTGGCGGCACGCTCAGTTGGTATGCTTCGCCGAAGAGCGATGAGTTTCACACCGATGGGTTACAGGCCTCCGACGCCGAATGGGTCCTGGAACGCTGTGCAAAGGACAAAAACAGGCCGTTCTTTCTGGCGGTGGGTTTCTTCCGGCCCCATACCCCATACGTGGCTCCGAAAGACCCCTACTTCGGCTACTACCCGGAGGCGGAGATGCCCGTGGTCCAGGGCGTGGAGGAGGACCAGAAAGACATCCCCGCGCCCGGCCTGGCCAGCTACAAGAAGGAGCAGGACGCGCTGACGGATGACCTGCGGCGCCAGTGCCTCCAGGCCTACTATGCGTCCATTTCATTCATGGACGCGCAGGTGGGACACGTTGTCGAAGCCCTCGACCGCCTGGGGCTGGCGGACAATACCATCATCGTTTTCACCAGCGACCACGGCTACCACATGGGCGAGCATGGACTGTGGCAAAAACAGAGCCTGTTCGAGGAAAGCGCCCGGGTGCCGCTACTGATGGTCGCGCCAGGAGTCTCGCAGCCGGGCTCGGTAGTGGAAGATCCCGTCGGTGAAGTCGATCTCTTCCCCACGCTGGCGGAACTGGCGGGGGTCAAAACGCCGGACAATCTCCAGGGGCAGAGCCTGGTCCCCCTCTTGAAAGATCCCTCAGCCGAGGGCTGCGGCTGGGCGCTCACCCAGGTCCAGCGGGGCGGTGGAAAGAACAATCCCGGTTTCGCGGGCTACAGCCTGCGCACCCGGCAGTGGCGTTACACGGAGTGGGACAAAGAAGGGGCCGCCGGGAAGGAACTCTACGACCACGAGACCGATCCCGGCGAGATCACCAATCTCGCGGACGCTCCCGCCTACCAGGACACCGTGGCGGAACTGGCCGCGAAACTCCGCGCCGCGGTGAAGACCACTTTCCCCGCGGATGGGAAGATTCCCGAGCTTCAGGATGGCCTTTGGGCGCCGAACCTGACTGATCCATGAAAGCGCGCCGCGCTTTCGTGGCGGCCCGGACATACCCCTAAATTTTAGCTTAGGGTGTATGGACAAATTCCCGAACCGCCCGGAATAGATGCAAAGGGGATCAAATTAGCGCCGCAAGCGGCGAATTTTCAATAGGCGCGGCCCATTTTCCGCCTGGCTGCGTTCCGCCTTACTCTATTGGGACCACCCAACGGCGTTCGGCGCGCCTTGCCAGCCGAAAAAATGGCCTCGCGCCGGGCCGTCCGCCAATTTGTCCACACACCCTGGTAGCCGAACCCCTCAAATGGAAGGGGTTCCAAACCTGAAGAAGCGTTGGTTCGACGCCTCCAGCTTCACGGTCTTCTTCTCGGTCTGTTCGGGAGCGATTGCTGGTTGTTCTCCCTTTTTCTCAGCGGGCTTGTCGCTCGCCTTTGCGGTATGGACGCTCCCGTCCACGATGGTCACCGGCGTTCCGACTTCGATCTTGGAGAAAAAGGTTGGCTGAATGACCTTTGGCACCCGGATGCAGCCGTGGCTGGCGGGATAGTTCGGGACATAGCCGATGTGCATGCCGACGCCCGTAGGCGTGATCCGCATCCAATAGGGCATGGGCGTGCCGAGAAATTGCGGGTTGGGGTGATCAGGGATGTTCCGTGAGTCTCCGTCCGACTCAATGGTCTCGCCAGATTCCGCGTCCACCCATTTGCCGTAGAGATTCGACTTTTTGTCGATGGTTTTCTCAAGAATGCTGTACTGGCCGGGAGGCGTGTTGTGGCCCTGTTTGCCGGTGGAGATCTGCGTTTCGATAACGAGTTCGTTTTGGTCGTAGAGCCGGGCTCTTTGCTTTTTCAAATCGATCTCGATGCGCGCCGTATCCGGATTCATGGAGTTGAGAATCGCTTCATTTACATAAACGAAGTGAGTCTTGCTACGATTGGAAACGAGTTCGGTTGGAGGCGCCGGCTTAGGCTCGGGCCGGAGCAGTTCGAGCTCGCCATATTCATTGAAAGCGCATTGGCTCAAGACCAGAACCGACAGCAAAGCGGTGCCGAGTCTGAGACCATGACGGCAGGTCAGGGTGGAGACGGTCATGTTCTCTGATTTAAGAAGGACGCGAAAGGTGGAGGCGCGGGAAAAGTTCCCGAAAGCAATCCGCCTCCGCAACAAAATTCGCTACGTCCGCTGGTCAAAAACGGGCGAAAAAATTTCTCCCCCTGGGCGCCGGGAGGAAGAGAATGGAATCGATCCGGAAATCAGGGGTTTAGATCCCCAATTTCGCCGAAGTCCGGAGAGCCCGGGTCGCCATCCACTGAAGCGGACGTGTTGTCGCCATCAGGCAGGATCTTGTTGGCGAGACGCTCGATCCCTTCTTTGGCGAAGGAGCTGTTGGGATAGATCTGGCGGCTCTTCAGGAACCACGCCAGCGAGGAACCGGCCTGATCCATCTCCTCCAGATTCTCCGCCTTCTTCAGGGAGGCCACAAAGTCCGCGACCTCGGTCGTCAAATCCGAGCGCTTGGCGCCGAGAGGCGCGTCGTCCGGGAAGCGTTGAAACACTTTTTCGACCGTTTCCCAAGCGGCGTATTTGTTGCCTTCCTTGGCCAGGGCATTGGCGTTTTGAAGGGCCATCTCGATGATCTGGATGTTTCCGATGATCTCCTGAAGCTGCTCCTGCCGTTCGGGATCGTCCACCGTGGCGGCGATGAAACGGGCTTGGTCATTGAAAATCTGGCGGTAACTCTGGGTGCTGATGAGGCGATCCATCTCGATGATGGCCTGGCTCTTCACGTCAGCATTGTCCGCCAATATGTTGAACTGTTCCTTCAGTTGCGGGTTGGTTGGCCAGATCTCCGTCGCGGCGGTGATGTTTTCCTCGTAAACCTCCATCTCGCCCTTCAAGGCCGCGTTCTTGGCGGTGCGGATGCGCATGTTGCTGGTCATCTTGGCCACTTCCACCGCCTGCATGGGCTTCGAGTGGTCGAAGTCGACCGCCTGGTCGCGCATCTTGTTGATCAGTTCTTCCGCCAGCAGGTAGTCCTTTACTTCCAGAGAGGAGATCAACTGGTTGGCCATCCGGGCGTAGTCGGAGACTTTTTGCTTTTTCTCCATGTCCAGCGTGCGGATGCGGGGCAGGTATTCGCCCACGGCAAAGGCTTCGGAGAGGCGTTTCGTGGCGGAATCCAGTTTGTTCTGTTCGACCAGAAACTCGAAGGCTTGCACGCCTTCATCCACATCGCGAATCGCTTCGTTGGCCAGGGAGTCCAGCGTCGTGATGGTGGGATTGAAGCCAATGCTTTCGCCGAACATCTTTTCCACGTCCGAGCCGTCCTTGAATTCCAGCTCGCCGTTGCCGTCGGAAAACACGTCCGTGTAGAGCCGGGCCGCCATAATGACGTGCTCGAAGCGCCGCTGCATGAAGAACTGCACGATCAGGCCCTGAAACTCCAGCTTGGACTGGACCTCGGAAAGTTCCATTTTTGCGATGTTCTGGACCCGGCTGGCCTCCACTTCGGCGATGCGCTGGACAAAGCGCTGCACCTGGCCGGCGTTGGAGGTGTTCGTGGGATCTTTCTGCTTGGCGGCGTTTTCTTCCTGCCGGGATTCGCTGAGCTTGCGGCGTCCGTCGGACAGCCGGTTCGGATCGTTCCACTTCTCGAATTTCCAGTCCAACTGGCGGCGCTGCATGTCCAGTTCCACGTTCAGCCGTTGCAGGTCCGAAACATTCTTTTTGGCCAGGTAGGTGCGGTAAACGGCGTTGGCCAGGGATTCGCTGAGATAGGCGTCCTGCTCGAACTGTGAGGCATTCTGTAGCATCGCCACGGCCCGGGCCAGGCGCTTGAATTGAGGCTCCTGGTTGTGCGGGGACAGGGCATCCAGGATGTCCCGGATGACTTGGCGATAGGCTTTGTCCTCGTCCGTGTCGTAGACCGGGGAATTCAGATACTTCTCAAACCGGGCGGCGAAGAGCCGGTTGTTGGTCACGTTCCAAGTGCGGCCGTCAAACATCAGCATCTCCGATCCGGGATCGAAGAACGGCATGTCATTGCCGGTCACCTGATTGTTCCCGCTCTGGGGCGACTGGCGATTGACGATGGTGGTGCTGGAATTGTTGGATCCTCCCTGCGCGGGCGCGGGCTGGGGCTTCGGGTTGAACACCTGGGCCTGCACGGAAAGTCCCGGCGACAGAACACCGGCAAAGCCGATGGCAAGGATTCGAATCGCAGTCTTCATGAGCGGTGGCTGGGAGAGAGTGAAACGTGTCGTCGCTTCTTTTGTGGGGAAAATTCTAAATTTGGTCCAGCTTTTCGGCGATCAGCAGGCCGCCCTGGCCCACTTTGACTAAGAACGACATCTCCGCGCCGCGCTCGATGTTGGTCTGGCTGAATTCGTCCGGGACCAGGACGGGGACGGGGGACTTGGTGCTGCCCTGGGACACGTCCAAGCTGATCAGGCGGCCCTTATCCGGCGTCCACTTAATGCGCTCCTCCACCGTCCCGGCGACCCGGTAGACATTGCCTCGCAGGCTGTTCGCGTTCTCCAGGTAGTCGACCAGCTTTAGTTCCTCCGCCGAACCCACATTGGCGTGGCTGGAGCCCAGCATGCCGCCGCCGACAATTCGGTAGAGCAGAAACGCGGCAACCAGAAACCCCGCGATGGCGGCACTGATTCCGATGATTTGACCGATACTGATTCCTGAGCTGGCGCGCCGGGGCATGAAACGTGGGGGTAAACAGAAGTTGAGAAGCTAAGACGCAAAATACGGCGCTTCGGAACGACACTCAATCTAAAACCCTTATTCCTTCCAGGTTTCGGAAAAAATGAAAAACAGGAAATTTTAGGGCTGAAATCGCCTTTATTGGCCGCTTTTTACGCCATTACTTACTCATCTGGCCGCTGCCAGGGAACCTTGCCGGCGTGGTTGATGTGGGTAGTTAGGAGGTTAAAAAGTTCGTTGTACACTCTGGGCGCCTTGTTTTCGGGGATGGGATTTTCCTCGCCCGGGTCGCGGGCCACGTTGAAGAGCTGGTAGCTTTCGTAGCCGGTGTTGCGGAGCAGTTTGAAGTCGCCCTTGCGGATGGCGTGGTAGTGCAGGCCACCGTATTTCTTCCCGCCTTCCAGCCGGACCCAGACCATGGGGCGCTCCAGATCGTCTTCGGTTTCTTCCCCCAGCAGAATGGGCAGGAGGCTGCGCCCATCTATTTCGTGCTCGATCTTAGCCCCGGCTATCTCGGCGAAGGTCGGGTAGAAATCCATGGTCATGGCCCGTTGCTGAGTGCGCTGGCCGGGTTCGATCTTTCCGGGCCAGACGACGCCCGTGCAGACCCGGATGCCGCCTTCCCACATCTCCTGCTTGCCGCCATGGAGGGGATCGTTCCGGGCGCCCACTTCCTTTTGCCCGCCGTTGTCGGAAGAGAAGACGATCACCGTGTTCTCCGCCAGGCCCAAGTCCTGAAGCGACCGCCAGACCTGACCCACGCCGTCGTCCAGGTGCTCGATCAGCGCGACCAGTTTTGCCCGCTGTTCGGAAATGCCGGGTTCGCGAGCCTGCACCTTTTCCAGCCAGTCCTGGGGCGGCTGAATAGGCGTGTGCGGGGCATTGTAGGCCAGGTAGAGGAAGAAGGGCGTCTCCGGCGCGGCGGCGCGTTCGTTCAAGTAGTCGATGGCCCAGCCGGTGAAGATGTCCGTGGCGTGTCCTTCGGGTTCCACCGGCTCCGTGTTTCGCCGCATGTAGTGCTGACCGTGGCGCAGGTGGGTGTAGTAGTCGTCCATCATGTCGCCCAGGAAACCGTGGAAGAAGTCAAAGCCCCGGTCCGTGGGCCGGTCAGGGGCGTCCAGGCCCAGGTGCCATTTGCCCACGATGGCGCTGTGGTAGCCGGACGGTTTCAGCACTTGGGGCAGCAGGACGACGTCTTCGCTCAGTTTTCCCCAACTCGTCACCCGGTCCGGCAGCCGGGTGCGGATGACGCCCGGCACGCCCGCCATGTCCGGGTAGCGTCCGCTGAGCAGGGCCGCGCGGGTGGGAGAACAGACCGGGCAGTTGGCGTAGAATTGATCGAACCGCATTCCCGCCGCCATCAGACGGTCGATGTTCGGCGTTTTCAGGTCCGGCGCGCCGAAGGAGGAGAGATCGCCATAACCCAGGTCGTCCACCAGGATGAAGACGAAGTTCGGTGGCTGGTCTTCCGCCGCTCGGGCGCCGGTCACAAATGACGGCAACGCCAGGGCAATCACAAGAAAACCAAGAAACGAAACAGACCGGCAAATCTGGGGGAGGGGATTACGAAGATGCATGGATGGGAAAAAGGCTTTATGAAACCTTTGGGTTCATGTGAAGTGCTTTGCCAATGAAAAAGGTCCCCCTCGCCTTCGTCGCTCTCTTTAGTCTGTTCTTTGCCAGGTATCCGGCGGCCGCGCCGGGCGCGGAACTTCCGGACTCCATACACCCGCGTTCCGGTTTCTCCGGCTTTCGCGAGAAGTGCCAGCAAGCCGCTGGTCCGGTGCGAGTGGCATTCCTCGGTGGCTCCATCACGCAGAATGCTCACGGCCACAGCGCCATGGTGCCGGAATGGCTGGAGGAACAGTTTCCGGATACCGAATTTGTTTTCACCAATGTGGGGCTTTCCTCCACCTGCTCGGTCAGCGGCGCTTTCCGGCTGGAGGACCACCTATTGAGCCAGGGCCCGATGGATCTCCTCATTGTGGAGTTCGCGGTGAATGACGATCAAGACGCCGGTCATCCGCGGGAGGTAGCCATCCGCGGCATGGAGGGCGTCGTCCGTCATGTGCGGCGGGAGCAGCCGGGCTGCGCGATCCTCATGGTGCACTACGTGAACGAAGCTCTCCTGGAACTGGCACTGAAAGGAGAGGACTCCATCTCCATCGCCGCGCACGAAGCCGTGGCCGAGCACTATGGGATTACCACCGTGAACGTGGCGGACGCCCTTGCGGCGGCGGTGAAGAGTGGCGACATGACTTGGGAAACCTATGGCGGCACGCATCCCAAGCCAGAGGGCTACCGCTTTGCCTCGGGCCTCATCACCACCGCGCTGGAAGCCGGCTGGAGTGGGGAGGGGAACCCCGCGCTGCCGCCGCTCCCGGAAAAAGCGCTGGACCCCTACTGCTACAGCCAGGGCCGTCTGGTGGACCCACAGGAAGCGGATTGGCTGGGCGGCTGGAAGTTCGGGCCCGTCAGCAAAGACCTGCTGCCCCTGGGAGCGATCCGGAAAGACTACGAGAAGTACGATGTCCTCCGCGCGGACCGCCCCGGCACCATGCTCTACTACTCCTTTAGCGGCCGGACCATCGGGGCCTTCATCCTCGCGGGACCGGATGCCGGGATCGTGGAGATCAGCATCGATGGCGGGCCATGGGTCCGGCAGGATCTGTATCACCACTACAGTGAGAAATTGAACTATCCGCGCAGCGTCATTTTGGCCGACGGCCTCAGCCCCAGCTACCATCAGATGGCCTTGCGGGTCGCTGAGGAAAAGAATCCGGAAAGCCAGGGGCACGCGGCGTCGATTCTGTTTCTGGAAGTCAACGAATAAGGGCGCATGGTGCAGGGGTAGGGCGGTGGGCGCTGTCCTCGCATACGCCCCAGGAGTCGCGCCATGGAAACCATCACCTCACGCAGCCAGAAAGATCATGACGCCATGATCTTCGCCATGCGGCTGTCCCTCGTGGCCGGGGCGGTCCTGCTGGTGGTGAAGATGGCCGCCGCGTGGTGGAGCCAGTCCGTCGCCATCCTGAGCGACGCCGCCGAGTCCGTGGCTCACCTCCTGGCGGTAGGTTTCTCCTACTTCAGCCTGCGGCTGTCCCTGAAGCCCGCCGACGCGAACCATCCCTACGGCCATGCCAAGATCGCCTTCTTTTCCTCCGGCTTTGAAGGCGCCATGATCCTGGCCGCCGCCGTCCTGGTGGCCTATCAGTCGGTGCAGGACCTAGTGACGCACCCCGGTCTGGAGCACGCCGTCGTCGGCATCTGGTTCACCATTGGGGTGGTCATTGTGAATGGCTCTCTCGGCTGGTACTTACTGCGGGAGGGCCGGAAGCGGAACTCCATTGTCCTGGAGGCCAATGGTCAGCATGTCCTGACCGACTGCTACACCAGCTTGGGCGTCATTGCTGGGCTTGTTCTCGCCTACGCCACTGGCTGGAAGCAGTGGGACCCCATCTGCGCTCTGGTCGTCTCCACGAACATGGCTTGGACCGCCATCCGCCTGATGCGCCGCTCTTTCCACGGCCTCATGGACCAGGCGGACCCCCAGTTCACCGAACACCTGGAGGCCATCCTTACCGCCGAAACCAAACGGCGCGGCCTCACCTACCACGCCCTCCGCCACCGCAACCTGGGAGACTCTATCTGGGTAGACGTCCACCTCGTTTTCCCTCCCGGCGCCCTCCTCCGTCCCTCCCACGAAAGCGCCACCGAAATCGAAAAAGCCGTCAACGACGCCTTCGGCCCCGCCGTTTACGTCACCACCCACTTGGAGTCAGCGGAGGATCATGACCGGATCCATCCAATGAGGGAAAGGGAAGAGGATAGTTCTGGGGAGTAGGGTCTTACGGAATCTCCCACCCCTTGAATTTTTGACCGTTGGATCACTAAAAGCTGGCGATTCTTCCCATTCATGTTAAGTTTGAGGTGTTTAGGCCCGCGCGCTGTCGTCGCTTGGCTTGAACAAAACTCCCATCAGATCTGAGGAATGAGCAGTCATGCGTCACGGGCGAAGGCTCACGGGCACGCCTGGGTAACCTGGATGTTTGGACTCAAAAAATGTGTGGGTAACTGGGCGCCGCGCTGGCGTTCCTTTTACCGGCGGTGACTCGTAACACATTCCGATAGGGTTTGGCGGGACCTCGAGATTCCGGATGCGCCCATTGGTAAGTTAAGAACGCTGAATTAGTTCTTCCAATCGGCGGCCGGATTTGATCTAGTCTACAAAATTCGAAAAGCAGGTATGAGCGACTTTGAAACCCTCGTAAGTCGTCTGGAGGAAAGCCCCGAAGATTGGGACACCAGGCTGGATATTGTACACGCCTATGCGCACGCCGGGATGATGGATGAAGCCCATCAGGTCCTTGCGTCCGCCCCGGAGCACGCGGAACCGAACGCGGCCCAAGTGCATCGGATCGAGTCGCTGACCGGCGAGCCCTGGCATCAGAACGGCCACGTTCAGGTGGCCCACGCGGTTCAGGTATACGAAGACAGCGAAGAGGAAGCCGTGGAGGCGCATCCCGTCGCCGTGGCGGAGGAGGAAGATCCTGCCCCGGTTTCGCCGGCGGAAGGAGAGGAACCCGTCGTGCCGATCGGGCATGCGGTGAAGCTGCGCCCTCCGGGCGCTGGAGAGGCCGATGAAGATGCCGTGGTTCCCCTGACGTCATCCGTGGCCATCCAGGCGGATGGCACGGAAGGAGAAGAACTGACTGCCGCCGGAGTAACGGCCCCGGACGCGGCCTATGGGCAGGAGGAAGAGGAAGCAGATGAAGGATTGACCGTGTGGCAGTGGTGGCGGCCGAAAGATCGCCAGAACAGCGCCGCGCAGAAAGTCTCCGCGCTCACTTTGGCCCTGATCGCGCACATCGGGCTGGGTGCGCTTCTGACCGTCTTCATCATTTCCGTTCCCCGGAAGGAGCCTCCGCAGATCGTGGCCAGCGTGCAGCCGCTGTCTCAGGAGAACATTCTGGAAGAGCAACAGGTCCAGAAAGTAATGAAGACCACGCCGTCCAGCGCGGCGGCGCAGCCGACCTTTGCCATTGCGTCCCAAGCGGCTTCCAACATTACGGTGCCGGAGTTTGACAAGACGGAAGTGCTGGACGTCACCACGGGGGTCACTGGCCTGAGCGTGGGTTCTGGGCTCAGTTTCGGCGCGGAAGGCGCGCTTTCTGAAGTGAACTTCTTCGGCATCAAGTCCGCGGGCGAGCGCATTGCTTTCATCATCGACGCGGAAAAATACATGCTGGAGGACAAGAAAGGCGGCATTCCGGCCTACACCAAGGTAAAGGACGAGATTGGCCAAATGCTGGCCGGCCTGAACCGGGGCACGGCATTCAATATTCTGATGTATGAGGACAAGCGGGTATCCACCTTCCGGGACGAACTGGTCGCCGCCACGCCATCGAATGTCCGCCTGGCCATTGACTGGATGAGCCCCATTAACACGGTCTATGAGAACCTGGGTATCGGCAAGGACGGTTACAATTCCTGGGCCGTGAAGTCCCAGGCGGAGCCCATCCAGTTCAAAGATCTCTCCGGCTATTCAAAGGCTATCCAAGCAGCGTTCGAGATGGATGTGAACGCTGTCTTCGTTATTTGCAGCGGCTGGCGAAACTACAGCAAATCTTACTCGAAAGAGGAACGCGAAAAGTTCGAGAAGAAAACAGAAAGGGAGTGGGGCCCGAAAGAACAGGAAGCCTGGAATAAGGCCACCGCCAAGGCCAAAGACTGGCTTAAGAAAGAGAACCAGAAGCGGAAGGAAAAAGGCATTCCGCCAAAGGTGGTCGCCAGCATGGGCGGCATCATCCGGCAACTTACCCCTGGCGTAAAGAGCAAGCCAAACCTGCCCAACTACGGCCCCGATCATGTGGAAGACTACACGCGGAACCTGGTGACCCTGCTCTATCGCCAGCAGAACAAGCCTCGCCCGGAACTGCACATCGTGCTTTTCCTCGGGGAAGACGAGAATGATGTGAGGTACGAAGATCACTTTCAAAACCTGGCGCGCCGAAACAGTGGCCGGTTTAAGGTGTTACAAGGGATGGCCGCCTTGCAAAACGTGACGGAAAGATGAACGTTTCTGGCGGCAATCTTGACTAAATTGGGGCCGCCATGACGAAGGAAGACTTGGAACGGCAATCGGAGTTTCTCGCCGTCATCCCGGAAGACTGGGGGACGCGACTGAAGCTGATTGAGGGGTTTCTTGACCACGGAGACGTGGAAGAAGCGCGCCGTCTTGTCCGGGAATCCCCCGACGATCACCCCGTGCCGCCTGAGGTTCAGTACCGGCTGCACGAATTGTTCAGCCATGCCAACGCCACCGCGCGCGGAGCGGAAAGCGCGCGTCAGGAAGAGGCAACGGAGGAGACGGGAATCCCGGAAGCGGAGGAAAGCGTGTCTTTCGTGGTTCCCGAGGCGGAGGAAGTAGCCCCGGCGTATGAGGTGGAGACCGGCTCCATTGTGGATTTGGACTCCGAATATTCTGAGGAGTTTCCAGAAGAGGATAAAGAAGCGCTCCCCGTGGCGGTCGCGGAGGCCATTGAGGTAACGGATCCAGAGCCAGATGAAGCGCTTCCAGCCGCGAAAGCCATTCCACTGCCGGACGCCATCGCCGAGGAGGTGGCGGAGTATGAAAGATCTCTCCTGCCACAGGGGCGCCAGAACAATGCTTCACAGAAGATTTCCGCATTGACCATTGCGCTGCTGGCGCACGTCGTCTTCGCGTTTTTGACCGCGGTCATTTACGTGGCGGTGCAACGTCCTTCCCCGCCGCAGATCGTGGCGGCCCAGGTCGTTCAGGACCGGGACTACACCATCGATCAAAAGGTCATTCAAAAGGATGCCGATCCCAATGTGGCCAGCGCCTCGGCCCAGCCGGTTTTCGCGCTGAGTTCGATGGCCCCTTCCGATGTGACGGTGCCCGAATTTGATAAGTCTGAAGTGATAGACGTGACCTCGTCCATGATTGGAGTGGGCGAGCGGGGGATGGGATTGAGTTTCCATGGGGACAATCAGCAGTCGCAGATCAATTTCTTCGGTATCAGTTCCGGCGGTGACCGGGTGGCCTTCATCATCGATGCCTCGCCCTCCATGCTGGTGGACGAAAAAGGCGGCATGTATGCTTACGACCGGGTCAAGGACGAGATTGGTCAGATGCTGGCCGGCCTGAACCGGGGCACGTCCTTTGATATCTACCTCTACCACGGGAAGCGAGTCGCCGCGTTCCGGAGCAATTTGGTGCCCGCTCTGCCGTCTAATGTTCGGGAAGCCGTGGCCTGGCTCGATCCCTTGAACCGGGACTATGGCGCTCTAGGGCTTGGGAATGATTACAGTCTCGTCACGCTGAAGGACGAGATCGAACCCATCAAGAAGACGGAACTTTCCGGTTACACCAAGGCCATTCAGGCGGCTTTGGAACAACGGCCCAATGCGATATTCGTGATCGCCAGCGGATACGAGCGTTTGCGGGAAGATCCACCGAAGGACATGAAGCGCACGGGCGGAGCCGCGGATCCTGGTGAAGTCAAGCGTTGGAACTCGGCGGTGCAACGGACCCGGGCCTGGTTAAAGAAAGAGAACGAGGCCCGAAAAAGCCGTGGCATGGCGCCGAAGGTGGTCGTCAATTTCAATGCGCTGGTGCGGCAGGTCACCGGACAGGCCCCGCCCCAGGGCGGCGGGGGTGGAGGGATGCGGCCCAAATTCTATGAGCCTCGTGACATTGAGGTGCACATCTCAAACGTCGTGAATACCTATTTCGACAGCATGGATCTGCGCCTGCCGTCCATTAACATGGTCGTTTTCGTGGGCGAAGGAGAGAAGATCGGTGAATTCGACCGGCACTTTGGAAACATCTCCCGCCGCAACCAGGGAAAGATGAAAATCTTGGAAGGCCTGGCCGCCCTGGAAAACGTCACAGGCAACGCGCCTAACTGAGCCGCAGCCTCAAGGCCGGTTCAGCTTTTCCAGAATGGCGTCCAGATCGTAAACGCAGCCGCCCCAGCTGCCGCCGCTGACGTTCTGCAGCGCCGCCCACAGGCGGGTGTCAGCCGGAACCTCCGGACTGGCCTCCAGCCGGGGATGCATGGGACGCCCGGTGAATTCCTCCAGATTGCCCACGTAATCCAGGCTACCCGTCAGGTTGACCGTGTCGATCTCCACCCTGACAAAGTCACCATCACGAAGTTTTCCGATGGGGCCGCCCGCCCAGGCTTCCGGGCTGACGTGCCCGATACAGGCCCCGGTCGAGACGCCGGAAAAGCGCCCGTCCGTGATTAGGGATACCTGCTTGCCCCAGGAAAGGTGTCTAAGGGCGGAGGTTACCTGCGCGGTTTCCGGCATGCCACGGCCGATGGGTCCATGACCGAGCAACACCATAATGTCGCCCGCCTTGACCCGGTCGTCCCCTGAGGACTTGATCGCCGCAATGGCTTCTGGTTCGGAAACGAAGACCCGCACCGGGCCTTCGTGACGGTAGACGCCATCTTCCCCGATCACGCTGGGATCGATGGCGGTGCTCTTGATGACCGCGCCTTCCGGCGCGAGGTTGCCGCCAGGAAAGGTGACCGTGCTGGTCAACCCGCGCTCCCGGGCCCGTGAGGGAGAGAGGATGACGTTCTCCGGATCGATACCGTCCAACTGATGCAGCTTCTCCTTTAGCCGTTTCCGGCGTTCGGATTGCTCCCACCATTCCAGGTTTTCGCCCAGGGTCAGGCCGCCGGCGGTCATCGCGGACAGATCCAGCAGTCCCAGTTCCCGCAGGTGCAGCATCACTTCCGGCACGCCACCCGCCAGGAAGACTTGCACCGTGGCGTAGCCATGGGGACCATTCGGAATCACATCCACCAGCCGTGGCACCTGGGCATTCACGCGGCGCCAGTCGTCCACCGTGGGGCGGGGAAGTCCTGCCGCGTGAGCGATCGCGGGCAGGTGGAGGATGAGGTTCGTGGATCCGCCAAAGGCGGCGTGGGTGACCATGGCGTTTTCCACGGACGCTGAAGTCAGCACCTTCTCGCTCTTGAGACCGGCGCGGGCCGCTTCCACCAAAGCCGCGGCGGAGCGCCGGGCCAGGTCTTTCCAAATCTCCGCCCCGGAAGGGCTGAGCGCGGCATGAGGAAGCGTCAGGCCCAAGGCTTCGCCCACCACTTGGCTTGTTGCCGCCGTGCCCAGAAACTGACAGCCGCCGCCCGGCGAACCGCAGGCGCGGCAGGCCAGTTCGGCGGCGCGTTCCAGGCTGATTTCACCCTGGGCGTAACGGGCGCCGATGGTCTGGATTTTCCCCAGGTCCTCGGCTTCTTCGGAAAGCAAGGTCACGCCCCCTGGCACCAGGATCACCGGCAGGTCCCGCGTGCCCGCCAGCGCCATCATGGTGGCGGGAAGGCCTTTGTCACAGGTGGCCACGCCCATCACGCCCTTTCGCGTGGGCAGCGAGCGGATCAGGCGGCGAAAGATGGTGGCGGCATCGTTCCGGTAGGGCAGGGAATCCAGCATGCCCAGGGTGCCCTGGGTGCGGCCGTCACAGGGGTCGCTGCAAAACGCGGCAAAGGGTACGCCACCCATGGCGGAAATGACTTCGGCGGCCGCCTCCATGAGCAGGCCCACTTCCCAGTGCCCGGTGTGGTATCCCAAAGCCACGGGGGAGCCGTCTTCGCGGCGGATGCCGCCTTGGGTGCTCAGGATGAGAAAATCGCCACCGCTCACACCGCCGGGCTTCCAGCCCATCCCGACGTTCTGGGTCCAGCCAAAGAGATTGCCGCTCGGCTCGGTACGGAGTTGCTCCGGCGCGAAGGGCAGCGAGCCCACTGGGCCCGGCGCCGTGGTGCGGAGGGTGTAAATCCGCTCGTCCCCTGAGTCCAGCACCGGATTATTCGACTTCATTTCGCAGGGTGCCGAGGTTGTCGATGGAAATGGAAACGATGTCGCCAGACCGGAGGGTGAACTCCGGCGGAGGGACAATGCCGGTGCCGGTCATGAGCAGGGCGCCCTCCGGAAACTCGTTGTCCCGGAAGAGGAACTCCGCCAGTTCTTCAAAGCGGCGCTTGATCTGGCTGACTTGGGTCTCGCCGGTAAACGCGACTTTCCCATCCCGCGCGATCTCCAGCGAAATGGCCGTCTCCGGCGCCGGTGGGTTCATCAGGATCAGTCCGGGTCCCACGGCACAGGAGCCACGATAGACTTTTGCCTGGGGCAGGTAGAGCGGATTCTCCCCTTCGATACTGCGGGAACTCATGTCGTTCCCGATGGTGTAGCCGAAAACGTCTCCACCTGAATTGATGGCGAGGGTCAGTTCGGGTTCCGGCACGTCCCAGTCAGAATCCGAACGGACGCAGACCTTGTGCAAGTGACCGCGGGCCCGGCGGGCGGTGGCCTTCATAAACAGCTCCGGCCGTTCCGCTTCGTACACTTTGTCGTAAAAGATATCGCCACCCGCCTTCTCGGCTTCCTCCATCCGGGCTTCCCGGCTGCGGAAGTAGGTGACGCCAGCGGCCCAGATCTCCTGGTTCTCGACGGGAGGGAGCAGGGGAGTCGTCTCCAGGTCCAGCGGTCCGGTTTCCTCCGCGCTGGCGAGCACTTCCTCAACCCAGGCGGCGGGGTCTCGGCTTTGAAAGAGACCATCCAGCGAGAAGATATCCGCCTGAAACCATTGGCCGTCTTTTACGATTGTGTAGTGAGTGGGGGTCCGATAGAGTCCGGTCATTTCCCGCCCATTGTAGCCGGAATGTCAGGCAACGCCAGCAGGGAAGAAGCGATTAACCACCCACCCGGATACCCCCTTTTGGAAGAATGGATGTAGTCAACGCCCTCTCGCCCGTGCTGGCCCAGGCCTCCACCGGCGGTCCCTCTCTCGCTTACCTCATTGGCCTGCTGATCGCGGGCATCGCTTTTCTTCTGGTCTTGATCCTGGCCCTGCGCATTCAGGCCTTCATTGCCCTGATCATGGCCAGCATCTTCGTGGCCATCGGCAGCGTTTACACGCCCGGCATGCCGGAGGAAAGCCGCCTCTCCTTTCCCCAGATCGGGCAGACCATCATCGATGGCATGGGCAGCGCCCTCGGTTTCATCGCCACCATCATCGGGCTGGGCGCGATTTTTGGGGCTTTGTTAGAGCATTCCGGCGGCGCAAAGAGCCTGGCGCGAACGCTCCTGAAGTTCTTTGGAGAAAAGCGGGCCTCCTGGGCCATGCTGGTGACGGGCTTTATCATTTCCATTCCCGTCTTCTTCGACGTCGGCCTTGTCATTGTGGCGCCGCTCCTGTTTGCCCTGTCCAAGAGCACCAAGAAATCCCTGCTCTGCTTTGGGCTGCCGCTGATTGCCGGGATGGGGGTGACCCATGCCTTCGTCCCGCCCACGCCCGGGCCCGTGGCGGTGGCGCAGTTCCTGGACGTCAGCCTGGGGCACGTCATCCTCTACGGCGTCATCGTCGGCATTCCGACTGCTATCATTGCGGGCCCTCTTCTGGGGACCTTCTTCGCCAATCGCCTCTATATTGAGGTGCCGAAGATCATCGAGGAACAACAGGAAGCCGTGGAGCACGATGAAGGCTCGCTCCCGTCCTTCGGACTCATCGCGCTCATCATCGGATTGCCGATCGTGTTGATTCTCTCTGGCACTCTGGTGGAACAATCCATTGCCTCCGGCTTGGACAAAGCCGCCATCCAGGCACAAGCACAGGCCGCGATGTCTCCGGACTTGAGCGGCCAGGCATTGCAGGAAGCCATGGCCAAAGAAGTGGCGGGCATTCGGAAGGTGGAACTGAAGAGTGCCCTCTCCAGCGCGCCGTTTCCGCTGCAATTTCTCTACTTCCTGGGGCACCCCGTCATCGCCCTCCTGGTCGCGACCTTGATGGCGCTCTACTTCCTGGGCACCCGGCGTGGGGTTTCCAAAGATGTGCTGGTGGAACTCAGCACCCGGGCCCTGGGACCCGCCGGGATCATCATTCTCATCACGGGGGCGGGGGGCGTTTTCAAGCAAGTCCTGGGCGCCAGCGGCATCAGTGACGCCTTGAAAACGCTGTTCGAAGGGTCGGGCGTCCCGCCGCTGGTGTTGGCCTACATCTTTGCCCTTCTGGTCCGCGTGGCCCAGGGTTCCGCCACCGTGGCCATGATGACAGCCGCCGGTCTCATGACGGGGATCGTCCAGGGGATGGGCCTGTCCCAACCCCAGTTGGCCCTGATCGTCATCGCCATTGCCGCCGGAGCGACCACGCTTTCGCATGTAAACGACAGCGGCTTTTGGATGGTCAGCCGCTACCTGGGCATGACCGAGAAGCAGACGCTCAAGACCTGGACCGTCATGTCCACCGTCATCTCCCTGGTTGGCTTTGCCTTGGCCTGGCTGCTCAGCCTGTTTGTGTAGGCGGTTGAGAGGCAGTGGGGAAGGGGGCGCTTCTTCTCGCGCTTCCAGTAGGAGAAAATGCCCGGGCACAAGGTTTCCTGGGAGTCTGTCAGGGAACTCGCAAATGTTTTTCCGGGGGCCTTTCCGCCGGGCGGTTCGTAATCATTGGTAGGCTCACCAGGATCGTCCCCACCTGGTGCTGGCAACTTACCTCCCCATGTGTTTGCAGCGGCTTTCGTTTTCTTATTTCTCAAGGCAGACCTTGGTTGCCGTGTTAGGCAGCATCGGTCTGGCGTCCTTCACCGCGGTCGTCCGCGCGGAGGAAGAAGCCGAGACCGAGGCTGAAGTCGCGACGATCCAGCCCGAAGACCTGGCGGAGTTCGGAGCGCAGCCCTTGGAGATTCAGCACATGATCCGCGAGGCCCTGGATCTGACCTCTCAGGAGCTGACCTACCGTTTTGGTTCTCACTCCCCAGAGAATGGGGGCATGGACTGTTCCGGCACGGTCTACTGCGTGCTTCAGCGGTTGGAACTGAAGGGCGTGCCGCGTTCGTCCTACGCCATGTTCCAATGGGCCGAAGCCCGGGGCGTGCTTCACAAAGTGGTCGATCCCGTCAGCCTGAAAGATCCCGTGTTTGACGGGTTGAAACCGGGCGACCTGCTTTTCTGGACGGGAACCTATGCCACGGTCGATCGCGATCCGCCGATCTCCCATGTCATGGTCTATCTGGGCACCCTGAAGGAAGATGGCCGCCCCGTCATCTTCGGCGCCAGCGACGGGCGCTACTACCGGGGCAAACGCATTCGTGGCGTGAGTGTCTTTGACTTTCGGTTGCCCCGCGAAGGTTCCACCGCGGAGTTCGTCGCCTACGGGCCGGTTCCCGGCCTGGTCCCCGATCCGCCGAAACCGTCTCCGGAAATGATGTGGCAGGGTTCCGCGGTCGCCGCCCTGAGCGGAGCGACTTCAGGCTATCTCGCGGGCTACTTTGTTGGTTTGATGGCCGGGTTGGGAAACTGAAGGCTTTGCAGCCCGGAGGAACCTGTTTCCGAACCTGCTGCCTATTCGCTCTCACCGGAGGGAACGGGTTCTCTTGTCTCGAACTGCTTGGGCTCCCAGCCGAGGGTTTCGATGGTCTTTTCGGTGTATTCCCAATCTCCGGGTTGGTCCGTGTAGAGACGCACCATGCTCCGTTCCGCCGCCATGGTGACGGCCTGCGGCGTGTCCAGGTAGCGCATGACATTCAGGTAGTAGGGACCTTCGCGGTGGCTCGCGGGAAGGCCATGCAGGTCCAGGCGGTGAATCTGCGGTTCGTGCAGGGACGCATAGAGGGTATTACCCGCCATGGTGCCGGAGGATTGAAGCCAGAGATTGACTTCCGACATTCCCTCAATGCTGCGCAAGGCCTGAATCGCCCGGCGAATGTCCCAGGTCTGCATGCTGTCCAGGGTTTGGCCGAGAAGGAGGAAGCGGCGCAGGATGTGGGTGCGCTCCTTCGCATCGTCCGTCCACGCCGTGGGGCCGATGCCTCGCGGACAGACGTAAGCCATCGCCCATTTCTGGCTGTCATACATGCGCTTTTCCAGACCGAACGCTTTCTTGTTCAGCTCGGGAAGCGTTTCGCCTTCGAAGGCCTTGGGGAACGCGGCGCCAACATCGCCCAGGAAGCTGTTCCAGTCTTCCTCTTCCAGGGCGTTCAGCACCGCCAGGTCCAGTTCGGCAAGTGCCAGCCCTTCGCGGTGGACCAGGTAGAGACGCAGTTCGTAGGGCGACTGACTTAGGAAACTGTAGCGTGTCAGAGTGATGCCGTCCGTGGTCTGTTCGGCGATCTTGGTGAGATTCAGTTCCTCGGGCTTGTTCGGCCAGCCACGGAAAGCTTTTGCCTTCAGTTCGTGCATCCACTCGTCGCGCTGAGTGGCCCATTCGCCCTGGGTAGCCGGAGGGGCGGGGGCTTTGGCGACGCGGGTGAACGTTTCGTCGATGGTGGTGTTCTTTTCGTCTTTTGGAAGACCGTCCGGAAACACCTGTAGTTGGGTGGGTTCCAGCAGCTTGGTAGCGGCCAGCTCGAAGGTGTCGGTGGGCTCTTTGCCTTTCAGGAACCTCTCGAACCAATGGAAGGCTGGCACCCGCAGCGGTTGGGTGTCTTTGTGAGGGCCTTCCACGATGCACAGGCCAATGTGGTCCTCCGCGCCCAGTAGGGAATATACCCGCCGGGCCTTGGTGTAAACATCCACCACGCCATCCAGCGGGAAAATGCGGTCCTTGTCCGTGTTCGCAATCAGCAGCGGACGCGGCGCCACCAGGGCGGCGATCATCGGATAGTCCCAGCGGTAGGTGTTCACCTGATACATGCAGTCGCAGTGGCCCTCCACGCAGCCATCCACTACGTGATTGTGCAGGCTGGTGATGCCCGCCACCGGCACCGCCACCTGGATGCGTTCGTCCAGCGCCGCGATCCACCAACTATATGCGCCTCCACCGGAGCGGCCCGTGACACCCATGCGCTTCGCATCCACCTCCGGCCGCGTCTCCAGGTAGTCCAGAGCCCGAATGCAGTTCCAGGCTTCCACGCCCGCTGAGGTGTAACCCCGGGCCGGCCACCACCAGCGGTCATAACGGTGCGTGCCGTGATGAATGCCTTCAATCTCTCCCATCTGCAGGGTGTCAATCGTCAAGCAGACATAGCCCATCCGGGCAAACCATTCGCCGTGATGCTGGTAGGACGTTTTGTTTCCATAACTGACGCCGTCTTTCTTTGCCGCGCCGTGCCCGCATACATAGAGGATGGTGGGGGCGGGGCCTTCCACGTTCTTCGGCAAGTAAAGGTTCCCGGTAACGTAGAGGCCGGGTCTGGACTGAAAGTGAAGATTTTCCACCGTGAAATCTTCCTGCTCCACCTTGCCCGTGATGACCGGTTTCAGTTCGGTCCGTTTCGGTAGGGGTTGAAGGCCCAGCATTTCAAAGAGCTGCCGCCGGTAGTTGTCTTTCTTGGCCTCCCAGTCTTCCTTTGTCTGGATGTCCGCCAGGGTCCGGTTGGTCAGGCGCTTGGTTTCCTTGGCGAAGTATTCCGCCAGCAAGGCATCGCCCGGTTTCGGGTCGGTGGGAATGTCTTTAAAGCCGTTCTGGGCCCGTAGCTGGCCACAGGTGACCGCCACTGCCAGCAGGACGATCCACCGTGAAAGCGCCGGCATCGAAAGGGGGGGAAGGGGATTCATACCGCTACTCGTAGCCAAGCAGAGGGAACACGCCAAGCGCTAAGATAAATAGGCCACCACATGGCGAGTTTGGTTGCGCTGGGGTGGCGCGGAACGGTGCCCGGAGTCCCTGATCGGAGTGAAGCTCAAACTCTTTAAAAGTATTAAGCTATGGAAATTACTGAAAGATTGACTAATCTTCGGTAAGCCCGTGGCCCTCCTGCCGATACCACTGTCTTCCCAACATAGAACTTCCATCACCAAAGCGACCCGGTTTTGTCGGGCCGTTTTCGTGGCTGGCGGTCTCTTATTGGCGTTGGCTGGCGCCTCTCCTGGACATGAGGGGGAAGATCACGACGAAGGCGGCGACACTCCAGTCCCTCAACCGGAGGACTTCGTTATGGAGGAAGTGGCGGGTCCCTGGGACATCGCCACCGGCATCGCTTTCGGACCCAACGCGGCGGGAGACAAGACCCGGCTCTATGTCTGGGAGAAGAATGGCAAAGTCTGGATTGTCGAAGACGGCGCTCGGCTTCCGCAGCCCATGATCGACCTCAGCGACGAGGTGGGGAACTGGCGCGACCACGGCCTGGTGGGCTTTGCGCTGGACCCGGACTTTAGAAGCAATGGCTATATTTATCTTCTCTACGTGGTTGATTACTATGCGCTCGTGTCCATGGAGCTGCCTGACTACAATCCCAATGCCAACCAGTTTTTCCACGCCAGCATCGGGCGGCTGACGCGCTATACCGCGCGGGTGCAGGATGATTTCCGTAGCGTCGATCCCGCGTCCCGGACAGTGTTGATCGGCGCGGACAAGACGTCTGGATTTCCCATCCTCCACGAATCGCACGGCATCGGATCGCTGGTCTTTGCCAAAGACCGCTCTCTTCTGGTCACCTGTGGCGACTCCGCCAGTTATAATGGGGTAGACCTCTCCAACAACGACGGCGGCTCGTACGGGGAAAAGGGCTTGAGCGAAGGCATCATCACGCCGGAGCAGAACATCGGCGCTTTTCGCAGTCAGTCGCTGGATTCCCTGAACGGCAAATTACTGCGGATCGATTCCGCCACCGGCAATGGCTTGCCCACCAATCCGTACTACGATCCCGCCGCCCCGGACTCAGCGCGCTCCCGCATCTGGGCGTTGGGGCTGCGGAACCCCTATCGCTTCGCCATCAAACCCGAGTCCGGTGGCCATGAAACCGAGGAGGGCGATCCGGGAATCATCATGGTCGGAGACGTGGGCTGGAGCACTTGGGAGGAACTGAACGTGGTGACGGCGCCGGGGCAGAATTTCGGCTGGCCGCTCTACGAAGGCATGGATCAACAGCCCAACTACTGGGCGGTGAAACCGGCGGAATATCCCACCGGTCCCATTTCCCGGCCGGTGTTGGATTGGCGTCTCACGGCCCGCGCTACCCAGGACGGCGCCGATGTCTTCTCGCTAGGAGATGCCGCCAGCCCGGTGGTGGGGGAGAGCTTTCCCGGTAGTTCCTCAACCGGTGGCGCGTGGTGCATGGAGGGCGACTATCCCGAATACTACCACGGCACCTACTTTCACGCGGACTACTCGGGCCGCTGGATCAAGAACCTGGTGTTCGACGACCAGAACCACCTCCTGGAGGTGCGGCCCTTTATTTCGAACGAGTCCGTTGCACCCATTCAATTGGCGGTACATCCGGACACCGGAGAACTGTATTTCGCTTCGTATCCCGACAAAGTGTTTCGCGTGGTCTATGCCCCCGGCGGGAACCGTCCGCCGAAGGCGGTCATTCAGGCGGACGTGACCAGTGGCGCGTCTCCGCTGGTGGTCACCTTCAACGCGGGCGAGTCCATCGATCCGGAAGGAGAAGCTCTGCAATACGAATGGGACTTTGGCGATGGCAGCGCACCGGAGATCAGTTCCAATCCCGTGCACGTCTTCACCGGGCAAGAGGGCACCCCCATGGTGCGTACGGTGCGGTTGACCGTTACGGACGCGGGCGGCACGACGGACACAGCGGAACAACTGGTGGGAGTGGACAACACGCCGCCCTCGGTGAAGATCACCAGCCCGGCGCCCGGCACCCGCTATCCCCTGGCTCAGGGGGAGATCGTTTATCCTCTAACCGCGGACGTCACCGATCTGGAACAAGGCCAGGAGACCCTGACCTACGCCTGGCAGACCGTCCTGCACCACAACGACCACACCCACGAGGAGCCCGCGGACCCGAATCCAGAGACCAGTACCGTTATCAGCCCAGCCTACAGCCAGGTGGAAACCTATTTCTTCGTGATTTCCCTGACGGTCACCGACCCGCTGGGGCTCTCGACCACGGACTCCGTCACGCTGTATCCGGACGCGGCGGGCCTGCCGGTGGAGGCCAATGACGACTACGCGAGCGTGGAGATCGGCGGCGTGGTGGAAGTCGATGTGCTGGGAAATGACCGGGGCGCGATCAGCGACGCGGACCCCGCTTCCCTGAGAATTGTGCAACCGCCCACCAACGGGGTTGCCTCCACCAATCCGGCGAAGGGCACCATCCGATACACGCACAACGGAGGACCGGCCACCTATGACGAATTGGCCTACACCATTTCCACCACTTCCGGCGTCGTTTCCAATCCGGGAACCGTCCGGCTGAGCCTGCCTCACGGATTGCGGGGGGAATATTTTTCGACCGTGTCGCTTGAGACCCCGGTGCTCACCCAGGTAGAAGGCCCCATCGATTTTTCCTGGCGTTCGGGAGCACCAGGGCCGGGAATACCAGCGGACGGATTTTCCGCGCGCTGGACGGGATTCCTGATTTCGCCGGTTTCGGGAGACTTTCAAATTCACACCGTCAGTGACGATGGCGTGCGGCTGTGGCTGAACGATGAACTGACAGTGGATCGATGGATCGATCAAAGCCCCACGGAATACTCCGCCGCCATCAGCCTGACCGAAGGCGACCCCACTCCCATCCGGATTGAGTATTACGAGAGCCAATGGGATGCCACGCTGCGTCTCCTGTGGACGCCGCCTGGAGGAAGCAAAGAAGTGGTTCCGGCGGAGAACCTTCTTCCAATGACCGTGACGAGCGAAGCGCCGGCCGTACAGATAACTGGGCCGCATGATGGTTCTCAGTACAAGCTGTGGGAGCCCGTGATAATAACCGCAGAGGTAAGTCCTGGTAATGTTGGAGAAATTTCCACCCTGCAACTCTTAGCGAACGGCGAAGTGATCGGCGAATTTGAAGAGCCGCCTTACCAACTGGAGTGGGACCCGACAAAGAATGGGCAATACACCCTGGTGGCGAAGGCGATTCGCTCCGACGGACAGGTGGGGGACTCCTCTCAAACCCCGGTGACCGTAACCGTGGGCGATCCCAATCGCGAGCCCGTGGCGGCGGACGATCGGGCCGAAGTCTATCCCGGCGGAGAGGTCACCATCAACATCCTGGCCAATGACCTGGATCCGGATGGTGAATTGGACCCGGCTTCCGTGATGGTCTCTACCGGCCCAGCCTACGGAACAACCAGCGTGGATCCGGAAACCGGACGTATCACCTATCGTCACGGCGGTTCCGCGGGAACCATGAGCGATCAGTTCAGCTACTCCGTGGCGGACATGCTGGGTAGCCGGGGCGATCCCGCCAGAGTAACCATTTCCCTGGCGCGTACCTGGCAGGGATGGACCGCGGAACATTCCGCGGCCGGAAGTTCGCTGGCGGGAAACGTGGATGGCGACCCATGGAACAACCTGCTTGAGTTTGCCTTTGGGTCCGACCCCACCCAGGGAACCCTGGGCGACTCGGGGTTGCGGCTGGACACTTCAGCCGGAACCATCGATGCCGTGGTGAAACGCCCGGCGGGAGTCGCGGGATTGACCTATTCGCTTGAGGTAAGTCCCGATCTCAAGCAATGGGCCTCCTTGGAGAACCCGGTTGTAACGGGTCTCGGGGATGGCACCGAAGAACTGCGGTTCAAAGCCCTGGAATCGAGCCCCGGCCTTTCAGAAGCGCGGGGATTCTGCCGCTTGCGGGTAAAACTGGCTGAGCCCGCCGGAGAAGCCGTATCCCGCGTGCTAGGCTGGTATGAGACAGCGCTGAAGGCCGGCCAGCAGACCCTGGGTCTGAGTTTGGCGCTACCCGCGGTCTGGGGCGGAACGGCAGCCTCCATTTCCGGGAACCAGGTGATCACGGGAGATACGCTGGCCGCCAGTTCGTTGCCGGCGGATCAGCCCTGCTACCTGGAGTTCACCAGTGGCCCCGCGGCGGGGCACCGCTTCGACATCGATCCCGCCGCCAGCAGCGGGGCTACGCTCGCCGTGAACACCCTCGCCCCCTGGAACACGAGGGAAGCCTTGCCCGCAAACGCGGCGGGCGCCTTTCTCGTGGTGAGACCTCACTTCACCCTCGGAGGCGTGTTTCCACCGGACAAGTTTCAGGGACACCAGCAATCGGCTCAGGCGGACCGGGTGATGCTTTTTGAAGGCGGTGGGTACGTAAACTACTTTCTCCTGAAATCAGGCGACGCATACCATTACTGGGTGGTCGCGACCGACCGGACCGGAACAAACCAGAACCTTCGGGTCCTGGCGCCTGGCCAGGGCATGTTTGTGAACCTTCGGGATCATGAGTCCCATCTTCTGGTTACGGGAGAGGTGCGGCGGACAAGGTTTCCGCAGCCATTGCAGGAAGGGTTCAACCTCCTGGCCGAGCCGTTTCCGGTCAGTCAGTCTCCGCAAGGCCGCCATTGGCTGGCGAGCGATGGATTTCAGGCCGGGCGCCGGGCGGGTCAGGCAGCGAACCTTCATGTCTGGGGAGGGGACCTGGGCGACGAACAGGTAGGGTTCCAGATCTACTACCTGCTGGATGCCGGGGCGCCCTATCAGTATTGGACCAGTGCCAGCGATCTACAGGCGCCCAATCTGAACGAGTCAGAACTGCTCCGGTTCGACCGGGCCGCGTTCTTGAAGGTGCTGACTCCTGGTGGGAAGCCGGATTACGTGCTGGAACCTCCGGGAATAGAATAGGCGCTCGCGAAAAAGCACCCGCCAGAGCGCTTGGGTTTCGCCCGGAATCTTCTCATTTTTGAGGAAATACGGCTCCAGAGTTCCACCCGGCAATTCTGGGAAAAGACTTCATTTCGGCTCAAAAATCCGCTCCAAGTATATTCTGGACGAAATGATGCAATTTTTCTCACCTTAGGAGCCGGATTTTACTGACTCCCAGACAGATTCGCATAGAGTATGCTACGTCAATTGGCGTCCCGGAGAGAGTGCACGGTCTCTCACAGATTTTCATGGAATACCATCGAACCAACCCCTCGGAACCTGATGACGCCCTAAGGGAGGCATTGGAAGAGAGGCAGCCTCGCTTCTTCCGGGTTGAGGAGGGTAGCGTGAAAGGGACTACCGGCGTGGAAGACGCCGAAGGCTTCGCAGACGACCTCTCCACGATGCAGCGCTCCAGTATGGAATTTGGAGAAATACTGGAAATGAGCGCAATCACTTATGTGATGGTCTATATTGGGGAGAGCATGACGGGTTATTGCCACGACCAGGAATCCGACCCTCGGGAACCCAGACTGATCGGTTCCCGGGTGAACACCCGTCTGCCCATGCGCAGCCTGTTGAAGCACATGAACGAGTTTCGAGTCCGCAATCCAGCACACGAGTAATGATCAGGCACGTCGAGAGCATTGAGAGTCCCCTGGAAGCCCTGCAGAGCGCCGGTAGAGTGACCGGGGTTTGCTTCGCAAACGGGAATCAGATCCTCTACGACGGTTTTTCTTTTGCCCGCGAGAGAGTTCAGGAAATGGTGGAAGCCGCTGACCGGATGTTCCGCGAAATGGGGGAAGAAGGACAGGAAGTCGACCAACTGGCTTTCGGTTACGACGCGGGGAATCTCCTGATCGTCCGTCAGGAGAATCTTAGAATACTGGGCATGCACCAAAAGCCGGAGGAAATCGATTCTCTGGCAAAATCGTTTCGGGAGTTTCTAAAAGATTACGTGTCCGAGCCCGTTGAGAATGGCTATGCCATGGAATCTCCGGAGGTGGAAAGCATCTTCGAACTTGTCGAAGACGAGGACTCGAGTCCGGCCGATCCCTCCGAACCCGTCGTTGAAGGAGTCAGCGAGCATTCAACGGCGCCTCAGTGGGAAGAACCCCAAGGCCGTGGGGCCGCGGCAGAGCCGGAGGCTAAAGAGAAGCCCGCGGATTCACACCGCGAGTCCGAAGCCGAGGTGGCCACCTATTTCATTCGCCATTCCCATGCCGCGAAGTCCTCCAGTTCGGTTGATTGGGACCGGATTGGCTTCCGCAAGGAAGCGGAAGAAGCGGGCCGCGCGGACGACCAGAGAGGTGTGTTTCGCGGTTACGAAATGCGCCGGGAACCGTTTGCGGAAACTTACGAATATACCCGGCAGGGACCTCCCGAAATTGTTCCCGAAGGATCGAAAACTGAGCCAAAGAGCATCCGGGATCTTCTATACGAATCCATCCAATCCCAGCGGGGATATGCCCTGATCCAGTTCGCGAATATCCCGTCTCTCCGGCTCCCCGAAAACCGTCAGATCCCGGAATCGCCGCTTTCCCCGGACGACTCTGGATTGTCCGCGCTGGAAGACGCCATCGCTTACGAGTATTCGAAGACGAAGACTTCATCGGAGGTTCCGCTGATTAGAGGGGACTTGGTTAAGCCTCCCCGTAGGGAATTTCGCAAAGAACCGGTAAGCCGTGAAGTTCCTGCCCCCCGGACCGCGAGTCCGGCTCTCAGGGAAGTTTCCCTGCCGAAGCGGCAGGATACTCAGCCTATCTCCGCGCCGGTCAGCACGCCGGCTCCGAAGCCTGAAGTGAAAGTCTCTCGCGTGGAGAAACCGAAGCCGGCGGTTAAGACGAAACCCGTTTTCGAAGAGAAGGAACCTTTGTCTTTTTCTGGCACGTCCGTGCTGGACCGGATCCTCAATGACGGCAAGCTGGGTGAAGTCATTGGGAAGAAAGAAGCCAATAAGGCGGCTCCGTTACCCGAGTCCTCACCGGTATCGAAGCAAGTCCCTGACAGAACTTCGAAGAATTATTCCGGCCACACGGAGCCTGTCTCACCGGCGGCACCCCACAAACCTGTGGCAAGACCGGTTCCAGCGACGGCCCGGGTTTCCGTAAGTTCCAAGATTGCTCCCGCCCAAGCGCCCAGGCCGGAACAGCACGATACGACTCAAGTTTCCCGCCCTCCGAAAGCCATTCGCAGAGCGCCTGCCTTGGCTCAGGCTCCGCCGGTGGAAAGTCCGGACGACTCGCGGGCGGTCAAGCTAAGTCCCAATCAGCCCAGGTCTACATTGCCGCCGCAAAAGACTCCGCGTGTCCGCGCCAGGCGTTCTCACGATGAGAGTGGCGCGTAGCCGTGTCTGCCGGGTTGGGGCTGTTTTCTATTTTTCCTTGGGAGTGATGGAAATGTCCACCATCAGGTCGCTGGCAATCGATTCGACTTCCTTTTGAAGCGTTTCCAGTGACATTCCGGCTGGTAGGCGCAGGCTGGCGGTAGCCCGAAACAAAGTCTCTCCGGACCAGGGGGCGCTTTCGCGAAGCGTGGTCAGTTCTTCCACGTTCACGGCGTGGCAGGCGAGCACATTGGAAAGCTGACTCACGATGCCGGGCCGGTCGTGTCCGACCAGTTCCAGACAGATCGTCTCCAGATCATCGCCGCTGGAGGCTTCGGTTTCTGAATGGACCGTGACGGAAAGCCCTTTTCCGGAGAGTGCCTTCAGTGACTTCGTCAGGGCTTCGGCTTCCGAGGCGTTCACTTCCACATGGAAAATACCGGCGAACTGCCCCGCCAAATGGGCCATGCGGCTTTCCAGCCAGTTTCCGCCATGATCTACCACGATGGTGGACAAGACGCCTACCAGCCCGGGTTTGTCAGGACCGATGACCGTCGCTACAAGGGAGGTTTCCATACGGAAAAGAAGGAAGGAAAGGGGGGAGAGGGTTGAGAAAGGCGGTGAACTTTCCTCAAGACAAATACGGGGCGCAAAACACCCGCGGTGCAAGCAGATTCGGCAGAGCCGTTGTATTTATTGCGCCTCTGGATTTCCGTAAAACGGCGGTTCGATGTATGACGGCGACGGTCCGGGTGAGGTTGAGTCGCTGACGATCGTCTTCTTCAACGTCTTCTGGATCTGCTCGATCTCTTCTTTCTTCAAACTTGTGCCGCCAACTTGAAGAATCTCCAGACCGGACAAGCTTTCAAGCGTCTTGACGTCCGAGACCGCCGAGCAATTCATGAGGTTTAACTCCCGCATTTGTTGCAGCTTCGTGAGGGCCGTCAAGTCAGTTACTTTGGAGCAGCCCGTCAGGTCCAGGGTGAAAAGCGCGGGGCACCCTTCGATACCGTTTAGAGACTCCAATACCACACAGTAGTTCAGCCCCACATAGCCCAGTGTGGGGTGAGGTCCCAGTTCTTCCAGAGAGGTCAGAACGTCGCTCCCTTCCACATGAAGTTCTTCCAGAGACTGAAGGCCTTTCAGGAATCCCAAGCCGGTCAGCTTGGGCTGCCCGCCCAGGCGCAAGACCCTTAGATTGGGAAGATCGCCAATGGCATCCAGGCTGGTCAGGGAAGTGCAGTTCCGGAGATCGAGGAGTTCCAGACTCTTCAGCTCAGTCAAGCCGGCCAACTCGGTAATCTCGTAGCAGGTGCTGAGGTCCAGGTCGCGAAGCGCCGTCAAGTCAGACAGATTCCCGAGGCGCTCCAGCACCCTGCACCCGCCCAGAAGAAGCTGTTCCAGGTGGGTCAGTGACTCAATGGTCTGGGTGCTCTTGAGGCTGCCGCAGTCGTTGAGGTAGAGAAACTGCAACGTTGCGGAACTCAGAGAAGGGAGGGACGTCAGCGAATCGCTCTCGCTCAGGTCCAGTTTCTCCAGCCTTGGCAGGGCGGAGAGGGGACCAAAGTCCGCCAGGGAATCGCAATCGGTTAGAGAAAGATGTACCAGGAGGGGCAGAGAGGCGACGTCCTGGATGTCGGTTAGTTTCCCGGAACCGTTGATGTAGACCATCTTCAGGGTTGGCGCCTGGCCGATGCCGTTCAGGGTCTCCAGATTGGGGCACCCGGAAAGGTTCAGCGCTTCCACATTGCCAATGACCTGAAGCGCCGCGCCCAGTTCCAGCAGATCCGTGGATTCCGCGCCGGAAATGAAAACTTCCCGGAAACCGTCCAGTTCCGAGATCTCGGCGCCATACGCCTCCACCAGGTAGTTCTCGGTCTCTTTCCGCTGCTGTTGGCGAGACACTTGCATGAAAACAAGCACGATCACGATCCCGGCGGCGAAAGCCCCAAGGAGAAGCAGCAGTCCGATTGTGTTTTTTTTGCCGGAAGACAGGGAAGCCATGCCTGGTCGTTCTGAAGGTGAATTTTTCTCAAACCGGTTCAGGGAACCGGAGTACGCTCGACGATTCGCGTGATGATGTCTTCCGTCGTGATTTCTTCCGCCTCAGCCTCGTAGGTTAGCAGAATCCGGTGCCGCAAGACGTCATAAATCAAATCTTTGACGTCTTGTGGAATGACATATCCACGGCCCCGGATGAAGGCCAGCGCCCGGGAGGCGAGCGTCAGATTGATCGTGCCGCGAGGCGAGGCGCCAGCGCGAATCAGGTTCTTCATGCCGGGGTCGATGGCGTTGGGGTTCCGGGTTGTGGTCACCAGAGTCACGATGTAGTCCTTAACGGCATCGTCGATGTAGATCTGGTTCACCAAGCGGCGGGCCTCCACCACGGTCTCGGGATTCACGATGGCGCGCGTTTGCGGCGGCGGCGCGGAAGTCGCCATCATGTCCAGAATCAAACGCTCTTCTGAGATGGTCGGGTAGTCGATCATCACCTTCAGAAGGAAGCGGTCCAACTGCGCCTCGGGTAGCTGGTAGGTGCCTTCCTGATCGATGGGATTCTGCGTTGCCAGAACGAGGAAGGGATCCGGCAACTTGTAGGTGGTGTCTCCGATGGTCACCTGACGCTCCTGCATGGCTTCCAGCAGAGCGCTTTGAACCTTGGCGGGCGCGCGGTTGATCTCATCCGCCAGGATCAGATTGGCGAAGATGGGGCCCAGCTTGGGAGAAAAGTCGTTCTTTTGCGGATTGTAGATCAGGGTGCCCACCAAGTCAGCGGGCAGAAGGTCCGGCGTAAACTGCAGGCGCTGGAACTGGGCCGACAGACAACCCGAAAGCGCTTTTACGGTTAGCGTCTTCGCCAGGCCAGGCACCCCTTCCAGCAGAATGTGCCCGTTAACCAACAAACCAATCAAGAGGCGGTCCACCAGGGCAAACTGTCCCACCACCACCTGAGACATTTCTTCTCTGATGGCCTGCACCCATGGACTCTGGCGCTGTATTTCTCGGGAAAGACTATCGGTGTCTATGGATTCGAACTCTTGGGTAATGGGCATTCGCTTGATGTGTCGGGATGACCCGACAGCATGACTGATTCTGCCGAGAGATCAAGCCGGTTCCGGGGCGGGACGGTCCCCAGAGGGGGCATCTGGTTTATCTTCTCCGTCTTCCAGGTCTCGAAGGCGTCCGATGCGGCGTTCCCAAATGTAGCGGCGGAAGAGGACCTTGATGGAGGCTGTCAGGGGAACCGCCAGCAATGCGCCCAGGAGACCGCCCAAGACCAAGCTCCAGAACAGCACCGAAAAGATGACGGTCAGAGGGTGCAATCCGACGGAATCTCCCACGATCTTGGGAGCGATGAAGACCCCGTCCAAATTGTTAACTGCCAGGAAGACGGCCGTGACCACCACGGGAAGCATCCACCAGGGGGCGTCCGGCGCGATGTACCAAGCCCCATTCGCACCCTGGACCGTGGCGATGATGACCGCCGGAACATAACAAATGATGATGCCGACAAAGGGAATGACCCCCAGGATGCCGACAAGCAGCCCAATGAGCAGCCCGAATTTCACGCCCAGGACCGTGAGGAGCAAGGCGGTAATCATTCCATCGATCAAGCTCACTAGCATCTGCCCGCGGAAGAAAGCGATCAGGTAGTCGTTGACCTCTCTGAGGGTGCCCACCACTTCGTCTTTAAATTCGGACTGCTTCAGCGGGATATACCGGCTCCAGGTTTCGGAAATGGTGGTTCCTTCCCGAAGGAAAAAGAAGAGGTAGAGAGGCACCAGGAAGAAGCCCAGCACGAAACCAAAGGCTCCCAGAAAGCCGCCGACGCTCTGTCTCACGAAGGACCAGATCTTATTGCTGATCACGGGGAGCTGCTCCACGATCCAGTCGTCAATCCGGTCCAGATCCAGTTCCGGAATGCCTTCGTTTTCCAAGGTGGCCGGATCGCTAGGGCCGGATGGCACGGAGACATTCTCCTGAGCGGGGGGAGAATTGGGTGGCACGCTCGTCTCGTCCGGTGCGCTCGGGGCAGTGGTCTCCGGCGAGGAATCAGCAGGGGAGGGCTCTGGCGCTCGTGAGTCCGTTTCGGTTTCTGGCTCAACGTCTTCGCCTTGGTCTTCAAAAGGGATGAGCTTGAGCAAGTCGCCAATCAGCGGAGTGTCCTGGTGCTCCTCTTTCAGTTCGTAGAGCCGCCTCACGGACAGGTTTTCGTCCACGACGTTCTTGAAACTGGTGGAAATGGAATCGTACTGCTCAACCAGGTTGCGCGCCTGAAAGGTCAGTGGAATGGCGATGGCGGCGAAGAGGACGATGGCGCTGAGAAGAAAACCGAAAAAGACATAGGAGCCCGCTTTCTTGTCGGAGATGCCTCGCTCGCGCAGTTTGTGAACCAGCGGATAGAGCAGGTAGGCGATGACCGCGGCCGCGGCCAGCGGCACCAGCAGAGGCTGAAGATACGCGATCACACGGACAGTCAACCAGATCGCGCCAACCGCGATGGCGCCGATCAGCACAATGAAAAAGGCCGTCAGACCCGTCCACACCATGCGCCGCTGAAACGGGCTGGGGTAGTTGGTCTCTTCCGGTTTGCTGTCGTCACCCATTGTAGCTGCTTAGCGTGTGAAGGCACACTACCGGCGCTGCCGCGTGACGGCAAGAAGGGAAGTCTTCAACTTTCAGGGCGGACCCCTTCCACCTGCTCGTCGATCTCCAGATAGGTGTGGCTGATGGTGCGGGTGGTCTCCGGATCGATGGTGTCGATACGCATTTCATCCACCATCCAGACATCGTCCATCTTCTTTCCGTGGAGCACTTCGAACCTTTTGACGGGGAGCCCCTGCCGGTTGTAGCCCATCATCTTTGCCAGGGCGCCGCTGCCTTTGTCCACCCACATGTCCACGGTGGCGTAGTTGCCTTTTCCGTCCGGATTCACCACCCGGACCTGCCAGGTTTCCATTTTCATGCCCAGGGATGGCCGGAGCTTCTCTTCATTCACGATCTTGGCGTTCTTCCAGTAGAGGAAGCGCATGGACAGATCTTCGTAGGTGACGTCCGTCCCGCGGATAGCCTCCCCATAGCGGGAAGGAGCGATCGCTTCATCGCTGCCTTTGACCACCTCCCGGAGGATCAACTCGTCCGAACCCGTGGACAGGTGGATAATCTGGTCGGGATCGAAGAAGCGAAACCGGATGGCGTTGGGTTGGAGAGAAAGCCGGAAGGGAATTTTTTGCCGGTCGTCCGTGCGGAGTTGGCCGGTGAAGTCGTGATCGTACAATGTGTAGCTGTAGCGGACCAGCTTGAGAATGTCGTTGGCCGTCAGCGTATCGATCGTTTTGCCTTCGAAGGGCTGGTCAGGGGCCGGTTCCTGGGCCCTGACAAAGCCGCCCGTGGCGAGCAGGGCTGCGGCGGTTGGCAGAAAAAGGGGTCTGAAGAAACGGTGGAAGTTCATGATGAGCCAGGGAGTCCCGAGATGTTTTACTTTACTAAAGAATGGGGTGAGCGAAAGATGGTTCTGCTGGCGCCGCCGTGGAGGGCGGACTGGCATCCGGTCGAGCCAAAGATAGGACGGTAGCGGCTCGTTCAGTATTCAGGTGGGCCGCCCTTCCTATGCCGGGCTTTCGTATCTTTCTTTCGGGTTTGTTGGCACTCACATTGGTGAGATTGTTGATCGCCGCCCACCTGGAAATCCAGCCGGATGAAGCTCTCAGCTATGTCTACGGTCAAGAGCTGGACTTCGGCTACTTCGATCAAGGACCCGGGCCCGCTCTGGCGGCCTGGATCGGGACCAGTGGTTTGGGAAAAAGTGCCTGGGCACTGCGGGCCTTGTCGAGTCTGGCTATCCTGAGTGCCAGCATCGTCCTTTTTCGCCTGGTCGCCAGCGCTTACGATAGCCGCACCGCCGGGTGGTGCGCCGCGCTCTTCAACTTTCTGCCCTCGGTGAATTTGGCGGCGGTGACGCTTTCCCCCATGGCACTGGCCTTGCCCTTCTGGGCCGTGTGTTTATTGTTCCTCTGGCGGGGGTTGCATCGCTCTCATCCCTACAATCTTGCCTGGCCGATAGCCGGGATCTGTGCGGGCTTGGCTTTCTGTTGTCATGTCATGGGAGGTCTGCTCGTGGTGGGCTTGCTGGTCCTGCTGACCTGTTTCCGCCGTTGGCGTTCGCGGCTCAGGCAGCCAGGAGTGCTTCTCTTTCTCGTGGCCTTTCTGGCGGCGGCTTCACCCGTCATTTACTGGGAAGCCCGCCAGAACTGGCTCCCGTGGAGCATCGAGTTGACCCGGCTTTGGCCCCCCTCCAGTGAGGAGAAACTGACGGACGTTTGGCTGCGAGAATTTTTCGGCTGGCTGTGGGCGGGTTCTCCGCTGGTGGTGGGAGTGGTCGCCTGGATCGGCGGTCTGCGGCTTTTCCGCGTCACGGCGGTGCGAGATTCGGACGTGTTCTTTCTCTCATTTGCGCTCCCGGTCGTGGGAGCGCTTCTAGTGACAGGGCTGGTGAGCCGTGACGCCACGCTTACGCTTCCAATCTGGTTTGGGGGAATCGCCGTGGTGTGTCACGAGTGGCGGGTGCGGCCGGCGGGAAATCTGCTCCGTTGGGCTGCCATGCCGGTGGCCACGGGCACGGCGCTGATTGCCAGTCTTCTGTCCTTTGGCACGGGACTGGTGAATCTGCCCGGCAGTCCCGCCGGACTCATTGCTTCGCCCATGGGGCGTCAAGAAATCGCGGACGTGGTCGGCTATACCAACTACGTTGCCACGGGAGTCAACGGAAAGGAGACTAGCCTGTTTATCCTGACAGACACACCAGAGACCGCGGGACTGCTCGACTGGTACCTTGGCGAAGAAACGCCCGTAGCGCCCGCAGGAGGAAGATCAGTCCGCCGCGCGATCTTTCCGCTGGAGGCACGATCCTTTCTTCACCAGTGGGTGCTGTGGCCGACTCATGTGTCCAATCCCGCCGCTTTTACCGGAGCCACCGCTATCTATTGCGGGCAAACGTCCGCGGAAGAACCGGTGCCCTCCGCGCTGACGGCTTGCTTCGGTTCCATCGAATCTCTCGGCGCCTACAAAAAGGGGAGCAGCGAATCACCTGTTTCATTCCAGCTTTTTCTGTGTATCGATTACCAGCCCGAAGTCAGGGACCGGCCGGCTCTAGAGAGACCCGGAGAGCCGGAAGATCGGGAGGAAAGTCCATAAGGCGCTCAGGTATCGGCTCTGGAACCGCTGTCGCCGTGCCGGAACATTTCCTCCTTCCCTCTTGACCATGGCGCGGAACATCACCCATTCTAACTTTCTCAATTCTTAAGATGAACCTGCGCGATCAGCTGAAAGAGATTCTTCCGGAAATCCTGCCTCGCAATCCTGCTGAAGCCGTCAAGGGCACCGAATTGATCGAGCTGGTCAAGTACCGCCTGCACCAGGACTACAGCGACGCGACGCTGCGTTATCACTTTTCCATCATGTCGTGCGACCCGTCGTCGCCCATCGCAAAGGTGGAACAAGGGCAGGGGTATTACCTGCGGACGACCACTATTCATTCGCTGAACAGCGCGAGAAATTTGATCTCCCCCAGCCAGGCCTACCTGGGGGGTGAATTGTCAATGACTTCTGGGGACGTGGATCAGGCGATCAGCCGGGCCAGCAAGTTCCGGGCGGTCTTTCAGCGGTATTGCGAAGTCAGTCACGTGTTTCCCTTTACCTTCGAGCGGTCTTTCTCCGACGCGGAAGCCTCGCATAACCGTTGGCGCTATCCCGACGCGGCTATTGTGGAATGGCAGGTGGGGGCATTGACGGAAGACGGCTACACTTTGGACAAGGAACAGATCGAGCTGCAACGGCGGCTCGGGAACGCTCCGTTACGCGTGACCGCCGTGAAGCTGAAGCTGGAGGTCACGCACCAGAGCCTGCGGGAAAGTTTTTTCCAGTGTCTCAGCACTTCCTCCTGGGCGAACGCGGGGGAACTGGTGCTCGCCGCGCCAGCCATCGACGAACAACTCGTCGAAGAAATCCGGGTTCTGGCGGGAGACTACGGAATTGGAGTGACGACCTTTGGCCTGGACGCGGACATCCTGGACGACATGCCCGAACCCGCGGCGGTCGAAAATCTGATGCCGCGGGAGTTTGAAGCCATCCAATCGCTCTTTACCCGCCGCCGCATTGCTTCTCCCCGTGAAGTGCGTTCTCACCTCAACTGGGCAGCCGTCCGGGAACTGGCGGAAGACAACGCGGATTTCGGCCTTTTCGAGCAGTGGATCTCCAGTTGCCTGATGGAGGAGCACGCCTGGCCGATCAACGAATTCTCCGCCCGGGAAAAGCTTCCCAAGGAAAACGTGGCTTAACGAGCGCCTTACATCGGCGCGATGCGATCGCTTCCCACATCCGTGGTCAGGTTGACGTGAGCGTCGAACGATTCGTGGATGAGCCGGTGTTTGATCTCCTGGTGCCCGGCGGAATTCCAAAGGTCTTCGAACTCCCAGGGATCCTCCTCCATGTCGTAAAGTTCGCCCTGTCCGGTGCTGTGGTAGAGACTCAGTTTGTATCTCCCCGTGCGGTGCATGGTGGCGAAAGTGCCGGTGCCGCCCGTGAAGTGGGAGTCGAGCGCGTCGAAATATTCGCAACGGACAAAGTCCCGGCCATGATCCGCCGCCGCTTGACCGGTGAGGATGGGCATCAGGCTCTGGCCCTGATGATAGGCGGGGACTTCCAGTCCCGCGAGTTCCAGCAAGGTCGCGGAAAGGTCCAGAAGCTCCACCAGCCCTGAAGCCTGTAGATTCTGCGCGATGCGGCCCGGCCAGGAAAAGATCAATGGCACGCGGGTCAGGCCTTCGTAGAAACGGCATCCCTTATACATCAAACCATGGTCGCCGAGGGATTCGCCGTGGTCGCTGGTAAAGATGACCACCGTGTTATCCCGCTGGCCTGTTTCGTCCAGGTAAGCCAGTAGGCGGCCAAACTGCTCGTCAATGAGCGCGATCATCGCGTAGTAGCGGGCCTGGGCCTCCCGTGCGGCATGTTGTTCGGGAGTGCGGATCTCGTCCTGAAAATCCACGCGGCTGAGGTTCTGCTGGTGAGCCAGATCGCTTTCCTGGAAGTAGGGTCCCGGCATGGCTTCCGGGTCGAAGCGGTCCGCATAAGCCTTGGGCGGAATGAACGGCGGGTGAGGATCGTAAATATTCAAGTTTAACAACCAGGGCTGTCCCTCCGGGCGGTCCCGTCCAATGAACTCGATGCCTCTCTCCGTGGCCCAAGTGGTCTGGTGAAGCTCCGCGGGCACGCGTTCCTCACTTTCGCGCAGGGCATTCAGGTCACCGCCCTGATCGCGCACCCAGTCCGCGTAGTCGTGTTCGCCCAGGGGCCAATCGTCCCGCGGGGCATGGCTGAAGTGCCAGGTGTCAAACCCGTCATCCAAGCGCGGCTCAGTGCGGCGCCCGGAACTTTGCAGGTGAAACTTGCCCACCATGCCGCAGTCATAGCCACTGTCCGCGATCAACTTGGAGATCAAGGGGGGAGCCGAGGCCGGAAAGGTGCCATTGCCGTTGCGCGTGCTGTGCAGACGGCTTGGGTACAGCCCCGTCATGAAACTGGAACGGCTGGGGGTACAGATGGGGCTCTGACAATAGGCCCGCGTAAAGGCCGTGCCAGTACCCACTAACAGATCCAGAACCGGAGTCTGAACGTGGGGATTTCCCAGGCTGAAAATCGTATCGAATCGCTGCTGATCGGTGCAGTACCAGAGAATGTTCGGACGCATGAGGAGACTAGGCAGTGTGGACAAATTGGGGGCGGAGCGGCGCGAGGCCATTTTTTGTCTGGCAAGGCGCCGCGAACGGCATTGGGCCTATCCCCAATAGAGTGAGCGGGAACGAAGCCAGGCAAAAAATGGGCCGCGTCCCCAGGTATTCGCTGCTTCGCGGCGCTGAGTTCTCTTTCCCATTCCTCATATCCGGTCCGTTCTCTAATTTTTCCACACTGCCTAAACCTCTTAGACGAAGGTCCGGAGCTTCGCAAGAGAACCCGGCCCGGCGCTTTGATCGTGGGGGTCGTTGACCCTGTCTGGCCATCCCGAAAACCGGCGAGACGCCGTTACCAGAAGAGGCGTCCGCGCCGCTTTTTCTTTGGAGCCACAGCCGCCGTGCGCCGCTCCTCCAGGGGCGCAAACTCTTCGTCATCTATCACGCCCAGCACGACACGCTTGGGAGTCTTGGACATGGAATGTCCGTTGCCGTTTCCATTGCCGTTGCTGTAGCCATTGTGGTTCCCGCCATTGACGGGCGCCGGCTCGGACTCGGACACACTGGCCGGAACGTCCTGGCAATACTCGCCGTCGTCGATCACGCCAATGGACTCTTCCGGTTCGGCGGCTTCTTCCAAGCCGGGCTCGTGGGGACCGTGCCCGTTGGAGCCATTCGAACCATTCGCTTCCGTTTTCCGCCACTCGCTCAAGCTATGTCGCTTAACGGAATGAGAACTACCATTGAGGGCGGCGCCATTCGAAGCCGGTTGGAACCCGCCGTCGGCAATGACACCCATGCTTTCGACCCGGCTGTAAACCGTCTGTCCCAGCAGGTCCTCCAATTCGTCCAGAAACTCGCGGCGGCTGAAGCTGTGAACGCAGTTGTCGATGCTCTCGTAGGTCTCCTTAAAGAAAGCGCGCAGGGCCGTCATTTCGCTGTCTTCGCTTTCGACTGAATCCGCGTCGGGAGCTGGAAGGGGACCGACCGCCAGGAACTCCGCGATGGCCACAAAGCTTTTGGCCAGCATCTGGAGGGGGGAGGGAATCTCTTTACTCAGGCGGCCCGCTTCCAGGCGGCCGCTGGGCGGCGGGGTAATCACGCTTTCCAACCCAGCATGGCAGCGCAGCTTCAAAACGTGCTCCGGCCAGCAGTCCGCGTGACGCTTTTTCAGTTCCCGGATGCGGAACCGGGTCATTCCGGGAAAGTCGATCTGGATGCTGGCGATGGAGAGATTGCCGACCTGAATCTGGGCGTCTTCCGCCTGGTTCAGCGCGTCCTCTATCTGGTTCAGAATCAGAATCACCTCATGCGCTTCGAGCGACTGATTCCGGTTCGTCAACATCTCCTGAAAAGAGAACCCATTGACGGGCTCTTCGGCGATGAAGGTGACCCGGTCCGTGTCCCAGAAACCGCGGGGTTTCAGCAGGTTCGGGTGGTCGTCTTCGCGAATGCGGGACATGGCCGCCATGACCAGCTGCATGTGGTTGACAGGAAACGCGCTCGCCCCTGGCAGACACTGGATGATGCACTGACGATCCTTTTCAAAGTCGTGAGCCGCTTTCTCATACGGTCCGAGGCTCTGATCCACCATTTCCTCGGCACGGTAGCGGCCGCCGAGAAGATCCTGGAGATCCACGTCCTGGAACAGGAACTTGCTCAGTGCGGACCGGGGGAAAAGCTTCGGCAAAACCGGAGTGGTCTGCTGCGGACTGGCACTGGTAATGCGGGCCGTAACGGCGCCAAGACTGTCCTTCAGTTCCCACCGGAACCCGTCCAGGTTCTTGGGCGCTCCGGTGGAGTGAGTCTCCAGCAAGGCACGAAGCAGAGACTTCAGGTTGGCGGGCAGTCCCGGAAGCGCATCCAGCTGCCGTGCCTGTCCGACAACGTAGGGTTGTCCACCCAGTACGAGATAAAGGATCTTGGCAAACTCCGCGAGGAGGGAACGCTCCACCGCCCGCATGGAAATATCCGCATCCGGATCCTGACGCTGGGCGAGCCCAAGGTCGACAATCCGCAAACTCAGGAAGGCTCTTTCAGTGAGCAGCGCCAACAGGCTAGACACACGCAAGCCCCTGAGCAGGGAGGGATACCGCACCAGCTGCCTTACTGAGTCCATCAGTTGCAGCATGATTCCCAGGCCCACGGGCATGTCCAGGGGGCCTTTGCAGTCGATGTATTCTTTCAGCGGCTCTCCGTCATTGACCTCCGTGACGTAGTAGAGCATTCCGTCGAATTCACCCAGATCCACAATCTTGGGGAAACAGGGGCCGCTCAACTGCGACACCATGGAAACCCGCTCGAAAAAGTGTTGGCGATCCCTTTCGGAATAGCCGCCCGCATTGGAAATCACATGCAGTTCCACCAAGCCGCTCGTGGCGGTGTCATAGGCCAGACACACCAGTTCCTCAGGCGACCGGTCGAACGACAATGGGCTCCCGTCCGGCTTCTGAGAGATGAGGAAGCGATCAAATTTTTCTAGATCGTACATTCCTTGGCAGGATTGATGCGTGGGAAATTTTAGACAAAGGTGCAAGAAACGCGAGCCTAGAGTCTAATAATTGCTAAAAATGAAGGTTCCTGTGGGCCGGAGTCGAGAAAATTTTCAAGTACTGATAAAAAAGGTTTTCTACCGTATCCACTATAATTCTCATTTGTGATCTTTCCAAGTAAACTTTTCTGCGAATCTCTCATTTCGGAAACCGGACGAAAAGACCGTTTCTAAAATCGACATTTCCGACCGGAATAGGGGAGCGGTATCCACACGAATACCGGAAGTTTGCCTGGGCCATCTCGGCTCTGAAATCCAGCATGGCACTAAAACGGTTGCGGAACTTTCAAGGTCGGCTATTTGACTGACTCAGACCGTGCGAGCCCAACTTACCAAAGAATTCTTCTTCGAAGCGGCCCAGACCCTTCCCAATGTACCTGAAGGTCACAAGTGCAGCCGGATGCATGGGCATAGCTTCAAGGTGGAAATCTCCGTCGAAGGCGAAGTGGATCCCGAAAGCGGATGGGTCTACGACCACGCCACCATTTCCCGGGCCATGGACCCACTCTTGGACAGGCTGGACCACTCTTACCTGAACGAAATCGAAGGGCTGGAAAACCCCACCATCGAAAACATGGCGGCCTGGTTTTGGAGAAAGCTGGAGAAGGATTGTCCCGGCCTCTGCGAAATCGTCATTCACGAGACCCCCACGGCCCGCTGCGTGTTTAGAGGATTTTAGTGCCTTTTAGTTGCGCGGCGGCGTTATCCTTGCTACGGAGATCGCCGATGATGAAGCAATGGTTTCTTCGAGTCTTTTGTGGAGTGGCCGGTATGGCCCTCATTACTTTTTTTGCCTCCTGTGACGGGCATTCCTGGGAGAAAACCCACGTCTTGTTTGAAGAGCATGGCAGTCACGGAGGGGAAGAAGGCGGACACGACGAACATTCGGACCACTCCGGCCATGAGGAACACGCGGACCATGCCGAGCATGGCGGCGAAGCGCATGGCGAAGAGGCTCACGGCGAAAAAGCGCCCGCCCACTAAAACGACAGATAGCCGCCTCTGGCGGTTCGGGAATTTTCCCGGTCAGTTCGTGTGAGCGGTTTCGCCTAGGGTTTGTAGACAAATTGGCGGACTGCCTGGCGCGAGACCATTTTTCGGCTGGCAAGGCGCGCCGAACGCCGTTGGGTGGTCCCAACAGAGTGAGGCGGAACGCAGCCAGGCGTAAAATGGGCCGCGCTCTTGCAAAAATCGCCGCTCGCGGCGCTGATTCGATCCCCTTTTTTCATTCAAACCAGGCCGTTCGGGAATTTGTGCATACACCCTAGATCTGGCGAAACAATAGGGCGGAATTGATACCGCCAAACCCGAAGGCGTGGTTCAGGACAACCCGGATGGGGTGCTCCACGCACGATTCGGGAACCAGGTCCAGATTCAGCTCCGGGTCCGGTTCCTTCAGGTTCAGAGTAGCGGGAGCGATACCGTGCCGCATGGCCAGCAGGCAGATGGCTGCCTCCACCGCGCCGGCGGCTCCCAGTCCGTGACCGGTATAGGGTTTGATGCCCGACACTTTGAGGCGGGGATTGGCTTGCCGGTCTCCGAAGATCTTCTGGATGGCCTGGCCTTCATTGCGGTCGTTGTAGGGCGTGCCACTGGCGTGCGCGCAAATGTAGTCCACCTCCTCGGGGCGCACCCCGGTGCGGGTCAGGGCCTCCTGAATGGTAATCATCAGCGGCTTTCCCGAGGGATCGGGAGAGGTCATGTGGTACGCCTCCGTGGTGACGCCGCCTCCGAGGACTTCCGCGTAAATGGAAGCGCCCCGTTTCCGCGCGGCTTCCCATTCCTCCACCACCATGACGGCGCCGCCCTCTCCCATGACGAAGCCGTCGCGCTTGACGTCAAAGGAGCAATACGCCGCCGAGGAGGGATCCGTCTCCAGGCGGCTCATGGAGTTTAGGTTGTCGAATGCGGCGAAGGTCAGGGGCGCCAGGGGAGCCTCCGCGCCTCCGGCCAGGACCGCGTCTGCCAGACCCTCGCGAATCATCCGGCAGGCATTCAGCAGGGCTACGTTTCCGGCCGCGCAGGAATCTGAATTCGTGGTTCCCGGACCGCGCAGCCCCAGGTGTAGGGCGACATTGGTGTGCGCGGTGGCGCCGAAAACGCGGTAGGCCAGGGATCGCGATACCGCCCGGGGGCCTTTTTCCAGAAAAGCGGCATGGTCCGCCTCGGCTTGGGAGAATCCCCCCAATGCGGTGCCAAAGGCGGTACCGATTCGGGTATTGTCTGCTTCGCGATCGATCTCCAGCCCACTGTCCTCCAGGGCCATCTCAGACGCGGCCAAGGCAAACTGCGCCATCCGGTCCATCCGCCGGCTGGTCACCTTGTCCAGCCATTTCAGCGGATCGAAGTCCCGGACTTCGGCAGCCAGCTTCGACCGGAATGGAGTGCTGTCGAACGCCGTGATTGGCCCAATCCCGCTCCGGTGGTTCAGGATGTTTTGCCACACCGCACTGGTTCCGATCCCGATGGGGGTGACGAGACCGATTCCAGTAACAACAGCGCGTCTCATTCAGGGGGGAGCAACGGCGGCCGCCCATTTCCCGTGGGAGGCCCCTAGGTGTCTGCAATAGATGTTACTTCGCGAAAATGAACAGCTTCCGGCACACGTAGTTCACCAGAACCGAGGTAATCAGGAAACCTCCCTGGGCAAAATAGGTGGAAATTCCCAGCCACCGGATCAGCAACGGACCGCCGAACAAGCCTGCCGCGAAACTGATGGCGGCAACAGCGGTGAAAAGCCAGAACTCTTTCCAGCGGGAGTGCCGCCCGCCCGTAAAGACCCACATGGCGTTCAGCACATAGGCCGTGATGTTCGCAAAGGGAAAGGCGATGGCGTTATTGATGATCAAATGGCTGGTACGGATTTCGTCCGTGATTGGCAGGCCATTCACCATCATGCCTTCCATGGCCGGAATCAGCGTGTAAGAGAGCAGGAAGACGATGCCGTGGTGCACAATGGTCGCGGCCGCGCCACAGATGGAATATTTCACAAACTGGGCCGTGCCCGGGGCTTCGCGGGAGTGCAGCAGCCCTACCGTGCTTTGGAAACCCTTTTCGCGGAAGTGGTTCCAGATGTGTCCGATATCTTTGACGATGATGCCGATCATTTTGAGTCTTCGTTTCCAAACCTTTCGCGCCAATTCTGGAGAGATTTCTTAATATCTCTGGATCGCCGGCGGGGGTTCATTTCCCATACCAGGGGCAGGTCAGACGGGACCATCTCCAACAATCGCTCATAGTCAATCGATCCGTGAAAGGGCGGGTGGTGATCCTGGTCAGGCCAGACGACATCGTGCAGATGGCAGCCCACCAAACGGTGGCGCACCCGGCTCAGCCATTCTGTGTGATCCAGCAGGGCCAGGTTTGCCTTTCTCTGGACGTGCCCGAAGTCGTGCCAGTAGCCGACGAAGGGGGAGGGGAACTCCTCCAGGAGCGCTTCCAGTTCGCGTTCGCTGGGCACCTCTTCGTAGTGGCTGCGGCTCTCGATCGCCAGGGAGACGCGCTTCTCTTCGGCATACGGAACCAGGATGCGGAGGATCTCGCGGGCACGCTCCAGGTAGGCCGTGGCGATGGCTTCGCGCTCCTCCACGAACTTCAGTTTCTCCTTCACATACCGCCGGGTGTGAATCTGACCATCCCGCGCCATCTGCTCCAGCTTGGCGGTGCGGCGGCGCACGGGGACGCTGCCCAGGTGGAGCACCACGTAGTCCGCATCGAACTCCATGGCGGTGTCGATAGACTTCAGCGTAAGCTTCAGAGCCCGCTCGCGTTCGGACGGCTTTCCGGACGTGAACTCATAGGCGTCCGGCGCATCCATGATCACTTCCACCGGCGAGGGGCAGAAATTGTGGACCCCGCTCACCCGGATACGGCCTTTCTCGAATGCGTCCTTGAACCCCGGAAGCAGGGTGATCTTCATCCCGTGGCTGAGCTCCATCCATTCGAACCCGAGCAAGAGCACCTCATTGACCAGCTCTTCGCCATTCGTGTGCCGGTGACCATTCCAGCATGTCGAAAATGAGAGCATAAACGAAGGGATCTGCCGCTCCGAACGCGGCGGGATGCGAAAGACCGCCAAGGAATCTTACCTGAAGCGGATTTCAAGAGATTTTGGAAACCACGAAGTGGCCTTGTGAAATCCAAAGTTCGATTTCGGCGTCCAGCGGATAGCCAACTCTAGGCAGTGTGGACAAATTGGGGGCGGACCGGCGCGAGAGCCTTTCTTGTCTGGCAAGGCGCCGTGAGAACGGCATTGGGCCTACCACGCTGCCTAGGCATCCGGGGGAACATACAGCCACTTCGGCAGCTTGGTGCCCGCCACGATGAGGGTGATTTCGCCCTTTACGGAGGGTTTGGCGGCAAACTCCGCTTGAACCGTGGCGGCCGTGCCCCGGTGGAAGGTTTCAAACTTCTTGGAAAGCTCCCGAGCCACGCAAAGAAGCCGCCCGGGAGCCAGTTCCGCCATCATGCCCAGGGTGGTCAGGATGCGGTGGGGAGATTCGAAAAAGACACTGCTGTACTCCCGCTCCAGGGCCGCGGTCAGTTCCCGGGTCTTCTGCCCTTTCTTATGAGGCAGGAAACCGCCATAATAGAACTGATCCGCTGGCAATCCCGAACCGATGAGGCCGGTCAGGACGGCGGAAGCGCCGGGCAAGACCTCATGGGGAACGCCCTGTGCCAGGCAACGCTGGATGAGCCGTTGCCCGGGATCTGATATTCCCGGCATTCCGGCATCGGACAGGCAGGCCACCAGTTCACCTTCCGCGGCCCGGTTGGCCAGCTCTTCCGAGCGGGAGGCCTCGTTATGCTCGTGAAAGCTCACCAGCGGCTTGTGAATGCCGTAGTGGTGCAGGAGCCGGCTGGAGTGCCGGGTGTCCTCACAGGCGACTACGTCCGCCTCCTTGAGCGTTTCCAGGGCCCGTAGCGTGATGTCCGCCAAATTGCCGATCGGGCTCGGGACCAGCACCACGCGGCCGCGAAAGCTGGCGCCAGCCGGTTGGGGCTCTCCTGATTGCTCGTCTCCTCCCATGTCGTGGTGGGAAGGAGGCTCCGCGCGGGTGGAATCGCCGTCAAGTCTTGCTTAGTCCGCCGTAAGGGATACGGCGGAAGCGAAACGAAAACGGACGGGGAAGAAAGGAGGGGGGTCCCCAAAAAAAGGTGCTTAGAAGCCTTCGCTGATCCGGCTGACCAGCTTCTCGGCCAAGTCCTGTGCCGCGGCGGGCAGGGCGCCACGCTCGGAAATCTGGAAGTTGGGATCCAGGAAAACAATGGTCTGACCCACGATGCGGCCCGGAACAATGCGCAGTCCGCTGGTGTCGTCGTAGTTCGTTTCATCCAAATCCCGCTTCTCGGAATAGTCCAGCTTCTTGCCGGTCGCCGGATCGTGCAGGGACCACTTCACAACGATGTAGAGCAGCAATTCCGTGGAACGCAGCGTGTCCGTGCGGACGGCACGCAACTGACGGCGCTCGATGCGCTCGATGGTGCCCCGCAGCTCGGCGTCAGCATTGGCTTTGCTGGTCACGGCATAGGTGCCGTCCATCTGAAGCTGTTTGATGACCGCGTTGGTCACCAGAACCGAGGCCCGGGGTTCCAACGTGTCGTTGCCGAAGGTCGGGACATACAGGTTGTTGATGCCCTGATAGAGAGTGGGCTTCACCGAGCCGACTTGGTAACCAGCGCAGCCTGACAGGACAAGGACAGTCAATCCGGCAAGAAGCACGGCGGTAAAGCGGAGACCGAATTTCATGGTTTGGCGTTCGCGAATCGAGGAGAGTTCAGATGGAGAAGAATTGCTGCGAAAGAATGGATTTCTAACCGTCCTTCGCGGTCAAGACAAGCCGAACCTGCAAAGAATGCTGAAAATGTCGAGAAAGATCGTCTGAAGGGTAAACAATGTCACCGGCTTCCGGTGGCTCAGCGGGACGCCGTCGGCACTTCCTCCGCTGGAATGGGTCTGACGTCTTCTGGCGAAGTCCTCATCCGTGGCTTGTCAGATTCCAGATCCGGCGGCGGCGGTCCCAGGAACTTGGCTTCGTCCACGGTGGGGAAGGACGGCGCGGGCGCTGCCTCGGCTACTGGCTTCTCCTTACGTGGTCCTTCGGCCAGAGACGGATCCTGGGCCACAATGGCGTCCAAGCGGGCCTTGGCATCCGCGTAATGCGCGTTGCCGGGAAACTTCAGGACTTCCCGGTAGTAAACGGACGCGGCTTGCAGTTTGCCCTTGTTCTCGTAAAAACGGGCGATGTCGAAATTCTTCTCGGTCCGCTGATCTTCCAGGGAGCCCAGCTCGGCCTTGATGTCGTCGGAACGTTCGTCGTTGGCAAACTGGTTTTCGAAGTCCATTGCGGTCTCTTCGAGTTCCCGCTGAATGCTGGGATCGTTCGACCGGCCGGCTTCATACTTCAGCAGTTGAATCTTTTGGTACTGAGCATCCACCGCGGTCTTGGAATTCGGGAAATCGATCACCACGGACTCGAAGGCTTCCACCGCTTCGTCGCGGCTGCCCCGCTTCGCGTTGATGACACCGACATTGTAGAGACAGAGGGGGGCATACTCGCCGTAGGGCGCGCTGTCCTTGATCTGCTGAAACATCTCGATCAACTCGGACGGCTGAATGTTGGCGCCGATCCCCATGAAGCCGGGCTTCAGGTTCTCCATGTAATAGGTCGCGATGCTGTACTGCTGCTTCAGCGCGTCAGCGAAATGATCGCTGTCCTTATAATCTTGGAGGAGCTTCTGATACTGCTTGAACGCTTTCTTCGCGTTTCCCTGCAACTGATGGATCTGGGCCAGGCGGTACTGACTCTCCGCGGCGGCCTTGGTGCGGGGGTAGTCGTCGACCACATCGTCGTACCAATCGATCGCCTTCTTCGGATTGGAAGTCTCGGCGTCTTTGGCACGCTGCATCATCTGGACGGCGGCAGCTTCGTTGCTGGAGGCTTCCTCAGGGGAAACCACCCGGTCTTTGTTGCCACCGAAGAGCCCCGCGTGGGTGGTGCCCATCAGAGTCAGAGAGAGCGCGGCACTACCCGCAACCCCGGTCCAGCCGTTCAGGCGGCGAAAAAATTTCAGGTCCATAAGAATTAAGGGTCGTTACAATCAGTCTTTCTTTCAGGCGATCAATCTTTCTTGGTAACCAGGATGGACGCGGGTGGTGCGCCCCTAATAGTTAAAGATTATTAGCTTTTCAAGCGCAAAAGCAGAGTATCGATGCGCCGGCGGAAGAGTGACCTTGCTTCAGGCTCCGCGATCCAACCGTGCCAATCAAGCTGTCGTGAAGGTTCACTCAATCTGCCCTTTACCTGGGAATAATCCACTCGTATTTCAGAACTCCTTTTCAAACCAGCCCTTCGATGGCATGCAAAGCGTCTCTAGTCTGATATGGAAATAACGGAGCGGTGGCTAATGGACACCGCCGGATGGCAGGCGGTGAAGGAGGCAAGGAGCTTGGTGCGAGCCGGGGCGGTCATTGAGTGCGCCTTCGATGGGAAACTGCTCAAAGGCGCGGTGATCCGCCGGGGAAAGCCCGCGCTGGCCGGGCTGATGATCGCGTCCAAGACGGACGTCACGAATCTCTGCCGCTGCCCTCACGCGCGGCGGGAGGGCGCCATGTGCGCCTGCTCGGTGGCCGTGGGCCTGCAGTACCTGGTAAGCGGAGAGAAAAAGGCCGCCGCCGGAACTCCGGCAGAGGCCTCCACGGGACGGGCCGCCGGCGAAGCCGGTAAGCCGGAACGAAGCCGTTCGGAGGCTGGTCAGACCGGTGGAGCCGCCAACGAGAGCCAATCCTTTCCCGGAAAACCCTTTATCCGCGTGGAATTTCCACGAGATTTCATGGAAAAATGGGAAAAAGGAAGACTGCCCGTCAGGCTCGGACTTCTGGAGGAGGATCAAGCATCCGGAAGCCCGGACTCGATCGGCGAAAATGGCGAAGACAGTAGCGCCAAGGCCTCCCTCGAAGGCTCTCGCCGCCTTCGCGCCTGGTTGGCGGAGATGGGGCAAAAGGGAGGCGCCGTGCCGCCCTTTATCGTCCTGACCCAGGCCCAGGCCACCGCCTTCCTGAAAGCCCTCAAGGGTCATCCGCATGTCTGGCTGGGCGGCCGGGAAGTGGACGTTATCGACCAACCGGTCCGCCTGAAACTGGACCTCGCGGAAACAGGAGAGCCTGGTGAAAGTGACGCCTCCTCATCCTCCAACTCTTTCGCAAACGCCACCATTCAGCTGAATCTCGCCGGAACCCTCCAGAGGGCGGATTCCGGAAAGGTGCTACTCTGGGCCGCCGGAGAGGGGGGGCGAAAGGGGACTCTCGCCGGGTGCCCCTGGCTGCTGGACATCGAGCGCGGCGCTTTTCTTCCTGTCTTAACACCGGTCTCCGGAGTGATGGACGAGAACGAAGTTCGCGCGCTCTACACGCCCGGAAAAGAATTGCGGCGCGACTGGCGGTGGCTGGCGGCTCACCTGCATGTCCTGAATGAATGCTTCGAGCTGAATACGGAAAACCTCCGCCATCTGCCGCGCATTCTGCCTGGCAAGCCGGAGTTCGAACTGAGCATGGAAGGCTCGCTGAACCATGTTGCGGCCCAGCTCACCATCGTGTATCCCGGCTGCCGATTTCAGGCGGGCTCGCGCGATACACCGGAACGCGCCGCTGCTTTTCCTTATCAGGACCCAGAGGATCCCGCCCGCTTCCTGCAGCGTAACCTTTCCGCTGAGAAAACGGCCCTCAACGCCCTGACCTCCGCCGGCTTCCGGCCACCCAATGAAGAGGGGACCTTGAGTTTGAACGGCGAAGCCCAGGTGCTCCGCTTTTACGTCAGCCTACTGCCAAAGCTGCGCGCTGAATGGAAACGCGTGACCCTGGGTGAACGTTTCCAGCACGTTACGGCCAGGGTGGAGCCCATCCGCCCGGAAATGACCGGCGTGGCCGCGCCAGGAACCCTGGGTTCGGGTGAAGATTGGTTCTCCTGCCAGTTCGACTACCGCAGCGAGGCCGGGGACAATCTTTCTCAGGACGAGGTGCGCCGCATGCTGGCCACCGGCCGCAGCCGCGTGCCACTCCGGGATGGCCGCATCGGCGTGCTGGACCTGGATGCCTGTCAGGACCTGGATGAAGTGCTGCGGGACTGCGATCCCGTGCAGGAAGGCCAGGGGGCTTACCGCATCCGGGCTGCTCAAAAGGGATACCTGGACCTGACGCTCGGCGCCTCAGAGCCGGAGGGCTTCGCCGGACTGAAAGAAGGGAAAGGAGCGGTAGGGGGCATCACTTCGGAAGAACTGGACGCCGCGCTGGGCGAACTGGGGAAACTTCTGCGTCCGTATCAGCGGGACGGCATCCAGTGGCTCTACCGGCACGCGGCGGACATCAGCTACCGGGGTGGCATCCTGGCGGACGAAATGGGTTTGGGAAAAACTCTACAGAGTTTGGCGACTCTGAAATGTCTCTGGGCACGGCAACCGAAGGATCAGCGGAAACCAGCCCTTATCGTTTGCCCGACCTCGCTCACGGATAACTGGCAGGCCGAGGCGCGAAAATTCGTTCCGGAGTTCAAAGTGCTCATCATGCGCGGCCCGCACCGGCACGGCCATTTTCAGAACCTGCGCTTTGCCGACCTGGTCATCACGTCCTACGCGCTGCTCATCCGGGACATCGACGATTACCGCGAACAGGAATTCTCCGCCGTCTTCCTAGACGAAGCCAGCTACATCAAGAATCCGGACACCCAGAATTCCAAGTCGGTTCGCAAGCTGCACGCCGGTGCGCGCTTCGCCCTGACCGGCACGCCCATTGAAAACTCCGTGCGCGATCTCTGGTCCATCATGGAATTCGTCTCGCCCGGCTACATGGGCGGAAAAGAAGAGTTCCGCGTGCGCTATGAGCTGCCAATCCGCTCCGAAAACGCCGCTCCCGAGGTTCACGAACGGCTTCGCCGCCGGCTCGCGCCTTTCCTGTTGCGCCGTACCAAGCGCATCGTCACCAAGGACCTTCCAGACAAGCTGGAGGAGATTATCTATTGCGAGCTTAGCGACACACAGAAAACGCTTTATAACCGCTTATTAAGCGCATCGCGTAAAAAAATTCTCGAGTCTGTATCTCAAGGAAACGACACCCAGGCCCGGGCCAACATGCTTACGGCGCTGCTGCGCCTGCGCCAAGTCTGCTGCGATCCGCGTCTGGTGCGCGAGGACGAACCGCAAGACGGCAATTCCGGCGCCAAGAAACCGGCCAGTCAGTCTAGTAAGCTGGAATTGCTCCAGGAAAGCCTCCAGGAAGCCATTGAGGGCGGCCACCGTGTGCTCGTCTTCAGCCAGTTCGTCGGCATGCTGAAATACATCCGCCAGCTCCTCGAAGCTCAGGGCTGGGATTATTGCTATCTGGACGGCTCCAGCACGGATCGCGCGGATCAGGTAAAAACCTTCCAGACCCGCTCGGACATTCCGGTCTTCCTGATCAGCCTCAAAGCCGGCGGCTATGGCCTCACGCTCACGAAGGCCGACACGGTCATTCATTTCGATCCCTGGTGGAATCCCGCCGTCGAAGCCCAGGCCACCGACCGCGCGCACCGTATCGGCCAGGAGAACGTCGTCACGAGCTACAAGCTCATCGCGCGCGACACGGTGGAAGAAAAGATCCTGAACCTCCAGCAAAAGAAACGAGACGTCTTCGACGCCGCGATCGACGACCAGCGTCCCATGATGAACGGCCTGACCACGGACGACCTGAAAGCCGTCTTGGAGGTGTAAATTCCTCCCATCAGCGGCACCCTCGGCCGTATAAAGAGCCTAGAGCCGAGAAACAAGGCTCAAACCGGCCGGAAGCCTGATATTTCGTATTTCCGAAGCATCTTCCCGTCACGGGAGAATAACATCATACAATATATGTAATATAAAATCGTATAAGCCAATTCTGCTTCCCTTTGGGATTTCAAGGCGGCCACGGTCTGTCTCCATGAATGAAACTCTGGCGGACTCCAGAGTTGCCTCCCTCAGCCTTTGGCGGATCGGCCCGGCTTTGCGAAAATTGAATTGGTCGGGGTGACAGGATTCGAACCTGCGACCTCTTCGTCCCGAACGAAGCGCGCTACCAAGCTGCGCTACACCCCGAAGATCGGATCGTGAATTCCCGGTGAAGGAAAATTCCGGTCCCGCTCCCCTGAATCGGCCGGTGGAGTTGAGGGCTCCGAAGCGCGTTCCGGGGAAGACGCGTAAGTAATCACAGGTCACCCACTCTGCCAAGCGGTATTATCCATGGATCTGGGCGGATTTCAGTAGATCCGCCGGGGCTTCGAAAAGTGCTGCAATCCGTTGACCGCGAAGCCCCTCTTCTTCCTCCAACGGGCCTTTTCTTTGCGTCTGTCATACTTGGACAATCCAGCCCCCGCGACCGTGCCGACCTCCAGAAACCCGCGCCAAGATTGAATGGGGCCCGCCTTTCAGATCGATCAGCCCACGTTGGTGTAAACCGCCTGCACGTCGTCGTCGTCCTCGATCTTGTCGATGAGAATATCCAGGTCTTCCATCTGCTCGTCGGTCAGCTCGATGGGAGATGTGGGCGTGCGCTGCAGGCTGGCTTTCTTGATCTCGATGCCGAGATTTTCCACCGCGTCAGACAGAGACCGGAAACTCGTGAAGTCGCCGTAGGCATACACGGTGTTGTCACTGACCTCCAGCTCTTCCAGGCCGGCGTCGATCAATTCCAGTTCCACCATGTCCAGATCGATCTCATCCGTTTTTTCGAACTCGATGACGGCCTGGCGGGCAAAGAGAAAGTCCATGGACCCTCCAGTCATGATCTGGCCGCCATTCTTGTTAAAGATGGTCTTCAGGTTGGAGATGGTCCGGTTCGTGTTATCGGTGGCGCATTCCACCAGGATCAACACCCCGTGCGGGCCCTTTCCTTCGTAAGTGATTTCCGTGAAATCCTGAGCGTCTTTGCCGGAGGCCCGCTTGATGGCGGACTCGATGTTGTCCTTCGGCATGTTCTCCGCCTTCGCGTTGATGATGGCGGTGCGGAGCTTGGAGTTGGTCTCGGGATCGGGTCCCGCTTCCTTGGTTGCCAGCGTGATGGCCTTGGCCAGTTTCGGAAACACCTTGGACATGGTGTCCCAGCGTTTTTCCTTGCTCTTGCGGCGGTATTCGAAAGCGCGTCCCATGGAGAGAAAAAAGGGTTCAGAATCGGGTCAGGGGGAAATGTGTAGGACGGAAGCGGGAATCTGCAACCGCTTTGTAAAGAGCCGGCTGGAACCCCGGGCCAAACCCGCGCCGGTTCCCACGTCGAGGTGTATTGAAACACCCCCTATTTCGCCTTCACCCGTCCCAGGGCCGGACTGTAGGAAACGTACCCCATGCGGATCAGCCGGCTCAGCTCCCGTTCCTGGCCCGCGTATTCCTCCACGCCATGCCAGGTTTGCCGGGCGATCAAGCGGTCCAGCGTTTCCCGCAGACGCGGTTCCGCTCCGTGTTCCTCGGGAATGAGATTGCGAAAACGCTCCCAGGCATTGGCTAATTGATAGGGGCCGCTGAGAAACAGATGGGTCAACAGGTGTGAGCTGACGGAGACCTCTGCCCATTGCCACTCTCCCCAGGATTTTGGAAAGCGATCCATTTCAAAGTCGGGCAGCGCATCTCCGAGAGACGAGTAGGAGATCTGGTCCGGTGTCCAGGTTTGGAAGCCCGAGACAATCACGGCCAGGATCCCGGCCCCGGCGGTCCACCAGAACACCGTTTCCGGCCAGTGGAATCCACACGTCTCGCTGATCAACGCCGGCCCCCAGTAGAAAAAGGCCAGGCAGGCGGCGAACCCCAGCACACTGAACAGGAGGTGCACCGGTATCATCAGGATCTGCTGTTGATTGTACCGCCGGATCATCAGCCCCATAGCTAACGAATGGAAGCTAGCAAGAAAAGCAGTCATTGACCAGTTCCGCTTCCTTTCAGTAGAAGGGAACGCCAATTAACCCCCCACCCAAGGAAACCCCATGTGCCGCCCAGGCCAATCTAACCGCGGGGACGCCTCCCCCTTTCCATTGCCATTTTCCAAGGCAACCGCCATCCGTGGTCTGGTGGCTGCGTCGCTTTTGACCGCTTTGCTGTCTCTGGCATGCGCTCACGCGGAGCCCACCGCTCCACCCGCGCCCAACCCGGACGGAGACATCATCTACGAACCGGGAAACATGCCGGTGATTCTGCTGGCCCCACATGACGGCACCCTGATACCGGATGGATCTCCGCTGCGGCCCACCAATGCCGGCCGGGACGTAAATACCTCCAAGCTGGCCCGGGAACTGGCGGAGGCTCTGGAGTACCGGGACGCTACAGGCGCCAAGCGCCGGCCCTATGTGGTCATCAATCAGCTGCACCGGAAAGTCATGGAGCCGAACCGTTCCTGGGAAGACAATCTGGACAGCGAATGGCTGAATGACGACGGCGGCAAGGCCGGCGGTCCCGTGCCCCGGGCCACCCGCGCTTTCGAGGACTATCATGCCTGCGCCGATCACGCGGTCAAGGAAGTGCAGGCCGCCTTCGGCACGGGTTTCCTGGTGGACCTGCACGGCTTGGGCTCCAGCCGTTCCGCGGACATGTATGGCTACCTGCTGCGCCCTTCCCACCTGGCTGATCCGAAAGATCATGACGCCGCCACCAGCGATGATGCGCTGGCCGAAGCGATCCGGCAAAGAAGTACCCTGAAGACCGCCGCCGCCCGGAAGGGAGACGCCGCCGCGGCCATCGCCGGGCTGGTGCGTGGGCCTGAAAGCCTGGCCAGCCTGATGAACGCCGCCCTGGAAGCGAATCGCGAAGCCCCCCGCCCCGCCGTGCCCAGCGCTCAGTTTCCCAACCCCAAGGCCAGCTCCACCCCGGATCACGACCAGATCTATTTCAATGGAGCCTACGACATTGCCGCGCACAGTTCCTATCGCGTGGGCACGGCGGTGGATGCCGTCCAGATCGAAACCCTGGCCACGGCCCGGAATACGGAGAAACAACGCCAAGTCTTTGCCGAAGCCATGGCGGAAGCGCTCCGGAACTTTCTGGAACTCCACTACGGTCTCGACATTCGCGGCAAGTGAATGTCGCCACCGCGTTTCTCGTCAGACGAGTTGACCGGATGCTCTCTCGCCTCCATTTTCCTGACGACTATCGTCAAAACATCCCTATTCATTGATTCACCCCTGAAAACCCATGATGACTCGTAAATCATTCTTCTCTCTGGTTCTCGGCGCCGCCCTGCTCGGTGGCACGGGAATTTTCATTGCCCAGGCCCAAGATTCCAAACTTCCCAAGGTCTATTTTGACATGACGGCCGACGGCCAAGATTTGGGCCGCATTGTGATGGAACTGCGTTCCGACGTGGTGCCGAAAACGGCGGAAAACTTCCGGGCTCTGTGCACCGGCGAAAAAGGATTCGGCTACAAGGGCAGCATCTTTCACCGCGTCATTCCGGGCTTCATGTGCCAGGGAGGTGACTTCACGAACTTCAACGGCACGGGCGGAAAGTCCATCTACGGCGAGAAGTTCGCGGACGAGAATTTCCAACTGAAGCACACCGGACCCGGCATTCTCAGCATGGCCAATGCTGGGCCGAACACCAACGGTTCTCAGTTCTTCATCTGCACGGCCACGACCGACTGGCTGGACGGGCGCCACGTTGTCTTCGGTAAAGTGGTCGAGGGCATGGACGTGGTGCAGAAAATCGAAAGCTACGGTTCCCGGAGCGGCCAGACCAGCGCCAAGATCGAAGTCAAGGACTGCGGCGAGTTGAAATAACCGCGTTCCTGGATTCGGAAATTATCCAAGCTTCAGAAAAGGCTGGCCACCACCCGTGGCCGGCCTTTTTTATGCCGCTTTCGTGCCCGGTTCGGAAGTTCCGGTGCATTCGGAATCCATCGTTTCCAGGTCCAACTCTATGGCCTGAGTGGAGATGGAAACTTCGATGAGCGAGATGAGGAGTGAGATGGACAAACCTACCAGGCTTAGCCCGAACAGCCAGCGTCCCACCATCCCCTGCCCGAGGAACAGGGCCCCCATCGAAACCGAACACAGCAGGAAACTTCCCACCGCGAAGGTCTGCATTCTCCGGATCAGGTGAATCCGTTTCCGCAGGTTGGCGATCTGCAACAGCGTGGCCTCCGGGTGATTGCTCAGGTCCAGGCGGCGCAGCTCCCGGATCAGCCGGGCCAGGGCCAGGAAGCGGTTGGTGTAGGCCAGCATGAGAAGGGAGATGGCCGGGAAGAGTAGCGCGGGCGTGGTCAGCGTCATGTCCATATTCGTCCGGACGATACCATAAGGAATTCCCCTCCCCGCAGCGCTTCTTCGGTTCATGACACAAAGAAAGGCGCCCTGGATGGGGCGCCTTTCCGTCATTCGTGAACTGCTTGGCTTAGAATGCCAATGGCCTGAATCAGGCGTCGAGCGACCAGCCGTCGCGGTAGGCGGGCTGGATCAGAGCGTCCGCTTCGGGGGCGTTGGTCACTTTCATGTTCGCGCCGTCCCATTCCAGCTTCTTGCCGAGGCGGGTGGCCAAGACGCCCAACAGCACCATTTCGGTGTAGGGGCCGGAGTGGTGGAAGTTGGACAGCGCACCCAGCGGGTCGCCGGCCTTGATGGCGTCGTAGAACTCGTTGTGCGGGTTGCCGCCGCGAGCCCGCGGGATGGTCGGCTCGGGGAAGTCGAAGCCGTCCAAGTGCGAACTGGGCTTGACGAACCAGTTGTCTTTGCTGCGGTTGAAGAAGAGCTTGCCGCGCGTGCCGATCATGCAGGTGCCGAAGCCCTTGGACTCGTCCGGCTGTTGGCCTTCCATGATGTCGTCCGGCGGCAGGTTGCGGATGTATGGCTTGCTGCCCGGCTTCTTGGAACTTTCCAGCGCCCAGGTTTCGGGATTGAACACCGCGTCTTTGTAACCGTCGTACCAGACGTATTTGACCGGAGGCATTTCGCCGCGTTTCGGGAATTCGTAGGTGATGGTTTCCCAAGTCGGCGGAGAGATGTCGCTCTTGCTGGCCATGCCGTCTCCCCACACGGACTCCACGCTGGTGGGCGAGCCCAGGTCCAGAGACCAGTAGCTCATGTCCATGATGTGGCAGGCCATGTCGCCCAGGGCGCCCGTGCCGAAGTCCCAGTAACCGCGCCAGTTGAACGGCAGAATCTTCGTGCTGAAATCCGTGAACGGCGCGGGTCCGATCCAGAGGTCCCAATCGATGTGGTTCGGCACTTCTTCTTTCTCCGGCCATTTCGGGATGCCCTGCGGCCAGATGGGGCGGTTCGTCCAGACGTGAACTTCCTTCACGTCGCCAATGATGCCGGCTTTCACCAGTTCCACCATGCGGCGCATGGAGTCCAGCGCGTGGGCCTGGTTCCCCATCTGGGTGACCACGCCAGTTTCCTTGGCCACCTTGGCCATCAGGCGCGCTTCGCGAATGTCGTGCGCCATGGGCTTCTGCGTGTAACAGGCGATGCCCTTTTTCATGGCGGCGATGGACGCGATGGCGTGCACGTGGTCCGGCGTGGAGACCGTGACGGCGTCGATCTTGTCGCCTTCTTTTTCCAGCATCTCGCGCCAGTCCATGTAAAAGCTGGCGTTCGGATGCTCGCGGCGGGAACCGATGAGATTCTTCATCCGGCCCTCCACGTTCGGGTACTTCGCCACGTCCACGACGTCGCAAAGCGAAATGACTTCGAATCCAGCTTCGACGGAGCCCTTGATATCGCTGGCCCCTTTGCCCCCAGTACCGATTGCCGCCAGAGTGATCCGGTCATTCGCGCCAAACACCCGGCTGGGCACCACTTGGAAGGCAAAGGCCGAAGCGGAAGCCGCGGCGGCGCCTTTGACAAAATTACGTCGTGTTAGTTTATCCATGTAGAATCTGGGAGGTTTAGAGTTTTTGATAGAAAGTACGAGTAAAGGACATGGCCAGGGTCGAATCAATGGCGTTTTCACGTATTCGCGCCATGACCTCCTTTGTCATTGCACGGAATTCTCCGCTTTGTCTATGGTTTGCCCCGTGAAACCGCTCTTCCGTCCTCTCCCGCTATTGCTGTCCCCTCTTTTCGCTGTGTTTTCCCTGAACGCCCAGGCGGCGGAAAACTGGCCGGAATTCCGTGGCCCCGACCGGATGGGGCACTCCGGCGCCGCGAACGTACCGGTGGAGTGGGGCCCCACTCAAAACATCGCTTGGAAAACCGCCCTGCCGGGTGTCGGCTGGTCGTCCCCCATTCTGGTGGACGGAAAGCTCTATGTCACCACCGCCGTGGCGGAAAAGGCTGACGATCCTGACAGCGGCCATTCGCTCCGCGCCCTCTGTGTCGATGCGGCCAGCGGAGACATCCTGTGGGACGTGGAGGTCTTTCATCAGACTTCCAAGGACGCAACCAAGGTTCACAAGAAAAACAGTCACGCCAGCCCCACGCCGCTCTATGAAGACGGCAAGGTTTACGTCCATTTCGGACACGACGGCACCGCTTGCCTGGACGCAAAGGACGGAAAGATCCTCTGGACCCAAGACCGGCTGCGCTACACCCCCGTGCATGGCAATGGCGGCAGTCCCGCCCTCGCCGGAGACAAGCTGATCTTCTCCTGTGACGGCGCCGAGAAGCCCTTCGTCGTCGCGCTGGACAAGAAGACCGGAAAAGTAGCCTGGAAAACGGACCGGGACGTGGAAGTGGCGCGCACCTTTTCCTTTTCCACGCCCCTGGCTATCGAAGTGAATGGAAAGACTCAGGTGATCGCCCCGGGCTCGGGCGCCGTGATCGCTTACGATCCTGACAACGGCAAAGAGATCTGGCGCTGCGGCTATGGTGAAGGCTATTCGGTGGTCCCCCGCCCCGTCTATGCTGAAGGACTGATCTACGTTTGCACCGGTTTCAACCAAGCCAAGCTCATGGCCATCCGCCCCGACGGCAAAGGAGACGTGACGGACAGTCACGTGGCCTGGGTGCATGACAAGGCGGTGCCGAAAGAGTCCTCCGTCATCGTGGTGGATGGTCTCGTTTACTTTAACGACGACAAAGGCGTGGCCTCTTGCCTGGACGCTAAGACCGGAGAAGTCATGTGGCAGGAACGCATCGCCGCGGGAAGCTATTCCGCCTCCCCTATTTACGCGGACGGCCGCATTTACTTTCAGAATGGCGAGGGTGTCGCCACCGTGATCGAGCCAGGTAAAGAGTTGAAAAAGATTGCCGAAAACGACATCGGCGAATTCGGCCTCTCCTCCTACGCGGTGACGGATGGCGCCATCTTCATCCGCACGGAATCCGCCCTCTTCCGCATCGGTTCCTGATCCGGGAATGACAGCAATTTTTAGATCCCCTAATACCGGGTGAATAGATCCGTCATACTTAAGCTTGATTAATTATTGGGATTACGGTATTTATTACAGATGCCGTTCATTTTGCCCAACAATACGACGCGGCAGGTTGCTCAGGTGCTGTCTCTAGGACTGTCCGTGGCCTCTTGCCTTATGCCCTCTCTTCTGACTGCCGACATCCTCTATGGAGGTGCCCGCACCGGCAGCAATGGCAACGCCATTTGGGAGATCAATACGAACACAATGACCGCCACCCCCTTGGTCACCGGGTTGGCTGCGGCGCCCAACTCCTTGGCTACGCACCACACCCAGGACCTGCTCTACTTCGGCAGCAATACGGGTCTGGACGTGTATTACCTGGATCTTTCGGACAATACCGTCACCCATCTCTACGACATCGCGACGTCAAATCCCGGCCTGGTGACCGGGCTGACCAGCCCTTCCCTCAGCGAAGGCGGCGCTTTCTACAACGGGAACTACTACACCATGATCAGCCGCAGCCAGGACGGCGGCGCGGGCGCTGGAAACAGCATTCTCCGGTTCAACCTGAGCGCCGACGGCAAGTCGGTCACCAGCGTGGACAACCTGACGATCGGTCCGCTGTTCGACCCGAGCCCCAGTCCCGGAGGCACGGCGGATGACATTGGCGACCTGGGTGACTTTGTCATTTTCAAAGACACCGGCCAGGTCTTTGGAAGCTCAAAGGATGCCGAAGACAGCAGCATGGGAACCGGCGCGGTACGACAGATCGGTGGCTACTGGAGTTTCAACCTTTCGGACACCGAGAATACCTTCAACGTGGTGTCGGACACCAGCGAGCTGGGAAGCAGTCAGCCCATTTATCAACTCGCCATCGGAGCCGATGGCAGCACGCTCTATGGCCTGAACCTGGCAACCCCTACCCGTCTGGACACCATCGATCCTGACACGGCGGCGGTGACCGCCGGCAGCGACATTACCGGCTTCGACGGCACGCAGTTCACGGATCTTTCCGATGCCGTGCCGGTTTCCGCGCCCGAGCCCGGTACCCTGAGCTTCCTGGCTATCGGAGGACTGCTCTGGTTCCGGAAGCGGCTGCGGGGGGCGGCGAGCTGGATGCTCCGCCGATGTACGGCCTGAGCACTTGAAGCGGCGCCCTTCCCGCCAAGCCCGGCCTCCTCTTAGAAGGTCATCTCAATATCCAATGGCGACCAGTAGCCGGGCTTGTCCGGCGGGTCCTTCCGCAACTCGGTTCGCATCTGCGCGTCAAACCGCCGCTCCGCTTCCTTTTTGGCGACGGCCCGGCTGTCATACCAACCCGTTTCCATCAGTTGCACGGTCAGCCGCTCGATCTCCGCGTCGCGTTGTTCGGCGGTAAACCGGTAGCTGTTCCCGCGAAAGTCCCAGTCGTTCAGTTCGTCATCCACCACGGAACACTGCGTCAGGGGCAGAAGGAGCGGGATGGCGAGAACCGGAAAAAGAATGCGGCGTGCTGAGAAATTCATGAGCCGCAATGCTTTCAAAGTTTGTTGCGTGCCCAAGTGTGGTGTTTGCGAAATAGGTGGACGAAATTCGCGAGGAATCTTTTTCAAATTCAAGGAGCGAGGAGGGAGTTGAGCAAGCTCAACGACTGATCGAGCAACGCGGAAGATGGAAAAGAAGACCGCGATAATAAAAATATCCGAGCGAAGCGAGCCAATTTCCGGCTCTAGAACTCAATTGATTTCGTCTAGATATTTCGCAAACACCACACTAGCCGCCGGCTACTCCAGGTCCAACTCCGGCTTGAAGTCGGCGGCGTGGTAAGAACTGCGCACCAAAGGCCCCGAGGCCACATGGCGGAAACCCTTCTCCAATGCGATCTCCTTCAGCCGGTCGAACGTTTCCGGCAGGATGTATTCCACCACCGGCAGATGCCGTTCCGAAGGACGGAGGTATTGCCCCAGGGTCAGCACCGTCACATCATGTTCGCGCAAGTCGTCCATGGATTGCAGGATCTCCGGCTCTGACTCGCCCAGGCCTAGCATCATGCCGCTTTTCGTGGCCACTTTGCCGCCCGCTTCCGCCGCCATTTCCTTGGCCCGCTTCAACACTTCCAGAGAGCGCAAATACTGCGCCCGGCTGCGCACCAGGGGGGTGAGGCGTTCCACTGTCTCGATGTTGTGATTGAAGATGTGCGGCCTGGCATCCATCACCACCTTCAACGCATCATTCTTTCCGTTGAAATCCGGTACCAGGATTTCGATGACCATTTCCGGTTTCGCTTCGCGCACGGCTTCAATGGTGCGGGCAAAGTGCTCCGCGCCGCCGTCCGGAATGTCGTCCCGCGCCACGGCCGTGATGACGATGTGGTTGAGACACATCCGTTTCACCGCCTCGGCCACCCGTTGCGGCTCATCTACTTCCAAGGGAAAAGGCTTGGCCGTGGAGACCGCGCAGAACCCACAGGCCCGCGTGCAGCGCTCCCCGGCAATCATGAAGGTAGCCGTCCCCTGTCCCCAGCATTCCCAGCGGTTTGGACACTGCGCCTCTTCACACACCGTGTGGAGACGGAGGTCGGAAATCAGTGCCTTCGTGGACCAGAACACCGGGTTGTTCGGCAGCCGCACTCGAATCCACGGCGGCTTTTTCTCCTTGTGCAGGTCGGGATCGATCTTGGGAGGACGCATCTTGAGGCAATTTACGGCAAGAACCGCGCCCAAAGGCCCGGTAAACGCAGAATAGGGTCAGCTTTCCCGCTTCGCAACGGGGAATGGCGGAAGTCCCTCACACCGCCTCCGGCCAGTCGTGCTTGGGATAACGGCCCCGGAGCTGCGCGCGCACGGCGGCATAGCTGTTTTTCCAGAATCCCGCGAGATCCGCGGTGACTTGGGCGGGGCGATGATTGGGGGCCAGGATTTCGATGACCAGGGGAATTTTGCCCTCCGCGATGGTGGGCGTTTCTTTCACGCCGAAGAGATTCTGAATAAGGACGGAAATCTTCGGCTTCTCCCCGCTGGAACTGTAGGTGATCTTGGCTTGGCGGCCGTTGGACAGAGTAACGCGTTCGGGCACGTAGGCGTCCATCAGCCCTTTCTGGTGGGGCGAGAGCCAGTCTTTTAGCACGGGCCAGACTTGGCGGTCTTTGATCTCCTTGTAGCTTTTCGCGCCCAGGCAAATTTCCTCCAGCACGGTCTGGCGTTCTTCGTCGCCGAAGCGGGGCAGATCGTATTCCGGCATGGCTTCGGCCAGCGTGTTGAGACGGGCGATCCACTGTTCCACCGCGTGATCCCAATGCTTCATCGCCAGCCGGCCTTCGCGAACTTCCGTGGCCAGAATACGGGCGGCCGCGTCTTCTGGTGGCGCGGCTCCAGCCCGGTCTTCAATGACGAGATCCCGGAACATGCGCCGGACGCGAGCTTCCACGCGGCGGGACACGGGGTCCCATTTCGCTCCGGCGGATTCGCTGAACTCCCGGGGAAAACTTTCCCGCAGCCAGCCTTCGTCAATCTGGGTGGCCAAGCCAAGCCGCACGGTCACGTCCCTGCCCTCCACCTCCGTCATTTCACAGGCGATGAAAAGCTGACTCTTCGCGGCCACGCTGTTCTTGTCCAGCAGCCCCCGGCGGTGATCGACCACGGCACAGGCCAGGGTCGCGTCGCTGAGACGCCGGGCCACCCGGTCGGGGAACCCGAGCAACAGGATGCGCCCCACTTCTTCGCCGTCCGGCTCGCGGTCTTGTGGTTTGCCGCCGGTGAGATCGCCCACAATCCTCAGGAACTGGCGCACGGTCCGGTCAATTTCCCTGGCCACCCCCACACGCAGGCCGAGGGGCTCGCACTGGCGATGGTCAAAGTTCCGTTCCTTAGCCGCTTCCCAGGCGCGGTAAAGGGGCTGGAAATCCGAAACATCTCCAGGATGAGCGTAGTCCCCCAGGGTCAGATTTGGGCCGCCCCTCCCGCGGTTCGTGGGAAAGAGGGGCCGCGTCTGCGTGGCGGCAATGGCCACGGCGAAAAATTCCGCGCAGCCTTTCTCCGCGGCTTCCAGCAAAATACGCCCGTAGCGGGGATTCACCGGCAGCTTGCTCAGTTGCTCGCCCTTCCGGGTCAGAACCTCCGTTTCCGGGTCCAAGGCATCCAGCTCGATCAACCAGGCGATGGCCTGCTCCAGGGCCTTACTTTCCGGAGCTTCAAACCAGCGAAAGCCTCGCACGTCTTCGATGCCGGTCGCTTTCAGCGTCAGCACCGCTTCGCTGAGGTCCATGCGATGGATCTCCGGCGGAGTGGCCGCCGGCCGCCGGGCATGATCTTCCTCGCTCCACAGCCGCAGGCAGGTTCCCGGTCCGGTCCGGCCCGCCCGGCCCGCCCGCTGATCGGCGGAAGCGCGAGATATTTTCTGGATGGTCAGGGTGTCGATTCCCCTCCGCACGTCGAAATCCGACATTCGGGCCAGACCCGCGTCCACGACGAGCCGGACGCCATCGATGGTCAGGGAGGTCTCCGCCACGTTGGTCGATACCACTATCTTTGGCGTATCACTGGGCTCCACCGCTTCGTCCTGCGCGGTTGGTGGCAGTTCCCCAAAGAGGGGCAACACCTTGAACGCCCGGGTCCAGGAGGCGCTTTCCAGGGCACGGATCGTGTTCCGAATTTCATACGAACCCGGCATAAAAATCAGCGTATGTCCGCTGATATCGTGCGACTTAAAGTGCTCTTGAATGAGTCGTGGAATGTGATCCCACAGCTGGCTGCCGTGCCGTTCCCGGGGCGGGCAGTATTCGATCTCCACTGGAAAGGTCCGGCCTTCGGACTTCAGATGCACGCACTCGTCACCCAGGTAGGCCTTCAAGCCCTCCGTCTGAAGGGTGGCCGACATGACCAGCAACTTCAGGTCCGGCCGTTCCGCTTCCTGGAGATCGAGGCAACGCGCCAGCGTGACGTCACCAAAGAAATGGCGCTCGTGAAACTCGTCAAAAATGACCGCCCCCACCTTCGGCAGCGTGGGCGCTGTCAGAAACTGCCGGAGCAGCACTCCTTCCGTGACGTAGCGGATGCGGGTCTTCGGACCGGCGGCGGACTCGAAGCGGACCTGGTAGCCGACCTCGTCTCCCAGCCGCGCGTTTCGCTCCTGAGCCACCCGGCGAGCCAGCATGCGGGCGGCGAGACGGCGCGGCTGCAGCACCACGATTTCCTTGCCGTCTTCGACCAAACCATCATCCAGCAAAAACTGCGGGATCTGAGTGGACTTTCCCGATCCCGTGGGCGCCTCCACGACAATCCGGGTGGTCGAAGAAGCAAGGGCCTTGCGAAGAGGTTCCCGGATTTCGTTGATCGGGAGAGAAATGCCAAAATCCATCACGTAAAGGCGTTACCTTTCGCGTCCGAAGTTTCCTTTGCAATGAAGATTCCGTCCCCGTAGGCTTTCCTCACACAACCCCTAACTGCAATTGTCATGATTCCTCACCTAGCCATGGTTGTCCCCGGAATCCCGGAGATGGCGATTATCCTGGTAGCCGTCCTGCTCTTGTTCGGTGGAAAGTTGATTCCGGTTTTGGCTCGCAGTCTGGGTCGCGCTCTGGGCGAGTTCAAACATGCCCGCCACACCTACGAAGCTGAAGTCACCCAGGAACCCTCCGATCCCTCGACGCCTAGCAACGCTTGAATTTTCCTCCGTACGGCCCGATAATTTAATCAACCCAATACAATGAACGAGATTCTGTCATTCGCCTTCCCCACCCTAGCCTTCGGATTGCCCGGCGGTCCTGAGTGGGTGATTATCTTCATCGCCATTCTACTCCTTTTTGGCGCCAAGAAGCTTCCCGAACTCGCCCGCAGCATCGGACGCAGCATGGGTGAATTCAAGCAGGCCAAGAAAGAGTTCGAAGACGAAATCATGCATGGCGAGGACGAGGGCAAGAAAGAGTGGGAAAAGAAACCCGCCACCAAGCCCGCCGCCCCGGCCAGCAAGTCTGAAGAATCGAAGAGCGAGGAAGAGGAAACCGTGGCCTGAGGCCTCAGCAGCCTATGCTTTCCCATGCTGGAAGGTCCGGCTGAGAATCATCCTGACTCGACTTTTCCCGCTTCTTTCCGAAAGCGGGACGTAGATAGAGCGACGGTGTTTTCCACCGCCGCTCTTTTTGTTTTCCTGCTTCTCGGTGGGCCTCTCCCCAATGCTTCGGGGCAGAGCAATAGCGAGCCTTTCGACGAAGAGGTTACTTTCGTTGCTTACAACTTGGAGAACTATTTCGTTTCCGCAGGATCACCGGAATCGAACGCGAAGCCAAAGCCGGAAGCGAGTATCCGGATCCAGATCGATCTGATTGCCGGTGCAAAACCTGACATTCTGGGAGTCTGCGAGATAGGCGGGCGGGCCGCGTTGACCGATTTGCAGGCTCGCCTCAAGAAAGCCGGTGTGAACCTGCCCCACGCGGAGCTGGTGGTGGCGGCGGACGCGGAACGCAATCTGGCCCTGCTGAGCCGTTTCCCCGTGGCGGAGCGGCGCCATCAGGATTCCCTAACCTACGTTTTGGGAGATGCCCGGCTGCCCATGCAACGTGGCATCCTGGATGCCACCGTCAGCTTGGACAATGGACGGACCCTGCGCTTCATCGGCCTGCATCTGAAGTCCAAACGCGAAGTTCCAGAAGCGGATCAGGACCTGATGCGCCGGAATGAAGCGCACTTGGTGCGGCAGCATGTCGACGGAATCATGGCTTCCACACCGAAGGTTCCCATTCTCGTGTATGGCGATTTGAATGCTCTGAAGAACGAAATTTCCGTCAAAAGCATTCAGGGAAAATTCCGTGGCCCCACTTACCTAAAAGCGCTGCTTCTAGACGACTCTCATGGGGAGCGGTGGACACATCACTGGGCTGACGCGGATGTGTATTCTCGCTTTGACTACGTCTTTTCCAACTCAGTCCTTTCCCCGCTGATCGACACGCGCCGGAGCCATGTTCTGGATCATCCGCAATGGAAAAAATCCAGCGATCACCGGGCCCTGGTGGTGAAACTCCAGATTCCACCCCCTGAGCCAGACGTCAGTCCCCTTCCGTCCGGGCCGTCGCCTCCGCCGGGTTCAAATCCTTGACCAGGAAGGAGCCTTTTCGGCGGGCGGTCTGGTAGGCCTCCCGGCGGGATTCCGGCATGACTTCCAGGTCGCTCTCCGCGCGGTAGCCCGCCTTTTCGGAGAAGTAGTATGCCTTCTGCGTGGAGATGGCGAAAATCATGGCGGCTCCGGCCTCGCGGGCACGGTTTTCGGCAAACTCCACCAGCTTCCGGCCATAGCCTTGGTTCTCGTGGTTCTTTTTGATGTACAGGCAGGCCAGTTCCGCGGTCAGTTCGCCCGGCTCGTCTTCAGCCGCGCCGCCAAAATTTGCCGGATACATCACCGGTTTACCATCCCGGTAAAAGTGGACCGCCACGCTGCCGACGACGTTTTCGTCAATTTCCATGACGAAGAAGTCGCCGATTCGGGAAATAATCTCGTCTCGCGTGCGGCTGATCAATTTGTCCTCCTCCACGGCGCGGCGCATCATGAGTAGCATTTCGCTAACGTCCGAGGTCCGGGCCGCGCGGATGCGCTGGTAGTTGTCGGCGAAAATCATGGTGCCGATTCCTTCGTTGCTGAACAGCTCCGCCAGGAGGGCGTCTTCCCGTTCTCCATTGATTAAGTGCACCCGGGGCACGCCGTCTTGACAGGCGCGGATGGCGTGGCGCAGCTTGGAAACCAAGCCATCCTCGGCGGATTCTTTTACGTCCTTCAAGAGGGTGCCAGCGACGTCCTCGGACAACTGCCGGGCACTCTGCGGCACCAGACCGAAGTCCGGCTCGCCGGCCATCAGGAAAATGACCTTGGCCGCCTGCAACGCCCGGCCCACTTCCGCCGCCACGGTATCCGAATTCACCCTCAGGGTACGGCCACTGCTGTCGTAGCCGATCGGTGGAATGACGGGCAGAATCTCCCCGTCCAGAAACCCACGCAGCACGGTGGTATCCACCCGGTCCACGGAACCCGTGCCCCCCATGTCCGTGCCTTTCAAGACACCGGCGGGATGCGCGATGATGGCATTGGCCGTGGCGGCCCGGATCTGGGTGACCGTCAGGCTCTGCATGATGAAGCTGCTGAGCCGGGTGATGGCGTCCAGACTGACTTCCAGAGTGCGCTCGTCCGTGACGCCCGTGCCGTCCGCGTTGGTCAGGTCCACTCCCCGGCTGGCCGCCAGGGCCCGGATCTGAAAGGCCGCCCCATGCACCAGAACGACGCGGATGTTCAGAGAACGCAAAACCGCCAGATCGAGCAGGATGTTAGAGAAATTTGGCGAGGCCACCACCTCGCCATCCAGGGCAATCACAAAGGTTCGCCCCCGGAACTGGGGGACGTACTGCAGGATGCCTCTAAGGTCGCCAAAATTCATCGATTGAGGGGGACGAAAAACGCGGTGTTTTCTGACGGTAATATACGCGTCCAGAACCCGTTATTGCAACGGACGGGCTCCAATTTCCCGACGCGAAGACTGCGCCGGAAATCAGGCTCGGATGGCCAGCCAGGCCCAGCCGGCCAGGAAAGCAAGGCCTCCGAAGGGCGTGATGGCCGCCAGAGAGGTATTTCCGGTCAAGCTCAAGGCATAAAGGCTACCCGAGAACAAAAGAATCCCGGCAAAAAGGCACCACCAGGCGCCTATGCGAAACACTGCCCTCTGTGCAATCAGCATCAAGGCCAAGCCGTGGATGAGATGATAGAGCACTGCGGTATGGTAGTTGTCCGCCCGGCCAGTCTCCGCCAAAATGTCCTTTAACGCATGCGCCCCGATCGCCCCCAAAGATACGCCAAGAAACAGGACCACCGCCGCGGCGCGGTAGTAGCCCTTCGAGAGGCCGCTTCCTGAGGAAGGATGGGGTGAGGATTCCGTCATTGCGCTAACCAATACGCCGGCAAGCCGCCGGTCCTTATGCCGGCATCCGGCTTTTCTCGTCTTTCGATCCGTTCATTTCGGCCTCCTCGGGGGCCTCGCCATCCGCCTTGGTCCGCACGCGATGAAACCGCACTTCCCGGACGCTGCGGCCGTCTGCCTTGGTGATGAGAACCTCATAGTCTTCCACCAAAACCGTGTCGCCCACCCGTGGGAGTTGTCCCTTGAGGTGAGTGACGTATCCGCCCACGGTGCTGACGTCCGGGCTTTCCAATTCCAGATCCGAGTGATCGGACAGCTCGTGCAGTCCCATGGACCCGGCCACGACAAACTCGTCTTCGCTGACGCGCCGGAACTCCGTGCCTTCCTCGTCGAATTCGTCTTGAATCTTGCCGACCAGTTCCTCCAGCACGTCGTCCAGCATGACGATCCCCAGGGCGCCGCCAAACTCGTCCACCACCAGAGCCAGGTGCGCGTGCCGCTCCAGGAATGTCTTTAACAGGACGTCCAAAGGCATGAGTTCCGGCACGGGCAGAAGCTCTCGTTTCACAGTCATCAGGTCCGGAGTCTCCTGCTTCACCAGGGGGATAACGTCCTTGATGTGCACCAGACCCACGGTGTTGTCGAGGTGGCCTTCCACCAGCGGAAATCGGGTGTGCTTGGACTCGACCGCTGTCTTAAGGTTCTCTTCGAAGGTCATTTCCACGTCCAGAGAAACCACGTCATTCCGCGGCGTCATGATGTCCCGGACCGTGAGGTCATTCAGCTCCAGGGCGTTCACCACGATCTCGCGCTCTGTCTCCGTGACCTCGGAAGACTTTTCGCTGGCTTCCACCAGCAGGCGCAGTTCGTCAGCGCTGTGAATCAACTCGCTCTCCGAGACGGGATCGATCCGGAAGAACCACTTGAGCAAGGCATTGGCGGATCCGTTGAACAACCAGATGGCCGGCTTAAACAGAATGTAGAACCAGTGCAGCGGTTTGGCCACCCACAGGGTTGTGCCCAAGGCCTTGCGAATGGCGAGGGACTTGGGCAACAGCTCCCCAATCACGATGTGCAGAAACGTCACGACCGTGTAGGCGATGACGAAAGAGACGGTACCAATGACAGCCGTGGAGGACACGCCCACCATGAAGAAGAAAGGCGTGATCATTGCCATCAGGTAGGGCTGGGCCACGGAACCCAGGGCGATACTGGCCAGAGTGATGCCTAACTGCGTGGCCGAAAGGTAGGAATCCAGCTTGGACGCCACCTGCCGGGCCATCATGGTCTTCTTGTCGCCCTCCTCTTCTTCCAGGGCGTCCAACTGGCTGAGCCGGACCTTGACGATGGCGAACTCCGCCGCCACGAAAAAGGCGTTCAGAAATACCAGGAAAAGGAAGATGATCAGGCGCCAGACATTGGTGCCAAGAGATTCCCACTCCTGTGCCAGCTCATGCGGCGCGCTCCCCATGCCGGTGGCGAGCCCTTGAAATAGATAGGCCGCTTCCATGAGATCAGTCAAGGTGGCCCATCTGGAAAAGGCGCTGTGATTTCACGCCCGCAGGCGCTCTGTCAGGACTTCCAGGGTCAGCTTCGTCAGGGGAGGATTCCGCCTTCATTGTTTTTCATAGACCCCCTTGTCGCGCCGCTCCAGCACGGTAAACCCGGCGTTCTTGGCATCATAAACCGACAAAGGCTTTAGGATCTTGGGAGAATTGACTTTAGAAACCAGCTTTTTAACCCGGTTCTGGCAAAGAGGGCATTTCTCCAGGGGGGGCCTGGATACAGGACGCCGCAATTCGAACCCGCGGCAGCACACGCGGCAGCCTTTGTCTGGTTCGGCGGAAATGTATTCGTAGATCGGCATTGTCCGGCCGCCTCGAACGGCGGTCCGTAAATAGAATCGATTTTCCGCCGTATGGCAAACCCGAACGGGCCTACCAGCTGGACTTCGTCACGCCTGGAATCAGGCCTTGCGAAGCCAGTTCGCGGAAAGTAATACGGGACATTCTAAACCGGCGCAGGAACGCACGGCGGCGGCCCGATACTTCACAACGATTGACCAGACGAGTCGGACTCGCATCACGCGGCAACAGAGACAGACCAACGTAATCGCCTTGTGCCTTCAACTCCGCACGGAGCTTGGCATACTTATCCACCGTCTTCTGCTTGCGCTTGTTGCGCTCTATCCAACTCTTCTTAGCCATGAGGGCGGCAATTTCTACTCACTTCCGGCCTTCGCGCAAGTGAAATATTTAGGATTTCGATAGCTTTTTGTGGTTTGGAATTGGGGGTGAAAACTCTACACTTGCAGTGTAGAGTAATCTACAATGTAAATACGCCCATGAAACCCCATCTCCCCCGCCCCTTTTGTCGTCTGGCTCTGTCCGGGTTCATCGCTTCCTCTCTCTTAGTGGCTTCCGGCGGCGCCGGCTTGGGACAGGAAGAGGTTGAAGCCAGCTACCCTCCTTCCCCGAAGGGTCACGACTGGCTGGAATTCTACTACAAGGAACCCACTCCCGAGTTTTTTGTCGGCCAGGTCAGAAACTGGGACGCGGCCGGAATTCTTGGCGAAGAAGACGCCCGAGGGGCTTTGATCGGCTTTCTAAGCAGCGTCATCCGGGACAATCCGGAGAAAACGGTCGAGTGGCATGATGCCTTGCGAAACCTCTCCACCGATGGCCAGAACACCCTGCGGCTTTCCATGTGGTTCGCCAATACCGGGGAGACCAAGGCGGTTCTGAACGAATACTACGGTGGAGACTTCGACGCGGATAAGGAGCCCCCCAAGGTCCTGGAAATGCAGCTGACCCTTCCCCCCGCGCTGAACCTGTTGTGGGGCACCTACTACGCCACGGGAGACGACAAAGTCATCCGGCGCATCATGACCGCGTTCGATTACGCCGGGAAGCAGCAGAGCTATTCGTCCATTCCGGAGGACGAGACCCCCTTCTACACCGTGTTGCCTTCCGCGGCCAGATGGTCGCTGGCGAGCAATGCCAAGAAACACCCCAAGGTGGCCGAGCAATTGGAAACCGTTTACGCCCAAGAGGATTCCGGCCTTTCGAGCACCCAGCAGCAGTGGCTCTACGATACCCTCTCCGACATCAATCCGGAAAAGTACCCGCCGAAAGAGGACCCCGAAGAAGAGGGCGATACGGGAACGGGCGGCGCGGATGTCGAGCCCGCGGCCGAATGATTCTCTCTAATGCTTCCCTCTCTTCAATTTGAAGGGAGGCGGAACCTCAGCCGAAAATTCCCTCCAAGGCCCGCCGCATAACGCCCGCGTCAGGTGTTTGCCCGGTCCAGAATTCGATGCCGATCACGCCTTGGGCCACCAGCATGTCCAAGCCGTCGATGACTTTGCAGCCCGCCGCGGTGGCGTCCTGAACCAGCCGGGTCTTCGGAGGATTAGGGATCACGTCCGCCACCACGAGTTCCGGGCGCAGCGTGCCGGTATCCAGAGATATCCGGGCATCCACGTCCGGGAACAGACCGATGGAGGTGGCATTCACCACAATGTCCGCGTCCTGCGGAATGGCGTAGTCGCCATCCCAGTGAACAAACTCTACGTCCAGGGCTCCCCCGAGCTTGAGATTCACTTTCCCCCGCAGCAGTCCGTCCAGTTCTTTCCCCCGCTCCAAGCTCCGGTTTACGAGGATGATCTTCTTCACTCCAGCCAGCGCCATTTCAACACTGATGGCACGCGCCGCTCCCCCGGCGCCAAACAGGACCATGGTTTTTCCTTTCGGGTCGTCCAGTTCGTTGAAAGAAGACACAAAGCCCTTTCCGTCGGTGTTTTCGCCGATGAGCTTTTCGCCGCGCCGGACCACGCAGTTCACCGCGCCCATCAGTTCGGCGGATTCCCCGAGGCCGTCCAGGTGTTCGATGACGGCAACTTTATGCGGGATGGTGCAGTTGAAGCCCTGAAAGCCGAAAGCCCGCGCTCCGGCCACCGCCATGGGCAGGTCTTCCGGTTTTACTTCCAGGGTCAGGTAGCGCCAATCCAGGCCCAAGGCCCGGAAAGCGGGCTCGATCATCGCCTGGGTGGGATTCTCCGCGACCGGATACCCGAAGCAACCGACCAGTTCTTGTTTAAAATTCAACTCCTGCGCCATGGCGGGGTCTATTAAGCATGACTCGTTCACGATGACAAGGTTGACTTCCCCTCAATCAAACCCACAGAATCCCCACGCATGAGTAATACCGGAATTGGATTTGTCGGCGCCGGCTGGATGGGCGCCACCTTAATGAAACGTTTGGCCGACCGGAGCGACACCCGGGTTGTGGCCCTGCATCAGCGCAGCCGCGACAAGGCGGAAGAAGTGCTGAAGGGCCTGGGCCTTTCTCCTGATTTCTACACCCCCAACTATGAGGACCTGCTCTCCAACCCGGAAGTGGACGCGGTCTTTGTTTGCAGCACCAACGAAGCGCACGGACCGCAGTCCATCGCCGCTCTGGAGGCCGGGAAACACGTTTTCTGCGAAAAGCCCTCCGCCACCCGGTTTCCGGATTTTGTTCGCGAGATAGAACTGGAGAAGGCCAATCCTGGCCTGATTACCATGGTGGACTACCTCATGAACTTCGACACCCTGGAAAATCACATCCGGGACATGGCGGCGCGGGGCGACTTTGGGAGCATCACTCAGATTCAGGTGAACTACCGGCACCCCATCAACATCGCCGGGGACAAGGTGTGGAAACTGGCCGCCGACCGCATGGGCGACGCCATCGGGATGGGCATCATCCATTCCCTTTCCGTCATGGTGAACATCATGGCCGCCCAGGGGGCCAAACCGGTGCGCGTCTATGCCAACAGCAGTTCCGTCCACGCCCGGCCCTTTGAGATTCCCGCCATCTGGAATCTTCACATCGAGTTCAGCAACGGCGGCACGGGCCTCTGCTTCGGCAACGTGGATCAGGCCAACGGCTACGATGCCTATCACAACATTCACGGCACCGATGGCGGGCTGATTTTCGATTCCTACCTGGACCGCCCTCAGAAAATCCGCTTCTGGTCTAACAAGGTCACCAACGGAAAATGGATCTATCCCCTGGATCCGGAACGCGCCAAACGCGACGGCACGGAAAGCTACCTGTGGCCGGAAACCACCACCACGCCGGACAGCGGCGACGTGGTGCACCACCAGACCGGGGCCTGCACGGACCACTTCATGGACTGCGTGAACTCCGGTACGCAGTCTTTCCTCAGTTTCGTGAATTCCGCCCCGGTGGCTGAATTGGGCTGGGCCGCTCAGATGTCGGCGGCCTGGAAGAAACCCATCGACCTGCCGCTGGACTACGCGGCGGCGGGTGAGTTCTTTGCTTCCGCGGGCTAAGCCCTGAGTAGCTGCGTCTTCATTCCCCCAATAGATCCCCCGCCCCCATTCAATGCTGCCTTTCGATCTCCAGGTAAACGGCTATGACGGCGCGGATTTCTGCGACCCGAAACTGACTCCGGAAGCCCTTCACAAAGCCTGCCAGTCTCTCGAAGAGGATGGCGTGGGCGGCATCTTGGCCACGGTCATCACCGACCACATGGACGCGCTCTGCGCCAAGCTTGAGAACCTGGTAAAGCTGCGCGAAGCGGACGGCCTGGCCAAGCGGATCATCCAGGGATTCCACATCGAGGGGCCCTTCCTGAATGCGGAACCCGGCTACATTGGCGCTCATCCTCCAGAAGCGGTCAAACCCGCCAACGTGGAAGACGCCAAGCGCCTGCTGGAGGCCGCTGGCGGCCTGGCGAAGCTGGTCACCCTGGCTCCGGAGAACGATCCCGGCTACGAAACGACACGCTTTCTGGCGGATCGGGGCGTGGTGGTGTCCGCCGGGCACTGCAATCCCGATCTGCACCATTTGGAGAGAGCGGTGGACGCTGGGCTGAGTATGTTCACTCACCTGGGGAACGGCTGTCCCGTCGTGCTGCCGCGGCACGACAACATCATTCAACGCGTTCTCAGCCTGTCAGACCGCATCTGGGTCTGCTTCATTCCCGACGGGGCGCATGTGGATTTCTTTGCCTTGGCCAACTACCTGAAAGTCGCCGGGCTGGAGCGGAGCATCATGGTTACCGACGCCATCATGGCGGCAAAGCTCGGGCCGGGTTTTTACACCCTTTCCGGAATGCGGGTGGTGATTGACGAAAAAGGCGTGGCCCGGAAACCGGGATCTCCCAATCTGGCGGGATCCACCGTTACCATGCCGGAAGTCCGCACAAAGCTGGCCTCAAATTTGGGGCTCACGGAAAGAGAGATCGATAAACTGATCTGCGAAAATCCTCGGAAAGCGCTTGGCGTTCCACTATCCCCTTAGTCTCCGAGCGGAACGTCTCCCCCCAAATCACACCTCTCTAAAACCTCCCTGACACATGCCCGAAGCCAAACCTCGTGGAATCCTCAAGTCAATCGGTCCCGCCATCATCGTGGCGGCGGTAGTGTTAGGGCCGGGTAGTATTCTGACCAGTTCGCGGGTCGGCGCCGAGTTTGGCTTTCTGGGGTTGCCCGTGGTATTTGGCGCGGCCATTCTCATGATCGCCATGGTGGCGCTGGCCGCCCGGTTGGGCGCGGTGTATGACAACAGTCCCTGCGAGGAACTCGCCGACCGGCTGGGCAGGCCAGTAGCCATTATCGTGGGTCTTATCCTGTTCCTGGTGGTCGCCTTCTTTCAGTCCAGCAACAACCTCGCCGTCATTGCCGGAGTGGAACCGCTCTTTGAGAAAGAAGGCCAGGCGGCCACCCCCATCAGTCCGATATTGCGCATCGGTATCTTGGTGGCGATCAACCTCTTTGTGATCTTCTGCCTCTACGGCATGCGGAATCTCTACGGCAGCATCGAAAAGCTGATGAAGCTGCTCATCTTCCTGATGGTGGGGGCGTTCCTCTTCAATTTCGTGGTCGTGCTCATTTCCACCAGGAAGTTCGAACCCGCGCCTTCCGGAGAGAGTCCCCGTGATTGGATCTCCCTGATCGGGATGATTGGCACGACCTTCTCGGTGGGCGGCGCTTTCTATCAGGCTTACTTGGTGAAGGAAAAAGGCTGGGGCATCAACGACGTGCGGCGGGGACTGATCGATTCGATCGCGAGTATTTCCGTGCTGGGGCTGATTACGGCGGTCATTCTCTCCACGTCCGTTCTGGTTTTCCATGGCAACCCAGATGCGCCCAAACTGGGCAGCGTGGCGGATGTGGCACGGCAACTGGAGCCCCTGTTCGGGACCTCCGCCAAGGTCATCTTTTGCATCGGTATTTTCGCGGGCGCGTTCAGTTCATTCATGGTGAACGCGCTTATTGGTGGCACGATCCTTTCGGACTCCATTGGACGGGGCAGCCGGCTGGAAGACAGATGGCCGCTCCACCTGACCACCCTGGCCCTCCTGGTCGGCATGGGTATCGCCATCATGCAGTTGCTCAAGGAAGGCAGCACCGTGGATCTGATTACCTTTGCCCAGGCATTGACCGTGCTGGGCCTTCCCGCTCTGGCTTTGACCCTGGTTTATCTGGGGACCCGGAAAGAACTGACGGGAGCCAGAAAGATCCCCACACCGATTCTCGCCCTCAGCGTCTTGGGTCTCCTGGTGGCGTGCGGGTTGGCCGCCTTGACGGTGAAGAAGCTGGCCGACAAATTCCAGAAAGAGTCCCAAGCCGCCAAGACGGCTTGGGTGGCGCCTCCTTCGGCCGGAGATTGAGCTACTTCTTCTTACCCGGCACCAGGTTCTCGAGTCCCTGACCCAGGCGTTCCAGGCCTTTGCCCACCTTTTCGGCTCCGGCTTCGCCTACTTTCGCGGCTCCACCACTGGCCTTTTTGAGCCCTTCAGTGCCAGTCTTGAGCGTTTGACCCGCGGCTCCGGTAGCGGTCCGGCTCAATTCCGACGCGGTCTCACCCGCCACGTCCACCGCTCCGGTAGCGGACAGGTTTTTCATGTTCCATTTCACACCGCCGGGAATCTTCCCGCCGCCTTCCACCTCCAGGAGTCTGCTGACGACATTGGTGGCGAGGCCGACCGCCCCTTTTACGCGAGCCTGTGCATTGAACTCGGTCGTGTTGTCACTCAGATCAAAGCTTCCGGCGGCCTCCACCACGGTAAACTGACTGCTCACTTTCAAGTCGTCCGTGTGAATCACGCCTTGTTTGATGACGTAGTTCGCCGTGAGTTCCTGCTCCTTGGGCTCGCCGAAAATGGGCACCACCGAAGACAGCAGACTGAATAGCGATTTAAAAACCGGAATAGAATAGAAGTTAGCGCCGGTCACTCGCACATTTCCGTCTCCACGCAGGCTCTTGATTGAATCTGCTACTTCGTAGTTCAGGTTTCCGTGAAGACGTCCCTCCGTCCGGGTGTCGGGCGTTCCGCCCATGGCTACGACTTCCGCGAGCGACAGGCCGTTTAGGCGAAGATTTCCCGAGTAGCTCGGAGTCTTGGCGAGGGCATGCGCTTCGCCGGAAAGAAAGACCTCGCCGTCCATGACTTTTGCCTCCAGACCCGTGGTGCTGATGACCTGTTTCTCCATCAATACGGGTCCCTTCAACGACTCCAGGCGGAAGGTGTTCCCGTCTCCCAGGCGAAAAGACACTGCGCGATCTCCTTTGAAGTCGATCGACAGCGAACTGTCCGGAAAGTTGTCCGTAAGCAGCCGCCCTTTCAGACCGAAGGCCGGCGGCTCGGTGAACGTGATTCCGCCCGGAACCTCCGCCGGCGTGAAGTCGAACGCGGCATAGAGAGCCAGTGGGTCCACGCTGGACGTCACATCCCTGAGTTCGATGCGTCCTTCTTGACCGTAGTAGTCCAGCGTGCCGCTCAGCGGTTTTCCCTGAAAGACGAGGAGGAAGTCTTCAGCTTCCACCATCGCCAGTTCCGCGTCGTAGGAAAACGGGATCTTCACCTCGTCCAGGCGGGCCCCTCTCCAAGTCACATTCTTACCGCTCAGGCCTCCTCCCGCTTTCACCACGGCGCCTTCACCACTTTCGTCGATCAGGAACGTCACCTTCAATTCCGGCGGCTCCTCTTCGGATGCGAAAGTTCCCCATTCGGCCAATCCCTGAAAAAAGGAAAAGTCCAGGTCCAGATCCTTTGGGCCTTCGGAAGCGGGTTCCTCTTCTTTGGACTTTGGGGTCTCCTTACTTTTTGCGAAGAGGTATTCTCCGTCCACATTCAGCGAAATACCGTTAACCAGCGTCGTTAAGCTGTCGATGGTGAGGCCGTATTTCTCGTTTTCGTAGTGGGCTTTCAGATCCAGATCTTCAAATTCCGCCACCGGATCTCCGTGAAAAAGCACGAGCGTCCCGGAATCGACCGTGATCTTGGCGTCCACCAGTTTCTCCGAGATCAGCTTTCTCAAGCCCACGGCAATGCCCACGTTGTCCAACTCGATGACCGGCTCCTTGCGTTCGGCGGTCCGATAGAGGGTCACGCCTTTCAATACCGCGCCTCGCAGGGGTGAGTAGTCCAGAGACGCATAGCTCAAATGGATGCCGGAATTTTCCAACTGAGCGTTGACGAACTCCCGGGCCTCCTTTTTCAGCCAGTCCCGGGACAGGTAAATACCGATGGCCAGGAGAATCAGAAACACTCCGGCTCCGATGAGGAGGCGGCGGAAAAGAGTCAACAGCCCAAGCCATTTCGGCCGTGGCTTCGCTTCAGAAGGGTTCATATAGAGGGAGAATAGGTCTTTGGGGTTCAGAAAAAAGAAGACTCCCCCGCAAGTTGTTCGCGAAGGAGACTTGAGCCGGGCTACTGAATTCTGTTACGTATCACAGCCTTCAGAGAGTCAACCTCTAAGCAAACTATCAGACCATGCACATTACCCCCTTCCCCACAAAAATCCCCCATCTTCTCGGCCTGTGCGCCCTGCTGTCCGCGCTTCCGGCGCAGGCTCAGGACACCACGAATTTTCCCACCATTGGAACCATCGAGCGGATGTCGGAGGAACTGGATGCTCTGGTACCGAAAGACGCGGTCATTCAGGTGCTGGCCGGGGGCTTCGAATGGACGGAGGGCCCGGTCTGGGTCCCGGAAGCAGAGCATCCGAACGGTGGGTTCCTGCTGTTTTCGGAGATTCCCTCCAATACCGTCCGCCGCTGGGACGAAGGAAAAGGCGTTGCAGTCTATCTTTCGCCTTCTGGCTACACCGGACAGGTGGACTATGGGGCGGAACCGGGCAGCAACGGCCTGCTCCTGGATGCCGAGGGACGCCTGGTGTCCTGCGAACATGGGGATCGCCGCCTGTCCGTCCTGACCAAGGACGGCGGAAAGCGCACCCTTGCCGACAACTACGAAGGCAAGCGCTTCAACAGTCCGAACGATGCCTGCATGCACGAAAACGGAGATCTCTATTTCACCGATCCGCCCTACGGTTTGCCGAAGCGCTGGGAAGACCCGCGCCGGGAGCTCGACTATTGCGGGGTGTTCCGGATTGGAAAAGAAGGGGCGGTCACGCTGCTGACAGACGAAATGACGCGGCCCAATGGCATCGCCTTTTCACCGGACTTCAGCACACTCTACGTGGCCCAGTCCGACCCCGAAGCGGCCATCTGGAAAGCCTTTCCGGTCAAAGAGGACGGCGCCCTGGGCGAGAGCAAAGTCTTCTACGATGCCACGGAAAATTCCAAAGCCGGAGAACCCGGCGGTTGCGATGGCATGAAGGCGGACATTCACGGTAACCTCTGGGCCACGGGACCGGGTGGCGTGTGGGTGTTCTCACCGGAAGGAAAAGCCCTGGGGCGCGTCCGCACCTTCGAGCGCATTTCCAACTGCGCCTGGGGAAATGACGGCACGGTCCTCTACATGACTTCCGACACCTACATCTGCCGCATTCAGACCACGACCAAAGGGGCAGGCTGGGAGTAGGAAAAAGGGAGTACGGTTCTCAATTTTCCCATCGTCCCGGAACGGCGATGTCATGCCAGACGGGAAGATCGAATACCGTGAGATCCGAAACGCGGCGTTCCCCGGCCAGTTCCGGGCGCGTCGCGAAGGGCTGGAGGGTCAGCGAGTAGGTCTCTCCCAGCTTCGGTAATTTCTTGAGAACCCGTCCGTCGAGAATGGCCCACTGGGTGACGACAATTCTCTGATTGTCCAGGTCTCCCGATTCTACCTTTTGGATTTCGTAAAGATTCTCCACCATGCAGCGCCGGTAGGGAGCGATCGCTTTGGGAGATGGCGTAACGGTTTGCTCGACCAGCTTGGCTTCCACCTTTACGGCAGGCACCGGTTTCCTCTCCTTCACCTGCTCTTTGTAAATCTGGGCATGTTTCTCTAGCTCGCTTGAATCCATCCGGCGGGCATAGGCGGCAATCCGCTCCACGTGGGCTTGTAATTTTCCGTCGCCAAAGCGGATGTCACGGGAAGAAGGAAAATTCTTGCTGGGGATAAATTTCTGTTCTCCCGCGAGGTCGCCGTTCCACCACCACCGGAGCTTGTCGTCGGTGAATTCCATCGCGAGGTGAACGGGGCGATCGATCTCCAGCCGGCCGAGTTCGTATGGGCCCACCTCTTTCTTGCCCAGCGTGCGGATGGTCAGTGTCCGTCCGTCATCCACATCCACGATCACTTTAGTCCTTTCCGTCGGACCGAACGCGATGAGGCGTCCATACTTGGACTCCGCCGTCAGTTCCAGACCCAGTTCCAGGGAGAAGGAGTCGCTTTGGCGAAAGCGCCGCTCCCACTCCTTGCGGTCAGCCGCGATGTCGAATCCCCCACCACCGAGATCCACCCCCAGGTGCCGTGTGAAGCGGGCTCTCCCCGTCATCTCCCCCAGGCAGGTGAAGAAGGTACCGTCGGGACGCTCGATCAGATTGTTCGCCACCGCATCTCCCCAGAGTACGACCATGTCTCTCGTGCTGATGGGCCATTCGAGGCCTTGTTTCTGCAACGCGCCCTGGGGCGAAACAGCCAGGACAGGAGGCATTCCTTTCGTCATCTGCGCGGACTCAGGTTCGATCCACGCGTCCCCAAAAAAATCATACTGTTCATTGTCAGATACCTGGACCCATCCGGAAACGCTGTTGAAGTCTTCGGCGAACTTGCCGAGATAGACTTCCGACTCTTCCAATTGAAAGGGCGCCGTGACGGTCAGATAGCGTGGGTGGTTCGACCAGCGGGGGTGGTAGACCTTTTGATTGTGGTTCACGAGCATCTGGTTCAAGCGGACGGAACGCGGGTTCTTCCCGTCCGCGTCGAACATGGTCGCTTCCTTGTGATCGCCCTTAAAGATGAAGAACCGGTAACTGTTGTCCGGGGACATGGACGGCCAGCACCCGTTTTGGTGCACCTGCCACTTTCCATTGGGAAACGCGATGACCCCGCACTTGGGCCAGGGAAAGGCCTCCGTGGCCCGGCGGCCGTCCTGGGAAAGCTGTAGCCAGGGGGCGCCCTTCGCACCGATATCCACGACGCTGGCGATGACGTTTTCCCTGATCGAGGGGTTGTCCAGGCGGACCCGGAAGAGGGTGGCTTTGGTATGAAGAAACGAGGTGCGGGCATACACCCAGTCCAGGTTTGTCTCGGGGTCCCTCCACACCTCCGCGCCGAAACCCTCCGTGATCTCCACGGGCGCGCCGCCCTCGAACGGAATGGCATAGACCCGGTGTGCCAGTTGGTCGGTAAAGATCACTTGCTCCCCATCCGGAGTGATCATGGGCTTCGACGCCCCGCCTGAGTTTTCGAAGAGCAGCCGCTCTCCCTCGCCATCCGCGGTATCCAGAACCATGACGCTTCCCTGCCCCATTACGCCGTACCAATCCGTGTGGTGCGGGGTCTGCATCCAGGCCACTTTTGTTCTTCTGCCGGTGAAGGCTTGGATTCGTTCCGACCGGGTGAGGTCCTCTATCGGGGTGGAAAGTTGGACGACTTCCAGGGCGGATTCGTAAACGTCATCGCCAGTTCCCCGGCGGCAGTCGATTCTCAAGCCGTTTCCATCCGTGACTTCCACCTCCACTTCCCGGACAACCGCCTTCTTCTTCTCCCCTCCAGCGGCCTGCTTGGGCGAAAAGTCTTTGATGGCGGTTTCTCCCTCCAGCTCAAATTCCATATGGCGGTCGTCACTCCGTATCGCCCCTTCGGAAAAGTGAAACCGCACCAGAAAGTGTCCGTTCGGCAGGTTAGGAAAGAGGAAGGAGTGGTCGGAATGACGAACGGTGTGGTAAACGCTTTCCGGCGGTGAATCCTGAACCCCTGAAAGGTCGTGCCCGCCGGGAAATTTGAACACATTGCCGCCCCGGGCGTAGACTTTGTCCGATACCCATCCATCCACGGTGGGTCCACCCACATTGATGCGAATGTGGACTTTCTCCTGACTTTGGGCATGGACCTGATTCGCGGAGACCGTTCCCCACGCCACCCACATCACCACCAGGATCAGCCACATGGCTGAAATGCTCGCCCCGCACCTGGGGCTTCCAATTCCGGGTTCCCCTCCCATTGGGGAAGCCTAGTCATTATTTTTCCCAACATCAAATCTTTCTCCGGGAACGGGATCGCGTCCCCCGGAGAATGACGATGCGGCTCGCAGGGCTCTTTGCGGGGGGATCAGTGCATCTCCACCGCGCAGGTGCCGAGACCGCCCCGGTAGTAGTTGAACTGCACGTTGGGATGATCGCTGAGCAACGACATGGGTACGGCGGAGTCGGCCAGCCCCTTGGAAATCATGAAGGCGGTCAGGCGCTGGCCCAGGGGATTGTCGTGGGTACCGGCCTGCCAGATGGAGACTTTCTCCGCCTGCCAGGTTTCCTTCGGCCCGACCGTGATGGCCTGGGCCGGAACCATGGTGATGTTTCCGCCGCCAGAGGTGCGGGCGTTCTGCGCCAGGGTGATGGGGTGAAGTTCGACGACACGGGTGCCGAGTTCCCGGTATTCCTCCGGGCTGGGCGGTGCATCAGCGTATTTGCCTTCACGCTTCAGTGGGTCGTTGAAAGCCCAGTGCTTGATGTCTCCCTGACCGCCCTGCATGACGGCACAGCGGGCGTCTTTCCAACTGTCGATGTAGGGCTGCACATCCGCCGCGGGAAAGTGGAGGTTCTCTTCCGGCATGACGAGGTCCTTGGAAATTCGGTTGAAGCACAGCTCCCGGTCGGCTCTTTCGAAAGAGAGAGGATGATCGGTGGAAACTTCTTTGCCATCCACATACCACTCGTCCATGCCCCAGAAGTGGGCGTGCTTCAGGCTCAGTCCCAACTCATTCACCAGCCGGGATACCAGGGGAAGTTGCTCGGTGGGGCCGATGGGACCGCAGATGCCCACCGGATTGTCGGCCGTGGCCTGTTTCCAGGCGGATATGTATTCCAGCGCCTCCGCCAGGTAAAAATCTTCCAGGGTGTCGTAGAACACCACTTTGAACCCCGGCCGGGAAAGCTGCTCCATGTCGCTCAGGGAAAGCCTGGCGGCATCGTTGATCAAATCATTGTCCAGGGTGGTGTAATCCCACCAGTCAGGGGCGATGTGGCTTAGTTTTCTGGGCATAATAGGGTTGGGGTTTTTCCGCTGGGCGCATTCTGCCGCCCGCCGTCATTTCGCGCAAGTTGAACTTGGGGCGCTTGCGCGCCGCCCGCCATCGCCGACACTGAGAGACCGGCTTTGAACACCATTCGCCATCTCTACTTTCACGTCCCCTTCTGCGCGCACATTTGCCCGTACTGCAGCTTCTACAAGCATCAGCCGGGGAATCTGGCGAACGCCGCCTTTGTGAAGGCCCTCTTGGCGGAAGTCCGGAACCGGAGCGGAAACTTCCCCATCCGCCCCGAAACCATCTACTTCGGCGGCGGCACGCCCACGTTGCTCAGCCGCGCCCATCTCGATACCCTGCTCTCGGGTCTCTGGGATCTTCTGGACCTCTCGGCTCTGCGCGAATGGACTTTTGAGGCGAACCCCTCCACCTTCGGCGCCCCCAAGGCCACGCTTCTCAAAGATGCCGGTGTGAACCGAGTAAGCCTGGGCACGCAGTCCTGGACGCCCCGCACCCTGGCGATGCTGGGTCGCGACCATACCCCTGAAGCCGCCCGCGAGGGCTTTGAGGTGCTGCGCTCCGTGGGCTTCGGCAGTCTGAACATCGACCTCATGTTCTCCGTCCCGGGCCAGACTCTGACGGATTGGGAGCAGGACCTGGAAATCACCGCCGGACTGCGGCCCGACCATGTCTCCGCCTACAATCTGACTTACGAAGAAGACACGGCGTTTTTCGAACGTTTCGTGGCGGGAGAGTTTGAGTCTGATGAGAACGCGGACGCGGATCATTTCCACGCCACGGTAGACCGCCTGGCCGCCGCCGGGTTGGAGCAGTATGAGATTTCCAATTACGCCCGGCCCGGTCACGAGTCGCTTCACAACCAGGCCTATTGGCGGGGCGGGGACTACCTGGGTTTCGGGCCCGGAGCCGTCAGCACGCGGGAGTTTCAGCGTTGGAAAAACGTGGAAGACACCGCCCGCTATGTGGCGGGGTGGCTGGAGGAGAAAGAGATCCTGACGGAACAGGAAACCCTGACCGAAGCTCAAAAACGGATGGAGGCCATCGCCCTGCGGCTGCGGACCCGTCAGGGTGCGCCTCTCAGTCTGTTCGCCGACTATCCTTCAAGCACCTGGGAGCCGCTCGTGGAAGAAGGCATGCTCGTCCAGTCCGGCGACTCCCTGTTCCTGACCCGCAGAGGGAAAGCCTTGGCCGATTCCGTGACCGCGGCGCTCGTGTAGCGGATGGCGATTGTTGAAAGCGCCCTTACTTGAAGAGCCCCTTCAATGCGTCCTTGATGTCATTGATCGCCCGCTTTCCTTCCTCGATCACGGTGGAAAGATTGCCGAAGGGCGTCATGATGTCCGCCTTGGGATTGCCCATGTCTCCCTGGGAGACGAAGTGGAGGGAAATGCGGCCGTCCTCCATGGCTGGGGACAAGATCATGGCCCGGACCTCCGGGCTGGCGATGGCCTTGGCTTTCTTTTTCAGGTAAGCATCCACCTTTTCCTCGATCTTGTGGGTGAGTTCCTCGGAGGCTTTCACGACGCCTTCCAGCTGATGTTGATTGCTGCCCGACTCCAGCCAACTGCCATTCAGAAAGACCAAGTCCGTGTCAGGTAGCGCGAGGGGTAAGTCTTTGTCCAGGCGCAGGCGCCCGTCTTCGCGAACGAGCCGGGTTTCGGCGTCCTTGAGCAGGGTCCCCCGCAGAGTGATGCCGCTGAGATCCACGCCTTCCGTGTCCAGTTTGTCCAAGGCCGCCTGGAGTTTTTCCAGAATCGGGAAGGTGTTCAGCTCCGAATCCTTGGCGATGATGAGATCGCACACCCAGGACGGGTCGGCATTTCCGGTGTGGACGTCGAAGGGGTTCAGCGTGCCGCTGCCTTTAACCGCCATGTTAATGTAGCGGGTCGCGGCGTCCCGGGAGTCGAGGAAGAGGTTACCGTCGAAAATGAAGTTCGCCTGATTGTGACCGGCCAGTTTCTTCGGATCGACGTCGATGTCAGTGAGTTTCAGATTCAGGTTTTCGATCTGAAGCAGAGACCCGCTGCTTTCCAGCTTAGCTTTCAGGTTTCCGTTCCGGATTTCCACGATTCCCGCCATCAGGGACATGGCCAGGTCATCGGCGGAGACGGTGTCCACCTCTTCCAATTCCGCCGCGATTGCCGCGGGCTCTTCCTTCACGGCGGGCTCCGGCGTTTCGGCCAGGTTTACTTCCACTTCCGGATCCGTGGCCTTGTCCGGCGCGGGATTGGCCGGCGGATCGAACAGGCGCTCCATGGTGGAAGTGCCGTCCGTGAGGATGCGGGTATCGACCGTCAAGTCCTCCACGATGAGCTGGCTGATATTGAGCCGGCGCTTCAGCAAGTCCCCTGGCGCCACTTCCAAGACCACTTTACTGCTGGAAAGTTCCGTGGATTCGAGGCGTGGGCGTTCTCCCAGGGGTGTGCCCTTGTCCGCGTACTCATCCCGCTGCGCCAAGGCGACGCCTTGAAGCTCCACGCCGGTGTTTCCAAAGAGACGCACCTCGATGGAATCCACCTGAGCCCGGCAGTTCCAAGTCTGCTCCATTTGCCGCACCAGGAAATCCGGATTGGCATAACCAATCAGAACATAGCGGGCGACGAACACGCCCGCCACGGCCAAAATTATCAATACAAGAAGGATCGCGAGAAGTTTCTTCACGTCCCTACCTTAGACAGGCTTTCTCCGGGAGAAAAAGGATTTCTCGCGACAACCTCAATCCGTCAGGCGGAAACGCAGCACCCGGTTGTTGTAGCTGTCGGACACGTAAAGGAGGCCATCAGGACCGATACGGACCCCATGGGGCCGGTTCAGTTGCACCTCCGACGGTGGTCCGCCAATGCCTGCGGTGCCCTTCTTCTCCGGCACTCCGGCTACGTGGTAGATCTTCCCCTCTCCTGGCACGTAGCGCCGGATCAGATGGTTCTCCGCGTCGGCGATAATGACATCTCCATTCGGCGCCATGCAGAGGTGCTTGGGTCCGTTCATGGTGGCCAGCAGGGCATCGCCCCCGTCTCCGGTGGCGCCTTTCGCTCCGCTGGCGTTGACGACGGTTTTGATCTTACCCGTCTTGGCCTCCACGACCCGCAGGGCGTGTCCGTTCCGGCTCAGAATGTAGATATTCTCGTCATCGTCCACCGTCACGGCGCGCGGATTGATCAGCGGCGCTTCCAGCGCCGGGGTGCCGTCTTCCGGCAGGCCTTTCTCTCCGCTGCCCACCACCGTTTCAATGATGCCCGTGGAGAGGTCGATAACGCGGATGCGGAGATTCGGCAGGTCCGCCAGGTAGAGCCGGGTGGCGTCTTTGTTCAGAGCGCAGGAGTAAATGCCGCCCAGTTTCGCCTCCGTGGCGGGTCCGCCATCTCCGGAAAACCCGGCCACTCCGGTCCCGGCAAAGGTAGTGATGATGCCGGTCTTGCCATCCACCTTGCGGATCCGGTTGTTCCAGGTATCCGCCAGATAGACATCGCCTTCCGGGGTAACGGCAATGTCGTGCACGCCGTTGAAAACCGCGCCGCTGACCGGTCCGCCGTCTCCTTCCGAGATATCGCCATCCTTACCGGAGGTCTGGCTCAGCTTTCCTCCGAGGAAGGAAAACTGGCCCGCGGTGTCGATCTTAAAGAAGCGGTTCCCGTCCTGGAACTCGATGCCGTAGAGGTTACCAGCTCCATCGAACCCGGTGCTGAAAGGCACCAGAATGGCGGGCGTAGCCGGTTCGCCCGCCACCAGTTCCACCACGTCCGGCTCCGCGGCGGTTGCCAGACCGGCAGCCGCCAAGGAGAGGAACACGCCATCAATCAGGCCGGAAAGCCGTTTCATGGCCAGGGGCTACTCGTTGGCGTTCAGATCCAATTCGCGCACCCAGATATTTCTATAACGCACTGGGTTGCGGTGGTTCTGGAGTTTGATGCGCCCTTTGGGATCGTGCTGTACGTATTCCGCCACCTTTTTATGACCGCTGGCGCCCAGATAGTCTTGGTGATGGTGAGTCAATACTCCGTTTTGCAACACGGTGATGTAGGCCCGCTTACTGAGATTGCCTTTGCTGTCCCACTGCGGCGCTTCAAAAATAATGTCGTAGGTCTGCCATTCGCCCGGCTTCCGGCAGGCGTTTACCAGCGGCGGTTTGTAACCGTAAATGGCCGAGGCCTGACCGTCGGCATAGGACTTGTTTTCAAAAGAGTCCAACACCTGAAGTTCGTACTGTTCGAAGAAGAAAATGCCGCTGTTCCCCCTACCCTGGGAGTTGCCCACTACCTCGGCGGGAGAAGCCCACTCAATGTGTAGCTGGATGTCGCCAAACGCCTGCTTCGTGAAAACGTCATTGCCCTTCCCGGTTTCCGGCTGAGAAACTTCCATGTAGCCGTCCTTTACAATCCAGTCCGCTTCCGAACCGTCTGCCTGGGTGAAGGCGGACAAGTCCGTGCCATCAAAAAGCACGATGGCGTCGGACGGCGGATCGCCGTAGGCGGCTCCGGGTGTCACGACTTCCGGGCGGGGCCGCATGTCGTCATGCACGCGCCATTTGCCACCGGGCAGAAAGGGCGTGTCGGTGTAGCCCGTGGGGTGCTCTTTTACTTCCGGCTTGGCCGGTTTTTCGGCCTTGGCTTCGGGCTCGCTCTTCGCTTTGTCGTCCGCGCCAAAGGCGACCATGGTCAAGGCCGCGCCCGCGGTCACACCGAGGATCAGGAGGTTTTTTCGCATAGGATTTCAGGAATTTGAGCCAATGCTTACACGAGAGGCTCCGCGCAATCAACCCATGGTTGCCGCCGCAATCGCGTGGGCGAAAGTGCCGGGCGCTGACAGGTATTGCGGTTCGAAGCGTCTGCCTGCTTTTGCGCCGCTTCTGTTGCTCCCGCTCCCCACTCCTCCTGAATGAGTTCTCCGTCCTCCAACCGCTGGCGTCAGGTCTTTGTGATCGCCGGGATTCTGATGGTCGCCTTGAACCTCCGGCCCGCGATCACGTCGGTGGCGCCGCTGGCGGAACGGATGCATGCCGGTGGGCTGAGCCGGCAGACCATCGGGCTGATGACGACTATTCCGCTGATTCTCTTCGGCGTGGCGGGTCTCTGGGCCGGATGGGTGGGACGGCGGATCGGCTTTGCCCGGGCCCTGGGCGCCGGACTCTTGATCTTGTGCTTCGGCTGCCTGCTGCGCTCCGTCCCCGGACCGGGCGAACCCGTTTGGCGCATGGCGGGAACCGTCTTGATTGGCGCGGGCATTGCCCTGGGGAACGTCCTTCTGCCGGGCGTCGTAAAGACCCGGTTCCCGAATCACCTGGGCCCGATGACCAGTCTCTACTCCACAGGTTTGAACCTGGGGGCCGCCCTGGGGTTCGCCGCCTCGGTTCCCCTGGCGGAAGCTCTACCCGGTGGCTGGCCGTCCTCCCTGGCCGCGTGGGGTGGCATGGCGCTACTGACGCTTTTCATCTGGTCGCCCCAGATGCTTCCTCAACCGGCGCGCCGTCCGCCCACCCATCCCCTGGCGAGCATCGCCGAGCTGTCGCGGCAGCCGCGCGCCTGGCAGATCACCGCCTACATGGGGCTCCAGTCCATGGTGTTCTATGCCGCGGCGGCCTGGCTGCCGACCGTGCTTCAGGGACGCGGCCTGTCGGAAACCGCGGCGGCCCACTGGGTGACCTACATGCAGATCCTGGGCTGCGCCGCCAGCCTCCTGGTCCCCACCCTGGCGGGCCGGGTGAAATCACAGAGCCTTTGGGCTTTCGGCTGTGTCTTGACCAGCGGACTGGGCTTGACGGGAATCCTGACACTACCCGCGCAGTGGACGGGACTGGCCGTCCTGGTCTTGGGGCTGGGAGTGAACTCCTCCTTTGGGTTGGCCCTGCTCCTCATCGCCGTCCGCAGCCGGGACGGAGATACCGCCGCCGGCTTGTCTTCCATGGCCCAAGCCGTGGGCTACCTGATAGCGGCGCCCGGCCCGTGGCTGGTCGGCTGGTTGTTTGAGAGCACGGATAGTTGGGCGGTCGCGCTCGGTTTCGTGATCGTGGTGGCGGCGGTCGCTTCCGCCATTGGCCTGTTCGCGGGCCGGCCGGGAAACCTCGCGCTTAGAAATGGGGAGACTCAAGTATCCGTTTAGCGAGCCTCCCCGGCCTGGAAGGCCGGCCGCGCAAAGCGAATGGGCTTCAGCCCTGGAAATTCCGCCCCCTGGAAGTCGCGGGCTGAAGGCCCGCTCGCGAGCGTGGAGAGACGTTTGAGCCCGCCGGTTTCAGATGGGTCCAAGAGGCCTGGGTTTGGACCTTCAGCCCTCATGTGATGCGGGATACACGATGAGCGATGCGCGGAGCAGGCCACCTTCGCGAGAGGGGCCTCTCATTACGAGAACGGTTCTCCGCGCCGGAGAAGGAAATTTTTCCCTCAGAGCACGGCGCGCGGCGCGGCTGCCTTGGCGGATCGGGGAGGCTCGCTAAGCGGATATAGCCTCATTGAGGCTCCTGCCCCGACAAGCCGAGGCGATTGGCTCTCTTCAGTTTACCACGTTGCGTAGCGGTTCGCCGCGTAGCGCGCGTAAAGCGTTTTGACTGCCCTTCCGGCGGAATTCGGCTATGCCTTCCTCACAATAGAACGCGGCGTGAGGATTCAGGATGAGCCGCTCGTGCGCGGGATGAGCCGGGTCCCGCCAGGAACGAATGAGGCGGCTTTCCGGGTCCGGCGGTTCGGTCTCCAGAACGTCGATTCCCGCTCCCGCCAAGCGCCCGCTCTCCAAAGCGGAAAGCACGGCGTCCATGGCGACGAGATCGCCCCGCGCGGTGTTCACCAAAAAGCCTCCCTCTGGCATCGCGGCCAGTTCCGTTTCTCCGATCAGGCCCCGGGTCTCTTCCGTCAGCGGACAATGCAGAGACAAGGCATAGCTGCGTGTGAGGAGTTCCTCCAGAGTATCGACGCGCGTCACGCCGATGGCCTTGTCCCGGCCGTCCGGCACGTAGGGATCGTGGAACAGGACCTCCATGCCCAGGGCCTTGGCCCGGAGAGCCGCCGCCGTTCCGATCCGGCCCAGACCCACCACGCCGAACACTCTCCCGCGCAGCCGGCCCAGGGGAACCGCATGGCGGTAGGTCCAGTCTCCCGCGCCTGCTTGAAGCCGCCGGTTCAGCAGATGAATGCCACGGCTCAGGGTCAGCAGCATGCCAATGGCCGTGTCAGCCACTTCTTCCGTGCCGTAGTCCGGCACATTGACCACCGGGATGCGCCGGGCTCTCGCGGCCTGGATATCCACATTGTCAAAACCGACTCCGGGCCGGGCGATCAGCTTGCAGTTTTCCAGGCGCCCGATGGTCTCCGCGCCCAGTTTGATCAAGTGGTACACCATCAGGATGTCCGCCTGCTCCACCTGCCCGGCCAGCTCAGCCTCGCTCTTAGCCTCCAGGGCACGGACTTCCGCCGCGCCGCCAAACACCGCCCGCTCGATATCCAGCGGTTCGGTGATGAAATCGGTAATGATGACTTGGGGGTGGCGGCTCATGGGGTGCGGGATTTACCGCCCGGATCAAATCACCACTCGCCCAAATTCCCAAACTTTTCTTTGGCCCGTTTCCCAAACTCCGCTCCGGCGGCGTCGATTTGAGCCAGGAGCGCATCCGTGGTGAGACCCGATCCCGACCGGGCGGCGGCGATGACGGTCTGACATTCGTTGCTATCCATGAAACGCGCGGCTTCCAGCAGATGCGTTTCTTCGCCTTTGGGAATCGCCAGAAAGCCGTGCTTGTCCGCGTGGATCAACTGACCCGGCTGGATTCTCTGACCAAAAACCTCCACTTCCCCGCCCCACTCCACGGGATGCACATGGGCGTGTCCCACACAGAAGCGGCGGGCCAACGCTTTGAAGCCCGCGTTTGTCATTTCATCGACGTCGCGAATGGCGCCATCGGTGATGGTGCCCACGCAGCCCAGGGCCCGGTGAATATTGGAATTTACCTCGCCCCAGAACGAACCTATCACAGCGGGTTTGTCGAGGTCCTGCACCACCACGATCTTTGGTCCCGGCTGAGAAGCGATGTATTTCCGGTATTCCGGCCAGCCATCCGGGCGACTTTGCCGGTGCGCGGGATTGGAAGGCTCAATCTTCACCGTAACGGCCCAGCCCACCATGGGACCCATTTGCGGCATGAAGTCGGTGGGTTCTTCCAGATTGATCCCCTCCCGGGTCATGTCCGCCTGGGTGATCTGTTCCCACCCGTTGTAGATCGTCGGCGTGTTCCAGCGTTTCAGTTCCAGCAGATCGGAGTGCGACAGAGCAAGGGGTTCGGATTCCATGAGTAGGTAGCCGGTATCTGTATCGAATTCCGGCGGGCGCTCAACTGTCGTCCGCTGGTATCGAGACCGGACCAGTTGCGGGTTCGGGCCCGGATTGTGAATGAGCTTCCCAGTTTCCGAAGAAGCTGTCACCCTTCCGAACGTGGCCGAACCCCCGCTGACAGAGAAAGAAAGCAGTCCTTCAAATGGAAAACCAAAGCGCCGCAAGACGCCTTGGCCCTGGCGGGTCTTCCGGTCCTTACTCCTTCTGGCTTTTCTGTTAGCTTGTCTGTGGTTCGTGATTACTCAACCCGTGATAGGCCGAAGCTCGCCCTCCCGCCTTCAACCCAGCCCGGAACGGATGGAGGCGGACGTGCGGATGCTTTCCGAAACGCTGCTGCCGCGCAGCGCGGCGGAACCGGAGAATCTGAAGAAAGTGGCGGACTTCATAGCCGGTCAGTTCCGCGCCGCCGGACATGAGGCCAGATTGGAACCCTTTGAGGTAGAGGGTGCTACTTACTTCAACGTGGTCGCCAACCTGGGACCCGCCGGCGGCGAGCGGCTCGTGATCGGCGCTCATTACGACGCTTACAGCCAGTTACCGGGCGCGGACGACAACGCCAGTGGCGTGGCGGGCCTCCTGGAAGTCGCCCGGCTGCTCGAGAATCGTCCGCTCAGCCAGCCCGTGGAGATGGTGGCCTACTGCTTGGAGGAGCCGCCCCACTATGCCACGGAGAACATGGGCAGCGCCCGCCATGTCCGGCGTTTGAAAGAAGAAGGCACTCCGGTGAAGCTCATGATCTGTCTGGAAATGATCGGCTACTACACGGACGAAAAGGACTCCCAGGGATTTCCCGTCCCGCTGCTGCGGTTGTTCTATCCTTCCCGGGGCAACTTCATCGCCGTGGTGGGCAAGTGGGGTCAGTGGGGACCGGTGCGAAAGGTCAAACGGGCCATGAAAGGCGCGACGGAATTGCCGGTGTATTCCATTAATGCCCCGGCCAAACTGCCAGGGATCGATTTCTCGGATCACCGGAACTACTGGGCCGCGGGGATACCCGCCGTGATGATTACGGACACGGCCTTCTACCGGAACGAAAACTACCATCAACCCACGGACACCTGGGACACCCTGGACTACCCCCGCATGGCCCAGTGCGCCGCCGCCGTAACGGAAGCCGTCCTGGCCTTGGCGGGTGGGCCGGATGATGGGGCGAAGGAGCTAGACTAATCTGCTACACCGCTTGTCACGATTTTCATCTATCCGAAAGTGGGGGTTCTGTTGGCTGCCGTAGCTTTTCTACCTCTCCAGTTCTTGCTTTCTCTTTGATTCTCCATGCCAGCCACCGATGAGACAGACCCCGTGGCCATCCGGAAGAGGGACTTGCGTCAGCAGATCCGGGCGGCTTTGCGGGAGATTCCGTCTGAAGCGCGGCACGAACGCTCCAACCGGATTCTCGATTTTCTCGCTTCGCTAGAGGAATACCGGGATGCCCGGACGGTGCTTTGTTTCGCGGGCTTGGCTCTGGAACCCAACCTGCTGGGTCTTTTCCGCTTGCCAAGCAAAAGACCGCGGCTGGTCTTCCCGAGGGTGAACGGAGATGCGCTCGATCTTTATGAGGTGTCTTCGCCGGAAGCCTTGGCGAAAGGCGCGTTTGGAGTCCGCGAGCCGATGCCGGAGGCCTGCGAACGGGTCCGGCCAGAAGAGATCGATCTCTGTCTGGTTCCGGGCGCGGCCTTCGATCCCGTTACTGGCGCTCGACTGGGAAAAGGAGGGGGCTACTACGACCGGTTTCTACCTTTCATTCGAAAGGAGGTTGGCAGGATTCACGTCTTGGGTATTTGCTATACCGACCAGTTGGTGAAAGAATTACCTACTCAAGCACACGACATCCCGGTCGATGCGATCCTTTCTGAGGATGGTATCGTAAGGACTGAGAGCCACTAGCCGCCCCGCCCGTAGTTCTAGGCAGTGTGGACAGATTGGAGAACGGACCGGAAATGAAGAAAGGGAAAGAGAACTCAGCGCCGCGAAGCGGCGAATACCAAGAGACGCGGCCCATTCTTCGCCTGGCTGCGTTCCCGCTCACTCTATTGGGGGTAGGCCCAATGCCATTCGCGGCGCCTTGCCAGACAAGAAATGGCCTCGCGCCGCTCCGCCCCCAGTTTGTCCACACTGCCTAGTCTCAACGAAATGCCTGCCGCCCCCTTTGAAAATCCCGAGCCCCCGGTGGCCCTGACGATTGCGGGTTCGGATTGTTCGGCGGGCGCGGGTCTCCAGGCCGATTTGAAGACTTTTTCCGCGCACGGGGTGTTCGGTCTGACGGTGGTCACTTCCGTGGTGGCGGAGATTCCCGGCAAGGTTGTCGCCGTGGAATGCGTCACGCCGGAATTGGTCATCCAGCAGATTGAAGTGCTTGCCAACGCTTACCCACTGGGCTCGATCAAGACGGGCATGTTGGCGAACCGCGCGATTGTGGAAGCCGTTGCCGATACGCTGCGCCGGTCTGCTTCCAACATTCCGCTGGTGGTTGACCCGGTGATGATCGCTTCCTCCGGAGACCGCTTGCTGGAAGAGGACGCCATCGTGAGTTACCGCGAGCAGTTGCTTCCCTTGGCTGCCCTCATTACGCCGAACCTGAACGAGGCCGTGGAGCTGTTTGGCCAGCCCATTGAGACTGAAGCCGCCATGGCGAAAGCGGCCCAGGTCCTGGCGGAGACCTACCAAACTTCCGTTCTACTCAAAGGCGGCCACCTGAGTGGCGAAGAGGTGGTGGATCTGCTGTGGGACGGCGCCGAAATGCACCGCTTTGCGGCTCCGCGAGTCGAGAATGTCGAAACTCACGGCACGGGCTGCACGCTGTCCGCCACCATCGCGGCCGGGCTAGCAAATGGCTTGTCCCTGCCGGAGGCGGTGGGCGGCGCCAAACGCTACATCACCGCCGCGATCTCCCAGTCGCTCGGCTGGCGGAATCCCGGGCAGGCCGGGATAAACGCGTTGAACCACTTTCCACCGGGGTTAGATTGACGGTCAGTTTGATGAACGGCTCGATCTTCTGGCGTATTCTTGTTTTCTGCCTTTCGCTTTTCGCGGGCCTTTCCGTGTCGCTCGTGGCTCAAGAAACCGAGGAGGACTCCAGCCTCCCCTCCTCCGGGGCGGATCCGAGCACCCGGCAGATCGTCAATCAAATGCCTCAGGCCGCGCTGCAGGAGGCTTTCCGCCTGCTGCGTTCCGAATACATCCGGCGGGACACCTTTACCTATGAGGAACTGAACCGCGCGGCGCTGGAGGGACTGCTTTCCCGGATGGAGTTTGGCGCCATGCTGCTGACGGAAGATCAGCGCGCCAGCCAAAATTCCCCCTACCCTTTCTTCGCGCAAAAGATCAACGCGAATATCGGCTACGTGCGTTTTGGCCGATTCGAAGCCGACGAGGTGGAGAAGTTGGACGCGGCGCTGGAGGAGTTTGAGAAAGCCAAGATCGAGCACCTGATCCTGGATCTGCGCTCGCCCCAGTCCAAATCGGACCTGGAAACGGCGGCCCAGCTTTTGGGCCGGTTTTGCGATTCCGGCGAGCTTCTGTTCAAGATTCAGCGCCCCGGTGACGACAGGCCCCGCCTGTTCCTGGCTGACGATCACGCGAAATGGGATCGGCCGCTCCTGGTCCTGATAGACGCGGAGACTGGGACGGCGGGCGAGACCATGGGCGCGGTGTTGAAGTTGAAGACAGACGCGCTTCTCATCGGCCAGCCCACGATGGGCCTGACGGTGGAATACCGCGACGTCCCGCTGGGCGATGGCCGCATCCTCCGCTACGCGGTGGCGGAGGTGATTTTGCCCGACGAAACCCCTATTTTCGGCCACGGCCTGACGCCCGATCTTCCCGCGCCGACGCCCACCAAGCAGAAACGCCGGATTTTTGCCGCCACGAAGACTGAAGACCTGAAAGAATTCTTGTTCGACCACCAGCGTCCCAGGCTGAACGAAGCGGCGCTGGTGGCTGGCATCGACCCGGAACTGGACTTCTATCTGGCGGAAAAGACTGGCAAGACCAGCCGGTATGATGATCCGCCGCTACAAGACCGGGCGCTGCAGCAGGCGGTGGATCTGATCGAAACGGCGGAGTTTTTCTCTTTGGATCATCCCGCCGCGGCAATAGAAGAGCCAGAGCCGCCCAAGAAGCCGAAGGAAGAAGAAGCCGCACCGGCTCCGGGACTGAAGGAACTCAAGCCAGCTCCGAAAAAGGAAACTCCCGAATCCCCAGAGAAAGAAGAGGCGCCGGACAAAGCGCCTAAAGACGCGGAGAAACCCGGAAGCGAACCTTCAAGCGAATCGGAGTAGGTTGGTTCGGCCAGTCCGCTGGGGCCGTTAGCCGTTCTTTCTCCGGCGTTTATCAATCTCCCGCCGCATCTGCCCCAGGGCCAGTTCTACCTGACGGCGCAGGGACTGGGCGGACATCACCTCCGCCCCGAGCGAGACCACGGTATCCTGCTCGGCCAGGTCGTCCGTGGCCACGACGAGGCGAAATTTCTTGGCGTACTTGGCCGCCAACCGCTCGATGACGTCGTCCGCGGTGTGGGAAGAATCCGTGCGAATGACCTGGATTCCCTCCGGTTCCTGGCGGTTTTCGGGTTGTTTACCCCGTCCGTCGAACACCACCACCACCCGTTCGCCCGTCCAGTCCTGGTAGGCGTGGAGGAGACGCTCCAGCTCCGTATGGGCAAGCCCTTTTCGCTGGCGGTGCAGTTCCAGCAAGTCCGGCCAAGCGTGGATGATGTTATTGCCATCCACCAGCAGGACCGTGGTGGCGGACGATGCCGAGGCGCCCATGTCCTTCCCTGTCTCTTATCCGGGAAGCGAAGTCAAAAAAAGAAACGGGCGCTTCATGGAAGCGCCCGGCGGAAAACTAGACTTTGAACCCGTTGACTACTCCTCGGAATCGTCCGTGGAGTCAGCCGCGGCTTTCTTGGCGGCCTTTTTCTTGGCAGTCGCCTTCTTCTTAGCGGTCTTCTTTTTGGCCACCTTCTTAGTCGCGGACGCCGAACTCTCTTCGGGAGTAGCGGCAGCGGCGGTTTCTTCCACCTCTGGCTTTTCCTCAGCCGGAGCAGCGGCCTTGGCCGGCTTGGAGCTCTTGGAATCTTTGGTCTTGGCCTTTGCCAGGCTGATCTTGGCCTTGGCCTGCTCCTTCTTCCGCTTCAGGTAGTCCTTCCGGCGCCGCTTTTTGATTTCTTTGTTGTACTGCTTACCCATAACCGCTGTAAGATGTCCGCCCTCGGGGTGGCGGGAACGGTTAGATACGTGGCAAATGATTTACTTGCAAGAGGAAATCAGACTGCCGCGGAGCGGGTTTTTCATAGAATCTTGACCTTTCAAAAAACCTAGAAAAAGCTTGCACTGCTTCTATTCCAACCTCATTAGTATCGAAGAACTCTGAGACAGTTCGCCTCTCGGAAGTCCCACTACACTTCGTCCACGTTGTGGGAGCTTTTCAGCAAGCCAGTACGGCCCAGCCGTTTGTTTCCAGAAGCAACCGTTCAGTGGCACCCCTCGGTTTTCGCCGCCTCATTTTTGACTTTGGCCCGAAAAGAGGATCGCCGCACGACAAACAGGAAATCGCTCCTGGCGGGGTTTCTCCATCCATTCCATTTACAGAATCCACTTTTTACTCAATCCCCACGAGTACCGGTGACTTTCCAACGGCACCTGAGCGTGCCGCTTCCTAATTTCCGTTCCACACTTCCTCGATTGCATGGCTGGACACAATAAGTGGTCGAAGGTAAAGCATATCAAAGCCCGGGTAGACGCCAAGAAGGGCAAGATTTTCAGTAAGCTGGCCCACGAGATTACCGTGGCGGCCAGGGAAGGCGGTGGCGGCGACGTTGCTCTGAATGCTCGCCTCAGGCAAGCCATCGACGCGGCAAAAGCCCAGAGCATGCCCAAAGACAACATCGAGCGCGCCGTGAAGCGCGGCACGGGTGAGCTGGGCGGCAACGACATCGAAGAAGTATATTACGAAGGGTATGCGCCCGGTGGCGTGGCCATGCTGGTCCATGTGGCCACGGACAACCGGAACCGTTCCGCGGCGGACGTGAGAAACCTTTTCAACAAGAACAACGGAAGCATGGGAACCTCCGGAAGCGTGACTTATCTCTTCGATCTATGTGGAGAGATCCGGCTTTCCGCCGAAGACCTGGACGCGGACGGCGCGGTCATGGCCGCGCTGGAAGCCGGGGCGGAAGACGTTATCCACGAAGAGGAAGAACACCTCATCCGGACTCCGGCGGACCAACTGAACATCACCGCCAATAGCTTGCGGGACCGGGACCTCCGCATTCTTTCTCAGTCTCTGGTTTATGTGCCGCAGACGGAAATCGAAGTAGCGGAACCGTCGATTGCGTCCCAAGTCCTGAGACTTTACGAAGCTCTGGACGACTACCAGGACACCCTGAGCGTTTTTTCCAATTTCGACATTCCCGACGCGGTCATGGAGACCGTGATGCAGCCTAACTGATCTGCCTTCCCCCCTCTCTCTCCTATCGCACATCTACTCATTTCTGAATTAGCCGCCGGATAGCCCAAATTCAACCGGCGCCAGGAGAACTTCCCAGAGAATCCATTTCATGAACGACCGACACGACGATCTCCCGGTGTCAGCCGACAGCGAACCTAACAGGGCCGCCAAAGAGCGCCAGCCTGTCAGCCCGGCCGATCCTCAACCCAGCCAGGAGCCAGCGTCCCCCTCTTCCTCTTCTTCCATGACAGAAAATTCTTCCGCCAAGATGGAGTCCGATTCTTCGGCTCAGGCCGCCGATCCCGCCGCGGACTCCTCTTCCGCCACCAAGATGGCTCCCTCCGGCGAATCCTCTCGCGGCCGGACTCCGAAAACTCGCCGGGCGCCTCGTCAGCCCGCCGGCACCAGCGGCAGGAGAGGGAAAGCCAAAGAGGCCGGTTCTCCTTCAGAGGAGGCTCCCCAGACAGAGAAATCGAATGGCGTCGCGGAATCGGTCGACTCAAGCCAATCGCCAGCCCCCCAAGCGGAAGCTGGCGATCATGGTTCTTCCCGGTCTTCAAAGGAGAACTCGCGGGAAGGAAAAAGGAGTGCTGACGGTCAATCTTCCACCCGGGACGACCGGGACGAATCCAGGGATTCCGGCGCCCCTTCCGACAGAGGAGGCCCGGACCGGGGAGACCAGCACCAGGATCATGGCGGTGGAGGCAAGAAAGGCCGCCGCAACCGCCAGCGCAACCGCCAGCGCCGCAAAGAAAAGGAAGTGCCCGCCGGCCCCCCCGTGGAGACGGAAGGGCTCCTCGAAATTTCCGGAAAAGGATTCGCGTTTCTCCGGCAGCGAGAACGGAATTTCCAACAGTCCCCCAGCGACGTGTTCGTAACGCCAGAGATCGTGCGAAACTTCGGTCTCCGCGACGGTGTCTGGGTTCGCTGCCTGGCGCGGGAAGGAAACCGCGGGCCGCAGTTGACGGAGATTCTGGACATCAACGGCCGCGAGCCGGACGCCTACAGGACCTTGCCCTACTTCGAGGAACTGACCGCGATCAACCCTAACAAGCGCATCAAACTCGAAACGATTCCCGAGCGCTACACCACCCGCGTCATCGACCTGATGACGCCCGTGGGCCGGGGCCAGCGCGGCCTGATCGTGGCCCCGCCACGCACCGGCAAGACCACGCTGCTCCAACACATGGCCCAGGCCATCCTGGAGAACTATGACGACACCATGAAGCTCATGATCGTCCTGGTCGACGAACGGCCCGAGGAGGTCACCGATTTCCAGCGGGAGATCCCGGAAGCGGAGATCATGGCCAGCTCCAACGACAGCGACGTGCGCAACCACATCCGCATCGCGGAATTGGCCATCGAACGCGCCAAGCGCCTCGTCGAAGCCGGCGAACACGTCTTTCTGCTCCTGGACTCCATTACCCGGCTGGCCCGGGCGTATAACAATGCCACCAAGGGCAAAGGCCGCACCATGAGTGGCGGTATTGACGTCAAAGCCCTGGAGATGCCGCGCAAGCTGTTTGCCGCCGCCCGGAACACACGGGAGGCCGGTTCGCTGACCATCCTGGCCACGGCCCTGATCCAGACCAACAGCAAAGCGGACGAACTGATCTTCCAAGAATTCAAAGGCACCGGCAATATGGAACTGGTCCTCGACCGGGCCATCAGCCAGCAATACATCTACCCCGCGGTCGATATCCACAAGTCCGGCACGCGGCGGGAGGAATTGCTCATTCCCGGACACCAGTTGGAAAAGGTTTACATCATCCGGCGCGGTCTGGCGGGACACAAACCCATCGAAGCCATGGAACGTCTGCTGACTTTCCTGGAACGGTTTTCCACCAATGCCCAGCTCCTGATGGAGATCAAGGCCACGGCTGCCGCCTGATCTCCCCCCGGCTGGACCGTTTCCTGCGATCCTATTGACGCTCGTATGGCAACGACTCCTTCCGGCGGTAAATCCAAGCGTGTTCAGGTAGACGAAGTCCTGCCCCCCCTCTCCGGACCGGGTGCCAGCAAGGCATCCCGCGTGGCCGCGAAGGTTCTGGACGACCTGATCCGCATTCCGGGCACCAACTTTCGAATCGGGCTGGATCCCATCATCGGTCTTCTGCCCGGTGGCGGAGACATCATGACAGCCATCGGCGCCTGCATCCTCGTCGGCGAAGCGGGAAAGAAGGGGCTCCCCTTCCGGCTCATCTGGAAAATGGCGGGAAACATTGCCCTGAACGCCGCCGCCGGCGCGATACCCGTGGCGGGAGATGCGTTTTCCGTCTGGTTCAAATCCAACTCGCGGAACTACCTCATGCTCCGGCGTTACCTCGATACGCACGGCTCCGATGAATCAAAAGGCTCCTGGTGGCCGCTCATTCTCATATTAACCGTTCTGCTGGGCCTGATGGCGCTCAGCTTCACGGTCTGGATTACCATCTGGGGAACAGTCTTCATGTTCCTGTTTGGCGGCGGCAAGTAGTGGCCGCGCCGAACGCTGCCGCCTCGTTCGTTCCATGTCAGATCTAACCTAACCAATCCACCAAATTTGCCGTCATGCTCTTGGCCTGCTCGCCGTAGCCGCCGCCGAAGATGTGGAAGTGGTTCAGGACGTGGTAGAGGTTGTAAAGTGTCTTACGCTGCTTGTAACCGGCGTCCAGCGGCCAGGTTTCCTGGTAGCCTTCATAGAAGGCGGGCCCAAAGCCGCCGAAGAGTTCGGTGAACGCCAGATCCGCCTCCCGGTCTCCGTAGTAGACGGCGGGGTCGAAGAGAACGGGATTTCCCTTTTCGTCAAAGGCCGCGTTGCCGCCCCAGAGATCGCCGTGCAGGAGAGAGGGTTCGGGATCATAACTCGCAAAGAAGGCATCCAAATTTTCGAGCAGTGTTTCGCTGCCACGAATACTCAGCCCTTTTCGCTCAGCCAGTTTCAATTGATACTCCAGCCGGCGGTTGCCATAGAAGGCGATCCAACTGCTCTCCCAGGTATTGATCTGAGGGGTCTCGCCAATGGTGTTGTCGCGGTGCCAGCCGAAACGCCGATCCTCAGACAAGTAGCGATGCAGTCTTGCCAACTCCGCCCCCATCCGCCGCTGGGAGGCCGCATCCCGGCGAGAACTCAGTTTCAGGGCTTCCAGGCACAGAAAGGAAACCCCAGCCACCGCGCCATGGCAGATCACGCCGGGAACGCGAATTGCCTCGGCCTTGGCCAATTCCTCCAGCCCCTCCGCTTCCGCGGCAAACATATCCGCCCGGTCTCCGCGGTTTACTTTAACGAAGAACCTGATACCCCCGGACGCTTCCAGCAGGTAGGCCGCGTTGATGCATCCGCCCCCGATGGAGCGCGGCGCAGCCCGTCTGACGGCATCCAGACCGGTGGCCTCGGCAATGACTTCGAGAATTCGCGTCCACTCCATGGCGGCACCAACTTCGGACGCCGGACCTGACGATGCCAGTTTAAATGAAGCCGTGCTTTCTTAAGAAACCCTGGCACGCATCCTCCAGGAGATCCATGACCTTTTCAAAACCCTCTTCCCCTCCGTAGTAGGGGTCGGGAACGACTTGGGCATTCTCATGAGCTTCGCAAAATTCGCAGATCCGGTGAATGCTGGCCGTGACTTTATGCTGAGCCGCCAGCCGATTGACGTCTTCCAGGTTTTCGAAGTCCGCCACCAGGATGTAGTCAAAGGCGGTCAGGTCGGATGGTTGGATCTGGCGGGCCCGCCCTGACAAGCGGATGCCCCGTTTCGCGGCGGCCCGGGTCATTCGGCTATCGGGAGAGTTGCCGGTATGAAAACCGGTCGTCCCGGCGGAGTCGCATTCCAGGGAATGGCCCAGTCCATGCTGCCCGATAAGATGGGCCATGGTCCCTTCCGCCGCGGGCGACCGGCAAATGTTTCCCATACAGACAAATAAGATTTTCTGATTGCTCCTCTGGCTCATCGGTGGTTACAAGAAAGCGCAGCTAAGCGCTCCCAGGGCGCCAAGACAAGTTCGAAGCGAAACCAAAAATCCGGCAGCCGCCTTGCAACGCCTCGCTATCATCAACGTTGTCGGCCTGACGAATCGGCATATTGGGGATTCTACGCCAAAGATTTCCGCGTTTGTTTCCCGTAAAGAAAACCGTCTGGCCCGCATCCGGCCAGACGTGCCCGCGGTGACCTGCTCCGCTCAGGCGACTTATCTTACCGGATTGATTCCCCGCAATCACGGCATTGTCGGGAATGGCTGGTATGACCGGGAATATGCGGAGCACCGCTTCTGGAAACAGTCCAACCGGCTGGTCCACGGAAAGAAGCTCTGGGAAGCGATCCGGGACATCGATCCCCACACCACTTGCGCGAATTTGTTCTGGTGGTTCAACATGTATTCCACCGCGGACATCACCGTCACTCCCCGGCCGATCTATTGTGCCGATGGGAAGAAGGTGTTCGACATTGCATCCACGCCGGCGGAGGTTGCGAACACGCTGAAGAAGCGGATCGGGCGGTTTCCGTTCCAGCATTTCTGGGGCCCCATGGCCGATATCAAGTCGTCCGAGTGGATCGCCAAGGCCGCGCAGTGGGTGGAGCAGCACTATCAGCCCCACATCAAGCTGGTCTACCTTCCTCACCTGGACTACAACCTGCAGCGCTTGGGGCCGAACGATCCCGCCATCGAACAGGACCTCCAGGAGATCGACGCGATTGTCGGAAACCTGATTGAGTATTTTGAAGAACGTGCCACGAAGGTGGTCTTGTTATCGGAATACGGCATCACCCCGGTGGATCGCCCGGTGCACTTGAACCGGATCTTTCGCGAGCATGGCTGGATCTCCATCAAAGAAGAACTGGGCCACGATACCCTGGACCTGGGGGCCTGTCAGGCCTTCGCGATCGCGGATCACCAGGTGGCTCATGTCTACGTGAACAATCCGGCGATTCACGACAAAGTGAAGGCGGTGCTGGAGGCCACGGACGGCGTGGAAGAGGTGATCGGCGGGCAGATGCTGCACTTCAGTGGATTGAATCATTCCCGCGCCGGAGACTTGGTCGTGGTCAGCGACGCGCGGAGTTGGTTCACCTACTACTTCTGGGAGGATGACCGTTTGGCGCCCGACTACGCGCGGACGGTGGACATTCACCGCAAGCCCGGTTACGACCCGGTGGAGCTGTTTTTCGATCCCAAGGTTTCCATGCCCAAAGTGAAGGCCAGCCGCAAAGTCCTGGGCAGCACCATGGGCTTCCGGACCCTGATGAATGTGGTCCCTCTGGACGCGACTTTGGTGAAAGGGTCCCATGGCAGGGTCCCGGAGAACATGGACGACTGGCCGCTTCTCATCGGCCATCTGCCCCAGCTTACGCGGCTTGACATGATCCAGGCCAAGGAAGTCTATGGGCACCTCTATCAACGGTGTCTCACGGACGAGTGATCTCTTCCCTCTGCCGGAAGCCCGGCTCAGCCTAACGAATAAGGCAAGATTCCGTTCTTCGCGTGGGAATGCCTTTTACTCCCAATCGAATTTGTCACCCAGGCATCAGCCGTTCCACCTTGACACTCCGTGGCACTGCTGAAATCTTGTTAGCATGTCAATCGACGAAACGGTAGACATCAACATCAATAAGGAGGCTCCCATTGGCCAAGGTTCGGCCATTGCCATTACGAACTGCCCCGCCTGCGGTTCCACCGATCTGACGGAAGGCAGGCGCGTTTCGATCCTGGGTTACATCATGATCGGCGTGGGCGCCACGGGAGTGCTTCTGAGTCTGGTGTTGACCGTGGTCTACGTGGGGTTACTCACGCTCATTCCCGCCATCCTCCTGACGATCGGGGGCGCCTACATCAAGGAGCCTTATCATCACTGTGAGGAGTGCGGAAAAGAGTTCTGAGATTAGCCCCTGAGCTTGTTTAGTTCCTCCTCCCTTCCGGGAAGAGGAGACCGAAAAATTTGGGGAAGGCACCGCTTGGCGCGCTTCCCCAAGGATCATTCAATTCGCCAGTTCGTTCGCGGCTCGATTGATTGGAACCGCTTTGGCGGGATTAGCCAGGAATCAGGTCTTTCACCACGTCACGTTCTTCCTTGAGTTCGGCGATGGTGGCGTCGATCCGGCTCTGGCTGAACTCGTTCACGGGCACGCCCTGAACGATTTCCCAACCGCTGCCGGTGGAACGAACCGGGAAGGAGGTCATGAGACCTTCTTCGATGCCGTAGCTGCCATCCGAGCAGACCGCCACGCTGGTCCAGTCGCCCTCCGGCGTCGGATTCGTCAGGCTGATGACGGTGTCCACCACGCCATTGGCGGCGGAAGCGGCGGAGGAAAGGCCACGGGCTTCGATGATGGCGGCGCCCCGCTTCTGGACGGTCTCGATGAAGGCGCCCTGGAGCCAGGCTTCGTCTTCGATCACTTCCGGCACGGGTTTGCCGCCGATCTTGGCGTTGTAGAAATCCGGATACTGGGTGGCGGAGTGGTTGCCCCAGATGGCCATGTTGGTCACGTCCCGGGAATGAACCCCCGCCTTTTGCGCGAGCTGTGTCTTGGCGCGGTTTTCATCCAGGCGAGTCATGGCGAACCAGCGGTCGCTGGGCACGTCCTGACCGTTGCTCATCGCGATGAGACAGTTGGTGTTGCAGGGGTTCCCCACCACCAGCGTGCGCACGTCCGAAGCGGCGTTCTTCGCGATGGCCTGACCTTGGCCGGTGAAGATCTTGCCGTTGATGCCGATCAGGTCCTTCCGCTCCATGCCTTTCTTCCGGGGCACGCTTCCGACCAGCAGAGCCCAATTCACGCCGCTGAAGCCCTCGTCCAGGCTGGCCGTGGGGGTAATGCTTTCCAGGAGCGGGAACGCGCAGTCGTCCAGCTCCATGACCACCCCTTCCAGGGCCTTCATGGCGGGTTCGATTTCGATCAAACGCAAAGCGACTTTCTGGTCCGGGCCGAACATGGCGCCGGAGGCAATGCGAAAGAGGAGAGAATAGCCGATCTGGCCAGCGGCTCCGGTGACAGCGACACTAATGGTGGAACTCATGAGATTGGGAAATTCGGATGGAATCGGCGGAATTGAGGCCGAAAGGATTCTTCACTCTGACTCAAGCGAACGCCCAGTCTCGATCAAGAGCTTTTTCACGCGCTGGCCCAGATAGCGCCAATGAGGGTTGGAGGAAAGTTCCTCCGTATTGGCCCCGAAACGGTAGGACCAGTTCGAACCATCGGCCACGCCCGGGACGTTGATGCGGTCGTCCAGGCCGAAAAGGTCGGTAATCATCACGCAGACGTATTTCGAACTGGCGTTGAACAGGGCTTTCAGGAGTGCTTCGCGTACCGCGTCGCCATAGGGCGGTGGCCCGCCGCCGGGTCCGTCGCCGAGATCGATATCCGCGTAGCGGGCCAATCCTTCCAGGAAAGCGCGGGATTCCCAGGGATCCCCCCCTTCCGTGACACGCGCACGGTTCTGTTCCCACTGCCGGCTGATCGGGAAGTGATCGTGCGTGGCGTAGGTGGCAAAGGAGACGTAGGGGTAGTCCGTCTTCGGCACCAGATCGGCGGGATTGTTGTGGCGGACTTCCCACATCGGAACTTTCGTGCCCGGAATGTCCAGAGACAGCAGGCTCGGCCGCACGTAGTCCGGCACCACGCCCAAGTCTTCCGCAATGACCGCCGCGCCATTGGCGGCGTCCTGGATCATGCGCAGGTATTTCTCGCCAAGGGCACGGTTCTCCTGCTTGTGCTCGTGGGTGTCGTCCGCGTTCGGTTTGAAACCGGGTAGCTGGCCGCCGGTCTTGCTCTTCGCCTGATCGTGGGAGAGCGGCAGGAATTCCTGGTTCCGCTGCGGCTCCCAGGGGAAAGCGTAGATGCGATAGAACCCAAGGGCGTGGTCGATCCGGAAGAGGGAGAAGATGTCGCTCACCTTCCCAACGCGCTGCCGCCACCACTGGAAATCGTCTTTTTCCATGACGTCCCAGCGGTACAGCGGGATGCCCCAGTTCTGGCCCCACTTCTGGGTAAATTCGTCGTCTTTGAAATTCGTTTCCGGCGGCGCGCCACCATACCATTCCAGGTTGAAGAGCGAGGGATTGCCAAAGACATCCGCGCTGCACATGGCGACGCCGATGGGCATGTCCCCCATCAACTGCACGTTCTTGCTGTCGGCATACGCCCGGACCTTCTTCCACTGCTGGTGGGCGATCCACTGGACATAGGCGTAGAAGACGAGCTGCCGTTCCGTCTTCTCGGAGTCCACCTCCATCAGGCGAGTGGTGAAGTCCCGCGCTTTGTCGATGGTATTGAACTCTTCGCTCCAGGTTCTCCAGTTCTGGTTCCCCTCTTCCAGGTCCATGAGGAAGCGGTAGATGCAGTAGTCACCAATCCAGGACTCCTCCTCCTCGCAGAACCGGTGGAAGGCCACGTCCCGGTCCGTCTTCTGCTGGAAGTGATCCTCGAAGAACTTTCCGAAGGCCCGCCAGAGTAGCTCTTGCTTGAGGGGCCGGACGGCGTCGTACTGCACGTTTCCAGACCGCAGCCTGGCCAAGTCCACCTCCGCAATGGCCTCGGCATAGGACTCCGCCGTCAGGTCGGTCAAGCCATCCTCCGGCGAACAGTCCAGAGTGAGCGGTTCCAGCGCCACGGAACTGATGGCGTTGTAAGGGCTGTTATCGAGGCCGGTTTCATTGATCGGCAGCAACTGAACAAACGCAAAGCCGGTGTCCGCCGCCCAATCAATCAACTCGCGCAACCCGACGACGTCTCCAATGCCCAAGTCGTCTGGCCGGCGAATGGAAAAGATGGGAATGAGCAGGCCCGCCGGCTTGTCGGGCGAAGGCGAAACAGTGACGGTCTGGCTGGACTTCGGCCACTCCGCCGGGGTACCCGCGGGAGTCCCCTCCACTTCGTCGTTTTCGCCTTTTTCTGGCTCGTTGACGTCCGCTGCTGCCTCATCCTCAGCAGGTTCCTCTGGAGTCTCTTCTTCCGGCTCGGGATCGGCTTCAGGTTCCGGCTCGGGCTCGGGCTCGGGCTCGGGCTCGGGTGTCTCTTCCGGTTCGGGCGATTCTTCGGGCTCCGGTTCAGGTTTGGTTTCGGGCGCCGGTTCGTTTTCAGCGGCGGGCGCTGGGGCCCCGTCCCGGATCGCTCCGAGCACGAAGGGTTCTTCCGGAGCCGCTTCCTTTTCGGTTTCGGCCTCTGGTTTATCTGCCGTTGGCACGGGCATGGCCTGGGGCGCGCCTGTTGGGAAGTGGTCGGGTTCGAAGGACTTGGCGGGTGCGGGCACGGGACTGGGCGGTGTGTCCAGTTCCAATACATCAAGACCGGGTTCCGTGGGCATGGGTGTCAGGGTGTCGGCTTCGACGGCGGCGGGTTCCGGATGCGCTTCAGGTTCAAGGTAGGATTCAAGCGCGGTCCCCGGTTCGCTAACCGGTGGCTCGTCCTGGACTGGCGCTTCCGGTTTCAGCCGAAAATCGGGCATCTCGGGACTTACCGCATCGTCCCACGGAAAGAAATCACCAAGTTCCCACGTTCCACCCTTCCATGAGGTCTTGCGGGATGTCTTCGATGAACCGGGAAGGTTTCTGGAGGACTTGGCCGTCGTAGGCATTGTGCCAGATTTGCGGGTAGGTAAGGTAAAGTTCGTCTTTGGCACGCGTGATCGCGACGTAGAAAAGGCGGCGCTCTTCTTCCAGTCCGGTTTGGCTCTCATCGTCTTCGTCTAGTACTCGATTGTTCGGAAACATGCCGTCCGTCAACCACACGACGAAAACGGCTCGCCATTCCAGGCCTTTGGCCTGGTGGACGGAGGAAAGGCACACCGCTTCGGTGTCCCGCTGCCGCATACTGGTGGTCTCGTTGTCCACGCTGGACAAGAGGGATAGCTGGGAAAGAAACTCTTCGATGTCGGAAAACTGCTCGCCATACTGCTGGAGTTGATCGATGTCCTGGCGGCGGCTCTCATAATTGCTGTACTTACTGCGCAAGTAGTCGTCATACACCCCGCCCAGGATGGAGGGAATCATTTCCCGTGGCGAACGCGGTTTTCCCTCCGGGTCCAACAACTCGTCCAGGGTGTAGCCCAACTGCTCCCACGCTTTTCGCCCTTTGGCCGGAACGGAGAAGGTTTCGAGGTATTGAAAGAAGCCGGGAATCACTTCCAGGTGGCTGGCTTCGCAGGTAACCCATTGGTTCCAAAGCTTGTCCGCACTTTTCGCGCCAATGCCGGGCAGCATACGCACCAAGCGCTTGAAGGCCACCTCGTCCTGCCGATTCACGGCAAACTTCATGAAGGCCGCCACGTCCTTGATGTGCGCCTGCTCGAAAAACCGGAGCCCGCTGGTGATGACGAAGGGGATGCCGCGCTTCGTCAGTTCCATCTGGATCTCCATGGAGTGAAAGTGCGCCCGGTAGAGAATGGCCATCTCGTCCAGCTCGATACCCTCGTCCCGCAGCTCCAGGATGCGCTGCGCGACAAAGGCGGCCTGGGTGCTGGGGTCGGCCAGGGGCACCAGACCGGGAAGCAGTTCGGTGATCTTCCGGTGGGGGCGCAGTTCTTTGTGATACTGCTTGGTGTTGCCGCGAATAGCGCTATTCGCCAAGTCGAGAATCTCCGGAACGCTCCGGTAGTTGGTCTCGATCTTAAAGACCTGAGCGCCCTCGTAACGCTCCGGGAACTCCAGGATGTTCCGGTAGTCCGCCCCGCGCCAGGAGTAGATGGATTGCGCGTCGTCTCCCACCACGGTCACGTTTTTGTGTTTCGCGGCGAGGAGATCGATGAGTTGGGACTGAATGTGGTTGGTGTCTTGGTATTCGTCCACCAGCACGAACTGGAACTGGTTCTGATAGACCTCCGCCAGGTCGGGATTTTCCTCCAGCAAGACCAGCGTCTTCTGCAGCAGATCGTCAAAATCCATGCAGTTGGTGTCCTGCTTCTTCCGCTCGTAGGCTTTGGCCATTTGGGCGATCTGCCCGTGGAGGTGATCGAAATACGGGTACCGGCGCTCCAGAAGGTCTTTCAGCTTTTCCCCGGTGTTCTGGGCCAGGCTGAAAATGTCCGCCAGGACTTCCGGCTTGGGAAAACGGATGGCCTTGGTGTCCAGGTCGCTCTCCCCAATCACGGAGTTGAGCAGGTCTTTCTGGTCCTCCCGGTCCATGATGGAAAAGCTGCGCTTGAAGCCCAGCCGGTCCGCGTGGCGGCGCAGGATGCGGTTTCCGATGGAGTGAAAGGTGCCGCCCCACAGTTCGTTCGTATCCAGCGGCAGCAGCGCCTCCACCCGCTCCAGCATTTCCCGGGCGGCCTTGTTGGTGAAGGTCAGGAGAAGGATGTTCTTTGCCTCGATTCCATTGTCCAGCAGGTAAGCGACCCGGTAGGTCAGGGTCCGGGTCTTGCCGCTGCCCGCGCCCGCAATGATGAGGGCGGGTCCGGGTGGTGAAGTGACGGCGGCGTATTGTTGCTCGTTCAGTTCCGCCGCGTAGTCGATGCCGCTGCCGGACTCGCGGGGCGTGCGCTGAAGCGTGTAGGAACGGGCCATCTGGGGCAAAAAAACGGGAAACCTTGGAGAGGCTGATAATCTGAGCCTTCCGCCAATCTAGCGGCGGCGCCTCTCAACGCAAGGATTCGCCGAAACGAACCGGCCAGGCTCTACCGCGACTCGTGTTCTTTCTCCTCGTCGGGTGTCTCGAACTCAAACCCGTGAACCTTCTCCGTCTCGCCGGGAGTCTTCAGCACCCGGAAGATGCACCAGAGAAACAGTGTGGTCACCGTACCCACGGAGAGAATCATGATTATCCAGCCGCCTGCGTTCATCGCTTCTTTCTCCTTCCGCTAAGCTTCTTCCGATTCCACTTCCCCCGGGATCGGTCCCTTATACGCCGAACTCCGGGAAACCAATACCGCCACCAGCAAGCCTACCATGATGATGAGCACCACGCTCATCCAGGCTACTTTGTTTGGTTCCACGAAGAGGTCTTTTACGTAGCCGCTGACCCCCGCTTTGCCTGAATTGAAAATATTCTGCGCCACCCACATGGCAAAGATGATTAGAAGAAAGGAGGGGGTCAGATACTTCATCACGAAGCGGAAGATTCGCGGAATTTTCATGGCGGCTCCGCGTTCCGCTTCCTTCAAGCCGCGATCCACGCCAAAGATCCAGGAGAAGATGATGATCTGAATGGTGGCCAGCACAAAGATGAGAAAGGTGCCCACCCAGAAGTCCAGCGTGTCCAAAGCCTTGGCGTCTTTGCTGAACCAGACCACGAACATGACCCCTACCCCAGTGATGAAGCCCAATAGAGCGACCGACATCTTCCGGGTGATGCCCATGGCTTCTTCCAGGAAAGCGATGCCGGGCTGAAGCATCGACAGCGAACTGGTCACCGCCGCCAGGAAGAGCAGGAAGAAAAACAGGAACCCAAAGATCGCGCCACCCGGCATTTCGGAAAAGACCATCGGCAGCACGTTGAAGCCCAGGTCGAAGGTGCCCTGACCGGACACGCCGCTGATGCCGAGGAAGGCAACACCCGCCGGAAGAGTGATGAGTCCACCCAACGCGACCTCGCAGAACTCGTTGGCGCTGGTGGCCGCCAGCCCGCTGAGCACTACGTCATCCTTTGCCTTCAGGTAGCTGGAATAAGTGACGATGACGCCAAAGCCCACGGAGAGCGAAAAGAAGATCTGTCCCGCGGCCGCCAGCCAGAGCTGCGGATTGAGCAACTGCTCCCACATGCCCTTCTTCTCGATGGTGGCGCCGGCGGCTTCTTTTTCAGCGATGGCCACGTCTCCAACGATCTCCGTTCGGATCTCTTTTCCGTCCGGACCTTGCTCGACGGCTTCCACCTTGGTGGGGTTCCACATGTATCCCAAGCCGTTGGCGACGTTATTCTGTGGCTCGGCGGGATCTGGCGCTCCCAAGGTCAGCACGCGCACCAGGATGATGACAGCCAGCACGATAAGCGTGGGCATGGCGAACTTGCAGAACCACTCGATGCCCTTGGCGATTCCCATGTAGATGAGGAGAAAATTGAGAACGAACACGAGGATCAGATAGCCCATTACCTTCTTGATCCCGAAATGAAGCGCGCCGCCATCTTCGCCATAGCCGATGAATGTCTTCCAAAAGGCTCCAGCGTCGTCGCCGGCCTCAAACTGAATGTTCCCCGCCAGGAAGTTGACCGCGTATCCCAGGCACCACGCTTCGATGTAAACATAGTACATGTAGATCACGACGGGGATGATCACGCCGATGACCCCGGCATAGGCGCCCCAGCCTTTTCCGCTGACACAGCGGAAGACACCCGGACAGGAGTTGAACTTTCTCAGCCCCCCGTAGCGGCCCATGGTCCACTCCGCCCAGCAGATGGGCAGGCCGATGATGAGCAAAGAGACGAAGTAGGCCAGCATGAACGCGCCGCCTCCGTACTGGGCCGCCTGACCCGGAAAGCGCAGAAAGTTTCCCAGTCCCACCGCGCTGCCGGAGACGGCCAGGATGACCCCCAGACGTGTGGACCAACTCTCTTGAACGCGTGGTGCTTCCATGGCCGGTTTGATAGGAAAATTTTCTGGGAGGCGCAACCTTCAATCAACAACAAGACAAAAACGATTGTCCCATCTCCTTGCAATTGGCCGCCGTAATGCTTAAAGAATTCCGCCAATGAGTCCTCTGGTCTCCACCATCTGTCAGTTCTGGTCGTCTTCCATCGGTAAGAAAGTTGTCGTCGCCCTCACGGGAATCGTGCTCGTGGGGTTCTTGGCGGGACATCTTGCCGGGAACTTGCTTGTCTACGTCGGCCGCGAAGCCACGAATGATTACGCTGAGTTTCTGATGCATCTGCTTCACGGCGCGGGCATCTGGATTGCGCGTGCGGTCTTGTTGACGTGCTTTGTGCTTCATATCGTGGCGACCATTCAGTTGACCCGCAGCAATCGTGCCGCCCGCGCCGATGCCTACGAGGTAAAAACCAGCGTCAGAACGACCCTGTCTGCCCGGGTCATGATCTGGTCCGGCTTGACCATCCTGGCTTTCGTGATCTTTCACCTCCTTCACTTCACCGTGCGGATCGATCAGGGCCTGGCGGATCTGCGCGATCCCCTGGTGGACCGGCACGACACCTACGGCATGGTCGTTCGCGGCTTTCAGAATGTGCCCGTCAGCCTGTTCTACATCGTGGCGCTGACGCTGCTGTGTTCCCACCTGAGCCACGGAGTCGCCTCCATTTTCCAGACCCTGGGGCTGCGGTCGAAGAAGACCCGGGGGGCCATCAAGGTCTTCAGTTGGATTTACGCCGCCATCATCTGGCTGGGCTTCATCTCCATTCCCATTTCCATCATGCTGGGGCTGGTTCACTTTGACTGATTTATCTGGTCCGTTTCCTTTTCCCTTTTCGCGCTACCTACGATCATGGCTCTAGACGCAAAAATTCCTTCCGGTCCGCTTCAGGATAAGTGGGCCAAGCACAAGCGGGACTCGAAGCTGATCAACCCGGCCAACAAACGAAAGTTCACCATCATTATTGTCGGCAGTGGCTTGGCCGGTGGAGCCGCGGCGGCCACGCTTTCGGAGCTGGGCTACAAGGTCAAGTGCTTCTGCTATCAGGATAGCCCGCGTCGCGCCCACTCCATCGCCGCCCAGGGCGGGATCAACGCCGCCAAGAACTACCAGAACGACGGGGACAGCGTTTACCGGCTCTTTTACGACACGCTGAAGGGCGGCGACTTCCGCTCCCGGGAGGGCAACGTCTACCGGCTGGCGGAAGTCAGCGTGAACATCATCGACCAGTGCGTGGCCCAGGGCGTGCCCTTCGCCCGTGAATACGGCGGTTTGCTGGCCAACCGTTCTTTCGGTGGCGCGCAGGTCAGCCGCACCTTTTACGCCCGCGGTCAGACGGGCCAGCAGTTGCTCCTCGGCTGCTATCAGGCGCTGGAAAAGGAAGTGCACAACGGTGGTGTGCAGATGTATCCGCGCACGGAAATGTTGGACATGGTGGTGGTCGATGGCCACGCCAAGGGCATCGTGGTGCGGGACATGCAGACGGGCGAAATTTCCTCCCACGCGGGAGACGCCGTGCTCCTGGCCACCGGCGGTTACGGAAACGTCTTCTTCCTTTCCACCAACGCCAAGGGCTGCAACGTCACCGCGGCCTACCGGGCGCACAAGCGGGGCGCGTATTTCTCGAACCCCTGTTACACGCAGATTCACCCCACCTGCATTCCCGTCAGCGGCGACTACCAGAGCAAGCTGACCCTGATGTCCGAGTCTCTCCGTAACGACGGCCGGATCTGGGTGCCGAAGAAGGCGGAAGACGCCAAGAAAAATCCTAACGATATTCCAGACTCGGACCGGGACTACTACCTGGAGCGGAAGTATCCCTCCTTCGGCAACCTCTCGCCACGCGACATCGCGTCCCGTTCCGCCAAGGAAGTTTGCGATGAAGGCCGGGGCGTGGGCCCGGGCGGACGCGGCGTTTACCTGGATTTCCGGGACGCCATCAACCGGCTGGGCGAGGACGCCATTCGGAACCGCTATGGCAACCTCTTCCAGATGTACGCCAAGATCACGGGCGAGAATCCTTACAAAGCGCCCATGCGCATTTACCCCGCGGTGCACTACACCATGGGTGGCCTGTGGGTGGACTACAACCTGATGTCCAACCTGCCTGGCCTGCACGTGCTGGGTGAAGCGAACTTCTCCGACCACGGCGCCAACCGCCTGGGCGCCAGCGCCCTGATGCAGGGCCTGGCGGACGGTTACTTTGTCATTCCCGTGACCCTCGCTGTTTATCTCGCCGGCCAGAAACCGGGGGCTGTCACCACGGACGCTCCCGAATTCAAAGCCGTGGAGGAAGAAGTCCGCACGCGGACAAAGACGTTCCTCGACATCAAGGGCAAGCGCAGTGTGGACAGTTTCCACCGCGAACTGGGTCTGCTCCTCTGGGACAAGTGCGGCATGGCGCGTAACAAGGCCGGCCTGGAAGAAGCCCTCAAGAAGATCCCGGAAATCCGGGAGGAGTTCTGGCAGAACCTGCGGGTTCCGGGCAACGGCACCAACCTCAATCAGGAGTTGGAAAAGGCCGGCCGCGTGGCGGACTTCATGGAGTTTGGCGAATTGATGTGCCGCGACGCCCTGGACCGAGAGGAAAGCTGCGGCGGGCATTTTCGCGAGGAACACCAGTTCACCGAAGCTGACCCGGAGGTGAAAAGCGGCACCACGCAGCCGGGTGAAGCGAAGCGCCATGATGACAAGTTTGCCTACGCCTCTGCCTGGGAATACGCGGGCAAAGACAAGCCGCCCGTGCTTCACAAGGAGGAACTCGTCTTTGACACAGTGAAGCCCTCCGTCCGCAGCTACCAGTAATCGAATCTTTTTCTTATCCTAATCTCTGAGCTAACCGAGCATCGCCATGAATCTCACGCTTAAAATCTGGCGCCAGGAAGGTCCGGATGCCAAGGGCCAAATGCAAACCGTCGAGGCCCGGGACATTCCCGAGGAAGCTTCGTTCCTGGAGATGCTCGACATCGTGAATGAACGCATCATCGAAGAAGGCGGAGATCCCGTTCAGTTCGATCACGATTGCCGCGAAGGGATTTGTGGAACGTGTTCCCTGACCATCAACGGCGTGCCTCACGGCCCGGACAATGGCGTTACCACCTGCCAGCTTCACATGCGGAAGTTCCGTGACGGGGACACCATTTGGATCGAGCCGTTCCGCGCCAAGGCTTTTCCGGTGGTTCGCGACCTGGTGGTGGACCGCTCTGCTTTCGACCGCATCATCGCGGCGGGCGGTTACATTTCGGTCCGGACCGGCTCCGCGCCGGACGCCAACGGGTTGCCGATCGAAAAAGATCACGCGGACCAGAGTTTCGACGCCGCCACCTGTATCGGCTGCGGCGCCTGCGTGGCGGCCTGCCCGAACGCCAGCCCCATGCTGTTCGTCGGCGCCAAGGCCTCGCACCTGAATCTCCTGCCCCAGGGCAAACCGGAACTCGACATTCGCGTGCTGGCCATGGTCCGGCAGATGGACGCGGAAGGTTTCGGCAATTGCACGAACCACTACGAGTGCGAAGGCGTCTGCCCGAAAGAGATCAGCGCGGACGTCATCGCCCGTCTGAATCGCGAATATGCCTGCGCTTCGGTGAAGGAAGGCGTGGCGTAAGTATTGCGGCCCAAAGGCCGCCCGCACGAAGCGAAGGCCTTCACTTTGTGCGACCGGACTTCCAGTCCGGCGTAGCTCTTAATGGTCCGGGAGAAATTCTGGCGTCCCCCTATTGGTTCTCTAATTCACCCCCTACTCCACCTGACCGATGGCCTGGCTTCTGGGAGTCTTCAGTACCAGCCATAGCACCGCCACCAGCCCCGCCAGGATCAGGCCGTTTTGGATCAGGTGCGGCAGATAGTCGCCGGTCTTTTTTCCACCGCCGAAGCATCCGCATTCGATATCCAGTCCCCGGTACCAAGCCGACGACACGGCCACGGAGAAGACGGATATCATGCCGATGAGAAGGACCAAGGCGCCTGATTTCAGACGGTTCACAATGAGAGCCAGCCCACAGAAGATTTCCAGCCAGGGCAGTCCCACCGCCAGAATGGCGGGCGCTGGATCGTGCAGCCACGTGAACTGATAGGCGCGGATATTGAAGACGAAAAGAGCGGGGTCGCTGAGCTTTTCCACGCCGGCGAAAATGAACAGTCCGCCGAGGATCCATTGCAGCCCCCACATGATCCACTTGCCTTTCATGGGCTTACTTAAGAAGCGTCCGGGAAGAAACTCTAGAAAAATGCTCAATTTCTGTTAATCTTCATTCCCGTGAAGCGACGCCACTTTATTGGGATCGGTCTGTCCGCGGCGATTCCCACGCTGTCTTCCGCGGGCGAAATTCCGCGCCTGCCTCTATCCACTACCTTCAAGGGGCAGGACAAATTCCAGGACATGGTCCGGAGAGCCGCGCGTGAAAGCTGGCGGGAACTGCCTATCGGGGAGCGGATGATCAAGTTCGCCCGGGAAATGCGTGGCACCCCCTACAAGAGTTACACGCTGGAGATAGACGACCGAATCGAGGCGCCTTCCGTGAACCTTTACGGCTTGGATTGCTGGACCTTTTTCGAGATCAGCCTGGGGCTGGCCCGGATGATTGGCCAGACGGACCGCACCGAGTTTACGCCGCGGGATTTGCTCTATCAGATCGAGTTCACCCGCTACCGGGCCGGCTGCTGCCGGGGGCACTACCTGGATCGCATCCACTACTTGGCGGAGTGGTATGTGGAAAACGACGCCCGGGGCACCTGCGACAACATTACCCGGAACCTGGGTGGCGCGGAGCGTATCCATGATCGCCAGTGTCAGGAGATGACCAAGCTCTGGAAAAGCTACCGTTACCTCCGCAGCAATCCGTCTTTGCTTGAGCCCATGGGCGATCTCGAACGGAAAATTTCCGCGCTGAAGGTTTACTACATTCCCAAAAGCCGCGTCGCCAGGATTGAGCCGAAGTTACGCAACGGCGACATCCTGGGCATTGCCACCAATCACACCGGCGGCTTCTGTTCGCATGTGGGGCTGGCGGTCAGGACTGGCGATGGGGTGATGCGCTTCATGCACGCGTCTTCCAACTACAAGCGCGTCGTCATCGACAAGTCCGTGTCCGGCTACCTGAACGAATTCAGCAGCCACGCGGGAGTGATCGTGGGGAGACCGCTGGAGGTTTCCAAGACGGTCATGGAACGCCACGTGTATCTCGACAATCTCCGGAAACTCACCGCCTGAAGTTTTTCTCAGGCGGCGGACCGGCCTTGGTTTACTGAGCCCAGCTACTTACCTCCGAAGGCCGCTTCCAGATTGTCGATGTTTCCGTTCATCACGGAAAGCCAGTCGCCACTGTCCGGCACGTTGCCGCAGGGATCGAAGACCACGCTGTCGACCCCAATCTCTTTCAGCTTGGCCACGGACTCCGCCGCGGGCTCCCCTTCCCAGACCATCCACTTGGCCGGGTGCTTGGCGAGGATGTCTTGAAGCCCTTTCATTTGATCCGCATCCGGCACGGTCTCCGGTTCCCAGAGCACGGCTTCCAGATTGATGGCATACTGACGAGCCCAATACTGATAAACCGGATGGGACGCCACGAGGGGCTGAGTGCCAATCTTGCCCGCCGCCGCCCGCATGCGCTGTTGCAGGGCTTCGAGGTCTTTCTTCAGGGCTTCGAAATTCGCGTCCAGCTGATCCTTCGCGTCAGGCAATAGATCAACGAGCGCATCCCGCGCAGCCTGGGCCTGTGCCAGGGCTTGGGTAAAGTCGATCCAGGTCGTGAAAGCCGTGCCAGAGTGAGAATGTTCCCCGCCCGGTCCGTGGCTGTGGGTCACGGAGGATTGGACGACAATAAACGAATCGGCAAAGGCTTTTGAGGTATCGACCTCCGTCTCGGCGGGCAGGGTGACCTTGTCCGTCCACTTCGCGTAAGTCGCACCGTTCAGGAGGATCAGGTCCGCCCCCTGATAAGCAGCGATTTCCTCATCTCCCGGTTGCCAAAAAGCCGGATCTTCATCTCCCGGCGCTGGAAATACGACGGTAGCCAGGTCGCCCGCGATCCGGCCAGCGAAATACTTCAGGGGATAGTTTACCACATACACTTCCGGCTTGCCCCCTGAGGCGGAGCTGGCACCGGAAACGCCCGTTTCGCAGGAATCCGAACAGCCGGAGAGAGTCAACGCGGCGGTGAGCATCGCCACGGAAAACGCGGAAGCAAGAGATCGGGAGATTTTCATTTTGTGAGAGGGGGGATGAAGGTCAGGAAACTCAATTGCAGGAAGTGGTAAGTGTCAACCTCCCACCAGTGACTTCACCGCCAGAGGAGCCATCGCCTGCAACAAAATCAAAAGCAACGCGGCCAGAGCCAGGCTGGCACAAAGCACAAAGCCGCCTTCAAATGCCACCAGGAAGCGGAGCGACACCGGATCCGCCCCTATCTGGCGCAGGCTGTGGAACTCCTTCTCGCGAAGGCGGTTTGAAAGGAGAAACACCAGCCAAGCGATTACAAAGGCCGCGATTCCCACCAGCGCCAGCGCGGCGACCACGATGTTCCGCACCTGAAACACGGTGGCGAACAGGTCATCCATGACGGCGGAGGGAACGATCAATTGATTCCCCTTCTCCGCGTCCTGATAGCGGCCAAGCAGGATGGTGCGGGTCTTTTCGCTGCCCGGCGCCACGATGGCGGCCGTGATGGGAAACGTGTCAGGATCTCCATGAAAATGGAAGGACCCGATGTTTTCTTCCGTCACCTCGTTGTATTCCAGCACGGAGGCGTTGAAGACCACGTTGTCTCCTTCGTCCTTCAGGATCTCCGAGGCCTGGGCATCCTTCACCTTCTCATGACCGTGAGCCAGCCCTTCGATAACCCAGGTGGTCTTCAGGTCCGTGAAGATGGCGCTGTCGTCCGGGCCACCATTGGAGGCCAGCACGCCGGTTACCCTCATCTTCAGCGGATACACTCCCGCGATGTCGAACATCGCTTCCGGGGAAGAAATCACATGGTCTCCGGGTTTTATCCCCTTCTCCCTGGCCAGCTTGGCGCCCACCACGCAATCACCCAGGCGCGTCATGAACTGCCCCTCCACCACACCCAGATTCCGGAACCGGAAATAGTCCAGCGTGGTGCCGACAATTCGCGCGCCTTGGGAATGATAACGCGCATAGATCGGGATGATACGGGTCTGGTTATCCAACCTCGCGGCGGAGGCCTCTCCCATCGTGAACCGGGTGATACCCGGTTTGGAGTAGTAAAGCGCATTGAACACCAGTTCCAGCGGGCTACCGGGTGCTCCCAGGAGCAATGGCGTGGTATCGGCGCGGGACCGCAGGTGCGTTTCGGCGGACTTCACTACCACGCCAATGGCGGCGGGCAGGAAGAAAGCCAGCCCGATGGAACCCGCGAGCAGGAACGTTTTCAACGGACGGCGTTTCAGATACCGCAGGCCCAGATAAAAAGCTCCGCCCAGGTTCATGCCACACCCCCTTCCCTGGCTGGAGGTATTTGATCCGGTTGCGGCTCGTGGATCAGCATCTTGGGAAGCTCCACGGTGCGGTCGAACCCTTCCAGGATGCTGTGGTCATGCGTCACCATCACCAGCGTGGCGCCAGCTTCCGCGGCCTGTTGGCGCATGAGAGCGATGATGCGCTCCTGATTGTCCGGGTCCAGGCTGCCGGTCGGTTCGTCCGCCAGGATCAGCTTTGGCCGCGTGACCAGCGCCCGGCAAAGCGCGACGCGTTGCCTTTCACCTTGTGAAAGCTCGTGAGGGTAACGTTTTAGATAAGCGCCAATGCCGGTTCCTTCCGCCAGAGCGCCGGCTCGTTCTCTTGCCTCCCCGTCAATATTGAGGGCGGAAGATATGCGGTAAGGTAGCAATATGTTGTCCCGCACCGTCAGGTAGTCCAACAACTCGAACTCCTGAAACACCAGCCCGATGGTCCGGATGCGGAATCGCTGACGGGCTTTCTGGCCTAGTCGATTGACGGCTTCACCACCGGCCCGCACGTCTCCGGACTGTGGCAGCAGGATGCCGGAAATGAGACGGAGCAGCGTGGTCTTTCCACAGCCACTGGGGCCCACCACGGCGACCGTCTCTCTCTCCGCCACTTCCAGAGAGGGTAAGTGGAAGGAAAAGGACTCGCCTGGATAGCGAAACTGTAGGTCCCGGCAGGCGATCATTTCTGTTCCTGCAAGGATTTTACCACCTGCTCCAGCCGTTCCTCTTTTTCCATCTCCAGCGCGGTCAGTTTCCACTGGCCCTCGACAGGATGAACCGTCAGGTCCGCGAAGTAACGGTTCACCCGGTCGTGAGTGTGCCCCCAGTGAGTCACCTCGCCCACGGCCACCCATTCGCAGGCGGCCACGAACCCCACTTCTCCGCCTGGCGCCGGGTCTTCCACTTTGCAATCCCGGAGATCCACGTTCTGAATGCGGACCCGCGCACCGCCTTGGTTTTCCAACTCCAGAGAGCGCCGCACTTCCAGGTATATCTGGGTGAGCAGTTCGCCCTCGGCGCTGCGATCCAAGGTGTCGTAAATGTCCGACTCCTTCCGGTAATCAAAGGAATGGTAGATGTTGCGCAGAAGGGCGTAAACAATCTCATCCGCCTCTTCATCCGTGACCGGCTCGACCACGGAGGCAGGGGTTCCCAGGGGTATCCGCCCCACGTTCCACAACACCACGCCGCCCGCGACGCCCGCCAATACCACCAGCCCCAGCCAGGCCGAGGCCTTTTCTTTTCTCACCAGAGCCGTCAGCCCCGCAATCGCGGCAACCAGCAAACATCCCGCACCGAGCGCGGGAAATGTCGGCACGGGCACTTCCTCCAGGTCCGGCGGCGCGGGCAGCTTGAGCAGTTCCGGAGTCACTACGGGTGCTTGCCGCGTCCACTTGACCTTTCCCCTGCCCGGATACAGTTCGAAACGCTGCATCTGGTCTCTCACGCCGACGTCCAGAATGGCAGGATCGGTGCCAGGCGGAAAAACTTCCCAGATGACTTCAATCAATTCCGGAGGGCCATCGGTGGCGGCGCCATAGGTCACCCCCACCAGTGCGTCACCCAGCGGAATCAGGTCCCGCTTGTCTTCCACCAGTCCCAGGGTCTCGCTTCGCGCGATGAAGTGGATGCTCTCCAACTCCATGCTGAGGGGAAATCCATCCACCGATACCGGACTCTTCCCATCCAGATAAGCCGTGATCATCCTCTTGAGCACTTCGCGCTCATCCGCGTCGATCTCGGCAAAGCGGACCGGATCGAATCCCAACAACCCATCCAAGGCCGCGAGGGTCAGCACATACTCTCTTCGGATCTGAAACGGTTCCGCCGAAACATACCCATGCACCGGGCTGAGCAGCGTCTGGCCCTGGACGGGTGCCATGGACCCCAGGAAGAAGCCAACCAAAAGCAGTGAGGCCAAGAGCCCCGGCTTCGATTGCTGGATCTTCTTCCAGGTCTTCATGGATGGATGTCGCGGACGAAAAGCTGAAACCTCAGGGACAGGGATTGGGGAAGCGGGCGTGTACTTCGTCGATGCGCTTCAGGACTTCCCCGCTGAGCTGAATATCGATGCTCCCAATATTGGACTTCAACTGTTCCATGGTGGTCGCGCCGATAATGTTGGAAGCCACATGGGGCTGGGCGGTCACCCAGGCCAGGGCCATTTGGGCCGGATCAAGACCAGCTTCTTGGGCAATCTTCACATACTCCGCTGAAGCTTCGTCCGCGTTCGGCGTGTTGTAGCGCACAAAGCGTTCGAACAGCGTGATGCGCGCGCCGGGCGGGCGGGCTCCGTTGAGGTATTTTCCCGACAGCTTACCAAAGGCCAGCGGCGAATAGGGCAGCGAACGAATGCCTTCTTGGTGGCAGACTTCCGAGAGCCCTCCATCGAAAGTCCGGTTCAGGAGGCTATACGCGTTCTGAATGGTGATCATCCGGGGATAGCCCTTCTCCTCCGCCACGCGCAGAAACTTCATGGTTCCCCAGGGCGTCTCATTGGAGAGGCCAAAATAGCGGACCTTTCCGGTCTTCTGAATGTCCGCCAGCACCTGGAGAGTCTCTTCGATCGGCACGGAATCATCCACTTCCGGCGCTTCGTAGTCCCGCTGCCCGAACAGGGGCGCCTGCCGGTCCGGCCAGTGCAGTTGATAAAGGTCTATGCGATCGGTCTGAAGCCGTTTCAGGCTGCCTTCCAAGGCGATCTCGATGTTTTTACGGTCCAGGCGGGCTTTCCCGTCCCGGATGTGTGGGGCATTCACGGCGGGTCCCGCCACCTTCGTGGCCAGGGTGACTTGATCCCGGGTCTTCCGCGCGGCGAACCAGTTTCCAATGATCCGCTCGGTTTCGTGACAGGTTTCCGGCCGGGGCGGCACCGGGTACATTTCCGCCGTGTCGAAAAAATTCACGCCCTGCTCCAGGGCGTAGTCCATCTGCTCGTGCCCTTCGGCCTCCGTATTCTGCTCGCCCCAGGTCATGGTGCCCAGGCAGATCGCGCTCACGGTGAGGTCGCTGTGGGGAATTTTGCGATACTCCATCGCCCATCACTGTGGGACAGAAGGCCCACCTTGTCAGGCGGATTTAAAGGAGATCCATCGGCGGAAAAGCAGTCGAATCAAGCCGGACCGTCTGGTTCCATTTGCTTCAAGGCTAACGCAATAGGCTGGGCTATCCTGTTTCCGTACAATATAAGAGCCCCGGTCAGACTGTGCATCCGGGGCTCTTATCTGGTCTAATAAAAATCCTTGCCGCAGACCAGGTGACGGTGGCCATTGAGAATCGGCCAGCCTTCTCCGGTTGCCCGCTGTTACGGGACCGAACCGCGGCCGCGCCGTTTCATCCTCTATTCCCTATCTAAGCAAGTGCCGGGCCACTTTTCCGGTTTCGCATTTCTTCAGAAGCACAAACAACCCGGCAACAAATTAGCGTATTCAATCGCGGATCGGGCGGATCTTGCTTCCTTTCCCGATGGCTCTGAGAGTTACGCCAAGCCGGCCGCGCTCATATCTACAAGGTTTCCTGAAACCAGGTATCGATGTCCGCGACAATGCCGGTGAACCACGGCAACCGGTTCCAACAACCGTGCTTGGCGTTCTTAACCACAATAAGATCCGTTTTCACACCCAGGGTGCGGAGCTTTTCCCGGGTGGCTTCGTTGCGCTCCGGACTGTCCATGTCTCCGCAGATGAACAGCATGGGGCCGGTTTCCGCGCTCACTTGGTGAAAAGGTGACGCCAGTTTGTAGAGATCGGGAGCTTCGTCATAGGTCTTGCCAAACCAGTGATTGGCGTTGGAGTTTTCCGGATCGTTCCGCGACTTTTCCAGCACGCTACCGCTGGTCAGGTCCAGCGGACCGGCCATGACCACGGTGGACTTGACCCGGGACGACACGCCGGGGTTTCCGCCTTCGCCTTGCAAAGCATCCATCTTGTCACTCACCGCCATCAATCCCACGAGGTGACCGCCCGCGGACCCGCCCACGGCGCCAATGCGCTCGGGATCGATGCCATATTTGTCCGCGTTCGCCCGGAGGAAGCGCACCGCCGCGTTGCAGTCGTGAATACCGGCAGGGAACAAGGCTTCACCACCCAGGCGGTATTCAATCGCGGCGGTTACATACCCGCGAGACGCCAGGGCGATGGCCAGAGCGCGAAATTTCGATTTGTCTCCCTTGAGCCATCCGCCGCCGTGAACCACCACGATGGCGGGCCTTTTTTCGCTGCTGACTTTTTCCTTGGGAGAAAAGAGATCCAGGTGCATCTCGCGGCCGCCATAGGCGGCATAGACGATGTCGAGTTGCTCGGTCAGATTGTCTGGTAGTTCCGTGCTGGGCGCGCTGCTTTGGGCGTTCTTTCCCTGGGCGAAAAGGCCCGGAACCAGGGTCAACCAGACCAGTGCAAGCAAGCATTGGAAGAGGGGCATCGTAGGCAGGGGTCTTGTCTTCATCGCTCCTTTCCTAACAGCCGGGGCGTAGCGAGGCAAAAGCGCAATCACGTCCGCACCATCGCGGAAAGACCTGGGACCGCGCCCGATTTTCCGCTGGTTTTCATGCCCGGCCCGGCACAGGATGAAGCTTCCTATGCGACTCTCCCCCACCCTGGCGGCGCCCCTTCTCTCAGTTTCCTTCAGCGCCCTGTCTCTGGCGACGCCCGGCGCGCTCCTGGCCCAGCAAACGGATGAAGCCATCCTGGCGGGCAGTCCCATCTTTTCCCCCACGGAAGGCTATGGCGGCATGGTAGCCAGTCAGGAGGCCCTGGCCACGCGGGCCGGGGTGGATGTTCTGCGGGAGGGAGGCAACGCGGTGGATGCCGCCGTCACTACCGCCTTCGCCCTGGCGGTCACCCTGCCCCGGGCCGGAAACCTGGGTGGTGGCGGTTTCATGCTGGTCCACTGGGCGGAAAGCGGCCAGACCATCGCCATCAACTTCCGGGAAACCGCGCCGGCTGCCGCGCACCGGGATCTGTTCCTGGACGCGAACGGGGAACCGGACGAGCAAAAGTCCCGCTTCAGCGCCCTGGCCAGCGGTGTGCCGGGCAGCGTGCGCGGCCTCTGCGACACGCTGGAACGCTACGGCACCATCTCCCTGGAGCGGGCCCTCCGGCCCGCCATCGAGCTTGCGGAAGGAGGCTTCGCCGTCACGCCCGATCTGGCGGACAGTCTGGCGAGCGTTCGCAAGGCGATGTCCGCGCACCCCGCCTCGAATGCCGCTTTTTATAAACCTGACGGCACTCTCTACAAACCGGACGAAATCCTCCGGCAACCAGACCTGGCCCAGACGCTTCGACTCATCTCCCAAAACGGACCGGACGGCTTCTACAAGGGCGAAGTCGCGGACAAGCTGGTGGCTTATCTGAAAGAGAAAGGCGGACTCATCACCCACGAAGACTTGGCGGCCTACCGGCCGGTCTTTACCGAGCCGGTCATGACCAGCTACCGCGGCTATCAGATTGCCGCCATGCCGCCCCCCAGTTCCGGCGTGTTTGTCCTGCAAATTCTGAAACTCCTGGAGCCCTTCGATCTCCACGCCTCGGGTCCCAATTCCGCTCAGACCATTCATCTTTTCGCGGAAGCCAGCAAACGCGCCTTTGCTGACCGCACCCAGTACCTGGGCGATCCGGCTTTCACCAAGGTGCCGGTGGAGGGGCTTCTTTCCGGTGACTACCTCAAGGAGCGACAGGCGGAAATCAATCCTGACAAACCCACTCCGGCGGATGCTATCTCCCATGGAACTCCGGCGGCAGACCGCGAGAGTCCGCAGACCACGCACTTCAGTGTCATGGACGCCCAGGGAAATGCCGTGGTCGTGACGACGACCATCAATTTCAGCTATGGCAGCCGCCACATGGCTCCGGGAACTGGTTTTCTCCTGAACAACGAAATGGACGACTTTGTCAGCAAGCCGGGCGAGCCAAACGCCTTCGGTCTGCTGGGCGGGGACGCCAACGCGATCGAACCCGGCAAACGCATGGCCAGTTCCATGAGCCCCACCCTGGTGTTCAAAGAGGGTAAGCCCTGGCTGGCCACGGGCAGCCCCGGCGGCAGCCGCATCATCACCACGGTGGCTCAGATGCTGATCAACGTGATCGACCACGACATGAACGTGGCCGAGGCCGCCGCCGCCCCAAGGGTGCATCACCAGTGGCAGCCGGACTACCTGCGCATCGAACGCGGCCTGAGCCCGGATACCGTCCGGCTGCTTGAGGAGAGAGGTTACGTCGTTAAGGTAGAGGCCACCATGGGTTCGACGCAGAGTATCCTCACGGAAAACGGACGTCTTTTCAGCGGGGCATCCGACCCACGCCGCCCAGGAGCCGAGACCGAGGCGGTGTCGCTCTCCCCCGTGAATCTGACTCCGCCGAAAAAATCCGCGCCCGTGGCCAAACCCGTTGCCCGTTAATTCTTTTTCCTAACCCTCACTCTGCATCTTCAACTCCTGGAAATGAAAACTTTGTTCCTCATACTCGGCGCCGCGGTAGGTGGCGTGGCCGGTTACTTCTTGTATATCTGGATTGGTAACCAGGGGCTCCGGGCTCCGGTCATTCCAGGAGCGATGATCGGCTTCGGCGCCGCGCTGGCCCGCTACCGTTGTGTCTGGCTATCCCTGGCCTGTGGGCTGGCGGCCCTGGGCATGGGGATCTTCTGCGAGTGGAAATTTTACCCCTTTTCCGCCGACCAAAGCCTTTCCTATTTCCTTTCTCACTTGAGCGACCTAAAGACGGTCGTCATCATCGGGATTTGTCTGGGTGGCGTTCTGGGATTCTACCTTCCCTTTCGTAGCGGCCCCAAGGTTGCCAAGGTTTCATCCGCAAGTTGAAGCCGAATCGGGCTGCTTCCGCTACTGGCCACCGCCGTCCGGAGTAGCCGATTGCGGTGGGGTCTTGCAAAGCTGGCCCCGCATTCTGGACCACAGCATGCCGAGGTACTCGTGCAGGGCGGTATCCACCCGGTCCAGGTTGGAAAGCTTGGGCACGAAACTACCAAAGCCGATTCCCCGGTGACGGTTCACGGGATCGGTCCGGATATCCGCGGGAGCGGCGGTAGGTGTCAGTCCACTCGCTTCAAAAAGAGCCATCGCCCGCGGCAGGTGACTCGCGGAGCTTACCAGGACAAAGCTCTTTCCCCGGAGCCTCTCCTTCAGGAGACGCACATGGTCCGGGGTGTCCCGGGCCTCGGTTTCTATCTCGATCTGGCCGCCTTCCATTCCTAACAAAACGGCCACGTTCGCCATGACTTCAGACACGGGGGGAAATTCCTCCCGAGCCTTCCCGCCCGTGAAGACCACCCTTGCCTCCGGGTAGGCTTTGTGCACCCGCACGGCTTCAGCCACCCGCGCCAAGGTGACGCCGGTCAACTGGGATGTCAGCGGCTTGGCTTCATCATATTCATAGCCTTCGGAAAGCACCACGATGTAGGCCGGATCTTCCGCCATCGCGGATTCATCGGTCAATTTCAGGGGAGGATAGCGTTGCTCCAGGGGCTTCAACAAGGCGGTCGAAACCGGATCGATGCTGAACAGGTAGAGCAACGCGATTGCCAGGCCCACACAAGAAAGCCCGGCCCGGCGCAGAAAGGGAATGTGCCGGGGAGGTTCGTCCCAGCCTCTTCTCCGGACACAAAACAGCAACAGGACAAAACCCAGGCAGAGAATCTCCAGCAGAAAAGGAACCGGCTGCAGAAATACCGCGATTGCTTTCTTCAACGCAAAGCCATCCATATGGTCGAAAGGATAATCCAGCGCCCCAGCCTCAGCCAGTGGCAATACAGACACGCGCCAAATGACATGGCTTCCGTGTCCTTCTCACTGGATTACGTCCATCTGGACCAAAGGTATGTAGACATCAATCCGTTCCTGCTTGAGGCCGTAGTGGTCGATGAAGCGCCGGCGCACTTCATTCACGTTCAAGCCCAGGGCAATCTCCTCGTTGTCGATCGAGATCGTGGAAACGAAACCTTTCCTCAAAACCAGCGACAAGTGATCGCTTTCCCAGGCTTCGTCCACGTCCAGATTTACCTCGTTGTTCAACCACCTGGACGAAGAGGCCATCGGCATGGAGACCAGCGAGGGCGATACGTTGCGCCACCGCTCCTCCAGGCCCACCCAACGCGGAAACCCCAGGGTAATCACCCGCTCACCCTGAAATGACATCAAGAGCGGACTATCCAGAGGAATACGCTCGTGAACGATCTCGCCGCTGTCGTCCCGATAAACGTAGCAGACCTTCTGGGCGCGCCATTCCCCGCTCAGACGCCCGAGATGCTGGCGAAGGGTCCAGCGAATCCGGAATCTTTCCAATGGCGAATAAAAGGCCGTGACCCCCTTCAAGACCGGCTCCCGCCAGGAGTCTGGCAGCCATTCGGTCAGCACCCCGTCAAACTGATACTGCCGGGTATCTCCTCCACCGACGAAGTAAAGGAAGCTCCCGATATATACCAATCCGAGCGCAAACAAACCCAACCCGGACCTCAAGAGAATCTTTTTCATATGGTAACTCGCCTGGTGGTTGGTGGTCTGCCCGAGCTTCCGGATCCGGGAAAGGACGTAAGAAGCCCCACGGGTCTAAATTTTTGCGATTTATTACAAATACCATAAATATTAGCGCAACGTAGATAAATTTCAAGGGTAGATGGGGATCTGAAACCCGTGTGCCCGCCGCACACGGTCCGATTCCTGCGGTGCTTCCGCGGTTCCCTTAAGGAACTTTCGCTTCAACGTCCGGAAAACCCGAGATTTTCGGATTTTCCTCTAGGATCTTGGCTCGGAACTAAACACCCCGTGGGAGTAGAGGTGCGCATCCTGCTCATTTGTCGCGGAGGCCTGGAGCAGCCATTGGTTCCAGACCTCATTCAATTCCTCCCAAGAAAGTTTTTTTAGATCTAAATCTTCTTCGCTGAGGAAGTGGTCGGTTTCCGTGGAAACATTCAGAGCTCCCGCGTTGGATTCTTCGGCAGGCATGTTTTCGCTTCCTTGGTGACGATAGCGTGAGCATCAATCAGCGGCAAGCCTTCGATTCTTTCGCGAACTTTGGGCCAATGTTCCCTACTCCGGCCCCCCGTAGCGATAGTGCCCGACCACTTTCCATTGGAGGACTCCGTAGTCGAGTTCCGGTCCGCCGCCGATGTTGTGCACGAACCAGGCTTGTTCGGTCTGTCTGCCTTTGGGAGGTTCCACCACGATGCCGATGTGCCAGAGGTTCCGGCCATTCAGATCCCAGGTCACAAGGTCGCCCGGGCGGTAGTCCGCTTCGTCTTTTGAAACAGGCAGGGACGCGCCCCGCCTTTTGAAGAAGGTTTCGAGATTCGGCACCCTGCGGTGGTCGATGTTGGTGTCCGGGCGGCTCAGTCCCCACATCTTTGGGTAGGCGGAGAAATTCGCCTTCATGTCTTCGTGGACCAACTGCTGGAGGTCGATCCCCAGCTTGCGGTAGCTGCGGACGACCACGTCCGTACACACGCCGGTGTCCGCAGGCACGTCGCCCCCTGGGTAGGGAATGGAAACGTAGGCGGGATCGTAGCGCACGGTCTGCTGGGTGCGCTCCCAGGCAGCGGCGGAAAGCCGGTCGAAGAATCCCTCCCCGCCGGATGGCGGCGGGACCACCGCGTCTACATTCGACGCTTCATCTACGACAGCGTTCTCTTCCGCCCCGATGCAAAAGAGCCCGGCAGAGACCGCGGTAATTACAGCCGCAATCCCCAGATCCTTCCAAACGGCCAAAGCCCTATTGCCAAAAGCAGACACGCTCATTCCCTGAATACGGCCAAACCAACGAGCATCTTTCTTTTTTCACGACTCTTTGGGTCTCACTTCCACCCCACGGCGTCCCGGACTTTCACGAAGGCTCGCACCGCTTCGTCCAGGTCGGCCTCCGTGTGAGCGGCGGAAACCTGGGTGCGGATGCGGGCTTTCCCTTCCGGCACCACGGGAAAGAAAAAGCCCATGGCATAGACTCCGTGGTCCAGCAAACCGGCGGACGCCTCCTGCGCGACGCGGGCCTCGCCCAGCATGATGGGCACGATGGGATGGGCTTCGCCTCGCGAAATGGAGAAGCCCTCCTCCAGCAGGCGCTGGCGGTAGTAGTGGGTGTTTGCCCAGAGGCGATCCATCAGTTCCGTGGAGGCGGACACCATCCCCAGGGCCTTCAGCGTGGCGCCGCAAATGGCTGGGGCCAGGCTGTTGGAAAAAAGGTAAGGACGGGAGCGCTGGCGAAGCAGCTCCACGATTTCCCGGCTGGCGCTGACGTAGCCGCCGCTGGCGCCGCCCAGGGCTTTGCCAAAGGTGCCAGTCAGAATGTCCACCCGCCCCAAGCAGTTCCGGTGTTCGTGCGTGCCGCGCCCGGCCGCTCCCAGGAAACCGGTGGCATGGCAGTCGTCCACCATGACCAGGGCGTCGTACTTTTCCGCCAGATCGCAAATGGCATCCAGCCGCGCGATGACGCCGTCCATGCTGAACACTCCATCGGTGGCGATGATGATGTGCCGGGCACCGTCCTCTCGCGCCTGCTTGAGCTGAGTTTCCAGGTCAGACGGATCGTTGTTCCCGTAGCGATAGCGCTTTGCCTTACACAGCCGCACGCCATCGATGATGCTGGCGTGGTTCAACTCGTCACTGACGATGGCGTCCTCCGGTCCCAACAACGGTTCGAAGACGCCGCCATTCGCGTCGAAACACGCGGCATAGAGAATGGTGTCTTCCGTGCCGAGAAACTCCGATACGGCTAGCTCCACTTCCTTGTGAATTTCCTGCGTGCCGCAGATGAACCGCACGGAGGACAGGCCGTAGCCCCAGCGCTCCAGCGCTGCTTGAGCCGCCGCCATGATATCCGGGTGGTTGGACAGCCCCAGATAGTTGTTGGCGCAAAGGTTGATCACCTCGCGCCCATCCGCCAGACGGATACGGGCCGCCTGTTGGCTGGAGATGAGCCGCTCTTCCTTGTAGAGGCCGTTCTCGCGAACGCGGCTCAGTTCTTCAGTCAGAAAAGCGCGAAAGGAATTTTTCATGGGGGAATTGTTCGGTGCGTTCTGTAATGAATTACGTCCAGTCCATCACCACCTTGCCACTCTGTCCGCTTCTCATGACAGAAAACGCTTCCTGGAAGTCAGAATAGGAAAAGCGGTGGGTAATGACCGGCGAAATGTCGAGTCCGCTCTGGATCATGGCGGTCATCTTGTACCAGGTCTCATACATTTCCCGGCCATAGATACCTTTGATGGTCAGCCCATTAAAGATGACCTTGTCCCAGTCGATGGCGGCGGGTTCGGGGAAGATGCCGAGCAGCGCCACCTTTCCGCCGTGGCAGGCGTTTTCCAGGATATCCGTCAGGGCCCCGGGAGCGCCGGACATTTCCAGGCTGACGTCAAAGCCTTCTTTCATGCCCAACTGTTCCTGCGCGGCCCGGACCGTTTCTCCCTTGCCGAGATTCACCGTGACCGTGGCGCCCATCGCCCGCGCGAGGTCCAGGCGATAGTCGTTGAAGTCGCTCACCACCACATGGCGGGCTCCGGCATGCTTCGCGATGGCGGTGACCATGATGCCGATGGGTCCCGCGCCCGTGATCAGCACGTCTTCCCCCAGGACATCGAAGACCAGTGCGCTGTGCACCGCGTTCCCCAGAGGATCGAAGCAAGAAATCTGCTCCATCGGGATGCCGGGGTCCGCGTGCCAGACGTTCGCCATGGGCACGCTGATGAATTCCGCGAAAGCGCCCGGCCGGTTCACACCCACGCCCTTGGTGTGCGCGCAGAGGTGACGGCGGCCCGCCAGGCAGTTCCGGCAATGACCACACACGATGTGGCCCTCCGCGCTGACGATCTCTCCGGGGTGGAAGTCGTGTACGTTGCTGCCCACTGCCTCGATCTTCCCCCCAAACTCGTGCCCCACCACCATGGGCACCGGGATGGTCCGCTGGGCCCAGGCGTCCCAGTTGTAGATGTGGACGTCTGTCCCACAGATGGAGGTTTTCTCCACCCGGATCAGCACGTCATTGATTCCGATTTCCGGCTCCGGCACGTCTTCCAGCCAGAGCCCCTCCGTTGCCTCACGTTTTACGAGAGCTTTCATTCAGGGGTATTGAGAGAGGTTACTGCTGCTCATTCTTCATACGCGGCGCCGGGCCTTGGCACAATTGCGTATGACGCGCTTTCCCATAAATACTGGACGATTCCACCGCCCTGACACAGATTGAGGGATTCGAAAAACGTAAAATCCCGAGACGAACTCATGAGCGACACGAATCAACCCTCTTCCCCAGCCACCCCCACCAGCCGCCGTCACTTTTTGAAAGCCGCCGGCGCCGCCGCCGTTACGGGCGCGGCGGTCTCCCAGATTGCCTTTCCGACCGTCACCTTTGGGGTTCCTAATGACAAGAAGCTCAAGATCGGCCTGATCGGCGCGGGAGGACGCGGGACCGGCGCCGCCGCCCAGGCGCTGACCGCGGACGACAACGTGGAACTGACCGCCATTGGCGACCTCTACCAGCAGAAGATCGTCCTGCAGATCCGCCAGCTCGCCGCCGCCGACCCGAAAGCGGCCGCCAAGCTCAACCTGGGGAACAACATTTTCGCCGGTCTGGACGCCTACAAGCAGGTCATGGACACTGGAGTCGATATCGTGCTCCTGACCACGCCTCCCGGCTTCCGGCCCACGCACTTCCGGGAAGCGGTGGAACGCGGCATTCACGTTTTTGCCGAAAAACCCTGCGCTTCCGATGTGGAAGGGGTAAACAAATTCCTGGAAGCCGGAAAACTGGCCCGGGAAAAAGACGTCTCCGTGCTGGCGGGATTTTGCTACCGTTACAACGACGCGGCCCGCGAACTCTTCAAGCGCATCCTGGACGGTGAGATTGGCGACGTGCATAGCATGCATTCCTTCTACTACGCGGACATCGCGAAGCCCATGCCCCCGGCGGAAGACCGCCCGGCTGGCATGAGTGACGTGGAATGGCAGTTGAAGAACTGGTACAACTTCACCTGGCTCAGCGGCGACGGCCTGGTGGAACAGGGCATCCACAACGTGGACCGCGTGCGCTGGGCCTTGAACGATGCCATGCCCGTTAAGGCCTATGGCTCCGGCGGCCGGCAGCGGCCCAATAACGAGGGCAACATCTACGATCACTTCGACGTGACCTATGAGTTCGAAAACGATGTCCGCGCTTTCGTGGCCTGGCGTCAATACATGCCCGGCACCTACAACACGACCGTCGATTATATCTACGGCACCAAGGGCATGGCCTCCTTCAGCCACTTGGGCGGTGAGATCAAAGGCGAAAATAATTGGAAGTACCGCCGCCCTCGCGAGCCGAGAAACATGTATCAGATCGAGCACAACGAGTTCTTTGCCGACATCCGGGAAGGAAAACGCCACGCCGACGAAGAGTGGATGGCGGACTCCACCCTGATGGGCATCATGGGCCGCATGGTCTGCTACACCGGTAAAGACCTCAGCCTCGAGGACGTGAAGACCAGCGGCGAAAACCTCGTCCCTGATAACCTGACTTGGGACAGCGAACTGCCCATCCGCCCGATGGCGATTCCAGGCGTGGCGGAAACACAGAACGTCTGACGGCGCCGGATCGTGTTGTGGGCCGCCGCGCCTCCAACCGGTTACATGAACCAAGCACTCGAAGAACGCGTCCCGGATGGGGCGCGTTTTTTGTATCCCCATGAAACCCGTGCCGCCAGCCTCCCTCTGGCCTCCCTTCTCCCCCCTCTGTCTCTCCCGCCGCGCGGATGAACGTGTCTGTTTTGGGTAAGAAGCCGCATAAGACTTGCTTCCAGTACACCCATCCGCTCACAAAACCTTTACAATATAGTCTTTGCGAAATTTCCGGGAATTATTTAAGAGTCCCTAAGTGAACCGGCTCCACTCACTTCCATCCATCACGCCCGCGCCGTTTTCACATCACGCCAGTTAGTGGTTACGGGCGTATCGCAAACTTACAACGCCAATCCGCTGCTCAACATGCACGCCCGGAAAATAGTAGCTGGCACCGCTTCTCTCCTGATTGTCGCCTTTCTAGCCGTGGTTTCAGTGGCGGCGCCGGGCCCAATGGTGGTGGAATCGCTACGGGGAATCGTCCTGCTTTCTTCCGCTGATGAATTGGCTCAGCCGCGCGATCTCCCCGAAGGCGGCATTCTCCTGGTGAATCTTCCCGCTCCCAAGCCGGACAAGCTGAAATCGGAGCTGACCCATTTCCTGGACCAGCCGCTTTACCTTGAGACGATTGAAGAAGTTCGCCGCCGGATTATCAATCACTACCGGGGACAGGACCGGCCCGTGGTAAATGTGGCGGTACCCGAACAAGACATCACGGAAGGCGTCCTGTCGCTTATCGTGACGGAGGGCCGCCTGGGGAAGGTGCGCACGGAAGGAAACACCCACTTTTCCGGCGGCTTGTTTGAGTCCCATTTGCCGCTGAAGCCAGGAGATCCCATCCGCGAAAGCAAGATTCTCGAATCCGTCGACTGGTACAACCAAAATCCTTTCATCTCCACGACCGCGATTTTCACACCCGGCGACGAACCTGGCGAGACCGACCTGTTGCTGGAAGTGGAGGATTCTTTTCCCTGGATGTTACACTTGGGATATGAGGATACCGGGAACGACGTGACACGGGACGAGCGTTGGTACGCCGGCCTGACCTGGGGGAATGTTCTGGGGTTGGGACATACCTTGCGCTACGAGTTCCGGTCCAGCTTTGACGTGCAGACACTGAATTCCCATCTGCTCACCTACCGCGCTCCCCTGCCCTGGCACCACACGCTGTTTGCCTACGGGCAAGTGGCCTCATCTTCGGGAGCGAAGCTATTCGATGACTTTTACATTGAGGGCGACGGCGTTCAGGCGGGCCTGGAATATTCCTTCCCGCTGCCGGACTTGGGCCCGGTCGAACACGAAGCGTTCCTTGGATTCCAATACAAACAGTACGACAACGCCATTCTCTTTGGCCAGCCGACGGTGTTTTCCAGCGAGACGGAGGTTCTTCAATTCCCCTTCGGCTATCGCGCTTGGGCCGACCACCTGGGAGGACGAACTCAGTTCGACGCCTCGGTCTTCTGCAGCCCCGGAAACCTGAGCGACCTGAATACGGACGAAGAGTTCGACAATTCCCGTATTGGCGCGGAAAGCGACTACGTGTATGGCACTCTGGGCCTGCGCCGGGCGCAGTCTCTGCCTGGGGACTGGCTGTTGCTGTTCCGGGTTCAGGGCCAGTGGACCACTGCCAACCTCTTACCCAGCGAGCAGTTCCCCTTTGGCGGGTATAACAGTGTTCGCGGATATGAGTATGGGGAAGTGCGCGGAGACAGCGGTTTCACGGGTTCCCTGGAATTGCGCGCGCCTTCCTTCTCCTTGGGAGACCTCTTTTTTGGCGATTCCATCAAATCGGCCGTTCCCGGTTCCGGAAGCAAAGAGCCGGTGGTGGACATGGAAACAGCCAACCACTGGGCCAGCAACTTGGGAGAAATGCAGTTTCTGGCATTCTTTGACTACGGCTTGGCTTCCATCTACGAACCCCTTCCCGGCGAGGATGACGAAATCTCCCTGGCGGGGGTGGGTCTCGGGTTTCGCTACATCCTGAGCCCCACCCTAACCTTACGTTTTGACTACGGCTGGCAACTTGAAGACACCGGCTTCAACAACCGCTACGATTCCCGGGCACACATCGGCGTCAGCGCCAAGTTTTAGCGTCTGAATTACTCTAACCAGAATCTTTGGCTGATATGATGACTAGAGGGATAAGAATCTGCGTACTGCTGTTTTCGCTCTCGTTGTGGCCGGCAACCGCTCTCAAGCTTACGGCAAATCCTTCGGGAGAAGCCGTAAGTGCTGGTACCGCTGAGTTCGACCGCTCGATGGACGGAGTTCTCTCCGTTACCGCCAGCGACCGCTCCATCATCTCCTGGCAGGACTTCTCGATTAACGCGGGTGAATTGACTCAATTCCTCCAGCCCGGCACGCAGGCGTCTGTCCTCAACCGGGTGACCGGCGGCATCCCATCCTCGCTCCAGGGCAGCCTCCAAGCCAATGGACGCGTCTTCCTCATCAACCCAAACGGCGTCTTCGTGGGGCCCGCGGGCCGGATCGGTACCGCCGGTTTTCTGGCTTCCACTCTGAACGTGAGCGACGCGGAGTTCCTCGCCGGAGGAGATCTGAACTTTTCCGGCGCCTCAACGGCCAAGGTGACCAATCTCGGCACCATCAACGCCGCCAGTGGAGACGTCTTTTTGATCGCCCGGCAAGTAGAGAACGCCGGCACCCTCTCCGCCCCGAACGGGACGGTGGGACTCGCCGCGGGGACGGAAGTGCTCCTCCGCCAGGCGGGCGAGGAACGGCTCTACGTGAAACCCGCTTCCGGTGGCGCCGCGGGCGGAACGGGGGTGGACAATTCCGGAACGGTCCGGGCCGCGACGGCTGAGCTTCAGGCGGCGGGCGGCAATGTCTATGCTCTGGCCATTCGCAACAGCGGCGTCGTCGAGGCCACGGCAGTCGCCAACCGGGGCGGACGGGTTTACCTGACCGCCACGGGCGGGAACGTGGAAAACACAGGCACGATCAGCGCCACCAATGGGACTTCCGGAGGCTCCGTCACCGTCCGGGCGGGTAAGATCTTGCAGAGCGGAGAGATCCGCGCGGATGGGCAGCCGGTCGTAACCGGCGTGGAAGGTGACACCGGCGAAACGGAGGAAGAAACCACCACCGATCCGGATGCAATGCCGGAAACAGACGGCACGGAGGACGCCGCGGTCGCTGAAAATGGCGGCCGGGTAGAACTGCTAGGCTCAGAACGCGTGACCCTGGCGGCGGGTTCTGTCACTTCAGCCCAGGCGGGCGCATTCGGAACGGGCGGAGAAGTTTACGTTCGCTCCATGGACTATGAGACTTCCACCGTCTATTTCCTGGAAGACTCCAACATCTCCGCCGCTGGCGGCAGCGAAGGCGGGGACGGTGGTTTCGTGGACGTTTCGGCACGGGGCGGCATCTGGTTTGAGGGGAATTTCGACCTCGGCGCCGAGGAGGGTTACCGGGGCGGCAGCCTGTTGATCGATCCCACCAATGGGGTGATTGAAAATACCCCCGCCGGTGGCCGTTCGCTGGTAGGCACCGCGGACACGGACTGGGACCCCTCCAGTTCGACTACCGGCCTTCAGCAACTGGCCTTCGATGAGTTGGTGGGCACTCCGGGCGTTTCCCTGGATCCCCGGGCAGGCGGCAGTTTTTCCGGCGGCCGCTTTGGGAATGATTCCACGATCTCTCTTCAGTTCACGGGAGACTTTTCCGTGAACGATCCGTTTGGAATCGACACCGCCACTGGCGCCACAGGAGTGAACCTCCTGGTCGAGGCGGCCAACATTTACATCAATGAGTATGTGACCGGAAGCGATGGAGGATTTCTTTCTTTTAATGCCTCTGACAAGATCGAGATCGACAATGATGTGTCGGCCCTGGGTACCTACACTCCCGGGACTGACATCCTGCCTCCGGTGAAGTTTCCGCCCAGCAGTTCCGGAGTGGATCCAGCTACTTGGGACCCTGCCTACCAGATTGAATTTCAGGCCCTGGGCGAAAATTCCGTCACCCCCGGCACATTTGACACCGGCGAGTTCGTCATCGCTGGCGAATCCGTGATCTCCACGGAAAGCGGAGGCATCCGGATCAATGCCCTGGAGATCGATGTCTCCGGCGGAACTTTCATCGATTCCGGAGGCGAATTAGTCATTGGCGGCGAAGCGCCGGTGACGGGCTACGATCCTTTCCCCGGGACAGGCGACCTGCGAACTGGAAATCTGAGCAACATCAGTATCGATAGTGCGACCATTTCTTCCAAAGGCAGCAGTCCCAACCTGCTACCCGCGCAATTCATGGATTCTCCCCCTGTCAACCTGGCCATCCTCGGGGGTACCGTGACCATTCAGTCCGCCGAAATTATCAACGAGTTGGCGGGTGGCGCGATCTACATCCGGTCCACGGTTGATCCCAACGAAAAGTCGCCGCCCACCAATACCCTCGTCTTCACCAGCAAGATAAACAGCCGCATGAGTGAAACCAATGTGAAGGCTGATGGCGACATCATTTTCGACGTAGAAAGGAACGCGAGCTTTGAAATGAACGAGATGGATGAGTTGTCCATTACCTCCGCAAACGGTGACATCATCATCAATACCCAAAGCGAATACCGGCGCCCGGACATCGATCTAACGTTAGGGGAACTGATCATTTCCGGTGTGGTGAACATCGATGCCCCGAACGGGCGGCGCCTGTTCTATGTCCCGGCGCCCGGAGACGTTACCTATAACACCACCGCGGGACCGAGCGTACCACCAGACAGTCAATACGATACCTACTTTGGCGAAGCCCTCTTCTTCTCGGGGGACGGCATCGTTTACCGTACTCAGGCTCCCACCAGCAGCGGATCGGGCTCGGGAGGAAATGGCATGACGGCGCCACAGACCGTCTTTTTCGGTGGATCGGGAGGTCCCGACGAAGAAGAGGAAACCATGATGACCACTCCGTTCGTCTTTCCGAGATCCGGTGAAGTCGAGGAACAGGAGCAGGCTTCCGTCGATCAGGGGACGCAGGAAGGCGAAGAGGACGACGGCAATTCCCAAGAAAAAGTCGAGTATTCAGATCAGGAGTAGCTTGTAGAGCAACGCCGGATTCCTTCACTCCTGCTCACTTCTTGCCGGCAGTCCGCAAAGATCTTGCTCTCCCTCTTTTCGAGACCCTCTAAAGATTAGGGTGTGTGGACAAATTGGCGGACTGCCCGGCGCGAGGCCATTTTTCGGCTGGCAAGGCGCGCCGAACGCCGTTGGGTGACCCCAATAGAGCGAGGCGGAACGCAGCCAGGCGTAAAATTCGCCGCTTGCGGCGCTGATTCTGACTTCCTTTTTCATCTATTCCGGGCGGTTCGGGAATTTGTCCATACACCCTAATATTAGGCAGAGTGGACAAATTCAGATTTGGTCCAATCGACGAGGGCAGAGAGGGTTACGAAGCCGATGTAGGTTTCGGCGAGTGGTCACGCGCCGGTAGGATTTGATCCGGCAAAAGAAATTCTCCACCACCGAACGCTGTTTGCTCAATTGCTTGTCATATTAGAAGGGGAAACAAACATGGGCTCGGCATTCTAGAAAAGGCCCGGTTGGTTTGGAATGGTATTCGGAGCGTCCTTGATCCTGGCCGGCCTTTCCACCGCTACCGCTACCGCTTCCGAACACACCATTTATGTCATTCAGCGCACCATGCACCTGGGCTTGGTGCTGCCCACGGCAGAGTTTTCCCGGGCCCAATGGCCCGTGTCCGATGAGGTCCTGCAATGGAAATACGTGGAACTCGGCTGGGGCGACGAAAAGATCTACCGCAGCCAGTGGAACCAGCAGACCATGATGCTGCAACTCAGGGCCCTGGCGGTCCCCACGAATGCGGTTCTGCTTTACCTCGGCTACAACGCCGAACCGGAAAGTCTGCCATTCTATCAGAAGGTCTTTAAATACCGCGTATCTGGCGAAGCTTTCGCGAGGCTTCTCGGCTACATCCGCGAAAGCCATCAGCAGGATGCCTCCGGTAACTTCGAACTGGTGGAAAAAGAGCGAATGGTGCCGGTCTTTTTCTATGCGGCAACCGGCCAGTATATCCGCACGAACACCTGCAATACGTGGACAGCAGGTGCTCTGGAAAGCGCCGGAATCATCAGCCCTCCAAAGAAAGCGCCCGTCACGGCCAAACAAGTGCTGAAATTGCTCTCAGCCGGGGGATTGTCCGCCGATTAGCCCTTTTCGGGAGTATTCGGGGACTGGGACTCCAGAAAAATCCCAGTTTACAAAATCGTAATACAGGCTTTATTGCCGCCCTCCGAGCGAAGACAACCCGCCGTAGGTCCCTGTGTTCCGGTCCGAGCCTTGATTTTCGGACCGCGAAAAATCGCTCCTCAGGGGTAACCCGGCCAATACCTGTATCATATGTCAGTAAAACTGAATCGGTTCGAAATGCCGAATCGGCTCCAGAAGGATGAGTCGACGGCCACTGAAACCTACGGCAAGTTTACCGCCGAACCTTTCGAAGGCGGTTACGGTCACACCGTTGGAAACTCCCTGCGCCGCGTGCTGCTCTCTTCCCTGGAAGGCGCCGCCATCACGTCGGTGAAGATCACGGGAGCCCAGCACGAGTTCACCTCGCTGCCTGGCGTCGTGGAGGATGTCACGGAAATCATCCTGAACCTGAAGAACATCCGCTTCCGCCACTTCGAAAACAAGGAGCCCGCCACCCTGACCATCTCGGTGGACAAAGACGGCCCGGTGACCGCGGCGGATATCGACGAAATCTCTCAATACGAAATAGTCAATCGCGACCAGCTCATCTGCACGCTGGACCGGAAGACGAAGTTCACCATGGAAATGGAAGTGCGCGTGGGCCGTGGCTTCAATACAGCGGACGACAACAAGCACCCCGACACCCCGATCGGTGTCATCCCGATCGACTCAATTTTCTCTCCCGTTCGCCGCGTAAAGTACGCCGTGGAGAACACCCGCGTCGGTCAGCGCACGGACTACGACAAGCTGGTCATCGACATCTGGACGGATGGCCGCGTCGAGCCGCCGGACGCTCTGCTCCAGGCTTCCGCTATTCTGCGCCATCACCTGGACGTGTTCGTCAATTACGACGACAGCCAGGTGGAATTCGACACCGCTCCGGAAGCGGAATCCGAAGAAAACGCGGAACTGAAGAAGCTGCTAAACATGAGCGTGAACGAAATCGAGCTGTCCGTGCGTGCCGCGAACTGCTTGAACAACGCCAACATCACGACCGTGGGCCAGCTGGCCATGAAGTCCGAGGCGGAAATGCTCAAGTACCGGAACTTCGGGAAGAAGTCCCTCAACGAGATCAAGGACAAACTGCACGAACTGGGCCTGTCCCTCGGCATGCAGTTCGACCCCAGCCTGCTGGAAACCCCTTACGGCGGACCGCTCCTGGGCAGCGACAAGTCCTCCGAAGGTCCCGGCTTGGCGGCTCTGATCAATCAGAACCTGAACGGTTAATCCACCTCTCTACTGTATATCATCAACCCAACCTCCCGGTTTTCGCGTAGAGTCGCGGGGACCGGGCGGAAAAGACTCAAGGAGAATCGGTCATGAGACACCGGCGTAAGACTGTAAAACTACAACGCCCCGCCGACCACCGGCGGGCCCTGCTGTCCAATCTGGCCAGCAGCCTCATCACGCACGGCCGCGTGCGCACCACTTTGGCCAAGGCCAAAGCCCTGCGCCCCGTGGCGGAACGCATGGTCACCCTCGGCAAGAAAGCCGACGCCACGGATGACGCGGCGAAGAAAGTGCACTACCGCCGCCAGGCGATTGCTTTCCTCGGCCAGAAAGACGTGGTGAAGAAACTCTTCGAAGAAATCGCCCTCGCGTCCTCGGACCGTCCCGGCGGCTACACGCGCATCACCAAACTCGGCGCCCGCCAGAGCGACTCCGCTCCCATGGCTTACATCGAGTGGGTGGACGCCTACACCGGCCCCGGCGAAGAAGAGGACGAGGAAGAAACCGCCGTGGCGGAGAGCAAGTAAGGGACCGGTTTCGGGTTCTAAAATTACGGGAAATTCTTTCTCAAAAAAGCCGCGCTGGAATTTCCGGCGCGGCTTTTGTTGTTCCGGGGAAAAAGAATCGCCCGGACTACCACCCCTTCCCCGGTTTTGGGAAGAGAGCTTTCAGCTCGTCATACGTCCTATCGGTGATGACTTCGCCATCCAATGGAATCTTGATTCCCGGACCGTCCTGGGAAGCGAAGCAAGCGGCCGTGTATTCCGGCTCGAAAGCGGGACCTTTCGGTTCGATCTCCACCACGTAGCCCTGTCTTTTGTGACGGTGGATCACAAACTCCGTGGCTGGAAATAGACGGGGCTGATTCAAGTCATCGTCGGGAGGGCTCTCCTCGATGGCATCGTAATCATAGAGATACTGCCCTGACAGATACAGCACGGAACCATCTTCCAACTCGATGTAGTAGTGCGTCCCCTCGTCATTGTATTCCTCGACCTCGAAGGCGCGCCTTGCCCGGAATTCATCTGAAACAATCTGCCCCTTCCTGCGCAGAGATTCGAGGGTCAGGTCCTTGTACTTGGGACCCAAGATCCCAAATGGAGTCGACTCCCCACGGGCGAGTACCACGGTAGCCACTTCGGCTCCAACTACCAAGGCCACTATTCCGATGGGAACCAACAGCCATGGTAGGTGCCATTTCTCTGGAAGGATCTCCGCGACTCCATAGACCGTCACCCACACCAAGGTGATGACAAACAACGAGCCCACTATCAGCTTCAGAGCGCAGCCCAATGGGCCGAATGGTTTCTGGGTGGCAGGCATGACAAGTCTCGGCTCTCCGCCGAAATCTATCCGAAACGCTCTCTACTACCCAATGCAGAAAGTAGAAAAGATCTCTCCGGAAACTTCTTCCTCGTCCGCTTTATCCACCACCTCGCCCACGGTGTCGAGGGTGGAAGTCACGCTGGAATTTCCGGCGCAGCTTTCTGATATAGTCCGGAGGTTGTTCGAATCACCCCATTTTCGACCTGAGGAGTAATAAAGCCCTACTCAGTGCCTTCGGCAGGTTTGGGCTTGCGCCCCTCGCCACGACCAGAGGGTGGTTTGTCGATTGCATCGTGCTCCAGCTTTCTGAACTCGGAAAGAAAGCCACGGGCACCATCTGAAAGTTTGGCGAAATCCGCGTCACTGATCTTTGCCACCGCTTCTATAAGCGCCTCTCCGGAGCCGTTCACCACGATGGCTCTTCTGATCTCAGGAGAAATCTCCAGAATCTCGTTCTTAACGGTCCCGGCCAACTTGTCAAAGCGATCGCGAAGGCCCTCGACCTCTTCATCCAGAACCTGCTCTTTCGTGTGAAAGATGGTGTGAAACACTTCCTGAAGTTTCAAGATCGCCTCCCGGCTGAACATGCCCACCAGGGCCCCGGCGGCCGCCAGTCCCCAGCGGTTGATTCCTCCGCCACCACCATCAGCCGAACCATCGTCGGCACCCGTGATGAAGACCAATCCACCTGCGAGCACGAAATAAAACACCAACCCTAACAAAAGTCCCATTAAGGGACGGGCCAGGTAGTAAGGGACATAAGCGGTGTCGAAGTCCCGCTTGGTGCTGGCATGCATGAGGTAGGCGTTGATAGTTGAAATACACGCGCCCACCGCGCCCGCAAACATCGTCGTAAGGGCATTGTTCACATCCGAAGCGGGCGTTCCGCCTGGCTTTGCCGCAAACCAGGAGGGTGGGTTCAGCACGGCAAAGAAACCAGCCAACGAAAGACCCGTGCAAACAGCCAGCCAAAGCGCCACCACCTTCGTTGCCCCGTGGGGAAACTGATGACTAAAGTGGCTTTCGGGCTCTGGAGGAATAACTTCTCCTCCCCCCAACTGAAAGAGGCTGCCCGGTCGAAAAACGGTAATTTTGATGAGCCATAGCCCCAAGAGCAGCAAGACCAGAGCGCTCAGCTTCCAACTATATGCAAAGGGGAATTTCCAACCTCTGGCTTCTGAAAGCGTGATGTTCCCAATCTTGAAAATCGATTCCAGTCCACACAAAAAAATGGTGGCCAGCAGTACCCAGAAAAAGGACGATCTGACACATCTCTCCAGTCTCGTTGCCTGTTCGCTCATTTGGTTTTCCCTTTAAACTGTCCGAATCTATTTCTTTTTTGACTGAGATTCGCCCGGTTTCCAATCTTTTTCTTGCTTATCTACTATAAGCAGAAAGCCGCGCACATGCGCGGTTCATTTCTCTACTTCCCAATACAGAAAGTAGCGAAAATCTCTCCAAGAATCTCTTTCACATACGCTTTCCCCACGACTTCGCCGGCGGTGTCGAGGCCGGAGCGAAGTATTATCGCCACGATCTCTGGTGACTCCTGGCGGCGAATTTGAGCCTCTGCCATTGTTAGATATTTTTCGACCCCACCAGGCAGTTTTTGTGGCCGGCGTTCACGGCAATCATTTCGGAATTCCAGGCCGCATTGCGGCTAATGGAGCCCGGTCACGATTTGAAGAGATAGCGCTGAATACAGCGTGTTAGGTACGCGTCTCAATTGAATGCAAATCTCAAAAGGAAAACCGCTTACCCTTGCAGGCTGCGCTTTCGGCATTATCGCTCTCTGGTCTCCCTTTTTCACCGGATGGTCCCAAGAGAAGGTAGAGATCACGAATAATCGATACGACCCTGTTCCGGTTACGCTTCAAGTTCCCAGTGGAGGCTCCCAGTTTCTGGCAACCCATGGAGACACACTTCTCGTCGAGGAAAAAGCTGACTACGGTCCGTTGAAGGAGAGATCTCGCTATGAAACGATCTCCTTTGCGGGTGGAATTGCTTCAGGCGTAACCATCCTCGAACTGAAAGGACACTGGGCAAAACTGAGTCATCACGACGGCGGCTCCAAGGGACCGTTGTGGGTCAATATCAGCCAAATTTATTGGGTGAAATGATGACTCATTTAGGGCGTATGGACAGATTCCCGAACCGCCCGGAATAGATGAAAAAGGAAGTCAGAATCAGCGCCGCAAGCGGCGAATTTTACGCCTGGCTGCGTTCCGCCTCACTCTATTGGGGTCACCCAACGGCGTTCGGCGCGCCTTGCCAGCCGAAAAATGGCCTCGCGCCGGGCAGTCCGCCAATTTGTCCACACACCCTAATGATTCGCTTCGGCGGCACACATCCGAGCTATCTGGGCCGCCGGTGATTCTTCCCTCTACTTCCCAATACAGAAAGTGGAGAAAATCTCTCCGAGAATCTCTTCCACGTCTGCCTTCCCCACAACTTCGCCCACGGCGTCGAGGGCGGAGCGGAGTTCGATGGCCACGATTTCTGGCGGATCCTGGTGGCGAATCTGGGCCTCCGCCGCGGTCAGAAATTCTTCGGCGCGCACCAGGCAATTTTTGTGGCGGGCATTCACGGCGATCATTTCGGAACTCCAGGCAGCGCCACCGCTGCTAAGTTCGGCTACGATCCGGTCGCAGAGCGCGCTTTGGCCTTCCAGTGTCTTGCAGGAAAACGGGACCTCCAGGACTTCGGCATAGCCGGCTTCTGATTCACTGTTTCCGCTCCCGTTGCGCCAATCCGGATGGACACCGAGGTCCAGCTTATTGAGCACCCGAATGTGGTGGGCTCCCGATGGGACGGAGACAGGTTGCAGCCCCTGAGCTTCGCGCCCCAGGCTGGCGTCCACGACTTCCAAAATGAGTTCCGCCGTTTCGATCTGGCGGCGGGCCCGATCAATCCCTTCGCGTTCGATGGCGTCTTCAGACTCCCGCACCCCCGCCGTATCCACCAGCCGGAGCGGAATACCGCGCAGGTTGATCACTTCCTCGATGGTGTCCCGCGTGGTTCCCGCGGTCTCGCTGACGATGGCGCGTTCGAATCCTAACAAAACATTCAAAAGACTCGATTTCCCAACATTCGGAGCACCGCAGATAACGGTGCGAACCCCTTCCCGGAGAATGCGCCCTTGGTCGGCTGTATCCACCAGATCCTGGATACTCGCCGTCACCACGTGAATCCGTTCCGCCAAATGCTGCCCGGTTTCCGGATCGATGTCTTCTTCTGGGAAGTCGATGTAGGCCTCCAGATGCGCGACGATGGAGATCAGGTCTTCGCGAATGCCCATGAGCCGTTCGCCCAGGCGACCGGCCAGTTGCTCGTTGGCGGCTCGCAAGGCCAGCTCCGTCTGCGCGGAGATCAGGTCCATCACCGCCTCCGCTTGGGTCAGGTCCATTTTTCCGTTCAGAAAGGCTCGCTGGCTGAACTCCCCCGGCTCCGCCGAGCGCGCCCCACAGGCCAACAACCGTTCCAGGACCAGCCGCGTCACCAGCACCCCGCCATGGCCGCTGATCTCCACCAAATCCTCCCCCGTGTAACTATGCGGATCAGGGAAAAAGGTGCACAGAATCTCATCAATCACTCCGCCATCGGCGGCCACGATGGAACCGAAGGTAGCGCGGCGCGGCGTGAGCTTCGCTATTGAAACCTTCGCCTCTCCCCCACCCTGACGTTTCACGCGAAAGGCCTGACTCACCACCTCAGCCGCCTGGGGGCCGGAGACCCGGATCAAGGAAATCGCCCCCTGCCCAAAGGGCGTGGCAATCGCGGCGATGGTGTCGGGGGGAGCGGTCATGGACGTTCGCCCGTTTGGTGAGCCATGGAACGCCGCTGGGGTTGGCAGGCGAAGACAGGGAGACAAGGGGACAGGGAGACAAGGAGAAAGCTGACGCCAAAATATTCCGCCCTCTTCCTAGCTAACGTCCCCACAAGTCTCTTCATCGCCGATGGATCTTTCTATCCCTGTCTCCTTGTCTCCCCCTCTCCCTGTCTGGGAACCGGCGAACGCTACTCCCCATCCCGCCCGCTACCCCTTTCCGAGTACATCCCGTAGCACCACAATACAGCGCTCATTCTGCTCGGGCGTGCCAATGGAAATGCGGACCCATTCGGGCAGCTTGTAGGCGCGCATGGCGCGGACGATGACGCCCTGTTTCAGCATGTCTTGAAAGACCTGGTCGCCGTCGCCGACTTTTACGAGCACGAAGTTCGCGTAGCTGGGGACGTATTCCAGACCCATTTCATCAAAGCTTTTCTGGAGATAGTCGCGGCCCTGGTCCGTGATCTCCTTGGTCTTGTTCTGGTGATCGTCGTCCAGCAGGCCTGCCAGCGCGCCTTCCTGGGCAATGGCGTTCGCGTTGAAGGGCTGACGCACTTTTTGCAGAATCTCGATCAAATCCGCCGGTCCCAGGCCGTAGCCGATCCGCAGGCTGGCCAGCCCCTGGATCTTGGAAAAGGTCCGCATCACAATGGCGTTCCGCCCTTCCCGGACGTACTTCAGCGTGTCCGGCGGGGTGTCCAGAAATTCGTAGTAGGCCTCGTCAAACACCACCGTCACGTGGTCCGGCACCTTGTCCATGAAACGGTCGATGGCGTCCTGATCCACCAGCGTCCCAGTCGGATTGTTCGGGTTGGCGATGAAGACTTCTTTCGTCTTTGGCGTGATGGCCGCCGCCATGGCATCCAGGTCGTGCACGAAGCCGGGGTCCGGCACCTCGATGGTGTTCGCGCCGAAAAGCGTGGCCATCAGCTTGTAGACCACAAAGGCATGCTCCGCGGCAATGATCTCGTCTCCCGGGTTCAGAAACGCCTTTCCGATAAACTCGATAATCTCATTGGAACCATTACCTAAGATGACGTTTTTACGTTCCAGGCCGAATTTATCCGCGATGGCCGTGCGCAGCTTGTAGCCGCCGCCGTCGGGGTAGAAATGGGCCCGCTGTATCGCTGCCTGCATCGCTTCCACCGCTTTTGGCGAGGGCCCCAGCGGATTCTCGTTCGACGCCAGCTTGATGATTTCCTCCGGCTGTAAACCCAGCTCCCGGGCCGTTTCTTCGATCGGCTTCCCGGGGTCATACGCCACCAGACCTTCCAACCAAGGATGCGCTTTTTCCCAAATCGACATGTCTTTTTCAGTGCTCAAAGTGAACTCCCTTCTCAGGCTCCGGCCACTGCGTCAGGCGCTGGTGAAAGAGAGGGCCGTAGGTTCCGATGGAGCTGCTTCAAAGTCAACGTCCGGCGCGCAAGAGTCCCGGATCTGGCAATCAGAAAAAGAGCGCGTGGAAAACACGGTGCAGAAACTTTCTCGTCGCCCAGATTGAAAATCGATCCTGGCGATTGTGTCTCGCTATGGCGCCAGGCATTGATCCGCTGGATGGACGGCGTTGAGGGGGAGTGGAAGGATAGTCACTTTTCTCGATGCCACCTTGTCACTTGGATGGCTTTCGCCGGGCACAAGGGGCAAAGTATAAAACCGAATCGCGGATCCGTTCTTTAGAACGTAATGCTCCCACTGTCCCGTCCCGTCGTAGGTTTCGATATCGTGAGCGTCCACTTGATCGCGCCACCCCTTTTCCCACTCCCCTCGCAATTGGAACTGCTCTGGTTTCGATGTTTCAATTGGCTTCAGATTCGTAACACAAGCGGTGAGGTATAAGAGTAAAATTGTGATACTGATGACCGGAAAGGACAGTTTCATCACCAAGACTTGCAATTGTCGGCACCAGAATGCGGTCTCACTCTGAATTTACCAGGAGGTCCGGCCAAAGCTACTCCGCTGGTAGAGAATAAGGAAGATCCGGCGGTCTCTGTTCGAGACTACCCCTGACCGTGCCCGTCAGCCAGTTGCGAATCGCCTTGAATCCCCGCGCCAGCGAGGAATCCCTGACCTCTCGAATAGACAGCGCCGCGGCTACCGTTTCTTCACTGCCCCGGTACCTGGGCAGCATCATGACCACCATGTTCTCCCTGGGATCTTCCGCGCCTTTCGGGCACCAAAGGGACGGAAAGAGCAACCCCCTGGAGAGCGTGATGGATTCCGCCGGTACCTCCACCACCTTTCTGGGACCCAAGAGAAGCGGGCGGTAGCTGAGCTGTAACCGGCCGCTTTCAGGATGAAGGCAGAGACGGCCATAGGTCCGCGCCGGAACCCGGTTTACTTTCTTAGCCAGGAAGGCATGCGGCTCCGCGTGGTTGGCCTTTTTCCGTCCCAGCCACGGCAGTAGCACGTCCAGCCCGAAAACGGCTCCGAAGACACTCAGACGGAAGGCCCAGGGAGCGATGAGAAACGCGATTCCGATATAGGTCAGCGACACGGCGGCACCGAACAGTGGATGGATCACCGCGGAAGCCACCACGGAACCGAGCAGGACGCCTTTGAACAGCTTCAGGAGACTGTCGATGAATCCAAACGGGCAGAGCAGGATGAGCACATTGATGGCATGAGAAGACAGCCACACCAAGACAAAGGCCGTCAGAAACAGTGGGAGCAGCAGGATCCGAGCATCCACTTGAATAGCGGCAATGGTGAGCGGCGCGGCCGTGTCCCACTGCATGGCGCCGGGCGGGGAACCGGGGTCTCCCGCCTGGAGATAGCCAGACAGCTGTGCCACCACGAACGGCACAAAGGCGGCACCGGCCACCACGGCGCTGAGCTTGTCTTCAAACACTTCCAACACGTCGAAAGGCTTCTTCAGGATGAAGGGCGCACCAGTGCCGAGAATATCCTTCAGCAGACAAAGCGCGATCACCGCCAGCCCGATTCCCCAGGCCCAGGGCTGACAAAACCAGGGCAGGTTCCCCCGCTCCGCCTCCGGGGTGCGGAAATATTTCCAGGCTCCCAGGCCGCTCACCCCCATCAGCGGAGAAATGGCTACCCCGGTAACCTCGGAAAGGCTCCGCGCCAGTTCCACCCCCGGAAGATACTCCCCCAAGTCAGCCGGTCCGGCTTTCGAGGGACCGGCTGGTTCCGGCGGAATATCCGCCACCGTCACTTGGGGGGTGCTCAAGAATGAAAAAACTCCGAACACCCATAGGACAACCAATACCTTCCCCTGTTTCATCTTTGTGGACTTCAAATTCAGGATCGAGGAATCCGGGCTAACGATCAAGTAGGAACTGAGCCTCCCCTGCCCCGGCATCCGACTGCCGGGAGAATTTCACGAGTCTTGCCAACTCCGCGCTTCGCCCCCTATCCTGGGAACGCCATGGCTCGTATCGTTTCCCTGCACCGCCCATCCATCGACGGCGTCGCGGAGTTGGTGAGTGGCGGCATTTCGGACAATTCCAATCCAGGCCATCCGCCGCACTGGCACTCGGAATGGCAGGTAGTGGTCGTGACCCGGGGCGACGGGTGGGTCCGCACTCAAGGCACGCGGCACGGCACTCCAGGCCATTCTCTTTTTCTGATCCCGCCAGAGGTCGTGCACTCCAACAACGTGCTCGAAGCAGGTTGTGACTTTCAGTCCATGCTGATCGAACCGGAGTTCTTCGAGTCCACTGCCAGGGCCGCGAGCCTCAAGCGGCTCGGCAGGCTTGTCATCGGTCGCGAGCCGGTGTGCATCTCGCCAGCTCTGACACGGCGGTTCCGTGGTTTTCACCGGGAACTGTGCGATCCCGCCGGTTCCAGGTCGAGCCTACGCCTGGAATCCGCCCTGCAATCGTGGATCACTCACCTCCTGTCTCGCTACACCGGACAAAGTGAAACACCGCTTTCCCGCATCGCCCACCCGGCCGCCCGGCGGGCCAGGGAATTTATCTGGGCGCATGCCGAGCAGGCATTGTCCCTTGAGACCGTGGCCCAGGCGGCGGGTTTGAGCCGCTTTGAGCTAAGCCGTCAATTCACCGCCGCCTTTGGCATGCCGCCGCACGCCTGGCAGTTGCAGGTGCGGGTGCAGCGGGCCAAGGACCAACTGAAGGCCGGAATCCCCGCCGGGGATGTCGCGCTAAGTCTGGGCTTTGCCGATCAGGCGCACTTCACCCGTGTTTTCCGCCGCAGTTGGGGAATCTCTCCGGGACGTTATGCCCGGGAGTTTTACCGGCGATAGGGGCGGGTGGCTTTGGCGATTTTCCGCAAGATCCTTCAAGCCCATCTTTGTTCCGAACCCCATTTTGAGGGGTGAAGACGAAACCTCCTACTCAACTTCGGACGGCCGCCACCAGCCTGGCGGTCCTCCTTCTTTCCCTTTCCATCTCTCCCATGGCTCCGGCTCAATCGGGCACGGAACCTGTGGTCGTGAACCTTGCTTCTCTGGGCCAACCAGGCACTCCCGGATGGGAACCCTTCAATGGAGCGGCATTTGACGTAGCCGGCGAGAGCGGCCGGAAGATCGTCCACAGCCGCCCCGAAGCCGGCGCCAATGACCGGGGCGCCTTTGTCAGCGGGATTGAGTTCTCTGAAGGAACCATCGAGGTAGACCTCCGGGGCGCAAACCGGCCCGCGGGCAGCTTCCTGGGAGTGGTTTTTCACGGGAAAGACGGAGGCAGGTATGACGCCGTCTATTTCAGACCCTTCAATTTTGGCGCCCCCGATCCCATCCGGCGGAGTCATGCGGTGCAGTACATGTCACACCCCGAATGGCCCTGGAACCGGCTGCGAAACGAACGCCCCGGCACGTTCGAACAGCCCGCCGATCCCGAACCTGGCGCCGAAGACTGGTTTCACGCCCGGATCGAGATTACGGACCGGAGGGTGCGGGTCTTCGTGGGTGGAGCGGAAAAGCCCTGTCTGGATGTGGAAAAGGTAAGCCGGACGAAAACCGGAAAGGTGGGTCTCTGGTTCAATGGCGTGGCCGCCTTTGCGAATCTCAAAATCCAGTCCACGAAATAGGGTGTGTGGACCAATGGGCGGACTACCTTGGCGCGAGTCCATTTTTCGGCCGGCAAGCCGCGCCGGACGCCTTTGGGTGGTCCCAATAGAGTGAGGGCGGAGCGCAGCCAGGCAGACTGTTTCGGCCGCGAAGCGGCTCGCAAACCCCTGAAACAAAGCGAAAGGTGTCGGCAGAGCCCGCAAAGGCGGGATAAAAAGGGGCCGCGCTCTTATATTAGTCGCCGCTTGCGACGTTGATTCGATCACCTTTTTTCATCCACAACAGGCGCTTCGGGAATTTGTCCTTACACCCTGAGTAGTCAGTTGTCCGGCCTGCCCGCTTCATTCCCGGGGGGAGGCCATCCAGGCGCCGAGGTCCACTTTCGATCCGGAGCGCTCTGTTCCGCCGAAGTCCGGGTAGAGCCGTCCCGCCTCCAAGCCGGCGCCGCGGGCGGGCGACTGGTTGCGGAGTTGACAACCTGTCGCTTCATCGCCGCCGTCCACTGTCCCGACAAAGAGCGGGTCGGCATACACGTCGCCATCATTCCGCGCGGCGTCCTGGGGCCTGCCACCATGCCAAAGGTTGTTAGCGAATTGAATCTGACCAGGCGCCGTCCGCAGGTCCGTCATGGGCACGCCGCCGGTTTGCTGGAAGACATTATTGAACAGACGGACGTCCACGTGACCTTCGTCCGCATCGATTCGGATCAGGGAACCCGTAGCGCCACGGGCCGTGTTGTGGGCAAAGACAGTGTGCCGCAGACCACCGCCACACTGATAGGCTCCGTAGCTGAAGGCGTGCAGGTTATCCAGCAGGATATTGCTGACAATCTCGTTGTGGGCCGAAGGATTCGAAAGCGCTCCATAAGCTTCGTTGGCGATCTGTATTCCCGCGGCCGGATGATCGAAGCGAAAGAAAGCTTTGTCACCCGTGGAGTACGCCAGGTTCCGGGAAACCTGGGTATGGGTGGCGTTGTCGAGATACAGGTTAACGGAGAAGTTGTCATGCACCACGTTGCCCTCCGCCACACCTCCATCCGCCAGGTAGAAGCCGATGCCTTCTCCGTGGTTCTGAAAGACGGTATTGCCCCGGAAGCTTACGTTCTTCGAAAGGCCCGTGCCCAGGGCAAAGGCCCATGAGGCGTGCGGCGGATTCCGATTTTTCAAGACTACGTGGTGAACCGTATTGCCATCCGCCACGACCTCCCGGACCGGATCGTCCAGGCGATTGAACCCGGCATAAATTCCGCTGCCCTGACAATGATGGACGGTGTTCCCCGAGACGCGGACGCGGTGCACCCGCGAACCCGGACCCCAGACCGTGATGCCATTGCCTTTCGCATTCCGGACCGTCAGCCCCTGAATGCTCACGTCATGAGTGCCCACCACGAGAAGATTGGCTCCGTCCGGCGTGTTTCGACCATCCACAATGGCTTCTTCGCCTTCGAAAGCGCGTAGAGTGATCTCCCTCCCTCCGGCTCCCGGGTTAACCAGGTTCAGCGTTCCGCCCGGCAGATAGAGACCGCCGCGCACCACGACGCTGTCCCCTGGCTGGCGCGCCGCCGCAATGGCGCGGCCAAGCGACCGGAAGGGTCGGTTCTCACCGCCTGACGCCTGGTCGTCACCCCTGGTGGAGACATAGTAGTCCGTGGCATACAGGGAGGCTTTCGCTCCCAGGGTAAGCAGGAACATGGCGGCAAGGTGGCGGAGTTTCATGCGCCAGCCTCGTGCCGGTGGAAACCCGCCGCTGGAACGATCTTGCGGAAATTCCAGGAAGCCTCACGGAAACAGCTGCCGGAACTTCCCTCTTGAACCAGATCGTTGCCTGCCCCACTGTCTGCCTCCCCATTTTTCGATTTTCCCTCCTCTAGTATTCGACACCAGCCCCTCCGCTCATGGCCAACCGCATTGACAGCACGTTTGCCCGTCTGAAGGACGAGGGGAAAGCCGGGTTTGTGGCCTACGTTTCCGGCGGCGATCCCACAATCGAGAAATCTCTGGAAGTCCTGCGGGCGCTGGAACGGGCCGGGGCGGACGTGATCGAAGTCGGCGTGCCTTTTTCGGATCCGCTGGCGGATGGGGTGGTCAACCAAATGGCCGCGCAACGGGCCCTGGAAGCGGGCGCCACCATGCCAAAGGTGCTGGAACTGGTGCGGGAGTTCCGCTCTCAGTCCGAGGTGCCGGTGGTGCTCTTTACCTACCTGAACCCGGTCTATACCTACGGGTTCGAAGCCTTTCATCATGAAGCCGCCGCCGCCGGAGCCGACGGCGTGCTGCTGCTGGACCTGCCGCCGGACGAAGGTTCGCGAAACGCGGAGCTTCACGAACTGCCGGACCTGAAGCACATCCGCCTCATCGCGCCCACCACTCCGGAAAGCCGCATCGAAACGCTCTGCAAGGCCAGCGAAGGTTTCATTTACTACGTCTCCCGTGAAGGCGTGACGGGCGCGCAGACTGAGCTTTCCTCCGGAATCGAGGCCCAAGTCGCGGCCATCAAACGCCACACGGATCTGCCCGTGGCGGTGGGCTTTGGCATTTCCACGCCGGAACAAGCCGCCCAGGTCGCCAAGGCCGCCGATGCCGTGGTGGTCGGCAGCGCCATTGTTAAGGTTGTGGAGCAAAACGCGTCTTCTCCAGAGCTGGCCGCGAAGGTGGAGGCCTTCGTCAAACCGCTTGTCCAGGCCGCGAAGTCAGTCTAGCTTTCCGGCCCGCCGGAGGTCCCGTAGCCTATGTGGGACGTCCAGCACTGCGGTGTGCCACGGATTTTTGGAACCACAGATTACACGGATATCACAGATGAATTTTGCCAAAGTATTCGCATAACTCAGACTATCTGAGCCATCTGTGTTATCAGCGGTTTATTTGGCGAATTCTCCCACGAAACAGCCCTCCAGTTTTCAGCCATGATCTCCTTTTCGAAAATGAACGGCGCCGGCAACGATTTCGTTGTCCTGGACAACCGTGACGAGTCGCTGTCGCTGAGCCGGGAGCAGATCGCGCGGCTGTGCAATCGCCAGCGCGGCATTGGAGCGGACGGTTTACTGGCGGTGGAACCTTCCCAAAACGGCGCGGACTACCGCATGCGCTATTACAATGCCGACGGCGGCGAAGCGGAGATGTGCGGCAATGGAGCGCGCTGCTTCGCCCGCTTCGTAAACCGGCTGACGGGCGGAAAGCTTCACAAAGTGTCTTTCGAAACCATCGCCGGGGTCATCCGGGCGGAGTTCGACGGCGACCTCGTCACCATCACCCTGAGCCCGCCGTTTGGCATGGCGATGGGCGCGGCACTGAATGTGGATGGCGAGCCGATGACGGTGCACTCCGTGAACACGGGCGTGCCGCACGCCGTCGTGGTGGTGGATGGCGATCTGGAAAAGGTCGATATCCGGCGCTTTGGCTCGGCCATTCGCTTTCACGAACACTTCGCGCCTTCCGGCACCAACGTGAATTTCATGAAAGTTCTGGAGCCCGGCCCCGTGGCCATCCGCACCTACGAGCGCGGCGTGGAAGACGAAACCCTGGCCTGCGGCACGGGCATGGTTGCGTGCGCGTTAATTCACGCGAAGCTCGCCGACATTCACCCCCCTATCCGCGTGCAGGTTCGTGGTGGCGATACTCTGGAGGTCAATTTCATGGATCTCGGCGACAACGCCTACGACAACGTCACCCTGAAAGGCCCCGCGGATTTCACCTTTGACGGCAGCGTCGCGATCGGTTGACGCTTCCGGTATCCTTTCCCATTTTCCATCTCTCTCAGAAAGACCCAGCACCATGTTTGAAGGAGTTCACACCGCCCTGGTTACCCCCTTTGGCGAAAAAGGCATCGACGCTGAAGCCTACCGCAAGCTGATCGACCGCCAGTTCGAAAACGGTATTTCCGGCGTCGTGCCCGTGGGCACCACGGGGGAATCGCCCACTCTGTCCCACGAAGAACACATCCGGGTCATCGAGATCGCGGTGGAACAGACCAAGGGCCGGGGCAAGGTCATCGCTGGCACGGGTTCGAATTCCACCGACGAAGCCATTTCCCTGACCCAGGCCGCCCAGAAGTCCGGCGCCACGGGAGCGCTGCTGGTAGCGCCTTACTATAATAAGCCGTCCCAGGCGGGGCTGCTGCGTCATTTCCGCGCCATCGCGGACGCCACGGAACTGCCGCTCATCCTTTACTCCATTCCCGGCCGCTGCGGAATCGAGATTGCCGTGGAAACCGTGGCCGAACTGGCTACATCCTGCTCCAACGTGGTGGCTATCAAGGAAGCCGGTGGCAACGTGGAGCGCGTCAGCCAGCTTGCGGAAGCTTGCCCGGCGGACTTCGAGATCCTTTCCGGGGACGATTCTCTGACGCTGCCCTTCATGTCCGTGGGGGCCGTGGGGGTCATCAGCGTGGCGTCCAACCTGGTGCCCGGCCCGCTTGCCGAAATGGTGAAGTTCATGCTGGAAGGCAACCTGGGCGAAGCCCTGCGAATCCACCGCGCCCATTACAAGTTGTTCAGCACCCTCCTGAAACTGGATAGCAACCCGGTGCCGATCAAGGCCGCTCTGGCCCTGGTGAATGCCTGCCGGGCGGATGTGCGCTCTCCGCTCGTCATGATGCCGGAGGAAAAGGTCAGCCAACTGGCCGAACTGCTGCGCGGCATGGGGATCCTGCCCGCTTCCTGAAGCGGGGTTGTCCTGCTGCCTTCCTTCTCCGCCCCTGCTCTTCCGGGCAAACCGGGGCTTTCGTTTCTTTCGTTTTTCCCTTATTCCATCTCTACTATGATCAAGCTGCTCATCACCGGCGCCAAGGGGCGCATGGGTCAGGCCGTAAAGTCCTGCGCGCTGGCGGACGGCGGGTTCGAAATTGCCTCCGAAATCGACCTGGGAGATTCCCTGGCGGATGGCCTCAGCCGGTCGGAAGCCGTGATCGACTTCAGCTACCGGGGATTCACGCTGGAGCTTCTGGAAGGCTGCGTGGAGAAGAAAGTTCTCCTGGTCATGGGCACCACGGGCCATACCGATGAGGAACTGGAGGCCATTCAGAAAGCATCGGAAGTCATTCCCATTGTCCACGCGCCGAACTTTTCCGTGGGGGTCAATACCCTGTTCTGGCTAACCGCCAAGGCCACGGAGATCCTGGGCCGCGGTTTTGATTTAGAGGTCGTGGAAATGCACCACCGCATGAAGAAGGACGCGCCCAGCGGTACCGCCCGGCGGCTGGCCGAGATACTCGCCGAAAGGCGCTCCCTGAGCTATGACAAGGACACCCGCCACGGCCGGTTTGGCGACGTGGGCGCGCGCACGGATGACGAAATCGGCGTCCATGCCCTGCGCGGCGGCGACGTGGTGGGCGACCACACCGTCATTTATGCCGGAGACGGAGAACGCGTCGAATTGACGCACAAAGCCTCCAGCCGGAACACCTTTGCGAACGGCTCCCTGCGCGCCGCCAAGTGGCTCTCGGATAAAAGCCCTGGGCTTTATGACATGCAAGACGTGCTGGGTTTGAAGTAGTTCGCGTATAGTCACTACGTGCCCACACGCTACGGAATCGCGCTCGGATCAAATCTGGGCGATCGTCTGACCAACCTACGGGAGGCCTGTGCCCGCCTCTGGGCGCTTCACTCCGGGTCCGGCGCCCCCTTGGCCTCGCCCGTGTATGAGACGGACCCGGTGGATTGCGAACCGGGAACGGAGGCCTTCCTGAACGCGGTGGTGGAGATCGAGTCCGCGCTGGAGCCCGCGGGTCTGATTGCGGAAACTCAGAAGATCGAACAAGAACTCCGCCGTCCCAGCCGGAGGCCGCGCAACGCCCCGCGCACGATCGATGTCGATATCCTCTACGCGGACGACTTCGTGATCGAAACCGAAGACCTGCAAATCCCCCACCCGCGCCTGCGGGAAAGGCGTTTCGTGCTGCGGCCGCTGGCGGATATTCGACCGGATCTACGGCTACCGGGAGAAACGCGGACCATTGAGCACATTCTGAACAATCTCCAGAGCCCGGAGCCCCCACTCCGCACAATCTCCCAGTCTTTGATTAACTCAGCCCCATGAGTTTATGACGGTATTGACGCCTCTTAAGGAAAAAAAGAAGCGAGGTGAAAAACTCGCCACGCTGACCGCTTACGACTACCCCACGGCCCGTCTCCTCGACGAGACCGGCCTGGTGGATCTCATCCTGGTGGGCGATTCCCTGGGCATGGTGGTCGCCGGTCTGCCGGACACCACCGGCGTAACCCTGGAGCAGATGGTTTACCACACCACCATTGCCGCTCGCGGAGTGAAAGACACCCTGCTCGCCGCGGATCTTCCCTACCACACTTACGACACTCCAGAACAAGCTCTGCAAAGCGCCCGGGCATTGCTCGCCGCCGGAGCCGTCGCGGCAAAACTGGAGGGAGGCGAAGAGGTTGCTGAAATCATCGCTCACCTGGTGGCGCACCAGATTCCCGTCGTCGGTCACCTGGGCATGCTCCCCCAACACATCCTGGAGGAAGGCCGCTACAAGAAAAAAGGAAAGACTGAGGCGGAGCGGGACTATCTTCTTCGCTCCGCCAAAGCTCTGGAAGCCGCCGGCGCGGGCGCCATCGTCCTGGAGAGCATGGTCCCTGAAGTCGCCGCCGAGATCACCCGCTCCGTGGAGATTCCCACTATCGGAATCGGCGCGGGGAAAGACTGTGATGGTCAGATTCTCGTCATTCACGACGTGACCGGTTTCTTTCCCTGGTTCACCCCGCCTTTCGTGACGCCCAGCGCGGACTTTGCCGGAGACTTGAAAAAGGCCGTGCAAGCCTATCGGGACTCGCTTTGATCTCGTGCCGTAGGTTGTAGGCTTTTACCCCGAGCTGGAATCGGCTTACCCTCGTAAGAACGCCATGCAGAAAGAACTGATCCGCCAAAGCAAGTTCCTCAGTCTGGTGCTGAGGCACAACCCCTCAGCCGCGGGTATCACGCTGGATGATTCGGGCTGGGTGGAGGTAGACGTGCTTGTGAAAGCGGTGCAGCGAACCCATCGGAATTTCACCCGTGAGCGGCTCATTGAAATTGTCGAGACCAACGACAAGAAACGATTCTCTTTTTCCGGGGACGGCACCCGCATCCGCGCGGCGCAGGGTCACTCCATCGGCGTGAATCTCGAGTTGGCTCCGGTCACTCCGCCGGAACGTCTCTATCACGGAACCACGGAGCGCTTTCTTCCGTCGATCCGGGAGCAGGGGCTCATTCGAATGAAGCGGGATCACGTCCACCTTTCGCCGGATGAGAAGACGGCTCATCAGGTGGGCATGCGTCACGGCCGGCCCGTGATCCTGGTGGTCCGGGCTTTGGATATGAACGCGGCCGGACATGCATTCTACCTGTCCGATAACGGCGTGTGGCTGACCGAGTCCGTTCCGGTCCAGTTCATTCAGTTTCCGGAACCGGCAACGCCACCCGCTGGCTGATCTCCGATACGAACAGTCCGCGAGCCGCGGATCTTACTGAAACCGCTTCTCCAGCGGTTCCCGGAACTCGGGGTCCAGGTAGGCGTAGGAGAGGGCGTATTCCGCCCGTTTCTTGTCTTCCCGGTCCACCAGCGCCACCCTCCAGAGGTCGCGAATACTCAGGTCCTGTAAACCGCTTTTCAGGTGTTCCACCGGGTCCCCCGCCTGGAGAGTGCCCGTTTCGAGGACTCTGAGGTAGTAACCCGTCCGTTGTGTTTTGAAAAACGTCGCCACGAAAGACCGGTCTCCCATTCGCGCTCCCAGTTTCGCGCAAGGAGTACGCGGTTGAGTGACTTCAAAAAGGGCGGTGCCAATTTTCAAAACGTCGCCTGGATGCACGTCTTCTTCGGTCAGGCCCGCGATGGTCAGGTTTTCGCCAAACTGTGCCGGCTCCAGGGATTCGCGCCCCAGTTCCGCCGCCCAAACCGGATAGTGATCCGCCGGGTAGCAGTAGACGGATTTCACGACGCCCCCATGCACCGACAGATCCGCCTGCCGGTCCCCCTCCAGATTGGTCTCCAAAACCGCCACTGGGCCGGAAACTGGCTTTTTGAAAATCGCGGTTTCGTATTCTCTCCCTTCAAAGACGATCACCTCTGGCTGAGACACGGCCACGGTGGTGACATGGGGTTGGGTTGTGATGGTATTCATGTCAGGAAAATCCGAACGCTTGATTCAATCCGGGATCAGCAGTTTCCATGCAACCGCCAGGCCTGGAACGCAACTCGTGGAGGGCCGTCAGGTTCTTCCGGTATTCCCGCCACGGTCCCTCGCCTCTTCCGCCGTCCGCACGGACACGGCTCCGACTTTCCGGGCATGGGCTTCCGGGCTGGAACTCCGCAGTATCCGCTGAATCGTCCGGGGCATGATGCCTTCCAGCCGGTCCAGCACCCGGTCGCAGGCCGGGCTTCGCTGGCGTAGCTTTGTGAGCAGAGAAGAAAACGGACGGGTGTGGGTGATGAAGAGCAGGCCGCCCACCGCCATCAGGAAAATCGCCACCAGCAAGGGCATGAACAAGACCGCCAGCCCAAATAGAATCAGCCCGCCTCCGGCGACCTTGTAAAACAAGCCCGTCAGTTCGCCCCGTATTTCTCTCTTTTCGGGCTCTTGGAAATGTCCCGTGGGCATGGGAGAACGTCACACCTCACCGGCTCCAGGTAAACGAAATTCCATAAGTCCCGAGACGCCTCCGCCGCTTTCGCGCACTACTGGGGCATCTTCCCATGTCGTCGAACACTGCATTTCATACGTCTCACGAATCCATGGGAAGAATTCCTTCGCCCTGCGCTTCCCGGCCGTTGGCGCATTCTTGTTCTACTGGCTTCGAACCGAAAGATCCAAACTCTCGATTCAAAGTGGGAGGCGGTCTTTGAACCCGCCGGGATTCTCAAAAATCTTGCATATATTTATAAAAAATACACTCTTTGTAAAGATCGACAGTTCGAAATTAATGGAGGATCCGGAGTCCAAGCTTTTTGCCATTACCTATTCCAGCCGGCCCTCGGTCCGATTTGGCGAGACGGAGTTGGAGGCGCTTCTCCATCAAAGCCAGGAGAACAATGCCAGATTGGGAGTGACGGGTGCGCTTCTCTTCACGGGCCGGCAGTTTATTCAAGTCCTCGAAGGTCCGGAGGCCCAGGTCCGCGATCTTTATGTGAAGATCAAAAATGACAGCCGCCACCACAGTGTGGTTCTCCTCTTTGAAGATTACCCCGCCCAAAGAACTTTCCCTGATTGGGCAATGAGCTTTCGCACGCTGAACCCGGACACTCCGGGATTCCGGGGCACGACCTCTCCCCGCCAGCTCAAGGAGCTGTATTTCGCGCAACCGAATGCTTCTCTGTGTCTTCTGAATTCCGCGGGCGAACAGGATGACAGCGGCCTTCCCCTGCCTTCCTAACTTATTGTCCCTTTTCCGGCTGGCGCGTCTCTGGCATGAACTTTGAACTTGGAAAAGACTCTTTCAGCAGCCTCTTCCCCTTCTTTGTGGCGTTCGGCCCGGACTCGATCATCGAAGCCACCGGACCCAGCTTTCAGCGCCTGTTGGGCCACGACCCGGTGGGAGAGCCGCTGGACGGACTGTTCGCGTGCCGGACGCCTTCCGCCACACTGACGTGCGAATCGATTCGGGACTATCCGGGCGAACTCTTTGTCCTGGACCTGAAAGCCAAACAAATTTCGTTCCGCGGCCAGATGTGCTGTATGGACCGCGGAGGGTGCTTTGCCGGAGCGCCGTGGATTCTCGATGAAAAAGACTTGGAACAGGCGGGGCTTGGCCTCGAGGACTTCGCGATCAACGATCCCATCGGCGAACTGTTCACTGCCTTTCGCGCCCAGAAAGCCGCGCTTCATCAGACCCACCAGCTCTCGGAAATGCTGAAAGAGCGAAACGAGCGCCTGGACATGTTTGCCGCCAGCCTCGCTCACGATATCCGGAATCCACTCTCCGTCATCCAGACCGGAACCGAGTTCCTGCAAGGCAGCGATCTGGATCTGGACCTCCCGGAAAAAGTAATGAGCCTCATCAAGGCCATCCACCAATCGAGCAGGAAGGCCAACGAGATCGTATCCGCACTGCTGCTGCTCGCGAACTCCAATCCGGGAGGCGTGGAAAAGGTCCCCACGAAAATGGAGGACCTGGTTCGGGACTGCATCCGCTCCTTTCAATCCGTCATCGAAGAAAAGAATGCCCAGATCACCGTGGAGTCACTGGAAGACTGCTCCACACACACCCCCTGGGTTCAACGGATCTTTGACAACTATATCAGCAACGCTCTGAAGTATGGCGGAACGCCGCCCAATTTACGAATCCGGTCCGAAGCCCGGCGTACCCGTTTTGGCCCGGCACTGCGCTATTGGTTTGAAGACAACGGCCCCGGCATTCCCAGAGACCGTCAAGACGAGGTGTTTCGGGCCTTCAAACGGCTGGAGCCCGATCGCGCCGAGGGCACCGGTCTTGGACTCAGCATGGCCAAGCGGATCGCGGAATCCATGGACGGCTCAGTGGGCGTGGAAAGCGAGCCCGGCAAAGGTTCCCGCTTCTACCTGGAACTTCCCGCGTAGCCCGGGCGGAAACTTCTACCGCTCGCGGAATTCCCCAAACTTCCGGAACCGCTGGTAGCGTTCTTCGAGCAGCGTATCGGTGTCCTTTACCTCCAGTTCCCGCAGGTGTTTGAGCACGGCGGTCTTGAGGCTGGCGGCGGCGGCCACATGGTCGTGGTGAGCGCCGCCCACGGGCTCGGCGATGATTTCATCGATGATGCCGAGCTGTTTGAGGTCCGGAGCGCTGATCTTAAGCGCTTCCGCGGCTTCCGGGGCGTGTTTGCCGTCTTTCCAAAGAATGGCGGCGCAGCCTTCCGGGCTGATGACGGAATAGTAGGCGTTCTCCATCATCAGCACGCGGTCCGCCACGCCGATGCCGAGGGCTCCGCCCGAGCCGCCCTCACCAATCACCACGGCAATGATGGGCACGCGGATGAGCATCATCTCACGAAGGTTAAAGGCAATGGCCTCGGCGATGTTCCGCTCCTCCGCGCCAATGCCGGGATAGGCGCCGGGAGTGTCAATCAACGCAATGATGGGGGCGCCAAACTTTTCGCCCAGGCGCATGAGGCGCAGGGCTTTCCGGTACCCTTCCGGGTGAGCCGCGCCAAAGTTCCGATGCAGGTTTTCCTTTGTGTCCCGGCCCTTCTGATGTCCCAGGGCGACGCAGCGCCGCCCTTCGACGGTGGCGAAACCGCCGGGCATGGCCGCATCGTCCCCCACATGGCGGTCGCCATGCAGTTCCAGGAAGTCGTCAAAACACTGATTGAAATAGTCCAGGGTGAAGGGCCGCTGTTTATGACGGGCTATCTGGACCCGCTGCCAAGTCGTGAGATTGCGATAAATATCCGACTTCGTCGCCATGATTTTTTCTTCAATCCGGCGGATCTCCTTATCGACCTCGATCTCCTTTGAGTTCTCGCGCAGGTCTTTGAGCTTTCTCTCCAGCTCGGCGACGGGTTTTTCGAATTCCAGCGGCTCTACGTTCATACAAAGGGTCAATGACATGCGTTTCGGTCAAGGGGCGAGAAAATCTAGCTGGCGGAATTGACCACCGTCACCGGAGTACCTGGCCGGAGAATGGTGAACAATTCCTCCAAATCGGCGGGATGGAGCATGATGCCAAAATCCCTTTGTTGCGAGCCCGATTCATCTTTCTCGCGATAGGGCCGGAGAATAACACCATTTTTCCGGGTTTGAATCCACTTGTTTGCGTTCAGGTAGTCTCGTTTGTTGAATTCGACACGGCGGCCATCTTTCCAGGCCACCAGGTCGCTGACCTCCGTGGAACCCGTCAGGGAAAATCCGGGCGGCGCGTTCACCTTTACGATGGGGTATTCTTTGAAAAACAGCTCCACCGGCCTCTCGTTGGGCTTTCCTGGCCGGGCGGGTTGGGCCTCCTTGCCCGCGTTGCTCCATGGGCGTTCCAGAGTAAGGGTCATGTCGCCTAAATCGATAACCATTTCCCAGTTCAGCGGAATGACGACCAGCCGGTCGCCTGGGTGAATGATGGAACTGGTTCGCCCGTTCGCCCGCATGATGTAGTCCACGTTGCACTGGTTGTGGCGGGCAATGGCGGCCAGGGCATCTCCCGATTTCACGGTATACTCGATCTTTCCTTCCATGGGAGCGCGGGAAATGAGGCGATCCACATTAATCTCCCCCACGATACGCTTGGCCTCCGGATATGCGTCGGACTCCGGGTAATATGTCATGAGATACAGCAACCGGTCCGTGGCGGCGTTCAGCTTTCCGTCTTCCAAAAGTTTCACTGCTTCCTCGAACTGCCGCTTGCCCAAGTCCGGTCCCTTGGTGTCCGAAGGTCCGGAAAATTGGCTGCGCACCGCCAATTCGATTTCCTGTTCCGGTTTTATCTGATCTTCCCAGAACCGCTTGACCAAGAGCACGCCCGCCACGCAAATCGCAAGGCCAATGAAGGCGAGGACAAGTTTCAGCCGGAACATGATTAAGAAAAGCTTACCATAAATTCCGGCGGCCGGCACGCCTCCAGAATTTTTCCTTTCCCCCGGCTCAGAGCAATCCCCGGCGCTTGAAGTCGAACACGTTGATTCCCTGAGATTTCTGAATCATGTCCATCGTAAACTTGAGCAGGCAGATCTCCCAAGTGTCGTCCACTCCGTGAATCACGGCGCTCAAAGGATTACCCGATGACCGGGTTTCCTCCAAGACGCGGTCCCGAACGTCTTCCAGGCTGTCGTGGACGATGTTCTCCTTTACGTTCGACTTGGAGAAACTGAATCCATACTTCAGAAAGGCCACGTCTCCGCCGAAGCGTTTGAACCATTCGCGAAAGGCTTCCCCCTGCTCCCCAAACCCCTCGAACAGAAGGTCGTCGTAACCATCCGGCCTGACAATCCGGGGGCGCTCCGCGCTGATCTCCCCGTTTCGCACGCGGACGCGATTGACCGTGTCCATCAGTTCCGAGATCAGATGGAACTGGAACCGGGTTGTCCCAAAGGTGTCGATACGCCGGTCCGGCTCGTAGAGCACTTGGGTGGACTCCAGGGCGTAGAGAATATCGTCATCTGAATACATGACCTTTAGAGACTAAGGCAGGAATGATGCCCATTCCACCGAATTAGGCAGTGTGGACAAATTGGGGGTGGAGCGGCACGAGACCACTTTTGTCTAGCGAGGCTCCGCTGATGAGCCCGCACGCGCGCTGACCTCGTGAATTCCAGGCAATTAAAAAGCGCCCGGCCGAATCGGCCTTGGGCGCTTTTCCTGCAAATAGAACTGAAGTTGAGTGATCAGCCTTTGGCGTTGGCTTCAACGTAGTTGATCACATCTCCCACAGTCGTGAGCTTCTCCGCCTCTTCGTCTGGAACTTCGATTCCAAATTCTTCCTCGAAGGCCATGACAAGCTCAACCGTATCCAACGAATCGGCGCCAAGGTCCTCGATAAATTTAGCTTCGGGCTTTACCTGCTCAGCCGTTACGCTGAGCTGGTCCACGATGATATTGGTCACCTTCTCCTGGATGCTTTCGTCTGCCATGAATTCTCCGAATTGAAATTAATGACGGTAGCCATACTTACGCTTTGGAGGTTTGGCAACAAAATTTAGACTGGCGAAGATTATCTTTTTCGGGACTCATAGAAGCTTGAGTTCAAGCTAAATTTGACGCCTGTTACCCCCGGGTTCCCTCCACTCGAACCCATATACGCGGCCCGGAATTGAATTCGTCTCCATGCCGGATAGTTTGCGGGATCGAAATGACTTTTTCCTCCGCGTTCAGACAAGGCACCCCTTCCCGGTTCAGTCCGGCGATGAGGCGCTTCCAGGAATTGCTGGAGCCCAAGACTCCCGGGCAATTGGAAACCATGGCCCACGCGTCCGCCGCGCTGACGCGGCAGTACTTTGGCCGCACCATGCGCCTGTTCGCGCCGCTTTACCTTTCCAACGAGTGCATCAACAACTGTAAATACTGCGGTTTTTCCCGGGACAACCCGATCTTGCGCGTCACGCTGGATCTGAAACAGGTGGAGAAGGAGGCCCGGCATCTGGCCAAACTCGGCTTCCGGAACGTGCTGCTGGTGGCGGGAGAACATCCGAAATTCGTTTCCAACGGCTACCTGGCCCACTGCGTGGAGATCTTGCGGGACTTCATACCCACCGTCGCTCTGGAAGTCGGCCCGATGGAGGTGGAAGACTATGCTTCCATGGTGGCGGCAGGGGCGGAGGGGCTGGTCGTCTACCAGGAAACTTATGATCCCATCGCCTATGCCGAACTGCACACGGCGGGGCCGAAACGGAATTTTGACTGGCGCCTGGATTGTCCCGAGCGGGCCTATCAGGGCGGCTTCCGGCGGATCGGCCTGGGCGCCCTGATGGGGCTGGCGGACTGGCGGGAGGAGGCCCTTGGCCTGGCCCTGCACTTGGAATACCTCTACCGGCACTGCTGGAAAGCCTCCTACACCGTCAGTTTCCCCCGGCTGCGGCCCGCGGCGGGCGGGTTCAAGCCGTCACACCCCATTCCGGACGCGGAGTTCGTTCAGCTCATCTGCGCGTTCCGGATCGCCTTTCCTCAGGTGGGCATTGTGATGAGCACCCGGGAGTCCCCCGCCCTGCGGGACGCGCTGATGCCACTGGGAATCACTATGATGAGCGCGGGCAGCCACACCGAGCCTGGCGGCTATACCGGGCAGGGAACTGAAGACCTGCACCTGACGGTTCGCGGGCGGCGGGTGGAACTGGAGGAGAACCGCGGCGGCTGCCAGAGCGCCACGGGACAGTTCCAAATAGATGACGAGCGGTCCCCGGAAGCGGTCGCCGAGCGGTTGCGTTCTCTGAATCTGGAACCGGTCTGGAAAGACTGGGACGGGGCGATCTTGAATCCCGGGAGCGAGTCTTTGGCGAGAGACACCTTCGCCTCCAGTCCCGAAGAGCCCGAAGTGGTCAGCGCCGCGTCTTCCTGAGTCACGGATAGATGAGCATCAAGATTACGCTAAATGGAGAGGACCGGGAGTTTCCGGAAGCCATGTCTCTGCCCGCCCTGCTGGAAGCGGTCGGCCTCGGGGAGCAACCCGTCCTGGTGGAGCTAAATGGCGAAGCCTTGTTGAAGAAAGAGATCGCGGACCGGGAGATCGCGGACGGCGATCAGTTAGAGATCGTCCGCATGGTGGCGGGAGGCTGACGCGCGGCCATTCTTCAATCAGCGCCGCCCTGATTCCTTCCTGGCCGGGCATCCTCAGGTTCCGGAGGACGAATCCTCCGCCTTTGAAACCACGATGCGGGAGCCTTCGTGTTTCACGATCTTCAGCGGGCTGCCTCTTTCGATGAACTCTCCGTCTGAGACGATGTCCAGGTAACGGTCGCCAAAGGTGCCCTTTCCGGCGGGCCTCAGGTCGGTGGTGGCGCTTCCTGTCTGGCCGATGAGAGACACGGGCACATGGGGCTCGCTTCCTTCAGCCAATACGGCGCCACTCTCCTGGAGCGAGGCGCCTCCCGGCACGGCCTGCTTTAGAATCAGCCAACTGCCCATCGGAGTCTCCGGGAGATAACGCATCAGCAGAAGAATCGCGACCACGGCTCCGGACACGCCGACCACGAAGTAGAGCAGAGGGATCATCAAAATGTCTCCGAAGGAGGGCGCTTCGGGGAGCCCTTCCCAGGCAAATTGAAAGTCATACCGGTCCACCATGGCAAAGATGAGGGAGCCGAATATCAGCAGCCCTCCGACGATGCCGGGTATGAGCGTGCCGGGAAGGATGAAGAGCTCCACCCCCACCAACAAGAGGCCCAGCACGAGAAGGACCAGGAGTTCGTAGCCCGCCAGATTGCCCGCCATGTTGTTCCCAAAGAAGAAAAGCCCAAAGCAAAGCAGCGAAACCACTCCGGGAACGCCAAAGCCCGGCGACTGCAACTCCATGTAAGCGCCCGCCACGCCAAAGAGAATCAGCACTGCGGAGAACATCTGAACCCAGTGGGCAAAGGCTTCCAGCCCCAGGGGCTCCACCTTCAGGATTTCCCCTTCCAACGCTTCCCGCTCGACAATCTCCTCCACGGAGTTCACCACGCCTTTGGCGAGAACGGGTTCGCCGTCGATAATTTCGGTGGCTTGAATGGTGTTGAAATTCAGTACTCTACCGGCTTCCCACACCACTTCGCCTCCAATGATGACGGTGGTGTCCGTGGTGACCATGGCCTGGGCGATGTCCGGGTTGTGACCTTTCAGTTCGGCGATGTTCCGCACCACGGCGATGGCCATCTGGGTCACCTTTTGGTCCATGGACTCGCTCAGGTCTCCCCCACTGCCGGAAACCACCAGAGCGGAGCCGATCGTGGCGGCGGGACGCATGTAGATCTCATCCGTCGCCAGGGCCACCATGGCGCCGGCGGACTCCGCGCGGGTATTGACGAAGGCAAAGGTGGGGAAAGGCAACCCCTGCAAGTCGTCCAGAGCCAGTCCCTTGGTGTACCAAGCGTATCCTCCCGGGGAATCGATGTCGAAAATGACGGCGGCCGCACCGTCCAGGCGGGCCTTCTTCAGCGTCCGGATCATGAAATCGAACTTCGCGGTGGAGATCAGGTCTTCTTCCCCCACGGGAATCACCAGGATGCGGTCCCGGTAACTTTCACCTTCCCGCTTGTCGAAGATGCCCCCGGCTTCTTCCTGGTCCCCATCTTCGGCGTCCTTGTCCGCTTTGTGGGAAGCGGTGGCGTTCTTCTGAGCCCGCGCGGTTTGAAACTCACGCGGCGAGGTCTCGAAGATGGGCGCCTTGATCCCTTCCTTGGCCAGCAACTCTTCGACTGAAGAAACGACGCCCTTGGCGAGGAGCGGCTTCCCTTCGATCTTTTGGGTGGCTTCGTCGGCCGTCAGGGTCAGGATATCACCCTCGGAGGATATGGTGACTTCCGTGCCGTTGACGATTCGCTTCACCTCCACATCGCTATCGACAAAGGCCTCCGCGATAGCGGGATCGTGACCCCGGTTTTTCGCCAGGGTCCGGGCCCGGGCCTTCAGGATGGAGAGCGTTTGCGCGAGCGAACGCCGCTGAGCTTCCTCATCTTCTTCGCCACCGGCAACTTCGACGCCCGCTCCGCCGACGATTCCGGTGGGCGCCATGTAGATGGACTCTGTCCCCAGGGCCAGAAAAGCTCCCGCGGACAAGGCGGAGGGATTTACGAAAGCCAGCGAACGCGGCTTGAGCGCGGGCAATTCTTCCGCGATGCGGCGGGTCACCGACAGATCGGCCACGGTGGTGACGTTCAGGTCCAGCACCACGGCCGCGGCTTCCTCTTCATTGACTTGGTGCAGCAGGCTGGTCAGGCTCCGAAAGCGCGGTCCCTGGGCCAGATCCTCCGTATCGATGGAAATGACGACGGCTTTTCCCTTGAAGCTTTTCTCTCCTCCTTCTTCACTGCCTTTGTCAGTTCCTTTCGCTTCCACTTGCTGACCGGCGGGAGCGTCACTTTCTTTCAGCCCCAATCCAAAGAGGCCACAAAGAATCATGGAGGAATAAACAGTCCAGCGCCGGAGCGCGCCGTGGGGAGGGCTTGGCTTCATTGTCCCGGAAGTTAGCCAAGCCTCGGGAAGAGTTCAAAGCGAATCGGCAAACGGGGCCGGAGTTGTGGCGCTCCCTCCGCCCCCAGCGAATGCCTCACCCCCTGGAAACATACGAGCAACCACGCCTCGCAGCTGCCCATCACCTTGATTTGCCCGCCCGGCTATCTTAACTGAGGATCAACGAATCCCCCCTTTCTTCCGGCCATGAGCATGATACCTCAGGAAACCATCCAGCGCGTCGTCAGCGAGTCTGACATCGTGGACGTGGTGGGTTCTTACATCTCCCTGAAACGGGCGGGGGCAAACTACCGGGCGCTCTGCCCTTTTCACACCGAGAAGACGCCTTCCTTCAATGTGAACCCGGCGCGTCAGATCTATCATTGCTTTGGCTGCGGCGCGGGTGGAGACGTCATCGCTTTCGTCAAGGAGTATGAGAATCTAGCCTTCGCGGAAGCCGTTCAGCGCCTGGCGGACCGGGCGGGCATCCGCATTGTGGAAGCGGAATTCGATCCCCAGCAGGAGGCCCGGAGCAAGCTGCGCCGCCAACTTCAAACGTTACACAAGAAGGTGGCGGAATGGTACCACTTCCTCCTCTTCAAAAAACCGGCGGCCGAGATTGCCCGGGACTATCTGAAACGGCGCCAGATATCCATGGAAACGGCGCGGCGCTGGCAACTGGGCTACGCGCCGGACGACACGGCCCCCCTGCTGGACTGGGCGGCGGAGGAAAAGTTCGACCACCGGCTCCTGGTGGAAAGCGGCCTGGCCATGTGGCGGGATGAAACCGAACCCCGCCGCGGCATTTACGCGCGTTTCCGCAACCGGCTGATGTTCCCCATTGCCAGCGAGTTTGGCGACGTCATTGCCTTCAGCGGGCGGGTCTTGAGTCCGGACCAGAAAGGGGGCAAATACGTAAACTCTCCGGAGACCATCCTTTTCAACAAGAGCAAGGTCTTCTTCGGCCTGGACAAGTCCAAGCGAGCCATCCTAAAGGCTGGCGAAGCCATTCTCTGCGAAGGGCAGATGGATCTGATCGCCTGCTTCGAGAACGGCATCGAAAACGTCGTCGCGCCTTTGGGCACGGCCTTTACCGAACAACATGCCCGCGTCCTGAAGCGAAACGCCGAGCAAGTGGTGCTCTGCTTTGATTCCGACGCCGCGGGCTACAAGGCCGCCGAGCGTGCTTTCCGCCAACTGGCCCAGGCGAATGTGTTGGTTAAAGTAGCTCCCCTGCCCCCCGGCGAGGACCCGGACTCCCTGATCGGGAAAGAAGGCGCGGAGCTGTTTCACGAACGCATCGAAAACGCGCTGAGTTTCTTTGACTACCAGATCAACCACCTGAGCGCGGGCATGAACTGGGAGTCCCTGCGGGACCGGCTGGAGTTTGCCAGGACCGTGTCTGGGAACATTGCGTTAGTGAAGGAGAAAGTGCTGCAGGACTCACTAATCAACCAGGTAAGCACCCGGCTGGGCGTAAGCGCGGACGATATTCGTGGCCTGGTGGCGGAGTCCGCCCGCGAACTGGACCGGCAGAGCCGGAGTTCCGCGCGGGCCCCTTCTTCGGATGACGAGCCCGAACGGCCGCCCGCTTTCTTCATTCGCGATCCCACGGTGCGCATCCTAACACAGATCCTGCTCCGGAACGAAAGCGCCCGAAAGGAACTCGCCTCCCGGCCACTGCCCGCTTACCTGGGCGAGATACCCGGCACTCAACTACTGGCCCGGCTCTGGACGGCGGACTTCGACGCGTCTTCGCCCCACAGCGTTTCCGCCTGCATCAACACCCTTCCGGAAACCTTTCAACCCCTGGCCGCCGAACTCGTGGCGGAGGAGATCCCCCCACTGGATTTGAACATGGCGGAAGCCTGCCTTTTGAAGCTCAACCGCCGGGCGTTGCGGAACCGGCAAAATGAAATCCGGGCGGGTTTGAACAATCTGAATTTACCTCCGGCGGAGATCCAACGGCTTACCAAAGAACTGCTTGACCTCAGTACGCGGCTAAAGGATATTCCGCCACCCAAGACTACCGGCGGGTAAGCTTTTTTCCTCCGCGCGCTGTCGTCGCGAACCTCCTTACTCAGCCTCATCACACCATGGCTTCCAAGACACAAGCCAGCAGAAAGGCCAAAGCAGAGAACCCCGAAGAGAGCCAAAACGGCAGCGCTTCCACCGTCCCTAAAGCCAAGACCCGGAAGAAACGCCTCAACGGTTCCAGTGGCAAGAACGGCACGGCTTCGCCAAAGAACGGAGCGGAAGCCAGCGCCACTAAAGACAGCACTCAACTGTCGATCGATTCGCCCGAGATCCAGCAAAAGCTGCGGGAGTTGATCAAGCTGGCCAAGGAACAGGAATACCTGACCTACGAGGACGTCAACGAACTGCTGCCTGACGAGGTGGTGGACGCGGAAACGCTGGACGAGGTTTTACAGCGGCTCCGCAACATGGAGTTCGACATCATCGACGCCTCGGAGGTGGACCGCATCAAGGATGTCTCCGACAAAGAGAAGTCCGGCGACGAGGAGAAAATAGACGCCAAGCTGGATATCCTGGACGACCCGGTCCGGATGTACCTGAAGCAAATGGGTCAGGTTCCCCTGCTGACCCGCGAGCAGGAGGTGGAGATTTCCAAGCGGATCGAGAAAGCCGAACTGAAGGTCGAGAAGCTCATCAATTCCTTTGGCTTCATCGTCGAGTCCTACCTCCGGATCGCCGAACGTTTGCTCGTCGGGAAAGAGCGGTTCGACCGCGTCATCATCGACAAGAAGATCGACAGCCGCGAACGCTACATGCGCGGCCTGCAGAAGCTGTGCGATCAGTTGACCGCGACCCGCGACGACATCGCGGAGACGATTCCTCACCTGCTTTCCGATAAGGCCACCAAGAAGCAGATTGATGCCTGCAACAAGGCACGGGCCACGCTGAACCGGCTGTTCACCCGCTTCTATTTCAAGCAGAAGGTGACCGAAGAGTTCGTGGAATCCGCGGACACTTTCCATGATAGGCTTCAGGAACTGGAGTCCAATGCCAAGGCCGCCAAGAAGCCCTCCGACAAAGCGCGAGCCACCCGGGAGCTGAATGCTTTCCAGGCCGAAATCTGGCAGTCGGTGGATGAATTCCGTCAGAACTATTCAGAACTGCGCCACTGGCTGGGCGAGGCCCGCCGCGCGAAGGACGAAATGGTCGAAGCCAACTTGCGCCTCGTCATTTCCATCGCCAAGAAATACACCAACCGCGGCCTCTCCTTTCTGGACCTGATTCAAGAAGGCAACATGGGCCTGATGAAAGCGGTCGAGAAGTTCGAGTATCGCCGCGGTTACAAGTTTTCCACCTACGCCACATGGTGGATCCGTCAGGCCATCACCCGCTCCATCGCCGATCAGGCCCGGACCATTCGCATTCCGGTCCACATGATCGAGACGATCAACAAGCTGATGCGGGTGCAGAAACAGCTCGTCCAGGAATATGGACGGGAACCGTCCCCGGACGAAATCGCCGAGGAGATTCACCTGCCAGTGCAGCGCGTTCGCGCCGTGCTCCGGATGGCTCAGCAGCCCATTTCCCTGCAAGCGCCCGTGGGCGACGGCGACGATACGAGTTTTGGGGATTTCATCGAAGACAAGACCGCTGATGACCCGATGGAAATGACAGGCATGAGCCTGCTCAAAGACAAGATCCGGGACGTTCTGGACACCCTGACCGATCGCGAGCGCCAGGTGCTTGAACAGCGCTTCGGCTTGGTCGATGGGTACAGCCGTACGCTGGAGGAAGTGGGCAAGCAGTTCCAGGTGACCCGGGAGCGCATCCGGCAGATCGAGGCGAAGGCGCTTCGGAAAATGCGTCACCCCACCCGGATCCGCCAGTTGGAAGGCTTCCTGGAGATGTCCGGGCTGTAGTAGCCATTGGTACGGGGCGGCCCTGCCCTTCCTTGGTGCCTCTTTCCACTCGCCACGCCGGCCGGTGGGATTAGCAGATCATTTGCCGCTGGAAATTTTCAACCAGGTGCCGCAACCTGGCACTGATTGCGCTGTTTAATGAAGCGATGATGAACGCGCCCGAACATGATGACCCGGTGTGGGATCTGCTGAAGAAGGCCCGAAAAGTCGAGCCCAGCCCCTCTTTTGTCCGGAACGTGGTGCGGGAGGCTCGCAGGCAGGAAAGCGCCCGGACTTCCGGCGCGGCCGGACTTTTCGCTGAGTTCTTCGCCTGGCTGAGCCGCCCCGTCGTCGCTGTGCCCGCTGGGGCTCTGGCGGCCCTGTTGGTGGCGGGAGTGATATTTTACTCCAATAGCCGAGTAACCTCGCCAAGTCCCTCATCCTTTGCAGATAACACACCAGAGGAAACGCTCACGGTTCCAGACGCTTCTCCGGCGGCGCCACTTTCTCCGTCTCAGGGATCCAAGGAGGGACCGGCGAGCACTCTCGCCAGTGATTTGGAGACGATCAGCTACCTGGGCGAACTGATGGCGGTGAACGATCCGTCGGCGCTCGATGACGACGCCTTGGCGAATCTACTTTTCTAGGATGTATGGACAGATTCCCGAACTGTCCGGAATAGAAAAAGGTCATCTAACCAGCGCCGCAAGCGGCGATTTTTCTGACAAGCGCGGCCCATTTTGCGCCTGGCTGCGTTCCGCCTCACCCTATTGGGAGCACCCAACGGCGTTCGGCGCGCTTTGCCAGCCGAAAAATGATCTCGCGCCGGGCAGCCCGCCAATTTGTCCACACACCCTGGTGCACTGACCCTCCCCTTTTCAAGGAATCTCATCCGGTCCCCACCAGAAGGGCCGTTTCTCCAGGAAACCGTCCGTGAAGGAAACCGGCACCTGGATAGCCTGTGCCAATTGCCGGAGGTAGTCGTTTCGGGGAATTTCCCGGCAGCCAAACCGCTCCAGGTGTGGGTTAGACCACTGGGTGTCCAGCAGTTGGAAGCCCCGGTCTTTCATCCGGTTTACCAAGTAGACCAGCGCGGCTTGGGAAGCATTCGACACCCGGCTGAACATGGACTCTCCGAAAAACGCCGCGCCGATGGCGACTCCATACAAACCGCCCACCAATTGATTGTTCCGCCAGGCTTCCACCGAATGGGCAAAGCCCGCTTCGTGCAGCCCCACATAGGCGCTCGTGATCGTGGAATCGATCCAGGTTTCCTCGCGGTCGGCACAGCCTCGCAAGACTTCGAGAAAGGAGGTGTTCAGCCGAATTTCGAAAGGATCTTTGCGAAGAGCCTTCTTCAGACCGTGCGGAATGTGAAACTCGTCCAGGGGAATCACTCCGCGGGGGTTTGGCGAAAACCAGGCAATTTCCCGGTCATTTCCGATAGCCATGGGAAAAAGCCCGGCACAATATGCCTGTACCAGCGTATTGGGATTCAGGGGGACTTTTTCGTCACTCATGCTTCTTCATTGATAACGTCTTCCCTATCCAATCCGTTGGCGTACCGGTTAAAGTGAATCACAATATTGGGCATTCCGCCTGCAAACGCCAATGCGTAAGGCCATCTATCCAGGAAGTTTCGACCCCGTCCACAACGGACACCTAGACGTAATCGAGCGGGCCAGCCGGCTTTGTGACTGCGTCGTGGTGGCCGTGGCCAACAACGACCAGAAGAACGCCCTCTTCAGCGTCCAGGAACGGGTGGAGATCGTCAAGGAAGCCACCGGCGCCATGGAAAACGTGGAAGTGACCAGCTTTGACGGGTTGCTGGTGAATTTTGCCTCCTCTCACGGCATTCAGGCCGTGGTCCGGGGGCTCCGGGCCGTTTCGGACTTTGAATATGAATTTCAGATGGCGCTGATGAACCGGCAGCTGCATAGTGAGATTGAGACGCTTTTCCTGATCCCCAGTCAGGAGAACATTTATCTCAGCTCGCGAATGATTAAGGAAATTGCCCGGCTCGGCGGCAAGTTTGAGGACTTTGTCCCGGAGGCGACCGCCCGGGCCCTGGCACGATACGCGACGCGGGCATGACTTCGCTCACGCTGCTTTGATATGAGAATCTACCTTGCAGACATCCCCGAAGAGGGATTGGAGCTAAAGGGTACCCTGGACCGGAAGATCTTCGACCTGGACCCGAATGACGAGGCCCAGCCCGCGGGAGACATCCGCTACGACTTGGTGGCCCGGGTCAGCGGCGATCTTCTGACGCTGGAGGGCCAGTTGAGCAGCCCCTTTGAGCTTCGCTGCGTGAATTGCCTGGAGAGATTTCCCTACACAGTAGAGATCGATCCGTACCTTGCGGCTATCGAAATTGAAGGTTCCTCAAGCATCGACTTGACGGATCAACTTCGGGAAGATATTCTTCTCGACCTTCCGAGCTACCCGCGTTGCGAGGAGGGTGACGAACCCGAGAGGATCTGCCAGTTGAGCGGGCCCCTTAGTTTCGAAAGTGCCTCGGCTACCCCGCCGTCAGGAAAAGAAGCGGACTCCCGCAACCCCTGGCAAGCACTCGACAAACTGGACTCTCCGGAAGAGTCGGCATGAAAAGCCGTTTAACCCGGGCGACTCAAACAAATCTTTACGAACCATGGCTGTACCAAAACGCAGAACTTCCAAGATGAAGAAGCGGTTGCGCCGCGCCTCCAAGCGCTGGTCCGCGCCGAAGCTCAAGACGTGTCCGGAGTGCGGAAGCGCCGTGCCGTCCCATATCGCGTGCCCTTCCTGCGGTTACTATCGCGACCGCCAGGTGCTCAGCGTGGACACCTTTTAGGCAGCCGGTTTTCCCGGCTTGACTTTCGATTGAGCGAGCCACCCGATTGCGGGTGGCTTTCGTTCTTTTTGGGCGCCATAGCCCTTGAAGTTGCGGTGCGCCTCTCTAGTGTAAGGCGCTTCAAATCCGTAAAGCACCCAGACCCAAAAGACACCCATCGTGAAGATCGCCGTTGATGCCATGGGGGGCGACCACGCTCCCGAAAGCGTGGTTGGAGGAGCCAAGGCGGCCCTCGAAGAATACGATTTCATCGAGCAACTCATTCTGGTCGGAGACGAGGCCAAGATTAAAGCCGAGGTAGACCGGCAGGAACTGAAGGGCCGGAGATTTTCCATCCTGCATGCCTCCGAAGTGGTGGACATGCACGAGTCGCCGGTGGAAGCGATCCGGCGGAAAAAGGACTCGTCCATCAGCGTGTCCGTGGATCTGGTAAAAAAAGGCGAATGCGACGCAGTGGTCAGCGCTGGAAACACCGGCGCCGCGGTGGCCGCCGCGACCATTAAGCTGCGCACCCTTCCGGGCGTGGAACGCGCCGGAATCGCCTCCCCCCTGCCCAACGAGTACGGGCCCTGCAACATCATGGACGCGGGGGCCAATGTGGATGCCCGCCCCCGCCACCTGCTGCAGTACGCCATCATGGGCAGCGTTTATGCCCGCCATGTGCAAGGAAAGCGGAACCCCATCGTCGGCCTGATGAGTGTGGGTGAAGAGGACAGCAAAGGAAACGAATTTACCAAGGAAGTCTTCGACCTCCTGAAAGACACGCCGCTTAACTTCAAGGGTAACGTGGAAGGGCACGACCTGTTTGAAACTCCGCTGGACGTGGTGGTGTGCGACGGTTTCGTGGGTAACGTCGTGCTGAAGAGTTGTGAGGCGACGGCCAAGGTCATGTTCAAGTGGCTGAAGCACGAAATCAAAACCTCTCCCTTCCGTCAATTGGGCGCCCTGATCGCAAAAGGAGCTTTCAAAGCCACGCTGGAACGGGGTAACTATGAGGCTTATGGTGGAAGCCCCCTGTTGGGAGTGAACGGAATTGTCATTATCGCTCACGGAGCCAGTACTCCGCGCGCCATGAAAAACGCCATCCGTGTCGCCGCCGAGTCCGTGCGGCACGAGGTGAATCCACATATCCAGGAAGAGATCGAAAAATTCGGCCGTATCTAATGAGCGAACAAGCCATCGTCACTGGCAGACCCGTGTCCATCTCCGGCACGGGCAGTTATCTGCCCGAAAAGGTCCTCACCAACCATGATCTCGAAAAGCTGGTGGAGACTTCGGACGACTGGATCACGACGCGGACCGGCATCAAGGAACGGCGCATCGCCGCCGAAGGAGAGTGCACCAGCGACATGGCCACCAAGGCCGCCCTGCGTGCCCTGGAACAGGCCGGTATCGAGGGGGCTGACTTGAATCTCATCATCGTCGCCACCATCACGCCAGACACTCTGACTCCCGCCACGGCCTGCTACGTGCAGCGAAAGCTAGGAGCCATGAAAGCGGTGGCCTTTGACGTTTCCGCCGCCTGCTCGGGTTTTCTGTATGCGATGGAGATCGCCCATAGCTGCATCGCCACCGGCGCCTTCGACAACGCGCTGATCATCGGAGCGGAGAAACTGAGCGCTTTCATTAATTGGCAGGACCGGAATACCTGCGTCCTTTTCGGAGATGGCTCGGGAGCCGCTGTCATGCGGGCTTCCCCCAATGGTCACCGGCGGGTTCTCGCCTCCCACCTGGGAACGGACGGAGAGCAGACGGAGTTGCTCAACATCCCGGGAGGTGGCGCGGCCTGCCCCATCACTCTGGATAATGTGGAGCGGCGGCTTGCCACCTTGGCCATGCAGGGGCGAGAAGTGTTCAAGCACGCCGTTACCGCCATGCGCCAGGCGGCGGAATTGGCCATCGCGAAAGCCGGCCTAACCATCGCCGACATCAACCTGGTCATCCCACACCAGGCAAATCTGCGCATCATCCAAGCCATCTCCGAGCGCCTGGGTGTCACCGAAGATCAGGTCTTCGTCAATCTTCACCGGTATGGGAACACCTCCGCCGCCGCGGTCGCCATTGCCCTGGACGAAGCCAACCGCTCGGGCGCCATCAAGGAAAACGACCGAGTACTCCTGATCGCTTTTGGAGCCGGGCTGACGTGGGCCAGCGCGGTGATCGAGTGGTAGGTTTTTCCCTAACAGGGAAACCACAACGCCAGCACTCCTTTGCCATGCGCCTGCTTCAAGCGAGGCTCATGTATTTATCTTATTTTTCCCGTTATGTTGATCGATACTCACGCCCACCTGGCCAGCCAGCAGCTGCGCAATGAAACAGCCGATGTGGTTGCCCGGGCCACCGCCGCTGGAGTGGAACGGATCGTTTCCATCGGAACCGATCTGGTGGATAGCGCGCTGAATATTCAGTTGGCGGAACAACACGAACCGGTCTTGGCCGCGGTGGGCATCCACCCTACCTCGGTACATGAGATCGAGGATGAAGACTGGCTGGACCAGTTGCGGAAGTGGTGCGCCCACCCCAAGGTGGTCGCCTTGGGCGAGATGGGTTTGGACTTCTATCACCCGCCCCAGGATGGCGGCAGCCAGGAAGCCTGGGCCGCCTTGCAGGAACGTTTCTTCCGCGCCCAGCTGGACCTGGCAGAAGAGCTAAGCATGCCGGTTGTCATTCACCAACGGAACAGTTGGGAAGACGTCTGGCGCGTCATGAAAGACTACTCCGGAAAGCTAAGAGCTGTCTTCCACTGCTTCACGGGAGACTACGAACAAGCCATGGAAATCATCAACGCCGGTCACCTCGTTTCGTTTACTGGCATCGTCACCTTCAAGAGCGCCAAAGAGATGCAGGACACGGCGGCGCGAGTGCCGGATGGTTCCTTCATGGTGGAGACAGATTGCCCTTACCTGGCACCGGTCCCCTACCGGGGCAAACGTTGTGAACCCGCTTACGTCGCTGACACAGCGGCGTTTATCGCCGGGTTGCGAGGTGTTTCGAAAGAAGATCTGGCGCTTGGCACGGGGCGTGCTGCGACGCACTTCTTTGAATTGCGAAAAGATTAAGTTAATTGGTTGCGATTCTCCATCCAACCTCTTAGATTCTCCCAACGTACCTAATCTATCCAACGCAATGTTTTCCGTTCGAGACAGCCTTGTCCGGGAAAAGCGTCTGGGACCAAAGATATTCGTCACCAATTCGGGCAGCAAGCGTAACGCGCGTACCGTCACCGAAGAGGGAGCTTTATTCCTGGCCCACCGCCTTCACTCCTCCGAGAAACCGAAAAGCTTCTGGCGCCAAATCTTTGGCGGCCGGTCTACTGGGCTGTAGTCCAGTCCGATCCGGCGTCATTCGCCGGAGGTTCTTCTTAGGGATTGGCGAGAACACCCTTCTCGCCTTCGGATTTCGCAATCACCACGGCTCCGCAAGAGTCGCTGAAGATATTCACCGCGGTTCTGGACATGTCCAGAAGCCGGTCCACGGTCAGTACGACCGCCATGGCCGCGTCCGGGTTCAGGCCCGGGATCTTGGCGGCGTTCAGAATGATGAGAATGGCCACCAGACTGGCCTGAGGTACGCCCGCCACGCCGATGCTGGTCCAGAGCGCCAGCAGCACGACGGCGAACTGTTCCGTCAGCGTCATGTCATAGCCCATGACCTGGGCCAGGAAGATGACCACCACGCATTCATAGAGAGCAGTGCCGTCCATGTTTACCGTGGCGCCTAACGGAAGCACGAAACTGGTCACCTTCTTAGAAACCCCGGCATTGTCCCGGACACAGCGCATGGTCACGGGCAGTGTGGCGGAAGAGGAAGAGGTCGAAAAAGCCGTCAGAAGCGCTTCTTTCATCGCGCTATAGTGACGGCGCGGATCCACCCTCGCGAAGGCCATCAGCAGGATCGGCATCACGACAAACAGGTGCAGACCCAGGGCTAACAAAACCACCAGGAAGTACTTCCAAAGCGCGCCCAGGAAACCGATGCCGACGTCCACAATGACCGGTAAGATGAGGAAAAAGACGCCAATCGGCGCGAACATCATGATGCCCCGCGTAATGGCGACCATGAGGTCGTTCAGGGCCTGAAAGAAGTGCCGCATGACGTCTCCGCTTTCTCCCGGCATTCGAGTCAGCGCGGCGCCAAATACGATGGAGAAAAAGATCAGGCCCAGCATCTGACCATCAGAGGCGGCCTTGATGATGTTCGGCGGCACCAGATCGCGCAAAATTTCCACGAGCCCCCTGGCCCCGGCTTCGGCCCTCTCTTTGGCGCCGGCGATCTTTTCGTCCGGGCTGGCCGCCATTTCGTCTGCCTTGCGGTCGATCATCTCCCGCACCAGGGGACTGGGTTCCCCCCCTACCTCACCGGGCCGGAAGACGTTTACCACCATGAGACCGACGCAGATGGCCACGAAACTGGTAAACATGTAATACAGCAGGGTCTTCAGCCCCATCCGGCCAAAGCCCTCCACCCCGCCCAGACTGGCGATTCCCGAGACCACCGCGGAAACGATCAGGGGCACAATCACCATCTTCAGCAGGCGGAGGAAGATATCTCCTAAAAACTCGGAAATGCCGACAAACCCGGAAACCACCGCCGTGTCGCGGAGACTGTCCATTCCCAAGAGGAGGCCTAGCAGGGCGGCGGCGGCCAGAGCGATAACGATCTGCCAGTGTTCTTTGATCTTCATAGGAGGAAAGCAGGTTCCCGGCCTGTGGTGAAGCGCCGGTGGCGCCACGCTAAAGGATGGGCTGTCGAGCGGTCAACCCATGATTGAAACGAACTGAGTGCCCTGTTTCCCACGGTTGCGGCCTTCCCCTGACGCGTACATGATAGGGACCCCATGTCAGAAACCCAGGTTCGCGTACGTTTTGCCCCCTCACCCACCGGCATGCTCCACATTGGTGGCGCGCGCACGGCTCTGTATAACTGGCTCTACGCCCGGCACATGGGCGGAACCTTCGTCCTCCGGGTGGAGGACACGGACGAGGCCCGTAACACGCCGGAAGCCCGCGAAGCCATCTTCTCCGGCTTGCGCTGGCTGGGCCTGGACTGGGATGAGGGGCCTGACAAGGGCGGAGACTTCGGTCCCTACTTTCAGAGCGAGCGAAAGGACATCTACGCCCAATACCTGAAGAAGCTGGAGGACGCCGGCCTGGCCTACGAAGACGAAGGCGCGGTGCGCTTCCGGGTGCCGGACAAACCCATCACGGTGGATGACGTGGTTTGCGGCTCGCAGACGGTGAACCTGGCCGAGCAGGGCTCGCGTAAGTGGGACCCGGAGCAAAAGAAAGAAGTGGAGGCCAATCCCGACCTGGTCATCCGCCGGCCGGACGGCACCTACATCTTCCACTTCGCCAACGTGGTGGATGATCTGACCATGGGCATCACCCACGTGATCCGGGGAGAAGACCACCTGTCCAACACGCCAAAGCACATGGCGCTGTTCGAAGCCTTCGGCGCCACGCCACCACGCTTTGTCCACATTCCGCTCAACCTGAACGCGGACGGCTCCAAGATGAGCAAACGCGACCAGGGCGCCGCGGTTGCGGAATACATGAATGGCGGTTTCCTGCCGCAAGCGGTGTGCAACTACATCGCCCTGCTGGGTTGGTCTTCCAAGGACGACCAGGAAATCTTCACCATGGCGGAGTTGAAGGAGCGCTTCACGCTGGAGGGAGTCAACCGCTCCAACTCGCGCTTCGACTTTTCGAAATGTGTCTGGATGAACGCCGAGCACCTGCGCCGCCTGACCCCGGGCGGATTCGCGGAACTGGCGATTCCCTATGTGGAAAAGGCCGGGATCCAGGCGGAAAGTGAGGAACGCCTTCACGACGCTCTGGCTCTGGTCCAGGAGCGGACGCAACTCCTGACCGAAGTGCCGGAAAAGATCGGCTATATCTTTTCGGACGACTATCCCAAGGATGAAGCCGCGCTGAGTAAAGCCGCGGGCCGGGACGGCGTAAAAGAAGCCGTCACCGCGATGCGCGACTTCCTGGCGAAGCTGGAAGACGCCTGGACGGGCGAGGCCATCCACGATGCCATTTTCGAAGCCGCGTCCTCCCTGGGACTGAAGCCCGGCGCGCTGATGTTCCCCTGCCGGGCCGCCACGACCGGTCAGGCCAGCGGAGCGGAACTCATGCCCGTCCTGGAACTGATGGGGCAAAAGCGGGTACTACAACGGCTCGACGCCTTCCTCGCAACGCTCTAAGCTGCCCGGACCATGGAAGAGAAGGCCGTCTATACCTTCGACGATCTGAAGAATTGGGGCGAGGCCGCCAAGGGCCTGAATCCCCCTGCCCGCCTGTCGGTCTTTGGGGACCCGGTGGCGCATTCGCTGTCGCCCCAGATGCACAACCCCGCGCTGACGGCGGCGGGGATCGAGTCACAGTATGTGCGTCTCCATATTCAACCGGAAGAACTGAAGGACGCCCTCCGCGAACTGCCGAAGCAGGGCTTCATCGGGACCAACGTGACCATTCCACACAAAGCCGCCGTGGCGGAAGCGGTGGATGAAGTCGATGACCTCGCAAAGAAGATCGGCGCCGTGAATACCGTCCTGGTGGAGGGCGAACGTTTGATCGGCTTCAGCAGCGACGGCCCCGGCTTCCAGCGCGCGGTACGGGAAGAGTTCTCCGTGGACCTGCGCGACCTGCGGATCATGATTCTGGGCGCGGGTGGTGGCGCGGGCCGGGCCGTGGCGGTACAGTGCGCCGTGGAGGAATGCGAGCGGCTCGTCCTGGTCAACCGCACGGCGGAAAAGGCCCAGGAACTGGCGGATGAACTAAGCCCCTATTTCTCTGACGAACGCGTCTCCGGACCGGTGGACCGGTTGCAGGCCGTTCCCTGGGATATGGCAGCGCTCGAAGAGCAGATGGATCACATCGATCTGATCGTGAACGGCACTTCTCTGGGCATGAAGCGCTCCGATCCGCCGCTGCTCCCCCACCGGTTTTTTCAGCCGCATCACCTCATTTACGACATGGTGTACAGCCCGCCACATACCCGGCTGATGTCTGACGCCGTTTCAGCGGGAGCCCGCGCCGCCAACGGCCTGTCCATGCTGCTTCACCAGGGCGCCATCAGTTTCGAGATCTGGTTTAACCAGGATGCTCCGTTGGCCGAAATGCGAAGAGGTCTGGAAGAGGCCCTTCAGAAAAAGAGCTAAAGGGCAAACTTATCGGATTCAGTAACCTGAGCGATTGTCCATGGCCGCCGCGACGTCCTTTTCGATCTGCGCTTTCAGTTCCTCCACGCCACCAAATTTCCGCTCTTCGCGGAGGAAACGGTCGAAGGTAATTTCCAAATCCTGACCGTAGAGGTCTTCTTTGAAGTCAAAGAGGTGCACTTCCAAAAGGCGTTTGACGTCTCCGCCTTCGACCGTGGGGCGAACACCCAGGTTACCCACGCCCTTGATCTTTTTCCCATTCCATTCGGCGGAAACGGCATAGACGCCGGAGGGCGGGAGTTGTTCGTTGTGGACGGTCAAATTTGCAGTCGGAAACCCGATCTGACGGCCCAGCTTCCTCCCTTCAATCACGGTTCCCAGAACGGTGTAGTCCCGGCCGAGCAGCTTTCTGGCGGTCTCGAAATTCCCCTCTTGGATGGCGGCACGCAGGGCCGTGCTGCTGACCACCTCTCCATCCACTGACACGGTCGGCACGCCGCGCACCTGGAAGCCATGCTCCGCGCCCATCTTTTCCAAGAGAGCCACGTTTCCGCTCCGCTGGTGACCGAAAGCCCAGGTCTCTCCCACGCAGATGGTCTTCAGGCCGTGCTCGCAAACGGCCAGGAGATCCGCCACAAACAGCTCGCCTGTTTTTCGCGAAAAGTTCTCATCAAACTGAATGGCCAGCATGCGCGTCACGCCAAAGGCGGACAGCAGCTTTACCTTATGCCGGGTGGAGGTCAGCAGGCGCGGCGCCTTTTCCGGCGCCAGCACGGATACAGGATGAGGATCAAAGGTAACCACCACGGTTTCGCCCCCACCCTTGCGGGCGGCTTCCAGCGCACAGCGCACCACGGCCTGATGCCCCAGGTGCAGCCCATCGAACACGCCGATGGCAAGGTGGGCCGGTCCGGGCAGTTTCTGCAGTTCGCGGATGTCCCGGTATAGTTCCATCGACTGCATGTTGCTGGGGCTATTGTTGCGGCCCGCCTACGCGCCACGCAAGCGGGAAACTTCGGGCAGCGTGAGCATCTTCTCCACCAAATCCTGGCGATTGCCGTGTTTCAGTTCTTCGAAGGTGACGCTTCGTTGCAGGTCAAACTTACCGGACTTTGTGCGCCGCAGGGCTTTCAAATGTCCGCCGCAGCCCAGGGTTTTGCCGATGTCATTCGCATAGGTGCGCACGTAGAACCCCTTGCTGCACACCACCGTGAAATCCACCTCGGGCAAGGCCACGCCGTCGATCCGGTAGCTGTATACGTGCACCAGACGGGGTTCGCGGGCCACTTCCTTCCCCTGACGGGCCAGCTTGTAGAGCGGCACCCCGTCCTTCTTGATGGCGGACACCATGGGCGGTGTCTGATAGAAATCGCCACGGAACTGATTGAAGGCTTTTTTCAGGTCTTCTTCCGTGAAGTCCGGCACGGGCCGTTCCTCCATGACGTCGCCTTCCCGATCCTGGGTATTGGTCGTTTTGCCCAGTTCGATGGTACCGGCATACTCCTTGTCCTCACTCATGAGGAGATCCTGAATCTTGGTTCCTTTCCCGATGACCAGGATCAGGAGCCCGGTTGCCATCGGGTCCAGGGTTCCACAGTGACCGATCTTCTTTACTCCCAATGTCTTGCGGGCGACAGCGACGACGTCGTGCGACGTCATTGCCTCACCCTTATCTACCAGGAGAACTCCATCCAGACTATCCGTTGAGACTTTCATGTACCGCTTTCAAAAATTGTTCCGCTGCTTCATCCATCGGGCCGGTCATCCGGGCGCCGGCGGCGCGCATGTGGCCGCCCCCTCCAAACTGGCCGCAGATGGCGGATACATCCGGGCCGCCGCTCTTGGAACGCACGCTGATCCGGACTTTTCCGTCCTGCATTTCTTCGAAGAAAATAGCCACCCGAACCGTGTCGACGGAGCGGATGGCGTCAATCAAACCTTCCGTGTCAGAAGGAAGAATGCCCAGCCGCTCAACCACTTCGCGCCGCAAGCGCCAACTGGCCACCTGGCCGTCTCCGGTCAGCTTCATTTCGCCCAGAAGTTCCCTTAGAAGCTTCAGACGGCGTACCGGGTAGCTGTCATAAACCTTTTCCGCAATGTCCCCCACCCGCACGCCGGCTTCCACCAGGCGGGCCGCCACCTCGAAGGTCCGGGCGGTGGTGCTGGGGTATTTGAAAGAACCGGTATCCGTGACGATGGCCACCCAGAGAGCGTCCCGGGCTACCTCGTCCAGCGGCCAGCCCATACATTCGATCAAGTCATAGACGATCTGGCCCGCCGCCGGCGCATCCGCATCAACAAAGTTCCAGTCTCCGTAGCCGGGATTGCTGATGTGGTGATCCATATTGATCACCCTTTCATAGCCTTTCAGGCAATCCCAGACCGGTTCGCCAATGCGGCTTTTCTCCGCGGAATCCAGCGCGACGACTACCTCCACCTCGACAGGCGCGGACACCGAAGCCGGGGTCAGAACCATATCCTTTCCCTGAAGGAAGAGGTAGTTCTCCGGCACGCCGTCATGATTCATGACGAGCACGTCCTTCCCCAGATCTTTCAAGACCTGACCGAGGGCCATGATGGACCCGATGGCGTCTCCATCCGGCCGCAGGTGACTCACCACGGCAACGGAGGACTTTCCGCTGAGGTAGTCACCAATCTCGCGGAGCGTCACTGTCTTTCCGGCTTCCATCAGCGGGTGCTTTCGCCCTCCTCCAGATGGTCTCCGGTTTCGTAACCTTCCTCCATATCTTCATCGGGGGGTAGTGTGTCTTCAATTTCCTGCAGTAGCGAGACAACCCGCACTCCGCGCTCCGCGGAGACATCCGGCCTGAAGGTTAGTTGCGGGGTGTATTTGAGCACCACCCGGCGGCTCATGTGGCTCTGAATCAGACCGTGATTTTCATTCAGCTTCGCGATGACCTTGTCCCGTTCTTCTTCGGGACCCACGATGCCGATGAATACATGGCCGCTTCTCAGGTCGGGCGTCACGTCCACGTCGGTCACGGTGACCAGCACGTTGGGAAATTCGAAATCTTTCGCGATGACGTTGCTCAGCTCGCGCTTCAGCAGTTCCCGCACTCTCAATAACCTCTGACTCATACCGTCGCCCTCCTTCTAGTTCTTAGACGAAAATAGCAAAGACAAGCAGTGGAAACCAAGGCGTTCCCGGGAGGTAGCCCGATGCAACTTTTCCCGCCGTGGACGCTCGCGGATTACAGCGTTTGCTGGATCTTCTCGAGTTCGTAGCACTCGATGATGTCGTCCTTCATGTAGTCGTTGAAGTCGCCCAAGCGAATCCCGCACTCCAAGCCGTTGCGGACTTCCTCGACATCCTCTTTAAAGCGCCGCAGCGTCTGGAAACCACCGTCATAGACGGGTTGGTCGCCTCTCAGGACGCGGGCGCGCGCTTTCCGGTTGACGCGGCCATCGATGACGACGCAGCCGCCCACTCTGCCGGAGGAAAGTTTGAAGACTTCCCTGATCTGGGCGTGTCCCAAGACATTCTCCCGGGTCTCCGGCTCCAGCATGCCCAGCATGGCGTCTTTCACCTGATCGATAAGCTCGTAGATGATGCTGTATAGCTTCACCTGCACGCCTTCTTTCTTGGCAGCGGAAACGGCTTTGTTCTCCACTTTGGTATTGAAGCCAATGATGATGGCGTCCGAAGCACTGGCCAGCAGCACGTCCGACTCCGTGACGGGACCGGCCGCGGTGTGAATGACCTCCAGGGAAATCTTATCGGAATTGATTTCGTTCAAAGCTCCGACAATGGCTTCCGCGGACCCCTGCACGTCTGTCTTCAGAATGACCTTGAGAGTCTTTTTCCCGACTTCGTCGATGTCCGCGAAGAGCGCTTCCAGAGACGCCCGCTTCGGCCGGCCAAGCTTTTCCTGACGTTCGCTCTCCAGCCGCTCTTCACTGAGCTTCTTCGAGGCGCGATCGGATTCCATCTGAACGAGTTCGTCCCCGACTCCGGGCACGCCGGAAAAGCCCAGCACCTCCACCGGCGTGGCGGGTCCGGCTTCTTCCGTTATCTTTCCAATGTCGCTCAGCATGCTCTTCACCTTGCCGCTGTAGTTGCCGCAGATGAAAGGCATCCCCACCTTCAGGGTGCCGCTCTGAATCACAACCGTGGCCGTGGGGCCTTTGCCAGCCTCCATGCGTGCTTCGATGACCGTGCCGCGAGCCGGTCCTTCGGGATTGGCTTTCAGCTCCAGGACTTCCGCCTGAAGGCCGATCATGTCGAAAAGATCATCCAGACCTGCGCCTGTCTTGGCGGACACTTCCACGCAGATGGTGTTGCCGCCCCAGTCTTCCGGCGACAGGCCCGCGTCTTGGAGTTGGCCTTTCACCTTGTCCACGTTCGCCGCGGGCAGATCGACCTTATTGATGGCCACCACGATGGTGACGCCCGCCGCTTTGGCGTGGTCCATGGCTTCCCGCGTCGTCGGCATGATGCCGTCGTCCGCCGCAATGACAAGCACCACGATGTCCGTGACCGTGGCGCCACGCGCCCGCATGGCGGTAAAGGCTTCGTGACCGGGCGTATCCAGGAAAGTCACGCGCTGTCCGTTTCTTTCCACGCTGTAAGCACCGATGTGCTGGGTAATGCCGCCAGCTTCCCCTTCCACCACGCGCGAACCGCGGAACTGGTCGAGCAGCGAGGTCTTCCCGTGGTCCACGTGACCCATGAAGGTCACGATGGGCGGACGAAGCTTCAGTTTCTCTTCCTCGACCACCTCAGGAACCTTGGGCTCCTCGATAACTTCCTCGACCTTGTGGACTCCGGCGCCTTTTTCCCGTTTTTCCCGCTCGAATACGAAGCCGTGTTTTTCACAAACTTGCGCGGCCACGTCGGGCTCGATGGACTGGTTCTGGCTGGCGAACACATCCATCTCCATCAAGTCCTTGATCAACTTGAAGGGTTTGATGCCCATCAGCTCCGCCAGATCCGTGACGATGATGGGCGGCTTGATGTTGATGATCTTGCTGGGATCGATCTCCTCTTCCTCCTCGACGGCGGGCTCTTCCGGCTCGGCCGCGACCGGTTCCGGGATCTCTTCGACAGCTTTGGCCTTGGGTTCGTCCACCGGCGGCGGCGGAGCCACGGGATTACCGGCTCCCACGCTTCCCAACTTCTTGAACAGGGACTGATCCTTGCTCTCCTGGTTGGTGCTCTTCGCACCTTTGTTGTCGCGGCGCTTCTCGGCCTTGCGCTCCTCTTCCTCAAACAGGTTCAGAGCCTCCTTCTTGGCCTCGGCCAGCGGCTTGTCGAGCTGCCGTCCGCCGCCTCGTCTGGAGCCGCGCTTTTTCGTTGGTTCTTGGGAAGCCATGCAATCAGTCAAACCGTATCGTGGAAACTTGTAGGGTTGAAATCGTTCAATCAGGAAATACTAAAAAACTCCGGCACGCTCATGCCGGAGAGGAAAAACACCTGCCTAGGCGTTTTCCCTTTCTTCGCCACCAGCCACCGCCGGCTCCTCCTCGCCACCGCTCTCGGCAGGCGGGGATTCCTCTTCGGCCGCGGCTTCTGAAGCTGGAGCAGGCGCTTCATCCTCCGGGGCTTCCGCAGGAGCAGCGTCAGCTTCGCCATGGGGAGCAGGGCCACCCATCTTGAGCGCGGCCTTGGCGAGAATCTCTTCACCGACAGACTCTTCCACGTCCAGAATTTCCGCGACGTCTTCCGCGTCCACGCCAGCCAGCATCTCAAGGTTGACGATACCGCCCCGGACAAGTCCGACGGCGGTGTCCAGATCCACGCCCAGTTCCGCGGCCAACTGGCCTCCGGCTTCGACGACCCGGGCTTCGAACTGCTCGTGCTTGGACTCGTCTTTCTCGACCTTCACGTCCCAGTCGATCAAGCGGGAAGTCAGGCGGGCATTCTGGCCACGGCGGCCAATTGCCTTGGAAAGTTCTTCTTCGTCCACCGTGACGCGGACGCGTTTTTCCTCTTCGTTCAGCTCGATGGTCCGGATCTTCGCGGGCTTCAGGGCGTCTTCGACGAATTCGCGGATGTTTTCGCTCCAGCGGATGATGTCCACCTTCTCGTTGTTCAACTCGCGGACAATGTTCTTCACGCGGGCGCCCCGCAGGCCCACGCAGGCGCCAACCGGGTCCACTTTGTCATCGTTGCTGAACACCGCGACCTTGGTCCGGTAACCGGCTTCGCGGGCGATGCCGCGAATTTCCACGGTGCGATCCGCGATCTCACTGACTTCCGATTCGAAAAGGCGGCGAACAAAGTTCGGATGGCTGCGGGAAAGAATGATCTCGGGACCACGCGGGCCGTTTTCCACCGCCACGACATAGGCACGAATGCGGTCGCCAATGTTGTATTCCTCGGTATTGACCCGTTCGCGGGAAGGCATGACACCTTCGAATTTCCCAAGGTCCACAATCACGTCCGAGCGCTCGAAACGCCGCACCGTGCCGCTCACGATGTCACCGGCGCGATCTTTGAACTCGTCATAGATCATCTCCTTCTCCGCCTGGCGGAGGCGCTGCATCATGGCCTGTTTGGCGGTCTGGGCGGCAATACGCCCGAAGTCCTTCGGCGTGACCTCTACTTCAACCTCTTCGCCAAGTTCGGCGTCGGGCCTGATCCGGCGCGCGGTGGCCAAATCCAGCTCATCGTAAGGGGCGGTCACATTTTCCACGACCACCAGCTTCGCGGTGGCGCGAATCTTGCCTGTTTCAGGGGCAATGGAGATGTTTAGCTCACGTGCCGGACCAATACTCTTCTTGGATGCAGACAACAAAGCGCCCTCAATGGCTTCGACCATGGTGGAGCGGTCGATGCCCTTTTCTTTTTCGTAGTACTCAAAGAGAGCTAGTAACTCGTTGGTCATCTTGCTGTAATGGCCGGAGACAAAAAAGAGCGGGAAAAATCCCACTCCGACTCGTCACCACGCCGTGGTGTCTTGCACGTCAAGTGTCTTAAACGTTCCAAGATAGGCATAAGCCCCAGATGTCGCAAGCACGAAATCTTTAGCCTCCCAGTAAGGTCATGAGGACTTTAGTTAAAGCCATTACTTTCGACGCGGCGGGGACGCTGTTTCAGCTACGTGAGGCCGTGGGCGAAGGCTACGCCAAGGTCGCCAAACGTCACGGTCTGACCTTGCGGCCAGGAGAGGTGGAAGACGCCTTCCGCCTGGTCTGGAGCCGCCTGCCCCCGCCCCATTCAGTTTCTCCTGAAGGCAGTGCCAGTCTCGTTTCTCCGGAGGAAAGCGACGCGCGGGAAAGGCTATGGTGGAAAGAACTCGTCCGCCAAGTGGTCGACACCTGCGGATTCGAAGGCTTGGAGGGCCAGGCATTCGATAATCTGTTCGAAGATCTTTTCGCCTACTATGCCTCTCCTTCCGTTTGGGCATTGTGTCAGGGTGTGCGCGGACTTCTGGACCGGCTGAAGGGAGCCGGTCTTTCGCTGGCGGTCGTTTCGAATTTCGATTCTCGCCTGGAAGGCATTGTCGAAGGGCTCGGCATCCGGCCATACTTTCGCGCCTTGATCTGCTCTGGAAAAACGGGCGCGTCGAAACCGGACCCCGCCATTTTCCTGGCCGCCGCCGCGGCCCTCGAGGTTCCTCCGGAATGGATTCTCCATGTGGGTGACGACCGGAAGCGGGACCTGGAAGGAGCAAGAGCGGCGGGCTTTGAGGCCCAATTGATCGCGCCGGGAACTCTTTCTTCCGCGCCTTTCTGGAACACCCTGCTGGCCCCCTTCGCCTCCCAACCCACAGACTGTCATTGAATTCCCGCATCACGCTTTCTGAAAACGGAAGCACGAAAACGAACGGATATTACTTGCACGTTCCAGATTCCTGAAGTAACGGAGTCACCCTTTCCGCTTCGGCCTCCGGAGCGACCCGGTTCTTCCCACTCGGAGAACCAACCCACCATGGACGGGTAGCTCAGTCGGTAGAGCAGTTGGCTTTTAACCAATTGGTCCTGGGTTCGAGTCCCAGCCCGTCCACTTCCTTTACTTCCTTTTCTACCGGCAGCGCCACTGGCGCCCCGGTTCGCCGCCGGACGCGAACTGGATCTTCCGCTGGAACTCGAGCGAGAGGACTCATGGCCAGCGGCGGTCCGATCTGGGCTGGCGCCCCTGTTTCTGCTTACCGCTTCGGCTGATTGGGGGAAACGGCATCCGGGCTTGGACCGGATGGTTCCGCCCACTTATTTGCTCGCTTCGCTCGGATTTTTTATGATCGCGGTCTTCTTTTCCGATCTCCGCGTTGCTCGATCAGCCGTTGAGCTGGCTCAACTCCCTTCTCGCTCCTTGAACTTGAAAAAGATTTCTCGCGGATTTCGCCCACCTATTTCGCAAACACCATACTAAAAATAGACGTCCACGTAATCCGTGACCGAGTCCTGGGGGTTCGACATCTGCTGAAGACGCCAATATTGGCGGCCTTGGGTGGAGGCAAATTGAAACGTGCCTTTGCGCACGACTTCCTGTCCTCCGGCAATGTGAGAAACCCGGGTCCGGATGACGCCTTCGAATTCGAAGGATGTCTCGTCCAGAGGCGTGACGATGCCGTCAATTTTCAGGTAGTCACCCGAACTGCCTGCCGCGTCCTGTCCGCCGGTCATCCGCAGTCTCCCATTCTCTCCCCGCACCACCGTTACCGTGCCGAAGTCATCCCAGCTGATCCACTGGAGGGAGCACAGGTGGGTGCCCAGCAGTTTGGCTTCCGCGGCATTCGCTTCGCTTGGCGCCGGGGCCACGGTGGCAGCCTCCACGGCCGGAGTTTCCGATGCTGGTGAGGTTTCGGTGGCGGTTTGGCAACCCGTGGCTGCCAATCCCAACAGGACAGACAGGAAAGAAACCCCTGCTTGCCCGAATGCGGCCGGACGTTTTCGCGGATCTTTGAATGTGGTATCTGTCATGGCGTCAGTTTAAGGGAATCAATTGAACGGCGTCCACCCCGACAATGCCGTCGGTGTCTTCATTAGTCACCACGACTTTGGCCGGAGTGTCAGGGCCGAACCGGAAAACGCCGAGAGAAATAAAGAGCCCATCGATGGGTGGCGTCTCCTTTTGGTTCACGATCTTCGTCTCCTCTCCGTCCGCGTGCCTTACGGTGATGGGAACATTGCTGGCGCGGTTAGGCGCGGCGGGATACGCGAAGCGGACTTCATACTTCCCTTCATCCGGAACCGGCACGGTAAAGATGGCCGTCGCCTCTCCTTTACTCGCGTTCGCATCATGCCGGGAACCGCCGTCCACCGGGTTACCGTATGAACTGCTCTGCCAAAAGGCCGTGAACTCCGCGTCGTCTTGATCGACCACGATGCCGGGCAGGTTTTCCGCCAGGATCAGGTCTTTCATGCCTTCGAGTTCCATCACTTGGTGCTGCTCCTTGAGCTTGGTCTGCAACTGGACAACATCGATGTCCTGGACGGGTTTCTTGTCCTTGATGGCCTGAACCGCGGCCACCCCGGAGGCATGGCCCATGGCCATGTAAACGGGCTCCATGCGGATGGTGCAGTAGGCCACGTGCGAGGCGGAAAGGCAGACCGGCACCAGCAGATTTTCGCACTCTTCTTTCTTCGGCGTGAGGCAACGATAGGGCATCTGATAGGGCCGGGCCGGAGCATCGTAGGCGCCTTCATCGATCACGTTGCCATCGGCATCGACGATGCGCTGCACGATGTGGGAGTCGATAATGAAGGAGCCCATACCCACGGTGTCTTCCTTAATGAGGCGCCGCTGCACATCGTCCTGAGTCATGACATAGGCGCCCACCATGCGGCGCGCTTCACGCACATAGAGGTGGTAGGACCAGTTTTCATTGTCAGTGAATTCATCCTTACACAACCCCCAACTCTGGGTGTCTTTCCGCAGGCTTTCCGGGACGCGTTCGTCGTGAGCGAGAAACCACATCATGCCCTGCACGTAGTCGATGTGGTCCTGCCAGATGCGCGCCCGGGTTTCGTAGTCCCCATCCGGGTAGTCCGTGTTTCCCCCCACGTAGTCGGTGGAGAAAAGCCCTTGAGCGTTCAGGTCGTATTTTCCGTTGATGACTTCTCCCAGATGAACGAGCCGGCCAAAGGGAATGCCGGGATAGGTCTCGATCAGGCGGAGCAGCAGATCATACCGCGCGGTGTCGTAGTGGGCGGGTTTCGGCCAGGGCACCAGATTGTCCGGATCCTGAGTGACGCAGAGGCGAAAGTTGTAAGACTGGGTAAAGCCGTCCGCGGAACCCGGCTCAGCGCTGGAGCGGACAATGCCCGGCAGCGGCTCGCCATCTTTCCCCAAGGCGGCAATCACCCCCGGGGCCCCGTGCACATAGTGAGGTCCCTCCCCTCCCACGCAGGGACAGTCGGAGGCCATCACTTCATTCGAAAATCCGCGCGGCTCATTGGGATAGTAGCCAGCCAGCTCTTCCTCATACTCGTCCCGGCCTTCCCGGCCCACGCGGTAGCTGACTCCGGCACGCGCCATCAGGTCGCCCTCGTAGCTGGCATCGACGAACATTTTCCCAGGCCAAGTCCGGCCATCCAAAGTGGTCACGCTGACGATCTGGCCATCGATCAACTCCACGGTATCGATGCGCTGACCGGTATGTACTTCGAAACCGGCTTCCGCCACCATTTCGGCAAAGACGGCCTGATAGACATGCGGTTCGCCGTACCACATGACTGGGTTCTCGTAGTTCTTGGCGCAACGTTCGAAATACTCGCGGGCCAGCCCCCCGATGGTTTCTTCCTTTCCCTTGTCCGTCTTGGAAAGGCCACCCGCCACCATACCGCCGATCCACGGGGTGGGCTCGAGCACGACCACGCTGGCGCCTTCGCGAGACGCCGCCACTCCAGCCATCAGTCCCGCTGGAGAGGCTCCGTAAATCACCAAGTCGTGCTTGGATTCGGGCTCGGCTACGGCTGGAGTGACCAACGCGGCGCTAAAAGCCGCCACAAGAAGAAGCAGGGAGGTTTTCACGGGCATTCCCGACCATTGAGCGCATCCGGACCTGAATCAAGCGAACTGATGTCCCCCTGCTGGGCTGAGGCAGATTGCCAAGCGTCCCTCCCCGCGCTCGCCTCCAAACGATTTCGAACACCGGAAGCTTCGTGTGTCTAAGGTAACTGGACCCGATTGATCAATCCCACGGTTCCCATCCTATCCACTCCCATGCAGCGACGCACCCTCTTGAAAACTCTCGCCGGCGCCACCGTGTCTGGCGCGGCCTATCCCCTTCTGACTCAGGCATCTTCGGACGCGCCCATGCCCTCGTCCGGCTGGACCCGGCACGGGCAGGTGGTGACACACAGCGGTCCGCCGGAGGGCGGCTGGTTTCAGTGTTTCACCAGCCCGGCGGAACCCCTGGACGGCGAAACCGGCGACCGCTGGCGGCTCTGGGGCAGCGTTTCCGGCAGCGGGGAGACTCTCAAGAACGTCGGCTTTGCCGAAGGCTCCGTGGAAGGCGGATTCGGGCCACCGGTTTACGCGGAACTTTCCACCTCCGATCCCGTGGAAGCGCCCCTCAGCATCGGAAACCTGCCGGATGGCTGGCGGCCGGTTCAGGGCGTGCATCTCCGTCTTCAGAACGGAACGGAGCGCCTCTACTTCTGGGCGCACGGTCCGGGCATCGTGCGCTACCTGGCGGCGGACAGCACGGATGGCCGCGCCTTCCGCGTCGTGAACCCGCTCTCCGCCTGTATCTATCACCCCTCGGACCGGGCGGTTTCCGGAAGCGCGGCCGTGGAGGCCGGGCTTCCTCGTCTCGCCAAGCGGGAGGCCAAGCCCGCGCCGGGAGAAGCGTTGGCCCCCGCCAGGCTGATATCCAATGACGCCACCAATGTCTATCAGTTGCCCGACGGGAGCTTCGAAATGTATTCGGTGGCCCTGATGGAGGTGCCCAAGGGCGATCCCCGCTATTTTGAGAAAGACAACGTCTCCGGTTGGGTCCGTGTCATCGACCGCTATGCCAGCGAAGACGGGCTCCATTGGACAGATCGCCAGCGTGTCATCGCGCCAGACGGCGAGGACCCCATCGACCAGCAGTTCTACTTTCTGTCCGTCACGACCACGGAGGTAGGAAGGATCGGCCTGTTGGGACACTACCGTCTCGAAACCCAGACGATAGATCTGGAGTGGTGTCACTCGGAAGACGGAATCACCTGGCGCCGTCCCGCCCGGAAACCCTGGCTGGCCCGCAGCGCGCCAGGCGAAGCGCTGGACAGTTACATGCTCCATGCCCCACACTCCATGGTGAAGCGTAAAGGAAGGTGGTGGCTCTTCTACACAGGCGGAAATTTCGCGCACAATCACAAAGACAATCACGGTACCGGAGAGGAGCGCGCGGCCTTCTGCGCGAGTATTCCGGAGCTTTGGGTATAGTTCGCGCCACCGCGCGCCAACCATTCAGACATTCCGGCCACGCATGACCGGAGACCTGTCCATCCTGGTTGTGGGCGCGGGGCCGGTGGGACTGACCGCGGCCCTGTCTCTGGCCCGGAAAGGCGTCCGGGTGCGGGTCATCGAGAAACAGCTTCAACCTTCCCATCTCTCGAAGGCGATCGGCATTAATGCCCGCACCCAGGAGTTGTTCCGCGAGACGGGGCTGACTGAGCGATTCTCTGAGGCTGGCCATCGTATTTCCGGAGCCAGTTTTCTCAACGCGGATGGCCAGCCCTTGTTCGAGATCTCCTTCGACGACCTTGAGATTCCTTGCGATAACATGATCGCCCTCCCCCAATCGGAGACGGAGGCGATCCTGGAAGAGGCGCTGCGCAAACTGAAAGTTCCCATTAAGCGAGGGTGCGAACTGATCGGCTTGGAACAGGATGGCGAAGGCGTTACCGCCCAAGTCAGGTCCGGTGGCGAAACGCGAGAAGTCCGGACCCCGCTGCTGATCGGATGCGATGGCGCGGACAGCACGGTCCGGCAGTCCCTGGGCATCGGCTTCCCCGGTTCCACCATGAAACACGAGTGGAGTCTCGCGGATGTGCGCCTGAAGACCGGCCTGCCCCCGGACCGGGCCAATGTGGTCATTCTGCCCCAACGGATGCTGTTCGCGATCCGGATCCGCGAAGACCTTTGGCGCGTGGCGAGCGACCGGCCCGGAGTCCTGGAGAATCTCCCCAACTCCACCGAGGCGGGTGAGGTTCTGTGGGAATCCGCCTTTCGCGTCAGCCACCGCCAGGCTACCCGCTTCAGCGAGGGGCGGGTCTATCTGGCGGGCGACGCGGCTCACATTCATTCTCCCCTGGGAGCGCGCGGCATGAACCTGGGAATTGAGGACGCGTTCGTTCTGGTGGAAAAGCTGGTTTCCGGTGTCCCCCAAACCTACAGCCCGGAGCGGATGAAGACCGCCAGCCACGCGATCCGCCAAGTCAAGTTGCAGACCCTTCTGGCCACGAGCCGGAACCCCATTGCCACGGTTCTGCGCCGCTACGTGGTTCCTTATTTGCTAAGCATTTCTTCATTGCGTCAGAAGATCACCCGCGAAAGTCTGGGGCTGGAGCCTATTTGATTGGTTACCCTGAGAGGGGAGGACATTTCACATGTCCCCGGACCATGCGCCCGGGTGCCGGGCGACACCGCTACCCCTCTCTTTCTCTCCGCCTTTACAATCCCTTAACAATTTTCCTGGTATTCGTTCGCGACCGGCTTTGAGGGACTGGGGTTGCATTGGTGACAAGCGAAACCATGAAAAACCCAATTCGAATCCTACTGACTCTGATACTCACCTTCGCCACTGTTTCCGTCCTGGCCCAGGACGACGGCGGCAAGAAACCTCGTGGACCCGGCGGACCGGGCGGCGGCCCTGGCTCGGAAAACCGGGGTGGTCCCAGGCCCGCGCCGCCGATTATCGCCGCGCTGGACAGCGATAAAGACGGTGAAATTTCCGCGGAAGAAATGGCCAACGCTTCCGAAGCCCTCGCCACCCTGGACAAAGACGGCGACGGAAAACTGAGTGGAAAAGAGATTCACGGCCCCGGAATGCGCGGACGCCCCGGCGAGGAGTCCGGCCCGCCCAAGGGAAAGCGTAAGAAGAAAGAGGAGCCCGACTCTTCTTCAGCAAACGAATCCAACTGAGCCAAAAGAAGAAACCGGTGGCTCATATTGCCTGACTTCGAAAGGGTGGTTCGCGAACCGGCCGCCCCAAGGAGTCAGGCAATTTCATTTATCGGATTCAGCGTCTCGCGATGATGGCCCGGTCTCGCCAAGAAGCGAAAGACCTCAGTCTCTATCCGAGGACGGTTACCGGCCGGTTCCGGGTGGAACCTCAGACCAGCCCATCAGGCGTTGACCGCTTCCGGATTCTCCGCTGGTGCGGCGTCTTGAAAGAAGATTGGCGGGCGCGCCCTTAAGGGGAGGCGCAGGCGCGCCCGCCTGGAATCAGCGAAGCGTCAAGCGGTCGCGAGCTTGGCGGCTTCGGACTCCTCTGGTTGCCATACCAGACCCATTGACTCCGCCCACACTCTTCACACGCCACGGCGGCGCGGTGAAGATGGAGCGGCTGTCTCTTGATAATTCTTTCGGTATCCCATGCATGCCTCCAACCACATGGGGTTAAGAAGACTGCTGCTTGAGAGAACGATCCAAATCAACTTTGGGTCCATCATGCCACAGGCAGCCGCATAGCCGAAATATATTCTAGCGATAATTGACATAGCTTTTTCCTATGGGAAAATCCGTCCATGGAACTGAGGCACTTGCGCTATTTCTGTTCCGTGGTGGAGCACGGTAGTTTCACTCGCGCAGCGGAAGAGTGCTCCGTGGCGCAACCTTCCCTGAGCCAGCAGATCAAGAACCTGGAAGAAGAACTGGGCGAACTCCTTCTAAAACGCCACCCCCGCCGGATAGAGCTTACCGAAGCCGGCGCTTTGTTGCTGGAGCATGCCCGTCTGATTTTGAGCGAAGCTGAAAGTCTGGAAAAAACCTTCAAAAAACGCTCCGCCATGGTGGAGGGTGAAGTGGCTCTGGGCATCATTCCCACCATGGCCCCGTACTTTGTGCCGGACCTGGTGCGGCGTTTTGGGGGCGATCACCCGTCCGTCCGCATTCAGATCCAGGAAGGCCGCACCTCAGAGCAGGTCAACGCGCTGGTTCACGGCAAGATTGATTTTGCCATCACGAGCGACATTTCGCCCGCCGACCGCAAGCGCTGGTCGCTTCATGTTCGCGAAGTTTTCCAGGAGAACCTGATGCTGGCGGTCCCCTCCAGCCACCGGCTGGCCGCGCACGCGGGTCCCCTGCCTCTGGCCCAAGTCCCACGCGACGAAATCGTCCTTCTCAGCGAAGGCCATTGCCTTTCGGAGCAGACTCTGAAGGTCTGCAAACTGCGCCGGTCCGGAGACCGCCTTCAGTGCGGTCAGCTCGAAACCTTGCTCGCCCTGGTGGGCGCGGGGCTGGGCGTGGGATTTATTCCCGAGATGGCGGCGCGAAGCGTCCCCTCCAAGAACGTGAAGATCCTGCGGCTGCGAGACCCGGAGCCGTCCCGCGCGATTTGCGTGGTCTGGCGGCGGCCGGTTTCACTGACGCCAGCCGCCGAGACTCTGCTGAAGTACTTTACCAGCCTGACGCAGTCCCTGAGCGCGAATCTTCCGGCGCCCCTTGCCGGAACGGCCTGACCCGGCAAGCAAGGGCGCGAGCCCGCTTCCGGCGGGCTCAGGCGTTCTCGATCAAGGCTTCCTGCTCGCGCAGCATTCTGTGCAGCGGCGTATCGGGAATCTCCACATCGGCAAAGGTCAGGACCTCGTCTTTGGCTTTGCCTGCCTTCAGCTTGGCGTGCAGGCCGTCCATGCCTTCCAGCCAGTAGAAAGGAACTCCATCGCCTTCTTCGGCGATAACCCGTTCGTTGACCATCCCGTAGACTTCGTCCCCACCGATGGCGTGGTGAACCGTCTCTCCCGGCTGGAGATCCTTTTTGGCATAGGCATACACATCGTTCCGCTTCTTGCCTAAGGGTGGCGCGATGACCGGGCGCTGATCGAAGAAACACTGCGCGATGGCTCGCGGGGTTTCGAAGTGGCACAAGTGATAGGGCCGGAAGAACAGGTAGTAAGGACGCTTGGAGGTCACTTTGTAGTAGTTCAGGAGAAAATCCTGATCTTCGTCATCGTAATACCCCACAATGTAGACTCCTCCTCCGGGCCACGGCACGCCTTCGGTGTAGTCCACGCGGCCCTGATCGCCGTATTTGGAAAAATCGAAAATATCCAGCACGTCGCGAATGTCTTCGCACTTCGGGCCTTCCATGCCCGGCTTGATGGGCGTCAACCCCAGGTAGTTCCCGATCAACGCTTGTTCCACGTTCATTTTGGAGCCGTCCGTGTAGCTGACGGTCTGGATAACGCTGCCTTTCTGCTTTTCGGCCCACGGACGGGCGTGCTCCGCGTCGGCATGCCGGTAAAGGAAGCCCTTCATGTTGCCGGCCTGCATGATCTTGAAGCCGAAAAGCGCGATTTCGTCCGCCATGGTCGCCAGGACGCCGTGCTGGTCACCCGCGTCAGAAGTCACGACCACGCCTTTTTTCGCGGCCGCGTGGGCCAGAAGCGTTCCAAAGACCAAGTCCACCTCCGCGTTCATGAGAACCACGTGCGAAGCCTGATCGATGGCCGCCAGGCAAAACAGGGCCGCCGCGTAGATGGTGTTAGTGCACTCCACCAGGGCATCGATCTTGAAATTCTTCAACAAGGCCAGCGGATCGGTGGTCGTCAGCACCTCACCTGGCTTCCGGTCTGGCGGCTGGGTGGGATCGGTAACCTTCACCGGTTTGGCCCCGGTTTTTTTCACCGTACGCTCTATCGCCTCTTCGTCGATGTCGCCCAGAAACGCCACTTCCATTCCCGGGGTCCGGGCAACTTGCATGGCCACGCCCCCTCCCATGGCGCCACATCCGATCACTCCGACACGGATGGACTGCCCTTTGGCTTGAATTTCACGGAGTTTTCGAATCATTGTGCCTTCAATTCGCAGGGTGAATGGAGAAAATCAAGAAGCAAGGTAAAAGCCGCTCCGCCGTCACCGCCTGATGATGAAGGCGGCGGCGAGTCAATCCAGGTAATTTGGGTCATCTTCAGGTGGTGCACTAGGGATGTTTTTCGGAACCCGTGTCATCCATTTTTTGGTTTTACGCCGCCGTACCTGCTAAAGGTTGGCGCGGGCTGGATATGGTTCACGCCACTAACGATCTTTTCAACTGGTAAGCTCCAGGGGAATGATTCGGGTATTTCCATGTTGGCTGGAAACTTTGCGGTAATTCCCTCCGGGTAGACCACCCAGTTGGCGGATCCGCGGGTATAGAAAACATAGGGCTCGCCCGGAGCTGTCAATTGCGGGCTGCGGTACGGCTTCCATGGCCCGGTTTGCCAGACATACCACCCGGCAAACAAGACCGTTACCGCCAACAGGACCCCAGCGCGATTTCTTTCTGCCGATGGAAGCCATTCCGGCAGCGACTCCAACCCCAGAGCCAACAGCCCAATGACGACCGGCAAGGCAAAGATAAGGTAAAAAAAGAAGAGCACCAAGTGACCGAAAACCAAGTCGTAAAGATACATCAGTAGTGGCGCCGCCATGCTGGAGACCAGCAGCAGCCGCCCCCCGATGGAAGCAGTCCTCCACCAGCGCTTGGCTCCCAGGAGAGACAGGAACGGAATCGCCACAAACGTCAGCAAGAAGTAGATCGGCTCTCGTGGCACAAAATCCGTAAAAAACCGTGAAAGCCCCTCATGAACACTCGGTAATTCGCGAATGGCATTCACATCATCCAGGAAATTGGCGCCCGTCGCAAACTCAGTGTAGGTCGAAAATACCCACCCCAAGTCCAGGGGCGTGGACCACTGGGGAATGTCCTGGTTTTGCACCAACTGAACCAACGCTGGCAACGCCAGTTGCAAGTAGACGCCAAAGGTCACGAGACCGGTCACAGTGAACCGCGCCAGGTTCTCCCTGGCCTCTTGATCCCCCTGCTTCAACCATCTCCAACCCATCAGGGCCGCCAGCCCCACACTCAAGGAAATCACAAAGTAGAAACTTCCCACAAAGGCGTATGCCATCAACAGCAGAGAGAGACCCAAGCCAGCCCAGAAACGCCAGGAACGGCGACGCAAGGCCAGTAATGAAAAACTCATGGCCAGAACAGTGGCCAGCAATACCAGCGAATAGCCTCGCGCCTCAATGCCATACTCGGTGTGCAACGGGTGCAAGGCGGCTATGAGCGCCCCCACCCACGCGGCACGGGAAAATCCCAATAAGTGCAACCACCACCACAATGCCGCGATGGAAAGCAAGCCTGTCAGATAGGTCGGGATGCGCAACGCCACTCTGCTAAAAGTCTGCTCGCCCGCCCCAGAGAGTCCTCGCCATGCCGCCAGGCTGGCTTTTGCCGTCACGCTGAGTGGAATGGGGTTGTTCCCTTTCTGATTGCCCCAGAACGTGTCCATCCAGGTCACGCGGTGAAACTCCGGCGCCTTTTCCTTGGCGCTGTATTCCAAATACCCGTGAATGGTCCACCTCAGAGAATCCTGTTCGTCCCGGAGGATGTAACGGTCCAATTGGGGAGCCCGAATCGCGGCGGCTGTCAGCAGGATCGCCAGCAGTGCCAACCAGGCCCCTCGCCCAGGAGAAGCTCCCACCCGCGCCCGGGGGTCTCCGCTGACACCACCCGCCCATTTCCACCACCAGGGAGAGGTCAAGAGCAGCGCGCCCCAGAGAATGGCGTTTCCAATGCCCGCCCATAGGCCGAATATTCTCAGGTAATCCTCGGGTATCAGGTCCTGTCCGCGAAGGAGACGCTTTCCCGTTTGCCCTTCCCAGGGGTGATCCATGCGGACCAGAATCACAATAGCCACGAGCCAGATCGCGGCTCCCACGAGAACCATGCGGCGGTAGGCTCTCATGCCGGCGGTCTGCCTGCTATCAACATCCCTCCGGAATAGAAAAGCCATGACCGGTTTCAAGATGGGAATCTTTGAAATTCAGCACGCCCTGCCGTGGAAAGGTAGTAGCCCCGTAGAAACGCGCTGCCGATTTTGCTTCTACGGTAAAACTATCCGGCTGCAAGCCTTTTCCCGCCGCCGCGATCACGGAAGGGTGAGTTCCTTGTTCTAGCTGGAAGGTGTGGATTCGCTCTTCAGCCGGACGCAAAGGATTTCGGCCATGCTGACCCGTTCCGCCTTTCGAAAGCCGCGAATGTGCCGCAAGAGTTCCCGTAGCATGTGCGCCTCATCCTTCAGAATTCCGGAGTCGTCCTCCAGCAGGTCCCGAAGGGCCAGTTCCAGAGCTTTGAAATCGTTTCCCGGCTCCATGGCCAGCAGGTGGCGAGCCGGGGCTATCTCTATGAAACTCAGGAAGGGAATCCGGCGCAATACCGACGAGGATTCCACCACCAATAGTCCCGTTTCCTTCGCCACCCGGACAATCTCCACGGGGCTCCTGACCTGTTTCTCTTCCGTGCCCAGAACCGCCTCGGTGGCTTTCACGATGGCCCGTCCCCGGTCTTCATCGATTCGGCCAAGATCATCGAGAATCCGCTCCGGGAGCGTTAACGTGACAGGACGGCTCGGTTCGTTAAACTTGGGTGGACGTCCACCTGGGTTTCTTGAAGTCATAGGAGGACACAGGACAGGGCTCGTCTATTTTCGAACGGCCTGCTTGACCAATCATCCGAGCCACTTCGCCGCAATTTCTACGGGAAAACTTAATCTTGTTCCAGTTTGAACTTGGATTTCGATGCACTTTCTAAAATAAAGCTCCACGTTACAGAAATGACGCATTACGCTTTTCGTTCACACTTAGGCATTTCCGTTCTGGCAATGGCCCTCGCTGCTCTTTTTCCGGCTGCCAGCCCTGCTCAACCGCCGAAAGACGCCACGGGCAAGCCCTCTAAAGATCCATCTCCGGTTCGCGTTATCCTCATTAGCTGCGATGGCACCCGCCCGGACGCCATCACAACTCTCGGAGAAGAAAAGGTCCCTTCCTTTTACCGGCTGCGGAAGGAAGGCGCGTTCACGGACAACGCTCGCACGGACTATCACTACACCGTCACGCTTCCGAATCACACCTGCATGGTGACGAGCCGGGGAGTGACGGGGAAACAGGGGCACCACTGGATCAAGAACTCCGATCCCAAGCTGGGCGAGACGCTGCACAGCAATAACAAGTCCTATGTCTCAAGCATGTTTGAGGTGGCGCACGACTACGGACTGCGCACCGCCCTGTTTGCCAGCAAGTCCAAGTTCTCCCTTTACGACGTCAGCTATGACAGCCGCAGCGGCGCCGCGGACAACATTGGAGAAGACAATGGCCGGGATAAGCTGGATTTCTATCAGGCCAATCCGGATACGGCCGTGCTGATGGACGCCATGATCGAAGAAATGGGGAAACACCCTTTCGACCTGATGATGCTGCACCTGCGGAACCCGGACTCCGCGGGCCACGCCAGCGGATGGGACCTGACTCCCGGCAGCGACTACCTGAACGCCGTGGCGGCACTGGATCCGCTGTTGGGGAAACTGTTAACGGCGGTAGAAACTCTGCCCGCCTACAAAGGGAACACCTACCTGGTCTTGACCGCCGATCACGGCGGTTGGCTCGATACCAAGGGCCATGGCGAATTCGATCAGCCTGACAATTTCACCATTCCTTTTTATGTCTGGGGTCCGGGAGTAAAGCCCGGGGGCGATCTTTATGCCATGAACCCGGAAACCCGGAAAGCGCCGGGCAAGGAGAACCCGACCTACGGCGCCGCGACGCAACCCATTCGCAATGGAGATGCCGGAAATCTCCTGCTGAAACTTCTCGGCCTCCCCGCCATTCCTGGTTCCACGATCAATTCACAACAGGACCTGGTGGTGACCGCACCCGTCCTTTCGGCCCCATAAGGCGTAGGGATTCGCCTTTGGCATTACCCTTCCGTTGCTTGCTTGCCCGCTGGCACTCCCCATGCTTTGGCATACACCAGCATGGCAAACGAGCATATGGCAGAAACGACCAACGAATCCGGCGCTACCAAGGGAAACCCTTTCCTGAAGAAATTCTGGAAGGCAGCTCCCATTGGTCTGGCTGCCCTCATCCTGGTGGTGGGGCTCAGCGGAGGACTGGCCGGTCTGGGCATGCCGGCACCAGCCCAGGCGTCTTTGACCATCCTTCTGATTGCCACGGTTCTCTGGGTCACGGAAGCGCTGCCGCTTTTCGTCACCAGCTTCATCGTCCTCTTTCTGTCCGTGGTCTGGCTGCCGCCAAGTCTGGCGGCCACGGAACATCCGGCGTCCGCTTCCACTTTTCTCGCCCCGTTTTTCTCGGACATTGTGCTTCTCTTCCTGGGTGGGTTCACCCTTTCCGCCGCGCTTCACCGCTACCATCTGGACAGGCGGATGGCTCAGTGGCTGATCCGCCGCACCGGCACCTCGGTGCCCCGCCTGATGGCTGGGGTCATGCTGGGCACGGCCTTTCTTTCCATGTGGCTGAGCAACACGGCCACCTCCGCCATGATGCTGGCCCTGGTGTTTCCCGTGCTGGAAGGGCTGCCGCCTGGAACGTCCGCCCGAAAGGCTCTGATCCTTTGCGTGCCCATCGCCGCCAATATTGGGGGAATCGGGACGCCCATCGGCACGCCGCCAAACGCCATTGCGCTGCAGTATCTTCAAAAGATCGGTCACGCGCCGTCCTTTGTGCAGTGGATCACCATCGGCGTGCCCATGGTGGTGATCTTGCTGGTCCTGGCCTGGGGACTTCTCCTGGTGGTGTTCAAGGCCAAGGGCTCGCTCGAAATCAAAACGGACATGGAGAAACAAGACAAATACGACCGGGGCATGATCATCGTACTGGTGGGAAGCGCGGTAACCGCCCTGGGTTGGGTCACTTCGGAATGGCACGGACTCTCCGCCGGTACGGTGGCTCTCATCCCGATCATCTTGTTCTTCGGCGCCCGGATGCTGGACCTGCGGGACTTCAAGAACCTTTCCTGGGACGTGCTGATCGTCATGGGTGGCGGGCTTTGCCTGGGCGCGGTCATCTCCGTCAGCGGCCTGGCGGGATGGATCGTGGACCAGTTGCCCGTCCAGGGCGCGAGCCTCTACGCCATCATGATCGTCTTCGCGATTGCCGCGACCACCATGTCCTGCCTGATGAGCCACACGGCCACGGCCAACCTGATCATGCCCATTGTGCTGGGACTCAGCATTACGCCTCTGACACCCGTGCTGCTGGCGGTGGCCTTCAGTTGTTCCACCGCCATGGCACTGCCCATCTCCACGCCGCCGAACGCCATGGCCTTCAGCTTTGGGGAACTGACGGTGGCGGACATGATGAAAGCCGGCCTCGTCATGACCCTTGCCGGGATCATTTTGACGCTGACAGCGGGCTATTGGTGGTGGCAGATTGTGGGATTGTTTTGATGCCAGTCCCGCCAGCTTCCCTCAATTCCCCCCTCCTTTCATAGAGACTCATGGAAATTCACCGCCAGACCTGCCAAAGCTGCCACTCCCGGGAGATGCAGAATATCCTCGTCCGGGAACCGGGCGTCCCCTCCACGGTTTACGCCCGTTGCGCGAAGTGTGGCGAACTGGTGGCGCTCTACCGCCTGAGCGACTACTACCATCACGGTAAGGACCTCGAGTCCTATCTCCGTTCCCACGGCGTCAGCAGCGGGGAAAGCGGACGAGATATCCTGGCGGACTTTCAGCGGACTCAGAAAGAAGCGGAGGAAGGCTTCCAACGAGTCCTGGAGTTTTTCGAAATGCCTAAAGAAGAGTCTTAGGGTGTATGGACAAATTCCCGAACCGCCCGGCATGGATGCGGAAAGGTAATCAAATTAGCGCCGCAAGCGGCGAATTTTCAATAGGCGCGGCCCATTTTACGCCGGGCTACCGAACTTCCCGGGCACCCGCCAGGGCGGGATCGTCCAGATCCAGCCGATAAAGAATCTGGTTGTAGTCGTAGCGGGGTGTCTTGGTGGGGCTACTGGAAAAGAGCTGGGTATAGGTACCCTCAAACAGCAAGACTGGCGAGTCCGCCGGGGTAAACTCTGGGTGCAAGCGGGGATTGTAGAAGGTGTATTGTTGGTGTGTCAGGACTTTGACCGCCTTTCCCCATGGGCCCAGAGGCGAGTCCGCCTCGGCGTACCACAGCTCGCCAAACGCGGACGGTTTCCCAAAGCGCTGCATGAAGACGGTAACCCATTTCTTACGGTAGGCGTTCCAGGCAATGGAGCCGCTGTGCGGTTTCACCTCGGAACCGTCCTCCGCCGAGAGCAGCGTTTCCTGAGACGTTAACGGTTCCCAGGTTTTCGGATCTTCCCAGGCTTCAAAGCTGGCTGGTATCTTCAAGACCGGTAGCGGGTCGCCAAACAACACGCACTCTTGGCCGTTTTCGTCCGTCCAAAAAGCAGGATGACCTTTGGGCGCGAGCGGTGCTTCCGGCCGGTCCTCCGATTTTTTCCACAGGATCTGGTGACGTTCGAAGTTCTCTGTTTCGTCATTCCACACGCAAAGACCAGTTTCGTAGGACTCCAGCGGCGGTTTGATTTTTGCGTAGTATCCCACCAGCCGTTGTTTCCCTGCCTTATCCGGCAGACTCACATACCCACTGACCCAGGTGGGACCGGGACCCGGCATCTGGGCCACGCCCCGGGGCCGGCCCTCTTCGTCGCGGAAGTAGTTCAGCTTCAGCTTCACGGGCGGCTCGAATGTTTCCAGTGGCTGAAGGGCTGAGGTCGCGCTGGTCATGTGAAAAATGCCCAACGGATAGCGGGGCAGATTGGTATCGCCCCAGGCCCAGAACATCTTTCCTTTGTGAACCGCCGTCTGAACGCTGTCGGAACCAAAGGTGCCGCTTTCCTCCCAGTCCAGGTGTTCACCCAGTTTCTGGCTCTCTGAAAACAGTCCCCCACCCGTCAGGCGGCCCAGCCGCTTCGCCACAATGGTCCGGTCCACCTCGATCTCCAACGCGCCCCCTGGCTCGGGCGTCAGCCGGACGCCCCGATATCCAAATCCATCCGCTTTCACTTCATAGCCATCGCTGCGGATATGGAACCAGGATTCGCGTCCCAACAGTTCGGGTAGATCGATCGCCACCACTCCGGCGTTGTCGGTAACGAAACAGACCTCGTGGGTGGTGCGCAGCTCCACCAGCGGCACGGGCCAGCCGGAATTCGATTCCTTCACGACGATCTTGCAGGGCTCCAGGGCAGAGGCGACGGAGAGCCAACTCGCGGCCAAGCCCAGTACCAAGACCGCGATGCTAACGTGATTTCTAAGCTGTAAACCTGGCGGGCCGTCCAGGAGGCTGGTATTCGGTCGAGGGTTCATGAGGGTGAATAGCAGATTGAAACGCTGCTTCACGCTTACCAGAAATTCTGGCTGTTCCACCAGCGTGAACCGCCTCGGCGCGGACTATCGTTGGAAAGAAATCAGGTGATGAAACCCGCTCGCGTCCGACCACCGGGTCTCCCCGGCTTGAAAACCCGCGTCCGCCGCCATGGAAAGCAGCGTGGCGATTTCTTCCGGGTAGTCGCATTCGGAGATATGGGTGTCGATCAACGCCATCTCCCGCTCCGTCATTTCCGTCCAGTTGCGATGAATCCAGTCCAGATAGAGGGCAATGGATTCCTCCCGCTGCTTGCCGGGACGGAGGACGACATCGGTCATTAGGAGGCAGCCTCCGTCCGCCAGGCGTTTCCGGGCGTGCTGAAAGAAGTCCCGCTTTTCCTCGTGGGAGAGATGGTGCACCGCATAGCCCGCGTAGATAACCTCATAACTGTGATCTGCGTTTCGAACGAAGTCCAGCAGGTGTTCGTGGTGGAGGGTCACTTCGGCGCCGCAGTTTTCGAGATTCTTTTCCGCGATGCCCAAGACGGGACCGGTGATGTCCGCCCCGTGATAAACGTCATGAGGACAGTGTTTCAGCAACTGGGCCGCCATTCCGGCGTCTCCGCAGCCCAGCTCCAGGAAACGTCCTCCCGCGGGGCGGTCCTTCACCGCGTCGAGCAAGGCCTGGAAGACCTCCTCGTGCGCCATGTAGCCCAGGGACACCACTTTCTCGTAAATGGCCCACTGCTCAAAAAACGCCGCGATTTCCGCGCTCTCCGCTTTCGTCTTCACCATTGGGACTGAAGCACCGCCGGAAGCGGATGCAATGGCGCCCGGTGTTTTTGTGGAAGGCGGCGTCTTTCCCCATTGCTCTCCCTGCCTGTCTCGCCCCTCCACCCGAGGCACGATTCCGGCGAAAGGCGGTCCTCGACCTCCGGGCGAGGAACTCGCGACCCGAGCCATCGACCAACTGCGGCGGCCCGGGTTGGTCCATACGCGAACACGACAGGCCCGCGCGTCGAAAAATTGATGTCCAAACAAGGATTTGATGCTTCCCGGCCCTGCTTCCGCGAACGCGCTCGGAGATCGCTTTCCACCTTGTGCCAGAGGGGGCGCCGTCAGGCTTGAGGAGAAAGAGCCGCCATCCGCGCCCAACCGGAAGAAGATCTGGATATCGTATCCATCTCCGGTCGCCGCCTTTCTTCGAGGAGCCGCAGTGTCATCCACACCGAGGCTCGCCCTCCCTCAGCCCGAGACGCCCGGTTAGTTTCTAGAGATTCCCCCATCGCGCCATTGCCAAGACCGGGAAAAGCTGTTTAGCCTGCCCCGATGCCGCCCCCATTTCGCGCCGCAGTCTGCTTTGTATTGGCGATCGCGATGGGTATTATTCTCCCCTCTTGTTCGAATGGAGTAAAAAAGAACGATAGCGAGAGAGTTCTCTTCCCTTCCAAACCGGTTAAGGTGATCGTCCCTTTCTCGCCGGGAGGCGGCAGCGATTCCTTTGCGCGGGTCATCCAAAGGGCAGTGGCCGATCACCACCTGCTGCCCGAAAACCTGGTCGTCATCAATGTGCCGGGCGCGGGGGGCACGGAAGGGTCGCGACGGGTGTTGAACGCCTACCCGGACGGGCACACTCTCCTTTTTCTCCACGACGGAATTCTGACGGCGAAGTATTCCGGAAATGCCGCCTATGGGCCTGAAGCCTTCCAGCCGATAGCCGCCACGGGGCGGGACACGATGATCATCGGCGTTCCGGCGGACTCCCCCTATGCCTCGCTCGGGGAGTTGATGGAGGCGGCTGCCCAGTCTCCTGACACGGTCACCTTTGCCACCAATTTCGGCGCGCCCAGTCACTTCGCGGCATTGTTGCTGGAAAAGGCCGAACCGGGCGCGCAGTTCCGCTTTGTTCAGGCGGGCGGCGGCTCGAAACGCCTTGCGAATCTGATCGGTGGCCACGTGGACGTGTCCGCGTTTTCGGTGGCGGAGTACTTGCAGTTTAAGAGCGAGGGCTTGCGGGCACTGGCCACCCTGGGCGAAAGCCGGGACGCGGCCGCGCCTGACGTGCCGGCCGCGCGGGAGCAGGGCTACGACCTGATCTCCGGCAACATGCATTTCTGGTGGGCGCCCAAGGGAACCGATCCCGCCCGAGTCGCGCGGATCGCGGAAGCCTTACAACAAGCTCTGCAAACCGAAGACGTAAAGGCCTGGCTGGACCGCCTCCACACGGAACCCGTTTTCCTGACCGGCGGCGATCTGGAAAGTGAGTTGGAACGCCGGGAAGCGCGTATCGCCGCGGTCGCCACGCGGGACACCGTCTCCGTTCCGGATTTTCCACTCTGGGCGGGAGTGGTGGTTCTCGTTCTCGGAACCGCTCTCATCACGCGGCGTTTCTTGGCATCCAGGAAAACCCACTCCAGCAAGACAGCCGATGACGCGCTCTCCGGACCCGCGAAACAACCGCCGGCCTCGAATCCGGAATTATCCATCGCCAAACCCTTCTTCCTCTTTCTCCTGGCGCTGCTCTACGCCCTATCGCTCCAGGGGACGTGGCCGGGCTACCGGATCGCCACGGGGTCATTCCTTCTGGCCGCCGGATGGTTGCTGCTTACGCCGCGACGGTTGAGAAACCTTGCCGTGGTGGTGGCCCTGGCGGGGGTGCTCTCTCTTGGCAGCCACTACGTGTTTACCCACGTCCTCACGGTGGATCTTCCCTGAATTCCTTCCCATGCCTCTATGCCGGATTTCATCCTAGAAGCCCTCCGTTTTCTGTTCTCTCCCATGGGCCTGCTATTGGGATTGCTGGGAGTGAGCCTGGGGATCTTCGTGGGAGCCATACCCGGACTCACGGGCGCGATGTTGATCGCGCTGACGCTGCCCCTGACATACTCCATGGAAAGCGGAGAGGCGCTGATTCTCCTGGTGGGGATGTATGTGGGCTCGGTCAGCGGGGGGCTCGTCACGGCTACTTTGCTGAACATTCCTGGCACGCCCGCGTCCATCGTCACCACATTGGACGGCTATCCCATGGCTCAGGCGGGCCAGCCAGGCCGGGCCCTGGCGCTGGGCATCGGCGCGTCCCTGGTGGGCGGCGTGATCTCTTTTGTCTTCCTGGCCCTCCTGGCGAAGCCCGCGGCGGACCTCTCGACAAGGCTGTCTCCCTTCGATTTCTTTTCCCTGGTCTGCGTGGCGCTGGTGCTGATTTCTTCGGTGAGCCGGGGCTCGATCCTCGCGGGTATCTTCGCTGGGTTCCTTGGCATTTTTCTCGCCATGCCTGGGACGTCTCCCGTGACGGGACAGCTTCGCCTGACCTTCGGCTTCCCCGCTCTAAATGACGGGTTCAAGCTCCTTCCGGTGCTGATCGGTCTCTTCGCCTTCAGCCAGATCCTGCAGGATGTGCGGAGCAAGACCGGCCGGAAAGGCGCCGGGAGTAGTCCCCTTTCCGATCCCATCCGGGTGGGTTTCAGCGGCTGGCGTCCGCACGGGCGCAACCTGCTGATGTCTTCCACGATCGGGACGTGGATCGGTATTCTGCCTGGAATCGGCGCGAATATTGGCTCGCTGGTCGCCTATGGCACGGCGCGCGGGATGTCGAAGAAACCGGAGAAATTCGGCCATGGCAGCGAGGAAGGCATAGTGGCCTCCGAAGCCGCCAACAACGCCACCGTGGGCGGCGCGCTGATACCGCTGATCGCGCTGGGGATTCCCGGCAGCGTCATCGACGCCATTCTGCTGGGCGCCTTCGAGATTCACGGGCTGACGCCGGGACCGCTCTTGTTCGAAAACGAGCCCGTGACAGTCGCCGTCATTGTGGGGGGCTTTCTGATGGCGAACGCGCTGATGTTTTTCGTGATGCGCCTGTCCGCCCGCTGGCTGCTCCGCGTGACCGCCGTGCCGCTCTATCTCCTGGCGCCCGCCGTGATTGTCTCTTGCGTGACGGGCTCCTATGCTCTGGCGAACCGCATGACGGACGTATGGGTCATGCTGGCCTTTGGACTGCTGGGCCTGGTAATGAACCGGTTCAAGATTCCGCTCGCGCCTTTTGTGATCGGTTTCGTGCTGGGACCGATTGCCGAGGAGAACCTGGGCGCGGGTCTCATGCTCAGTGGCGGATCGTTCTGGCCACTGCTGAAGTCGCCCTTTTCCCTGACGTGCCTGTGCGTGGCGGCGGTGCTGCTGTGCTGGCCCTGGATCTCGAGACGGAAAACAGAACGCCGTCCCTCATAGCGGGGTTGCGTGACTGGCGTCTCGTCCGGCTTCTTGCCACACTGAACACTGAAGAGTCAAAAGTAATGCGCCATGGCTTGCCCCTCGAATGCTTGACCTTTATGTCAGTAGCAGTGCTCTTACATCGAACCTCCCGCCTGATGATGACTTCTTTCCCCTCCCCTCTGATTTCGTTCTTCGGTTCTGTCTTTGCCGGTATCGCGTTTTTCTTTGGTGGAAGTTTCCAAAGCAAGGCGGCGGAGCGGCCCAACATTCTGCTGATCTTGACGGATGACCAGGGCTTCGGCGACATCGCCTCTCATGGCAATCCGTATGTCAAGACCCCGGTGCTCGACTCGCTGGCGGCGTCCGGAGCGCGATTCGACCGGTTCTTTGTGAGCCCCGTGTGCGCGCCTACCCGGGCTAGCCTGCTCACGGGCCGCTACCACCTGCGCACCGGCGTGTACGGGGTGACCCGGGGGTATGAGAATATCCGTTCCGAAGAGGTCACCCTTGCCGAAATCCTGCGGGAGAACGGCTACCGAACGGGCGCCTTCGGAAAATGGCACAATGGCCGCCACATGCCGAACCACCCGAACGGACAGGGCTTCCAGGAGTTCGTAGGCTTTTGCGGAGGGCACTGGAACACCTACTTCAATCCTCCGCTGGAACACAATGGCCAACCCATTGAAACCCAAGGCTACATTAGTGACATCCTCACGGACCATGCCCTGGACTTCATGCGCCAGGACGGTGACGAACCGTGGTTCTGCTATGTGCCTTACAACGCGCCTCACTCCCCCTGGCGCGTGCCGGACATTTACTGGGAACGCTATGAAGGCCTGGGCCTGGATGAAAAGGCCCACTGCGCCTATGCCATGGTGGAAAACCTGGACTGGAACATCGGACGCTTGCTCCAGTTTCTGGACAACACCGGTCAGGCGGAAAACACCATCGTCCTCTACCTGACCGACAACGGCGCGAACTCCCCCCGCTACAACGCGGGAATGAAAGGGTATAAGGGCAGCGTGGATGAAGGCGGGGTGCGCGTGCCGCTGTTTGTCCGCTACCCCGGCGTCATCGAACCCGGCCTGGAGATCCCCCAGATCGCGGCCCATTTCGATCTGCTGCCCACCCTGATGGACTTCTGCGGGATCGACATTCCGAAGGAAACTCAGAGCCACTTGGATGGCGTTTCACTCAAACCGCTTCTGACAAACGCCCAGGAAGCCTCAAACACGTGGCCGGACCGGATGATCGTAACCGACCGCTTCCGGGGCGAAACCGATTCCGAAACCGTCTCCGGATCCGTGCGTACCCAGCAATGGAGAGCCGTGTGTAACAAGAAAGGCGATTGGGCGCTCTTCGACATGATGGCCGATCCCGGTCAGGAGCAGGACGTTTCCAAAGATCACCCCGGCATCTTTGACTCCCTGAAGAGCACGTTCGACAACTGGTTCGAGGACGTCACCGCGGAAGGCCTGAGCTATCCCTCCATCCCAGTGGGGCATCCCGCGCGAGACCACTACACGCTGCCCGCCAATGAGTCTCTGCTGGAGCCGGGCCCCGGCGAGGGTATCGGCTACACCGGGGACAAGATTGTGTCCGGCTTCGCCAATTCCTGGATCTACCAGTGGACCAGCACGGATGCCAAAGCGAAGTGGGGCATCGACGTGCTGACGCCCGGCACCTACCAAGCCACCCTCTCCTACACCTGCAAGCCCGCCAACACGGGAGCCGTGGTCAGCCTGAAAGCGGGAGATCAGAAACCTCTCCAAGCCACGGTGACCGAAGCCTACGACCCGCCGCTCATGAAAAAGCCGGACCATATCTATTCGGACAACTACCAGGACAAACTCGGCTGGGCCACCCTGCCACTAGGCGAACTGGAATTGAAGAAGGGCGAAACGGAGCTGGTTTTGAGCCTAGAGAAAATCACCGGAGACGAGGGCATTGAAGTCAAAGCTCTGGAGTTGACTCCTGTTTCCAGCTCCAAACAGAAAACGGGCAACTGACTTGCCGTGAGGTTTCTGGAAGGTGTCCGCCAGGGTTCGCGTAAATAAGAAACCCGGCGGCGGAAGTCGCCGGGTTGGCGTACGAAACGCTTCCTAACCGCAAGGAGAGCGAGTATCTTCACGCGCACTGCTTTCTTCAGAAATCCCGATACTGCTGATCTCCTGTTCATGAGACCGCTTTTCTCACTGCCCTTTGCCGCCGCCATGGGGTTGGTCTTCTATCTCCTGAGCCCGGAGATTCTGAAGGCCCAGGAAGGTGGCGCGTCCGCGGAGAAAGAGGCCAAACCCAGGGAAGAGTCTTCGGGCGCCCAATCCGGTCCCGAAGCAAAGAAGCCTGACAAGCACCCGAACGTGGTGCTGGTAATGACGGACGACCAGGGCTACGGCGACATCCGGCTGCATGGCAATTCCATCGTGCAAACCCCTGCCCTGGATGGTCTGGCGAAAGACGGGGTGCGACTGGACCGGTTCTACGTATCCCCGGTATGCGCGCCCACCCGGGCCAGCCTGCTCACGGGCCGCTACCACCTGCGCACCGGAGTCCATGGCGTCACCCGGGCGCGGGAAACCATGCGCGAAGAGGAAGTCACCCTGGCTGAGATCTTCAAGGCCGCCGGCTATGCCACGGGCTGCTTCGGCAAGTGGCACAACGGCGCGCACTACCCCCAGCATCCCAACGGTCAGGGGTTTGACGAATTCTTCGGCTTCTGCGCCGGTCACTGGAACAACTACTTCGACACCGAACTGGAGCGCAATGGCGTCTTCGAAGAGACCCGAGGCTACCTGGCCGATCTGGTGACCGACGAGGCCATCGAGTTTATCAAGAACCACAAGGACGGCCCTTTCTTCTGCTACGTGCCTCTCAATCCACCCCACAGCCCGTGGCAGGCGCCGGAATTGTATTGGGAGCGCTACAAGGACATCGAAGGGCTCTCGCCGGAGACGGCCTGCGCCTACGCCATGTGTCACAACATAGACGCCAACGTGAGCCGGCTTCTGAGGACCCTGGCCACCCTAAAGCTGGACCAGGACACCATCTTTATCTTTACCACGGACAACGGACCGAATGGCGATCGCTTCAACGCGGACATGAAAGGGCACAAAGGCAGCGTGAACGAGGGCGGCGTGCGCGTGCCGTTCTTTATCCGCTGGCCAGGGCGCCTGCCGGAGGGAAAGGTGGTGGAGACCATCACTTCCCACATTGATGTGTTACCCACCCTGGTGGAACTGACCGGCGTTCCCATGCCCGAGAGCAAGCCACTGGATGGCATGAGCTTCGCGCCCTTACTGAAGGGTGACGTCCCGAAAGACTGGCCGGACCGGTTCATTTTTTCCAACTGGGCTCAGAGGCGAAATGGAAGCGTCCGTTCCCAGCGGTTTCGTTTTGTCTATCCAGACAAGCTCTACGACATGGAGAAAGATCCCGGGCAGACCACCGACATCGCGGCCAAAGAGGTCGACATGTTGTTTAGAATGAAACGGGCTTATGACGCCTGGTATGAGGATGTCACCGCGGACGGCTTCGAACCGGTGCCCGTCGAGATCCGGCGCGGGCCCCATCCCGAGATCCGGTTGCCTGGCCACGAAGCGTTGCTGTATCCCGGCCAGGGGCAGGGCATCGACTATCGCGGTCAGCAGGGCTGGGCCAACGATTGGGTCGACCACTGGACCAGCCTGAATGCCTACCCCTATTGGCAGGTGCGCATCGCCGAAGCGGGAACTTACCGGGTTCTGGTGGACTACATCTGCCCAGCCACGGACACGGGGGCCACGGTCCAGGCCATGATCGGAAGCGTCCGTACCGTGCCGGGAACCGTCATGGAAGCCTACGATCCGCCGCGTTTTCCCAGCCCGGATCTGGCGGAGCGCAAAGAAGTCCACGAAATGCTATGGGAAACCCTGGACCTCGGGACCGTGGAGTTGGAAACCACCGAACACCCTTTGGAAGTGAGGCTGATGGCGCAAGACAAGCCGGGAGCCGAAGTGCTTCAAGTCAAAACCGTTCGCTTTGTTCCCGAAACCGTCAAGGCCCCGGAACCGCCGGCGGAAGAGACTCCGGCCGATTCTGGGGCCGCCCCTGAGTCTTCGGATAAAGCGGAGGGAACCGTTCCCGATATCGTGACGGAATAGGCGGGTTCCCGCGCCCAGGAAGGCTCTCGCCGGAACCGGGTTCTCGCCGCGACCGCGACTTTGGAACCAGCTATCGCCGCTCGTAAACCTCGAAGGAGTCAAAGATGACTTCTTCGCTCGCGAAAGCGAGTTGGGCGATGGCGTCGTAGTGTTCCTGGTCCTCTTCGGTCTGCCAAGGCACGTCGTAGTAGAGACTGGCAAATTCAATGAAACGGATGCCCAGTTTCCGGCTGGCAAACTCTAACTGGAACTGATCCAGCGCATCTCGAACGTCGGTTGCCCGGACAAAGGCGTACACGAAGCCGCCCTCGAACTCTCCGTAATGCTTTGACCCTTCTTGATAGGCGAACTCAATGTTCGCCCAGAATACGTAAGACTCTTCGCCACTCATTCCTGAACACTGCCCGAAACAATGGGCCAGTGCGGGGACACTACGGCGAATCTTCTGAAATAGCCAGCAGGATTTGCAGTACCGGCCTTAGCGGGGCTTGGGCCCGTCGAAGGGCAAAGAGCGGATCTGTTCCCGAGTCGCTTCCAGATCGATCGGTTCGAGGGTTCGCTTGTTCCACCACTCCGTGGCGCGGACGGGATCGAACTTTTCGTTCCAATAGGGCCGGTAGGATCCGGTTTCATCGATCCAGGCATCCAGCTTGGCTCTGAGCTCTTTCGTCCTGCCGGACTGTTGCGCCGCGAGATCCACGGTTTCGCCGATGTCGTCTTTCAGGTTGTACAACTCGTCCTGGCCGCTGTCATAGAAGTGAATGAGCTTATAGTCGCCGGCCCGGAGCGAGCTGCTGGGCCGTGAGTGGTGGTAGTGAGGGTAGTGCCAGTAGATGGCTTCCCGGTCCAGCGAGCCCTTCGCTGGGTCCTTCAGCAGAGGCATCAGGCTTTTACCATCCAGCAGATAGCCCTCTGGGGCCGGGATTCCCGCGGCTTCCAACAGAGTGGGATAAAAGTCCATGCTCATGGCGGGTACTCCGCAGGTTTGACCTGCCTGAGTCACTCCGGGCCAGCGGATGATGGTGGGAATGCGGACGCCTCCCTCGTAGGGCGCTCCTTTTTCCGACCGCAGTGGGGCATTGCTGGTGACGACGTAGCCTTGCCCGTCATAGCGGGTGTAGAGCCCGCCGTTGTCCGAGGTGAAGATGACCAGGGTGTCTTCACTCAAACCCAAGTCGTCCAGTTTCTGGAGCACCTGGCCCACGCTGTCGTCCACGTGTTCCACCATGGCGGCATACACGGGATGGGTGATGGCGCCGTCCGGGCGGGGCTTCTTCTGGTATTTGTCGATCTTCTCGCGCCGGGCCTGAAGTGGAATATGCACTTCGTAGAGAGCCATGGTCACAAAGAAAGGCGTGTCTTTGCCCGCCTGGCGCTCCATGTAGTCCAACACCCGGCCGGAAAGGAACTCAGACTGGTAGGCGCCTTCGCCGATCTCGACCTTCGGAGCGGTGCGGAAACCGGGATAGAAGTGACTGCCCCCCACCGTGATCACTTCATCATACCCCTGGGCCGGGGGCATGTGCTCCGGACGGGAACCGAGGTGCCACTTTCCAAAATATCCGGTGTGGTAGCCCGCCGCCTGCATGGCTTCGCCCACGGTGACGATTTCCTCCGGCATGAAGTAGGCATTCGGTGGCTCTGTCACTTTCTCGAAAGGCCGGAAGTGACCTGGAATGTGCGCCGTAAGGGCGAAACGGCTCTGGTACTGACCGGACTGCAAACCTGCCCGGGTGGGAGAGCAGACCGCGCCATTCGCATAAAAATCCGTAAACCTGACCCCCTGGCTGGCCAAGCCATCGATGGCGGGCGTCTCGATCCAGTTGTTTCCGTAACACCCGAGGTCCCGCCACCCCATGTCATCCACCAGAATCAGCACCACGTTGGGCTTTTCCCCCTTCCCTTTTCCGGTGTCAGCCGCCTGAACAAGACCGGCGAACCCACCGGCCACGGTGACGATCACCAAAAGCGAGACGAGTCTTCCAATGAGTTTTCCAAGAAATAATGGAGCCAGCATGAGATAAGATGGGGATTGAATGAGAAACTGGGGGTTGGGCGGAAAGGCCACGGGCAGGCCAACGGGGGCAGGCAGGAGTTCAACACAGGGCGCTTCCTTTGTCAAAGCTCAGCGGGTCACGCAAAACCGCCGGCATGACGAGAGCGCCACCCTTGCGCCTGTTGGAAAACAAAAAGGCCGGCTGATCCAGCCGGCCTTTCTGGTAGAATGAACCTCCACTAAGAGGGAAAGAATCAGAAGTTCGCCGTGGCGCCCACATGCCAGCGGGAGGCGGTGTCGATGCCGTCCACACCGCTGGTGCCGATCGGCACACCGTAGTCAACCCGGAGGCGGAACCAGTCGCTGTAGTACCAGCGAAGGCCGAGACCCACGCTCTGCAGTTCGAACTCACCCGGCTCGCCTTCCAGAAGTTCCACGTTGCTGACCACACCGTGATCGTAGAAAGCCAGGAAGCGCAGTTCGTCCGTCTCGTTTTCCCAATTCAGGTATTCACCGATGGAGACCGGCGGGGAGTAGATTTCAAAGGATCCCCAAAGGCCTTCGTCACCGCGAGTGACCCGCTGTTCGAAGCCGCGCACCGTGTCATAACCGCCGATGCCGAGCTGCTCGGAAGCCAGCAGGTTTTCGTTGGTCATCTGACCCTGAGCGCGGGCCCGGACATACCAGCCTTCACGAAGAAGCTGCTGACGTTCGATGGACGCCGTCACGTAATCGTATTCCGAGCTGGCGCCCGTGCGGGCGGCTTCGAAGGTATCGTCCGAGTTCAGGCCGGACAGGCGGCCCGGGCTGTGGAACCAGGTCAGGTCAAACTGGGTGACGCCCTTGTCGTCGCGCTGCAAGAGATTGTAACCCATGCTGAACTGGTAAATTTCCGTGGTGGTGTCGAACACTTCCGCGCCACCGAACTCCAGGTTGTTGTTGCTGGATTTGTAGTCGAAACCGAATTCCAGTTCCTGACTGATGGAGCCCAGAAGCATCGGCAGCGGAATGGCGTAACGCAGGCTGCCCTGGTAGTTTTCACCCCCGATGTCGAGCGTTTCGCCATCGGCGCCCACCGAAGCATTCACGTCCACGTAAGAGGCCAGAGCGGTCAGGTAATGACGCCAAGGCAGCGGACCGCTGTAGATAAGGGAGTGACCCACCAAGTTCTGGAACTTCATGTCTGTGGTGAGCTGATAGCTGATGGACTTGTCAGGACCGAAGGCGTCTCCCCAGTGAGCCCCGAAGAGCAAGCGGTCTTCCCCGAGCAATTCCGTCCCGGAGTTCTCATAACCCGCGTAGAAGAACACCGGATCGCTTTCCGAAGCCTTCAGGATGACGTCCGTCGTTCCAAATTCATAACCGGGCGCGTAGACGAGGTCCACTTTCCGGTAAGGGCTCTTGTTCAACCAGTAGAGGTCGTTCTGCATGGGGCTGGTCCGCAGGATTTCCCCCTTCTTCGTGCGAATGTAGCCGCGAAGGTAATCTTCCCGGTCGGCACTGACGCCTTCCACCCGGACACGGCCCAGAGTGGATTCAACAACCACGAGTTGGACAACCCCTTCCGTAATATCCTGCTCGGGCAAAAGCACGTCCACGACGGGACGGTCAGCCGTCCGGTAGGACTTAATGGTTTCGCGGACCATCTCATCCAGAGAGGCCAGCGAAACGGGGCGGCCCAGATAGGCTTCCAAAGTGCGGCCCACTTCGATCGGGAAATCGTCATAGTCGTGCCAGATGCCCTGAACTCCCGGAACACCGGCGGGATTCACTTCACCGGGCGTCGGCACCAGCACGATACCGGTCAGGTTCTCCAACAGGATCTCTTCGCTGAGCCCCTGGCTGGAGTCCGGCGAAAGGGCAAAACGGCCACGGCCATCCACGGCCAAAGGTCCTTCCCCACCCTGGCCCAGGGTCATCATCTGTTGGGTCTCCATGACCTGCGATTGCAAGTCCGACGGTAGTGCATCCACCAGATATTGCGTGCCGAACTCGTCAGTGATCACCCGTTGCGCCTGAGCTGCTCCGGGTAAGACAGACAATCCACACGCGAAGCCTAAAATGGCAATCCAGCGACGATCCTTGGTTCCTCTCATAAATCGAACGATGTAACAAAAATTCTCGCCGGTAAGTCCGGCCGATTCAAGGGGTCAGATATTCCGTAAAACCACGGAAATAACACAGACTTCAGTTATCTGAAAAGCCTTTTTCCATTAAATTTATCCCGAGATTCTTCAAAAGCCTGCCGGGACCGTCAAGCTTTGAATTTCAGGGAATTGGAGATTTCTCTTCCTCAGGCCGAAAGAGGAAACCAAGCGGTCTTGAAATACCGGTCCCTTTGCCGTTTAGAACGCCCGGAATACGCCAGCGGGAATGCCCAAGAATTCAGCGGCGCTACACACTCCCCTGGGGGGATTCCTTCGGAATCCCGAACAACTTACTCCTTGTCGAAGTTGTCTTTGAAGGAGTCCTTCACCTCGATCTTGTAGCTTTCCATGCCACCCCAAACTTCATTTTTCATGGTGACATCGTTGCTCTTGTACTCGCTGATGATCCGGCCGCCTTTCACAAGGCGGATCCAGATGCCCACGAGTTGATCCCGGAAATACTCGCGCTCTCCCCGAGTGGGATCGTACTCGTATGCGTCCAATACCACCGGAGGAGTGGTCAATTCGGCACGCCCGTTAAATTTCAGCGGAGGGAGTTGGACGGAGGAGCCTTCATGCATTCTACCCTCTCCCTGCATGGCGGTGGTACGGAGCATATTGACCTTGTCTTCGTAGACGATCTGAAACTCGAGCTCGACATCGGTCAGTTCGTTGCGGGAGAGATTCGTCACCACCACATCATAGACCCACTGACTGCGTTTCGTGGTTGTGCTCCGGGACTCGAAACTGTTGGAGTCCAGCACCCGTTTCTGAACTTCGTAGCCAATCGCGTATTGAACCGCCTCCGGATCGCGGTCCATCCAGATTTCGATGGAGCGCTGGGAACGCTCGTCAAATGTCTCCAAGGGCACTTCAAAGCGTTTGCCATCGGCGGTCCGTTCGATGGAGATGGTTTCGCCATTGGCCGAAAGCAACATGGCTTCAGTTTCGCGGCCCGACTTATCGAAAAGCGTCATGGGCCTTTCGTAAAAGGGCAGCCGCTTCTCGCCGTCACCAGCGACAGCGAGGAGTTTTTCCGGTTTTTTTTCCTTCTCTCCCCCCACCAGCCCTGGCACAATGCCCAACACGAGCATTGCCGCGATCCACCTAGCCCTGGAAATACGGATCAGATTTGGGAGCAGTCTTGAAGTCATATGTTAAGGATACCTAAAGGTTCGTGAACCTACGGTTCCCTAACACGGCCCTCAACTGGCGTAAAAACGCCAAATTGTTTTTGAACGGATGGCGCTTTGTGACAAAGCGCTCAGGAACTGAGTAAGCCTTCCTTCAAAGCCTTGGCCACGGCCCCCGTCATGGTGTTGACATGGAGCTTGCTGTAGATGCCGCGGATGTGCTTGTCCACGGTGTGAAAACTGAGGTCGAGCTGGTCGGCAATTTCCTTTTTGGTGAGGCCGTCCACCATCTTTTCCAGCACCTCTTTTTCCCGTTCGGTCAGACCGTAGTCATGGTTCACCGGGGCCAGGTGACTGAACATGTCGAGCACATGGCGGGCGATGCGGGAATTGATCGGCGCGCCGCCCTCCAGTACCTCACGGATGGCCTGCGGAATCTCGCTCATGCCGGAAGTCTTTAAGAGGTAACCGGAAGCTCCGGCACAGATGGCGCGGAAAACGCGGTCGCTGTCGTCAAACACGCTGAAGACCAGGATTTCCACTTCGGGATGGGAGGCCTTGATTCGCTCGATGCCTTCGATGCCGCTCATGCCCGGCAACCCGAGGTCGAGCAAAATGATTCCCGGTATCTCCCCGCGGCCCAGGATGGTCAGGGCGTCTTCGCAGCGGTCAAATTCCCGGCTGCACTCCATGTCGGACTGCCGCCCCAGCACGCGCGCCACCGTCTTGCGCAAGGTCTCGTTGTCTTCGATAACCCAAATCCGGGTCGGGGCGCTCTCGTTTTTCGCGGAATCTGCCATGGGGATTCTTCAATTATGGCACAGGTGCGGAGAATTGAACAGCAGTCCCTTCACCTTTACCGCTGCGGACCTTCATTTCGCCTTTCAACTGCTTGGTGCGGTGATTGAGGTTTCTCAAGCCGTTTCCCGGCTTGAAAGACTCTTCCGTTTCGTCAAAACCCACCCCATTGTCGGTGACATGGAGAAAGAGCCGCCCCCTCCGATGCCGGAGGCAGATGGTGGCCATGGATGCGCCGGAGTGCTTGACGATGTTATTCAATAACTCCTTGTAAATCAGAAAGAAATCCCGCTTGAACACCAGGGGCACCACCCCGCTGGGGGCCCGTCCCTCCACCTGGAACTCGTACTGCACGGCCCGCAGCAATTGGCCCGTGGTGGCCCTGAGGCGTGCGGTAAGATCGGTCCAGGTTTCATTTTCGGGCCGGATCATCCAGACGATGTCCCGCATGGCTTCGATCGTCTTTCCGGCGACTTGTCCGATCTGCTGAAATTCTTCGCGAGCCAGCGTGGAATCGTCCGCTTCGGTCTCGCCCAGTTCCGCGAGGAGGGCAATGCTGCTGAGGTTGCTCCCGATGTCGTCGTGGAGGTCACTGGCAATCTGCTGGCGTAGCGCCTCCACCTCTTTCCGGCGGCCCAAACGTCCGCGCACCAAGGCGCTGACCAGGAACATTCCCGCCAGTCCCAGGCCAATACCGCCCCAGCGGACTCCGGCTTCCACGGTGTGATCCACCAGATCCAAGCGTTTCTCTTCCAGGAGACGCCATTCCTTGATGAGTTCCCCGCGCCGGTTCAGGGCGTCCAGCCAGTCCCGGTAACCGGTGAGCTTGTAGCGGCTGCTGTATCCATCCACCAGGAATTCCGTGGACCATTCCTCGGTTTCCCGGCTGTCTTTGGCTTCCACGGGCTTGCCGAGGGCGACGTTTTCGTCTCCCGAAAAGACCTGGAGCTCGGCCAGGGCAAAGGAGAGATTCCCCTTCCCTTCCCGCTCCACGGTGATCCGGACAAAGCGAGACTTCTTGCCGCCGACGGAAACAATCACCGGATTGCTGCCGGGATTGGTGAACCGTTCCGAGCGAAAACGGGCGACCGGCTTCGGCTTATCATAGGCGTCTCCCTGGGCCACATCCACGCGGAAAGAGCCCGGAAAGCCGACGTTCAGATCCACCGCGAAGTTTTCCGGGATGGCCGGGATAAGCCGGATCTCATCCACCGGGTAGTCCTGCCCCAGGTCCACCTGGACCCACTTGGTCTCGTCTTTGCCCCAGTTGGAGGAGTACCCCAGGGTCGGGCTAGGCAAATTCTTGTGCGGTACGCCTAGAGAGGTGCGGCCATCGGTCAGGTAACGGCGGGACCAGAGATCGATCCGCTCCACGGAATCCAGGGCCGTCACGGGCTGGCCGGCGGCGACGTTCAGTTCGCCCTTGATAACCATCAGTTCGCCGAGCGCGAACACGCTGGGTTCGTCCCGGTCCGTGGGGCGCCAGAGGTGCGTCGCCGTCACCCTAACATAGCGGCCGGAGTAGCCGCCCACGACGGCGAAGAAGGGTGCCTGCTTGGGCAGCAAGAGATCGGTGCCCCGGGGTTCCCGATAATCCACCATGGTTTCGTACTCGCGGAACTCGGGATCGTCCGAAATGTCGATCCGGAAAGCGCGGGGAAAACCGTAGCCGGGTTCCGGACGGCTCTCGAACTGCACCGTCACGGGCGCGAGCGCCACGGCGTCGGGCTCCACGCGTTTTCCGAGGTCTACCTGGACCCACTTGGGCCGCTTGGAAGTGGTGGCGCTATGGAAACCGAGTTCCACGGATTTGACCGCTTCCTGGGTGAAGCCGGGCAGGCCTTCCAACTCGCCGAGGATTTCTCCCTGGCGGGACTCCAGGTCCCGGAGTTCCACGCTGAAGAAGCGGGCAAAACGATCCGCCACGGTGGGCCGGGTGGAGGAAAAGCTGGGTTCGATAAGATCGGAGGGAACCTCCACGGGCACATCTCCGGTGGGCTCGGGCTCCAGCATCTCTTCCGGAGCTTGACCGAAGGAAAGGGTCGCACAGGCTCCCCAGCCGAGCAGAATGCCCACGGCAATTCGGGGGACACACCGGCGGTCGAACGGGCAAGCCATGGTGGGGGTATTCAATGGAACTGAATATGGTCCAAGAGCGTCTTTGTCTTTCAGACGTTCCGGGACCGGGCACAGGGTCCGAAGAGGAACCTTAGCCCACCCACGGGGCCAAGCGCAAGTGGAGCCATCGGGAGATGAATTCCGGCGGGCTCCACGCTTCCGTCAGGCTTCGATCAGCAGATCTCGGTCGCGGCTCCGGTGCTGGCGCCGTTGAAACTGTCAATCTCCACGCCCATGGACTGGGCGATGGCGAGGTGCAGGTTCGGCAGCGGTGTGCCGGGCTTCAGGGCCACATGGCGGCCGGGAGTCAGTTTTCCTCCTCCGCGACCCGCCACGACGATGGGCAGGTTTTCCTTCCGGTGACCGTTCCCGTCTTTCATGCTGGAACCATAGAGGACGATGCTGTTGTCCAGAAGCGTGCCGTTGCCTTCCTCGATCTCCTTCATTCGTTTCAGGAGATAGGCATACTGGCTGACGTACCACTGGCTGACCGTGGTGTATTGGGAAACCGCTTCGGCTTGTCCCTTGTGGTGAGACATGCCGTGGTGATCGCTGGTCACGCCTTTCAGGAAGCTGAAATTCTGGCGGCTGAATCCGTGAGCCGTCATGAGGGTGCCGACGCGCGTGGTGTCGGTCTGGAAGGACAGGACCATGAGGTCCATCATGAGCCTTAGGTGAGTCGCCCGGTCTTTGGGAATGCCGGCGGGCGGACGCTCCAGATCCGGCGTGGTGGGCGGGGTCCAGTCCCGCTCCGGCGGATCGATGATCTTGTCGAGCCGGACTTCCACCGAGCGCACGCTTTCCAGATACTCGTCCAGTTTCTGCTGGTCGCGGCGGCTAGCCTGACGGCGCAGGTCTTTCGCGTCCTGCATGACCAGATCCACCACGCTCTTGCGGCGTTCCGCCAGCCGCTTGGCTTCGGGACCGCTGTGGCTGCGGAAGAGACGGTCGAAGGCGACCTGGGGATTTATCTCCGGAGACACGCGGGTGGTTTCGGAACTCCAGGAAACGGTGTTGGCAAAAGCGATGGGTTCGCCGCTGGCGTTGCCCTGCCGGGGCGGTTCGGTGCCCAGCTCAATGGAAGGCAACGGTGTGGCGCCACCGATCTGCTGGGCGATCATTTGGTCCAGCGAGGTGCCATTCTTACCGTTCGTGATCGGCACTCCGGTCAGGAAGGCGCCCGTCATCTGGACGTGACCCCGGCCCACGTTGTCCAAACCGGACACGACAGAGATGTCATCTTTCAGATCCGCGAGCGGCTTCAGGATGGGAGAAAGTTCAAAATTCCGGCCCGAACCGGTCACGTCCCAAGCTCCCGGATAAACGCCGTTCGGCTGGAAGATGCAGAGCAAACGCGTCGGCGGAGTCGTCCCCGGAGCGGCTTTGGCAACGTCTCCCATGACTTCGAGCCACGGCAATGCCAGCGTGGCGCCAAGGCCTCTCAGAAAGGTTCTCCGGGGTATCTGCCAGGATTTTTCCATAGTTACTCGGGGTACGGGCTCTCCTTTACAATAACGCAAACTTGACCAATCGGAAGCGGCGCCGGGTCACGCAATCAGGCCAAGAGCCTTCACGCTTGCCCATTTCCCTTACCACTTCAGCACCAAAAACTTCAGGCTCCGGGAAGCACCGGCTCCGGATTCTGATGCTGGAAGGGATGACTCTTCACCACTTCTTTGACCAGGACGCGGGCCCGGAGTTCATTCTCATTCAGGCGATCCACGATTTCCTGGACCGCCGGCTCGTCAAAGCCCCGCAGTTCACGGCCCAAGGCAAAAGCGAGCAGGTTTTCCGCCACGCCCCGGACGAAATCGTCCCGGCGATGTTCGAGGAGATAGTCTTTCAAGCCCTCGATGCCCGAGAGAGTTGTGCCACTTTCCAGTTCGCCTTGGGATTCCACCGGCCCGGCCGGGGTGCTGTCCCGCCAGCGGCCAATGGGATCGAAATTTTCCAGGCTGAAGCCCAGGGGGTCGATCTTGGCGTGACATCCGGCGCACTCTTCCCGCTCTCGGTGAATCTTCAGCTCCTCGAGGAGTGTCTTCCCTTTCGTTTCACCCGCGTTATCGGAAAGTTCGCCCGCGTTCGGGGGCGGGACAGGCGTTTCCTGGCCCAGCATTTTTTCGTAAATCCAGGCGCCGCGAATGACTGGGCTGGTCCGCACGGGGGTGGAGGTGGCGGTCAGCACGCTGGCCATTCCCATGACACCGCCCCGGTTCCGGGTCTTCAGAGACACCTTCTGCATTTGGGAGCCTTTCACGCCCCGAATGCCGTAGAGCTTCGCCAGGTCTTCGTTTAGGAAAGTCTCGCCGGAATCCACCAGTTCCAGGAGGCTGCGGTTTTCGTCCACGAGGTAGCGGAAGAATTTCACCGGTTCCTCCACCACGGCCTGTTTCAGCGCGGGGGTAAATTCCTTTCCGTACTTCCGCTCGTCGGGGAAAATGCTTTCTCCTTCCGGTCCGAAGCCGAGCCACTGGCCGACGAAATAGCGGGCAAAGCGATCAGCGCGGGGATCTTTGAGGAGGCGTTCCACCTGTTGATCCAAAACTTTCTCGTCACTCAGTTTTCCCTGCTCCGCCAGAGCGAACAGTTCCTTGTCCGGCATCGTCATCCAGAGGAAATAGGACAGGCGGGAGGCGAGCTGGTAGTCGTTCAACGCATATTCGCCCTCCGCCTCGGGGCGCTGTTCGTGGCGGTAGAGAAAGTTCGGCGAGACCAGGATGGCGGAGAGCGCCATTTTCAGAGAAGGCAAATACGGTTCACCTGCCGCCCGGCTGTCCTGATAAAGGGCCAAGTAACGATCCAGCTCCCCTTCGCGAAGGGGGCGGCGGAAGGCGCGATAGGCGAAGCGGGTGAGAATTTTCTCGGCGGCGGTGTCTTCCGGCAAATCTTTGCCCGGCTTCACAAACAGAACCGGCTCCGCTCCCTCCAGCGTGGCGGGCTTCACCGGACCGCGCACCCGCACCCAGTCGATCCCCACATCGCCCGGTTCCATGGAAGCGGGACCTATCCTGATCTGTTCCACGGCCTTGAAGATCGACTCATTCCGCTTGAAAGCTTCGACACTGTTCTTGGCAATGCGATCGTCGATTTCTTTTCGCGTTACCTTCAGCAACGCGGCGAGTTCGTCTTTCTCAATGTCCAGATCCACCGTCCGTTCCTTTACATAGCGGCGGAAGCGTTCGATCTCCCGGGGATCTCCCTCAGGTCCATGCAAGTTCAGCCATTCGATGGCCCGTTGGACGTTCATGAGATGCCGGTTCACGTCGCGGATGGCGGCGCTCAGGTCCTTGTCCCCGTCACCTTTCACCGGATACTGAGGCCCGAAGCGGAGGGAGTCCCGGCCAATGATCTCACTGGCGTTTTCCGGCAGCGGCGGATAGTCCGCGGGATCTTTGAGCGTCACTCCTCCGAATGAACCGAAGACCGGACGCTGAATGTTCCAAGCCATCTGGCGGGAACCTGCTTCCAGAAAGACAACCAGTTTGAACTCCTCCAGTTCCTGACGCGGAACCACGACGTCACCCTTTACAACGTCGTTCACCCGCAGCCGGGCGCCGGTGGCGCCCCGGTTACTCCGGGCACGGATGACAAACTCGTAGAATCCATCCGCGGGCACTTCGATGGAATCGTAGAGGGTCATTTGACCCCGATTCAGGTAGTAGCCTTTTCCACCACCCAGGTCCGAGAGATTCGTCTTGGTCTCGGTCATGAACATGTCTTCCGCTTCCAGGAAGTAGTTCACGCGTTCCTTCGTTTCCGCGTGAGCGGTCAGGGCATTTAACGAGTGCTCGGCGGTCTCCAGGTATTTTTCGAGGAGGGACGGAGTGACGAACAGGGCGTCCCGGTCGTTGTTAAAGCCGCTCTCCCCTTCCCCGTCGTCGGTGAAAAGTTCTCCCGGATGGATGTCGATGCCGAGGAGGTCCCGCATCGTGTTGTCGTATTCCAGCTTGTTGAGGCGGGGAATGGTGACGTGACCCGCGCTGGCGAATTTCGACCAGTCGATGTGATTTACCGAGGTATCGAGCCAGGCCAGGAGCTTTTCCCGTTCCGCGACCGCCAGGAAGGGTTTCTTCGGCGGCATCTCATCGATCTCGATCTGTTCCAAGACCCGGAGCCAGAGTTTCCGGTCGTGAATGACTTCCGTTTCGGAGCCGAAGGTATCCAGGCGGACGTCGCCCTTCTGTTTCTCCGGGCCGTGACAACTGAAGCAATAGGTTTCCAGCAAGGGCCGGATTTCGGTGGCGAAGGCGCTTTCTTCTGAGCGGTTTTCCGCTGCCGCGAGCTTGGGCTGGGCTTTAGCGTCCGAGGGCTTTTCCGCCCGGACCATTCCGGGCCACAGGGCAAAGGCAATGACCGTGCCTCCGGCGAGTCCGGTCATGGACTGCTTTTGAAGAGAGTTGGGGAATCTGAAAAATGCCATCGCCTTGCTGGAAACAAAGAATATTTGCCGGAGAAGCTTGTCACTACACGGAGGAATTGCTTTTTGCCGCTATCCTCCTTGCCGCCTTCGAAAATCCTCTGCCCTAAACGTTCAACTTTGGAGCCCTATTCGAACCAATCCGTCGCGAAGAAGAGCCGGCCTGTCTCCGCGTGAAATCATAAGGGAGAAACCCTTCGCCACAATTAGCGCCTTCACGCCACGGCCAGGTAAAGGTGGAACGTGATCTCCGAGCGCGTTCTCGAAAACAGAGAAAGGCCGGCTGTTATCCCCGCTTGGACCTGATCCCCACGTCGCGGCCAAATGTAACCAGTCCCTTCCACGCGCACCGGCTTTTCGCGAAGTAGCTGCCGTATTCATTCGCGCGCCCGGCTCGCGAGTTCTTCGCCCGGAGGTCGAGGACCACCTTCCGCGACCTGACGTCCCGGGTAGATCAAGCGTCAGCCTGGCTTGCTGGCTATGGAACCCCCCAAGTGTACCGCTTTGACCGCTAGGCAGTGTGGCACTCGGAAAAGCGTGGTGACCGGCTCTTTTACGGGAACCAATTGCGATGCAATTGCCGGACAGGTATCGCGCGGCCTTCTCGCCGGAGGTGCGCCCCAAAGATTTCGCGGGCCGGGCCTGGCTGATCGTCCTCGCGGGGCATGAGCGCCAACGGCGCGCCGCATACCAGCCTGGGCCGAAGGCCCAGGTTAGGCGGATTGGTAAATTTCGAGGGCTGAAGGCCCGGCGCATGCGGGCGCGCCGTGACTCCGCCGCCATCCCCGGGGGGGGATGCGCCGGACCTACGGCCCTCGATATTCATGGGGACCCGTTTTCCTGGGGCTCGCCCCCCAGGCTGGTATGCGCCGGGCCGTTGGCCCTCCGGCCCTGAGACCCCGGTTTAGCGATTTCA
>JAUICH010000028.1 GCA_030427505.1 Verrucomicrobiia bacterium
GTCTTCGTGGCTCTTCAGTCAGTTATGATTCGCATAGCCTCCTTCATCGCGCCTTGCCCCCAGCCAAAAATCCTCGCCAATCACCCATCATCTTAAGGCGGTCACTGCACTAGTCTTGGTAAAACTCCCCAAAATGGAGGGAGAGAAGAAATTTGTGCTCGGGCCCAAGCGACGGGTAGTCGAAAGCAGTTTCGCCTGGTCGAACCGATTTCGACGATTGGCCAAGGACTATGAGCGCATGGCCGATCACCTCGCGGGATGCAGTTGGTTAGCCGCCATCTACTAGCTCTGAATTCATTGCTGCGATAATGTTCAGAACAGGCTCTAAAGTTTGGTAATCTAACTCCAATAAAGACGAGCAAAAAGCTGGTATGATTAATTGGCGTTGTGGTAGTCTTAACCGTGTTAGACTGTTTGCCTATAGTCTAATAATTGGGTTAGAAATTCGTGCTATTCTTATGAAATTTTTCACATCTTTTAAGAATATAATCTTGCTCGTTCTCTTTTTCTCCATTGGGGGAGGGGCGCCGCTCTTGATGGCGGCGGAAGAAAGTGAAGTAGCGCAGCTTTTTTGGGAGCGAGTGACTCGTGTGGAGGGGATAACGGATATCGAATTTCAAATTATCACGAAGGAGACTCTGACTGAGGAGGCGATTGAGAAGGTTGGTAACGTGGATGGAGTTCGGGAGTTTTCCATGCGCTCAAACGTTATCCTCTTTGGAAACAAGTTTTATGCGAAACAGGACTATGGCGTTGATTCGGTCTATCCAGACGAATTTGAGGTTGCGTGGGATGGAGAGGTCTTTCGAGAGTTGCATACTTCAGGTGACAGCCATGTGTTCGAGTTTTCGAGACATCGTCAATTGCGAACTTCAACGCTCCACGGAATCCCCAATCCGTTTGTAATACTCGAGGTTTTGATTCCTTCCGAACAGCGATCAATGTCTTCGTGGCCGGTTCCAAAGGCTATAGAGTGGGTGTTGACCCCGGAATCGCTCGTAATAGAGAACTATGAAGCAAACGGAGAACTGCTCGGTGTGAAGGGCGAGCTCTTCGAGTTTGACTGCAAAGATGCAGAAGGGGGAGGGGTAGCTTACAAGGCGTTGTTTGATCAGAGAGAGGCTGGTTTCCCCGCGGTTTTTGTGAAAGAATTTAAAGAGGGAAACTATAGGCTGGAGATGTTTTTCAGCGAGGGAACTAATCCTGACAACTTTGGGAAAGTAGGGTTGCCATCTGAGATCAGGCAGAAATTTTACGTAGATGGGATGCTCTTTTGGACGAGTGAGTCTGAGTTTATGTCGTTGAAATCCGTGAAAGATTTGCCTCAGGAAAAATTCATTCTCGACCAAGAGCGAGCGACGTTGATCACGGACATCGATAAGGAAATTTCCATTGATGTAAAAAACAACCGGGTGATTCGCAACCCGTCGCCCTGATGATCGGTGTTAGAGCCTGTTTTGAACTGTTGGAGTGAGGTGCAACGGTACTTGGACCAGAGAATCCGCGGATGGACACAGGTGTTAAGGGTCGAAGGACCGCTTCAGGCGAAGAGGGGCTCTGAGGAACTGAACTTTCCGAAATGCCCGTTAAAGAAGCGGTCACGGGAAACTATTCGTGACCATCTGCGTCATCCGTGGTCAGTCTCCCGTAGCGCGTGCCGTTCGCCCCGGTTCACAACAGGTGCCCCATCTTTTCCTTCTTAGTCTTCAGGTAGCGCTCGTTGTGTTCGTTGGACTCGGCGCGGATGGCGACTTGTTCGACGATGGTGAGGTTGTAGCCGTCCAGGCCGATGACCTTCTTGGGGTTGTTGGTCATGAGGCGGATCTTCCGCACGCCCAAGTCATAGAGGATTTGAGCGCCCATGCCGTATTCGCGGAGGTCGGAGGGGTAGCCGAGGCGTTCGTTGGCCTCCACGGTGTCGAGACCCTGTTCCTGAAGTTTGTAGGCGCGGATCTTGGCCTCCAGGCCGATGCCGCGGCCTTCCTGGCGCATGTAAACGAGGACGCCGGTGCCGGCGAGTTCGATGTGGCGGAGGGCGTCGTGGAGCTGGTTGCCGCAGTCGCAGCGGCGGGAGCCGAAAACGTCGCCGGTGAGGCACTCGCTGTGGACGCGGACCAGGGTCGGCACCTCGGGATCGATCTTGCCTTTCAGCAGGGCGACGTGCTGTTCGGCGGGATTGACGGTGGACTGGTATAGGCTGAGGCCGAAGGTGCCGTAGTCCGTGGGTAACTCGATGTGTTCCAGGCGCTCGACCAGCTTTTCACGCGAACGGCGGTATTGGATGAGGTCCTGGATGGTGCAGATTTTCAGACCGTGTTCTTTGGCAAACGCGGCCAGTTCCGGCAGGCGGGCCATGCTGCCGTCGTCGTTCAGGATTTCGCAGATGACGCCAGCGGGCTCCAGGTGGGCCAGGCGGGCCAGGTCCACGGCGGCCTCCGTGTGACCGGCACGGCGCAGGACGCCGCCGGTCTTTGCCTGGAGCGGCAGGATGTGGCCGGGCTGAACAAGGTCGGCCGGGCTGGACTTGGGGTCGGCCAGGATCTGGACGGTGCGGGCCCGGTCCGCCGCGCTGATCCCGGTGGTGATGCCGTAGGAAGCGTCCACGGAGACGGTGAAGGCGGTGCCGAAGTGCTCCGTGTTTTTCCGCACCATGGGGGGCAGGCCCAGCCGCTTGGTGGTCTCTTCCGTGATGGGTGTGCAGATGAGGCCCCGGGCGTGCTTCAGCATGAAATTGATGTCCTGAGGCCGGGCCTTCTCCGCCGCCATGATCAGGTCTCCCTCGTTCTCGCGGTCCGCGTCGTCGGTGACGATGACCATTTTACCGTCGGCGATGTCCTGGATGACCTCCTCGATGGGGCTGAATTCGAAATCTGGCGGGCTTTGGCTCATGAGATCCTTTTAAACTGGGGGAGCGGGATAGGGGGAGTATGCCCTTTCGAGCAAAACACCCTGGCCGGTAGCATAGCATAACGGTGGCTCCGCGTCGAAAGACGCCCGGCCGGGGCGGACCTGACAGGAATCGAAGCTGGGGAACAGGTGCCCGGTGTGGCAAGTATGAACCGCTGTAGCGAGACACTGGCAAAGGTGCCGGGCAGTGCTATGATAGAAGCCATGTCAGCGGTCGCCACTCAGACAAAGAACTTCCACATTGCCCACCTGGACGAAATCCCCGCCACGCCGTGTCCCTGCGGCGAGTCGAAGCGGGCCTTCATGATTCCGGAGAACGACGTCGCGTCGCTCCACATCGTGACCATCAAGAAGGACAGCGAGACCCACTACCACAAAAAGATGACGGAGATCTACTTCGTCCTGGAGGGTGAGGGAACCATCGAGCTGGACGGGGAAAGCTATCCGCTGAAGCCGCACACCTCCGTGATGATCAAGCCTGGCTGCCGCCACCGCGCGGTGGGCGAGGGGTTGAAGATCCTGAATGTCCCGGTGCCGAAGTTCGATCCCGAGGACGAGTGGTTCGATTGAGCGGGTAGCTGAACCAGTGTCTTTCCGGCTGAGCCAAATGAGAAATACCGGACGGCACGGTTTTAGCTTTTCTAATTTTTGACTGCCGATTCCATACGGCGAAATACCCGGACGGGAAGAGGCGAAATCTTCTTTCAGTGGTTATGATGTTTTCCTGCGGTACTTGCGGGGTTCAGCACGATACAGACGATGTCTCGTTCAGTGCGGACGTTCCCTTGCAGTGGAACCAGTTGGAGCCCGAGGACAAGGCGAAATCCCTGCTGGCGGGCGAGCAATGCGTCATTGAGGCTGGCGAGGAGAAGAGCTACTTCATTCGCGCCTGCCTGGACATTCCCATCCAAGGGGGCGAGCACACGTTCACTTGGGGCGTGTGGTGTTCCCTGAGCGAGGAAAACTACGCGGAAGTCTCAGAAAGCTGGTATGACGTGGACCGGGTGAAGCTGGGCCCCTACTTTGGCTGGCTGTGCACTCAGTTGCCGGAATATGCGGACACGGGCTTTCTCAAGGCGCTGCTCCACCAGCGGGCGCCGGGCCTGCGGCCCCTGGTGGAACTGGAACCGACGGATCATCCCCTGGCGGTGGACCAGCGGGACGGCATTCCGATGGATCGAATGGCGGAGATCGCCACGCAGCTATGGCATGGCACGGCAGCCATGCCTGAGTGAGGTGGAAGAACGGGGGCGCGGATGACCCGTCAGGTCCATGGCGAGAGAATCTCCCCGCCGACATGGTCAGCGCTGCCTACTTCACCGGCAGGAACTTCACGCACACGGGGGAGGGGACTTCGATCTTCTCTCCGGTTGGTTCCAGGGCCCCGGTCTCAGCGTCAATGGCGAAGACTTCCACGGTATTGGACTTTTGGCCCGCCGCCAAGAGGTAGCCGCCGGTGGGATCGATCCTAAAATTGCGCGGCACGTTGCCTTCCATCTTCTGAATCTCCACCAGGAAGAGCTTGCCGGTGGTGGGTTCCACCTGGAAGGCGGCGATGGAATCGTGGCCCCTGTTGGAACCATAGACGAACTTTCCGTTCGGGTGCGCCTGCACCTCTGCCGTCGAGACGCCTTCGCGATCCGCGTCCGCTGGCACGGTGGAGACGGTCTGGATCTCCGTCAAACGGCCTTCCTCCGCGTCGTAGCGGAAGGCGGTGATGGTCAGCGCCAGCTCATTGATGACGTAGGCGTATTTGCCGCTTGGGTGAAAGGCGAAGTGCCGGGGACCGGAACCGGGCGCGACTTCCGCCGAACCGTGGGAGGTGAGGATAGCTTTGTCCGGGAGCAGTTCGTAGATAAAGATGTCGTCCGTGCCGAGATCGGCGGCAAAGGCGAAGCGGTTGGCCGCGTCCACATTGATGGAGTGAGCGTGCGGTTCCTTCTGCCGGCGTTCGTTGATGCTGGAGCCTTCGTGCTGAATGAAGGAAGCCACCGGCCCCAGCGCGCCGCTTTCTTCGATCGGTAGAGACGCCACGCTGCCGCCGCTGTAGTTGGCCACCAAGGCGGCCTTTCCGGAGTGGTCGATGGCCACGAAGCAGGGCCCCGGCCCTTCGGTGGGCTCCTGGTTCAGGAGTTCCAATTTTCCGGTGGCGGGATCGATCTCAAAAGCGCTCAGTCCGCCAGTCTTCCGGCTGTCCAGCTCGGGGATTTCGGACACGGCGTAAAGGTGCGCCCCATCCGGATGGATGGCCAGGAAAGACGGGTTCACGACTTCGCCCGCCACTTCGGGCGCTGAAAGCTTCCCCGTGGCGGTGTCGAACTTGGACAGATAGATGCCCTTGCTGTCGTTGTTCCGGGTGTAGGTGCCGAAGTAAACGAAAAATTCCTCCGCCCGAGCGCTGGAGAGGGCGAAGGGCAGCGTGAGGGAAAGGGTCAGAAGACTGAAAAGAGACTTACGGAAGCCAGGGGATGTTTTCATGGGGTATAGACCGTGTCAGTGCTTTCAAACGGATACATCGGGCGGCGGCGGTGTCGATACTTTAGTTGTTTCATGTCCGCGCAGGTGACTCCAGGGGTGTTTACGTGAAGAAAGGTCCGGCAGACTTCACGATAGGCGGCTAAGGGAGCAATGACCCCCTTCGCCACCAGGAAGCGAAAGGCCCCAGGCTCCAGGTCAAAGGCGGTCAGCTGAGCCAGGCTGAAGGGCGCCATGCGCCGGGAAGTGAGCATGAGCGTCAACGCTCCGGTTGCGGTTTCCACAATGGCCGTCGCCCCCTGGTCGAATTCGCCAAAGCCACCGTGCCGCGCCTGGGGTTCGTGGAATTTTCCTTCGTGCAGAGAGATGACGGTGGCTACCAATTCCAGCGGTTCTCCGTGCAGGGAGTCCGTCTTTCCTCCCACTTGCAGGGTCAGTCTGCCCCCTGTTCCGGTGGTGTGCGCCTGCCGGACAGCATCGGCATCCTGAAGACAAACGAAAGCCGGACCGTGGCCGCCTTCATGCAGGGCGCGAGCCAGAAAGGTGCTGTCTCCCGGCGAGCCTCCCCCCACGTTATCGCCCATGTCTAACAGGCATACCGGAGGCTCCGCGGCGAGCGCCCGGGTAATCGCGCTTTCCACGGAGAGGAACTCCGGTTCAAAGGCGGCGCGGCGTTCCCACATCCGCGCGGCCAGTTCGTTCGCCGCTTTCCGTGCCAGGCCTTCGTCTCCGTCCGTCACTACCAGGACGGAGGAACCCATCTCCCGGACATCGGCATAGGGAAAACCCAGCACCAGACTCGCGTCCAGCACACCGGGCCGCGTTTTCACTTCGGATGCCTTCCGGTAGAGGGAGAGGAGAGGTTCGGCGGCAGTGTTCTGACTCTGGATGTTGATCGCCAGGGGCGGAAAGGCGGCGGCCTGCCGGGGCCGGACCTCGCCGCGCAGGGTGCGGGCCAGGAGCTTCGCCGCCGCTTCACCCCGCGCGCGCTGGTCCAGGTGGGGATTCGTCTCATAGGCCAGCAGAGCATCCGTGGCCGCGACCATGGCGGGGGAGAGATTGGCGTGCGGGTCCATCGTGCCGATGATGGGAACGTCCAGCCCCACCGCGACCCGCGCCTGGGTCAGCCAGTAGCCGTCCGCGTCCGGATGGTTCTCCGCCACCGTCGCCCCGTGGGGCGCCACCAGCAGACCGTCCAGGGGAAGGGCCTTTCTCAACTCCTCGAGCAGTCTCCGGGTTAGCTCCCTGAACGTCCCGTCCTGGATGGTCCCGAAAGGCAGCGCCCGCGCCGCGATCACCGGCACGGCTTCGATGCCCGCGGCTTCCAGGCCCGCGATGAAGCCGCCCACCTCATGCTCCTTGTCCCGGAAGTAGTCCAGAACGGCGTCACCGGTCAGGAGAACGTCTGCTTCAAAGTCGGCCAGGCGAGTCTGTTTGCTAACAAAAGTATTAGACTCTTGAAGGAGGGCTATGATGCCTACACGCACGGGAAAGAAGGGTCCAGCGGCTATTCCTTGAGCCGGAGCAATTGAAGAGCGTCGGGACCGAGGCCGGACTTTGCCACGAGACCCACCACAAACTTCCCTTCGCTGTCGATCTGGCTGCTTTTCTTGGCATCTTCAAACTCGCCAACCCAGTCGGACTCATAGCTGTCGCGCACATCCAGGCCATTGGGTAGAATCTTCATGAAGGCTACCCGGAAGCGGCGGATCGCCATGTCGTCAGCTTGGGTTTGCAGCCCTCCCACGGCATAGCCTTCTCTGGCCACCACTTCCACCGTTTCAATCCCTTCTTTCTGGGCCTGATACTGACCCATTGTCCGGCCTTCCCGGCTGCGATAAATCGGCCGGTAGCCCCGCGCTGGCTTGCCGCTTTTGAATTTCTGAATGATGAATTCAAACCCCACCAGAATGCCGGGTGGGTTGCTCACGTCCGTGGCTTTGTAACCGCCGCTGGTGGTCCCGGCCACCTGCGTCTCGGTATACTCGTGCCCCACCACGGCCAGCTCCACGTATGCCCAGTCAGGTTCTTTCGCGAGCGCCTTGGCTTCCAGAACCTCCAGTTCCTCGAGCCGGGTTTCCAGAATCAGCCGTTCGGACTTGGCGGCGGACGCCTGATCGTTTTGGCCCGCCTCGGACAGTTTGGTTTCCAGATCCTTGAGCATGCCCAGGTAGCGCGTGGTCAGGGCCCTTTCCCGGGGAGCGCCAGCGAGGCGAAGGCGGTCCGACTCCTTCAGGTAAATCCGTTGGAGGTGGCTCAACTCTGAAAGCGATTCATGAGGCTTCCAGCCGCTGGTTTGATAGATCTCCAAATGCGTCTTCAGCGCCGTGAGCCCCTCAGTGTTATCGTTCTTGACGAAGGTCTTTTCGAGGGCTGCCAGGTTTTCCTCGTAGCGGGTGTTCAGGACCTGGAGAGGCCGCTTCAGCTCCGCCGACTCTACTTCAAACTGAATCCGCAGGGATTCCAGGTTGAGGGGGGGCTCCTCCGCGGCCTGGCCGTCTTGAGCCAAGAGGCGGAGGGATCCGTGAGAAGAAACCGCAAGGATCAGCAACAGGGTACGGAAAGAGAGAGAGATTTTCATCCGGTTGGGCTCGGAAAAAGGGACACGCTACCCGAGACGAAGAGCGATTACCAGTCCAACTCTCAGGCCAGACCCATCCGGGCGGAAAATTGGGCCACGCTTTCCACCGTGGGCACGGCAGTCGCGCTTTCCGCCATTCGCCGCAGGCTGGCGTGGTCTTTGAAACCGGAACCGGTCACCAGGCAGACGACGGGTTCCGAGGCGGAAAGTTCCCCCCGCTTCACCGCCAGGGCGGCTCCGGCCAAGGCCACGGCTCCGGCGGGCTCGGTGAGGATGCCTTCCTCGCGGGCCAGACGGGTCTGCCAGGTAAAGACTTCCTGGTCCGGCACCAGGTAACCGGTGCCGCCGCTTTCGCGGCAGGCTCGCAGAGTCTCGGTGCCGTCCAGCACCGTGGCCACCTGGAGACCGCTGATGGAGGTCTCGCAGATGCAGGGCCGCGCCCGGTCCAGACCTTCGCGGAGAGGACCGGCAATGGTGTTGTTCCCCTCGGGCTGCACGCAGTGCACCGCGGGCCCGTCTCCGATTCCTGGCGCCCGGCGAAAACCCCGCGCCACCGCCAGAGTCAGGCCGCCGCCGCCGGAGGGGGAAAAGACGTGAGCCACCTCACCACCGGTCTGCTCCGCGATCTCGTGGCTGATGGTCTCCACCGCGCCCATGGCTTCCGGCGCGAACTGGTAGGCGCTGATCTGGAGGGGTGTGCTTAGCTTGTTAGCTAGTGAGCGCAGGTCTCCGGCTATCTCCCGCGTCGTCTCCGCGTCGATGCCGAACCCGCGAATGCGGACCAGTGCCGCGCCGTGAGCGGACATCTGGAGCAGCTTTTCTTCTGGCGCGGTTTCCACCAGGGCCAGCACGCAGGCCATTCCAGCCGCCGCCGAGTAGGCCGCCAGAGCCGCGCCGGTGTTTCCTGACGAAGTACCCAGGCAGAGGGGAGAGCCCAGTTCTCGCAACCGGCCCACGGCGGCGGCGGCGAAGCGGTCCTTGTAGGACCCGGTGGGGTTCAGGGACTCGAGCTTGAAGTAGAGGCGCTTCAGGCCCAGGGCCGTGCCGATGGCGCGGGAGCGGAGCAGGGGAGTGCCGCCTTCGCCGAGAGTCAGCCGGCACTCTTCCGGCGGGGACCAGGAAAGGCGGTCGCTGAAGCGCCAGATGCTCATCAGAACTCGTCCGGGTGCATGCGGCGTTTCAGGCTACGGGCCAGGTTGTTATGGGAAAGGCCTCCATCCACCGTGATTTCGGTGCCGGTAATGTAGGAGGCCTCGTCGCTGGCCAGCCAGCGGATGGTCTTGGCAATCTCGTCCGGTTGAGCCCAGCGCCGTAGCGGAATCAGGTCGTTCGTTAGATTGCTTAAGTCTTCCGTCAGGCTCTGGCCGTCCGCGTCCCGGTAGTCCTGGCTGAGGGCGGTATCGACCGCGCCGGGGCTGACGGCCAGGGCCCGGATGTTGGAGCGGGCCAGCAGGGTGGCCATGTCATAGGTCAGGCTCAGCAGGCCCCCCTTGGCCGCGACGTAGGCTGGGGCGAGGCCCTTGCAGAAATGGGCATCGATGCTGGTAACGTTGACGATCACCCCGCCGCGGCGCGGCTCCATTTCCCGCGCCGCGTACTGGGCGAGAAAGGCGGGTACCGTGAGGTTCAGGTGGATCACGGCGTTCCAGGACAGGGGCGTCATCTGGCGCAGGGTGTGAAAGTCATGGATGGCGGCGTTGTTCACCAGCACGTCCAGGCGGCCCCATTTCTTGATGGTCTTGGAGATGGCTTCCTCGCAGGCCTCCAGATCGCGAAGGTCCGCCTGCAAGGGGTAAACCAGATCGCCGTCCCGCCGCACCTTATTAGCGGTGGCTTTCAACTCCGCGTCCTCGATATCCACCAGCGTCACGGCGTGGCCGGTGCGGGCGAATTCATTCGCGATCGCCGCGCCAATGCCCCGCGCGGCGCCGGTGACGAGGGCCACTTTGTTATCGATCATAGGGAGGAAACGGGTCCGTGGTTTCCAGGATGACGCCCAGGGAGTCGCCGGGCTCCACCTTGGGAAAGGTGCGCCGCACGATGAGCCGCCCGGTCTGGTTGGCGGTAATGGGGACGGTCACGCCTTCCCGGCTCAGGATTTCTCCCAGGCGTTGTCCTTCCTTGACCAAGCCGCCCAAGTCCGCCTCGGGAATGAAGATGCCGGCGGCGGGGGAGGGGTGGCAGACTTGGAGGTGCCCCGAACCGGGGCGGCTGTCTTCTATCTTCAGAGGTGGCGTCCGGGCCGGGGGAACCTCATCCGTCATGCCCAGGGCGGCCATCACGCGCAGGCACCCACGAAAGTATGCATCCGTCCCCGCGTGGGAATAGCGGCCACCACCCAGGTATTCGCAGTAAATGGCGGGCACTCCGGCATCCCTCGCGGCGGACAGGGAACGGCCCTCCAGCGCCGCGCTGGTGCCCCACACCAGGGGCAGACCGAAGGCCACCGCCATGTGGCGCTGAGTATTGCGGATGTCTTCGTCAGGCACCAGCATGTAGCCCGCCAGGGGATAAACCTCCAGAGCGGTTCCGCCGGTGTGGAGATCGACGTAGTAGTCCGCCGACTGAATCAGCTCCGTCAATTCCGCCGCGATCTGCTGGGTGGGGGCGCCGTTTGGATCGCCAGGGCAGGCGCGGGCGAGGTCCAGGCCATCCTCTCCACAACGCGCGCCTGCTTCCCAGGCGGGTTCGTTCACGGTGGGGGCCACTGTCACGGTGCCGCGAAAATCTCCGTCCTCCAAGGCCCAGCGAAAAAGGCTCAGCGCGGCGATGCCCTCGTATTCGTCGCCATGCACCCCGGCCGTCAACAGCAGGTGGGGACCCGGCTGCTTTCCAATGTAAGTGTGGCGTTGAATCAGGGGCATGGGGAGAGGCCTGGACAGAACCGGTCTGGTTAAAGCTCCAAAGGATAGTTCGATAGTTTCTCCACTCCGGTTTCCCCGACCGCGAAGTTCTCTTCCAGCCGGATACCCGCCTTCAGATCCGGACCGTAAAGGCCGGGTTCCACCGCCACCACGTCTCCGGCTTCAAAGACGTCGTCCCATTCCGGGTTGATGCGCGGGACTTCATGCGCGTCCAGGCCAATGCCGTGGCCGAGGTGGTGGAAGAAGCGGTAGCCCTTCCAGCCTTCCAGCATGCCGTGAATGGTTTCAAAAACGTCCCGGCAACGCGCGCCGGGCCGGATGAGACGCTCCGCTTCCTTCAAGGCCTCCACCACGCGGGCATGGGCCTCCAGTTGTGCCTCGCTGGGCGAGCGATCGACGGCGAACGTCCGGCACAGGTCGCTCCGGTAGCCGCGCACGCCCACGCCGATGTCCAGTACCACCAGTTCGCCCGCCTTCATGGGGCGCGCCCGGGCCGGGCCACCCGGACTGTTGGATTGGAAATCGTTGCCCCAGCCGGAGAGCGGTTCGCCGGCGGCGCGGGCGGCGGCGGATTCCATGGTGACGTACAGTTCCCTCTCCGTCAGGCCGGGCGCGACTGCCTCCCTCGCCGCCGTGTAGGCGGCATGGGCGCCCCGGAGGGTGAAGCGCAGGGCTTCGATTTCGTCCGGGGCTTTCCCGCGGCGCAGTTCCTGATAGGCAGCCGTGAGGTCGATCCAGTCCGTCCCCGGGCTGCTGATCCACGGGCGGGCCACACCATCCGTGCCGATCCTTCTGAAAGGCGCAACGCGGTCCCGCAGGACTTCCGCCGCGGCGGCCTCCAGGTTTTCCACAAGGGTGCAAAGCTTGTGGGGCGTATAGGCCAGGCATTCGTCAGCGCCGGGCGCCTCCGGCGGATCTCCCGGTGTAACCAAGGTCAGCCGCCCATCCTTATCAATTAAGCATAGCACTGGCGTTAAAGGTGAGGCATGCCAGTAGCCCGTCAGGGCATACACGTAGTGGCGGTTTGAAAACAATGCCGCGTCCAGATTCAAGAAATCCAGGAGGTCCCGCAGCCGGTCCTTGCGCCAGGCGCAACCTTCCGCGGTCAGTGGGGGAGAGGTGGTCAGGGCGGGCTCGTTCATAGCACTCCGTATTTCTCGTAGGCCGCCGCGGCTTTCATCCCGGCGCGGATCGCGTCGCGTGTCACGTTTTCGGCGTGCACTTTTTCCCAGGCGGCGCCCAGGGTTTCGGTCTCCACCCGCTGGGGGACAACTACCACGCCATCCTCATCCGCAATCACCAGGTCGCCGCTGGAAATGGTCACGCCGCCTACATTCACCGGGGTATCCAGGGCGATCACGCGCTGCCGGTTCAGGCTGTCATACACACAGGCGCCCCTGGCAAACACGGGGAAACCCACCGCCCGCATCTTCGCCACGTCCCGCACCGAGCCATCCACCACGGCGCCCACACAACCTGCCTGACGCGCGGCGGTGGAAAGCAACTCGCCCCAAATGCCGGAGCGCGCGGACCCCGCCGCGGCACAGATCAGCACGTCGTCCGGCCGGCAGCCGTCCACCGCCTTCAATTCCAAAGCGTAGGGCTCTGGGTCTTCGAAGTCGATATCCTCCCACAGCGTCGTCCGGCAGCGGCCCAGCAGGACGCCCGTACCCGTCAGGGGCCGGAGTGGCACGTCCACCGCCTGGCTCCGCAGTCCCAGCGAATCGAGCGCGTCCGCCACCACGGCGCTGTAGAGCTTTTCGCGAAGTTCGGAGAGTGAGGGGAGATGGGACATGGGCGTGATGACAAAAGAGACAAAATTAGACTTCCAAGTTCGTAGTATTATAGCAAGTGAATTGTAGAAGGCTGTAGGAAGAAAACTTCCTGTGTTGGGGGGTATTACTGAGGATTCGTTTGGGAGTCTGACCGCATCTCTCATTTGAAGGTTGTTCCTAAAGTGACTTTTGAGTGATAGAGAGATGGAATCAGTTAGAAATTCCTTGGCTTGTTGTGTCGGGTGTGAAACTCTCGCGTGAATTGATTCCGTTTCCGAAAGAGATGGATTCGGCTGGCGAGTAAGTAGTGTGATTTTTTGGACTGCTCATATGAAAATGGCTTCTGTGTTATTTCGATCTAACTGGGTGAAGATTGTTGGATCCATAGGGTTGGTCATTTTAGGGGCTGGAATCGGTGTCTTCACAATGATGCTGGTTCCTTACATAAATGCCGTCCCTTGGGCGATCAGTATCTTTGGAGCGCTGGTGGCGGCAATGGTTGTTGTCGCTCTGCTGAGAACAGGGGTTGCTCTCAGGAAAAGTATAAAAACTGGCTCCAGTGAAGAAGGGAAGAAGGTTATGTCGCTTTTGCAAGAAGGGCCTGGCGATAAGAAATGGTCGGAGCATATCTCGCATGTGATTTCAATATCTTGGAAAGACATTATTGCGTGGATCAAGGAGATTGGTGTGATATTTGTATTATCGTTTTTCTTGGTTCAGTTTGTAATTCTTTCCATTCAAGTGGTGTCGGTATTTGTGTCTGTTGCTGAAATTCAGGCTACCACGAAGCAAAGTGAAGTGTTGATGCTAATACAAAATTCTCAGAATGAATTTGAGAGAGCGAATGAAGCGTTCTTGTCGATCGAACGTGTATTAATGGATTCTGACGCTTCTGTTGATGCTCAGTTGAATGCGGTCAGAAGAGTGCCGTATGTTATGGGAATGATGGTTACGCAACAACGATTTGATTCGCATAAGAATGAATATGAGACAATTAGAGTGACCTTTCCTAATGCGGATAGGATAAAGGAGCTATTAAGGATATATATTACGGCAAAGAGGCAGGGAAGTGGTGAGTTTGTTGATGATTTTGAATTTGATCAAATTTATGACGAGGATGCAGATGCTACAAAGCGGATAAATGAGATTAGTGATCTATCTACAGAGATTTTACATACCTTGCACTGTTTGGGGCCGGTTTCTGAGAGTGATCTAGAGAACTGCTTGTGGAATCTTGATTCGAATAGGGACTACAAGGGACTGGCTGTTCCTGAGTCGAGAAAAACTTTAAGTGTATTTGCTCCGAGCCATGTCTTGGATCTACGGCACATCGGCTACGACTTTCTTTATGAAGCGGAGTTGCCATTTGCCTGTTTAAGAACGAGATGGTCAATATTGTTCAAGCTCCCCGAAGGTGATAGAGGGATGAATCTCAGGGGGATGAATATTTATGGGGGGTACTTTAGATGTGGTGATATTAGAACCTCAATAATAGATAATGCTAATTTTAGCTACTGTCGGATTCTTGATGCGGATATCTCGGGTTCAAGAATCCATAAGGTTAATTTTAAAAATGCCAAGTTAAGTGCAGTGAAATTTAACAGCGCTGACTTCTTTAGATCAAGATTCTTTGAGGCTAGTGTGGAAGAGTGTTCGTTTCGTTCTTCATTGTTTACTAGATGTTTCTTTCAGGGGGCGTTCGTGAATAGAAGCAATTTCTATGGGTCGGTTCTTTCGGGGGTAACTGCCCAGGCTGCTTCGGTAAAGGGGAATTGGTTTAACGAATGTATATTTGAAGATTGCGTTTTGGAGGGGGTTGACTTTGAGGGTGGATCCTTTTTGGAGGCCGAATTCAAACGGTGCAAATCTGGAGGTGCGCGGTTTATTGGTGCGAGGATGATTGGTGTAACCTTCTCGGATGGTTGTGATCTATCTGGAGCGCGCTTTCAAAAGGCTGATTTGTGTGGTGCGAGGTTTCAGGGTGTGAAATTGCCGGGAGTAGATTTCCAGGGTGCGAAGGTGGAAGGGAGGAAAGTGAGGATATTTGGTTATTGGGAGGAAGGCGAACAATGGAGGTATTACATAGGTTCGGAAGGAGGGGATGATGTTTATATAGAGTCTAAGTATGGGGTAGATGTCGAGAAAGATGTGAGGGAAGTTGACGTTCCTTCAATGTCTCTTTTTGGTGTTGTTGACGGTGAGATGAACGAATTGCGATTCAAAAGGGATGTTGGCGGAAAAGAAATTTATAGAAAATCGCAAAATATCACTACTCCTGTGGAAGAAGAGCAATTGTTTCGGCGTCTTTCTTGGTTCAAGTATGTAGATTCTGGTGCTGGTATTAAAAGGCTGCAATGGGAGGAGGGATCGGCTAAGAGATTGGAGTCAAAAGATTTCAAGTATGTTGTTGATGGTGGTTTGTTGAGAACTAAGATATCGGATAAAGCATTCTACTTGCCGTTGGTTATTGGTGGTGTGGGGAACGTATTGCCGGTGACTATCGTTGGAATAAGATCGGATATTCTAGTGTTCGCTTCTTATGGTGTGAGCATTACGGGGGCAGATAAAGAGTTTAGCATTCGACCCGAGGGGAGAAACTAGAAGGCATTCATAGGATTCGAAAGTGGTGTGCGGAAGGTGAAATTTTGTTTTCTTGAACCCTGCTCTTGGGGTAGGAAAGGAGAGAAGCTTGTATGTTTAGATTTGCTATCAACCGTCCATCTCTTGCCTCTCCACGCCTGCTTTCCCGGCGCCGGTTTCTGAGCCGGACCTCCGCCACGCTGGCGGCCGCCGGGTCCGGACTGGCGGGTTTCCACCGGGACCGGTGCCTGGCCTCTTCCACTGGCGGCGCGGACGCTCCCCAGCCCGTGGCGCTCGACTTCGATCCCGGGGAGGGCTTCGTCGACGCGCATTCCCACATCTGGACGCGGGATACGGAGGCTTTCCCTCTGGCCCCGGCGGTATCGGTGGACGACTTGCTGCCGCCCAGCTTCACGGCGGAAGAACTGCTGGCCGTGGTGCGGCCGGAGGGCGTGACCCGCGTGGTCTTGATCTCGCACTTTCGCTACTACGGTTTCGACAACGGTTACCTGATCGCCATGGCCAAAAAGTATCCCGGCGTGTTTGCCGTTGTCGGGGCGCTGGACCACACCCAGCCGGAGATAGAGGCCCGCATGGTGGCCGCGAAAAAAGAAGGCGTCACCGGTTATCGCATCCGGCCCGACCGCGTTCGCAAGGGCGAAGCGGACCCCGATTGGCTCATGCATCCGGGCATGCGGGAAATGTGGCGGGCGGGAGCCAAGCACGGCATCGCCATGTGCCCGCTGATCACGCCGGAGTCGCTGCCCACGCTGCCGCCCATGTTCGAAGCGTGCCCGGATACCACGGTGGTGATCGATCACTTCGCCAGGGTTCGCAACGGCATGACGGCGGAACTGGATCAATTGGTCGCCATGGCCCGCTTCCCTAACGTTCACATCAAAGTGTCCGCCTTTTACTCGCATTCTGAAACCGGGCCGCCTTACCTCGACATCGGCCCAAAGATCGAACGGCTCCTCCAGGCCTACGGTCCCGAGCGGCTGCTCTGGGCCAGCGACCTGCCCTATCAGCTGAAGGAAGGAAACACCTATCACGACTCCATCGCGCTCGTGCGGAGCCGTCTTGAATTCTTGACTGGCACGGACCGGGAGTGGCTTTTGAAGAAGACTGCGGAAAAGGTCTATTTTTCCGGCCTTAGTCTTTGATCTTCTGCTTTGAATTCCGTTTAGTGCCGGCGCATGGATCGCCGTCCTTTATCTGTCCGTAACGCCGTTTATTCCCAGCGAGTCGGGCGGTGGCTCGCCAACCGGGGCGTGTCGCCGAACTCCATCTCCATTTTCGGGATGGTCTTTGGCGTGCTGGCGGGCCTGCTGTTCGCGGCCACCAGCCTCACCGAAAGCTACCACTGGGCCCTGTGGGTCGCGGGCGCCATCTGCGTTCAACTCCGGCTACTGGGCAACATGTTCGACGGCATGGTGGCCTACCTGCGGAAGCGGGCCACGGCCCTGGGCGAGCTCTACAACGAAGTGCCCGACCGCATCTCCGACGCGGTCACGATCATCGGCTTCGGCTTCGCGGTGGACTCCAGCCCCTGGCTGGGCCTCATCGCCGCCCTCCTGGCCGTGTTCACCGCTTATGTCCGCACCATGGGGAAAGTGGCCGGAGCGCACCAGGAATTCTGCGGTCCCATGGCCAAGCCGCAGCGTATGTATCTCATCACCCTGGCGGCCCTCCTCATGACCTTCGGCGCCAGCCAGTGGTTCGTGACGGAAGTGGGCGAAGAACCCACCTATTCCATCGCCGTCATCACCCTCTGGATCCTCATCGCCGGCTGCGCCTTCACCATCGTCCGCCGCCTGAACCGCATCATGGCCGTGCTGCGGAGTTTGTAGGAAACAGACAACAAACCAATCTTGCCCGCACTGGCCTAGGCAGTGTGGACAAATTGGAGAACGGACCGGAAATGAAGAAAAGAAAAGAGAACTCAGCGCCGCGAAGCGGCGAATACCCGGAGACGCGGCCCATTTTTTGCCTGGCTTCGTTCCCGCTCACTCTATTGGGGGTTGGCCCAATGCCGTTCGCGGCGCCTTGCCAGACAAAAAATGGCCTCGCGCCGGTCCGCCCCCAATTTGTCCACACTGCCTAATCCACATAGACGAACGCGTTCAGGTTGAATAGAGCCAGGCAGTAGGCGGCGAGGGAGTTTTCCCGGCAGAAGTCCTCCGCGCCGTTGAGGTGAGCGGAATCCGCCCGATGGGACAGGACCAGGCGGTAGGCGAGGGCGATCTGGCCGCGCGGGTCTCTCCGTTCGGAGGACACCCGTTCGGCCAGGGTTTGGGCCATGTCCCAGCAGAAGGGATCGTTCAGAAGCGTCAGCGACTGCGGCGCCGTGGTGGAAACGTGGCGGCGGGCGCAACTGGCGTTCCCGTCCGGACGGTCGAAGACGTCGAACATCGGGTAGCGCAGGTTCCGGCGCACAAAGAGGTAGATGCTGCGGCGGCTGTGTTCGCTAAGGTCTTCCGTTACCGGCCACTGATTTTTCAACAGGGTCAGGGTGACTTCCGGTGGCAGCGGCGGGCGCACGCCGGGGCCGTGGGGCTTTTCGTTCAGCGTGCCGCTGGCGGAAAGCAGGGCGTCACGAAGCGCTTCGCCGCTGAGGCGGCGGGCGTTCATGCGCCAGAGCAGGGCGTTCTCTGGGTCGGCGGCCTTGGCCGTATTCCAGGCCTTGAGATCGACAGGCTGACTGGCCTGGCGATAGGCGCGGGAAGTGACCATGAGCCGGTGCATTTCTTTCAGGCTCCAGCCGCGGGCGATGAATTCCGACGCCAGCCAGTCGAGCAGTTCCGGGTGGGTGGGTGTGGCGCCCAGCTTTCCGAAGTCGTTCGGCGTCGCCACAAGCGGCTGCACGAAGTGGTGCATCCACAACCGGTTCACCATGACGCGGGCGGTCAGCGGATTCTCCGGGGATGCGATCCAGTCCGCCAGTTCGCGGCGGTAACCGGAGGACACTTTGGTAGGGTGGGGTTTGGCCTGCTGGCCGGAAAGGTTCGCTACCCGGATGAAGGCGGGTTTCAACTCCGGCCCAGGCCGGCGGAAGTCTCCACGCACCATGAGGAAACTCTCCGGCTGGTCCGGGCCGTTTTCGACCAGGGACGGCGGCATCTGCTTGTCCCGCTCGGGGATGTTTGTGTTGTCGAAAAAGGCGCGCAGCCGGTAGAAGTCCGCCTGGCTGATGGGGTCGGACTTGTGGTCGTGACAAGTGGCGCAGCCCATGGTCAGGCCGAGGAAGGTGGAGCCCACCGTGGCGGTCATGTCGTTCAAGAGATTGTGGCGGCGCTCCTCAGTCAGGTTGATGTCCGGCATGTCCGGGCCCGCGACAAGAAAGCCCGTGGCGATGGCGGCGTCTTCGTCGCCAGCCGCAATCTCGTCCCCGGCGATCTGGAGCCGCACGAAGCCGTCATACGGTACGTCGCGGTTCAGGGCGTCGATCACCCAGTCGCGGTAGCGCCAAGCTTCGTGGCGCACCTTGTCATGTTCGAAACCGTCGCTCTCCGCGAAGCGGGCCACATCCAGCCAGTGCTGCGCCCAGCGTTCGCCGTAGTGGGGAGAATTCAGGAGTCGCGCCACCACCCGCTCGTAGGCGCCTTCCTCGCGGTCGGCCAGGAAGGCATCCACCTCTTCCGGGGTGGGGGGCAGACCGGTGAGGTCGAAACTGAGGCGGCGGAGGAGCGTTTCCCGGTCCGCCTCAGGCGAAAACGTCAGGCCGGAAGCGTTCAGTTTTTTCAGTAAAAATGAGTCAATTTCGTTAATAATGAGCACGGAAGCGCTTTCAGAGAGAGCGGGAACCTCGGGCCGGGCGACCGGCTGGAAAGACCAGTGCTCGCGGTCCCGTTCCGTTACCTCCGGTTCCTCATAGTCTTCGGTGGCGGCGGCGGGAGGTGTGATCATGACAGCACCCAAAGCCGCCAAGGCCACGGAAAAGACTACTGCCGCGCGACTGTCTGCCCGGAGCCTCATTATGCCATCACCTCCTTCACCACCGAGCCGAAGACATCCGTGAGGCGCTCTTCCTTGCCGCCGTGAAAGAAGGTGAGCTGCTCGTGATCGAAACCCAGCAGGTGCAGCAGGGTGGCGTGCAGGTCGTGGACGTGCACCTTGTCCTTTTCCGCGCGCAGGCCCACCGCGTCAGTCGCGCCGTGGGCGTAGCCGCCCCTCACGCCGGCGCCCGCCAGGACGACGGAGTAGCCCCAGGGGTTGTGGTCCCGGCCCTTGCCCTTTTCGCTCATGGGCATGCGGCCAAACTCGCCGCCCCAGATGACTAGCGTGTCCTCCAGGAGGCCGCGCTGCTTCAGGTCCGTCAGCAGTCCGGATACCGGCAGGTCCGTGGCGGCGCAGTACTCGGTGTGGTTGTCGTCCACGTCCTTGTGCGCGTCCCAGCCGTTGGTGTCGCCGGAATACAGTTGAACGAAGCGCACCCCGCGCTCGATCATGCGCCGGGCCAGCAGACAGCGGGTGCCGAACTCCCGGGTGTGCGGCAGGTCCATGCCGTAGAGCCTTTTCGTCGCCTCGCTTTCGCCCCGGAAATCCACCAGATCCGGCGCGGCTGACTGCATGCGGTAGGCTAGTTCGTAAGACGCGATGCGGGCCTGAAGCTCGTCCTGATAATCCCGCTGGGCGAGGTGTTCGCGGTTCTGCTTCTGGATAAAGCCCAGCGTATTCTGCTGAGTGTCCTTCGCCATGCCGGGCGGGGGCGAAAGATTGAGGATGGGGTTCGCGCCGGGCCGCATGGTGGTGCCCTGGTGCACGGCGGGCAGGTAGCCGGAGCCCCAGGCGGGCGGACCGCCCTTCACGCCACCGCGCGGGTCGGGCATGACGACAAAGGCGGGCATGTTCTGGTTTTCCGTGCCCAGTCCATAAGACACCCAACTGCCCAGGCTGGGCCGCCCCATAAGGATGGAGCCCGTGTTCATCTGGTAAACGGACTGCGGGTGGTTCACGCTGTCGCCATGGCAACCGCGGATCACGCAAAGGTCGTCCGCGTGCTTGGCCATCTCCGGCAGAAAGCCGCTGATCTCCAGACCGGACTCGCCATGCTTCCGGAAGGGACGCAGGGGCGGCAGCAGGGGATTCTTCGCCACGGCGCGGCGGGTCATTACATTCCCAAAAGATTCGGGCAGCGGCTGGCCCGCGTACTTGATGAGGTCCGGCTTCGGATCGAAAAGATCCACATGGCTGGGTCCGCCGTGCATGAAAAGGTAGATCACCCGCTTTGCCCGCGCGGGGAAGTGTGGCTGGCGGGAGCCCAGCGGATTGACCGCGCTGGCGCCGGAAGATGCCTGTAACGTTTCCTGGCCGAGCAGGGTGGTTAAGGCAATGCCCCCAATGCCGCCGCCGGCTTTCCAGAGAAAGTCACGGCGCGAAGAAAAGGGGGGTTGGCTGCCTGACGGATTGAGCTGAGACATCGAGGGAGTGACTTGGCTCCCAAGAAGTTAGCGAATCTTAACGGAGCGGGCAAGCCTCGAACCCGCGCCGGTAGAGAAATCAGCGGCCCGTCTTGTTCCGCAGATATTCCTCGATGGCGAACTGCGCCCGCATCGGCTCCGTGCCCGAGTCTTGTCTGCGGTGGTCGTTCTTCAGGTCCTTGCAGAGGACCCGCGCCTTCACGTTGTCCCTCCACTGCAGCTCGAAATAGTGCATCAGGTCACCCCGGATCTCCTTGTCGTAAACGGGGAACATCGTCTCCACGCGGGAGTCGAAGTTCCGCGGCAGCATGTCCGAGGAAGCGAGGAAGACCTTGGGATCGCCTTCGTTGTGGAAGATCATCATCCGGGAATGCTCCAGGTACCTGTCCACGATGCCGATGGCTTCAATGTTCTTGCCTGGACCCTCCGGACCGGTGACCAGGGAGAACATGCTGCGAACGATGAGCCGCACCTTCACCCCGCATTCGGCGGCTTCGTAGAGCAGCTCCACCGTCTCCACGTCGGAAAGGTTGTTCAGCTTCAGTGAAATGGCGGCGTCTTTTCCTTTCTTCGCGTTTTCGATCTCCCGGCGAATCAATCCCAGAAAGGTGGAACGCAGGTAGAAAGGCGCCGCGACGAGGTGCTTCAGCTTTGGAATGCGGAAGTTCCGGTCGAAGAACTGGAAGATGCGCGCGACATCTTCGCCGACTTCCTGGTGGCTGGTGAGCAGCAGGTGGTCGGCAAACGTGGTGGCGGAATCTTCGTTAAAGTTCCCCGTCCCCAGGCAGGTGTAGTGCTTCAGGTTGCCGTGTTCCCGGCGCGAAATGAGGACCAGCTTGGAGTGCACCTTCAAACCCGGCACGCCCAGGATGACGCGGATACCGGCGTCCTGGTACTGCGCCGCCCAGCGGATGTTGGCCCCTTCGTCAAAGCGGGCCTGTGGCTCCACCAGCACGGTCACTTTCTTTCCGTTACAGGCCGCGCTGATGAGGGCGCGCGCCACGCAGGACTTCTTGGCGATGCGGTACTGGGTGATGGAGATGGACTGAACCAGTGGGTCCATGGAGGCTTCCCGTAGAAAATCCAGGAAGCTGCGAAAGGTGTGGTAGGGGAAGTGCAGCATCACGTCCTTCTTCCGCAGGATCTGGAAGAAGCCCTTGCTGCGCCGCTTGGTGAGGCGGTGGTGATCGATGGGTTTGGACTTCTTGTAGAGCAGATCCGTCCGGCCCAGCTTGGGAAAATCGATCAGGTCTTTGCGGTTGTGATAACGGGCTCCGGGGAACAGCGTGTCGGCCTCCGACAGGTTCAGTTTCCGCAAGAGCAGACGCAGGAAGGGGTGGGGGATGGCCGCGTCGTGATTCAAGCGCACGGCCGCGCCCGCTTCGCGGGCCTTCAGGCCTTCCGACACTTTCTGGTAGACGCTTTCCGTAAAGTCGTCGTCAAATTCGAAGTCCGCGTCGCGGGTGAATTTTACCGCATAGGACTCGTAGGTGTCGTAGGGCAGATAGTCGAAAATGTACTTCAGGCCAAAACGGATGATGTCGTCGAGGTACATCACCAGCTCGGTCTTACCGGACTTGGGCAGCACGACAAAACGGGGAATCTCGGTGACCGGGATCTCCAGCAGGGCGTGCATGGGACGGCCCCGGGAGCCTTTCTTGCTGAGGCGCACCGCCAGGTACATGGGGTGATCTTTCAGCGTGGGGAGGTCAGCGGTGGCCTTCAGCATGATGGGCATCATGTGAGGGTTCACCTTGTTCATGAAGTAGTCGTAGAGCCACTCCGTGTGTTCGGCGGGAATCTCCCGGTCGGTGATGACGCGGATGTTATTCTTCGCCAGGTCTTTCATGGCCTGGGCGTAGGCCGCGTTGAAGTCCTCGGTTTCCTTGCCGATGTAGGCCTTTACCTCTTTTAGGGTTTTGTTAGGATCTGGAATGCCCAGTTCCTTCCACTGAGCTCCCAACATGGTAAGCCGCTTGAGCGTGGCGACGCGGACCCGGAAGAACTCGTCCAGGTTATTGGAATAGATTCCCAGGAACTTCAGGCGTTCCAATAAGGGAACTTCGGGGTTGGCGCCTTCCTGGAGTACCCTTGAATTGAAGCTGAGCCAACTGACTTCCTTGCTTCGAAAAGGGATGTGCATGCCGTCTTGTCTTTGTCGCGGGTGAAAAGAGTCAGTTTAGCCCCGCTTTTCGGGGATTCGACTGCTTTTTCTGTGAATATTTGAAGCACCGCCCGGGCCAGAGGCGGGAGTGAAAGGTTCCCTTTTGACGAGAGCGGTTTCCTTTTTGGAGGAACGCCTGATAAATGGAACCGCGGAAATGGACAGCCAGCAGGTAGCCGGAGTGAAGCAAAGGCAAAACGAAGTGAAGTCAAAGGACACAGCGTGTTTGTGAGAAAGGTTCGCTCGCTGAAGGTGGTCCTCGACCTCCGGGCGAGGAACGCGCGAACCGGTCCCGCGAATGTGCGCGGCGGATTCTTCATGCAAAAAGCGCGGTTTCCTCCAGGTCTCGCGAGGTTCGCTGGAGGTCCAAGCCGAGACTTATAGCCGCCCGTGTCTGCTTTCGCGAACGCGCTCGGAGGTCGCTTTCTACCACTACGGTGACGGGCGTCGCTTTTTGTATCGAGCAGGAAGTATCGGCGCGAAGCTTTTGTTAAGAACTACCCATTCCCCAACACCCACAGCCAGACCAGCCCGTCCTCCGGATGCTCGATCTCCCCGCCAAACTCAAACCCGCATTTCTTCAACACGGACGTGGAGGGGGACTCTTCGGGCAAGGTGTGCGCGATGATCCGGGCGGCGCCATGTTCCTTTGCCACTTCGCACAGCGCCCCGGCCATTGCGGTCGCCACGCCTTTCCCTTGTTGGGTGGGAAGCGTGAAGTAAGCAATTTCCACCTGGCCTTCCGGCGTGGGGTTCCCCTTGAACGAACAGGTTCCCAGGAGCGGGCCGGTGTTCTTTTCCGCCCGATAAAAGTACCCGGCCCAGGGCGGAACGGCGCCGGTCTCCCGTTGGTAGTGAAGCGCATTCCGGGCGACTTCCAGGAGGATGGCCTCTTCGTCCGCCGTGTTTTCGCCGGGCGTAAAGAAAGCCTCCGGCCTGGCGAGCAGGGCTTCCAGAGTCTCGGAACTCAGGGGGATCAGTTCCATGGCGGGGGAACAAAAAAGAGCCGGCGATTTCCCGCCGGCTCTTGATGAAAAAGGGTTGTCCAGGGACTCCCTGGGAAGGGAAACCTTAGACCGAACCGTAGATGGACTTGCCGGAGGCCAGCAGGTCGTCGCAGGCGCGGGCGATGCGGGCGGCCATGCCGGCTTCACCCAGCTTCAGATAGCCGCGCGGGTCGTAGGCTTTCTTGTTACCCACTTCGCCGTCCACCATCAGGATGCCGTCGTAGTTCTTGAAGACGTGATCCACGATGGGCCGGGTGAAGGCATACTGGGTGTCCGTATCCACGTTCATTTTCACGACGCCGTAGTCCAGCGTTTCGCGAATCTGCTCCAGCGGGCTGCCGGAACCGCCATGGAAGACCAGGTCGAACTCCGCGTCGGAACCATGCTTGGCGACCAGCGCGTCCTGGCCCTGCTTCAGGATGTCGGGGCGCAGCTTCACGGAACCCGGCTTGTAGTGGCCGTGCACGTTGCCGAAGGTGGCGGCGAAGGTGTAGCGGCCGATGCCTTCCAGGGCGTCGTACACCGCCAGCATATCTTCCGGTGTGGTGTAAAGTTTGTCCTGCGGGGTGTCTTCGGAACCGGCGGCGCCGTCTTCCTCACCACCGACCACGCCGGCTTCCACTTCCAGCACGATTTCGTTTTCGGCGCACTTCTTCAGGTACTCCTGGGAAATTGCCATGTTCTCTTCCAGCGGCAGGTTGGACGCGTCCAGCATGTGGTTCTGGAAAAGGTTGTTCTTTCCTTCGGCGCGGCGCTTGGCGGTGGCTTCGATCAGGGGATCGAGGAATTCCGCCGCCACGTGTGGCTGGCAGTGGTCGGTATTCAGCGCGACCAAAACGTCATACTGTTCCGCCAGCATGTGGGCGGCTTCCGCCAGGATGATGGCGCCTTTGGCGGCGTTCTTGTGGTTCAAACCCGAAGCGAATTGACCGGCTCCGGTGGAAAACTGGATAATGCCGTCCGACTTCTGGTCAGCAAACGCTTTCAGCGCGGCATTGATCGTGATGATGCTGGTGCAGTTGATGGCTGGATAGGCATAGCCACCCGCCTGAGCGGCATCCAGCATGGCTGCGAACTGTTTTGGTGTAGCGACGGGCATATGGCGCGACCCTTAGACTATTCCGGGTCTATTCGCAAGTGAGGAATTCCCGTGCCAAACGGCCCGGGAAGCGTCACATCAGCCGGGCGCCAGCCTCCGCCAGCGGGCTGCGTTCGCCGCGTTCCAGTGTGACGTGGGCGGTAAAGGAGTGACCCTTAAGCTTTTCCCGGGCATACACCAGCCCATTACTGCGGCTGTCCACATAGGGATTGTCGATCTGCGCCGGGTCTCCGGTCATGACCAGTTTGGAGCCTTTCGCCATGCGGGTGACGATGGTTTTCGCCTCCAGCGGAGTGAGCTGCTGCGCTTCGTCCAGGATAAAGAAACGGTTCGGAATGGAGCGGCCGCGGATGTAGCAAAGCGCTTCCACTTCTATCATGCCGGACTCGATCAGTGGCTGGTAGGATTTCTGGCCGGGACCCTGGCCGGCCGCGGGAACGGGGCTCTGGTTGTTTTTCTTGGCGCGCTTGGTCCGGTCGCCCTTGTTCTCGGGAGAGTGGAGAATGAACTCCAGAGCGTCGAAGATGGGCTTCAGCCAGGGGTCCAGTTTTTCCTCCAGCGTGCCGGGCAGGAAGCCGAGGGTGTCGCCGAGCGGAACCACCGGACGGCTCACGGTCACACCGTCGTAGTCTCCCTGCATGACGGAGTGCAGGGCGGAGGCTACCGCCAGCAGCGTCTTACCCGTGCCGGCCTGGCCGTAGCAGGTGACCAGCGAGATGTCCGGATTCATCAGCGCGTCCAGGAAGCACTGCTGCCCCAGGTTCAGCGGGCGAATGCACGGTCCGCGCTGCACATGGATGGGGTCCGGCAGGCGGATGCGTTCGAAGGCGCCGCCGCCGGCGTAGCGGGCCGGGATGGTGCGCTTGTCCCCAGCGGAAAGAATGACGTAGTCGTTCAGCCAGAGTTCCGGCAAGCGGCTGGATACGGTGAGGCTGCCACTGCTGGCGAAGCGTTGCAGCTCATTGGGCTGGACCTCCACGCGGATCAGTTCGTGCCGGGCGGCGCTGAGCGAGACCTTGTCGTTCTGGTAGTCCTCGCACTTCAGGCCCAGGGCCAGGCCCTTGAGGAAGAGGTTCAGGTCCTTGGTAATGAGCACCACCGGCGCGGTGTTCGCGTCTTCCACCAGGCAGGCCGCGATGAGAATGCGGTGATCCGCCGACTTGGTGTCGTGCAGGGTTTCCTCGATGCGGGCGAAGACGTTCCTGGTCCGGTTCGACTGAGGCGTGCTGTGGATGAGCCGGATGGTGCCGCCTTCCCGGGTGGGCACGCCCACGGTGGCGGCCTTCGGATTCGCGGAGAACAGCTCCGCCAGCATGCGGTGGGCGGACCGGGCGTTCGCGCCGCGCTCGGACTGTTCGTTCTTGAAGCGGTCCAGTTCGTTCAACACTTCCAGCGGAATGCAGACGTGGTTGTCCGCGAACTGGTGAATGCACTCCGGATCGTGAAGCAGGACGTTCGTGTCCAGGACGAAGTTCTTGCCGACGGGCGAGGGGGCTTTCAGCCCGCCGTTGTCATGGTGGCGGCGTTTCGGAGTGTGGCCGTTGGCGCCGTGGTGGCCATTTCCGTTTCCGTTTTCATGGCCGCGGCCATGCTTGCCGTTTCCGTTAAAAAAGTCGGTCTGTCTGGGTGAGGAAGTTTCCGGGGCGGCTGGGACGCTTTCAGGGTTTTGGTTCGGGGCGGAATTGGTTTCGTTTGGAATGATCATCATAAAGGGTTCCGTGGGTGAACGCCCCGACTTGGATCAGCAGCGTTCGTTTGCGTCCGGGTTCACACCTCGAACAGGAGATTGTCCCGATTGACCATGGCGTGGCCACTGGCCAAAAGTTCCACCAAGCCTTGCACCCGGGCTTCGATCTTCGGCAGGGCCAAAGACGCGGGCTCTTCGTCCACGTCGCGGATCCGCCAGAACTCCACCCGGTCTGTCCAAAAAGGGAAAGATTTTAGAAACATGGGCCGGTGCTCCGGCTCGTTCAGTGCCACGACCAGGCTCGCGTCCATCAGGTCGTTTTCGCAAAGTTTCTCCGGCTTGGGCGCCGTGAGTTCCACGGGAATGCCGCGTTCTTCCAGGGCGGAAACCGTGTAGTGAGAGAGGTCGCTTTCCGCGAGATGCGGCTTGAAGCCCCGGGAGAGGGCTTCCCATTCCAGTTCGGCTTTGCGGGCTTCGTGGTTGAAGACCGCCTCCGCGAACCGGCTCCGGTAGAAATTCCCCGAACAAATGAACAACAGAGTCTGGCGGCTGAACATGCTTCATTAAAAAGCGATCAAACCTTACTTCTACAATTTAACCTTCGTTAAAATTCTGATGCAATAAAATTATTGTGGAATCTAAAATCAGCCGCGACCCAAATGCCGCGTCAGATCAGGCGAAGGTGGGCGATTCCCGCCACTCTGAAAAAGCAGGAAGCGTGACAAGATCTCAACAAATTAACCTTTGTTGATTAATTAAAGTGAATTGGGAAAAGGAGCCGGAAGACGTTTCGGCCACGGCGAAGAACGCGGAAGAAGCTCCAGCCACGGGTTAGTGAGAGAGCCGCAACGACTGAGTCAAAACGCCAATCAAATCCTCTCGGTGACATAACAACAACAACGCCCCGAGCCCTGAAAGGGCGGCAGCGCCTAGCCAGGGGCGTTAGCCCCTGGAACCCGTCCCTCATGTTCGTTGGGGGCTGAAGGCCCGGTGGCGGGGTTCGCCGCGCGGTCAGGCAATCGCCTAAAGATGGTGCTGGCGATGGCGGCGGCCGCCAGTTGGGAATACCTAACCGTTTTGATGGACTCCGGCTACTCCGCGAACTTCCACAGGTGCCTGTCGCTGCGGATGTAAACCGCGCCACCGGAAATGGCGGGGGTGCTCAAAATAGTTTCGCCGAGATCCACTTCGCTGACGATTTTTCCTTCCTCGCCGCTGAGGTCGACGCACTGGCCGAGACCGGCTTCGTTGAAAATGTAGAGATGATTCCCCGCCGCCACGGGCGAACCGCTGAAGGGGCCGGTTAGCCGGGTGCGCCAGACGCGTTCTCCGGTCTCCCGGCTGGCCGCGGACAAGACACCGGCGCCATTGATGGTATAGACCAGATCTCCCACGATGAGCGGGCTGGCCGTGCCGGGGCCCTGGGCGGATTCCCGCCAGAGGTAAGCCGTGCCTTCTTCCCCTCCCGTCGCGCCGGGCTTGAAAGCGGTCAGACCGTTGGACGGAATGTAGAGCGTGCCGTCCGCCACCGCGCTAGAGGGCGTGGGTGACGCTCCATCCCCATAGTTCCAAAGCTCGCTGCCAGTCTTGGGAACGACACCCAGAACGCCCTTGGTGGATTGCAGGGCCACCACCGTGGTACCTTCCACTTCCATCACCACGGGCGAGGTCCAGTTGGCGGCTTTGGGCCGGTCCAGTTTCCAGACATTGGTGCCCGTCAGGGGATCGATGCCGGCGGCAAAGGACTCACTGTCATTCTCAATCTGCACCACCAGCGTTCCATCCACCACGATGGGCGAAGACGCCATACCCAGGCTGTTGGACGCATTCGGATAGTCCAGCGTCAGGGCCCGGATCCACTGCACGTTTCCGTCCAGGTCCAGGCAGAACAAGTCGTTGGAGGAGAACAAGGCATACACCCGCTCGCCATCCGTGGCGGGCGAGGGGGCGGCCACGCAGGTTTTGGGATTGCACATGGTCCGGCCCATGGCCCAGAACTGCCGTTCCCAAAGGATGGAGCCGTCCGCCGCGCTGAAACAGAAGACATGCAGCCGCTTCTGATCTGGCCCGCTGGAGCAGGTCAAGAAGACACGGTCACCCACGATGACGGGGCAGGAAAGGCCGCGCCCTGGCAGTTCCACCGACCAGGCGATGGTCTCTTTGCTAAGATTGGTGGTTACCGGTTTTTCGGCATCCACATAACCGTTTCCGTTTGGGCCGCGGAAGTTCCACCAGTCCGCGTGGGAAGGCGTGGCGGTGGTGAAGAAAAGGCTCAGAATTGAGGCCAGAAAAACGTGGGGGAGTTTCATGGAATGAAGAAGGGATGGGCGAAGCAAGGCGTTTCGACTCCAGGAATGGGTGCAGGTGACCTTGGGGGCTCCGTCAGTTTTGATTGCGGAGTTCCCGCCGGGATTTGATCTCTTTCTCCGGCGTGGGTGGCCGGTCCACCGCCAGGATGGCCGTGCCGGTGGCGTCGCAGACGCGTAGTTGAAACTCCCACTGCACCGTCCAGTCCTTAACCTGTTCGTTTTGGCAGAGCTTCACCAGAATCTCGTTCTTGCCCTCCTTCAGTTGGATGGGAAGGATGTATTGATCGATGCGCGCGCCGCGGTGGTATTCGTCCCGGCCAAAGATAAGTTCGCCGTTCAGCCAGATTTTCCAGGCGTTCTTGCAACCCAGGCGCAGCTCAGCCGGCTGGGTGCTGGCGGAGTTGAACTCGGTAAAGGCGTAGGCGGTCACCTCTTTCAGCGGACCGTAGGCCTGGTTGATGTCCACCATGCCGTAGTCGTCCGCGGTGGCGAAGTCCGACCAGGTGACGGGGCCTTCCTTACCGTCGTAGGTGGCGCTCAGGTCGATTCCCTGCTCAGGCGGGTAAGGCGTGTTGAAGCCTTCCAGCCCCGTGTTGTCAAAGGGGCCGATCACTTTCCAGTGCATCAGAAAGCCGAAGTGCCGGGGCAGATCGACCGATTGGCCCAAGCCCTCCAGTTGCTTGGTGATCTCCTTGATCTGGTCCACGTCCCGGGCCGCGTTCAGCGCCTGGAGGTAGATGAGAGTGGCGGCCTGGGCTTCCTTGCCTTCTTTCAGGGACTTGGCTTCCGTAATCAGCCGGGCCACGGCGTCGCGGCGCAGGTCCGTGCTGGGATCGTTCAGCATGCCGGGGATGAGACGCTCCGCCGTTTCCGGCTGCACGCGGGCAATTACCTCGTAGGCAAAGCGCCGCGCCTGCGGGTCCTGCCGGGTATCCAGAAGGAATTCACCCAGGCTGGCCACGGGCAGTTCGGTGCCTTCCTGAAGTCCTTTGGAGACGATGACCTCCGCCGCGGAGCGGAGGTAATTCTGGGCCACGGGGCCGGCGTGTTCCATCGCGCCAAGGATCGGCAGCAGGGCGCTGGTGTCCGCCTGGGAAAGGGACTGCCAGGCGCCGGTGGCGGCCTCGTTCCCCGCGCCTTCGCGGGAGACGGCCTGAAGGGTGGTGATGGCTTGTTCCACCTCGCCGGGAATGGCGGCGGAGGCGGAAAGGTGGGCGGCCCAGAGCAGGCCGGCGGCAAGGACCGGAGTAATAGGGGGCTTCATACCGGCGCTCAACTTAGCGCCATGCCCCGGCGGCGCAACGCCCAAAGCGGGCAGGTTTTGGGTCTTTGATCGACTATTTTCCCTCGCTGCCGAGAACCGTTGGGAATCCTCAGTGAAACGACCTTCAGGGCAAAGGTGGAACGCGATCTCCGAGCGCGTTCACGGAAGCAGTGACAAGGTGCTCCTTACCCCTTCTTGGACATGGATAGAGCGACACGCCCCTTCAGGCTGAAACGTGTGCGCTTTCAGGAAGCCGTCCGCCGCCTTATTTCGAAAACCCGGTTCGAAAGTTCCTCGCCCGGAGGTCAAGGACCACCTCCCGCCGCGAAACCGTCTCTGTAAGAGCGGCCGTTTGAGAAAGCGCGACCCCTACTTCAGCGCCAGCCGGGTTTTGTCATTCGAAACCGCCGTCCAGATGTCTTCGTTCCAGTAGTCTTCGGCGGCGCCGGGTTTGTCGTCGCAGAAATAAATCTGTTTCCGGTCAAAGGTCTGCTCGGGCGTGTAATACTGCGCGAGTTCTTCCACGGTTCTCAGAACGGGCGTGTCAGAACGGCGATCGGTCGTTTCGATGAGGTATTGCTTTCCATTGAGGCGCACCACGCACCAGGCGTGTTCGCCGCCATACACGTTCCAACCCAGCGCCACCCGGGCATCAAAGCCCTCCGTCAAAAGAATGTCCGTCATCAGGATGGAGGTGTCTTCGCAGTCTCCCGAGCGGTCGTCCACGGTTTCCCGCGGGGTTTTCCAGGACTCCACCTGTTCCTCCGCGTCGTCATCCAGTTCATAGTGCGAACCCGTCAGCACCGCGCGCCAGATCTTCAGAAGCAACTCTTCGGACGGCGGCTGGTTCGCGAAAGACAACCGGCTTTCACCGGTCAGGAAGTAGTTGGCCCGCCGGAACATGCCCTCGGAATCGCAGGCCAGCAGGTCGTAGGCTTTCCGGCAGTCCGGGCAGCGCAGCACAATGGTGCGCCGCACGTCTTCGAGGGAAACGAGATGGGTACCGCCGCAACGGCCGCACTGGGTCAGCGCGGGTCCTTTTTGTTCCTTGGCGTTGTCCAGATCGAAAACTGGCAGGCGCTGAGTCAATACCGCCAGACAACCCACCCGCAGTCCGTCGCGGATGATGTAGGTGCTGAGGCACTCCTGCTGGCCGTCGATGACGTCTTCCCATCTTAACAAGCCTTCCTGGACCGCGTTGCTGTTGGTGTCCCAGCACACCGTGGCCGCCATGGCATGGATGGTGGGCACGGCCTGTTCCAGGTAGCGGAACACGTGTTGAAGATCCACCTCCGGACTGAAAGGCTTGGTCTGGCACCAGGTCTTGAGCATTTCCTGAACCTCGGGATCGCGCTTCAGGGGGAGCAGGTTCACCTGGAGGCGGCGCTGGTTCATGTCCGTCAAACACCGCCCCTGGAAGGCCGCCTGGTCGAAGGCCTCGTTGGCCACGCCGGTGACGGACAAGGAGCTTTTCAGGGCTTCCAACTTTTCGGGTGGTAAAACGAACCCGAATGCCAGACTGCCCACGACAAGAAGTGAGAAGATAACGAGAAAGCGTTTCAAAGCAGGAAGAAGCGGTAGACTTTAACTAATTATAGTATTTCCGGTAATTAGAAATATCCAGCATTTTCGACGCCATTCTGGCGTTCGATGGCGCCCGAGTCTTTTCTTCCTGGCTTGTTCCTCCCGTGGCCTCCCTTCTTAGGGAAAGGCTGAGGCGAGAAACCTTGGCCGCCCTCCTTACCGGGAATATTCCGTTCCCAGCGCTGCCGCCTGCTGTTTCAATTCCTGGAATTTCGCTTCGTTTCCTTCGGCCAGGTTCTCCTTTTCGTAGGGGTCCGTCTCGAGGTCGAAGAGAAACTCGCCGTCATTCGGTGTGGAGACATACTTCCAGCGGCCTTGGCGCAGCGCTTCCCAGGGGCGCCGGCCGAGTTCTTCATGCTTGCCCAGTTGCCAGAAGAATTCTCTGCCGGTTTCGTCCGTGAGGCCGGTTCCCGCCGGATGCAACAGCACCTGGCTGAGGTCCTGCCCGTCCAGAGTCAATCCAGCGGCATCCGTTCCCGTCAGGGCGCAGAAGGTGGGAAAAAGGTCGATGGACCAGGCCGGGGACTCCACTGTGCGGCCAGCGGAAATCTTTCCAGGCCAGCGCATCAGGCAGGGCACGCGCAGGCCGCCGTCAAAGAGGGTGGCCTTGCCCGCGCGGTAGGGCTCGTTGTTCCCACCGTAGACGGGATCGCCGCCGTGGTCGGTCAGGAAAATAACCAGGGTGTTGTCTGTCAACCCCAGGTGGTCCAAAGCAGTGAGCACTTCGCCGATGCCGTCGTCCAGAGACACCACCATGGCGGCGTATTCCCGGCGAATCTTGTCGGAAATGCCGGCGACGCGTTTCATCTCCTCCGCCTTGGGCTGCATGAGGTTGACGGGCTTTTGTTCGCCCGGGCTCCAGCCCTTGCCGAAGTGCGGCGCGTTGTAGGCCAGGTAGAGGAAGAAGGGATTCTCCGCCTCCCGCTGATCTTTCAGGAAGGCCACGGCTTCGTCCGTGATGAGGTCCGTGGCATAGCCATTTTCGCTGATGTGGGTGGTGTTGTGATACCAGTCCGGCAGGATGCCGTAGGTCATGGTGAAGAAGTCGATGCAGCCGCCGGTGTGGCCCCGGAAACGGTCAAAGCCGTGGTGGGTGGGGAGGAAGGAACTTTCGCCATGGCCCAGGTGCCATTTGCCGGTCAGGGCGGTGTGGTAGCCGCCCCGGTCCCGCAGCACTTCCGCAATGGTGGTTTCCTCGGGATGAATGCCGCGCTGTTTGTCTTCGTCACTCATGAACATGAGCGCGCCCAGCAGGTGATCCCGCGACCGGCTGGGATTCATGCCCGTCAGCAAGCCAAAACGGGACGGCGTACAGATGGCGGAGGCGGAGTAGAAATTTTCGAAATTCAGTCCCTCGGCAGCCAGGCGGTCGATGTTGGGCGTGGGAATCTCGCTGCCGTAACAGCCCACGTCGTTGATGCCTTGGTCGTCCGTGAAAATGAGAAGAATGTTAGGGCGGTCCTGTCCTTCCGGCGCGGCAGTGAGTGGCCGTGCAAAGAAACCGGGACCAAGAAAGACGGCAAGCGTCAGCAGTAGTGGCAGACAGCGGCGAAGGGAGGCGGGAGCGGGGGAGGTGCAATCCATGCCGAAGTCCCTAGCACGATCCGCCAGCGTTGTGAAGGGTGCGCTGGGGGACGTAAACGCGGGCTGGGAACTGATCTATGCACCCAACAATTCAACATCGCGCATGGGGGCAGTTTGAGGCTCGGACAAGATTTCCCCTGAACCCAAGATCTTCCGGGGACGCGCAGCGTCTTTGGAGTGCTCCGATTCTTCGGAGCTTTGCGGAGGGAGCCGGAGGCGGGGTGGGGGGAACAAGTGTCCGCCTGCTCTGATTTTGGTCCCCTATCACTATCGCCAGAAGGCATGGCCGGACAAAGGAAGCCATGGGGAGTGGGGAGAAGCTTGCCGGGTCACCGTTCGTTCCATCCGTTCCACCCCGCCTCCGGCTCCTACCCCAAAGCGGTGATTCAGATCACCGCAGTCCAAGGACGCTACGCGTCCCCGTGGGTCTTGAGATTCCAGGACGCGCTCTGAGAAGCGAACGTGTCTGCATGACTTGTAGGGCAAGTTCTAAGGTCTAGGCGGGAAATCCACACACCCACTCACCGCGCGTTTGGCGGAATGTCCCGCGTGAAGACCCAGGTGTTTCCCTGGCTCATGTCTTCGTTGAAGACGTAGCCCTCGGTGTCGAAGGCTTTCAGGTCCTCCGCTTTTTTGATGCGGTGGCGGATCATGAAATCCGTCATCTGGCCGCGGGCCTTCTTGGCGTAAAAGCTGATGAACTTGTACTGGCCGTTTTTGAAGTCCTTGAACTGCGCGGTGATCACCTCCGCGTCCAGCTTGTCTTCGTGCACGGAGTGGTAGTACTCGTTGGAGGCCAGGTTGATGAGGACTTTGGACTTCGACTCGGCGATGGCGGCGTTCAGGGCGGTGGTGATCTTCTGGTCCCAGAAGGCGTAGAGGTCCGGCTTGCGGCCTACCTTCAGGTCCGTGCCCATTTCCAGGCGGTAGGGCTGGATCAGATCCAGCGGCCGGAGCAAGCCATAAAGCCCGGAGAGGATGCGGAGGTGCTTTTGCGCGAAGTCAAAGTCCGCCGCCTTGTAGTCTTCCAGGGTAAAGCCGGTGTAGACGTCGCCCTTGAAGGCCAGGAGGGCTTGCTTGGCGTTGTCCTCGGTGAAGGGCGGGCTCCAGTCCTGGTAGCGCTGGTAGTTCAGGTCCGCCAGCTTAGGGGAGATGCTCATCAGTTTCGCGAGCTTTGGCCGGGTCAGCTTGCGCAGGCTGCCGATCAGCACTTCGGATTCCTCCAGGAAGTCCGGCTCAGTGTGCTTGCGGGTCAGGCACTGCTTTTCGAAGTCGAGCGTCTTGGCGGGGGAAATGACGGCTAGCATGGCACTCGGAAAATGGGGATGAACAAAACGGCCCGAAAGGGAAGTTGGCGGGAACCCGCGCTTTCGGCCTGTCTTGATGGGTAATACGGGTTAAGTTACTGTCAACCCTACGCAACCGCCTCGTATCCGCGATGCACGACTTGAAAAACCCATCCCCCGATTCCCAGCCCCCCCGTTCCGTCCAGGCGGAACCTCCGGAAGAACACACCGGCCTTACGAAGGGCGACGCCAAGAAAGTCGCCGCCGGTTTGCCGGCGGTCACGAACAGCTTGAAAATGGTGTATGGCCAGGCGGGCCTGGGCCGGGGTACGAAGGCGCTGCTGAAGCTGAACCAGAAGAACGGCTTCGACTGCCCGAGCTGCGCGTGGCCGGACCCGGATGACGAGCGGTCGCCCACGGAGTTCTGCGAAAACGGCGCCAAGGCCGTGGCCTCGGAAGCGACGGCCCGCCGCATCACGGCGGAATTTTTCACCCAGTATTCCGTGGCGGAACTTTCCGAGCAGCAGGACTACTGGATGGACCAGCAGGGCCGCCTGACGGAGCCCATGGTGCTGCATGAAGATTCCACTCACTACGTGCCGATTTCCTGGGACCGGGCTTTCGACCTGATCGCCCAAGAACTGAACGCGCTGGACTCTCCGGACGAGGCGGTCTTCTACACCTCCGGCCGCGCCAGCAACGAAGCGGCCTTCCTCTACGGCCTGTTCGCGCGGAAGTTCGGCACGAACAACCTGCCGGACTGCTCCAACATGTGCCACGAATCCAGCGGCGCGGCTTTGAAGGCCTCCCTGGGCGTGGGGAAGGGCACTGTATCCCTGGACGATTTTTACGACTGCGACACCATCCTCCTGATCGGTCAGAATCCGGGCACGAATCATCCCCGGATGCTGAGCGCCCTGCAGAAGGCGGAGCGCAACGGGGCCACCATCATCGCGGTGAACCCCTTGAAGGAAGCGGGCCTGCTGGCCTTCGCGCATCCCCAGGAAGTGGTGGGTCTGTTAGGGGGTAGATCGCCACTCAGTTCGGAATATCTCCAGGTGAATGTGAATGGCGACCTGGCTTTGCTCCAGGGCATTAACAAGGTCCTGCTGGAGGAATACGAAGAGCGGATCGACCGCGAGTTCATCGAGGCTCACACCACCGGCTTTGAAGCCTTCCGCGAAAACATCCTGGAAGCGGACTGGGAGGAGATCGAACGGCGCAGCGGCATTCCGCGGAAGCGGATCGAGCACGCCGCGCGGTTGGTTTCACGGGAACGGAAACGTCTGATCACCTGTTGGGCCATGGGCCTGACCCAGCACAAGAACGCCGTAGCGACCATCCGCGAGGTGGCGAACCTGCACCTGCTGCTCGGCGCGGTGGGCCGTCCCGGCGCGGGCGTCTGCCCCGTGCGCGGCCACAGCAATGTGCAGGGGGACCGCACCATGGGCATCTTTGAAGCCATGCCGGACGCCTTTCTGGACGCCATCGGCCAGGAGTTTCGTTTCGAGCCGCCCCGGCGCCATGGCTGGAACACGGTGCAGGCCATCCAGGCCATGCACGAAGGGCGGGGGAAGGTCTTCTTTGCCCTGGGCGGAAACTTCCTCCAGGCCACGCCGGATACCGAGTTTACCGCCGAAGCCCTGCGGAAATGTAACCTGACCGTCCAAGTTTCCACCAAGCTGAACCGCAGCCATTTGGTCACGGGGAAAGTGGGCCTCATTCTGCCCTGCCTGGGCCGGAGCGACCAGGATATTCAAAGTGGTCACGCGCAGTTCGTAACGGTGGAAAACTCCATGGGCGTGGTTCACCAGTCCCACGGAAATCTGGAGCCGCCGTCCAGTCAGCTCCTTAGTGAAACGGCCATCGTGGCCCGGCTCGCCGACGCCACCCTGGGGTCCAATGCCGTGCTGGACTGGCTGGAACTGGCCGCGAACTACGACCGCATCCGCGACCGCATCGAACGCTGCATTCCCGGCTTCGAAGACTTCAACCAGCGCGTGCGTCAACCGGGCGGCTTCTACCTGCCCAACAGCGCGAAGGAACGGAAGTGGGACACTCCGGAGGAGAAAGCCGTCTTCTGCCCCAGCGAACTAAGCGGCACGGACTTGGAGGAAGGCGAACTGCTGCTCATGACGCTGCGCAGCCACGACCAGTTCAACACCACCATCTACGGTCTGGACGACCGTTACCGGGGCATTCACAACGAGCGGCGTCTGGTCTTCATGAATCCCGCCGACATGCGGGAACGCGGCATCGGAGCGCTCAAACCCGTGGACCTTACCAGCCACTTCAATGGCAAGGAACGCCACGTCCGCGATTTCCTGGCGATTCCCTATGACATTCCAGCCCGTACCGTGGCGGGCTACTTCCCGGAACTGAACCCGCTGGTGCCGGTGGACAGTTTTGCGGACATCAGCGAAACGCCCACGTCCAAGTCCATCCGGGTCACGATCGTTCCCGCGGAGTGAGGGCTCGGCCCCGGAACGGGGCCCGGTCAGTTCTTCTCGTCGCTGGAGAAGATGGACTTGATGACCTTCCAGAGGCCGCGGGCGCCTTCACCCTGATCGGAATTGGATTCCTCCTGAGGTTTGGGTTGATCCGCTTCTCTGCCACCGCCGGTGCCATCGTTACGGCTCATGATCTTGGCAACGGGTTCCGGGACCTGGGGCTTTGCCTCCGCCACGGTTGGCCGGCTGATTTCGATGCGGGTGCCGGTCACGTAGCTGTAGGAGTCCTTGTAAAAAGTGTTCACCGGAATGTCGATGCGGCGGAACTCCTTCCGCAACCGGCGGTTGGCGTCGATGAAGTGGGTGGGGCTGTGATAGTTGGAGTAGTCCTGCGCGTAGTTCGACCGCTTCATCCCGATGGAGAGGTTCTTGCGGACTTCGAAGTGCAGGTGGGCGTAGTACATGTTGTGCGGGCCGCGGCCGATCGTCCCGAGTTGCTCGCCTCTCTTTACGCGGTCGTAGAGCTTGGCCATCCGTTTGTCCAGATGGCCGTAGAGTGTGTCGATGAAGTAAATGCGGCCGTTCCGCTCCCGGTAGGCGTGGCGCACGATGATGACGTTGCCCCAGCCTGCCTTGAAGTCGTCCGAATACACCACGACGCCGTCTCCCGCGCAGGTAACGGGGTCTCCCAAGTCGGTATTTCCGCCACCGCGCCCGTTCCAGTCTTCCCCCAAGTGGCCATTGGGCCAGAAGCCCCGGGCTTTGTAGTAGCCCACCGCGTCCGGCCGGCCGACGGGGTAGTCAAAGCCATCCGCCAGGTCGCAGGGAATGGAATTGGGAGCGGCCTTCGCCACGGGCACTGACAGCGCTGCCACAAACGGCAGGGCCACCCAAAGGAAAAACGGCCGGCGGAAGAAGCCGGTCGCCGGGGCGAATAGCTGACGAAGGATGGGGCTCAAAACGGTGGGTCTTGGTTTCTTAGAAGAAAGAGCGAAAGAAATCAACTGGCCCGAAAAGTAAAGAATAGGAGGCCGCCGATGCCGACGGCAATGCAATAGTAGGAAAAATGCTGGAATTTACCCCGCCGGATGGAGGCGAGTACGATGTAAACGGCGGCGAGGCCAAAGAAAAAGGACACGACGGCGCCCGTCAAGAAAGGACCCAGATTTCCCTCCTGCCGCGCCATTTCACTGATGTCCTTCAGCTTGAAAACGGCGGCGCCCAGAATAGCTGGGATGGCCATCAGGAACGAAAATTCCGCGGCCTGACTGGCCTGAACCCCTGAAAGCCGCCCGGAGATGATGGTGGTGCCCGAACGGGAAATGCCCGGCATGAGCGCCAGGGCCTGACCGCAACCCATGGCCAGGGCGGAGCGAGACTTCAGCTGGCCTTCCTTATGCGGTATCCATTTCGGAAGCAGCAGCAGGAAACCGGTCACGATGAGCATGGAGCAGGCGACGAGAGGACTGTCGAAGGCTTCTTCAATCTGGTCTTTGAAAAGCAGCGCCGCCACCACGGCGGGCAGGGTGGCGATGAAGAGATAGAGGATGGTCCATCGCTCTTTCACGGCGTCTTTCTTCAAGGGTGACAGAGCAATCGCCAGGATCCGCTTCCGGAAATAGATCAACACGGAGCAGAGCGTGCCCAGGTGAACCAGCAGTTCGAAGGTGGCGCCCAGTTCCTTAACCCCCATGAGTTCCTGAACGATAACGAGGTGTCCGCTGGAGGACACGGGAAGGAATTCCGTGAGGCCCTGGACGATACCCAGGATGATCGCTTGGAGATAGGACATGAAGGCCAAAGAATAGAAGTGAAAGGCCTAAAGGCAACGGGAATGAAGGGGAAATCATTCGCTGGTCTGCAGCCGCCGAAGACGCCCAAAAACCACCATCAGGACCACAATGGCCAGCAACATGGAGAGAAACAGCACCGTCTCCGGACTGATCCCCGAACTGGGGGCATGGGCCGCCTGATGAATCTCCTGAAGCTTCTGGCAAAGCAAGGCCGTCATGCGAGCCAACTTTCCGGCGGGGCCGCTGTCTTGGACTTCCTTCCCCTTGATTTCGGAGGACAGGCTCAACAGTGCGTACTTCGGAACGGTTTCGAAAAGTTTCGAGTTTCCCGTAACGAAGAAGTTCCCGGTATTCCCTTCGTAGCCGATCACGGCCATGGGGTCCGTGGGACTCCAGGCTTCGCTCAGGCGCTCGCCGAATACGGAGGCCGAGCTTGCCCAGGAAGGAAGGTCCGGAACCGTTACGGCCCGGACCCGGATGCCGCTGCCGTTTTCAAGATCCGCGATGGCGCTACGGATGCGTTCGGCTTCATGGCGGTTTCCGTCCAGAAGCCCCACCTCATCCGCGATTACATCCGCTGGGGGTTCCGGCAATGCTGGCGGTTTATTGTCTTCCGCCGCCATCGCCAGAGCGTGCGGCCAGAGGGAAGACCAGACTAAGAGAAGGAGGCGAACGAGTTTCAACAGGCGTTTAGAGGTACTTCGGGTGAAAGAGGGGGAGTGAGAGGCGGTTGGTTACTTTGTTAGGGTAGGCTAACTCTTACTTATGTCAACTTTGTCAAGAAAGCGGCTAACTCACTGAGATTCGCCAAGTTGTCAGGGTTGCTGCTTCTGGGTTGGCGCAAAATTGCCGTTTAAAAACACTTTCAACTAAAGGGGAAGGGTGTCAAACGCGTCACAGAGCCTGTTTGATCCGAATCCCGCCAGTTATTAGGCAATGCTTGAATATCATGCCCTAACATAGCGACCGAATGAGAGCTTGTTGGTGTGTGTGTTAGGAATACAGGCGGGATTTTGGATCGAAGAGTCCTATGGACAACAATTCCAAGAATTCGCAAATCGAGAGAAAAAGCTTGATAAGAATTTTCAAATATTAGAAAGTAGAGTCATATTTGAAAAAAATGATAATTCCTCTTGCTGTTGAACGGGTAGTGAGGTTGATTGTCTGTTTGTTTTTATGGTAATTATGACAAATAGTGTTATATTGAATTTTGGAGGGTTTGAATCTTTGCGTCATTTCGAATGATTGCTCTTACCGAAATCTTAGAGAATAGAATCATTTTCGAAATTTATGGCAATTTTTCTTGTCAGGAGGGGTGCTTGGCACTGTAATCCTTGATAGCCGGAATTAGTACTGGAAAAATCATAGAAATCAGAGGTCAAGAACACGCCAGCTTTTTGATCGTTCTAACTCCGCGAGAGTAGTTTGCTTGCAAACTTGTTCACCCTTAACAGTTGATGAGCATGCCCGAAGAAGACACACCCGAACTCATGACGGTCAAAGAGACTGCGGAGTATCTCCGTATCCCTTTGCCGACCGTTTATTACTTGGTTCAGCGTGGTCAGCTCCCAGCCATTCAGATTGGTGGCCGGTGGCGGATCAAGCGGAGCCTGTTGGATCGCGACATCCTGAAAACCGATGAAGGCGGTCAGCCGACCGTTCTAGTTGTGGATGATGACCCCGCCCTTCAAACGCTGTTCAAGCAGTTCCTGAAGAAAGCCGGATTTGGACGCATCGTGGTTGGAACCGGCGCCGAAGCGCTTAGCTATGCCGACAAGCAGGAATTCGATCTCGTGTTCCTGGATTTGAAGCTGCCTGACATTCCTGGCGACGAACTCTACGCCAAGCTGAAAGCCGTAAAGCCGGATCTGCCGATCGTGATTATTACCGGTTATCCGGACAGCGAAATTCTCACCAAGATTCTGGCCAGCGGTCCGGTGACGGTAATCAAGAAGCCGATCGAGTTCGATCAGCTGAACCGCACCGTCAAGATCCTGGGCCACAAAGGCGCCGACAAGGTGGCCTGAGACTGGGCAAGCTGCTGCATTGACCCAAGAATGTAACTCTCCGTTCTGTCTTTCCACTCCCGGAAAACGGTTGTAAACGGTACGGGCCCGCTCTCTTCGGAGGGCGGGCCTTCTTTCTTGGGGAAGAGGCGCTTCGGTCGTGGGCAAACCGCTTCAATTCCCGCCGGTAAGATCCGGCCAGCCACCCACCTGTTCCGGGGTGTCGATGATCTGTCCCGTGCCCTTCTCGTACTGCTCGACGATGCGGAGATCCACCGCGTCCCGGCCGGGTAAGGTGGCTCCCGCCTCCGTGAGGACGCGCCGCGCCGCCGTTTCGGCATCCTCTTGGGAAACTGGCGCCTCCACCGGGAACGGGGCGCTGGTCACGTAGGGGGAGGGGTCCGTTTCGCGCCCGTTGAGCTTCAGCAGCCGCAGATTGTCCGCCGTGCCTTCGGCGGAGGTGGCGTGGATGTTGTCCTTCAGGAAGACCTGGAAATCGGGATCGATCGGTTGCAGCACCCGGAGCTGAAACTTTTCCGCCGTGGAGGGGCCTGGCTTCAGGTAGTTGCCCACGTAGTTCAGCCGCACCGGTCCGTCCCCATAACCGGCCACCGCCGCCCAGTCGTAGATGACGTTATTCCGGAAATCCAGCAGCAGGCCCGGCTTCCCAGGCTGGCCGCCCGGCCGGGGCATGCGGGTGACGTGGTGGGCAAAGAGGTTGTGGTGCAAGGTCACGCGCCCGTCTTCGAAGTTCGAAATCAGCGCGGCATACCCGTGTTCGCCTTTGTCGTGGGTGGATTTGTTGAGCGCTTCGGTGATGAAGCACCATTGCACGGTAATGTCTGTGGTGGGGCCGCCCTCATCTCCCCAGTCACCCAGGTCCAGCACTTCGTCCGTGGACCAGCTCAGGGAACAATGGTCCACCATCACCCGCTGGCAGCGGCTGAAAGTCAGCCCGTCGATCTGCTTGTTCAGCGCCGCGCCCGGCCGGAAGCGGAGGTGACGCAGGATGATGTCGTGACAGCCAATGAAGAAGAGTCCGCCGTTCTTCAGCGTGATCCCCGGCGTGGGCGCGCTGCCGCCGTCCACGGTCAGGAAGGGCTCGCGAACTTTGAGGGAATTGCTCAACTCAATGGTGCCGCCCACTTTGAAGACCACGGTGCGCGGCCCCGGCGTATCCAGAGCGGCCCGTAGCGAACCGGGTCCTTTGTCTGCCAGCGTGGTGACCTCGATCACCGGTCCGCCCCGCCCACCCTGGGCATACTTTCCAAAGCCCTCCGCGCCCGGAAAGGCGAGTTCCGCTTCGCTCCCTGATGAAAGAGTGAGGGAGGCAAAGAAGACACTACTCAGATAAACCGGGAAGAGGAGAGGGGAAATGAGGTTCACAAGTGGGGCGGGTAGGGGATTTTCCGGAACTGATCCACCAGGGAGAACCGCGATTCAAGCGGGCCCAGTCAAATCGCGGATCGGGGAAAAGAAATGTTGGCGAAAAAGATTGCAATATTTAACCTTTAGGTTAAATGAAAGCCGAAACACAAATTCTTCCTTATGAAAAAGCATCTTCTCTTCGGATTTCTCTTCGCCATAAGCGGCGCTCTGATGGCTGATCAGCCTTCCGCCGAATGTGACTCTTGCAACTCTTACGCCGGGTCGCCGGAGTTCGAGCGTCTGAAAGCCCTCGCCGGGACTTGGACCGGGGAAACGGACATGGGAGAAGGGCCCGTGAAAATCACCGTGGAATATCGCGTGGTCGCCGGAGGCAGCGCGGTTCAGGAAACTTTCCTGGCGGGGACGCCGAAGGAAATGATCACCATGTATACCGAGAAAGAGGGAGTGATCTCGCTCACGCACTACTGCATGCTGCACAATCAGCCGGCCATGAAGGTGAAGGAAAAGACAGCGGATACGTTGACCTTTGACTTCAATCCCGCCTGCGGCGTGGACCCGGCCACGGAGATGCACATGCACTCGCTGGATTTCACCTTCCACGGTCCCGATAAGATTGAGCAAGTCTGGACCCTCTACGCGAATGGCGAGGCGCAGGGCGGTCACCCCTTTGTTCTCGAACGGGTAAAATCATGATTCCGCTCCGGTGGATTCCGGAGCCAGCATTCCTTCGTGGCGTCCGGCCTCCGGATCGATGAACTTCCAGAATGCCTGATACCCGCTCCGCTTCCCTCTCCGCCACCTTCGCGGCGTTGGCCGATCCCACGCGCCGTTCCATTCTGGAACGGCTGAGCCGGGGGGAGGCCACGGTCACCCAGGTGGCCGAACCGCTGGAGATGTCGCTGCCGGCTGTCTCCAAGCACCTGCGGGTGCTGGAAAGCGCGGGCCTCATGAACCGGCGGCGCATGGGCCGCACCCACTACCTCGAACTCAATCCCGAACCCATGCGCAAGGCCAGAGAGTGGATCGACTTCTACCGCCGTTTCTGGGAAGGCAGTCTCGATTCCCTGGCGAACTATCTCGAAAACGAAATCGAACCTGAGAATGGAAACAGCGGCTCATCCGGGCCGCCTCAATCCTAACCAAGAATCACTCCCATTATCGTCATGACACGTCCTGATATCCAAAGCGAAAAGCTTACGCTGAATGTTACCCGCGTTATCCGCGCCCCGCGTCCGCGGGTGTTTCAATCCTTTTCCTCGGTCGAAGAAATGAAGCACTGGTTCGGCCCCGGTACCTGTCAGGTGACGGGTGGAGAAATGGACTTTTCCATTGGAGGAAGTTACCGCCTACACATGTACACCGAAGGCGGTCCGGTGGATCTGGTGGGGACCTTTACCGGAATCGTCCCCAACGAAAAACTCGTCTACACCTGGGAGTGGCAAAACAACGAGCACATGAACTGGGGCGAGATGCTGGTCACGGTGCTTTTCCGCGACGTGGAAGGCGGCACGGAGGTACAATTAATTCACGAAAACTTTATCGATCCTGAGGCGCTGGAAAATCATCGTCAGGGTTGGGACGGCAGCTTCGACCGGCTGGAAACCGCCCTCGCTGGCTAACGGCACGCAAATCAAGAAGAGCGAGATCCGGCTTCCCACCGGGCTCGCCATGGCCCAATCTATCCATCCTTTACAAACTAATCCCATGAGCGACGAGAAACCCAAAGAAGACAGAACGCCCGGTATCGTGAGCTGGAATGAGCTTATGACTCCGGACACCGAAGCCAGCAAGAACTTCTACGGAGGCCTGTTTGGCTGGACTTCGGAAGACATGCCCATGCCGAAGGGGACGTACTCCTTCTTCAGTCTGGGCGAACGGCCCGCGGCCGGCATGATTCAGATCCGTCCCGACATGGGCGAAGTCGCGCCGTCTTGGTTGATGTACGTCACGGTGGAAGATCTGGACGCTTCGCTGGCCAAGGCCAAAGACCTGGGCGCTCAGGTCTGCGTGGACGCCACGGATCTCCCCATGGGCCGCTTCGCCGTCATTGCCGATCCCCAGGGGGCGATGTTTGGCCTCTGGCAGTTCGCTGAAAGCGCGGAATGTTGAGAAGGTTTATTCCTTCTCACTTGTCCCATACAATTCTTTCATCTTCTCCAGGCCGCCTTCCGGTCCCACCAGGATCAGGCGGTCGTCAATCAGAGGGGAAAACAAAGCGGTGGGGTTCATCTCCCGCTTGTTCCCCCGGTCGATGGCCACCACGGTCATGCCCGTGCGGGTCCGGACGTGATTGTCCGCCAGGGGCCGGTCCACCAGGGCCGGAAATTCGGCGACGGGGACTTCGTGCACTTCGATCTTCGTGTCGATGCTGACTTCGTCCGCGTGTTCGCCGTGATCGACCACGGGCGTCACCATCATGGCCAGAATCTTACCCGCGCTGAGCACCGGGGGGCAGACCACCCGGTCGGCTCCCGCCCGGATGAGCTTGGAGTGGGTGTTGATGTCCTCTTCGCGGGCAATGATATTCAGGTCCGCGCTGAAGCCCCGCGCCAGGAGGGTCACGTAGACATTGGCCGCGTCCGAGGGGAGGCAGGTCGCCAGGCCGCGGGCCTGCACGATGCGGGCGGCTTCATAGGTGGCTTCGTCCATGGCGTCACCCTCGACGTAGAGGTAGCCAAGGCCGGTGGCCATGGCCAGGCGCTCGGGGTCTTTCTCCACCAGGATGAAGGGTTGTCCCTTTTCATGGAGCGCCGCGCAGAGGGCCCGGCCCATGCGCCCGAAGCCCACGATGATGTAGTGCTGATTGAGTTTTTCGATTCGGTCCTTCAATTGTTTCTTCCCCAGTATCTTGTTGATTTCGCCGTCGATGATAAACGCCACCAGGTTCCCGGCGGCATAGATGGTAGTGAAAATACCGCCCACCATCAGGAAGAGCGCCACGACCCGCTCCGGGCCCTCCGCCGCCTCCATTCCCACGGTGGTGAGAATGATGATGGTCAGGTAAAAAGCGTGAAACAGGCTGTGCTCCTGGTCCGTCAGGTAGAAGCCCAGGGTCCCGCCGCCAATAAGGATAAACAGCAGCCAGCCGCACAGCTTCAGGTGGCGCAGGCTCTGGGCTCCGGGATCTTCTTTCGACGGATGACTGCTCACGGATGGTCCTGGCGTCTAGCGAGAGGGTGATGGTCTCTTTGTCTCAGCAAACAGGTGGGTGGTATAGCGGACGGCAGGTTGGCAACGGGCCGGCCGGACCGCTCAGGCCCGGAATTCTTAAGACTCGTCACCGGAAAAGCCACCACTAAATCCCTTGAAGCGAATGTCTGCCCACGGGCAAGTGACAAAGCTTGCCACATAGCGGCGAAGTACGGCAAAACTGCTGCCTGATGTTCCCTGGGAAGATGTGGCGGGTGGTTGTGTCTCTGGCGGTTTTGGGAGCCAGTTCCGCGGTCTGGCTTCGAAGTTCTAGCGCCCAGGACGGGGACGGGGACGGGGAGGGGGATCCGGCAACCGTGGCTGTCAGTCCCCGGCCTCCGGTGTCTGACGAATCCCTTCAGAGCTGGCTGGACAACATGCTGTGGTACCATGGGTTTACTCCGGAGGAAGTCATGGCCGCCACGGGACTGTCGCGGGAGGAAGCCGCGGATGCCATCAAGCGCCTAGAATTGCTGAACGGCATGCCCCCCGCGCCGCAGGAAGGAGATCCGCTTACCCTTCTGCCCTATCCCGGTGGACGTCACCCGCGCATCGGATTCCTGGAAGGAGCCATCGATCCCCAGCGAGAGACCAAGATCAGCGTTTTCACGCCTTGGGATCAGAACAGCTACGTGGTGGTGGATCTCCCGGAAGCCATCTTTTCCAACCTGGGACTGACTTATCTCGCCCACACTCATATCCCCACGATCTGGACGGAAAAAGGCATTGAACTACCTCAGCAGGAATGGATTAGAAAAGATGATACGTCCCTGTTTTTGCGCCGGGTCTTGCCCAATGGCATCGCCTATACCGCCAGCGCCATCCCGGCTCCGGATCATGTCGCCATGAAGCTTACTCTGACCAATGGAACCGCTGAAACCCTCACCGGCCTACGGGTTCAGAACTGTCTCATGCTGAAGGGCGCACGCGGGTTTACCGCTCAAACCAAGGAAAACAAAGTCTTCTCCGAACCCTTCGCCGCCTGCCATGACGAGACTGGGAAACGGTGGGTCGTTACCGCCTGGGAACCCTTTAACAACATCCGGGCCAATTCCGAGGTTCCGTGTCTGCACTCCGATCCCATCATCCCGGATTGTCCTCCGGGACAAACCGTCAAAGCGTGGGGCTACCTGTGGTTCTATGAAGGTAAAGACATCCAGGCGGAGTTCGAACGGCTGAAAGCCTGGATAGAGGAACGGAGCACGGAAGATCGCGAGTAGGAAGAGTCCCCAGGAGCGGGAACGGCGACACCTGAACCGGGCGGCCTCAGTGTTTCCGGGCCGGAGCCGCCACGCAATACAGCGCCGTCCCGGTTCGCAGCACCAGGTGGGCGTCCACTGCCGCCACTCCGTAGACCGTGGCTTCGGGGCCAATCTCCAACGTGTTCGTGGCGAGTTTCTCCGCCAGCGCGGAACCGGCGCGGAAAACGGTACAGCCTCCATCCTTGGAAAAGAAATACACCCGGTCTCCCGCGCCCAGAGGCGAGGCCCAGGTGCTGGCGGAGAGACGTTCTTCCCAGAGCAATTCGCCACTCTCAGCGTCGTGACAGCTGACCACCCCCGAGCTGTTCACAAAGTAGGCCAGGCCCCGGTAAAGCAGCGGCGACCCAAAGCTGGAGGTCGTGGACCCCGCGGACCATCTCATGGTGGCCTGGCTGTCTTGGCCCACCTCAGGATTCGGCGGAGCGATGGCCATGGACTCGCGCGGCTCGGACGAGCCGATCAGGACGGTGCCGTCCTCCGCCACCGTGGGCGAGGCTACGGTGTTTTTCTCGATGCCATCCATTCGCCAGAGCAGCGTGCCATCCGCCACGCTGTAAGCTTCCGCCACTCCGTTGGAACTGATCAGGATTTCGCCGCCGCCCTTTCCCGTGGGACCCGCCGCCGCCACGATGGGGGAGGACCAGGACATTCGGGGTTCGCGGTCCACTTTCCACAGGTTCTTGCCCGTGGCCTTGTCTACCTTCAGGAGGTAAGACGGACCGTCGTGATCCACGAGCACGATCAAGGCATCATCCGTCTGCGCCAGCGACGAGCCGATCCCGTGCCCGCCTTTGAAAGGGCCATACTCCGTCACCAGAGAGCGCTGCCAGAGCAGTTCTCCCGCGTGGTCCAGCCCCACCAGGTCTCCGCTTTCAAAGAACAGATAAAGGCCGTCCCCATCAATCGCGGGCGTCGGCGCGCCCCGGGACACCATCTTGGAGCTTTCGATTTTCTGGGTGCCCTCAAACCGTTTCTCCCATAGGACCTTACCGCTTTCCAGGCTGACCGCCGTCACCACCAGCGTCTCCTTCATTTCGCCTTCCACGGAAGTTACCGCCACCAGGTCTCCCCAGATGACCGGGCTGGACTGGCCGTAGCCGGGCAGGTCCAGCTTCCATTTCAGGTTCTCCGTGTCCGGCCACTTCAGGGGAAGGTTGCTGGCCCCGGAGATGCTGTTCCCGTTGCCCCGGAAGCCGGGCCAGGCCCGTGAACCGGCGTCCGCCTGGGCCGGGAGCGGCCCGGCATGGCAGAGACAAAGAGCGAGGGTGAGAAGGAAGGCCGTGACAGTGGTTTTCAAGTCCAGGGGGCGGGGAAATAGGGTGCGTCACTCAGGTTTCGTCATCGGCACTATAGTATAAACCCCAAGACTCACAAAACGCTCGCCAAGTTTCTGCATGGAAAGCGCATGGACACAGCGTCAGTCCACACTTCGGCACGAAGGCGCTAATTCCTTGCAAGGCGTCGCGAGCGGACCCCCGGCGCACGGCTATGCTAAGCAGCGTGAAAGCTTTCCTCTTTGCCATTCCTGGCCAGCCAAACCGTGTGGAAAGAGAAGTGGAGATTTCCTCTGTCTCCACCTCCTTTGCCTCCGCGGCGGCTGGCTTTCTCAACCAATGGTTGCACTTCGACGCGGTGCGGCTGGTCACTCGCGGCGCGGCCTGCTCCCTGGCCCTCCGCACGCAGTTCGGCATTTTCTTCTCCACCGGGAACGGCCCTTCGCGAACCTGCCTGTATGATCCGGTCAGTCATCTCCAGGTGGATGCCGGTAGAATCTCCGGCTGCTACGTCCTGGAAGAAGCCGCCGGCAGCCGCGACGCCACCCTGGAGGTCGCGTTCGCCCGGCAGGGCTTTGCCCTTTCCGTCCAACCGGAGGGAACGAGTGAAAACAGGGAGTGTCTGAGGAAAATCCGTCAGGCCTTTGCCATGGAATGCGCCGACGGTCCGCACATGATCTCCCAAGGCGCCGGAGCGTGGCTGGACGAACGGATGGAGCAGCCTTCCGGCGTTTCCGAGAAGATGACCCACCACGCCCAGCGCGTGGCCACCGCCCTGGCCAACAGCCAAAGCGTCCGGATTCACTACACCTCTCCCGGCCTGACCGTTCAGGCGGCCTTTCGGGTCTCCTTCGCCGACCTAGACGGCACCACGCTTCGTCTCGCCGACCGCGGCCAGTCCCACGTCGCTTTCCTCGAGCTCGGCTCCGATGCCATCAACATCGACGCCACGGATCCCCGTTGTGTCTGTGTGGACGTCCTGGAATACTAGGGTGGTGTTTGCGAAATAGGTGGACGAAATCAATTGAGTTTTAGAGCCGGACTGGCAGGAAGCTCGCGAGCCGGGGAAAATAGCTGTGGCGGCAGTTTACTTAAAGATTGCGTATTCCCATAGGGATAGAAAACGATAGCCCTGCATGAAGCCCCCGTTCATTTCCTCGTCCGCCCCCAGATCCGTCTGCCCGTTTCGTCATCCATTCAGCCTCTTCCTCGCCACCGTCCTCCTTGTCGCCCTCCCATTCCAGACCGCCCGTGCCTGGGGCGTGGGGCACCAGGTCATCACGCGGGCGGCTTTGGAAGCGGTGGAGGCGCGGGCGCCGGAGTTGTTGGCCCGCTGGGCGGCGCGGCACCGGAATGCTTACCTGGGGAAGGAGGAAACCATTGCCTGGTATGTGGCGCATCACTTCTGCAAACACCCGGACTGGGTGGACGGCCCGAGCCGGACGGGTGGGGAGGAAATCGAGGAACGGATCCGCGCCACGGCTTTTGTGTATGCGGAAAAGAACGGGACCTTCCTGCCGCCCATTGCCTACACCGCGCCGGAACGACAGGAAGGGAAGGGGCCCTGGCCGAAGTCCTATCATTACTTCACGTATCAGACCGGGGAACTGAATCGCGCCTTCGCCCGGAAAGGGGCGCGGTGGTATTTCGAAAGAATCTCCCAGGCCTTCCGCGAGGGCGAAGACGTGATGGCCGCCGAATACTTTGGGGCTTTTGCTCACGCCATGGAGGACCGGGTCTCGCCCTTTCATGTGTGGGACGGCTACGGAGGAAAACGGGAGGCGCTGGAAGACCGGCTGGCGGACCAGGGCTTGCAGGCGCCGGACGGCAGCCGCAACGAAAAGCCGGCGAATTCGTCGCTGTTCTGGGGGATCGACGGTCCGGACATGGACGCCGCCGTGCCGGGTTACGAGCCAAAGCTCCTGGGGACCACGCTGGACGAGGCGGCGGAGGTGTTTACGGAGCGGCTCTTCACGAATCGGGACTTTGCCGAAAGAGTCTACACCGATGCGGAGGGCTTCCTGAAAGCGCACTTGGCGGAGAACTGGAGGAACAAAGCCGCTGGCGCGGAGACTAACAAATATCTCAGCCAGGTGGCGCGGGAGAATGCGCGGCTCGTGGCGGACGTGCTATGGACGGCCTACACGTTTTCGAAAGAGGCTGAAAGCGGTGACGCGGCGGCTCAGTGAGGGGCAGCGCCGGAACAGGCGGACGGAGGCGGGCCCCGGAAAATTCCCGTTTGGTTTGGGGCCGGGGTGGGGTAAGGCTGTGCGGTGAACGCCACGGAACTCAGATCGCTGCTGGAGCGGCTCGGCATTTCGCCCAACCGGAAGCTGGGCCAGAGCTTCCTGGTGGACGAAAACCTGGCGCGCTGGATCGTGGATCAATTGCGGCCGGAGCCGGAAGACGTGGTGATCGAGGTGGGGCCCGGCGCCGGGGCGTTGACGGAATGGTTGGCGGGCCAGGTGCGGCGGCTCATCCTGGTGGAGTTCGACCGCGGCCTGGCGGAGAACCTGAGAAACACCCTGGGCCAGCGCCCGGGCGTGGAAGTGGTGGAGGCGGACGCCGTGGGCTACGACCTGCGGCCCCTCTTCGCGGAAGGGCCGGTGAAGTTCATTGGGAACCTGCCCTACTCCTCCGGCACGGCCATCCTCCAGACGTTCCTGGATAACCCCAGCCCGGTCGCCGAGGCCGTGGTGATGCTCCAGCAGGAAGTGGCGGACCGCATCGCGGCGGAGCCGAGGACGAAGGACTACGGAAAGCTGTCATTGCAGATCCAGAGCCGCTGGACGGTGCGCCGCCTGAAGACCATGGGTCCGGAAGGGTTCTGGCCCCGCCCACAGGTAGACAGCACGGTCATTCACCTGAAGCCACGCGACCGGCGCGAGCTGCCGGCCTTTGACGAAAAGCTGTTCGGCTCCCTGGTGAAGCGCGGCTTTGCCCAGCGGCGGAAGCAATTGCGCAAGAACCTGAACGTGGAACACGAATGCTGGGCCACCATAACGCGGGAGTTGGACCTTCCGGAAACGGTCCGCGCGGAGGAGATGAGCCTGAAGCAGTGGGTGGACCTGGTGATGCGGCTGGACGAACATCCGCTGAGCGCGCATCCGCAGTCGGGCGAAGAACTTTTCGACGTGGTGGACGAGCAGAACCAGGTGGTCGAACAACGCCCCCGCGCGGAGGTGCACCGGGACAAGCTGATACACCGCGCGACGCACATCTTTGTATTCAATTCCAAGGGCGAACTGTTTTTGCAGAAGCGCAGTCAGCTCAAGGATTCCTCTCCCGGCAAATGGGACTCCAGCGCGGCGGGTCACCTGGACGTGGGCGAGCCGTATGAGGCCGCCGCCCTTCGCGAACTGGAAGAAGAACTAGGTATCTCCGGCGTCCCGGTGGAGAAGCTGGCTCTCCTCACTCCCAGCGCGAACACGGGCTGGGAGTTCGTGGAACTCTTCCGGGCTGAGTATTCAGGGAAGGTCCGCTGGCCGGGGGCGGAGATTGAGACGGGCGCGTTCTTCCCGGTGGCGGTCCTGGACGACTGGGTGGCAAGACGGCCCGGGGACTTTGCGAGTGGGTTCGTGGAATGCTGGAAGGTGTATCGGGGGAACGAAGACAGCGGCGGGAACTTGGGGAGATAGACCACAGATGACACGGATGGCACGGATAGTTTTTTTGGCATGACGGTTGGGATAGATCCTAACAGGGCTGCGAAGTATCCTATTTCTGCTTTCGTGAACGGGGATACCGGAGCGATGGAGTTCGCTTTGTGGATGAAACCACAGAGAACACGGAGGACACAGAGATTAAAGAGAATCGTACGTGGCAGAAGGTGGTCCTCGACCTCCGGGCGAGGAACTCGCGTGCCGGGCAGAAAACTAGAAACGGAGGCTTCGATACGGATTGGGGAACATTGATAGACCAGAAAGGTTCTAACAAGAGAAGCAACAAAGTCTTGATATTGCCGGGGTCTCTTCAGACAGCGATGCGGAGTGACGAACGAAGAATTGAAGAGATGAAAAGAATTATGAAATTTAATCTTCCGAAACATATTCAATTTGAAGGTAAGAATTCGTAGATCATTTTAGTGATATGAAAACCTCGGAAGAAGCAATGTGGCCATCTTCTGATTCATCCTTCTTAGATTATTCTGGAAGTGATGAGGGATTCGGATTTTTTCAACCAAGTGCGGGTGATTGGGAAAATTACGCGGAAGGTTATCGGTCCGCTGCTTTTCATCTAATGGATCAGCTTGCCAGTGAAGGCGGTAGGACGTTGGGGGCTGCTATTCGCTATCCTATCGTTTATTTGTTTCGACATTCTATAGAAGTATACCTCAAATCAATTCATCGAGAAGCGGCGCAACTTTTAGATAATCTTTCGAATCCAGACACTGTGCATGACCTTACAAAACTCTGGACAGAGTTGAGGCCTCTAGTAGAAGAAATTTGGCCGGACGGAGATCGAAAGGACTTGGACAATGTGGGGCGTTTGATCGCCGAAATTAGCATCCTTGATCCTGCGTCTTACTCATTTAGGTATCCTACGGCAAAGAATGGGACTCCTTCTCATCATGGAGATCCGTATATCAATTTTTCAAACTTTCGAAAAGCCGCCAAGGAATTGTCGAATTTTTTCGACGGTATATCTCTAGGAGTTAGTGTTTATTTGGATTGGAAGTCTGAAAGATCTTCAGTCTATTGATGCCTCCCCAAACCCGCCACCACCCGGCGTCTCCAGCCTCAAGCGATCATAGGTGATGGCGTGGATCTGGGTGACGGCGTCCAGGGTGGTGCCGATGTCTTCGTCTTCGCCAGCGGCTTTGGGTTTTCCTTCGTGTAGGGCGCCCAGGCCGCCTAACAGGATCTGCTGTCCGGAGGCGCCGGGCTCGCCGCCTTCCAGGCCGTAGGGGCCTTGGGTGCGGTGCTGGGTGAGGAGGGAAATCGTCAGGGACTTCAGGAAACGGAATTCCCGGACCAAGCCGTCGCCGCCGCGGTGTTTCCCTTTGCCTCCGCTGCCTTTGCGCAGGGCGAAGGTCTCGAGGCGGACGGGGTAGCGGTGCTCGAGGATTTCGGGATCGGTGATGGCGGTATTCGTCATGTGGGTGTGCAGACCGCTGGCGCCGCCGTAGCCCGGTCCCGCGCCCGCGCCGCCGCCGATGGTTTCGTAGTAGCCAAAGGTGTCGTCGCCGAAGATGAGGTTGTTCATGGTGCCCTGGCTACAGGCCTGGATGGCGAAGAGTTTCAGAATCGTGTCCACCACGCGCTGGCTGGTCTCCACATTACCGCCGACGACCGCCGGGCATTGGTTAGGATCTTCGGGAAACTCGGGGTTCAGGAAGCAGGTGGGCAGGTGCACGGACACGTCGCGGAGCAGGCCTTCGTTCAGAGGCAGGTCGCTCTGGGTCCAGAGGCGGAAGCAGTAGAGAATGACGCTGCGGACAATGGCGGGCGTGGCGTTCAGGTTGCCGGGGTGGGCGTGGCTGGTGCCGGTGAAGTCCAGGGACAGGGCGCCGCCGCTTACCTTGGCGGTCAGGCGAATGACCGTGCCGTCGTCGAGGTGTTCCTCCACTTCGCCGCCCTGGAAGCCAGACTCCTCCAGCTTGCGCCGCAGGGCGGTCTGGGACTGGGCGGCCAGTTCGTCCAGGCGGCGGCGCACTTCCGTACCGCCGTGGGTCTGGATAAGCTGGGCGAGGGCCTCGGCGCCGCGATGGTTGGAGGCGGCCTGGGCGCGCAGGTCGGACAAGTTGTCCGCCACGTTGCGCGTGGGGTGGGGAGATTCGAGCAGCAGCGTTTCGAGTTCGTCGAAGCGGTCCTCGCCGCCTTCAATGAGCCGGGTGGGCGCGATGACCACGCCTTCCTCCGCCAGGCAGGTCGCATTCGCGGGCATGGAGCCGGGGGAGATGCCGCCGAGCTCGGCGTGGTGCGCCCGGTTGGCGACGTAAGCGATGAGCGTTCCGGCTTCGTCGAAGACCGGCGTGATGAGCGTCACGTCCGGCAGGTGAGAACCTCCGAAGGCCGGGTGATTCGTCACGATGGTGTCGCCGGGCCGCATCTCGATCTGGCGAGCCACTTCGCGGACACAGAGACCCAGAGCGCCGAGGTGCACCGGAATGTGCGGGGCGTTCACGACCAGTTCGCCGCGCCCATCGAGCAGGGCACAGGAGAAGTCTTCGCGCTCTTTAACATTGGTGGAGACGGCGGAACGCTGGAGCATGGCGCCCATTTCCGTGACGATGGACTCGAACCGGTGGCGGAAGAGTTCGCGCGTGACCGAGCCGGCGGTAGCGACTCCGGCTTCGGCTCCGGCGGGTTCCGCTTCCCTGACAAAATTCCCATCCGGCGGAATGGGGGCGGTGTCGTCTTCAAAATCGACGTCGTCGCTTTTCGTGAGGATGAGCGAACCGCGCGAGCCGGTCTGAAGGCTCCAGCCTTCCTTGAGAAACAGGGTGCTAAAAGGGTCCTGCACGATGAGCGGACCCGTCAGGGAACCGCCCGGCTCCAGGGTGTGGCGTTGGAGAAAGCTCGACCGGCCCCTGTTTCCGGCGGAAGAGCGGGGCGAAGATTCGGCGACACCATGAGGCCCAGTCTCGTCCTGCTTCCAATGCTCAGCCTCAGTCTTGGCGGCCTGGGTGGAGACCACGACGCGCAGGGAGACCAGCTCGATGGCGCGTTTGCCGGGGGGCAGGAAACCGTAAACTTCGTGGTACTGGTCGCGGAAGAGAGTGGGGAGTGTGTCAGGATCTTCGAAGTCGATCGCCAGGGGCGTGTCCTGACCGCGGAAGCGCAGCTCCGCCAGGCGGCGCCGGACTTGGATGGAAAGGCCCGTGCCCGCTTCAGCCTCCAGAGACTGACGGGCTTGTTGGGAAAGCGCCTCCAGCCAGGGGCCAACCTCTTCGCGGACCGTTTCCAGATCGCCCAGCACCTGGCGTTCGGCGAAGCGTTCGATGACCGCCGCGTGCAGGCCGTAGGCGCTGAGCAGCCCCGCCTCCGGCGGCACCAGGAGGGTGCGGACGCCGAGGCGCTCCGCGATGTCGCAGGCGTGCAGCGGACCCGCGCCGCCAAAGGCCACCAGGGCGTAGTCCGCCGGGTCCACCCCTTCGCGGACGGAGATGGCGCGGATGGCGTCGGCCATCTGCTCCGTGGAAATGGCGGCCAGGCCGAGAAGAAATTCGCGGCTGACTTCGCTGGTCTCCAGGCCCGCGCGGCCCTGCAACTCCAGCGCCCGTTCGCGGGCCTGGGCCAGGTTTTCTTCCCCTAACGGAATACCAAAGTTATCCGGGTCGATCCGGCCCAGGAGGAGGTTCACGTCCGTGATGGTGAGCGGGCCGCCGCGTCCGTAGCAAGCCGGGCCGGGGTCCGCGCCCGCCGATTCCGGACCCACGCGCAGGCCCGCCTCCGTCCACTGGCAAATGGAGCCGCCGCCCGAGGCGACCGTGGCGATCTTCAAGGCCGGAGCCAGCAAACGGGCCGCGCCGACGCGTTGCTCGAAGCGGTATTGGAAATCGCCATCGTACCGGGCCACGTCCGTGCTGGTGCCGCCCATGTCGAAGGTGAGCACTTTCTCGAATCCCAGGCTGCGGGCCACCGCCGCCGCGCCGACCACGCCGCCCGCCGGGCCGCTCAGCAGACTGTCCTTGGGACGGAAAGAAGCCGTGGTTTCCAGGCCGCCCGCGCTGGTCATGGTGAGCAGTTGCGTGTCCTCGCCCAGGCGGGTGCGGACGTGGTCGATGAAGGCCTGCATGACCGGCGTCAGGTAGGCGTCCACCACGGCGGTCTCCGCGCGGGGCAGGATCTTGATGAGCGGCGCGAGCTGGGAGGACAGCGAGACGTGCTCGAAGCCCAGCTCCAGCAGCCAGTCGCGCAGTTGCGTTTCGTGCTCTGGGTTCCGGTAGCCATGGAGCAGGGCCACCGCCGCCATGCGGACGCCGCTGCCGAGGGCGGCCTGGGCGCTATCCTTCAAAGCCGGGTCGTCCAGGTGCAGCGGCTGGATGACGGAGCCGTCCGCCGCGAGCCGTTCCGGCACCTCGATGGCGGTCTGGTAGAGCGGCTCGGGCAGGTGATGTTCCAGGGCAAAGAGGTCCGGCCGCCGCTGGTCGCGGATGCGGAGCAGGTCGCCAAAGCCCCGCGTGATGAAGAAGGCCGCCGGCGCGCCCTTGCCCTCCAGCAGGGCATTCGTCCCCCGCGTCGTGGCCAGGCGGAGGTCGATGGGCGGAAATGCCTTCGCCAGCCCGGTGCCGGTCAGGAGCCGCGCGCCCAGGACGGGGGCCTCCTCGCCAGAGGAAAGCTCCAGGCTGGTGGGCGGGCTGGCGGGGTCCAGCTCGAGAACTCCGGCGCCACTGCCAGCGGAAGAAGTTGAGAAGCTAAGCATTCCACTGGCTGCGTCCCAGCCGGTGACTTCGGCGGTGGCGTCGCCCAGGCGGACGGTGAAGCCTTCGAAAAAGCCATCAGGCGCGGACCACTGGCGGGGCAGGTCCAGGCGGGCTTCCGCCGGGCTGGGGACGGAATTCACCGTCACCCGCAGCTTACCGGAGGAAAGCACCTTCACGAAGCGGGCGGACCCGTCGCCGTCGCCGTCCGGCGGCAAGCCGAAGCAATCGGTAAAGGTACCGCCGGTATCCACGCGGATCCGCCAGGCGGGAGAGGAGGAAGAGGAAGCAGAAACAGCAGCAGGGGACTGGGAATCGGAATTCACAACACGGAAAAAAGGAGCGGGAAGCGTTCCGGCGCAATGGAAAAGAGGGCCTGCGGCCCTGATCTGGGATACAGGATGCGAATCGGAGCTGGAGATAGCCAGAGCGAAGGCAAATGCGGGGCCCGCGGCCTTGATACGAGATACAGGATGCGGGATTGGCGTTGGGGTGGGCGGTTGGGCCGCGATTCGCGGGGTTCTTGGTTGGGAAATGGCGTTCGCTGGTGGGGAAGGTGGAACGCGATCTGCACGCCCGTCCGGCTCGGACCGCGTTCGCGGGAGCAGAGAAATGGGGCCTCGCGGGTATTCTTGGACATCCGGTGGCCTCCGTTGTGATTCGAAGGCCCGGTTCGCGAGTTCCTAGCCCGGAGGTCGAGGACCACCTTTCGCGGCGTTTGCCCACCGGTTTTTCTTCAACGAACCGGTCGATCGAAGGGCCGGTCACGCATCGGTCACACTTATGTCACACTTTTTGTGTGACCAATGCGTGACCGGTGTCGCGTTTCGGTCACACTTTTTTGTGACCAAAGCGTGACCAGAGAAGAGAAGAGAAGAATAAGGAAGAGAGAGCGAGAGAAAGCGCGCTCGCGCGGGTCCGGCCCCTGGCTTGGAGGAGCATGGAACGAAGGCTGGGGAGGGGTGGCGAAGAAAATTCCGGTCAGGGGATTTTTTTTCGTTGCGTCTTCAGGCGGGATGAGCGAGATTAAGTCAAATCTTCTCGCTTCCGTTTCGCTTTTCTCTGACTCCTTGCCTTTTGCCTGCCGTTTCTCTCGGCTCCGTAGCCGCCATCCGATCCTCGCCCGGTCTGACCTGCTTAACTTTTCTCCGAATCCTGGATCTCGTTGTCAGCCGGTTTGTCTGTTGCCTCCGTTTCCTCCTCCGGCTGATACAGGCCCTGCTCCAGGACATAAGCCGCGACGGCGCGGGTGATCCACTCTTCCGGGTAGTCGCCATCCCGGATCTCGGTGGCGGAGGCGGGGTGATCGAAAGGGACGCGGAGCGAGCGCCAGCCGGGACGCCCGGTGTAGCTGCTTGCGCCGCCGTTTCCGTTGCCCTTCGTCTGGCGGCCCATGACGATGAAGGTCAGATGGTCGCGCAGGTAGTCCGCCCGCGTCCAACGGTCGATCTGGGCCCACTGATCGTCGCCGAGGATCCAGAACAACTCCGCGCCCGGGAACTGGTTCTCAAAATGTTCGACCGTCTGCCAGGAATACGAAGGCGGTTCGCGGTCGATTTCGTAGGACGAAGCGCTGGCCCAGTCCCAGCCTTCTTCTTGGAGAGAAAGCTCGATCATTTCCAGGCGCTGCCGGCTGCGGGCTTCGTTTCCGGCTTCCTTGAAAGGCGAGCGGCGGCAGGGGATGAAGATGACACGGTCCAGGTCCGCCGCCTCATGCGCGGTCTCGGCCATGGACAGGTGACCCAGGTGAATGGGATCAAAGGTGCCGCCAAAGAGGCCGATTCTTTCCGGGTCGCCGTTCAAGCGGGTTGGTTGAGGAGAGTGGGGTGGAAAAGTCCACCCTGTCCCACCCGGCGGGGAAGTTCAACCGGGAAGCGTGCTGGCGAGGTTGGCGGCGCGTTGACCGGTCACCGGTCTCAAACGCAAACTCAGTTTCAATCCATGCGGCGAGCATTCCCCCTCCTTGGCGGGGGAAGCGAATTTGCAATGAGAGCGCGTCCCGTGAGCCGCGCCCTGGAAGGGCGGCCTTTCAGGGCGCGGTGCGGAAGGGAGGGGCTTTTGGTGGGGTGCCTGTTGCAAAACCCACTTTCTGGCCTGCTTCTGGAAAAGAAAAAATCTGCTGAACCATTTGCCTCCTCAGGCCCCCAAGGCCTTGCGCAGCACCGGCTCGAACGCGTCCGACTGGCGCATGAAGCCCAGGTCGTTGGGGTGGGAGCCGTCGGTGGTGGCGTCTCCGTCTTTGCCCAGGAGGTTGTCGCCTTTCAGGTAGTGGAGGTTTTTCACCCCGGCTTTGGTGAGATTCTCGTAAGCTTTCTGGAAGGCGGCGCGGCTGAGCTGGTGGCGTTCGGCGGCGGAGGGGCGCACCCAGGCGAAGCCGTAGGTCCGGTCTTCCACCAGGACTATGGGGGTGTCCGGCCGGGCGTCGCGCAGCAGCTTCACCAGGGGCTCGGCGTTTTGCGTGATCATGTCATGCGTCATGTTCGGCAGACAGTCGATGACATACACGGCGGGATCGATCTCCGCGAGCAGGGCGCCGACTTCGGGTTCCATCTTTCCGTTGCCGGAGAAACCCAAGTTGATGATGGGCAGGTCGAACCGGCGGCCCAGGATGGCGGGGTGCGTCATGCCGGGGCGGGAGGCGCAGGCGCCATGGGTGATGGAGGTGCCGTAAAAAAGAATGGCCTTGTCTTTTCGGGGCGCCAGGGACTGAAACTCCGCGTCCACCGGCACGCCGAACTCCAGGGAATCCACCCCATTGTAAAGCGGCAGGTAGGCTTGATAGGTGCGTGAACCGGGGGCGAGGCCGTCGACCAGCTTACCCTCCTGCTTCAGGGGCGAGCCGGTGGCCCCGGCGCCGGGTTTGAAGACGGAGATCCACCGCATGCCGCCATGGCCGTCGTCGCCGTAGAGGTCTATGCCGCTGACGCCCGTGGCGGGCATGTGGGCCATTTCCAGGCGGTCCCGGAACAGGGTATAGCGGACGCGAATTTCCGGCGCGTCAGAGATAAAGCGGGCGGCCATGCCCGAGCTGTCGCGGCTGAGGCTCCAGACGGGATCGCGGACCACGCCTTCGGCCTTGGCCGGCAGGCGATCATAGAAGCGGGCCAAGTCATTGGGGCCCCAGCCTTTGCCTTCCACGCCCCACTCCTGGACGTTGAACCAGCGGATGCCGTCCTCCACCTTACCGGTTTCCTCCGGCATTCGAATATTGTCGCGATGTCCCTCGGCGGAGGCCCGGGAAGGTAGCAGAGAAGAGAAAGCGGTGGCGGCGGACACGGTGCCAGCCGCCCGCAAGAAACTCCGGCGGGAGGGAGCGGGGGTCGTCATGGGGGAGTTTGGGCTTTTTAGGGTTTTTCAGCGGCGCCGCGCTTACCGCGGCGCTAAAGATTGGATTGCCATTCCCGCAATGTGTTCAAATCCAAGCGGATGGCTGCCATGCTTTCCTTCAGCAGGCCGGGGTCTTTGTGGCTGATGTACTCCATGTGCAGGGAGATGGGGCCGGTGTAGCCGCTCTGGTTCAGGAGCTTCAGGAAGCGGGGAAAATCCACCCGGCCGGTTCCGAGCGGGACGTTTTCGGGCTTCTTCTCGCCCCAGACGAAGTCCTTCAGGTAAACGGCGCCAAAGTGCGGCCGCATCAGGTGATATTCCGTGGGCCAGGACAGGCCGCCTTCCACCGTGGCGTGGCGGATGTCGAAGGCGACGGCCATCTCCTCCGGCGGGTAGGAGTGGATGACTTCATACAGGTCCCACAGCGGCGCGCCGAAGCGTTCCGCGCCGGAGTGGTTCTGATACATGGGCAGGATCTTCAACTCCCGGCAGTAGGCGACGAGGGCCGCCACTTCTTTCGCGATCTCTTCGATCTGCTCCGGAATGGGCCGGGCGTAGTCGTACTTGTGCGCCCCCATGCGGAAGCGTTTCACGCCCAGGGCGGCGGCGGTCTTCAGCACGCGCTGGCTCAGGGGATTCTCCGCGCCGAACACGTCGGTGGTCATGACCGTCATCTCCAGGCCGCGCTTCTGGAGGGCTTCGATCTGCCGGGGCAGGTCCTCCTCCACGCGCTCGGGCTCCACATGGCCACCCTTCCTGACCGTGCCCTCGATCCCCGCGACGCCGAGTTCCTTGATGAAGGCGGCCTGATCGTCATAAGACAAGTGCTGGAGCGGCTTGTTAAAGACGCAGAGGGGATTCTCTTGAAGGATGGCGGCAGAGGACTCCTGGAGGGGCAAGAGAGACGCGGACGCGGCGGTCAGCGCCGTGGAACGAAGAAAGTGGCGGCGATTCATGGGGGGCGTTGGGGGGATTTTCTGGGAAGAAAGAAAGGAGACTCAGTCCGCGGTGATACGGATCTGGCGGCGCGTTTCAAAGGTGCGCCCGTACATGTCCGTGGTCTCCGCGTGGATAAAGGTGACGCCGGGGCTTAGTCCGGCGGGTAGGGCGGCCTTCCAGAGATGGTTCGATTCCGTGGGGGAATTCAGGGGCCGCGTGTTGGTGGGGTCCTGGGCTATTTCGCGATCGCGCACCGCCACGTAGTAGGGGTCCATTTCCAGGGTCTTTTCCATGGAGATCCATTCGCCCTCCTCACCCACCTGGAAGCGGACGGTGGAGCGCTCCGACCCGGAAAAGACATTCACATAGATGGTCTGCTCCGGCGCGGTGGATACAGTCACCTCGTCCGGCGCGGAGATGTTCATCTGGTAGGAAGCGGGCTGGCGGGCGGCCTTGAAGTCGAAGGTCGTCTTGTGCCCGTCGAAGTGGATGATGGAGTAGCCATTCGGCGCGCCGTCGCGCATCGTGGCGTGGGGAATGCCCAGTTCGTCCTTCTGCCCCTTCCACCAGGTGCCGCAGACGGTCACGTTCACAATATGGTGGTGAGGCTGGTCGCCTTGCCAGCCGTCTTTTTCGTCCAGGAAGAAGTGACCCTGCCAGTGGGTGTGGCCGGAGATGGAGAGGGAGTAGGGCCGTTTCTCGATGATGCGGTAAAGCTCCGCGCGGTCTTCGATGCCGTAGATGGGGATGTGCATCATGAGGACCACGAGCTGTTCCTCCGGCACGGTGGCCAGGTCGTTGCGGACGAAGTCGATCTGTTCCTCGCTCAGGCCGCCGGTGTAGGTCATGGAGCCATTGGGCCGCTTGGTGCCCCACTTCACGTCGTCCAGGGCGATGAAGTGTACGTTGCCGTAGTTGAAGGCGTAGTAGTTCGGGCCGTAAACGCGCTGGAAGGTTTCGTCGGAATCCTCGTCGTTCTCCGGCTCGAAGTTCAGGTCGTGATTGCCGATCACGTAGTACCAGGGAATGCCGACGAGGGCCATCGTGGCGTTGTTGCTTTCGAAGAGCGACAGGTCGTTGTTCATGATGTCGCCCAGCGTCACGCCAAAACGGGCATCCGTGCCCACCAGTTCGGCGATGGTGTCATTGGCGATGTAGTCGATCTCCGTTTGGTTGGTGGGCTGAGGGTCGCCGAAGAAAATGGCGTGGAACTTCTCAGGCTCGTCCTGTTCCTGGAGGGGAAAGTCGATGGACTCGGGCAGCGGACCCGTGGGCGCCACGCCGGGGTATTTCAGGTTCGTCGGCGAGCCCTTCGGCTTATGACTGTAGTAAAAGCGCGGGACGAGGTGCTCGGAGAACCGGGTTTTCCAGCCGGTGGGCTTGATGACGAAGAAGATCGTGTCGTCATCGTGCGGGAGAGACCAGCGGCCATCCTCATCCGTGGCCACGACTTCCCGCTGGTTCGACACGTAGACGCCGGGCAGGCCGGGTTCGCCTTCGTCGCGAACGCCGTTGCCGTTCAAGTCGTTATAAACCGTGCCGTGTGCCGTGCCGTCTTCCGCCCCCGAGGTGAAGGGCGACGCGGCGAAAATCAGGACGGACAGGTAGGGGAGGATTTGAGTAGCCTGGAGAGGTTTCATTTGTATGGTCGGAGGTTACAGGCGCATGGAGATTCACACGATCGATTTAGGCTTTCAAGGCAATCCCGAAGTCATCGCCGCCTTTCTCCTGGAGAGCGGGGGCGAGCTGGCGTTGATCGAAACCGGGCCCGGCTCGACGCTTCAGGCCCTTCTGGAGGGCCTGCGCGGCCTGGGCGTGGAGGCGGAGGACGTGCGTAAAGTGTTCGTCACGCACATCCACCTGGACCACGCCGGAGCCGCCGGGTGGTGGGCACAGCAGGGGGCCACGGTCTACGCGCACCCGAGAGCGGCGAAGCACTTGATCGACCCCTCGAAGCTGATGGACAGCGCCCGCCGCGTCTATGGGGATCTCCTGGACATCATCTGGGCGGAAATGCTGCCCGCGCCTTCCGCGAAGGTCACCGAGCTGCTGGACGGCGAACACGTGACGGTGGGCAAGGTGAAGTTCACCGCCTGGGACACGCCGGGACACGCGCGGCATCACCACACCTTCCTGGTGGATGGAAAGATCGCCTTCACCGGAGACGTGGCCGGAGCGCGACTGCCGGGGTCCGGCTTTCTTTCGGTGACCAGCGCGCCACCGCAGTTCGATCTGGAGGAATACGAGCAATCCATCCAGCGGCTGCAAAAAGCGGGGCTGGAGAAACTGTACCTGACTCACTTCGGCGAAGTGACGGATGTGGCGGATCACCTGGAGCGTTACCTGGAGACCGTCCGCGAATCGACCGCCTTCGTCCGCGACCGCATGGCGGAGGGCCTGCACGGAGAAGCCCTGGAGGTCGCCTACCGCGCCTACAACCTGGAGCGGGCCTACCGGGAGGAAGTGCCCCCTCTGGAGTGGCAACGCTACGAAGCCGTGAATGGCTCTGGCATGTGCGCCAACGGCATCGAGCTTTACCTGAAAAAGCACCATGAAAAGAAACCCCATCACCCCCAACCGGAAAGCCGCGGCGGCGCCGAAAGTCAGCCGAAGGAGTAAGGCCCTTTCTGGTATTCTGTCAGGATGCGTCCTGCTCCTGATCCTGGGAAGCTTCGCCCAGACCGCGCGGGCTCAGGATAAAGAGCCGAAGTGGAACTTCATCCTCCTGCTGGTGGATGACATGGGGTGGACGGACCTGGGCTGCTTCGGCAGCGACCTTTGCGAGACACCCAATATCGACCGGCTGGCGGCGGAGGGCGTACGCTTCACCCAGGCCTACTCCGCCTGTACGGTGTGTTCGCCCACCCGCGCGGCGGTGATGACAGGGAAATACCCGGCCCGCCTGCGCGTCACGGATTTCATTCCCGGCCACGACATCGGGAACACGCCGCTGCTCATCCCGGACTGGACCCAGCGCCTGGAACTGGAGGAAACGACTCTCGCCGAAGCGCTGAAGCCCGCCGGCTACCACTCCGCCAGCATCGGCAAGTGGCACCTGACACCGCGCGACCGGGACGACTCGGGCTCCTACCCGGAGTTCTATCCCGACAAACAGGGCTTCGATCTTAACATCGGGGGCAACGAGCGCGGCGCCCCGGCCGGCTACTTCTGGCCCTACGGCAAAGGAAAGGGCGAAGCGCGGAAGGACAACAATCTCTTCCGCACCCTGCCACCCGGGGGAGAGGAGGGCGAATTTCTCACCGACCGCCTGACGGAGGAAGCGCTGAAGATCATCGACGGCTGGGCGGGCGACCCCTTCTTCATCTACTTTCCCTACTACGTGGTGCACCAGCCGCTGATGGCGAAGCAGGAACTGATCGAGGAATACAAAGCCAAGGTAAAGGAGGGCGCGCGGCACACCAATCCGGTCTACGCGGCCATGGTCCACAGCCTGGACGAATCCGTGGGCCGGCTCCTGGCCAAGCTGGACGAGAAAGGCATCGCGGACCGGACGGTGGTGATCTTTACCTCCGACAACGGCGGCTTGACGAACAACCCGGGTAACCCCGAGCGGACCACCTCGAACCTGCCGCTGCGGCAGGGGAAGGGCTCCATCTACGAAGGCGGCGTGCGAGTGCCCGCCATCGTGAAATGGCCGGGCCACACCCCGCCGGGTTCGGTCAGCGACGAGCCCATCATTTCCATCGACTACTTCCCAACCCTCCTCGACATCGCGGACGTCTCGTATGAAGGCGCCGTGGACGGCGTGAGCCTGGTGAATCTGTTAGAGCATCCCGGCTCAAAGTTGGACCGGGAGGCGATCTACTGGCACTACCCTCACTATCACATGTGCGGCGGCGTGCCCTACAGCGCCGTGCGGGAAGGAGACTGGAAACTGATCCACCGCCACCTGGACGATCAGCTTGAGCTGTATCACCTGAGCGAAGACATTCACGAAGACCACAACCTGGCCCAGGAAGAAGGCGCCAAGACGCGGGAACTCTTGGACAAGCTGGAAGCCTGGCGAGCCAGCGTGAGCGCCCAGATGCCCACCCCAAATCCGGACTACGATCCCAACACACCGGTCGGCTGGAGCCGCAATGGAAAGGTCAGAGAGCCGGAGCCGGTAAGGGTTGATTAGAAGCCATCTCATAAATAGGCGGGGCCGGCCCGTGAGTGATTTTCCCCGGTGGCGAGGCGTCGGCGGGCGGAGATGATCGTTGATCACGGAGCCCGGCGTCAACGAAGCCACCGGGGAAAAGCGCCACGTCTCTTATCCTGGCGAGCGACACGAGCCTGATTCTTTTCTTCCTCGAGTTACTCACTTGGACGGTTTTGCCTTTTGATGAGATGGCTTCTGGTGACAAGGTTGATCCATTGACCACACCCGGATCGGCTGGCACATTAAATGCACTCGCCCACTGTAACCCCAATACCTGCCATGAATTTTCTTACCCGACTCGTACTGCCGGCCTGTCTGCTGACCTGTGCCGGAACCGCCCTGGCCGACACCACGCTTACTTTTAAAAGTCAGGACAGCAGTGGGGAAGAAAAAGGGACCCAACGCATGCTGATCGCGGATGGGAAGGTTTACCTGGATTCCGACCTCTCCGGAGAGACCGGGGTGCTTTTCGACCGGAAGTCTCAGAAGGTGTATTTCCTGCATCACGAAAAGCAGATGTTCCTTTCCATGGACCGCGACAAGATGGCGTCGGTCTCGGAGAAAGTGAGAAACGCGCAGAACGAAGCCGTGCAGCGTCTGCAGGAACAGATTGGCAAACTGCCGCCCGAACAGGCGTCCCAAGCGCAAAGCATCCTGGAAAAGTTGGAAGGCGCCTCTTCCAAACTGAACCTGGAGCAGCCCAAGGTGGAAGCGAAGTTCGAGAACACCGGCAAGACCGAGAAGGTGGGAGACTACCAGGCCGAGCTGTTCCAGTCCTACAAAGACGGCGAACACCAGGCCGACTACTATCTGGTGGACTACGGGGACCTGAAAGTCTCCGATGAAGACTACGCGACCATTGGCGAGTTTTTCGACCTTTTCGAAAACATGATGTCCGCCATTCCAGGTGGAAACAAGCAGCAGGGAGGCTTCGGCACCCTGGCCAAAGCACAGGGAAAACTGCCGGTAAAAATCGTGCGGATCGAAGATGGCGGGGAGAAAGAAACGGAAATCCTGGAGGGCGTTTCTCTGGAGTCTCTGGATCCGAAGCAGTTCGCCATACCGTCCACCTACACGGAACAGCAGTTGCCTTACTGAGGGGGAATCGCCGCCGTCTCCTCCTCCTGCCCGGTGCGGTGAGCATCCCACTTGTGGTGCTTGATGGTGGCTTTCCCCACGGTGAATCCGGGGCGCGTGGAAAAGTCCCACAGGATGGCGTCTGCCGTGGCGGGATCTACCTCGCCGGCGTGGGCGTGGAGCAGGTAGCGGAGCACCAGGGGGTCGCCGCCCTTGGTTAGGGTAATGGGTTCCATCATGGTGGCGCCCGCGCCCATCCAGCCGTCTTCCCGGACGTGCCAGTGCGCAGGGTAGCCGGGATTCCCGGGATGATCGAAGTAAGTGATCCCTTCCGTGACCGGCACGCGCGTGCCATCCGGCTTGACCAGGGGCACGGGCCCGGAGTAGTCCACCCAGTGGGCCGACTGTTCGAAGATGGCGGGCTCGCCCTTCATGCCTTCGCTGTTGGTGAGGTGGCCGCCGCCGAAGTGGGATGAAAGGCTCTTGGCGACCCGCACGGCCAGGAAGCCGAAGTTCGTCTTGCCAAAGGTCACGGTGTCTTTCATGGGCCGGAAGGTGGATTGGAACTCCACAAACACCTCGCCCTCCGGCCCCGGAATGAGCGCCGCGACAAGTTCCTGTTCCACCAGTTCAGTGCCTTCCGGGTCGTACCAGCCCACCAGCGTGGCCATGAGCGCCTCACTGTCGCCGTCCCGGTAGCGGAGCCAGTGCTTCTGGCGCATGCGGCCTTTGCCGTTGTAGGACCAGAAGGAATGCCCGTCCAAGTCGTGATGGGCGAACCAGACAGAGAGGTGATGGTCGTGGTCGAACGTGCCGGGGTGCCCCATGCGCGTCAGCGGACTGCCGGAGGGACCGGTCAGCGGATAGAAGAACGGCCGGTCGTACTCCGCGCCGTAATGCCAGCGCAGGCGTTCCTTGCCTTCAATCTGAAAGGAAGCCTGGAAACCAGGCTGAGGGACGACTTCGCAGCGGGGGAACCGGTAGGCCATGAGGAAAAAGTGGGGTAAAGGTTTTCGAAGGGTGTAACAGGCTTGCCGCCGGGAGACAACGCCAGTTTCTTCCAATGAGCGTTCGCCGCAAAAGGTGGTCTTAGCCTGAATGGCACTCGGATAAGCGTGGTGACCGGGTCTGTTACGGGATCCAATTGCGATGGAATTGCCGGCCAGGTATCGCGTGGCCTTCTCGCCGGAGGTGCGCCCCAAAAGTTTCGCGGGCCGGGCCTGGCTGATCGTCCTCGCGGGGCATGAGCGCCAACGGCGCGCCGCATACCAGCCTGGGCCGAAGGCCCAGGTTAGGAGGATTGACAAATATCGAGGGCTGAAGGCCCGGCGCATGCGGGCCGCGCCGTGACTCCGCCTCCATCCCCGGGGGGATGCGCCGGACCTCCGGCCCTCGATATTCATGGGGACCCGTTTTCCTGGGGCTCGCGCCCCAGGCTGGTATGCGCCGGGCCCTTGGCCCTCGATATTCATGGGAACCCGCTTTCCTGGGGCTCGCGCCCCAGGCTGGTATGCGCCGGGCCGTTGGCCCTCGATATTCATGGGGACCCATTCTCCTGGGGCTCGCGCCCCAGGCTGGTATGCGCCGGGCCGTTGGCCCTCGATATTCATGGGGACCCGCTTTCCTGGGGCTCGCGCCCCGTATCCGTTTAGCGAGCCTCCCCGGCCTGGAAGGCCGGCCGCGCAAAGCGAAGATTAAATGAGAAGGCAGTGAGGCCGCGCGAGCGGTCTGAGATAGAATCGCTGTCTATGAACTCATCAATACCATCCCTTACGCTCGGCATCGACCTCGGTGATAAGAAACACGCGGTTTGCGTGCTGGATCAAGCTGGAAAGATTCTCAAGGAGTTTTCGGTCTTCAACCGGGCCGAAGATCTCAAGCACCTGGCCTCCCTTTAT
>JAUICH010000004.1 GCA_030427505.1 Verrucomicrobiia bacterium
ACGATGCCGTTCGGGTTGATGAGGAAAAGGTTTCCGTTGGCCTGCAAGGCGCCGTGGATGGCGCTGGGATTGCCGGTCACCACGCGGTTCAACGCGGCGGAATTGGCGCCCGGCTGCAGGAATTGGGTCAACTCTCCGGGAGCGATGGAGAAGCTCTCCCAGTTGATGATGGCCTTGTCCGAATGCTGCAGAATGGAGAGGTGGCCGTCGAGTCCTTCACCTATCTCCGCCAGGCCATTGACCACCACGCCACCGGCGGGATTGGCCCGGAGAGGAGCGGACGGAAGAGTAACCAGACAGGGGGCCAGAAGCGCGAGGACGACAGACTTGAATACACGTCTCCTGCGCATTGCGGTGAGCAACGTAGTCATGCGATGTGGGGATTTGGAGTTGGATGTGGGGAATATCCGAGCCGCGCTATCGCACCCATCCGGCATTCCGGTCATCCAGGGCACCACCCCCAGAAACCGGCCATCCGGCCCAGTAAACGCAAGCTGTTCAAATAGTCGGAACAGCAAAGACGCGTACTCGAATCATTTAAGTTGAACCCGTTTCAGAACGTTCGGTCAAGGCGAAAAAGTTCGGGTACGATGAATTTCTTCACCTCCACATCACCACTTCCCGGGCAAGGCCCCCAAAGAACCCTGAATCTCTCTTACTCCCTGAGCGCCAGAACCCTACGGACTACGAAATAGTACGCAGACGAATTATTAAGATATCTTAAATAAAATAGACACTATGTTTCCGGAACTGAATATTCCCGGAAGAACGGGCGAAAGCACCAATCCGGCGAGAGGCTATAGAACGTTGTGCCCCCACCTTTTCCGGCGCTATATAGCGCCGGAATTCCTATATATATCGAGCAGTAACGCGCTACCTGGGAAAACCTGACAAGCTGCTATTACTCTCCTTCCGTGGTGGAGGTATCTCCTTCATCAGTAGGCTGAGCATTGGCCAGTTCGCGCACCAGAATCTCCAGCTGCTGCCTGAGCAGTTCGCTGGCGCCACCAGGCAGAGCACTGCTATACGGGGCGGGCCAGTAGTAGGTACCCAGGCCAACTCCCCCATTGCCAAACACTTCGTAGCTGCTCCACCCGTCCGGATTGTTGTAGAGCGGGTAGTTGGTCAAGAACGTCCGGGTGAAAGCACCGGGTTCGTTCCAGCCAGTCTTGCTCTTGTCATCGAAGAGGTCCAGCAGAGCGTGGAGGGCTTCGCTGTCCGGGAAGTCGTCCAACATGTTCCGAAGTTCCGGCCCTACCGGGGTCCAGTTGTCATCGATGGTCCCCGCCGTGAAGCCCACGGTGCCGCCCTGGATGAGGAACAGACCGTTTCCAAAGGTGGAGGAACCGCTGACCGCCACGACCACGCTATCCGGCTCGCCATCCGTGCCCGGAATGATCGCCACGGGAACAATGTTGACCCCACCGGTGCTGCCGGAGGAGCTACCCGTTCCGGAAGTCGTGCCTCCGGTGCCTCCCGTGCCGCCAGTTCCCCCGGTACCTCCGGTACCGCCGGTTCCCCCCGTGCCGCCTGTGTCGATGGGCTCGCCACCGAATTCATTGTAGTACAGGGAGTAGTTACCCAGCGTGGTGTCGTAGTTCGCGGTATCTTCCGTAACCAGATTTTCGTCGAAGTTCTCTTCCCAGCGGGGGTTCGAAGTGCCGTCACTGACGCCGCTGAAAGCGTTCACCAGGTCCACGGAGTCCGCCAAGTTGAAATGCTCGCCCAGACTGAAGAAGAACTCGTCAGAGCGTTGGGCATCGGCGGGAGCCGGTGTGCCGATGTAAGCGGTGCCATTGAGCTGAGTGCCGGCCGCCATGAGGTTGTTCACCCGGAGAGGCAGGTAGAACCGGAGTTCGCCCGAGGGCGCACTGGCGAAGACCGTATCCGCATCCGTCGTGAGCACCCCGGTACCCGTGACTTCATCCGTCCGGCTGACGGCGATGAAGGTATTCCCGGACACGGCGGTAGCTCCACCCAACCCAGGATCGACGTGTCCGATCATTCCGCCCGTGGAGGTCAGGTCCTCGCCCGTGGTCACCTGGATGTCCCCGGAAAGGTTCCCGGTTCCCCCTGAGCCAAAGAGTTGATCGTAGAGCTGATCGCCGTGTCCGATCTTGGAATAGGCATCGGTACCGGTGCCACGGGTCAAGGTGAGGTCCGCGCCCGCGTCCACGAAGATATTGCCACCCTTGTCTCCGTCGCTCAGGGTGCCGCCGCTGCCGATCTGCGTGTAGTTGTTGGCGCCATGCGAGCCGGAGATCAGCGTGAGGTTGTTCCCCGCGGACACGAAGATATCGCTGTTGGAGTCCGCGTTGGCGTTCAGGCCGTTGTTGCCGATCTGGGCATAGGCGTTGTTGACGAACTTCTCATCCGAAGCACTCAGGACAATGTCGTTTCCGGCGGCGACTTTCACATAGTCCGCCGGGGTGCCCAGGGTAAGATCCCCCGCCGTACCGCGAATGCCATTGTCGCTCCGGGCGCCACCCTGCCCGATCTGGACAAAGGTGTTCGACTCCGTGCCGGCCATCAAGTTGACGTCTTCACTGGCGTAAACGTCGATGTTCCCCGTCTTGTCTCCACCACTCTGGAACCCGCCGTGGCCAATGTGAGCGTAGGTCTCGTTTGCGTCCTCCCCTCCGTTCATCGTGAGTGACCCGTCCGTCACCATCACGGTAATGTCGCCGGAGTCGTCACCGGCCCGGCCGTCGTAAGCGCCGTGACCCAAGCGGGCCGCCGTGCCGTCCGTGGTGCCGCCAATGAGTTGCAGACTGGTGCCTGCCACAACGGTGATACTGCCGTCGTTAATCCCCGCCTGATTGACGCCGCCGTGACCGAACTGGGCCCAGGAGTCACGCCCACTCAAGCCCTGGATCAGCACATCACCAGAAGCCGTCAAGGACATGAGCCCCGTGCGTGAACCGGAATGCCCCGTGCCGCCGTGCCCAATCTGGGACCAGGCGGTGCGGCCCAGCCCCCCCAGAATGCTGACGTTCGAAGCCTGATGAATCAGGATATCGCCAGTCAGGTTGCCGGAGGTGATATCGCCCCCGTGACCGATCATGGCATAGGCACCCGGAGTGCCGCCCCCCTGCACCAGGATGGTTCCACCGCCTGTGCCAGCGCCGGCGAAACCATTGTTGATATTGATAGTCCCAGAGTGGTTCCCGTCGGCGTCGTAACCGCCATGCCCCACCTGACCTTGCGCTTGGGAACCCGTGCCGCCGCGAACACTAATGTCATTCAGCGCGCTGAGTGAAATTTCCCCGCTCTGGTCGTTGCGGTTGTGATAGCCCCCATTGCCCACCAGGGCCGCGGCCTGTTCCCCAGCGCCGCCCTGCACCGTGATGCTACCGGAGGTGCTGAGAATCTCTATGTTCCCCGAATTTCCAGTGTTGCCGGGCCCGGCATTGTTCGGTTCGTCGGATTCCCAACCGCCATTCCCGATCTGGGCGGATTGAGCGATGCTGTTGCCGCCCATGACCGTCACCCCAAGGTCGCCGGAAACGCTGATATTGGCATTGTGATCGCCGCGGGCATTGTAGCCGCCATTCCCGATCTGAACGTAGCTGCGCAAGCCGGCGGTCTCCGTGGGATTGAAGGGATTCACCCCCGTCAGGATCACATTGCCTCCAGCATTCACGGAAATCTCATCCGGGTCCGCGGAATCCCCAAAGTCTCCCGTGGAGAAAGCGCCGCCATGACCGATCTGAGCAAAGCTGTAGCGGTCCGTGGAGTTGTCCGTGGTTTGCCGCCCGGCGATGACATAGACATTGCCGGTCGTGGCTTCCACATAGATGTCACCATTGTGATCGCCATTGGTCGAACGGCCGCCATGCCCCAGCAGCGCCCAGTGGTTGGTGCCGAAACCGCCACCCACGCCGGAGATGTTTTCATTCCCCCCGATGAAGGAAATGTCTCCAGCGCTCGACGTTACGGAGATATCGCCATTGTGCCCGATGCCGTTACGCAGGACCGCGTTGTCTCCCGTGACGTCGGCATCCCAGCCTCCGTGGCCGAGCTGGGCGGAAATGTTCCCGTCAATATTGGAAGGCGCCCCCTCATCCGTCAGAGTACCCGCGATAAACAGCACGGAACCTTCCGCGGAGACGGTAATGTTACCGGTATTCCCTACGGCATTGTTCGGCGCGCCGGACCGGGACCCGTAACCGCCGTGCCCCATCTGGGTGTAGTTTACATTCCGGTCACCCGCGACAAAGACGACGCCCGCGCTGACGACTCCCAAGGGGGTCGTGATGTTTGATTGGGTGGCGGACACGTCGATGGATCCGGAGTAGTTCCCGTCCGCTTCGTAACCGCCGTGGCCCAGCTGACTGTAGGCGGCGGAATCTCCGTCCGCCTCGCCAATACCCGACTGGAAGTGGATCCGTCCGCCGGTAGTGGCCACATGAATGTCGCCGATGGCGTTCTGGCGATTACCATAACCGCCGTGACCGAGTTGCGTGTAGGTGACCCCCTGGTTCCCCGCCGTGAAGACGATGTCTCCCCCGGCGTCCACGTCGATGTTACCCACGTTGCCGTCTGCGGCCAGGATGGAAGCCGCGTTGGTGGTGTTCAGCCAGTCCGCCTCGTAACCACCGTGGCCGAGCTGGCTGTAACCACGATCCGAATCCGTGCCTGAAGTGAACTTCACGCCGCCGAGGGCATCCACGTCAATGTTACCGCTCTGGTAACCGCGCGCGCCGTAACCACCGTTGCCCAGTTGGGCATAGGAGTTGGCGGTGTTGGATTGCTGATCGAACTGACCGGCGGTAAAGACGATCTCGCCACCGCTGTTGACGGTGATGTTACCTGAGTGATCGCCCTGAGTGGAGTGCCCGCCGTTACCCAACTGAACATAGGTGGTTTCCCCCCGGTCTTCCAGGGGGTTCGCCGAACCGTCGGGTCCGATGAAGGTGATGTCACCACCCGTGCCGCTGCTGACCGAAATGTCACCCAAGGTGCCGAGCAGGACGGCCCCGCCGTTTGTGCCGGTACCCGTGGTGGGCGTAAGGGGGTGGACCCCCGCGTCGTCCGCCGGGATATTCGGTGTGGGCGAACCCCCGTCTGGCGCCGGCACGATCCAGCCGAAGTCCGCGAAGTCCGTAATGTTGCGGAAATGACTGTCCCGGCCGCCATGGCCGATCTGCGCGTAGTTGTAATAGCCGCGCCGGCTCCAGACGGACCCGACATCGTCTCCGCCGTGAGCCTTGAAGTGAACGCCGTTCGCTCCGTAAACCGTAATGGCGCTGACTGAGGCGTCTCCGCTGCCGTCGTGCCCGTGGTTACCATAGGCGTTGTACCCGCCGTGACCGATTTGGGCGTAACTCTCGGTTACCTTGGCCGCCGTGGTGAAGTCGATCGAGCCGCCGGCATAGACATCTATCTTGCCATTGTGACCGCTGCCGTTCGCGGAGTTCGGGTCGGCATCGTAGCGGAAGCCACCATGACCGATCTGCACATAGGAGGCGCCACCAAAAGTTCGCGCGGCATCCTGATAGCCATCGAAGCCGGTGAAGGTGATGTTTCCATCGGCATGCACGTCGATGTCGCCCTGGATGGTGCCGGGGAAGTAGGTCTGGTTGCTGGCGTAACGGCGATCGAAGACTCCAGATCCGGAGTCCTGGTCTTCCTGGAAAGAGGATCCGTGTTCGTTGCGGCCGCCGTGACCGATCTGCGCGTACGAACTGCTCGGCCCGCCCAGGAAGGTAATGGCCCCGCCGGCCGTCACATCGATGCTCCCGGTGTGGCTGCCGGAAGAGTAGATCCCACCGTGCCCGATCTGGGCGTAGTGGCTGCTACCCTGGAAGTCGTCCGCCGAGCCGGTATCGATTCCGCGCGCGTCAAAGGTGATGCTGCCAGCCGTCGCTTCCACCTCGATATTGCCTTCATGATCTCCAGACGTGTAGATACCGCCGTTCCCCAGGTGGGCGTAGTTCTCCGTCCAGTTCCCTGAGGAGAAAACAATATCGCCAGTAGAGGTGGTGACGGAGATATCCCCCTTGTTCCCGATGCGCTCAGCGGCAGTGGGGGCCGCCTCGTTAAAGAGATCGAAGTTCGGATTATCCGCGTCGAAGCCGCCATTCCCGAGTTGGGCATAGTTCCGGCGGCCGTTGTTGCCTCCGGTAAAGGTGATGTCATCCACGGCATTGATTTCGATGTCCCCGACATGATCGCCCCGGGCGTTGTAGCCGCCGTGGCCGAGTTGGGCGTAGGAGGCATTGTCCCCCCACTCCACCGGACCCGCGCCAGCGGCGAAGGCGATGGCTCCATCCGCGTTGATCGTGATCTTGCTCACCGCGCCGTCCCGGGTTCCATCGTCCCCCTGGTTCCCGTTGGTGGCGTAACCGCCATGACCGAGTTGCGCGTAGGAAACGGTTTCCAGGCCCGCGGTAAAGGTCACGTCACCGCCATTCGTCGTGGTGACAGAAATGGTGCCGGTATTCCCCAGATCGCCCACGCCACCGTTGTTGGGATTGTCAGCGTCGTAACCGCCATTGCCCAGTTGGGCGTACTGGATGTCTTCATTACCGCCCAGGAAAGTCACGCCACCGGCTCCGGCGCTAACGGTGATGTTGGCGTGGTGATCGCCCCGCGTGTTGTAGCCGCCGTTACCCAACTGCGCGTAGCTGCGGTTGCCGCCGAGGGCCGTGGGATTGTAGGGATTCAGGGTGCTGAAGAGAACTCCGCCTCCGGCAACAACCGTGATCTCATCCGGGTTGTTCACGTCGCCAAAGTTACCCGTGGAGAACGCACCGCCGTGACCAAGCTGCGCGAAGTTATACTTGTCGCTCGAATTGTCTTCAGTCTGACGGCCAGCGATGAAGTTCACGTCGCCCAAAGTGGCTTCCACATGAATGTCTCCATTGTGATCGCCACTGGAACTGCGGCCACCGTGACCCAGGATGGCGAAGTGATCCCGCCCGTGACCGCCGCCAATGCCGGTGATGGTCTCATTCCCACCGAGGAAACTGATATCGCCCTCATTGGAAATAACGCTGATGTCGCCACTGTGGCCCTCGCCGTCATACAGGGTAGCCCCGTCGCCGGTCACGTCCGCGTCCCAGCCGCCGTGGCCCAGCATGGCGTAGAGGCGCCCGTCTTCGTCGGTGGCATTGGTTTCCGTCATGGTGCCGGCGGCAAAGATGATGGAGCCGTCCGCCTGAACGGTGATGTCACCCGTGAATCCACTGGACACGCCCGGGGCGCCGGAGCGGACACTGCGGCCGCCGTGGCCGAGCTGCGTGTAGTTGTCCCGCCGGTCTCCCGCCGTGAAGACCACACCCGCGTCAATCAGGCCCGCCAGAGTGAGCAATTCCGAAGAGGTGGCGAAGACCTCGATGGCGCCTTCGTAGTTCCCGTCCGCCTCGTAGCCACCGTGGCCGAGCTGGGAATAAGACTCCGTGTCGCCATCATCCACCCCGATGGTGGAGGCAAACTGAACCCGGCCACCCGTTGTGGCGACGTGAATGGCGCCGCTGGCATTTTGCTTGGTATTGGCGCCGCCGTGACCCAGTTGGGTGTAGGTATGCACCTGGTCGCCCGCGGTGAAGATAATGTCTCCGTCCGCGTCCACGGAAATGTCCCCAACGTTGCCGTCCGCCGCCAGGATGGTGGCGGCATCGCTGGTGTTCAGCCAGTCGGCATCGTACCCGCCGTGACCGAGCTGGCTGTAGCTTTCGCTGGAACGTCCGGAGGTAAAGGTAATGTCCCCGCCGGCATCCACGTCGATATTACCACTATGGTAACCCCGGGCGCCATAGCCGCCGTGGCCTAGCTGGGCATAGGCGTTGTCGTTGTCGCCATCAGCCGCACCGGTCACGTTAGGCATCTGATTGGCGGTGAACTCGATGGATCCGCCGCTGTTCACGGTAATGGAGCCCTTGTGATCGCCAGAGGTGCCGTATCCGCCATTCCCCAGCTGCACGTAGCCGTTGGCGGAGCGGTCTTCCTGCCCGCTGCCCGCGGTACCATCCGCGCCGCGGAAGATGATGTCGCCGCCGTCACCCGTGGTGACGCTGATGTTCCCGATGGTGCCGAGGATCTCCGCGTTGGTGATGACACCGGTTTCTCCCACGCCACCGTTCGCCGCCGGCGGAGCGGTGCCGGTCCCGACACTGGGAGTCAGCGGGTGATAGCCGGTATCCGCTTCGGCTACGTAGGGATCCGGCGGCGGCGCGCCGCCGTTGTTGGCATGCTCGTCGCCATACCAAGCCGGGGTGGCAAAGTCGATCTGGCGGTTGTCCGATTCGCGGCCGCCATGACCGATCTGGACGTAGTTGTAGTAGGCTCGCTGGCCCCAGTTGTTGTTGATGTTGTCCCCCCCATGGGCGAGCGCCACGATGCCGTCCTCCGCGTGAACGTTGATGGCGTTGTTCGCCGCCATGGTCGCGTCATCCACGCCGGAGCCGTCGTGACCGTGATTCCCAAAGGCGACATAACCGCCATGACCGATCTGGGCGTAGGCCTCACTGACCCGCGCGCCGGAATCAATGGAAAGCAAGCCACCGGACAGGACCGTGATCATGCCGTTATGACCGGTTCCATTCGGAGAGTTCGGATCCGCGTCGAACTTGTAGCCGCCATTGCCGATCTGCACGTAGGTGCCGCCGCTGGAGGAGCCGGTGTAGGCGTCGAAGCCCTTCATCGTCACGTTTCCACCCGCGTTTACATAAATGTCCCCAGACGCGGTACCTGGATAATAACGGTCGCTGCTCAAACGGCGGCGGTTGAACATCCGGTCGGTCCCGTTGCTGACCTCGTCATAGGAATCGTGATTGTTCCGGCCGCCGTTCCCAATCTGGGCGTAAGAGCTGCCCCGCGCCGCGTAGAGAGACACTGCGCCATCCGCGTTGACGCTGACGTCGCCCGTGTGGTCGCCTGAGGAATAGAGGCCTCCATGACCGAGATGAGCATAGTGGTTTGAATTCGTCAGGGCGTCGTTCAGTCCAGCGTCAAAAATGACATCACCGCCGCTACTGGCCACCGTGGTGGCGGTGACGGAAATGGTACTGCCGATGCGCATTCCAGTGACGGGGTCCAAGTCGGAAATGCCGTCGTTGTCGGTGTCCTTGGCGCCATGGTCGCCGTCCGTGGAATAGCCGCCATGACCGAGCTGGACATAGGCATCAGAACCGCCGTCCGTGTAGAAGTGAACGTCGCCACCCGTGGCGGTGACGGTGATGTCGCCAAAATTACCCAGCCGTTCTTCATCCGTGGGCATGCCGCGGCCTCCGCCGTCCACCGAATTGGTAAAGTACCCGTAAGGCCAGCCGTCGGGATTGGGATTGTCCGCGTCCCAGCCGCCATGGCCCAGCTGGGCATAGCCCCGATAGGCGCCGCTCGCGTGGAATTCAATGTCTCCCACCGCGCTGACCAAGATGTCTCCCGAGTGATCGCCCCGGGCCTGATAACCGCCGTGGCCGAGCTGGCTGTAACCTTCATCCCTGCCCCAGGTATTGGTCAGTCCGCCGGCGGCAAAGTTGATGGAGCCCGAGGCATTCACGGTCACGTTTCCGCTGTGGTTCCCTTCGGTACCACGCCCGCCGTGGCCCAGCTGCGTGTATGAGTCGTTCCCCGAACCGGAAGTGAAGTTCACGTCCCCGCCGCCGGTGGTGGTAACCATGATGTTGCCTGAGTTCCCCTCGTCGCCCACGGGGGCGCCATTTGGATCGTCGGCATCCCAGCCACCGTGGCCGAGTTGGGCCCAGGTTTGGGTCTCGTCTCCACTCGTGAAATTCACCCCGCCCGCACCGGCGGACACGGTGATGTCGCCACTATGCTCGCCCCGCGAACCGGTACCGCCATTCCCCAAGTGGGCGAAGTTTTGGCTCGCTCCACCGCCACCGGTGAAGTTCACGCCACCCGCACCCGCGCTCACATGGATCGGAGCGGAGTGATCGCCGGAGAAGTTATAACCGCCCAGCCCCAGTTGTGCGAAGTTCTGATTTCCAGTAGCGCCTCCCTTGAAATTGATGGCGTTCCCCGCCGTCACCCGGATTTCGTCCGCTTGGAGATCGCCATTCGCGCTGATACCCCCATGGCCAAGAAGCGCATAGGAGTAGATATCGTTGCTATTGTCATCCGTATCGTTCCCGGCGGTGAAATTGATACTGCCGGTCGTGGCTTCCACGGTGATGGACCCGAAGTGATCGCCACTGGTGAAGGTACCGCCGTGACCCAGGTGAGCCTCGTGGAAACGGCCGCCACCACCGCCGATGCCCATGATGGGATCGTCCGCGGCGCTGATGCCACCGATGAAGCTGATGTCTCCCGCGGAACTGGTCACGGAAATGTCTCCGGAATGCGCCCAGTCGTCCTCACCGGTATGACTGGCATCCTCACCCGCCGGGTCGGCATTGTAGCCGCCGTGGCCCAGCCGGGCGGAGAGGCGGGCGTCTTCATCCGTGGAGGAGTCTTCCGTCAGTGTGCCCGCGATGAAGTAGATGCTGCCGTCCACGTCCACGGTGATGCTGCCGGTATGCCCTTCCGGCGTGCCGGGCGAACCGGTGCGGGAGTTGGTCCCGCCGTGACCCAACTGAGCGGAACTATCCCGCCGGTCTCCCGCGGTGAACAGGAGGCCCACGTCTTCCGCTCCCGCGCCAAAGTCAAAAGACGAAGACGTGGCCGATACGTCGATGTTACCGTGCTGAGCGGTATCCGACTCGTAACCGCCATGGCCCAGTTGGGCATACGCTTCCGTGTCGCCATCGTCCACGCCCAGACCCGCGGTGAACTGAATGCGGCCGCCGGTCGTCGCTACGTGGATGTTGCCATCGTTGCTGGAACGGTTGTGCGCTCCGCCGTGGCCCAACTGGGTGTAGGTCCGGTACTTCTCGCCGGCGGAGAAGATGATGTCTCCGCCCGCGTCCACAAAGATGTTTCCTTCATTTCCCGGAGATGCCTGAATCGTGGTGGGATCGGATGAGTTGGGATCATCCGAATCAAAGCCCCCATGGCCAAGCTGGCTGAAATCGTGATCGTCCGAGCCGGAGGTAAACAGGATGGCGCCCGCGGCATCCACGTCGATGATCCCCTGGTGATCGCCACGGGAGGTATAGCCACCGTTACCCAGCATGGCGAAAGCATCGCTGTGAGAATCCGGATTGGTATCTCCCGGATCCATGGCGCCGGTGAACGTGATCGTTCCCCCGGAGTCCACCGTGATGTTGGCGATGTGGCTGTCTCCACTGGAGTGCCCGCCATGGCCGAGCTGAACATAGGTCCGGTAGTCCGCGCCGCCGATGAATCTGATGTCGCCTCCGGCATTCACATTGATGTCACCGGTAAATCCGGTGGTGTCATTGGTCACCCCCACGCTGGAAGCCCGGGTATCCTCGTCGCGGACTTCGTAACCGCCATGCCCCAGTTGGGCGAAAGAGGCATTGGCGCCGTCCACGGAATTTCCGCCCAGGAATTCAATCTCTCCGGCAGCATCCACATCAATGGCGCCGCTCATGTTCCCCGCGATGCGGATGCCGCCATGGCCGACGTGGGCGAAGGCGGCGTCGTGGTTCCCCGTGCTGTTCGAGTCCCCCTGCACGGCGTGCATGATCAAGTCTCCCCCGCTGTCCACCGTGATGCCGCCCGTGTGATCCCCGTGGCTGCGGTCGCCGCCGTGGCCAATCTGCACGTAGGCTTCCTGCGCGCGATTGCCGATGGTGCCCTCGGCTTCGGAACCCGCCAGCATCTGGATGTCAGCCCCGTCGCCGTTGGTCCGCACCGTGATGCTGCCCGAGAACCCGCGCACCGTTGCAAAAACCGCTCCGCGATAGTTCCCATCCGCGTCGTCATCCACAAACGGAGTCAGGGGATGCATGCCCGTATCATCAGGATTTCCGGTCGGGCCGGTGGTCACCTGCAGGACCGCGAAGCCATCGTTGGCGCTGCCGTCAAATTCATCCACGTAGTTGAAACCCGAACGCCAGCCGCCGTGACCGATCTGGGCAAAGTTCCGGCTGCCCCCGGCATCCGATCCCCAGGCGGAAAACCGATCCGAACCGGTGGCGTAGAAGGAGATACCGGTCTCGGCCTCCACCAGGATGTCGCTGCCGCTGGTGCCGCCCCCGTGGTTCCCGAAGGTCTCGGTGCCCCCATGACCGATCATGGCGTGCGCATTAAATCCATCGCCCGCCCGGAACGAAATGGCGCCTGCCTGGCTGATGACCGTGATGTCCCCATTGTGGCCGTCGCCGTTCACCGAAGTGGCGTCGGGATTGGCGTGATACTGGTAGCCGCCGTGACCGATCTGCACATAGGCCCGGTCGCCATTCTCATTGCCGCCGCGGAAGGTAATGTCGTTCACCGCGTTTACGACAATGTCTCCTTTTAGAGTGCCCGGGCGGAACTGGCGGTTGGAACCATAGCGCTTGGTTTCTCCCGACGGACTGCCCCAGGTGGCGGTGGAAGTACCGTGTGAATTGCGCCCACCGTGGCCGATCTGAGCTTGGGAATCATGCCGGCCCGCGGTGAAGTTGATCTCATTCGCGGCATACACCGTGATGTCTCCGGTGATGTCTCCATTAGAGTAGTAGCCACCGTGGCCGATTTGAACCGGGGTGTTGCTTGCGGTGTTGCCCTCGCCGTTGGCGTCGAAGTTGATGGAACTGGTGCCGTTCAGCGCGGCGTGCGTCGTTTCGTCCACCCCGGCGAGCACGGTGATGTCTCCGCCATGGTCTCCCGCGGTTTCGCGGCCGCCATGACCGATCATGGCAAAGGTGTTGCTGCCGGTGCCGCCCTTGAAATCGATGTTCCCGTCCAGGGTCTGCACAAAGATGTTGCCCGTATGACCGGTGGTATCGGGCTGGCCAAGATCGAAGTTAAACGGGTCGTCGCTGTCATACGGCTCCACGGCTTCCCAGCCGCCGTGCCCCAGTTGGGCGTAAGAAACATTCGACTGGTTGCTGTCCACGCTCAGGTCTCCCATACCGCCCCAGAACTCAATGTTGCCATTCGCCGTCACCCGAATCTCGCCCTTGTGGTCGCCCCGCGCGGAGCGCCCGCCGTTTCCGAGCTGAGCCTGGCTCTCCCTGCCTTTGCCGCCTTCGAAGTGAATATTCCCCGTGGCATCCACCGAGATTACGTCCGTGGCCAGGCCCAGGTCGCCGTACGCTTGGGTGTTGCTGTGCCCCAGTTGGGCGAAGTTGTATTTTTCGACGCTATTGTCCGTGGTGAAGCCACCGCCAAGGAACTCAATATTTCCGGCGTTGGTCACATTCCCTCCTCCGTCACGAGTACCGGCGGACACGGTAATGTTTCCGTGATGGTCGCCGCTGGCGTAGATGCCGCCGTGCCCCAGGAGCGCATAGTGGGTGCGTCCGTAGCCGGTTCCTTCGCTGTCGAGGTTCTGGTCGCCGCCCTGGAAGTAGATGTCGTTGTCCGAATGAACTGAGATGTCTCCGTAGTGACCCACGCCATTGCCGGAGTTATCCGTATCGGTGTCAGAGGCGTCATAACCGTATCCCCCGTGGCCCAGTTGGGCGGTAAGACGGCCGTCTTCATTGGTGGCCAAGAATTCCTCGGTTCCCGCCACAAAGCGGATGTCTCCTTCGGAATCGATCGTGATATCTCCGAAAACGCCCACCGGATCCGCGTCGCCCTGCCCGGACCTGCCGCTACGGCCCCCGTGCCCCAATTGCACGGAGTTGTCCCGCACGTTGCCCGCCCGGAAATTCAGGCCATAACCATTGATGTCCGAACCCGCCGTGATGGAGATGGCTCCCGATGTATTTCCGTCGGCGTCAAAACCGCCGTGCCCCAGTTGGGCATAAGACTGATAGTCCGTGTCATCGATGCCAATGCCGGCCAGGAAAGAGATGCCCCCTCCCGCGCCGATGGTGATACCCCCGGAGTGAGCCCCCTGATTGTACGCGCCGCCTAACCCGAGCTGAGCGTAGGTGTTCTGCCAGTTCCCAGCCTGGAAGAGAATGTCGCCCGTGGTGTCGAGGAAGATATTTCCGACATTCCCAGGGGTATCGTTGGCGGCATTGTTAGGATTGTCGGCTTCGTAGCCGCCATGGCCCATCTGGACGTAGCTCCGGTCCCGGTTGCCTTCGCGTCCCGTGCTTCCGGTGGGCCCGATGAACTTCACGTCGCCCGCCGCATCCACGTCGATGATGCCGTTGTGATCGCCCCGGGCGCCGTAACCGCCGTGACCGATCTGGGCGTAGGCTTCGACACCGCGGTCCTGGTCAGTGATCACCCCGGCGCTGTCCCGGGTTTTTCCGAGAATGCCGTCTCCGGAAGTGTCGAAGAGAATGCCTCCGCCCTGGGCATCCACTTTGATGTTACCGGAGAAGTCCCGGTTATTGCTGTGGCCGCCGTGGCCGATCTGAAGGTAGTCCCGGTCGGATACTTTGCCCAGCGTCTGGAAGGTAATGCCGCCACCCGCCGTGACGTTGATGTCGTCATCGACCACTGTACTGTCCATATTATAGCCTCCATGGCCAATCTGCGCGTAGCGGTCCCACGCGTACCAGTAGCCCCGCTGAATCGAGCCGCCGGCCAGTTGCGAATTATACCAACTTTCATAATCTGTAGACAGGTTCATCGCGTCCGGGTCCTTGGCATCCCGGATGGAGAAGGTAATATCTCCGCCAGACGTCACATCGATCTGGGAATCGCCATTGATGTTCCCCTGCGTGTCCCGGCCGCCGTGGCCGATCTGCGCGTATTCGTAAAACCAGGTCCCAGAGGTAAAGGAAATGGGGCCATTGGTGGCTTCGACCTCGATGGTGCCTTCCATGTCACCATCCGCGTTGATGCCCCCGTGGCCGATCTGGGCAAAGCTGTAGCCATAGCCCCAGTCGCGCGCGGTCACGGCGTCTTCTCCCCCCTTAAATTCAATACTTCCGTTTACGGTCGAAACCTTAATGTTCCCCGTCTTGTCTCCACGCGGGTGGTATCCCCCGTGACCGATCTGAGCATAGTCGCCATGATTGTTCCCCGCCGTGAAGCGGATGCCGTCCTCAGCCTGCACGGTGATGCTTCCGGTGATATCGCCATTGTCGTGATTGGGCTGCGAACTGAAGAATCCGCCGTGGCCGATCTGCATGGCGCTGCGGCCCAGGCCCCAGACATTGGTCGTGGGCCGGTTGTAGCCATCAAAGGTAATCTCACCGCCACTCGTTACCTCGATGTTGCCGCTCAGGGTCTGATCGGAGAAGTTCTGGTTCCCTTCCGCCACCCAGCCATGACCGATCTGACCGGGGGAGTCCCAGCCAAGCCCGGCGTCAAAGTCAATGTCGCCCCCGGCTTCGACGGTGATGTCTCCATTGAAAGATCCAAACTGATAGGTGCCACCATGACCGATCCGGGTGCCTCCCGTGCGGCTGGAGTTGTCATTACCTTTCATGATCAGATTCCCGTCCGTGCCAGTGAGGAGACCGGTGCGGACGGTGATCGGCGCGTCCACGGGGTTAACCGCCACGTTGTCCGGCGTCACGATACTGTAGCCCGTCCGGCTGGCCGGTCCGCCATTGACCCCGCCGCTGGGCCGGTCGGTGTTGTTGAGGCCACCGTGACCGATCTGGACGTAGGAGTAATTTCCATTACCGGCGAAGCCGTCTACGTCGTCCAAGGCTTCGACCCGGATGGCGCCTGTCGCGCCGCTGCCAGCATCGCCGGCATGTAACACGGCCCCCTGGACGTTGCTGCCAGCATCAGACCACCACTCATTGGAACCCGTAACGCCATTGGGAGCGCCCGTGTCCCGGAAACCGATGTGAGCCCACCGGTTCCCGCCATTTCCGCCGCGCAGGTAAACGTCATACGCCGCGATGCTGGTCTCGCCATAACGGCTGCCGATTTCCACGGCGCGTGAAGAAATACGCCCGGCCGTGGCGTCCGTGTTGATGAAGATGCTGCCTTCGCCAAGGCCGTAGCTGGCAGTATCGTCGAAGATATCGTCCATGGCGAAGAGCCCAGGCGTCAGCTGAGGCGTTTCCGGCCCAGGAAGCCCGGTCGATCCATCCCAGCCGGAAACCAAGTAGATGCCGCCGTCCCCCGCGTTCCGCACGTGAGCCTGGGCATAGATATCTCCTTCTGCCACGATCGCCAGCGTCCCGCTGGAATACCACTCCACGTCATTTAGAATGGTCAGATTACCATCCTGACCGCTCAAACCTCCGGGATCGGACGTGGTGATAATGACATTGTTACCCAGTTGCAGCGACTGACTGAGAGCCACGTTGTCGATATTGAAGTTTGGCCCGGATGTCGTTCCGCCGGTGCCGATGGTCCCATTGTTAGGGTCCAGCAACAAAGTCCCCGCCGGACCGTTGGTGGCGGTGGTGTCCACGAAACCATTGAACCCGAGGTTCTGGGCTCCGGAGACCTCCACAAACCCACCGGCGTCGACGCCCGTGGCGCTGATGCTGCCCTCGAAAACCGTGTCACCGTCGGACCAGACGATAACCGTACCGCCGTCGCCACTGCCCGTGGCGTTCGCATTAATCTGCGCGCCGGGCGCGACGGTGGTCCTGGACGAGTTCCTCACCGTGGAATCCTTGCCTTGAAAACCACCGCCAATCTTGACCGTGCCGCCACCGGTGTTGCCGCTAGCGTTGACGTTCGCGGTGGAGGTCAGTTCCACGATGTCACCTTCCACGACAACCAGACCGCCATTTGCTTCGGCGCTGCCAGCGTCCAGGGTCCCGCTCACCGTGGCCTGGTTCTCACCCGAAATGACGATGCTCCCCCCGTCTCCGGAGGTTCCCGCCGCTGTCACAATGCCGGCGACAGTCACCGTGTCTTCACCGCGAACGGAAACGGAACCGCCCGCCGCGCCGCTGGCATCCACATTGGAAGAAGAGGCCAGCACCACGTCACCGCCCTGCACCATGATCTGGCCGCCCAAGCCATCCCGGCTGGAGGCGCTGAGGTTACCCGCGACATTCACCGTGCTGTCCGCGGCTCCACCGACATAGACCGAGCCGCCATCGCCCGCGCCGCCGTTGGCACTGATGTTGGCCCCCGCGCCCACGTCGATTTTGCTGGATTCCACCAGGGCGATGTCTCCCGCCAAGGGGTTGAAACCGATCTGCACCGAGCCGCCACCGCCTTCACCATTGGCGGTAAGGTTGGCGCCGCCGGGCACGTTTATCTCTTCACCACCGATCACGATGGATCCCCCCAGGCCATCCCCCGTGCCATCGGCACGGATGTTACCGCCAGCGTTCACAATGCCACCAGCCCCGGCGTCGATGAAAATTCTCCCGCCGTCACCACTGGGCAGGGTGGCGACGATGTCACCGGTATTGTCAATCCGCCCGCCTTCTGCTTTCAAAAAGACGGATCCGCCGCTGTTCACGGCGCCCGTGGCGCGGATGGACCCCTGGTTATTGATCGCCAGCGCGTACATATTGCCGTGCGCTTTCAACTCCACGGCCGCCCCTTCGATGGAGCCGGTATTGAGAACTCCCGTTCCTCCGGCCACGCCCGCCGTGGGCCGAACGAACACTCGCTCGCCATTGGCGTCCGGCGCGGCGGAGATCAGCACTTCCTGACCCGCCGCCAGCCCCACGGTGCCGTTGACCGCAGTGATGGAACCAGCATTGTTGATGGTATGGGACACTAAGAAGACATCGCCCCCCACGGCATTGATGCGGCCAAAGTTCGTGATGCCCGCGTCGCTCGCCCCACTGAAAAGCAGGTCGCCCCCAGCCAGGAACTGCTCGTTGCTCAGGTCCAACGTGGAAGCCACAAAGCCATTTACATCCACGGAACCCGTCGCCCCCACGACGATTCCGTTGGGGTTGATCAAGAGGATCTTACCGTTGGCCTGCAGCGCCCCATGAATGGCCGATGGCGCTCCGGAAACGACCCGGTTCAGTGCCGCTGAATTCGCTCCTGGCTGAAGAAACTGCGTGAACTCTCCAGCTTCAATCGAGAAATTTTCCCAGTTAATGATGGCCCTGTCTGAGTGCTGCAGGATGGAAAGATGTCCATCGAGTCCATCCCCAAATTCGGCGGCCCCGTGAACCACCACGCCACCGGCGGGATTTGCTCTGGCCGCGCCCGGCAGGAAAATCAGACTGGGTAGAAGACCCGCCAGGGCGAGGGTTTGGAGGAGGGAGTTGCCGCGAAAAAGCGGTAGGAGCGCACTCATATAGGTGGGGCAGGGAGGGTTGCGTGACTGGCACGACACCAGAACCCGATCCCTTCCACAGGGATCACCCACCACAAAAATAAACTCGGGGGAAGCTTTGGATTCTAATCGTCAGGCCAGCAACTATCCTATGATCTTCAGAAATCCTGTCAATTTGGGTCAAGCCTAAAACCCTGGAAATGGCTCAATAATGCGACCAAGTGTGCAGATTTTTGCCACAATGTGTCTCAGAGACAGGATTCTAAGGACACTTTATCTTACCGGTAAGGAAACCTTTTGACCGCCACGGCCCTCTCAATCTTCACCAAGCCTCCCAGGAATCTTCCACCTGCTCGATGTCTTCCCCACTTCGGAGAATGTGCTGTTCCATCTTTCCGGGATCGCGGGTCAGGGCGATGTGGAACAGGGCGTCCCCCTCGTCCACCGTGGCTTCGAAGGTCCTGGCAATGATGACGCCTTCTTCCTTTGCATACACAGTGGTTTCGTGACGGCCGAAGGGGTCCGCGACGATGCCGAGCACGGTGTCCGGCCCGACGGCCTTCCCGATTTCCACATAGGGAGTGAAAATGCCGCCCCGGGGAGCCCGGGTCCAAAAGGTAAAACGGGAAACCAGGGTCTTCATCCGGCGGCGCGGGCCGTTCAACAGTTGACTTCCCTCTTCGGCCCCACTCCCCCCTTTGTCTCCGCTCTTTTCCTTGGGCAACATGCCGAGATAGCGCATCACGGAAATCACTCCCCGCACCCCGTAGCGGACAGACGCGGGGTCCAGCCGGTGGGCTTCGCCGCCTTCGAACACGATGGACGACTTCCCTTCCCCAAAAAGCGTCTGCCGCAAAGACCCGTCCCGAATGGCGGACTCCAGCACGACCGGAGCGTGAAACGCTTTGGCCATGGCCAGGCTTTCTTCGTCACCGGCGGAATAGCGCACCTGGGGCAGGTTTGGCCGGTTCAGAGCGCCCGTGTGGATATCGATGGAATGGGTGCAGTGCACCAGGACCTGATTCACAAAGCAGTAGGCCAGCCGGGCCCCCAGCGATCCCGCCGAGGAACCCGGAAACAGGCGGTTCAGGTCCCGCCGGTCCGGGAGGTAGCGGGAACGAGCCAGGAAAGCGGGAACATTGACCACCGGCACGGCGATGAGATCGCCCCGCAAACGGTTTAGCAAGGCGGTGCGGAGCACCCGGCGGACGATTTCCACGCCATTGATCTCGTCTCCATGAAGGGCGGCGCTGACAATCAGGCAAGGCCCAGGCCGCCGCCCTCTTCGGACATGCACGGTCATGTTGACGGGCTGGTAGTCGATCATGTGACCGACCGCCACGTCCACCACGCCACGTTCGCCGCGCTGAAATTCCTGTTCGCCGATCCGCAGGACACTTCCCTGGGAACCGTCGCTGGCCGAATCGGAACCGCCGCTGATCTTGCTAGCCTTTGCCACGAGTGCGAGTCTTGCCCTTCGCGGCGTTTTTCTCAATAAAAGACACGATCATTCCCGCCACGTCTTTACCCGTAGCAGTTTCCACGCCTTCCAGACCGGGCGAAGAGTTGACCTCCATGACCACGGGGCCGTGGTTGGAACGGAGGATGTCCACCCCCGCCACGTTCAGGCCCATGATGTTTGCGGCCCTCACGGCGGTGGAGCGCTCTTCTGGGGTGATCTTGACCACTGAGGCGGAGCCGCCCCGGTGCAGGTTGGACCGGAACTCCCCTTCCTTGGCCTGGCGCTTGATGGCCGCCACGACTTTCTCGCCCACCACCAGGCAGCGAATGTCCGCGCCGCCGGCCTCGGCGATGAATTCCTGGACCAGGATGTTCGCGTTCAGCCCCCGGAAGGCTTCGATGACGCTCTCGGCGGCCTTGGTGGTTTCGGCCAGCACCACGCCGACACCCTGGGTGCCTTCCAGCAGCTTGATCACCAGCGGCGCGCCCCCACAGATGGAGATGAGGTTTTTGGACGCCCGGGTGTCGTGGGCAAAGGTGGTGACCGGCAGGCCAATGCCTTTCCGCGCCAGCAGTTGCAGGCTGCGCAGCTTGTCCCGGGAACGGGACACGGCCACGGATTCATTGAGGCTGTAGACGCCCATCATTTCGAACTGGCGGACGACGGCACAGCCGTAAAAGGTGTGGGACGCGCCCACCCGGGGAATGATGGCGTCGTATCCGGCCAATTCGTCATCTCCCAGGTAAATCGAAGGCCGGTGGGAGGTGATGTTCATGTGGCACCGCAAATAGTCGATGACTTTCACCTCATGACCGCGCTCTTTGCAGGCGCGAACCAAACTTTGCGTGGAGTATAGATTTCTGTTTCTGGAAAGAATTCCGATACGCATGGGGCCTCCTATGGGGGTGGAAATGGTAGCAGAGCGTTTGCTTTATTGTGGGTTCGTTTCGAATCAGGGATTGGGGCTGGCGTATTTGCCCGACAAGTCTCCGCCCATCAAGTAAGAAGATCGGGGGTCTACCAGAAATCTCCCTCTCAGGGCGTGGCGGCCGAGTAACATCCTGAATTTCATGTTCTCGCGGTTGGTCAGACTCAGCTGAATGAACCAGCTGAACCCACCCAGGAGAGCCTTGGTCCGGATGAAGGGACGGCGCTCCACATGACCGCCGGAGTCTTTCACCTCCCGGTAGTCGATAACCTGGGAGACGCATTCCATCTCCAGGTCGCCGCGGTGGGTCAGAGGATGGAGGTGAAACTTCACCCACTCATTCCCGTCTTTCTCGAAAATCTCGAAATCGTGAGTATGAAGGGCGGAGGTGCGGGCGCCGGTATCCACCTTGGCCTTGATGCCGGGAATTCCCAGGTCCGGAAATTCCAGCCACTCGCGCCATCCCACCACCAGCTTCTCCGACCCCGGATCTTTCCGGGGACGTTCCAGGCTGGCGGGCCAAGTTTCAGGTGGTCCCAATTCCCGAATAACCGGGGCTGCCGTGTAGATCGCCATGCGGCCAAGAATAACGGGACCCGTTAAAATTGCGAACCCGCAGGGCGATTTTTTGGCTGGTTTCGCCCCAGGGACGCGGGAACTCCATGGCGCCGAAACCCTTACCGGTGAAAATTTCCTGACTTTTTTCGGGCAATCTGTCCGGCGACGGGAGTTAAAAGGGTAGACCGCATGGCGAACCCCTCCTCCAACGACGCGCTTTACGAAGCTTTCGTGCTCGAGTTTTCCCGGGCCGAGCCGGGCCTGAGAGCTTTTGTGCGCTCCCTCGTGCCCACCTGGGAGGACGCGGACGAGGTGGTGCAGAATACCAGCCTGGTGCTGTGGAAAAAATTCCCGGAGTTCGAGCCGGGCACGGAATTCGGAAGATGGGCCGCCGTCATCGCCCGGTTCGAGGTCTTAAAATACCGGCGCACCCGGGCGCGGGACCGGCATGTCTTCAGCGAGGACCTGGTGGAGATCCTGGCCGACGAGTTTGACGAGGAAAGCGAAACGCTCCAGCGGGAACGGAATGCCCTGGAAACTTGCCTGCGTAAGCTGCCGGACCATCAGCGTCGGCTGGTGAAGTCCGCCTACGCACCCGGCAGGACCATTCGCGAAGTGGCGGAAGAACTCGGCAAGTCCGCCACAGCCTTTTATAAAACGCTGAACCGCATCCGGCAAACCTTGCTGGACTGCATCGAGCGCACGCTGAAGGAGGAGGGCCACGCGGTATGAGCGCTCCCGGCGACAGAGAGCTTCAGGAGTGGATCGCCGCCTACTGCGACGGGCGGATCGGCGCGGAGGATTTTTCACTCCTGGAAACCCGGCTGCGGGAGGACCCGGAGGCCCGCCGCCTCTACCGGCGCTATCTGAACCTGGACGCGGCCCTTCAGGATTCTTCGGAGGACGAAGAATCCCAGGCGTGGCAATCACCCGGCAACCCAGCCCACGACCGGAAAGTGGTGACTGGCCCCTGGGTCTGGGGGCTCGGCACGGCTTTGGCGGCGGCTCTCGCGCTGAGTCTGATCCTCATATTTGCCCGATCCGGCGCGGGACCGGAACCGGCGGAGACGATGGCGGAAGGTTTCGCCATTTTGACCGAGACGGTGGACTTGGTCTGGGGAACTCCCAGCGAACCGGGCGCGGTCTTCCGCCGGGGCGATACCCTGGCGGCGGAGCACCTGCGTTTTGAGTCCGGGCTGGCTCAGATTGAATTCTTCGGCGGCGCCACGGTCATTCTGGAAGGCCAGGTGGATTTCGAGATCGTCTCGCCCACGGAAGCCTTTCTCCACGGCGGACGGCTCCGGGCCACCGCGCCGCCCGCCGCGCGCGGATTCATCATTCGCACGCCGGACATTAAGGTGGTGGATCTGGGAACGGAGTTCGCCATCGATTCCTCGGCGGGCCGCTCGGAGATTCACGTGCTGGATGGCGAGGTGGAATTCGAAGGCGCGGACGGGAACCGCCACCGCGCGGTGAAGGGCGAGGCCTTTGCCTATTCCCAGGATCAGACCGCGCCCCAGAGCATTCCGGCGGACGCGGGCGGGTTCACGGGTGTGGCGGACCTGGACCAGCGGTCGCAGCACTCCGCCCAGAAGGGCTACGAACGCTGGGCGGCCTTCTCCCAGAAACGGCGCCAGGACCCGCGTCTGATTACGTACTACGCCTTTGACGAACCCGGCACCTGGGACCGCGTGCTGCGGAACTCTCAGGCTCCCCGGAACCCGGAACAGGACGGCGCCATCGTCGGCGCGATGCGTTTCCCCGGGCGCTGGGACTACCCGAAGAGCGCGCTGGAGTTCAAGCGCACCGGCAGCCGGGTCCGGGTGTTCATCCCGGGCGAATTCACCTCGCTGACCTTCACCTGCTGGGCGCGGGTGGACAGCCTGGACCGGAAATACAATGCGCTGTTCCTGGCGGATAATTATCAGCCCGGCGAACCGCACTGGCAGTTCCAGGAAGACGGGCGCCTCATGTACTCCATGAAGATCCGCGAGGAAGGAAAGATGAGGAACTACATCTACTACACCCCACCGGTGTGGGACATCTCCCTGAGCGGCCAGTGGATGCACTTGGCGGCGGTCTTTGACGCCAGCACGCAGACGGTGATCCAATATGTGAATGGAAAGGAAGTCAGCCGGGAACGCGCCCAAAAAGACGCGGAGGTCCACACCACCCGCATCGGCGCGGGCGAGATCGGCAACTGGGGCCTGCCCACCAAGGACGATCCCTGGTTCGCGGTGCGCAACCTGAACGGCGCCATTGACGAGTTTGCCATCTATTCCGCCGCCTTGGAGGGAGCGGAGATCCGTGAGATATTCGAACAAGGAACCCCCTACTGATACCCCCAGTATGCCGAACCTGTCTTTCTTCAGAACGAAACGCCGGACCCGGCGCGGAGCCGCGCTGGTCTCCGCCGCCGTCTTTTCTCTTACCTTGGCCGGGCTCACGGGCTCTGTCATAGCCGCCGAAAAAGAAGCGGAGCCGGACGCGGGCGAAAAGCTTTTTGCCCTGCAAGTTAAACCGCTGCTGACAGAGAAGTGCCTGGCCTGCCACGGGAAAGACCCAGACAAGATCAAGGGCGACTTCGACCTGTCCACCTTGGAAAGCCTGAAGAAAGGCGGCGAGACCTTCGGCCACGAGGTGCTGATCCCCGGCGATGCCGCCGCCAGCATTCTCTACACCACGGTAACGCGTGAGGAGGAAGACTATGAGATGCCGCCCAAGGAAGCGGAGAAACTCACCCAGGAAGAAACCTGGCTGATCCGCGACTGGATCGACTCGGGCGCGCCCTGGCCGGATGAGGACCGGATCGCCTGGATTCAGGAGAACTTCGCGGAAGGGGTGATCGTGAAAACCAGCGGCGGCCTGGCGGACGAGTGGACCTATCGGCGTTATCAGCCGGAAAATCTCTGGGCCTACCAGCCAGTGACCAAGCCAGAAACTGGGGAGCGGGTGGACGACTTCATCGACGCGAAGCTCACAACCGCCAGACTGGAACCGGCCCCGGCGGCGGACCGCCGCACCTTGATCCGCCGCGTGACGCTGGACCTGCTGGGCCTGCCACCCTCGCCGGAGGAGGTGAAGGCTTTTGTGAACGATCCCCGCCCGGACGAGGAAGCCTTTGCCAGTCTGGTCGATCAGCTTCTGGCCAGCCCGCACTATGGCGAACAGTGGGGCCGCCATTGGCTGGACGTGGTGCGCTACGCGGATTCCTCCGGCTTCGCCAACGACTACGAGCGGCCCAATGCCTGGCGTTACCGGGACTATGTGATCCGCAGTTTTAACGATGACAAACCTTACGATCAGTTCATCCGCGAACAGATCGCCGGCGATGAGATTGATCGCGACGATCCCGAAATGCTGATCGCCGCGGGTTTCCTGCGGATGGGTCCCTGGGAGCACACCGGCATGAGCGTGGCGAAAGTCACGCGGCAACAGTTCCTGGACGACATCACGGACTCCGTCGGCCAGGTCTTCCTGGCGCACGCGCTGCAATGCGCCCGCTGTCACGACCACAAGTTCGATCCGGTGCCGACGCGCGACTACTATTCCCTCCAGGCTTGCTTCGCGACCACGCAGTTCGCTGACGTGAAAACCGAGTGGGTCCCAGGTGAGAATCTGGACGGGATGGAGGAAGACAAGCACTACCACACCCTGGCGAGCCGCCAAAATCAAGCGACTCTCGCCAAGCTGGCGGAGATCGAAGCGGCAAACGACTTGGCCTTTTTCCAGGAACGGGGCCTGCCTTACAAGAACCGGCAGGAGGCTAAGAAAGCCGGTGCACCAAAAGAAGATATTCCCAGCGGCAACAACTTCACCAATCCCGACGAATTTGGCCAGGAACGCATTGCGCGAAAATGGAATACCCGGTTCGACTGGGAATTCGACCGCTACAAGCCCGTGGCTTTCACGGTTTACAATGGCAAGACGCGGAATCCCAAGATGTATAGCCCGCAGCGGATGCCGGAAGACCCGATGGGCGAAGGCGAACTGGAGCGGACCGCCATCCTCACCGGCGGCGATCCGTTTTCGCCTGGGCAGAAAGTGTCTCCCGGTCCCCTCAGCGCGGTACCCGGCGCGCTGGACGTGAAGTTTCCCAAGACCGTGAACGGACGCCGCACCGCTCTGGCGGACTGGATCGCGGACCCGGACAATTCGCTGACGGCCCGTGTCATGGTGAACCGCGTCTGGACCTGGCACCTCGGTCAGGGCATCGCGGGAAATCCGAATAACTTCGGCGCCACGGGCAAGAAACCCACCCACCCCGAACTGCTTGACTGGCTGGCCACGGAATTCATCGAAAGCGGCTGGTCCGTGAAGCACCTCCACCGGCTTATCCTGAATTCCGACGCCTGGCGACGGTCCTCCGAACATCCGGACCATGACAAGCTGCGGGAGAAAGACCCGAACCACCAACTTTACGCCACCTTCATTCCCCGGCGGCTGGAGGCGGAAGAGATCCGCGACCTGATGCTGGCCTGCTCCGGCGAGTTGAATCCAGAACTCGGCGGCATTCCGATCCGCCCGGACATCAACCTGGAAGCCGCGCTGCAGCCCCGGATGATCATGGGCACCTTTGCCCCCAGCTATCAGCCCAATCCCGAACCTGAACGCCGCAACCGCCGCTCCATCTACGCCCACAAGATCCGCGGCCTGCGCGATCCCTTCATGGAGACCTTCAACCAGCCCGGCCCGGACAAGTCCTGCGAGTTGCGGGACATGTCGAACGTGACGCCGCAGGTCTTCATGCTGTTCAACAGCCAGGAGTCCTACGACCGCTCGCTGGCCCTGGCCAACCGCCTGGTCGCGGAAACCTCGGGCGACGATGAAGCCGCCATTCAAATGGCATTCCAAACCGTGTATGGACGCCCGGCGGAGCCGGAGGAACTGGACGCCACGCTGAGCCATTGGCGAGCCCTGACCGAACAACAGAAGACGGCGAGCCCGAAACCCCTGGAACTCCCCGTGACGGTGGAGCGCCGCGCCAATGAGGAAAACACGGGCAAAGTCTTTTCCTTCACTGAAAAACTCTTCGCCCTGGAAGACTACGTTCCCGATCTGCAAGGCTGCGAGGTGGATGCCCGGACGAGGGCACTGGCGGACGTCTGCCTGGTCCTGTTTAACTCCAACGAGTTTATCTACGTTTACTAAAGCCCGGCGCCTTCCTTCCTTTTTTCCTAAGAAACCCTCCCCCATTCCGAGGACTCGAACATGAAAAGAACTTCCCCTCCCAAGCACCTGTCTCTCGGCAGCCTGCCCCGGCGCGACTTTCTCTATGGCCTGACGGCCAGCCTGGGCAGCGTGGCGTTTTCCTCTCTCCTCGGCAAGGAAGCCCAGGCGGCGGCGGGCGCGACCGCGAAGATCGCGCACTTTCCCCAGGCCCGGGCGAAGCACTGCATCTTTCTCTATATGGAGGGCGGCCCCAGTCACCTGGACACCTTTGACCCGAAGCCGAAGCTGAAAGACCTGCACCTCCAGGAGTTCAATCGCTCCGGCGAAAAGCAGTCCGCCATGTCCAGCGGAAAACGCTACTACGTGCAGAGCCCCTTTGAGTTCATCAAGGCGGGCGAGTCCGGCGCGGACATGTGCACGCTGTGGGAAAACCTGAAGGACGTGGCCGACGACATCTGCTTCTATCGCGGCTGCCAGGTGGAATCGGTCAACCACCCCACGGCCAACTATCACGTAAATACGGGCAACCAGTTCGGCGGCGATCCGGCCATAGGCTCCTGGGTGACCTATGGCCTGGGTTCGGAAAACGAAGACCTGCCCGGCTTCATCGTCCTGCCGGAACTGGCTCACCCGCAGGGCGGCGCTTCGAACTGGTCCAATGGCTACCTGCCAACCAACTTTCAGGGCACGCCGCTACGGCCCACGGGCAGTCCCATCCTGGACCTGAGCCCTCCGCCCGGCGTCACCACGGAACGCCAGCGGAAAAACCTGGACCTCCTCCAGAGTCTCAACCAAAAGCACGCCGCCAAGCACCCGGGACATGGCGATCTCTCGGCCCGCATGGAAAACTACGAACTGGCCTTCCGCATGCAGATGCAGGTGCCGGACATCGTGGACATCAGCCAGGAAAGCGCCCAGACGCAAGCCATGTATGGCATCGGTGAAGAACCCACCGACAGTTTCGGACGCCGCTGTCTCCTGGCGCGGAAGCTGGTCGAAAGCGGGGTTCGCTTCGTCCAGGTCTATGCCAGCACCTGGGACTCGCACGACTACATCGCCAAGGCGCACGGCGCGCTCATTCCCTCCGTGGACAAACCGATTGCCGCCCTGATCAAGGACCTGAAACAGCGTGGCCTGCTGGATGAAACGCTTATCGTCTGGATGGGAGAATTTGGCCGCACCCCGGACAACGGCATCCGCGGCGGCGGCCTGGCCTATGGACGGGACCACAACCCCGACGCCATGACCGTCTGGCTGGCGGGCGGCGGCTGCAATGCCGGACACACCGTCGGCGCCACGGATGAGATCGGTGCCTCTGCGGTGGACAACGTGCACCACATCCGCGACTTCCACGTGACGTTGCTGCGCCTGCTGGGACTGGATGACAACAAGCTGACCTACTACCACGCCGGCCGCTTCAAGCAGCTTTCCCAGTTCGGCGGTCAGATTATTCCGGAGTTGATCGCCTGAGGCCACGCTGCTTTCTTTCAACTCCCCAAAATTCCCCCATCCATGCCCCAGAAATATTTTCGGGTCTTGCCGCTATTTGTGGTGAGCCTTCTGGTTACCGCCATCTTGCTCCCGCGTTTGGTGTGGGGACAAGCAACCAAGAACGACGAATCCCGTCCCCCGAACTTCATCGTCCTCTTCGCGGATGATCTGGGGTATGGCGACCTGAGCTGCTACGGCTCGGACACCATCGCCACGCCGGAAATCGACCTCATGGCGGCGGAAGGCATGCGCCTGACCAGTTTCTATGCCTCGGCCCCATTTTGCAGTCCCTCCCGCGCGTCCATCTTGACAGGGCGCTATCCGTTACGGGCCGGTGTGCCCGCCGTGCTGTTCCCGCATGAGAATACCGGCCTGCCACCGTCCGAGATCACCATTGCCGAACAACTGAAGCAGGCGGGTTACGCCACCCTCTGCATTGGCAAATGGCACCTCGGCACTCCCCTGCCCCTCCGGCCTCATCGCCAGGGCTTCGATGCTTTTTACGGCCTGCCCCACAGCAACGATTCCGAGTGGCCGCCGGGAGAACCGTTTCGCGCCCAGTTTTCCCGCGCCCCGCTTCCCCTGATGTCCAACGATGCCATCCTGGAAGCGCCGGTCTACCAGGAAACCCTGACAGAACGCTACACAGAACGAGCCATCGAGTTCATTCTCCGCAACCGGAACCGCCCCTTCTTCCTCTACTTGCCGCACACCTTTCCCCATACGCCGCTTTACGCATCCGAACGGTTTCGCGGCAAATCTCAGGGCGGTCTGTATGGCGACGCGGTGGAAACTCTCGACTGGTCCACGGGCCGCATCCTGGACACATTGCGAAAGACCGGTCTGGACGAGAATACGCTGGTGGTTTTCACCTCAGACAACGGACCTTCCCCTGGGGGAAAGAACTCTCGATTCGGCGAACGCGGCGGAGGCGGCAGCGCCGGTCCCTTGCGGGGTCACAAGGGCCAGACCTTCGAAGGGGGCATGCGCGTCCCCGGCATCTTCTGGTGGCCGGGCCGGATTCCCGCCGGTGGCGAAAGCGGCGCCGTGACCTCCATCCTGGACCTGTTCCCCACCGTGTGCGCTTTGGCCGGACAAGCGCCGCCAGAGAACGTCACCATCGACGGCAAAGACCTGATGCCGCTTCTTTCCGGCGAAACCGGAGACGGCCCCAATGATCTCTTCTGCTACTACTTTGGAAACCAGCTTCAGGCCGTCCGCAGCGGGCCCTGGAAACTGTTTCTCCAAATCGATGAGTTCCCAAAGAAACGCACCCAATCCCTCTGGTACGATCTGGACGAAAGTGGAAAGCTCTTCGAACGCCACCACCGCCTTTGGCCTAAACCGGAACTTTACAACCTGGAGAAGGACATTGGCGAAACCAAAGATGTCGCCAAGGACCACCCTGACATTGTCGCCAGGCTGACCCAGGAAGCCGCCGCCTTTGACGCCGCGCTACAGAAGGACAAAACGCCGCAGACCTATGTGGACGGTCCCGCGCCGCCGAAAGCCGGAGAGATCCGCGTGGAGAAGGCCGAGTTGAAGGTTCCTGACGCGGTGCGGGCGAGCTATCGCCTGCCGTATGCCGAAACGCCGGACGGCCCCCAGTTTCTGGACCTGTATGTCCCCAGGGCCAAAGCCCCCCACCCCGCCGTGGTGCTCATTCACGGAGGCGGCTGGGTGAAGGGCGCGCGAGAAGATTTCACCACTGTCGCCATCCGGCTGGCCAGCGAGGGTTATATGGCTGCCACCATTGACTACCGGCTGGCCGCCGAAGGGAAGAAGACCTACCCCGAAGCCTTGCACGACTGCAAAAGCGCCGTCCGCTGGCTGCGGGCCCATGCCGCCGAGTATGGCGTGGACCCGGATCGTGTCGCCGCGGTAGGCAGCAGCGCGGGCGGGCAGTTGGCGGCTATGTTAGGCGTCACCGGGAACAAGGAAGTCTTCGAAGGCGAAGGCGGTCACCCGGATGAATCCAGCGAGGTCCAGGCAGTGTGCGTAATGGCCGGTCCGGTGGACCTGACCAGCGAAGAAATGATCGCCTACTCCCGGCAAAGCCCCACCTGGTTCGCCAATCTCTACCTGGGCAAGACCTTTGATGAAGACCGCCAACTCCACCGCCAAGCCTCGCCAATTCATCATGTGGACGAAACCGCGCCACCCTTCCTCTTCATAGACGGGAGCGAAGACACCCCCGGCGAACGCTACACGGAGTTCCGTGAGATGCTGGACAGCCTGAAGGTGCGAAACGAACTGAAAGTGATCGAAGGCGGCAAGCACGGCATGTGGAAATTTCATCCCTGGTTCGAGCCTACCATGGAAACTCTGATCCCGTTTCTGGACTCGGCGCTGAAGGCGCCATGAGGGCGTTTCTCTCCACAGCTTGAGGCAACCCCGCCATACTGTTGGAACAGCAAGGGAACCGAGAGAATGTCCTGCCCTCTCCAAAATTGCTGGAAGCGTGAGGCGGCGAAAGGTGGTCCTCGACCTCCGGGGTCCGAGCCGGACTGGCAGAGAACTCGGGAACCGGGCGAACGAGGTGGGGCGGAGAAGACTTCGCTCCATTCACAAACGAAAGAGACCGAGCCGCGCCAGTCGCATCAATGTCCTAACAAAGATGACACGTTTCCTTGATCTGCTTTCGAGAACGCGCTCGGAGATCGCGTTCCACCTTCGCTTTGCGGTCCCGTTAGCTGAACAACATTGGGGCAGGCCAGTCGGCTTCTTATTCGGAATTTTCGCGGCGTGGATACTACTGCTGCTATCATCCCCCACAGCACGAGCAGCGGAAACCCCGCCCAACGTGCTCGTCATCATCGCGGATGACTTGAATCTTTCGCTCGGCTGCTACGGAGCGGACCACATGCACAGCCCAAACCTCGACCGGCTTGCCTCCGAGGGCGTGCTCTTCCGGCGCGCCTATTGCCAGACGGCGCTCTGTGGTCCTTCGCGGAACAGCTTTTTCTCCGGCGCCCGGCCTGACTCGACACAGGTGTATAACAACCGCGCCACCTTCCGCGAAGCGCTTCCGGACGTCGCTTCGCTGCCTCAGCACTTTAAGAGTCACGGTTACTTCACCCGTGGCTTTGGAAAAGTCCTGCACGATGGTCAGGACGATCCGGCTTCCTGGAGCGAGCCGTTCTACTTTCCCGAAGAACGTGTCTACGCCCGGCCGGAGAACCGGAACAAGGTTCCGATTATCGACCGCGCCGATGTAGCGAACCGGGCGAACCCGCTCTTCGAAACCGCGGACGTGGAGGACGAAGCCTATTGGGATGGCCTGACCACGGGAGAAGCACTTGCCACGCTGAGCCGGGTAGCCACTGAAGATAAGCCCTTCTTCCTGATGTTGGGCTACCACAAGCCGCACACTCCCTTCAACGCGCCCGCTGACTACTGGGATCTCTATGACCGCGGACGCATCCCGCTAGCGGCGAATCCCTTTCCGCCCGCGAACGTTCCCGAGAAATACGCCATGAGCGATTTCCGCTACGTGCGCAGTTTTCAGGGCGTGCCGGAAAGCGGTCCATTCCCGGACGCGTATGCCCGCGAGGTTCGCCACGCTTACTTCGCCTGTGTCAGTTTCATCGATGCTCAGGTGGGAAAACTCCTGGCGGCGCTGGAGAATTCCGGAACCCGGGAAAACACCATCGTCGTTTTCTTTTCCGACCACGGCTATCAGTTGGGCGAACACGCCATGTGGTGCAAGCACACCAACTTTGAAACTTCCACCCAGGTGCCGCTCATCGTGTCCGCCCCCGGCAAAGCGTTCGCTCGTGGCGCGTCCTGCGAAGCTCTGGCCGAACTCGTCGATCTCTACCCCACCCTGGCGGACCTCTGCGGGCTTCCCCTGCCCGATCACCTGGAAGGCAACAGCCTGGCGCCCTTGCTAAGAAATCCAGTTTTGGCATGGCCGGATCTGGCACTCAGCCAGTTTCAGCGGGCCGGGGCCCGCGGGTATTCCATCCGGACTCCAGAATTCCGCTACACAGAGTGGCGCGACTTGAAGACAGGCGGACTTTCGGCCACGGAACTTTACGATCACCGGACGGACCCGATGGAAAACGAAAACGTGGCGGGCGAAGCCGCTTACGCCGCCAAAATTCCGGAACTTTCAAAGCTGCTCGCCGCGAAACGAAAAGCGCTCACGCTCCACTGACACGGCGTGGAAAGATCAGGGCCGTGATGAACAGGAGCACGCCCGCCGCCTGCGTGGCCACGCCCGCGCACATCAGGCTTTTCAGCGCAAAGGCGAGTTTCCTACCCAACGGCACGCCGCCTTCCGTTTGGCCGTTCAGGGTATCGGAGGTGAGTTCCTGGATGGAGGAGTCTATCTGAAAACTCTGCACCGCGGCGTGGAACGCCGGAGCAAATAAGAGCGCTCCGGACAGGAGGCTCATCCAGACGACCGCCGTCATTTTCCAGTTTTCGTGATGGAGCCAGTCTTTCCTACCCAGGTAGCCCAGCGGCGTGACCAGGGTCAGGAAGATCAGGGCCAGGAAAAAGCAGAGCCAGCTCCGGTCGAGGAGCGGTAGGGGCGTCGTTCGCGCGACGGCAATCGGATTGCCCAATTCCCGCTGGCCCAGCACTTCCAGACTGCCCACGGAGCGGAGGGCCGCCTGAAGCATGAACATTCCGGCGAGGAACACCGCGACAGCTCCCGCCCCAACCATCAGCCGCCCCCACCAACGGAGCGCCGCCACGCCGCCCTGACGAACATGGCACCAAACCGCCCCTCCCAGGGCCAGCCCCAAGCCAATGAGAAAGACGGTAGTGAAGGTGAAATCGCGCTTCAGATTCCCGATCTCCAGGACGTCCACCCGCGGCACGCCCTCGATCGTGTAGGGCAGATCGATCTTGGCGGGTTTGGTCGCAATGAGCAGGATCTCCGGCACTTCCGTGAGCAATTCCGAGCCGTAACGGGCCCGCAAAGCGCCCCAACAGACCAGGCCCAGCACCAGCGCCACCAACCAACACACCCAACGTCGCATCACGCCGGATACCAGCTACTTCGCGGAAGGTCAACTCCGGAACCGTTGTGCGATGGGAAACCGCCTGCCAAATCCGAAGGCTTTGGTCGTGACGCGAATGCCTGGCGCGGCCTGCTGGCGCTTCCATTCATTCAACTCCACGCGGCGGGCAATCCAGCGCACGGTTTCCTCGTCATAGCCCCGGGCCACGATGTCCGGCGGGTCCAGGCTGTCTTCCACGTACAACTCCAGGATGGCGTCCAGCACCTCATACGGCGGCAAGGTGTCCTGGTCCTTCTGGTCCGGGCGCAACTCCGCGCTCGGCGGTTTGTCGATAGTGTTCCAGGGAATGACTTCCCGTTCGCGGTTCAACCAGCGGGCGATCTCATAGACCTTGGTCTTCGGCAAGTCGCTGATTACGGCCAGGCCGCCGCACATGTCGCCATAGATAGTGCAGTAGCCCACCGCCAGCTCGCTCTTATTCCCGGTGGTCAGGAGCAGATGGCCGAACTTGTTGGCCATCGACATGAGGATCAGGCCGCGAATCCGGGCCTGCATGTTTTCTTCCGTCACGTCCTCCGGACGGTCTCCAAACACCGGTTTCATCTGGGCGCGGAGCGCGTCAAAGATTTCCCGGATGGGCACCTCGAGACATTCGATTCCCAGGTGCTGGGCCAGCAATTGCGAATCGCTCACGCTGCCCGCCGACGAGTAATGACTGGGCATGGTGACCCCGTGAACGTTTTCCGCCCCAATGGCTTCCGCCGCCACGGCTGCCGTCAGTGCCGAGTCGATCCCTCCACTGAGACCGATAACGGCCGACTTGAACCCGCACTTGGCAAAGTAATCCCGCACCCCAAGGACCAACGCGGCAAACATCTCCGCCGGTTCCTCCAGTCCTTCAAAAGGTAGGGGGCTGGCTTCTTCGTGGAAAGGGTCCACCACCGCGACCTCTTCCCGAAAACCCGCGAGCCGCGTGTGAACCGCACCTTTAGCATTAATCACGAGCGAGTTGCCGTCGAAGATCAGGTGGTCATTCCCGGCGACCGCGTTGCAATAGACAATCGCGCAGCCGGTTCCTTGGACCACACCCCGCAGCATGGCTTCCCGCTCCGCTGGTTTCCCGGCGTGGTAGGGCGAGGCACTGAGATTGACGATCAATTCGCACCCGGCATCGGCCAGGGCCTTGGGCGGATTCTCCACATAGAGCCGGGCCGGCAGGTATTCCTCCGTCCAGATGTCCTCGCAGATCGTCACGCCGATCCGCCGCTCGTTCAGGTCGAACCACCCCACTTCCGAGGCGGGCTGAAAGTAGCGGCTTTCGTCAAAGACGTCGTAGGTGGGAAGAAGGCATTTCGCGAAACGCTGCCGGATTTCTCCATTCTGGAGCAGGGCCGCGGCATTCAGAAACGGTCTCCCAGCGGGACCGTGGTGCACGTCGGCGTAGCCTACCAGAAGCGGAACCTCTCCCACTTCCTTGGCCAGGTTCTCCAAGGCAGCCAGATTTCCCGGCACGAAGTGCGAGCGAAAAATCAGGTCCTTTGGCGGATACCCGCAAATAGCGAACTCCGGTGTCAGGACGAGTTCGGCGCCGGAAGCCACGCACTCGTCATATCCACGTTTGATGCGTTCACAATTGGCGGGGAAAGCCCCGATGGTTGCGTTTATCTGGACGAGTCCGGTCTTCATAGAGTCTGTAGTCTGGGTAAAGAGTTAAGAAATTCAGGAAACACACAAAGGATTTTCTCTCCGGGATGGATCGAGGCCCTTTTTGGGGACCAGAACCCGTGCTTTGCGCGAATGCAGCGCACGAGGCTCCCGGTGAATAGGGAGAGAAAGAAGGAGCGTCACTCGCTCAAAGGTGAGACGTCGCCGCGAAATGGCGAAAAATCAGCGCTCCCTCACCCTCTCCGATCAGGAGGAGGCGGAGGAAGAGGAGGCCTCGGAGGAGGGAGAAGCTGGATCGGCGTTGAGTTCCGCCAACACCTCGGGATCGCGCACGTCGGCCCAGTCGCCCTGGAGCACCACGGCTTCGATCTTGAGACCGTCGTTCACCATGTCGCGAATGGCATCGGTCAGCTCATACTCGCCGCGCGGCGAGAGCTGAAGCTTCGCGGTGTAGTCGTAGATGCTGGGAGCAAAGGCGTAGATACCCGCATTGTAATACGGACTGGTGGGTTCGTCATCTTTGGGTTTTTCGATCAGGTTGGTCACCAGACCGTTTTCGCCGATGAAGACCGCGCCGCCTTTGCGCACGTCCTGGTCAATTTTGACAGTCAACTTTCCGTCCAGACCCGCCATGCCCACCAGGCCGGCATAGCTTTCCTGGGGTACCAGGATGTCTCCATAACTGAGAATGAAGGGCTGGTCCTGGGAAAAGTCTTTAGCCAGTTCCACCACTTTGCCAGTACCGTTCTGCACTTCCTGAATGGTGTAGGAAATCTTGCAGCCGAAGTTCGAGCCGTCCCCGAAATGGTCCGTAATGACGCCGGCCCGATACCCCACCACGATGAGGATCTCCGTCACGCCATTGGCGACCAGGCCTTCCACGATGTATTCCAGGATGGGCCGGCCCCGGACGGGAATCATCGGCTTGGGCAACTCGTCGGTCAGTTCGCGCATGCGGGTCCCCTTGCCCGCGGCAAGGATGACGCCTTTATGAATCTGACTGCCTGTATCCATCTTTCGTCTGCTTAGCTTTTAAAGCCGGCTGATGAAGCGCCCCATCCGGTTCAGCGCCTCCTCCAACTGGTCCATCGCGGTGGCGTAGCAGCAGCGGACAAATCCCTCTCCGCCTTTTCCGAAGGCCGTGCCCGGTACGACGGCCACGTTCTCTTCTTCCAGCAGGCGGAAGGCAAAGTCCTTGCTGCTCAGCCCGAACTTTCCAATCTCCGGAAACGCGTAAAACGCTCCTCCTGGTTCGAAACACGGAATTCCCATCTCTTCAAATCGTTTCAGCAGAAGATTTCGCCGCATGGCGTAAGAACGGCGCATTTCCTCCATCATGGGCGCGCCGTTTTCCAGCGCCTCAATAGCCGCGGCCTGGCTGGTGATGGGGGCGCAGAGCATGGCGTACTGGTGAATTTTCATCATCGCCTCCGTCAGCACATGCGGGGCGCAGGCATAGCCCAGGCGGAAACCGGTCATGGCGAAGGCCTTCGAAAACCCGTGCAGGAAGATGGTCCTCTCTTTCATGCCCGGGAAGGTAACGATGGAGGTGTGCTTCGCGGGTATGATCCCATTGTCCTCTCCGTAAACGATCTCGCTGTAGATCTCGTCCGTGATGACGATGAGGTCGCGCTCCACGGCCAGCTTGGCGATTTTCTCCAGTTCCTCCGGCGGCTCCACGGCGCCGGTGGGATTGGTGGGAAAATTCAGCATGATGACGCGGGTGCGGTCCGTGATCTTCTTTTCCACGTCCGCGGCGCGAAGGGCAAAGTTGTCTTCGGCACGGGTTTCCACCGGCACGGCCACGCCGTAGGCCATGACGATGCTGGGGCTGTAAGACACGTAGCAGGGCTCGTGATAGATCACCTCGTCCCCGGGGTTCAGCAGGGCGCGGCAGGCGAGATCCAGCGCTTCGGAAACGCCAACGGTTACAATGATCTCTTTAGCAGGATCGTAGGAAACATGGAAGTAGGAGTCCACGTACTTCGAGATGGCCTTGCGCAGGCTCAGCAGTCCCAGATTGGACGTGTAGCTGGTCTCTCCTTTTTCCAGGGAGTAGATGGCGGCCTCGCGGATGTGCCAGGGGGCGGCAAAGTCGGGTTCGCCCACGCCGAGCGAAATCACGTCATCCTTGGCCTGCACCAGCTCGAAGAAATCACGGATTCCCGACCGGGGAATCCCACGAAGCTGATGACATATTTGATCTTCCAGGTTCATAAAGGGTAGCAATACAAAGGTGTCGGGAACGTTCCCGGGGCAACCGGGACCGCCGAACGGTGGCGCGGAACCCGGAAAGCCGAACGATTAGGGGGCGACGGAAAGCCGCGCCTTTTCCGCCTCGGCCTGGGCCAGGAAACCGTTCTGCTTATAGACCTTCAGCTGGAAATGCGTGGCGGTGGAAATGACACCTTCCAGCGTACTGAGTTTCTCCGCGACAAAGCGGGCGACTTCCCGCAGGGTCTCCCCTTCCACTTCCACGGCCAAGTCGTAGCCGCCACTGATGAGGTAGCAGCTGGTCACTTGATCGAATTTGGAAATCCGCATGGCCAAACGGTCGAAGCCACCGCCCCGTTCTGGGGTGAGACGCACCTCGATCATCGCGCGCACGCCCTGGTCCCCTGCCTTTTCCCGGTCCACAACGGCGTGGTACCCCATGATGACGGCGCTCTCTTCCAATTCGCGGATCTGGTCCGCGATTTTCTCCGCGTCTTGCCCCAACAGTACGGCCAGTTGCTCTGGCGTTTGTTTGGCGTCTTTCTGCAATTCTTTCAACAAGGGATCCATAAACAGGTGTGTCACTTTTCCAAAAACCTTCCACGCCGCTGGGGATCAACGGCCCATGGCGAGCGGCGCGTCATACGCCATCGCCAAAGACAATTCCCACACTTCTCGCGGTTTGCACGATTTCTCCATCCGGATCCACCAATTTCAAGTGGCAAACCGCGTCCGCGATCGGGACCGATCCCACCTGATATTGCTGGTAGCTGACCATACGGCCAAAATTCCCCTCCTCTATCATGGAGACGGCTTTCACGCCAAAGCGGGTAGCCAGGACACGATCCCAACTGGTGGGGCTACCCCCGCGCTGCAGGTGGCCAAGAGTACAAGAGCGGGCTTCCTTGCCCGTGAGCCGCTCTATTTCCTTCGCCACCCGGTCACCGATCCCGCCCAGCTTGAATTCTCCGCCCGCCAGGTCTTCCGTCTTGTAGATCTGTTCGCCTCCTTCTTGTTTGGCGCCTTCGGCCACCACGATGAGGGAACTGTGCAGCCCGGCGGCATCCCGTTCCCGGACCTTTCTCGCCACTTCACTGAGTTGGAAAGGAATCTCGGGAATCAAGATGGCGTTCGCGCCACCGCCGATGCCTCCGAAGAGCGCGATCCACCCCGCGTGACGCCCCATCACCTCCACGACCATGGCGCGCTTGTGGCTCTGAGCGGTCCAGTGCAGGCGGTCCAGGGCCTCCACCACAAAGGACACGGCGGAGTCGAACCCGAACGTCATCGTCGTGGCTTCCAGGTCGTTGTCGATCGTTTTAGGGACGCCAATGACGGGAATGCCAGCCTCGTGAAACTGGAGCGCCGTGGTCAGGGTGCCATCGCCGCCCACCACGATCAGTGCTTCCACCTCCAGGGATTTCAAGGTGCGCCGGGCTTTCTCAATCAGCTCGGCTGGAATCTTCATGACGCCACCTTCGCCAGCCTTTCCGGAAAAGTGGCCCCGGTTGGTGGTTCCCAAAATGGTACCGCCCAATTTCAGAATACCGGTCGTGGAAGCAGTGGTCAGGATCTGGAAGTCACCTGGCGGAAGCAGTCCTTCAAAGCCATCGCGGAAGCCGACAACCTGCCAGCCCAGCCGGGTGGCCGCGCCCACGACCCCATGGGTGACGGCATTCAGGCCAGGGCAGTCGCCGCCTCCATTGAGGATTCCGATTCTCATGACCGAGCATCTTCAGGGACCCGCGCCTCGCGGCCGGAACCCGGCCGGATAGCTTATCGGGGCAACCGGAGCAAATCTTTGGCGCTGGCCACCGGCATCCCTCCATTAATCCAGGCTTCGTACTGGCCCCAGCCAGCCTGAATCAGTTGAGCCGTCTGCCCAAAACGATCGGGCGAATTCAATACCACGCAAACGATGCGGTAGGGAATCCGCCGCTTTTGATTCTCGTTCAGCGGAATGATCTTGTCTTGCTTCCTGGCGCTGGCGATGAGGCATTCGCCAGCCCGCTGCGTGGTACCGGTCTTCACGCCATCGACCCCGTAGGTTCCCAGCAGCTTGTTCGTGTTCTTCACGACGAAACTGAGACTTTGCCCCGCGCGATCGAAGGTGACCTGCCGCTCGGTTTGCGAACAGATGAAGTTGAAAGACGGCTTCTTCAAGGCATACAGCGTCAGCAAGGCCATGTCCCGGGCTGAGGAGTATCCCACTTTTCCATAATGATCCAAGCCACTGGGATTGGTAAATTCCGTGCTGGTCATGCCCAGGGAAACGACCAGGGCATTCATCTGACCGACAAAGACTGACATGGGATCCCGGCCGCCGGCGCGCGCCATCATCTGCCTGCCAAAATGTTCGGCCAAAGTGTTCGCCGCAACATTGTCCGAACCCAACATCGCGGAATGCAGGGCCGAGCGAACCGAGATACGGTCTCCCGGCGCAAGCCCCAGTGGGTTGGCGCCCCCGCCCGCAACGGCTTGGGGGGATACCATCATCATGTCCGACGTGCTGCCCCGGGAAGCATCGATCCAGTCCAGAACCACGCAAGCCGTCGCCACCTTCGTCAGGCTCGCCACCGGCACTTCCCGCTCGGACTTGTATTCTGACAGAATCTTCCCATGGGTGGCGTCCACCACGATGTAACTGGTTCTCCCCTGCGCGCCGGACTCTGGCACCGCGGCGCAGCTGAGAAGCGTCATGGAAAGAACATACAGCAGGACGTTCCTGCGGCGGCAAATACAGCAAAAAAGATGGTCAGCCATGGAAATTACGGGACGCGGGTTTATTGGCGCTCAATCTATCGAAGGCAATACGCTAGGCAACCGTAAATGGATTGGCGCACTTCTGGCGATCCAGGCGTCTGCCTGAAAATTGAAAAACCCCGTTTCGGCTTACTCGAGGCCGAAACGAGGTATTCGATCAAACTTCAGATGAAAGCGGCAGCGCTGAGTTACAGCATTGCCTTGAGACTTTCATACTCACTTTGCAGCTCTTCAATTTGCTCCTGAATTTCCATCAGGCGCTGAAGCACTGAGCTGGTATCGGAAGAAGCGGCCGCGGCCGGAGCTGCCTTGCGGCGTCCGCCCTTGCGAGTAGCCTTGCGGGCCGCGGGAGCGGCCTTCTTGCTGGCTCCCTTTTTCCCTTTCACTCCAGCTTTCTTGAGCCACTGAGCCACTGTAATCGGGCTCAACTCATATTCTTTTGCCGCGGCGGACTGACCACCACGACCGTTTTCCTGGTTGTATTTCACAACGAAATCAACCACTTCCTGCTTCTTTTCGGGGCTGTAACGCATAGGTATAAATCTTTGGCGAAAAGTGATTATTATAGGGCCTCACGGCTCACAAACAATCCTTTTTATGAAAATAGTGTCTTTCCTCCAAGTAGCCGGATCACCTAGGTTTCTACTTTAATATACTAAGTCAATTCGCGACATTTACCCAAAATCGATGCTGAGGTTTTCAGCGCAAAAAGCATCAGAAATATCCGTTGCGAATACGGAATACGCGGGAGTCTTCGCAAAAATCGCGTCCTTCTTTGAAACCGCTGGAGGTGTTTCCTGACCCGTTCCCGAGAATTCCGGGCAAATAATAAATTCAACTAAGCGATCTTGTACTAGTTGGCGCCTTCCTCCTTACCGGTTTCGGTTCCTGCTTTTGGTCAAATTCAGAATTCGGCGGCATTCTATGTACTTTCTCTTTCCCGGTAATTTCTGTAAAGCTACACAGCTACCACAGCCAATCTCCCTCCCCTATTGCGCGATGTCTTTAACCCCCTCATCAGATTCCGACCTTCCCACGCATTCGTCAGTCTTCAGGGATATTCTCAGTGCCGCTCTCGCCTTTGCGCTGGTTTCGGTCCTCTCATTCTCCATCTGGGCCTTCGGAAGCTCGTTTGCCAAAGGTCCCGCCATACTCTATTCCCTGTGCGCGTTGGTGTTTTTGGCAGGAGGCGGACTATCCATGATACCCATCCTTAGAAAGAGGATGAGCGCTCCAAAGTATGCCGGGCTTTTCCTGGTTTCCTTTCTAGCCTATGCCATCCTCTGGTGCGCCGGATGGTTTGGTCTGCGTGGCAAGGCGGGCGAGATCTTTGGCTCCATGGCGGGAATTCTGGCTCTCTGCTGGATCCACCGGATCGCGTTTCGCTATAGCGGTCCCTGGCTTCTCTGGGCAGGCTTTCTATTTCTGACCCATTCGGCGGGCTATTTCCTGGGAGACTGGATTTTTCAGACCGCCAAGGGTTGGCCGCCCTATTTGCCCAAGCTGGTCTGGGGATTTCTATATGGCGCCGGTTTCGGAGCGGGGCTGGGCTGGCTGTTGAATGAATTTCAAAGGCCAGCTTCGCCAACGAAGGGCTAGTGCTCAGACAAATCCCCTAACCGCCCGGAATAGATGAGAAAGGAAGACTGAATCAGCGCCGCAAGCGGCGAATTTTCAATAGACGCGGCCCATTTTCCGCCTGGCTGCGTTCCGCTTCACTCCATGGGGACCACCCAACGCCATTCAGCGAGCCTTGCCAGCCGAAAAATGGTCTCGCGCCGGGCAGTCCGCATATTTGTCCAAACACCCTAGCCCCTTTGCCACGGAGATCAGGGCCGCCATCTTTGAAAAGCCTCGATGGCTTCATACTCCGCCATGCCCAGTGAGTCGTAGTTTTTCGCGATTTCCCGGTTCTGGTCGGCGGTCGAAAGTTCTTCTCGTCCGATTGATTGAAACTTCCGCACCGCATCCATCTTCAAGGCCAATTGATCCGGACTCATGGGAACCGCCATGTCTATCTCGTGAGAATCCACCCGCTTGTCGCGTCCCCGGTATAGCCAGACGAAACAGTTCCCCAGCCAGGATTGCTCCTTCAATTGCTCCAGGGAAGATCTGAGGGCAGTGAAACACAAGGCCTGAACCGAAGAGGGATCCGCCGCGCTACCCGTGGCGAATATCTGGTGAGGCTCTATTCTTTCCAAAACCTTCTTCACAATGGCGACGTCGTCATCCGTCAGGTGGAACCGCCGGTAGCGCCCCTTTTCATAAAAAGGCATATCGACGAATAAGTTAGTAGAATCTCCCGCTCCAAATACTTTGGAGGCATCCCGGGCTTCTCCACGCAGGATGAGCCCCTTCAGCCGGCGAACATTTTCAGGATCGATCCCGAACTCTCCCTTTTCGTCCAATTGCGCGATGATACTGGCGGCATAGGACGTCTGGCTTTTCCAGCCCTCGTCTCCTAACACTTCCCCCATTTCCAGAATGACACTGGAAAATTTCCGCGCGGCCACATCGGACACCCGCAGGCTTCCGGATGTTTGATATACAATGGTCACCTGGTGTCCCTGATCCACGAGCCGGTGGATGGTGCCCCCCATGGAAGTCACGGCGTCCTGTGGCTCCGGACTGAAAATGACGACTCGCTTGGGATAGGGCTGTGCCCGCTCTGGCCGGTTGGTGTCATCCGAACCTTTCTTCCCGCCCGGCCAGCCGGTGATGGTATGCTGGAGCTGATTGAAGACCCGGATATTAATATCATATGATGGGCCCTGCTCGGTCAGAAGTTCACCGACTCCGTTTTCGTTGTATTCCTCATCGACCAGCTTCAGGACCGGCTTGTCCAAAGTTGTGGCCAGCCAGACTACGGAGCGTTTCTCCAGCTCTTCATCCCAGGTAACGGAACGAACCAGCCACGGGCGGCAGGAGCGGGTGAGTTGAGAGGCCGCTGCCGTATCGACCAAGAAGGTGGCATTGGGGTGTTCCTGAAGGAAGCTGGCGGACACCTGGTCGGTCACCGTTCCTTCCACTGCCGAGTGCACGATCTCCGCTTTGTTCTCGCCCCAGGCCATCAGTACCAGGCTCCGGGCCGCCAGAATGGTGCCCACCCCCATGGTAATGGCGAAGCGCGGTACATTCGCTTCGCCAAGGAAGTCCGCCGCCGCGTCCTGCCGCGTCACCCGGTCCAGGGTAATCATGCGGGTTTGGGAGTCGCGCGTGGAACCGGGTTCGTTAAAACCAATGTGACCCGTTCGGCCAATGCCGAGAATCTGCAGATCGATTCCTCCGGCCTCTTCAATTTTCCGCTCATATTCGCGGCAGTAGTCATAGACCTCGTCCACCGGCAGGGTACCATCCGGCACATGCACGTTCTCCGGCGGCATGTCCACATGGGCGAACAACTGATCCTGCATGAAGGAAAAATAGCTTTCGCGGTGGTCTCGCTCCAAACCGCAGTATTCGTCCAAGTTGAAGGAGATCACGTTCCGGAAGCTCAGCCCTTCTTCCTTGTGAAGGCGCACCAGTTCCCGATAGAACGGCACCGGAGTGGAACCCGTGGCCAGCCCCAGCACCGCGGTCCGGCCTTCCGCCTGACGGGCGCGAATGAGATCCGCCACTTCAGCCGCCAAACGGGCGCTGGCCTCGGCCGGCGTGGGAAAGATCAACGTACGGGCCTTCTCAAATCTTTCTTCCTGGGTGAGCCGCTTTCCGGCGGATTCGATGATACTGCTCATGGGATTTCTCTGGGGGGCGCTTGCGCGCTAAAGCATTAGAGAATCGCCGGGGGCTGGCAAACAGAATCGCTTTGCCATTGCCAGACCCCTCCTCTACCCTCCTTTCCATGACCCCAGCCCGATTTTTCACGGCCATTACCGCCACGTTTTTTCTATGTGTTTTCACTTTTGCCGGGAGAGTTTCGGCGGAAGATCGCCCTCCGAACTTTGTGGTCATCTTCGCGGACGACCTCGGCTATGGGGACCTGTCCTGCTTTGGGCATCCCACCATTCGCACTCCCAATCTGGACCGCATGGCGGCGGAAGGGCAGAAGTGGACAAACTTCTATGTGGCCGCCTGTGTCTGCACGCCCAGCCGCGCCGGGCTGCTGACGGGCCGTTATCCGGTTCGCAATGGGATGGCTTCGGATAAGAAACGTGTGCTCTTTCCGGAGTCCACGGGCGGCCTGCCGCAGAGCGAGATCACCATTGCCCGCATGCTGAAGCAGAAGGACTATGCCACTGCCGCCGTGGGCAAATGGCACCTGGGTCACCTGCCTGAGTTCCTGCCCACCAGCCACGGTTTCGACTCTTTCTTCGGTATCCCGTATTCGAACGACATGGATCGCGTGGCCAGCAAGGGCAAGCATCGCGACCTGATCCTTAACCCTAAAGTGGAGTACTTTAACGTGCCCCTGATGAGGAATGAAGAGATCGTGGAACGTCCAGCGGACCAGACCACCATCACTCGCCGCTACACAGAGGAAGCCGTCTCTTTCATTAAAAAGGAAAAGGACCATCCATTTTTCCTCTACCTGGCTCATTCCATGCCGCATGTGCCGCTGTTTCGCTCGCCGGAGTTCGAAGGCGTCAGCGACCGGGGGTTTTATGGCGACGTGATTGAGGAAGTAGATTGGTCGGTGGGTCAAGTGCTGAACGCCCTGCGAAAAGAAGGCCTGGCGGAGAATACCCTGGTCGTGTTCACGTCTGACAACGGTCCCTGGCTTCTCTTCGATCAGCAGGGAGGCTCCGCGGGGCTGTTACGCGATGGCAAGGGCAGTGCCTGGGAAGGCGGCATGAGAGAGCCCACCATCTTCTGGTGGCCCGGCAAGTTGAAACAGGGCCCCGTGCATGACATGGGAAGCACGCTGGACTTGCTGCCTACCTTTGCAGCCCTTTCCGGCGCGCAAAAGCCAGAGGACCGTGTCCTGGATGGCTACGATATCTCCCCCGCCCTTCTTGGCACCGGACCCAGCCCCCGGCAGGAAATGTACTACCACCAGGACGTGGAACTCTATGCGGTGCGTTCAGGCTGGTACAAATGCTACTTCAAAACCATGACCTCCTACATCGGGCAAAAGGAACCGGACGTGCACGACCCACCGCTGCTCTTCGACCTGGGTTCGGACCCCTCCGAAAAATATGACATTGCCGCGGAGCATCCTGACATTATTGCCAAGATGCGCGAACTGGCGAAAAAGCATCTCGATTCACTTAAGCCGGTGGAGAACCAACTGGAAAAGCATGTCACGAACTAGCGTGTAGCGTGGCGTTTCATTTCCGGAGACCGCCCTTCCCCTTCGCCTGAAACCGCGACGCTTGAATGTCCTCCTTTAAAGACGGGAAATCTCCGCAGCGCGATCCGGAAACCCGGTCGGAGAAGATCGTGCTATGGGTCTTCGGGCTCCTCTTTGTGGGGCTGATGCTGGTGGAGGTCATGCGCGACTATCAGCCGGCCAAACTCAGCATTCCCTTTTTCCTCATTTCGTGGCCGATCCTGCTGGTTCTCCACGAGATGGGTCATGCTCTGACCGCCCGCTGCCTGGGCTGGGAAGTAAAGCTTGTCAGCATAGGCTTTGGCGCGGTGCGCTGGCGCACCCGCTGGCTGGGGATGCCGGTGGAAGTGCGCACCTTCCCCATCTCCGGCTTTGCCCTGCCCCAACCCAGGGATCTGATCGCTCCCAGGCTGAAGACTTTTCTCACCTATGCGGGCGGCCCCGGCGTGGAGATCTTCCTCGTCCTGGGGCTGGCCATTATTTTCACGCCGGCAACCCTCCTCACAGCGACCGATTCCGTTCCGATCATTGCCACGCAGAGTTTCTGCGTGGCGGCTCTCATGGGAATCTTCTTCACCCTCCTTCCCTTTCCCGCGGAAATGGAAGACGGCAGCCAGTCCTGGTCCGACGGCCTGGGGATGATCCTGTGCTGGCGCTTACCCGACGAGTATTTTCATCGGGTGGTTAGCGGGGATGGAGGGGAAGAAACCGCCCCGTCATAGGGCCCGGGCAAAGGCGCCGCCGTCCACCAGCAGGACTTCGCCCGTGACGTAGCTGCTGGCTTCGCTGGCCAGGAAAATGGCCGGGCCGGCGATCTCGCGGGTCTGGCCCCAGCGGTCGAGCGCGGTGCGGTCGGAAAACTCTTTCTTCTCCACGTCACTCAGGAGGCTCATGGGCAGGTCGGTCAGGAAGGGGCCAGGCGCGATGCAGTTAACCGTGATATTGTCTTTCCCCAAATCCAACGCGCTGGCCTTGGCCATGCCAATCAGGGCGGATTTGGTCGCCGAGTAAACGTTCCGCGCTTTCTTGGACCCCACCCCCAACACGGAGGAAATGTGAATGATCCGGCCCCACTTCCGCTCTTTCATCTGCGGCACCAGGGCGCGGGTGAGGCGCATGATGCTGGTCAGGTTCAGTTCCACGATGCGATCCCAGTTTTCGTCCGTGATCTTGTCGATCGGTTCCGGGGTGTTGGAGCCCGCGTTGTTGATCAGGATGTCCACCCGGCCAAATTTCGCCATGGCTTCCAGGGCCAGTGCGTCGGTTTCGGCGCGGTCGGTCATGTCCACGACCTTCCACTCCACGCGGCGCCCGAGCCCGTCCGCGATTTCCACGGCGGCGGATTCCAGTTCCTCTGCCGAGCGGCTGCAGATCATCACGTCCGCGCCGCACTCCGCCAGGCCCCGCGCCATGGCTTTGCCCAGTCCTTTACTGCCGCCGGTGACCAGCGCCACCTTACCCGTGAGGTCGAAAAGATCGCAATTCATAGGCTGCGATCATGGCCGCGACGCCACGCGCGAGCAAGCGGTTTACGGCAATCTTTAGCGGTCCGCGGAACGCAATGCCGCCGCACGGCGTGCTTGCGTGTCCGCCTCCCGGCGCTATGCTCCGCGCAGATGAAAGCGGCCCTCCAAATCGACTCCCGTGATGACCTGGCCGTCGCGCTCCGCGAACTGGCGCCCGGCGAAATGCTGGACTTCGGCCAAGGCCCCGTGGAAGTCACCGAACGCATTCCGGCGAAGCAGAAAGTCGCGCTCAAACCTTTCCATGTGGGCGACACCGCCACCATGTATGGCGTGCTGGTGGGCAAGGCGCTGCGGGCCATTCCCCAGGGCGGGCTCATTTCCACCGCCAATCTCGCGCACGAAGCCTCGCCCTTCGACGTTCCCGGCCGCCAACAGGTGACCGACTGGTCCGCACCCGATGTAAGCGCTTGGAAAGAAGTGACTTTTGACGGTTTTCACCGTTCTGACGGAAGCGTGGGAACGGCGAATTACTGGCTGGTGGTGCCTCTGGTTTTCTGCGAAAACCGGAATATCGAGGTGCTCCGGGAATCCCTGGAATCGGTGCTCGGTTACCGGCGGTCCACCAGTTACGAAAGCTACGCCCGTGGGCTACTGGATCACTGGAAAGCTCACGGCAGCTTCCGGGAAATGCTGGAGGGCCAGTATCAGGAGAACTTGGAAATCCGCGATTTCCTGCCAGCCGAAGACCGCCCCTTCCCCAATGTCGACGGCGTGAAATTTCTCACCCACGGCATGGGCTGCGGCGGCACCCGGGAAGACGCGCGGACCCTCTGCGGCTTGCTGGCGGGCTATATCACCCACCCCAATGTCGCCGGAGCCACCGTGCTGAGCCTGGGCTGTCAGAATGCCCAGATTTCCGTGCTGGAGGAAGCCATCGCCGAACGCGCGCCGGGTTTTGACAAGCCGCTCCACATTTTCGAGCAGCAAGCCTGGCCTTCCGAGCGGCAAATGCTGGAGGCGGCGATGAAGCAGACCTTCGCGGGCGTGGCCCGCGCCAATGAGTACACCCGCGCTCCCGCGCCGCTTTCGAAACTGATCCTCGGCGTGGAATGTGGGGGCTCCGACGGCTTTTCCGGCATTTCCGCGAACCCCGTCATCGGCCAGGTCTCGGACTTTCTCGTCGCCCTGGGCGGCAGCGTCATCCTTTCCGAATTTCCCGAACTCTGCGGCGTGGAGCAGGAACTCATCAACCGCTGCGTGGACGACGCCTCGGCGGCCCGTTTCGGCGAACTGATGAGCCTCTACCATTCCCGCGCCGAAGCCGTGGGCGCGGGCTTTTACCAGAACCCCTCCCCCGGCAACATTCGGGACGGTCTCATCACCGACGCCATCAAGTCCGCCGGCGCGGCGAAAAAAGGCGGCACCTCGCTGGTCACCAGCGTGCTGGACTACCCGGAGTGGGTCACCAAGCCGGGCCTGAACCTGATGTGCACCCCCGGCGGCGACGTGGAATCCACCACCGCCATGGCGGGCGCTCACGCGAACATCATGTTCTTCTCCACCGGGCTCGGCACCCCCACGGGCAATCCCATCTGCCCCGTGCTGAAGGTGGCCACGAACACGGAACTCGCCAGCCGCATGCCGGACATCATCGACTTCGATACCGGCGCCATCATTCGCGGAGAAAAAACCCTGCTCGAACTGGGAGCCGATCTTTTCGACATGGCGATCGCCGTCGCTTCCGGCAAGGCCTTCCCCAAAGCCCAACTTCTCGGTCAAAACGATTTCCTGCCCTGGAAACGCGGTGTCTCCCTGTAGGTCCGTCCTCTCATCCAACGCTTGAGACTTGGCCAATCCTGATTTGAACGTATCGTCCACCCGTTCCTTCTAAAACCTTCCTTCGCCAAAAAGCATCTTGCGACTTTTGCGCCTTTTTGCGGCCAACCTTTAAATTTACTAACAAACTCACCATGAAACTCATTCGCTTCGGAGCCCCCTTGAAAGAAAGACCCGGCCTGCTGCTGGAAGACGGCACCCGCGTTCTGGCCAGTGCCTGCTGCGACGACTACACTGAAAGCTTTTTCGAAAGCGGCGGCCTGGAGCGGCTCCGCGAATGGGCGGACGCGAATGCCGCCAACGCGCCGCGCGTGGATGCCTCCGAGCGCTTGGGACCTCCGATTTCCCGCCCGAGCAAGATCATTTGCGTGGGCCTGAACTTCAGCGATCACGCCGCCGAAACGAACGCCACGCCCCCCGCCGAGCCCATCCTCTTTTTTAAGGCTACCTCCGCCTACTGCGGCCCCAACGACAATCTCATCATTCCCCGCCACAGCACGAAGACCGACTGGGAAGTGGAACTGGCCGTCGTCATCGGCAAGACCGCCCGCTACGTGGAAGAAAGCGACGCCCTCGACTACGTGGCCGGCTATGCCCTGCACAACGACTACAGCGAACGCGCCTTCCAGATCGAACGCTGCGGCCAGTGGGTGAAGGGCAAGAGCTGCGACAGCTTCGCCCCCCTGGGGCCCTTCCTCGCCACGCCGGACGAGTTCGAAGACGTCAACAATCTCCGCATGTGGCTCAAGGTAAACGGCGAGACCATGCAGGACGGCAACACCTCCAACCTGATCTTCAAGGTTCCGTTCCTGGTTAGCTACATCAGCCAGTTCATGACCCTTCTGCCCGGAGACGTCATCTCCACTGGCACCCCCGCCGGCGTCGGCATGGGAATGGACCCGCAGCGTTTCCTCAAAGCGGGTGACGTGGTGGAACTAGGCATTGAGGGACTCGGGGACTCGCGGCAGGAGGCGGTGGCTTGCGCCTGAGATCGGTACGAACAGGAATACGGCCGCTCTTACGCCATCTCCTGCTCGACCACTTCCCGCAACCGCTCCCGGTGGTGTTCCGAGACCAGGGCCTGCTCCGCCAGATCGGCGGCCACGGCGCTGAATTTCTCGGCGGCTTCGCTCAGTTCGTCACCGCCAAACTGGCGCAGGGAGCCCAGGGTTTTCTGAAGCCGGACCGCTACCTCGATGGTTCCGGCGCCGTCCCGGGCAATGGAGGTGAAGGCGTCTTCCACGAGTTCCGCCGGCAGGATGGCCGGAACTTTCACGGCGCCGAACTTCACGCTTTCGTCCTCATCCGTTTCGGAAAGCGTTTCGCCCCACTTATGGAACAACTCGATCTGAGAGGCCAACACCCCGATGGCCGAACCGGGATCGTTAATCCCTGGTGAAAGAGCCCGGCCCGCGATTTCTGCCAACAGGATAAAACAGAACCGGGGGTCCGTCTCGGCGCTGCGTTCGTTTCCCAGGGTCATCGCGGCCCGGAGGCGGTCGTCACCATTCGTTGGCCACTTCCCGTCAAAGGTCACGGTGGCCAGGGCTTGTTCGGGAGTAACCAAGGTGCCAGGCCGAAAGCGCAGCCAAATTTCGCCCTCCACTTCTTCCGCCAGAGCTTGCAGATCTTCCATTTCCACATGCATCAGGTAACCGCACTTCATCGCCCTGATTTCCATCCCGGAATCTGGCGGTGTTTCCCGGGTTTCCACGCCTCCGAAGCCACGAAGGATCTCCGCCGATGAAAAGGTCTCGCGGGCCATGTCCATGATGCGCTCCACCGTATCTCCCAGGCGGCCTAGGCGGGTCACACGATCCACCCAGCGGAGAAAGGAAATCAGCACCCAGCCCACCATCACGCAAAAGGCGAGAAACAGGAAAAACCGGCCCGCGTCGCCAAAGTCCAGCGCGCTCAGCGCGGTGATGGACACCACCGCGTAGATGAAGGTGGCCAGGAAGGACGCCAGCATGCCCTGTACCCCGCCGTCCCGCATGACGATCCGGGTGGCCCGCGGGCTGGCGGACGTGGCCACCGCCGCAAAGGCGGAAGCCACGGCGGACACCGAAAAGGTCGCCACCGTCAGCATTGTGGACGCGAGGATGCCAAACAGGTGGATCAGTGTGTCTTTGGAGATCTTGACCGGCCACTCCACCGGGCTCAAATCATCTCCAAACCAAGCGACGCACACCCAGGCCACGGCCGCCAGACTCATCAGCGTCGGCCGGATCCAGAGCTGCGTCGCCAGGCGCTTGAGCCAGAATTGGATGCGAGACATTCTGCTTAGGATACGAATGGTGGAGGCGATGTCGCCTTGTCTGGTTCCCGTAATTTACAAGCTAAGCCTGCATCGAGACATCATGACCAAGATAACGTAGTATCGCGAAGATATTTGAGACGCCCAATGGCGGCCGTCAGCCTTGGTTTTCAAATTTCTGCCGAAGAAACTCATAGTATTCCCGCTCTCTATGTTCGTCCCCCACCCTATCCCGCGCCACAATGGAAGCGGGACTGGCTTCCATTTCTCCCCCACCTTCCAGAACGCGAATCCTGATCTCGTCGCCAGGATTCAACCGCCGGGAAAGCCAGCGCAGAGACGTTTCCTTTCCTTTTTGCCCGGTCAGTTCCAGAGAGACCTCCATGTTGCCCTCCTGGTCCGGAGCCACGGTCACAATAGCGCACACCACGCCCTCCCTTACCGAAGCACGGCACTCTTCCTCCTGATTCAGTTTGCAGGTCAGCGCTATCATTGCGTTGCCATGGATACCAACGTCCGCCCGGCAAGTCACTTCATCTCTTTCCGAACCGGTCGCTTCGGCTCCCAGTTACGCCACTTGAATCTCCGCGATCCCTCTGTCTATTCTTTCGCGTCCAGGTGCGCGACTGGCGTAGCTCACCCCCCTCCATGAAAAAGACTCTCACTTTCCTATTCATGCTGGGCGCGGGTCTCAGCTGGTGTTCCGTGGCTGAACTCACCCATGCTGCTGACTCCACCTTCCCCACCCTCTACAACACCGAAAAGGAACCCAACGCCCAGCCCATGCCGCCTCAGGACGCGTTGGCGGCTTTGCATTTGCCGGAGGGGTTTGGGGCCACGCTCTTCGCGGCGGAGCCGGAAGTACAGAACCCGGTGGCGATGGCGTGGGACGCCAGGGGCCGGATGTGGGTGGCGGAGAACTACACCTACGCGGAGCGCTCCACGCGCTTTGCCCTGGATTTGCGGGACCGGGTCCTGATCCTGGAGGACAAGGATGGCGACGGGCGGGCGGATTCGCGGAAGGTGTTCACGGACGAAGTCCAGATACTGACCAGCGTGGAAGTGGGCCGGGGCGGCGTGTGGCTGATGTGCCCGCCGCAGGTGCTCTTTATTCCTGATCGGGATGGCGATGACGTGCCGGACGGCGCGCCGGAGGTGGTGCTGGATGGCTTTACGGTGGCGGACAGCAACTACCACAACTTCGCCAATGGTCTACGGTGGGGGCCGGACGGCTGGCTGTATGGCCGCTGCGGCCACTCCTGCCCCGGCAAGATCGGCGTGCCCGGCACGCCGGAGAAAGACCGGGTGCCGATCGAAGGCGGCGTCTGGCGTTTCGATCCCGAGCGGAAGGTGGTGGAGGTTCTCTCCCACGGTACGACGAACCCCTGGGGCCACGATTGGGACCGGCACGGCGAGGGCTTTTTCATCAACACCGTGAACGGCCACCTCTGGCACCTCATCCCCGGAGCGCACTACAAGGAATCCTTCGGCGCGGACCCGAACCCCGGCGTTTACGAGCGGCTGGACATGCACGCGGACCACTGGCACTTCGACACCAGCGGAAACTGGTCGGACTCGCGGGACGGCAAGGCCAACCAGTTCGGCGGCGGTCACGCCCACATCGGCATGATGATCTACCAGGGCGATCAGTGGCCGGAGGAATGGCAAAACCGGCTCTACACCCTGAACATGCACGGCCGCCGCGCCAACGTGGAGCGCCTGGAGCGCACCGGCAGCGGCTACGTGGGCCGCCACCAGGCGGACATTTTCCTGTCGGACGATCCCTGGTTCCGCGGCATCGACATCCGCACCGGCCCGGACGGCTCGGCCTACATCCTGGACTGGAGCGACACGGGCGAGTGCCACGAAGCCACCGGCGTCCACCGCACCAGCGGCCGGATTTTCAAAATCAGCCACGGCCAGCCGGAGAAGCCGGACTTGAGCGATCTCCAGACGCTCAGCCCGGAAGGTGTGTCCCGCATCCTAAGCCAGACAAATCCCTGGCAGGACCGGCGCCTTCGAATTCAACTGGCCGCCACGGGCGCGGCGCCGGAAATCGAAAGCCTGCTCCTGCAAACCGCGCGGGATGAAACGGCAGACACCGTCACCCGTCTGCGCGCGCTGTGGCACCTGCACGCGGCGGGGATTACGAAGCCGTCCGAATGGGAAGCGCTGCTCACCACCCTGCTCGACGCTCCGGACGAACACCTCCGCGTCTGGGCGATCCGCCTGCTCACGGACAACTGGCCGCTCGACACCATCACCGGTCCCGTCCCCGGCGCGGACTATCCTGACAAACCCACCCTGCGGGAGCGTTTCACGGACCTGGCTAAGACGGACGCCTCCGGCCTGGTGCGGCTGACGCTGGCGTCAACCCTTCAGCGCCTGCCCGTGAAGGGACGCACCCCACTGGGCCTGGCGCTGGCGGCGCACGCGGAAGACGCGGAGGATCACAACCTGCCCGCCATGGTGTGGTATGGCCTGATCCCCCTCGGTGACAGCGATCCCCTCGCCCTGGTGGAAGTGGCAAAAGTCTGCGAATGGCCTAGCACCCTGCGCTGGATCGCCCGGAATCTGGCCACCCGTGTGGAAGACGAGCCCAAACCCCTGAATGCGCTGCTCACCTATGCCGCCAAGGCGGAACCCGCCAAGCAGCTCAGCCTTTTAAGGGGAGTCAGCGATGGCTTCCAGGGCTGGCGCAAAGCGCCCAAACCAGCGTCCTGGGACGCGCTGACTGCCGCCATCGGTAACTCTAAAAGCGCGGACCCGGCGCTGAACGGGCTCGTCACCGAACTCGGCGCCGTCTTCGGCGATGGCCGGGCCCTGGACGCGGTGAAGAAAGTGGCGCTCGACGACAGCGCGGAGATCACCATGCGCGTCGCCGCGCTGGAAACCCTGATCGACAGCCGGCCTCCGGACTTGAAAGAACTCTGCGTGTCCCTCCTGGATGCCCGCATCCTGAACGCCACCGCCGTGAAGGGACTCGCCCTGTATGACGATCCCGCCCTGGGCGCCAGCCTGGCTCAGCGCTACAAGAAGTTCCAGCCCGAGTCCCGCCCCTCCGTGATTGATGTGCTGGTGTCCCGCCCGGCCTTCGCGGGCGCGCTGCTGGATCAGGTCAAGAAAGGCGCCATCCCGCGCGCGGACCTCACGGCCTTCCACGCCCGGCAGATCCGCGCCTTTGAAGATCCCGAGTTAACGGAAAAACTCACCGCCGTCTGGGGCGAATTGCGCGAGTCCAGCGAGGACAAGCGGCAACTGGTCGCCACCCTGAAGACACAGCTCACGCCGGACACCCTCGCCCAGGCGAATCTCAGCCAGGGCCGTCTCCTTTTCACCGGCATCTGCGGCGCCTGCCACACCCTCTACGGTCAGGGCGGCAAGGTGGGGCCCGACCTGACCGGCTCCGGCCGGGCGAACCTGGACTACCTCCTGGAAAACATTTCCGATCCCAGCGCGGAGGTTAGCGCGGACTACCGGATGAGCCTGCTCACCCTGAAAGACGAGCGCGTCCTCAGCGGCGTCATCGCCTCGGAAACGGACCGCACCCTGACCCTCCGCCAGCTCACCGAGGAAATGACGGTGGAAAAAGAGCAGATCGCCAAACGGGAAACCTCCCCCTACTCCATGATGCCGGAGGGCCTCCTCCTGGCGCTCCAGCCAGACCAGATTCGCGATCTGGCCGCCTACCTGATGAACCCGGTGCAGGTGCCGCTGCCGGAGTGATCCGGCATCCGCCTTCTCGCCCCAAGAAGGATCGTTTTCATCTTTTGTGACGAATCCGTCACTTTTTACTTGAACGAACTTTCAAATGAACCTCTCTTCATTTGAAAGCCTCTTCAAATCATCTTACCCCCATGACGGATTCCGGTATCGAGTTCGAAGTTTCCTGCGCGGACCTGCTCAAAGTCCTGGCTGACGAAACCCGCCTGGCCGTGGCCCGCGAGCTGATGCGGGGCGAGCGCTTCGCGGGAGACCTCTGCCGGAGCCTGGAGATCGAGCAAAGCCTGCTCTCCCACCACCTCCGCATTCTGCGGGAGGCCGGCATCGTGGAATCCGAACGGCATGGGAAAGCCGTGCTCTACCGGCTCTCCCCCGCCGTGGAATCCAAACGCCGGGGCGACGCTCTCGATCTCGGCTGCTGCCGCCTGACTTTCGGCGGTCCGGACGGCTACTGACGCCCCGCATTTCCCCTGGTAGAATCTCCTCTCCAGAGGTTCTCCACATCCCTCGCCATGCTTTTTCAAAAACCCGATCCATGCATAAAATACCCTCTTACATACCTCAGCCTCTTTTGTTTAGCCTGACTTCCATTGGTATTGCGGCCACCCTCCTGTGTTCCTGTGGCAAGAAAGACGAGACTCGGCAACTGATCCTCACCGGCTCCAGCACCTGCGCCCCCATGGTGGCGGACATGGCGAAGCGTTTTGAGGAATCCCACCCCGGCACGCGGATCGATGTGCAGTCCGGCGGCTCCTCGCGCGGCATCGCGGACGCCACTTCCGGCCTGGCGGACATCGGCATGATTTCCCGGAACTTGAAAGAAGGCGAGGACCTCACTCCCCACCGCATGGCCATGGATGGCGTGTGTGTCATTGTCCACCAAGACAACCCGGTAGAGAACCTCACGAAGCAGCAGGTCATCGACATCTACACCGGCAAGATCGAGAATTGGAAAGACGTGGGCGGAGCGGATAAAGCGATCGTAGTGGCGAACAAGGCCGAGGGCCGCGCCACCCTGGAGGTCTTCCTGGGCTACACCGGGCTGGATAACGCGGACATCCAGGCGGACATCGTGGTCGGAGAAAACCAGCAGGCCATCAAGACCGCCGCCGGAAATCCGAACGCCATTTCCTACGTCTCCATCGGCGAAGCGGCCTATGAAGCGGAGCACGGCACGCCCATCAAGCTGATCCAGGCGGATGGCCTGGCGCCCACCACTGGGGCGGTGGCGAACGGCAGCTTCCCCATCACCCGCCCGCTGCAACTCGTGACCAAGGGCGAAGCCACGGGCCTGGCGAAGGAATTCATCGACTACGCGACCTCCGAGGAAGTGCATGACCTGGTGGAGAAACATCTCTTTGTCCCGGCAGGGAACTGACCGTCTGGTGGGTGGAGGTCTGGGCCTGATGGCCGTGATCTCCGCCAGCGTGGTCTTTTTCATTCTGATTTTCGTCTGCCGGGGCGCCCTGCCGGCCTTGCGCGAGGTGGGGCTGACCCGGCTGCTGACGGATGGACGTTGGTTGCCAGCCAGCAGCAGGGAGCCTCAGTACGGCGTGACCGCCATGCTGGCCGGCTCCCTGCTCGTCACGGCCGGCGCCATGCTACTGGCCACGCCCCTGGGCCTCCTGAGCGCTCTTTTCGAGCGCTTCTACGCGCCCCGGAACTTGGGCCGCTGGTACCGTCGCGTGCTGGAACTGCTGGCGGGCGTGCCGTCCGTGGTCTTCGGCCTGTGGGGCCTGATGGTGCTGGTGCCCGCCATCAACCGCTGGCATCCGCCCGGACAGAGCCTGCTGGCCGCCACCCTCATCCTGGGCCTGATGGTCCTGCCCACGCTGGCGCTGACGGCTTCCGCCGCGCTGGAAAGCGTTCCGGCGGCTTACTTTCAGGCCGCCTCCGCCCTGGGCATGGGCCGGGCGGCCACCATCCTGGGCGTGGCCCTGCCCGCCGCGCGGACGGGCATCGGCGGCGGCGCGTTGCTGGCGGCGGCCCGGGCCATTGGCGAGACCATGGCCGTGGTGATGGTCTGCGGAAACATCGCGCAGATCCCCGGCAGCGTGTTCGATCCCGTGCGGCCCGTCACCTCCACCATCGCGCTGGAAATGGGCTACGCCACGGCCGCGCACAGGTCGGTGCTTTTCGCCACGGCGCTATTGCTCATTCTCATGGTTGCCGGTCCCCTGGGCCTGGCGGCTTTTGTTAAGACTCAGCAGAAAAAGAGGACCGTCCGTCATGCCTGATCCCTCCAGACACCGCCGGACGCGAACCGCCGACCGCCTACTGGGCGCCCTGTGCTGGGCGAGCGCGCTGGCGGTGGTGGCCGTCTTCCTCTGGCTGCTGTGGGACCTGCTCAGCCAGGGACTATCCCATCTATCCTGGTCTTTCCTGACCGGCACGGTGGAAGACGCGGGCCGCGGCGGCGGGATCGCGCCGGTCATCCTTTCCACGTTGCTTATCTTGCTGGTTTGCCTGGCCGTGGCGGTGCCTTTGGGCGTGGGCTGCGCGACGTGGCTGTCGGAATACCAGCGGCCGGACGGGGCCCTGGCGGGCGCCATCACCAAGGCCGTGGACCTCCTGGCCAGCGTGCCCTCCATTGTGTTTGGACTCTTTGGCATGGTGTTTTTCTGCCAGGTGCTGGACCTGGGGTTCTCCATCACGGCGGGCGGGCTGACCCTGGCCTGCATGATCTTGCCCATCATCATCCGCACGACTTTGACCGGGCTGCACAGCGCTCCGAACGAGCTGCGCCTGGGCGCGGCGGCCCTGGGGATGACGCGGCACAGCGCCCTGCGCCACCTCCTCATCCCGGCGGCGGTGCCGGGCATCGTGGTGGGCGTGACGCTAGGCATCAGCCGGGCCATGGCGGAGACCGCCGCCCTCATTTTCACCAGCGGGTATGCCACCCGCATGCCCTCCAGTCTGTCGGACTCCGGCCGCGCGATGTCCGTCCACATCTATGACCTGGCGATGAATGTCCCCGGCGGCGCGGCCAATGCCGCCGCCAGCGCCGCCATCCTGCTGGCCGTGCTCACCGCTATTAACTTCACTGCCTCCAAACTCAGCGACCGCTGGCACGCGAAAGCCGTTGTGACCCGATGAACGATCTTTCCCTTCCCTCCAGTCCCGGCATCCGTCAGGGTGACGCTTCCTTGAACCCGAAAAGTCAGCCAGAGCCCGCATCCGTCATTTCCGTCCGGGGTCTCCAACTCCGCTATGGCGATCTGGTGGCGTTGCGAGACGTCAATCTAGAGATTCCCAGCTCTCAGGTTACCGCTGTTGTCGGGCCGTCCGGTTGCGGGAAAAGCAGTTTTCTGAGTTGCCTGAACCGCCTGACCGACCTCATTCCGAGTTGCCGGGCAGAGGGCCGCATCCGTTTCGATGACGTGCCGGACCTCCTCCATCCTAAAGTCGATCTCCTGGAACTGCGCCGCCGCGTCGGCATGGTGTTTCAAAAGCCGAACCCCTTCCCCCTCTCCATCCGGCGGAACTTCGAACTGCCCCTGCGCGAACACGGCGTCCCGAAAGACGAAATTCCCGGCCGCATGGAATCCACTCTGCGGGAAGTGGGGCTGTGGAAGGAAGTAGCGGACCGGCTGAACTCCGGCGCGCAACTGCTCTCCGGCGGCCAGCAGCAGCGCCTCTGCATCGCCCGCGCCCTAGCCCTGAAACCGGACGTCATCCTCTTCGACGAACCGTGCAGCGCGCTGGACCCCATGTCCTCCGGCATCGTGGAAGAACACATCGCCGCGCTGAAGGATCGCGTGACGGTCGTGATCGTCACCCACAACCTCGCGCAGGCCCACCGCATCGCGGACCGGCTGGCGGTGTTCTGGGTGCGGGACGGCGCGGGCACCCTCATTGAGGACGGCCCCGCGAGGCGGGTCTTCGAAAGCCCGCGCGATCCGGACGCGGCGCTGTATTTGCGGGGGGCGAAAGGGTAATCCCTGTCACAGCTTCAGCGATATGCCCACCTCGATCACCTGGCTGAGCGGGATCTCGTAGTACTTGGCGGCGTCCACCGCGAAGAGCGCGAGGAAGGAATAGATGAGGCTACGCACTGGACCGAAGGGCGTCTGGGCGTCATGAGTCAAACGCTCACGGCCCAGGAAGAAGCTGGCGGTGGTGCGCTCGAAGTGGTAACCCTTTTTCTCGGCCATGTTCAGCGCGTCTTTAACGCTAGGCTCCTCCATATAACCATAGTGCGCCACGATGCGGGTCACGCCGTCTCCCAGGTCGCTGATATCGACCCGGTTCCGGTGGGCCATGTAGGGCAGCTCGCTGCTGGTCTCAAAATGCAGGAGGGCGATTTCGGAATGCAGCACGCCATTGTGTTCCCAGTTGTGCAGCAGAGCGGGCGGAACGTTCTCCGCATTGGCGGTTAGAAACACCGCCTGTCCCTTGAAACGGTGTGACGGGTGACTCGTCAGTTTATCGCGGAACTCGTCCCAGGTGATGACGTGGGCCTCGATCTGCTGCCGGAGCACCTGGCGGCCCTGACGCCAGATAATCATCAGGCTGAAGACAATGGCGGCAATCACCAGCGGGAACCAGGCACCATGGAAAATCTTACTGATGTTGGCCGAGAAGAAGGTCAGATCCACCACCAGAAACAGCGCCGTGGGCAGGCCAGCCGCCCACCAACGCCAGCCCCAAAGGTGCCGGGCCACCACGAAGAAGAGGATGGAGGTTATGGTCATGGTCCCCGTCACCGCCACGCCATAGGCCGCCGCCAGGCTGCTGGATCCCTGAAACCCGATGACCAGGGAAAGGGTGCACAGCATGAGCACCCAGTTTACCGGTGGCACGTAGATCTGCCCGATCTGCTGGGCCGAAGTATGGATGACACGCAACCTGGGCAAGTAACCGAGCTGGATGGCCTGCCGCGTCAGCGAGAAGGCGCCCGTGATGACGGCTTGGGACGCAATGATGGTCGCCAAGGTGGCCAGCAGCACCATGGGAATCTGGGCCCAGTCGGGCACCAGGGCGTAAAAGACGTGTTCCGTCTCATCCGGATGCGCCAGGAGAAAGGCTCCCTGGCCGAAGTAGTTCAGCAGGAGCGCGGGCAACACCAGGCACCCCCACACCACGCGGATGGGCCATTTTCCAAAGTGTCCCATGTCGGCGTAGAGCGCCTCCGCGCCGGTCACCACCAAGAAGACCGAGCCCAGGACCAGGAACCCCTCCAGGCCATTGTGAAACAGGAAACTCAAACCATGCCACGGCAGGAGCGCCGCCAGGATTTGAGGGTGCTGCACCACCTGAGTGCCGCCAAGAATCGCCAGTACGGTAAACCAGACCAGGATGATCGGGCCAAACAGAATTCCCACCCGCTCCGTGCCATGGTGCTGGATGACGAACAGCCCCACCAGGATGACCAGGGTAATGGGAATGACCAGATGAGTCAGCCCAGGAGCCGCGCTCTTCAGTCCTTCCACGGCGCTGAGGACGGAGATCGCCGGCGTGATCATCCCATCGCCATACAGCATGGACGCGGCAAAGAGGCTGATGGTGATCAGCACCACTTTGGTCTTTCGGGAGCTTAAGTCCGCCTTCCGGATCAGGGAGGTCAGCGCGATGACCCCGCCCTCCCCATGATTGTCGGCCCGGAAGATGAACGTGAGGTACTTCACCGTCACGATCAACATCAGCGCCCAGAACATGAGGGAGAGGACGCCCAGGAGGTTTTCCGGATCGGGCGATACGGCGTAGTCGCCATGGAAACACTCCCGGATGGCATACAGCGGGCTGGTGCCGATGTCGCCAAAGACGACTCCCAAAGCTGCCAGGGCGAGCTTGGGAAACGGTTGCGAGGGAGCGGGTGGACCTTGAGTATCGGACACAATAAGGCTACGCGACCACCCGGCAGTTTGGGTGACAACGCTCCCTCATCAGACCAAGAGAACGCCCAGGGGTCAAAGGCGGAATGACGCCAGTTTTCTGCCGCATGTGCCCAATGCAACCGAGGGGCCTTGTTTACCCTCTCTCTTCCTCTGGCAGAAAATTCTCCAAACTCTCCGCGTAACAAGCCTCCAAAGCCGCGATCTGCTCTTCGAACCCGAACTTCGCTTTTACGGAAGCGGCGGCGTTTTCGGAGAACAGTCCCAGCGTTTCGGGATCGCCCAGCAACTTTAGAATGGCATCGGCCAGGGCGGCGCTGTCTTTTTCGGGAACGAGGTAGCCGTCTTTCTGGTCATCCACTGCTTCGGGAATGCCGCCGTGTTGCGTGGCGACTACCGGCAGGCCGGCAGCCATGGCTTCTACCATGGCGTTGGGAACGCCTTCCTGGTCCTGGCTCTTGGTGAGTTCGCTGGGGTGAAGAAAGGCGTGCGCCCGGTCGAACTGCTCCAGGAGTTGGGCCTGATTCACCCACCCCAGCATTTCCACGTTCTGTTCGAGCCCGGCATCCGCGACAGCTTTCTGGAGACGCTCTTCCTCCGGCCCGGTGCCGCAGAGAACGAACTTCAGTTCCGGCCAGCGTTCCACGACTTTGGGAAGGGCTTTGATCGTAGTGAAGAGGCCCTTCTTTTGAATGAGGCGGCAGGCCTGGAGGAGACGCCACTTGCCGTCCGCCGGAGCTTCGCGGCGCTTGTAGGGAATGGATTCCAGCGGCACGGGCGTGCGGTTGAGGCGCAGCTTTTCCTCCGGACAACCGAGTTCGCGGAGCCGGGCCAACAGGCTTTCGCTGCGGGCCAAGACGAGTTGTGCTTCATCGAAAACGCGTCCCAGTTCCTCCAGGTAACCGGGATCTTTAACGAACTTCACCACGTCCACCCCATGGAAGGAGACCAGCCAGGGAATGCCAGCAGCTTCCAGCATGCGGCGGTATTTCACGGCCTTGTGCCCATAGTACACATGCACCAGGGCAGGCCCCCACTTCTCTAACAGGTCCACCAAATCGTAGGGATGATAGTACTCCCCGTCCCGGCCCACATGGCCGATGGGCATGGGCGGCGGCCAGGTTTTCAGGACATGCTTGTACCAGAAGCGGAGGAGGAAGTTCCCCTTGTAACGCGGGCGGGTGCGCTTTTCCATTTCGACAACTGGCTCGAAGGGAAACTGATCCAGGTTCGCCACCTGTTCCGCGAAGACCACGGTGCGGAAACGTTTCAGGTTGGCGATCTGCCGGTAGAGGCTTTGCATTTCCGGCTTCAGGTAGGTGCCGCACAGGCTAACCACCAGGGGCCGGGCATCCTCTTCCGTTCCCGGAATTGGGGAAGCATTTGCCAGTGTCTCAGTTGCTTCGGTCATGCTTGCTTCGCTTGCGCTTTCCAAAGTTCCAGCGCTTCCTGGTAGATGGCTTCCAGCTTCCGCACCTGGGCGCCGTGCTCGAAATTCTCCCGCACATCCGCCGCGGCGGCCGCTCCCATTTGTTTCCAGAGACTGGTGTCAGCGGTCAGCTCATTCAGCCGCGCCAGCAGAGCGTCCCCGTCGTTCTCCGGCACCAGATAGCCCGTCAGACCATCTTTCACCGCCTCCGGAATGCCCCCGTGCAGGGTGGCCAGAACCAGCAGGCCGGTGGCCATGGCCTCCAGCATGGAGTTTGGCACGCCTTCCTGGTTTTGATCCGCCGTCAGACGGCTGGGGTGGATAAAAACGTGTGACTGGTGGTAGAGATCCCGCAGGGCGTCCGGACTGAGAAACCCGGCGAACTCCACCCGGTCCGCCACACCCAGGGCGGCGGCCTGGGATTTCAGATCCTCCAGCAGAGGCCCCTCGCCCGCGATAGTCAGGTGGGCACCCGGATGGGCCTGGGCAAATTTCGCGAAAACGTCCAGCGTCAGGTCGAGCCCCTTCTTTTCGATCAGACGGCAGGCCTGAACCAGCCGCCAGGCACCGTCCGCCGGCGCCTCCCGCTCCACGAGGGGGAACTGATCCATGGGAATGCCCGTGCGGTTCAGGCGGATCTTTTCCTCCGGACAGCCCAGTTCCATCAGGCGGTCTTTCAGGCTTTCCGAACGCGCCATGACCAGGGGGATGGCCTGAAGGAGCGCCTTCAGGTTTTCCAAGTAGCCGGGCCGGTCTTCGCGCGGCTGCACGTCCATGCCGTGAAACGACACCACCGCCGGGCAGGGCCAGCGCTGGAGAAAAGGCAAAAGATGCACCCCAGTGTGGCCAAAGTAGACGTGCATCAGGTCCGCCTGGCGGCGTTCCAGGATGCGGTTCAGCACCCCATACTCGCCCCGGTAAACGATGGGCGGCTCCTTGCGGATGTACTTGAGCCAGAAGCGCCGGACGAAGTTGCTCCGCACCTTGGGGTGCACCTCCACGTCGGGGAATGGAAACTCCTCTTCGCAGCGGCGCTCTTTACACACGATAAACGTGTCAAACCGCGTCAAAGCGGTGACCTGCCGGTAGATGTGCCGCATCTCCGGTTTCAGGAACGTGGTGCAGTAGCTGGCGACAACGGGTTTGATGGACACGGACCGGCGCGGCTGTGGGTGGTGAGTCGATTCGGGCGGGAAGCGTCGAGTATTGTGGCGGGCCAGTGGCTCGTCAACCGAAGTCTCCTACCGCGCCACCAATGGACCAAATGCCCGGCTAGTCCGGCCGGTGTCCCACCGTCTCCTTCAGGTAGGCTCGAAGTTCGCCGAGGCCCTCCCCCGTTTCCGCGGAGATGGGGAAAATCTTCACGCGCTTGAAACGCTGCTTCACGATCTTGAGGTTCTCTTGGGCTTCGGGAAGGTCGATCTTGTTGCCCACGATGACCCAGTCCCGCTTGGCCAAGTCTTCGTCGTAGAGCTTAACCTCCTTGCGCAGCGTCTGGAGATCGGACACCGGTTCGCGGAAATCGACGCCCGCCAGGTCCACCACGAAGAGCAGCACCTTGCAGCGCATGATGTGGCGGAGAAACTCGTGCCCCAGCCCCACGTTCTCGTGCGCGCCCTCGATCAGGCCGGGAATGTCCGCCACCGTGGCGCGGCTGTATCCGGAGAATTCCAGCACACCCACCATGGGTTTCAGCGTGGTGAAAGGATAGGCCGCGACCTTCGGCTTGGCGGCGGAGAGCTGACCGAGCAAGGTCGATTTTCCGGCATTCGGAAAGCCCACCAACCCCGCGTCCGCGATATGGCGCAGTTCCAGGTAGAACCAGCCGTCCTCACCCTTCTCGCCCGGCGTGGTTTCCAGGGGTGTCTGATTGGTGGAGCTCTTGAAGTGAACGTTCCCCTTCCCCCCGGCTCCGCCCTGGCAAAGCACGAAGCGCTGGCCGATTTTCGTCAGATCGGCCACCAGTTCCCGGCCTTCGTCATGGCTGTTTTCCGCCGCCGATTCTTCCCCGCTGTCTTCTAATTCTTCTTCAAGCGCTTGATCTTCCGCTTCTGGATCGTCCACCAGGACCACTTCTTCCAGGTCCTCGTCATCTCCCCTCTCGAAGAAAGCCTCCACATCCGAACCCGCCGGCGTTTGATAGTCCGCCTGGTCCAAGTCCCAGGCCAGATCATCGTCGCCCACCACGGGTTTTGGAGGACGCACCCGGTAGATCAGGGTGCCGGCGGGAACTTTCAGCACCAATGGCTTGCCGGATTTTCCCGTTTTCAGGCGCCCTTTGCCGTGTTCGCCATCCTTGGCACGCTGGTTGGGTTGGTAGAAAAACGCCCGCAGGTTGTCGGTGTGCGGATCGACCTCCAGAACTATATCGCCGCCTTTCCCACCGTCACCGCCGTCGGGACCGCCTTTCGGGACATACTTTTCGCGGCGGAGGCTGGCGCAACCGTTCCCGCCGTCTCCGGCTTTGGCAAAGATTCTGATGTGATCGACAAACATGGGGTGGCGGAAAAAATACGGGGCGCCGGGTTCCCGTGGGAATCCCCCAGGATACGGCGGCGCTCCCTATCCTACTCGCCCCGGCGGATTCCGCCAGAGGGAAGGCTAAAGGGCTAAGCGACAAACGGGCGCCGTGCCGCGCTATGCCCGGGAGGCCGTCACTTTCCGGTAGAGATCCAGCGTCTGGTTCGCGATCTCCGACCAACTGAAGTGCTTCAACACCCGCTCGCGGCCGGCTTTGCCCATGCGTTCGCGCATTTCCCGGTCGCGCATCAGCTCATTGACTCGCGTGGCCAAATCCCCAGCGAAAGCATCGGGATGCAGCGCCTCAAAAGGACTCTCAGTCTGCTGTTCCAGCGGCACCAGGAAACCGGTTTCGCCATCGACCACGACCTCCGTCATTCCACCCACTTGGGACGCCACCACGGGCGTTTCACAGGCCATCGCTTCCAGGTTGATGATGCCAAAGGGCTCGTAGATGGAGGGGCAGATGAAGACCTGAGCGTCTGAGTAGAGGGCGACCTTTGCGCTGAGGTCCACCATTTCTTCAATCCACACGATGTCCTCGTGCCGTTCCCTCGCCTTGGCCACGGCCTGCTTCATCTCTTCCGCGATCTCCGGCGTATCCGGCGCGCCCGCGCAGAGCACCACCTGGAAGCCGGGATCCAGGTACTGAATAGCGTTTACGAGGTGAATAATGCCTTTTTGCCGGGTGATGCGGCCGACGAACAGGACGTAGGGCTTGTCCGGGTTCACCCCGTAGCGGCGCAGGCGGTCAGGGTCCGGGTTGGGCCGGTATTCCTCCGGATCGATGCCGTTAAAGATGATGTGCACCTTTTCCTCCGGCACGTCGAAGTACTTCAACACATCCGCGTGAGTGGCTTTGGACACGGCGATCACGGCGTCCGCCATCTCGATAGCCGTTTTCTCCAGCCAGACCGTAAAGTCGTAACCGCCCCCCAGTTGCTCGCGCTTCCAGGGGCGCAGGGGCTCCAGGCTGTGGGTGGTGAGCACCAGCGGAGTGCCGTAGTTTATCTTGGCCAAAATACCGCCAAAGTGGGAGTACCAGGTGTGCAGATGCACCACGTCGGCATCGATATTCCGGGTATTAAATTCCAGACAGCGTTGCAGGGCCCCGAAAACGGAGTGTAGCGGCGCTGGCGCCGTATAGCCCGAACGGTCCCAGCCGCAACCGTGAACCAGTGGATTCCCCTCTTCCACCAGTTGATCGCCAAAGCAGCGAACCTCCACGTCACAGAGCTTGGCCAGTTCCCGGCTCAGATATTCCACGTGCACTCCGGCCCCACCGTACACGTAGGGAGGAAATTCATTGGTAAGAAGCAAAGTTTTCATTCTTCAAAGCCCCCTCTGTCGCAATGCCCATTCCAGGAGATCACATGAACTTGTCCTCCTGATCTGGTGGCGACCGCGCGGGGCGAGCATCCTGCCAGCGGTCGGGTGGGGATTCAACCTGCGATTTGCGCCGTACGGCGTGGCGTTCTCCCACGAAAAAGGGCGGCCGTGGGGCCGCCCTTCTCTCTCCGGGGGTTCCGGAGACTTTGGGGGGATGGGGCTTTGTAGCAAGCCCGCGCCGAATCAGTTGGACACTTCTTCGGTGGCGTCCTCGACTTCATCGCCGATGTCATCAGCCGCATCACCGAGATCGTCGCTGACTTCCTTGGCCGCGTTCTCAAGATCGGAGTCATTGTCTTCGCAGCTCAGCGTAAACATCGACAGAGTAACCGCCGCACTGGCAGCCATCAGACTGGGGATCAAGTTTCTTCTCTTCATGATATTCTAATTTATAAGGTTGGTGTTAAGTGGTAAGAAAGGTTCCCGGCACTTTAGGCGACATCTGACTTCTCCGCATCCTGATCTTTTCCGAGCAATTCGGAAAATTTGCTCATCAGCTTCTCGCGGGTCTCGCCCGTCTTTTCCTGGAGTCTGCCGAGCAGCTCGTCTTCCTTACCTTCGACGTAGGTCAGATCATCGTCGGTCAGTTCGGCATACTGCTGCTTCATCTTGCCCTTCAGGATGTTCCAGTTTCCTTTTAGTTCTTGCTTGTTCATAAAATACTGTTTTCGAGGTTGTCTGTCAGTGGTTACGCGGCGAAGGCAGAAGCGGATTGACCCAAGGAAAGTAAGCCCATCCGACTTAGGGGATTTCCCTAGTGACAGATCAGATCCGTTCCGGGCTCCCCGGGGGCTACTTCGAACGCTTGCGCAGGAGACTGACGACAGCCAGGCCTAACAGAACCACCACCCCACCGGCCACGCCCAGCCAGAGACCGGTATGTTCCTTCACGGAATCCCGCACTTTGGCCAGGAGCGGCTTCCTGATCTCTGCCTTCATCACGAGGGCTTCGTCAGTGGCCATGGCCACGGGAAAGGTCCATTCCACAGAGGTTCCACCCGGCTCGGCGTTGTCCGCGTTGGTGGAAAGTACCTCCGCCGGAAAGTGCATGCGATAGGTCAGGTGACTGTCCTTCTGCATGGAAGCCCCAAGCTTGGCCAGGGGGTCCAGGGTGCCGGGTTCGTGCAGTTTGACCGTGCGGATCATGGTGTAGGAATCTTCATGCTTTTCCACGGTGAAGGTGCCGAAGTACTTGGCCACGCTGTCTCCCTGGCCACCTATCGCTTCGCTGAGCAGCGAGACGTGATCGAACACAATGGTGAAGTCCATGACCCGGCGGTCTTCGGTCTCAAAGGTTTTGTAGGAAGCCAGGGAGAGCCCATCCACGTCCGCGAACATGGCTTCCAGTTTTCCCTTCAGACCCTGCCCGTCATCCTTGGACAGAACTGGCGCCACGCGGATGACGGAATGAAGGCTCCCGGATCCATTGGCTTTAATCGTGAAGTCTTCTTCGTATTCCACGCAGGAGGCGGAGAACAACAACGCAGAGATGGAAAGAACGGTTCGGATGAGAGATGAAATGAGTTTCATAGAGTAGCAATTAGGTCTTGTTACCTTCTGTTACGTCGCGGCCCGGATTCAGAACTCCACCGTTTCCCGCCAACGCGCCACGGAGACCTCGCCGGTCTGGTGCCGCTCTCTCAGCGTGTCGCAGAGCGCGCGGGACTGTTCCGGCTCGCCATGCACCAGCCAGACTTTCTCCCGGGGACCGGTCATGTCTTGGAAATAATCCAGCAATTCACTGCGGTCCGCGTGACCGCTGAAGGAATCCAGGGCCTTGACCGAGGCGCGCACGGGATAGGGCTCGCCAAAGATGTTCACTTCCTCCCAGCCCTGACGGATCTTCCAGCCCAGGGTGTTCTCCGCGCAATAGCCGACAAAGAGAATCGTGTTCCGCGAGCTGCTGATGTTGTTTCTCAGGTGGTGCAGCACCCGCCCTGCCTCGCACATGCCGGAGGCGGAAATGATGATGGCGGGCTCTTTCAAGCCGTTCAATTTCTTCGACTCGGAAACTTTCCGGATGAGGGTCAGGCTCTCGAAGCCAAAGGGATTCCGCCTTTCGAAAAGAAAGTCGTAGATCTCCTGGTTAAAGCACTCGGGGTGAATACGGAAGATTTCCGTGGCGTTCACCGCCAGCGGACTGTCCACATAAATCGGCACCTGACGAATGCTCTTGGACTCCGTCAGGTGGTGCAGCACATAGATGAGCTGCTGGGTCCGCTCCACCGCGAAGGCGGGAATAATGACTTTACCGTTCTGTTTGAGGGCGTCGTTCAGGATGTCCGCCAGGATTTCGTCCGCCACCGTTTCCAGTTCGTGCTCCCGGCCGCCATAGGTGCTTTCCATGATGAGAAAGTCCACGTCTTGCGGGATGCTGGGATCGCGGAGGATCTTGTTGTTCCCCCGCCCCACGTCCCCTGAAAAGACGAGCCGTTTCTTGCGTCCGGTGGCCTTTTCTTCCAGGTCCAGAACGACCTGGGCAGACCCGAGGATGTGCCCGGCATCGATGAAGGTGAGGGTCACGCCCTCCGCGATTGGCATGGGCCGGTCGTAGCCCAGCGTGACAAAGTTTCGCAGCGAGGCCTCCGCGTCGATTTCGTTGTAGATCGGTTCGATGGGCGGCAGGCTTTGTTTCTTACGTTTCCGGTTGATCCATTCGGTGTCGTAGCCCTGGATCTTGGCGGAATCCGCCAGCATGATCTGACACAGGTCGCGCGTGGCGAAGGTGGCATAGATATTCCCCTGGTAGCCCCGCTTCACCAGGTTGGGCAGATTGCCGCTGTGATCGATGTGGGCGTGAGACAAGACCACGGCATGCAGCGTGGCAGGATCGTAGTGAAAGTGCTGGTTCCGTTCGTAGGAATCCCGTCTGCGGCCCTGATACAGCCCGCAGTCCAGGAGAATGCGCTGTCCATTGATTTCCAGCAGGTGCTGGGACCCGGTGGTGGTGCCGGCCGCGCCGCAAAAGGTAAGCTTCATGTCAGGAGGGTTTGGTAGTGGCGGATAGATGTGAATCCCGCGACAAGAGAGGATTCGCGAAGGCCAGGCGGAATGACAAGCGGATTCCTGGCCTCCGGTCATTCCGCCGCCGGGGCGGGCATGCGTACTTGTCAGATGGCGCGTTCCGCGTGTTGAATGCCCGCCATGAAGACACCCCCGCTCCCCTTTTCTGTTCCGCGCTGGGCGGCGCTCGCCCTGCTGGCCGTGGCGGCCGCCATGCCGGTCCCCGTCCGGGCGGACGCCGAGCCGTCCCTTCCCAACATTCTCTTCATCGTTTCGGACGACTTGCAGGCCTGCATGGGAGCATATGAGAATCCGGTTTGCCAGACGCCAAACCTGGATCGCCTGGCTTCTGAAGGCGTGCGCTTTTCGAACGCCTACTGCCAGTACCCCGTCTGCGGCCCTTCGCGGAACTCCTTCATGAGTGGGCTCTACCCAGGCCTGACCCGGATGAAGGGCAACAAGAAAGCCCTCGGCGCTTTTCACCTGACCAACGAAGACCTGGCCGAGCACCCCAGCATTGGCCAATTCCTGAAAGAACACGGGTACTTTTCCGCCCGGGTCTCCAAGATCTATCACATGGGAGTCCCCGGCGGCATCGAAGCCGGCGAACCCGGCGGCGACGATCCCGATACCTGGGACGTGGCCTTCAACGTCCTGGCCCCGGAGACTTACAGCCAGGGACTCTTCGAACTCCTGACGCCCAACCGGCTGCACTACGGCTCGAACTTCGCGAGCGTGATTGTTCCCAATGAACTGGATGCCACGCAGGCGGACTCCATGGCCGCCACCCAAGCCATTGCCATCCTGGAAAACCGGGTGAAGGGCACCATGGAAGGCCAGACCAACCACACAAAGGTCAAACCGGGCCAGCCCTTTTTCCTGGCGGTGGGCCTGGTCCGCCCCCATGTGCCCCTGGTGGCTCCCCAGCGTTTCTTCGATCTCTACTCCGTGGAGGACATGAAGCTACCCGCCGTGCCGGAGGGCGACCTGGACGACGTCCCCGAACCCGCCCGCGCCATGAACAACGAGGGCCGGTATGACATGGACGAACTCCAGCAGCGCAAAGCCCTGGCCGCCTATTACGCAAGCGTCAGTTTCATGGACTGGCAGGTGGGCCGGCTGCTGGACGCCCTGGATCGCCTGGACCTGCGGAAGAACACCATTGTGGTCTTCATTTCCGACCACGGCTACAACCTGGGCGAGCACCATTGCTGGCAAAAGCTCAGCCTGTTTGAAGACTCGACCCGCGTGCCACTCATCGTTTCCGCGCCGGGTTTCGAAGCCAGTGCCGGGCAGACCTCCGGAGCGGTGGTGGAACTGATCGACCTTTACCCCACCTTCGCCGACCTGACTGGCCTGAAGGACCAGGCACCCGCGGCCCTGCACGGCACCAGCCTGCGCCCCCTGCTGGAGAACCCCACGGCCGCGGAGTGGACCAAGGACGCCGCCTACACCGTGACCCACCTAAAGGGCGAATCCCTCCGGACCAGCCGCTGGCGCTACAACTACTGGGGTGACGCGGGCGAGGAACTCTACGATCATCTGACCGACCCGGGAGAATTTGAAAACCTGGCCGGATACACCGAGCACATGGATACCTTGAACTCCATGCGCGCCCTCCTGGAAAAGAAACGCACGGAGAGCCAAACCCTGAAAAAGTAAATCTGAAATGATCCCCGCCCCCATGAAAGCCCGCGCCGCCGTTCTCCGCGAACCTGGAAAACCCCTCACGATTGAGGAAGTGGAAGTGCTCCCGCCTGGCGTGGGAGAAATAACCGTGCGGATGAAAGCCGCCGGCGTCTGCCACAGTGACTATCACGTCATGTGTGGCGACCTGGCCATGCCGCTCCCCATCATCCTGGGACATGAGGGCGCGGGGGTCGTGGAAGCCGTGGGCGAAGGCGTCACGAGCCTCGCGGTGGGCGATCACGTCATTCCCATCTGGCGCACCTCCTGCGGTATTTGCGAATATTGCGCCAATGGCCGCCCCGCCCTGTGCGACGTGGGCACCGCCATGCGTTTCACCGGCCTGATGCCGGATGGAGACACGCGCTTCCGCTCCTCCTCTGGGGAGTCCATCCGCCATTACGCGGGGGTCTCCACCTTTTCGGAACTCACCACCATGCCGGAGGCGTCCGCCGTGAAGATTCCGGCGGACTTCGACTTGAAGAAGGCGGCCCTGATCGGCTGCGGGGTCATCACGGGCGTCGGAGCGGTTTTCAACACCGCCGAGGTCCGGCTGGGCGCCACCGTGGCGGTGATCGGCTGCGGCGGCATTGGCCTGAACGCGGTCCAGGGCGCCGCCATGGCGGGCGCCACGGAGATCATCGCGGTGGATGTTCACGCCAAAAAACTGGAGGACGCCGCCCGGATGGGCGCAAGCCAACTGGTGAACGCCGGGGAGACCGATCCCGTGGAGGCCATCAAGGCGCTCACCGGCGGCCTGGGCGCGGACTACACCTTCGAAGCCATCGGTCTGGCCCCCACCATCGAGCAGGCCTACGCCGCCACCCGGAAAGGCGGCACCTGCACGGTCATCGGCATTTCTCCAGCCGACATGACGGCGTCCATCAACGTCAATCAGCTGGTGTATGCGGAGAAGACGCTCAAAGGCTCGCTCTACGGCTCCACCCGGCCACGGATCGATCTCCTGAAGCTTATCGAACTCCATCGCCACAAGCGGCTCCTGCTGGACGAGCTGCTGACCCGGACCTACGCCCTGGACGAGATCAACGAGGCCTATAGCGCCCTGACGAAGGGCGAAGTGGCCCGGAGCCTGATTGTTTACGGGGAATAAGGCCTATTTCCCCGTAGAGTTGTTCACATTGGCTCCCCGGGAAGCCCGCAATCATTTTTCGGAGTGACCGTCAACGGTTTTGAGGTGAAATCCGGACATTTTTTGCGTTTTCCACGGGTTATTCACACCTCTCTGGAAACGTTCCACCTTACGTAAGGAACGTAAAAAGCAGGTTGTTCACGAGTTATTCACAATTTGGGGCGGTACTTTTCCCCAGGTTATTCACATTCGCTTCTTCCGGCTTCCCATGGTTCCCCGATGAGGCCAAAGAGTCGAATGTTCCACCACCTGTTCCACGTCTGACGTGGAACAATGGAATCTAGAATGACTCTAGATTGAGGCCGGTCATTTCTCCGGAAACTGGATTCCGCTCCGATGTAGAAAACAGACCGCGCTAAAGGGTTCGCCTGGCTCCTTCGGGGTTAAGGATAGGTATTTTGGAGACGCTCACGCCCATTGAATCCTCATAAGGCGCTCTTTTTAAATGTGTTGCGATACATTTTAAATTCCTTGGCAATTCAGATTCCCCAAGGAAAAAATGGATGCATTCTGTCGCGGCATCGGTAGGTTGCCCCTCCTTTCGGCGCGGCCCCTGCTGTCAGTCTAGCCTCGCCAGCAGGTGGCGTCCGGAGGGAGACCTCCCACGGAAGGAGAATGCGTAAGACATTGCCCGGCCCTCGCCCAGGCGGCTCTTCAGGCATTTACTGGCAATTTTTACGACAAGAGAAAGGACCGATTCCAAAAAGTTGTTCACATTTAGCCCCGAACACCTCTCGACCTTTTTCATTCCAAAAGAAGATCAACCTAAGTAACCGCACCTAAGCTAATGCCCTACGAGAACATCACTCCGCCCGAAGGCGGTAAGGTCAGCATCGACGCTGACGGTAAACTTCAAGTCCCGGACAATCCGGTCATCCCTTTCATCGAAGGTGACGGCACCGGACCGGACATTTGGCGCGCTTCCCAGCTCGTTTTCGACGCCGCGGTGGAAAAGGCCTACGGCGGCGCGAAGAAGATCGTGTGGTTCGAGGTTTACGCCGGAGAGAAGTCTTTCAATAAGTTCAAAGACGGGGTGGATGACCTGGCCAAGGCCTGGCTGCCGGACGACACCCTGAACGCTTTCCGCGAATACCTGGTGGGCATCAAAGGCCCCCTCACCACCCCAGTCGGTGGCGGCATCCGCTCCCTGAACGTGGCCCTGCGCCAGATCCTGGATCTGTATGTCTGCCTGCGGCCGGTCCGCTGGTTTGAAGGCGTGCCCAGCCCCGTGAAGCGGCCCGATCTGACGGACATGGTTATTTTCCGTGAAAACTCGGAAGACATCTACGCCGGTATCGAATTTCAGCAGGGTGAAGAGGACACGGAAAAGTTCCTGAAACTGTTTGAAGAGAACTTCCCGGCCCGTTACGCCAAGATCCGTTTCCCCAGCAGCACCGGCATCGGCATCAAACCCGCCTCCAAGGAAGGCACGGAGCGCCTGGTGCGCGCGGCGGTGGAATACACCATCGCGAACAAGCGCAACAGCCTGACTTTGGTGCACAAGGGCAACATCATGAAATTCACGGAAGGCGCCTTCCGCGACTGGGGTTACGGCCTCACGAAAAACGAATACGGCGCTCAGGACCTGGATGGCGGCCCCTGGCAGACTTTTGAGAAGGACGGCCACACCGTGACGGTGAAAGACGTCATCGCCGACGCCTTCCTCCAGCAGATCCTGACCCGCCCCGCCGAATACGACGTGGTGGCGACGATGAACCTGAACGGCGACTACATCTCCGACGCTCTGGCGGCCTGCGTGGGCGGGATCGGCATCGCCCCCGGCGGCAACATCAACTATGCTACCGGTCACGCCATCTTTGAAGCGACCCACGGCACGGCGCCGAAGTACGCCGACCTGGACAAAGTGAACCCCGGTTCCGTCATCCTGTCCGGCGAAATGATGCTGCGCCACCTGGGCTGGACGGAAGCCGCCGACCTGATCCTCAAAGGCATGGACGGCGCCATCGGCAGCAAGAAAGTCACCTACGACTTCGCCCGCCAGATGGAAGGCGCCACGGAGATCAAGTGCTCCGAGTTCGGCCAGAACATCGTGGACCACATGTAAGGCGCGACGCCGTCTTACAGTTCAACTTTTCCGACCTTCGGAAAAACAGGAACCCGGACCGTTCGCGGTCCGGGTTTTTTGTTTTCAGGGAGGCGGAGGCGCTACGTCGCGAAAGGTGGTCCTCGACCTCCGGGCGGGGAACTCGCGAGCCGGGCGGACGATCCAAAGCGGCACTCGATTTACTCCTGAAAGGAACGAAAGGGCTCCGGAGGAGTCGGTCATCAGGTCCAAATCAGGATATCAAGCCACCTCTCACTACTTTCGAGAATATGCCTGTCCGGCTCGGACCTCGGAGATCGCACGCCACCTTTCAGCTTCGGGGAAACTATTCGACTTCCATCAAGTCTATCTTCCACGGGGCTTCTGAAAGGGGCACGATAAACTCCTCGATTTCGATCCGGGAAGACTCGAAGGCTTGAAGAATTTCGCCAATGTCTTTTTCCTGGAGTTTCATCGAAGATTCAAGACTGGCCTTCGACACGCTTTGAGAGGCGAGATATTTAGTTAGCTTAACCGGATCTTGAAAGACTTTGCCACCCGCCGAGAACGTGGCATTCGCGCCCTCTCCCAGAAAAAGAAGGACTTCCTCCTCATTCTCGCCGCGGCCACAGCCAGCCGTGAACGCACAGACGGCAGCCAAAAGCAGAGCGAACGCCTTGTGTCTGAAGCAAAGTCCCATGAAGCCGGACTCTACCTCAGGACTCCGCCCAATCACGGGATCTTTCCACCGAACGCTTCCACTGTTTCAGCAAACGCGCGGCGTCTTCGGGGTTCATGCCGGGCTCGAAACGCGCATCCACGCCCCAGTGGGTGGCGAGTTCTTCTTTGCTCGCCCAGAATCCGGTTGCCAAACCGGCCAGGTAAGCCGCACCCAAAGCGGTCGTTTCGGACACCTCGGGCCGGACCACCGGGGCGCCCAGGATGTCGCTTTGGAACTGCATGAGCAGTTCGTTCAGCGTGGCGCCGCCATCCACGCGAAGTTCTTTCAGCTGAATACCGGAGTCCGCCTCCATGGCTTGAAGAAGTTCCAGGCTCTGGAAGGCGATCGATTCCAGGGCGGCGCGGGCGAGGTGGCCCTTGTTGCTCCCCCGGGTCAGGCCCACCACGGTGCCCCGCGCATAAGAATCCCAGTAGGGCGCGCCCAAGCCAGAAAACGCGGGGACAAAGTAAACTTCTCCGTTGTCCTCCACCGTCTTGGCGAGGGCTTCTATCTCGGAAGATTCCTGGATGATACCCAGTTGATCCCGCAGCCACTGCACGACCGCACCAGCGATGAAAACGCTGCCTTCCAGGGCATACTCCACTTCGTCACCGATCTTCCAGGCCAGCGTGGTCAGAAGTTGGTTCTTCGACTTCACAGGCTCGCTGCCGGTGTTCATCAGGAGGAAACAACCGGTGCCGTAGGTGTTCTTCGCCATGCCTTTTTCGTAACAGGCCTGACCAAAGAGCGCGGCCTGCTGATCTCCGGCAATGCCGCCTATGCGGATGGGCTCTCCGAACAGATCTGGAGAGGTTTCTCCATACACTTCGCTGCTGGCCCGCACTTCGGGAAGCAGGCTGGCGGGCACGTTCAGCAGATCGAGGAGCTCTGGGTCCCACTCCAGCGTGCGCAGGTTAAAAAGCATGGTGCGGCTGGCGTTGCTGACATCGGTCAGGTGCAGCTTGCCGCCCGTCAGCTTCCAGACCAGCCAGGTATCGATGGTGCCGAAGGCGAGTTCGCCCGCTTCGGCACGGTCCCGGGCGCCCTCTACGTGGTCCAAGAGCCAGCGGGCTTTCGTTCCGGAAAAGTAGGGGTCCACCACGAGACCGGTCTTTTCCTGGATGAGGTCCGCCTTTCCGGCATCCCTCAGCTCCCGGCAGAACGCGGCGGTCCGCCGGTCCTGCCAGACGATGGCATTCCCAATAGGCTCACCCGTCTTCCGGTCCCAGATGACAGTGGTTTCCCGCTGGTTCGTAATGCCGATGCCGGCCACGTCTCCGGGCGCGGCGCCCACTTTCTCCAGGGCCTCGCGGGCCACGGAAAGTTGGGATTCCCAGATGGCCATGGCGTTGTGCTCCACCCAGCCCGGCCGGGGAAAGATCTGCTCGTACTCCTGCTGCGCCACGGCGCGGATCTTCGCCGCGTGATCGAACAGGATTGCCCGGGAACTCGTAGTCCCCTGGTCCAATGCCAGGATGTAGTCCGCCATGGGAAAAGGAAACCAGAAGGCACGCGCGATAGAAAGGAGAACCTTTCCAGGCCCGCGCCGCTCTGTTGGCAGAAATCAGGCTCCCTCTTCGACCAGCTTCTTCAAGTTGGCCAGGCCCTTTTCGTAGTCGCCCCCCAGCATGCTGTCCATGAGCAGGCCGAAGAAGCGTCCGATGGGGTTGTAGCCGTAGTCGGTATCGAACTCCCAGGTCACTTCCGTGCTTCCGCCACCGCCGGCGGGTTCCAGGAGAATGGCGGCCTGAGCCGTGCCCATGCTTCCGAAATCCAGGTCCGTCGCCACTTTCTCGTTCGGTTCACTTTCGACGATGGTCTGGCTGCCCTCGCCCATCTCCTCACTCTTCCATTTCGAAATGGCGCCAACACCGGCCTCTGGCCCTTCGTAGGTCACCTCCATGTCCGGGTCTTTCTCGGCCCAGGGAGACCACTCGTTCGATTTCTTGAGGTTGTTGACGTAGGGAAAGATCTGTTCCGGAGTGGCGGCAATGGTGGTGGAGCGCTCCACGTGCACTTCACGAGGCGCGACGGTCAGTAGAAGGGCCACGCCGATTGCCAACAGGACAATGAGGGCCAGAAGGATACGAAGGAGGATTTTCATACTTGGGCGGACGCTACACCAAGCCCGCACCCTCTGGCAAGCGTGCTCACCAAAGCTAAATCGTCACAATCGGATGAAGGGAATGGCCGCAGAAAGGGCGCAAGAAGCGCAAAAATGAACCCTGGAAGGAGCCGGCCAGCCTCTCAAAGGCAAAGCGTCCGCGCTCCATTCGCGCCCCCAAGCCACCAAGTGTTCCGAACCCCAGAGACACCTTTGCGCCTCTTGCGTCTTTTTGCGGCTATTCCATCTCGGCCACTTCCTTGTGCTCCGGAAACAGGTCCAGAATCCCCTCTTCACTCGCCTCGCAAACGCCGCGCTCGGTAATGAGACCGGTCACTAGCCGGGAAGGGGTGACGTCGAAGGCGAAGTTCGCGGCTGAGGTATCTTCCGGGGTGAGACGGATGGTTGTCTCATTCACATTCCCCTCAGCCTCAATGGGAAGACCACTTATTTCCGTAACTTCCGTAGCGTCTCGTTGCTCGATGGGAATCTCTTTTACCCCATCCCGGATCGCCCAATCGATGGTGGACGAGGGTAACGCGACGTAAAACGGCACCCCGTTGTCTTTCGCGGCCAACGCTTTCAGGTAGGTGCCGATCTTGTTCGCCACGTCGCCCGCGCGAGTGGTGCGGTCCGTGCCGGTGATGACCAGATCGACCATGCCATGCTGCATGAGGTGGCCTCCCACGTTGTCCGCAATGACGGTGTGGAGCACGCCGTGGCCGCCGAGTTCCCAAGCGGTGAGACGAGCCCCCTGGTTCCGTGGGCGGGTCTCATCCACCCAGACGTGGATGGGAATGCCCGCGTCATGGGCCGCGTAGATGGGCGCGGTGGCGGAGCCAAAATCCACGAAGGCCAGCCAGCCAGCGTTGCAATGGGTCAGCACGTTCACCGGCTCGCCGGGGGCCTTGGTAGCGGCAATGGCTTCGATGAGTTTCAGGCCATGTTCGCCGATCCGGCGGCACCAGTCCGCGTCTTCGTCCGCGATGGCCAGAGCCGTTTCTTTCGCCACGAGAATTTGTTCTTCCACGTCACCGTCCGTTCCCAAAATGGCGGCCAACTGCCGGTCCACCGCCCATTTCAGATTCACCGCCGTGGGGCGGGTTTCGACCAGTTGCTTCGCCTTCGTTTCCAGAGCCTCTTTGAAATCCGGCGCATTCGCCGCTTCCAGCGCCGCCACATACATGCCGTAACCGGCGGTGCCTCCGATGCAGCCGGCTCCGCGCACATGCATATCACGAATGGCCGTGGCCACGGCTTCCACCGTGGGCAGGTCCTCGATCTCGAATTCGAAAGGCAGCTTCCGCTGATCGATGATCTGTACCACGCGGCCGTCTTCTTCAGACAACCACACCGTCCGGTAGCGCTGGCCGTTTACCATCATAGCGCCGGAACCCTATGCCAATGCTTCCGCCTTCTCTACCCGCAATCCACGGGATTACTTTCCGCCAGGAAACTTCGTGTGAAACGAAACCGGCACAGGAGCCGCCAACCCGCGCTTGTCATCTCCAAAGGTCCGGCTTAAACAGGCTTTCCATCCCCTTTTTCGCCATGACGCCATCTTCCCCTACTCTTTCCTTTCGTGGATCTCGTTGCGCCTTCGGGTTGCTGGCGCTGCTCGGCTTCTTCCTGTCTCCAGTAGCCGTCCGGTACTCCATCGCGGAAGAAACCAATGGCTGGCCTTTCCAGACCTACACGAGCGTCAAAGGCTACTGCTACGACTACACGCAGGAAGATACCCCCACCTTCATGCCGGAGGGCCGCTTTCACGAGGGGCTCATCACTCCGGCGGGCGTCCGCCTTTCCGGCGCCCAGGCCGAGGATCTCATGAACGCCATCACCGGCAGCCACCCCGCGCTGGACGACATGTCCTGCTACCGGCCACACCATGCCTTTGTCTTTTACAATGAGAAGGACGAACCCGTGGGCGTGGTGGAGGTGTGTTTCGCGTGCAGCACCTTCCGCTCCTATCCGGAAGAAGGCCTGGCCCGGCGCTGGGACCTGAAGGCCATCAAGGCACTTTGCCATGACTTGGCGTTGCCCCTGCATGGAGACAACGCTGGTTACACGGCGGAGTGGCGGAAGGCGAAAGGAAAGCGGCCTTAGGCTTCTCAAGCGCCTTCCCCTGGCACAGGAAATCAAGCAGATGCTATTTTACTTTTCCCCGTATTTCACCCGGGCCGCTTCCACCTCGGCGTTCATGGCATCGTAGAGCTTCTGTAGCCGCTCCACGACGTCGGGGCGCTCGGCTGAGAGATCGACTTGCTCCTGCGGGTCCGCTTCCAGGTCGAAGAGGAGTCCGGCCTTGCTTTTCACGCCATTCGGGTTGCCGGGAAATTGCTCGGGCCGGGCCTGTTCGTATGGAGCCAGAATGGTCACGCCGTCCGGGGCCCGCGGGTCCACCCAGTCCGGGCCGAAGCGCTCGTACGGGGTGCGGGGCTCTTTGACGTGCAGCTTCCACCGGCCACTGCGCACGGTAGCCAGTTGATTGCCGCCCAGGCAGAACAAGGCTTCGTGCGGCGAGCCCAGGCCTTCACCGGTAAGGAGCTTCCACAGGCTGAGGCCGTCAAACTTGTGGCCTTCTGGCTCCGTGACTCCCGCCAGTTCGCACAGGGTGGGCATGACGTCGATGGTGCTGCACGGGGCGCCGGACTCCTGCCCGGCCGGAATTTTCCCGGGCCAACGGGCAATGAAGGGGATCTTATAGCCGCCATCCCAGGTGCTGGCTTTCATGCCGCGCAGGCCGCCCGTGCTGCCCCCAAACCACGGTCCATTGTCTGAGGTAAAGATAACCAGCGTATTTTCCTCCAGCCCGCTCTCTTTGACTTTTTTCAACACCTCCCCCACGGACCAATCGAGTTCGCTGAGGACGTCGGCATAGAGATCCTCCCGCGTTTCGGGCGTATAGAAGTCCGGGGACACGGCCAGCGGCTTGTGCGGCATGGCATGGGGCAGGTAGAGGAGGAAGGGCTCTTCCCTGTGCCGCTCGATGAAGTCAATGGCCCGCTCCGTATAGCGGCGGGTGATGGTGGCCTGAACCACGGGGTATTCCACCACGGTTTCGTTTTCCCAGAGTTCCACGGGCCGCATGTCGTTGGAATAGAGGATGCCGAAATACTCGTCGAATCCATGCTTGCGCGGGTAGAACCGTGGCTTGTGACCCAGGTGCCACTTGCCGATCATGCAGGTGGCGTAGCCTTCGGTCTTCAGCGCTTCGGGAAGGAGCCAGGCTTCGTCCGGGATGCCGCGGTCATCGATGCCGCTGTTCGGCGGGCCATCCGGCGCGGGGTTCGAAAACATCCCGGACCGGAAGTGGTACTGCCCCGTCAGCAGCGAGGTCCGGGACGGCGCGCAGGCGGGAAAGGTGGTGTAGAAGTCCGTCAGGCGAATCCCCTCCTCCGCCATCCGGTTCAGGTTCGGCGTTTTGAAAACCGTGCTGCCGTAGCACCCCAGGTCTCCGTAGCCCAAGTCATCGGCAAAGATAACGATGAAGTTGGGCTTCTCCGCGGCCAAAGCAGCGCCACCAAGGCCAATCCCGAGGATTGTGACAAACACTCCGAGATACGCCGCCAAAGCCGGGCCGGCTTTGAATCTCCGATCGCCACATTTAAAGGAAAGCTTACTCATATTCGTTACTCCACGATCTTGATCCGAATGTCCTTGAAAGCCGCCACGGTCCCTTTCCCGTGGTCTTGAAACGCGATAACGCCTTTTCGCCGCGCATACTTGGCATCCTTATCCGTCAAGTCTGACAAGACCACTCCGTTTACCTTCTGGATCAGCCGCTCGCCATCCGCGATGACGGTCATTTCGTTCCATTCCCCTTCTTTAAACGCGGCCTGCACGGCGGAGGGCTCCGCGAGATTTTCGATCTCTTTATCGTCCGCGCTCTTGAGGACCACCTTCTGTCCGGCGGTGGCGAGAAATTTCCGGTAGTCCTCCGGCGACAGGGAATGGTGCCACAGGCCCATCTTGTCCTGCTGAGCCACTTCCACTTGGTAGCCGCTCACCTGAAAGTCCGGCTGTTCCTCGCTACGGACCTGCACGCCGGAGTTACCAGCCTCGTAGCGGAAGGTCAGCCGAAGCTCGAAGTTTTCCGGCTCGCCGCCTCGCCAGATGAGCCAGTTTTTTCCGCCTTCCTTCAGACCGGCGCACCAGATGGCGCCGTCCCTGACCTCCCAGGCGCCCGGACGGCCCTCCCAGTCCGAGAGATCCGTTCCGTTAAAGATGGAAACAAATCCGGTTTCCTCGCCTGCCACAGGCTTTCCTGACAAAGCCACTAAACCAATGGCCACGAACCAGCCTGAAAGTCGAATCAGTCGTATGGGGGTCATGCCCCTGACTTCATCTCAGGAAGGTATTCGAGGCAAGCGTGAAAGCGTACGGATTTACGTCCGGCCTCCCGTTTCCACACCGGCCAGAAAGTACTGACGAAACGTGAATAAAATCCGCTCCGGCCCCATCTAACCGGGTAGCGAATTAAGTCTGCAAACCAAAGCGGCGGCCCATAAAACCTCGTTCATTTGGAATGACCTATGAAAGATGCGGCGCCTCCCCGAGCACTCAGTTCGTAACCTATAGCAACTGCTGATACAGCAACCCCACATAAACTATCACCCCAAATTACCCACCCCATGAACACTATTGTTACATATTTATCGAAGGTTAAATACCTGATTCTGGCGGGCGGCCTGGTGGCTATCTCCGCGTCCTGCACACCTACCCAGCGCGGAGCCACTATCGGTGGCTTGGGCGGAGCAGCCCTGGGAGCGGCGGTCGCCGACGACTCTGGCACCGGCGCCCTGATCGGCGGAGCTGGCGGCGCCATTGTCGGCGGCATGATCGGCCGAAGCCAGGAAGAACGCTACTACCACAGAGGCTACTAACAGACCAGCCTCCCCGTGGCAGTCATTTTGCCAAGGGAGAATCTGACAAGCTTCAGTTCTCTCTGAGTTGAGCCTGGCAGGGAGCGCGCAAGAGTGTGTGTTCAAGCGCGCCACCCACCAGGCTCAATCTATTCTTGAGCTGTCCGGCAGGATTACCCTGCTTACTTTAGTCGGTATCCAGTCTCGACCGCTCAGAACTCCCCTCGACTGCGTTCCCCTCTCGGCCGTGGAGGCGAAACTCCAAGCTCATCTTGGTTTTTCGCCGCCCCACAGGCTACTTCCAGCTGGTTCTCCGAGCGACTTGCCATGAAAGATTCGGACTCGGCCGGTACGCGACAATACTTTCGTGAGGACGGATCCAAATGGTTTCAGCCGGAAGCCGGAAGCTCCTTACTTCGCTGACTCTAACAGGCAGACAATTCTTCTGCTCCAAAACCCAGCCTTTGCCAGTTCGGGTAGCCTTGCCTTCAGCGGCTTTCCTGGTCGGCTAGCTCATCTCGGGAAAACTTCTGGCCAGACTCAAAGAGCAACAGCGAATCGCTATTAGAAGATGTGTGGTGCGCCCCCAAAAAAGAGTCCAATACGGCGTACAGATCCTCCAGGGAGAACGGTTTTCGAATAAAACCATTCATCCCGGCTTTAGAGCATTTCTCTTCCATTTCCGTAAAGGCATGCGCGGTCAGGGCCACGATGGGAACTTTCGCTTTCCTTCCCTCGTCTTCTTCGCGTTTCCGGATCATGGCCGCGGCATCTATACCCGAGACTCCCGGCATCTGGATATCCATTAGGATCAAGTCATAGGGATTCTGGAAAAATTCCTCCACCACCTCCCGGCCATTTTCGACGATGGCCAAGTTATACCCTTTCGCTTCCAGGGCCATCTTGACGATGATCTGATTCGCGGAGTTGTCTTCCGCCATCAAGATACGGGAACCACTGTTTCGGCGTCTCTGGGTGTCTTTTTTTGGCGAATGAAATTTTGTTCCTTCCGCCGGAGCTTCAACGGCAATTTCCAAAGGCAGGACAAAGGCAAATGTGCTGCCTTCTCCTTTGACGCTCTCCACGGACAGAGTGCCATTCATTCGGGAAACGAGTTGGGACGAAATGGATAGTCCCAGACCGGTTCCTCCGTATTCCTTCGTGACGGACGAATCGCCCTGTTCGAACACTTCGAAGATTTGCTTCACGCGCTCGCGCTCAATACCGATACCGGTGTCCGCCACGGTAAAGGAAATGAGCTGCCGGTCCGCGGTTTCGTCGTCCACTTTTATGCTGACGCCAATCCGTCCCTGCTCGGTAAATTTCACCGCGTTACCGATCAAGTTCACCAATACCTGACGTACTCTTAGCGGGTCGATCAGCAAGCGGGGCTGGACCCGATGGTCCACCGAGACCTCCAGTGAGACATCTTTCTGGGAAGCCTGGATGCGCAGAGGCTGAGCGGCGGCGGAGATGAGTTCTCTAAGGTCACACGGCTCGCGCCGGATCTCCAGCTTGCCTGCCTCTATTTTGGCGAGATCGAGAATATCATTGATGATGCTGACCAGAGATCGCGCACTGCTTTCCGCGGAACGGGCAAACTCCATTTGCTCTTCATCCAGATAGTTCTGCATGAGCAGTTGGAGCATTCCGAGCACCCCATTGAGGGGCGTGCGAATCTCGTGGCTCATGTTGGCCAAGAATTCGCTCTTTGCCCGGCTCGCCTTCTCAGCCTCTGCCTTGGCCTGCAAGATTTCCTCCTCGATCCGCTTTTGTTCCCGGATGTCCGTCGCCACTACAATGTAGCGAGCCGCCCGTGCTTGCCGCCCCTTCGGATCGAACGAGCTTACACTGGCCAAGATGGGGACAATCTCATTCTCTCCCCGCAATACTGTGTACTCTTTCGGATCGCTTAATCCTGCTTCTGAACAAACTTCCGGAATCGGGCAGAGGACGTCTGCTATTTGCCTGCCTTTGATCCTCTCCGGGCTCAAGCCTGTCAGCGCTTTCACTGCCTGGTTTGCGTAAACAATGGAGCGATCTTTGTCGCAAATGGTGACCGCGACGGGAAGTGAGTCCAGCAGAGCCTCCATGAACTGCCGGGAAACCGCGTTCTGTTTCAGCGAATGGATCAACTCGTTGAAGGCAAATCCCAGTGCCTGCACTTCCTTTGGCGAAGTGGGGCACACCGAGATCTCCTGGTAGGTGCCTTTGGAAATTGCCCGGACACCCTTGGCCAATTCCTCCACCGGTTTGTATACGCGGGCCGATATCGCGACAGAAAAAATGACCAGCACGATTACGGGAATCGACATTCCCCAGATTCCCGTCCAGAACAGGCTGCCATGGTCGTGGTGAATCTGCTTTCCCGTGACTTCAATGACCTCATCGATCCAACGGTCCACTCCGTCGATCTCGAAATCGATCCGGTCCTCTATGCCTCTCGAAACCGCAATGACCTCCTGCAACTGTATCAAAGAGGCCTCCAGTTCGGAGGTACCTTCAAGGGAGGGATCCGCAAATTTCTCCGCGAGATTTTCGATGGCCTTGGCTTGGACGCGCAGTTCCGTCTCCCAGTACATGAGATTCGAGACGCTCTCTGGCGTCAGTTCCGCCATGCCTTCCAGTTCTTGCCGTGCTTCTTCCACGATCTCGGACCCGCTTTCGATCCATGCCAGAGCCATCAGGCCACCCTCAGGGTCGAACCGGTCGATACCGCGGGTCAGCCGCAACAGTCCTTCGCGATAGTCCTGAACCGCTTCATAGGCTTCGAACTTTTCCTGAAAGCCATGGTATTGATTCAGAAGCTTCAAATACAGGCCCACTCCATACCCCCCTGAAGCCAGCACTACCACGCAGACCATCCCTATCATCGTGAGGAGCCGCACACGCAGACTGCGCCGGCGAGCCAGTTGCCCCTGCGGGTCTTCGTGAACGCTTTCCAGATCGATTCCCGTAATATCTTTCATTCTTGGCACGGACCGAAGGTTGATAGCGGGGGGCTCGTGAGTTCGGCCATCAAAACGGCTTGCGCCCTCTCAGCGAGTCTCTGACTCTTGGAAAGGGAAGTCTGATGGCCTGCTCCTGGAAACAGATTTGCCGGAGTCGTCGTAAAAGTTGACTCCATTTCAGAGCTCAATACGACCGAATCAGCTATTGGGTGATAATTACTATAAAATCAACTACTTTCATAATTACCACACAAGAATCGGTTAATAAAGAATTATTTATTGATAGGATGGGTCAGAATCTCGTCCCCACGAAATTCGATCCGGACAGATTGCCTCCGACTTGAACTGGCGGGCCGCTTTTCCCCCAGAGCTTTCAAGCCCTGGAACATTAGGCAGTGTGGACAAATTGGAGAACGGACCGGAAAGGAAGAAAAAAAAGAACTCAGCGCCACGAAGCGGCGAATTCCTGGAGACGCGGCCCTTTTTTCCCCTGGCTGCGTTCCCGCTCACTTTATTGGGGGTAGGCCCAATGCCGTCCGGCGCGCCTTGCCAGAAGTAAGATGGTCTCGCGCCGGGCAGTCCGCCAACTGGTCCACACGCCCTTCGCCATGCGAACCTTCAACCAGGTGACTCTCAGGCTTTTTTCTGCCCGTAATAGGCATTGGGTCCGTGCTTGCGCAGGTAGTGCTTTTCCAGAATGTGGCGAGGGATTTCGTTGGCATCCGGGTTGAGTTGCCAGGTGCCGAGAGCCATTTGCGAGCAGACTTCCAGGGCCACGGCGTTTTTCACGGAATCCAACGCGTTCTTCCCCCAGGCAAAGGGCGCGTGGTGCTTCTGAAACGCCGCCGGCATTTCCAAGGGCTTCAGGCCCTGTTCGCGGAAACACTCCACGATGGCCCGGCCGGTATTGGTCTCGTAGTCCTCCGCCACCTCTTCCGGTGTCAGTTCCCGCACCACGGGAACGGTGCCGTAGAAGTGGTCGGCATGCGTGGTCCCCTGACAAGGCAGCGCCACCCCGGCCTGGGAAAGCATGGTGGCATAGACACTGTGGGTGTGGGTGATGCCGCCGATGTCCGGAAACTCCTGGTAGAGCACCCGGTGGGTGGGCGTGTCGGAGGAGGGATTCAGGTCCCCCTCCACGACCGCGCCATCCGCCAGACTTACGACGACCATGTGCTCCGCCCTCAGCTTGTCATAGGCCACGCCGCTGGGCTTGATGACGAAGAGGCCGGACTCGCGATCGACCCCACTCACATTCCCCCACGTCAGCCGTACCAGGCCCTCGCGCACCAGCATGAGGTTGGCCTCCAGCACTTGGTCTTTCAGGTCTTCAAGCATGTCAGCGAATACCGATCATCCTCCGGCTTTTCATTTCTTGCGCCTTTTGCGCCTCTTCGCGGCTGTTCCTTTTTCCCCTGCTCTCTCACTCATGCACCTGCTTCCGGATATCCAACAGGCGTTTCATGACGTGATTCAGTTTCCCGGACCAGTCCGCTTTTCCAAAGGCGTCATGCACGGTGCTGTACAGTTCGAACAGATCCGCGTAGATGCCCTGGTTCTCCAGGATGGGTTGATAGACTTTCTCCCGCGTCTTGCAAACCGCCGTCTGCACGTCTTCCAACGCGACCTGGCCACTGCTGACGGCGCCAAAGATAGCGGCGCCCAGGGCACAGGTCTGGTCGCTGGCCGCTACCTTGAGCGGGCGGCCCAGGATGTCGGCGTAGATCTGCATGAGGGTTTCGTTCTTCACCGCCAGTCCGCCGGTGTTCATGACTTCCATAATGTGGACGCCGTATTCCTCCATGCGGTTGATGATGGTCAGCGCGCCGAAGGCCGTGGCCTCGATGAGGGCGCGGTAGATTTCGTGGGCCTTGGTGTGAAGCGTCTGGCCCAGTAGCAAACCGGTCAGACGCACGTCCACCAGCACGGTGCGGTTTCCGTTGTTCCAGTCCAGGGCCAGGAGGCCGCTTTCTCCGGGTTTCAGGGCGGCCAGCTTTTCCTCCATGGCGGCGAACTTTTCACCGGGCGTCGCGCCGTAGCTGTCGGGCACCAAGTTATGGACGAACCACAGGAAAATGTCGCCCACGGCGGACTGACCAGCCTCGATGCCATAGGCCCCTGACAACACGGAACCATCCACAATGCCGCAGACGCCGGGGATGTCGGCGAGTTCCTTGCTGGTGGGCGAAACCGTGATGTCACAGGTGCTGGTGCCGAGGATCTTGACCAAGGTGCCTTCCTTCACCCCCGCGCCCACGGCGCCCATGTGGGCATCGAACGCGCCCACGGCCACGGCGATGCCCTCCGGCAGGCCCAGCTTTTCCGCCCACTCCGCACAGAGGCCGCCCGCGCGGGTATCGGAGGTGACGGCCTTGTCGTAGAGGCGGTCCCGGAGATCGGCCAGGCCGGGGTCCAGCGCGGCGAGGAATTCCTTGTCCGGCAGGCCGCCCCATTCTTCGCAATACATGGCCTTATGCCCCGCCGAGCAGACGCCGCGGGCGATGGATTCGGGTTTCGTGTCCCCCGTGAGGACGGCGGGCAGCCAGTCGCAATGCTCTACCCAGGAGTAGGCCGCGTCGAACACGGCGGGATCGGCGTTTTTGCAGTGCCAGATTTTGCTCCACCACCATTCGGAGGAGTAGGTGCCGCCACACTTGGCCAGGAACTGAGGGCGCAGTTCGGCGGCTTTTTCGGTGATGCGGGCGGCTTCCTCGTGGGAGGTGTGGTCTTTCCAGAGCCAGACCATGGCGTTCAGGTTGTTTGCGAACTCCGGCTTCAGCCCCAGCGGGGTGCCGGATTTATCCACGGGGATGGGCGTGCTGCCGGTGGTATCGACCCCCAGGCCGATGACTTCGGAGGGCTGGAAGTCCGGGCGCTTTTCCTTTGCCTGGGCGATGGCGCCGGTGACGATCTTCTCCAGGCCGTCCAAGTAGTCCTGGGGGTTCTGCCGGGCCACGTGCGGATCTTTGGAATCGGTCAGGACGCCCAGCTCGCCGGAGGGGTAATCGAAGACCACGGAGCCGAGTTCTTCCCCCGTCTCCAGATCCACCAACAGCGAACGGCAGGAGTTTGTGCCATAGTCGAGACCGATTGCGTATTTGCCCATGCGGCACTGTATTAGAGGCAAAGCCGGAGGGCCTCAAGCCGGGAATGGCGCTTTACTTTGAGAACGAGCCAGCGGCGGAGATGGTGAGTCCCCTGTCTGTTTGCATAGTCTTCGAAGCCATGAGCGAAATTTCTGAAAACGCGGACGCTGCCTCCACCGCGCTGACTCCCATCGGAGTGCTGCGGACCTGTTTCCCGGAGAAGTTTGGCGTGCCGCGTCAGCCGGGTTTGGCGCCGGAGGCTTGGGGTGTGATCGAGCTGTCGCCTCCTTTCAATCGCCCGGAAGCGCTTGCTGACCTGGAGCGGTTCAGTCACGTGTGGATCATCGGGCAGTTCCACCAGTGCGTGGCGGCGGGCTGGAAGGCCAGCATCCGCCCGCCGCGCCTGGGCGGGAACCGGAAGACGGGGGTCTTCGCCAGCCGTTCCCCTTTCCGGCCGAATCACCTGACCCTCTCCGCCGTGAAGCTGGAACGGGTGGATGCCGCCGGCGGCCGGGTCCATGTGTCCGGGGTCGATCTGGTGGATGGCACGCCGGTGTTCGACCTGAAACCCTACCTCCCCTACGCGGACGCCATTCCGGAAGCAGCCTGCGGCTATGCCCCGGAACCGGCTCCGCTGCTGGCAAACGCCGCCATTACTTACTCGGAAGCGGCGGAGGCCATGCTGCGTTCGCGGGGACCAGCTTTCCGGGCCCTGCTGGAGCGGACCCTCCGCCTGGACCCGCGCCCGGCTTACCATGAGGAATCTGCCGCGGGTGAGGAGCGCGTCTATGGTCTGCGGCTGGAGGACACCAACGTCCGGTGGTGTGTAGCCGGATGTTCTCAAGACAAAGGCCAGACCCCGGAAAGGAGCCTGGCCCTGCTTGTGGAGGCGATTGAATCTCTTTAGAGACGGCGCCTTGGTTACTTACTCCGAGCCTTTGCTCAACAAACCGGCCACTGCCTTGCCCAGAGCATCGCCCCGCAAGTCCGTGGCGGCTACTTTGCCGTCCGGCCCCACCAGGAAGGTCGCGGGAATGGAATCGATCCCATACTTCTGGGCCAGGTCATTTTCCCAGCCTTTGCCATCGAAGTACTGCGGCCAGGGCATCTTGCGGGTCTTCACGAACTGCTCCAGCTTAGCTTTGTCGTCATCCAGAGAAATCCCGATGATCTCGAAGCCCTGGTCGTGGTAGTCGTTGTAGGCGGCGAGGACGTTAGGCAGTTCGGCCACACAGGGACCACACCAGGTGGCCCAGAAATCGACCAGCACCACTTTGCCCTTCATGTCGGAGAGGTTTACCTCATGCCCGTCCACCGCGATGAAGGCAATGTCCAGGGTATCGCCCACGGAGGGTTTCGTCAGACCGCCGCGCATCTGGTCCAGGACCTGGCTGATCTGCGGCGCCATGGGGTGAGCGGCCATCTGCTTTTCCACATCGTCGAGAAAGGCGTTCGCTTTCTCCTTGTTGCCGGTCTGCTGATACGCGCTCACCAGCGGCGCGATGGTGCCTTGAAACAGCACTTGGGCGTCGGCGTCCGCGCCTTTCGGGGCGGACGCCCACTTTTCTTCCAGGACGCCCTGCGCGCTTTCGAAATCGCTGGTTTCGAAGTAGGTGCCCGTCAGTTGATCCAGGGCTTCTTCCCGGTCCGGGGCTTCCGGGTTGGCTTCCAGGTAGGCGGTCAGTTTGGCGATCTTCTCCTGGTTGATGGATTCCATTATTTCCGCGACGCTGTCGGCGAAAGCCGGCGTGGCGAAGAGAACGCCAAGAGCGGCGCAGAGGACGGGGATGGATTTCATAGTGTGTTTGTTAGTAGGGATTGTACCGGGTAAGCGTCCCGGCTGAGGCATTTTTTCCAAAAGCTATCCGGAATCTTCCTGGGAGGTTATGTCAATCTTCGTACTCTACGGTTACGAAACCGGAGGTCTTTCCGGTATCAGACCGGTTTCGGTCCGGCCGGCTTACAGGGAATGAGACTCCGTCCGGGGGTGAAGCATTCAAGAAAACTCTTTTTTGAAGGCGATCAGGAAAACGCGCTGATGAATCCCGCCTCCAGGGCCAGGGTCTCGTGGACGTTCGTGTTGAGGTGGGTGCGCAGGGTTTCCACCGCGTCCACCTTCCGCCGGAGATCGTCGCCGCTGAGGGCTTCCGCCAGCCGGGCGGTAGCCGGGGCGTAGGCCGGGAGGTCCAGGCTGGAGGACCCGTTCTGCTGGCGCAGGGCATCGCCGAACCAGGCCAGGAGGTACTCCAGGAAACGGTTGCGGCGTTCCAGGTATTCGGACTCGGTGAGGGCTTTGAAGTAGTCCTCCCGCCGCTTCAGCCAGTCGCCGCCATCGGTGGTTCTTTTGTAGTGCGCCACCTCGGCCTTCATCGCGTCGTCGTGCTTGTTCGCGATGCGGGCCTTTTCCGCTTTCAAGAGACCGGAAAAGGTTCCCATCAGGCTGAGGGCGCCAGAGATGCCGCCCCGCTTTTCCTTAAAAAAGTCCTGAAGGGCCCGGACCAGGGCCTGACCGGACTCGCCCAAGTCCCCCAGCCCGCCACGGCCGATCAGGGGGATGCGGATGCAGCGGGACAAAATGGTTTCCAGGAGCTGCTCCGGGTGCGCCGTGATGAGGAGCAGGACGCAGCGGGGCGGCGGTTCCTCCAGGGTTTTCAGGAAAGCGTTTTCCGCCGAGGCATTCATGCGGTCCGCCTCCACGATGATGGCGAACTTGTGCACGTTCGCCGGGGCGCTCATGTGCAGGCTGTGCTCCGCCTCTCGCATGTTGTCCACCGTGATGCGGCGGGACTTGGACTGCGGCTCCGTGACGGTGACATACTGGCTGCGTAAATCGCCCAAATCCTCCGGCTCCGGAGGTTCCGGCGAGCCGCCGCTTCCCTCCCCGTTGACCAAATAGATCAGCCGCCGGGCCAGGGCGCGTTTCCCGCTGCCTTCGGGGCCGGTGATCAGGTAGGCGTGCGCCAGGCGGCTGCCGGCGTGGGCGCGCTCCAGGTAGGAAAAGGCTTTGTCAGGGGAAAACGCCATGGAAATGCTTTTTCAGGAGAGACCAGATCTCTTCCGCGATGGTAGCCGAATCCCGCGCCGCGTCCAATACCGCGAATCGTTCCGGCTCCGCCTGGGCCAGGCCCAGATACCCGGCGCGGACCAATTCGTAAAATCCGGCGGGCTGGTTTTCCATGCGGTCGCTCACCCCTTCGCCCTCTTCTTTCTTCGTCGAAACGTGGGCCCGCTCCCGTGCCGTGGCGGCATCCATATCGAGAAGAAACGTGATGTCCGGTACGCAGTTCCCCGAGACGAAGCGATTGATGGACCGGATGATGTCCAAGTCCAGCCCCCTTCCCGCGCCCTGATAAACCGTGGTGGAATCAAAAAACCGGTCCGCCACCACATGCGTCCCCGCCTCCAAAGCGGGCCCGATCACGTCGCGAACCAGTTGGGCCCGGCTCGCCGAAAACAGCAGCAGCTCCGCCTCCGGCGTCAGGGCTTCCCCCTCCGGATCGTATTGGAGCAGGCTACGTATTTTTTCCCCAATCGCGGTCCCCCCCGGTTCCCGCGTCAGCAGCACCTTCATCCCCGCCCCCTCCAGCCGCTCCCGCAGCAGCGCGATCTGGGTGGATTTCCCGCAGCCCTCCGAACCCTCAAACGTGATGAAAAGGCCCGTGGCGGAGTCTGAGGTGGCGATCTCTTCTTCAGCGGAAGCCTCACCGCTGGCGCCGGGGGCCGGTCTAATATCCTGATCCTGCGTCATTGACGCCTCCACCTATGGCGTGACGGCGGGGGCTTGTCGAACTGGAATTGGACGTTGACTCTTGTCCGCCCGGTACGCTTTAGTCCGCTCCTGGATCCGGCAGTCCGACAGATGTGAACAGTTCAGACAGAGAAGCCTTGATCCGCTCCTCCGGCCATTCAAGCGCTTCAAGCAGGGAGACATAGTTCAGGAAGACTACCTCTTTGTGGGGATGGGCATGCCCCGTCCTCGCCTCGAAGAGTAAGAAGATTTTCAGACAATTGCGGGCATGCGGCGCCGCTTCCTCTTCGCGGTTGGTCGCCTGGAGCAGCTGGGCCAGGTTGTTGAGGTCGACCGCCACCGTGGGGTGCTCCGGACCCAGGGCGGCCTCGTCGATCCGCAGCGCCCGCTCCATCAGGGGCTCGGCTTCCTTGAGCCGGTTGGTGTCCTGGAGCAGCTGGGCCAGGTTGTTGAGGTCTCGCGCCACCGTGGGGTGCTCCGGGCCATAGGCGGCCTCGTCGATCCGCAGCGCCCGCTCCATCAGGGGCTCGGCTTCCTTCAGCCGGTTGGTCGCCTGGAGCAGCTGGGCCAGGTTGTTGAGGTCGACCGCCACTCTGGGGTGCTCCGGACCCAGGGCGGCCTCGTCGATCTTCAGCGCCTGTTTCATCAGGGGCTCGGCTTCCGCATGTTCCGAGCGCCTGAACAGCCACAAAGCGAAATTATTGAGAAGAGTAGAGAATCCAGAAGGGAATGAGGTATCGCTTGCATGATGGCCTATGCAGGCCCGCAAATGAGATGAAAGCGCTTCCCACTTTTTCCACCCTTCCGGATTGTATTCTGTCGAAGGTAAGCTTTGGACCAGGATGTCCACGACCTTTCCCCGTAACTCCGCACCGGAATCTTCGGAGGCCAATAAGTCGGCTCGGGTGACTTCCTGAACCAACCGGTGGGCGGTAACCAGAAGACCATCCTTAGACCATTGAAGAAGGGAATAGTTAGCCAGTCGGGCCAGGGCATCCCGGTAGTCTAGGGGCTCGCTCTCGGACTCTTTCAAAGAATCAAAACACTCAATGGGAAAGGGCTCCGGAGCCAGCCAGGAAAGCACTTGGAGGATATCAAGCGCTGGTGCACTGAGTTCTGAAATTGAAGACTGCCACACCAAGATTAGCGGCTCCGGGTAGCGATGGGAAACCGAAGAGTGCTGATAAGACAACAGAGGGTTCTTCTTCGCGCGTGCCTGCCATTCTTGGAGAGCTTCGGCGGGACCCACGTGCTTTTCGCGAAGATAAGCCGCCGCCAGGCGGAGGGCCAAGGGGTGGCGGCCAAGAAAGTCCGACAGAGCGTCCAACACTTCTTTCGAGTGCCGGCCGGGAAGCCGCTTACGAAGGAAATCTCTGGCTTCTTTTTCTGAAAACACCTCCAGCTCGCTCACGTTCATCGTATCGACATCCCACTCCGCCAGCCGGGACGTGATGATGACGGGACTGGCGATCTCCGGCAGCAGGGCATAGACCGCATCCCGCGACGTTTCGGTATCCACGTTATCGAGGATGATCAGCGCCCGGTTTGGATTGGCCCGGGACGCCAGCCACCGGAGCACGGCCCGAACGCGCGGCTCTCGTTCGACTGCGTCCTTCTCCGGCAGGTCAAGCTTGGTTACCAGAGCCGCCAGGCTATCCAACAGACTCCGGGGTGAGTTGGCCTGGACAAAGAGCGCGGCGTCCAGTTTTTCTTCCCGGAAAAGCTCCCAGGCAATTTCGACCGCCAAGGCGGTTTTTCCCACGCCACCCGTTCCGTAAACGGCGGCTGGCTGGGTGAAGACATTGGCCTTCCCCGCCCCACTGGCCGGAAGGCTCAGGCTATCCACCATCCTCTTTCTGATCCGGGCCCTGCCGGTGAAATTCTCGTCCAGGGGCAGAAACGGCAAGGTATGAACCGGAGAACTCAGGGCGACCGGCGCGGCGCCAGAGGACGAACGAGGCCCATGCACATAGTCTTTGACTTCCTCCAATGCCGAACGCATCGCCCGCAATTCGTCCTTCAGGCCTTCAAAGTCCTTCCGGGTCTCTCCGGCGAAGCGTGACAAATCGAGGCGGAGGTTCTCCTGAGACTTGAGGATGGTATTGTGGGAACCTCCCAAATCGGCTGCCAAGTTCTGACGCTGAACGGCGAAGAGGCTGGCGAGTTCGGTGGCCAGAGTCTGGTAGTGACTCTCCAGGGAGGGCCCAGGGAATGCGGCTTGTTGCAGCAGCTGATCCAGCTTTCCAGACAACTCCGCGTTCTGTCTGAGCGCCTCGTGAAGATCTGTCCTGATGTCCGCCACGGAAAGGCGCAGAAAGTCTCGCCACGCCGGAGTGCCGTCCTTCCCCTCCTGTTTCAGTTCCTCCCAGAAGAAAGCCTGGAGGCGGCTGTTGAGATATGCCAGGAACCACTCCTGAAACAGAGACGGCAGGCCGTCGAGCGCGTTCCGGCTTAACTCGCCACGAATTTCCGCCAAGACTTCGGGAGACTCCGGCTCGTCCAAGAGCCGCTTCAGGAGATCTTCGCCGATGCCCTGGGTGAGCGAGAGGGCCGCGCCACTCTCCCGGCGTGCGTCCTTCAGCTGATCGAAAAAGCCGTCCACAGCCTCCCGCTCGTGGAGTGGAAGTTCATTCCAGAGAGTGGAATCGGTGATTCCGTTTTCGGGATCGGCGTAAACGGTTTTACGGAAATGCCGCCGGGCGTTGCCGCCGGAGGCATCCTCCAGCGCCCGGGACACCGCGCGGGCAAAGGCGGTTTGGAGGCTGCTGCCGGACTCCGTCAATTCATGGAGGAATCGACGTCGAAAGGCTTTCCCGGCGGCATTTAGAAGCTCGCCCGAAAAGGTAGTGGACAACCCCACGGCAAACCCGGAGAGACCGGTCGGGTCCACCAAGACAAAGGTGGCACCGACCAGGCCCAGTTTCATGACCGGTCCGGACAACTGGGAGAGGCGGTTGGGCACAGGTTTCAAAGAACCCGGATTCGGAGAAAAGGAAAGGCAAAAAGGGTTAGCGGGAGGAAGGTGGAATTCGTTGGAGAGCAGGAAGCGGACACCGGGCCTTTGGGCGAACGTCTGGGCTGACGGCGGACGTCCGCTGGCGGACTTTCAGCCCGCTAAGATTTTTTCGATTTACCCAGGACTGAAGTCCTGGGCTTTGTGCGGCCGGGCCTTCAGCCCGGTTCTGGGATTGTGGTCTTGGGGTTTGATGAGCGGTGTTGGGCATGGGCCGGGTTTGTGTCGCCGTGTCGCCGTGTCGCCGTGTCGCCGTGTCGCCGTGTCGCCGTGTCGCCGTGTCGCCGTGTCGCCGTGTCGCCGTGTCGCCGTGTCGCCGTGTCGCCGTGTCGCCGTGGCATCGTGGCATCGTGGCATCGTCGCATCGTCGCATCGTCGCATCGTCGCATCGTCGCATCGTCGCATCGTCGCATCGTCGCATCGTCGCATCGTCGCATCGTCGCATCGTGCGAGGATGAGGGCGTTGCCGTTTGGATGATGGTGTCACCGATGGGAAAGGTGGCGATGCCGCAAGGGATTGCCGTGGAGATGTTGGGGCCGGGGCCGGTATTAATTCGCTGGCCGCCGGCGGCTTGCTGAGAACCGCTTACCTCCGTGGTTGCATCCGGGGCGGAGGTCATTAAGGTTTTCGGCTCGCGATTTGGGTGAGTTTCGTATCTGTTTTGGTTCCTCTTTGGCGAACCGCTGTTATTGAGTTTCTCTCCCGAACCCGACTAACACCACTTCACTTCACATCATGGACATTGAGAAAGAATTCTTCTTTGGCGAGCGGACGGACAAGAAGGCCGTGGAGGAGGCGATGACCTTTGCGCCGAAGTTTGACGAGAACGGCCTGATCACGGTGGTGACGCAGGACGCGGACACGAATGAGGTGCTGATGGTGGCCTACATGAACGCGGAGTCCCTAGCGAAGACGATCGAGCGCGGGGAAGCGGTCTATTTCAGCCGGAGCCGGCAGTGTCTCTGGCACAAGGGCGACACCTCGGGCCACGTGCAGGAGGTCGTCAGCATGCTGGTGGACTGCGACCAGGACGCGCTGGTGATGAAGGTCCGCCAGAAGGGCCCGGGCTGCTGCCACGTGGGCTTCCGTAGTTGCTTCTATCGCCGCCTGCCGAAGCTGGAAGACCTGGAAAAGGCCGCCAGCGGCGAACCGGTGGGCCTTGAGCCGGAGATTGAGGATAAAGCGTACGATCCGGATAAGGTGTACTCATGAGGTTTGGGGTCTTGCTTAGAGGGAGAGTGGCGGGTCGTGGCGACGCGCTGCGACAGACAAGGAGAGGGGGAGACAAGGAGACAGGGAGTGGCTTCGCCCCGTGGGACGCCTGGGGTGATTTCGTTGGCTGTGGTTTTGTTTTGAGGGGGAGCGGTGGTTTGTAGCGACGCGCTGCGACAGACAAGGAGAGGGGGAGACATTGGGACAAGGAGTGGCTTCGCCCTTGAGGTCTGCTTGAGGCGATTTCGCGAGCCGGGTATCGGAGGGCGTGCGTTTTCAGCAATTTTTCCAGGTAACGGTGTGTTTCTTTTTCGAGATCCCCACTTTCCTCAGCCTGATTGCTACGCCCCGCCTAATTTCCTTATCTCCCCCTCTCCCCTTCTCCTTGTCTGTCGCAACGCAATGACCGCGCCGCGCCGCTCCCCTCTGGCGGGCGGAACGCGTAGTCCGGCCCCAAAGCTCCCTCGCCCACCAATAACGTATGCCTCGCCCCATTCCCCCGACGGAATGAATTCCAAAGAGGGGTTAAGAATTCTACTCGCGCGGGGGGAGAAGTTCCGGCATGGTGTCGTTTGAGACGCGCTGGGGGCGCGGCTGCTTTCGAGGTTTTCATGAGAATCATCGCCATTGCGAATCAGAAGGGGGGCGTGGGGAAGACGACCACGTCAATCAATCTGGGTGCCTGCCTGGGTGAACGGGGGTTGCGCACTTTGGTCCTGGACCTGGACCCTCAGGCCAATGCCACCAGCGCCGTGGGCCTGTCGCCCGGCGATCATGAGAGCGTTTACCAGTCGCTCATTCAGGGAAACTCGGACATGAACCGGCTGTGCGTGCAGACGAAGTACCCGAACCTGTCCATCATTCCTTCCGACATGGACCTGGCGGGTTGCGAGATCGAGCTGGCGCGGGATGACGATCACCTCATCCGGCTGCGGCGGCTGCTGCATGACTTCCGCCCCCAGGCGCCGTATGACGCCATGCTGATGGACTGCCCCCCTTCCCTGGGCGTGCTCATGACCTCCGCCCTGGCCTCGGCGGATGAGGTCATCATTCCTCTACAGTGTGAGTATTTCGGCCTGGAAGGCCTTTCCAAAATCGTGCGGGTTCTGGAGCAGATCAAAAACTCCGGGGCCAATCCCGGCGTGGAGATCGAGGGCATCGTCATGACCATGGCGGACACGCGCACGAACCTTTCGCAACAAGTCATCAACGATGTGCGGCAGCATTTTAACGAAACGGTCTATCAGACCATCATCCCCCGAAGCGTCCGGCTGGGCGAGGCGCCCAGCTTTGGTCAGGTCATCACGGACTACGCCCCGAACAGCACCGGGGCGCACGCCTACCGGTCCCTGGCGGACGAATTCCTGGACCGGCACGCCGTGGCGGCGGCGTAGGCTTTTCCCGGGAAAAGCGGTTCCCCGGTGCCCGGCCGAGGCAACGAAATCGCAAGATTTCCCGGACCCGGACGTCTGTAATGTGATGCGGCTCAGCCAGGCAGTGCCCCCGCCCCGGATTGATTTGTTCCGGTTTCGCCGGGAAATGGCGGTTGTGAAATGCCCAAGGCGTCTTTAATTGTCAGCCCTTCTTACACGATAAGCCGTCCCCCAGGACGCTTGTATTCAGCCTTTAAGGAAATTTTACGATGTTACAGTGGATTCTTAAGACCATCGTCGGCTCCCGGAACCAGCGCGAGTTGAAGAAAATCTGGCCGGTGGTGGAGGAAATCAAACGGATCGAAGAGGAACTCCAGGGCCAGGACGAATCCGTGCTGAAGGAAAAGGTCGCCGGGTGGAAAGACTACCTCTCCCGCTACGAAGAGGGCATCACCTTCTACAACGAACGGAAGCTGGCCGCCCTGGAAAAGGAAGAGGTGGCGGGCATCCTGCAAGCCTGGGCGAAACGCTTCTCCCTGCTGGTGGAGGACTTTCCGCTGCTGAACGAGGCCATCACGAACCCGAATGACGTGTCCAGCATGCCGGCGGAAGAGATTTCCCGGCACATCCTGGCGAGCCAGGACTTCTACAACCGGATTCACGACGACTTTCCGAAGCTGCGGGCGGATTACTTAAACAAGATTCTACCCGAAGCCTTTGCCGTGGTAAAGAACGCGGCCCGGCGCCTGGTGGGCACGGAATGGATTGTGTGCGATCACCCGGTGAAGTGGGAAATGGTACACTTCGACGTGCAGCTCATCGGCGGTTACGGCCTGCACAGTGGGAAGATCGCGGAAATGGCGACGGGTGAAGGGAAGACCCTGGTGGCTACCCTGCCTGTCTTTCTGAACGCCCTGACCGGTCTGGGTGTGCACGTGGTGACGGTGAACGATTACCTGGCCCGCCGTGACTCGGAGTGGATGGGTCACCTTTTCAAGTACTTGGGCCTGACGATCGGCTGTATTCAGAACGAGCAGCACGGCGAACGCCGCCGGGAGCAGTACCAGCAGGACATCACCTACGGTACCGCCAGCGAGTTCGGCTTCGACTACCTGCGGGACAATGGCATGGCCACGAGTAAATCGGGCCAGGTGCAGCGCGGCCATTACTACGCGCTGGTGGATGAGATCGACTCCATCCTGATCGATGAAGCCCGGACGCCGCTGATCATCAGTGGTCCCGTGACCGCGGGACGCCAGCATCAGTACGACCGCTACAAGCCCCTGATCGAGCAGCTTGTGCGCCGCCAGACCACGCTGTGCAACCAGCTCGTCGCCGACGCCAAGAAGGCGAAAGAGGCCGGCGACATGGAGTCCGCGGGCATCTCCCTTTTCAAAGTGAAGCTGGGCCAGCCGCGCAACCGCGGCCTGCAGCGCGTCATGGAGGACCCCGAAATGCGGCGGCTCCTGGAGAAGACCGAACTCTCTTATTACCAGGATGCTCAGAAAACCGCGCTTTTCGAGTTGAAGGAAGAACTCTTCTTCGTCCTGGACGAAAAAGCACATGACGCGGACCTGACGGAACAGGGCCGCGCGTTCCTGAACCCGGACGATCCGGACGCCTTCGTGCTGCCGGACCTGGCCTCCACCCTGAGCGAATTGGATGGGGACACTTCCATGTCCGAGGACGCGAGGGATAAGAAGAAGCAGGAAATCCAGGAAAACACCAACCAGCAGGCCGAAAAGCTGCACAACATTTCCCAGCTCCTGCGGGCCTACTGCATTTACGAACGCGACGTGCACTACGTGGTGGAAGACAACCGCGTGATGATCGTGGACGAGAACACCGGCCGGAAGATGCCGGGCCGCCGCTGGAGCGATGGCCTGCACCAGGCGGTGGAAGCGAAGGAAGGCGTCAAGATCGAGGGCGAGACCCAGACCTACGCCACCATCACCATCCAGAACTACTTCCGTCTCTACGAGAAGCTGGCGGGCATGACCGGCACCGCCGAAACGGAAGCCGCGGAGTTCCACGACATTTACAAGCTGGACGTGCTGGTCATTCCCACGAACCGCCCCGTGGCGCGAATCGACCAGAACGACCGCATTTACAAAACGAAGCGCGAGAAATTCAACGCCGTGATTGAGATGGTGCGGGAGGCCCACCAGAAAGGTCAGCCCATCCTTCTCGGCACCGCTTCGGTGGAATCCTCCGAAGTGCTTTCCCGCATGCTGAAGCGGGCGAAGATTCCGCACAACGTGCTGAACGCGAAGTACCACTTGCAGGAAGCCGAGATCGTGGCCCGCGCGGGCCTGAAAGGCTCCGTGACGGTGGCGACGAACATGGCGGGCCGGGGCACGGACATCAAGCTCAGCCCCGGCGTGGCCGATTTGGGCGGCCTGAAAGTCATCGGCACGGAACGCCACCAGTCCCGCCGGATCGACCGCCAGTTGCGCGGCCGTTGCGCCCGCCAGGGCGACCCGGGCGAGTCGATCTTTTTCGTCAGTTTCGAGGACGACCTCATGATCCTCTTCGGCGCGGCAGAGCGCATGACGAAGATGATGGAACGCTTTGGCCTCGAGGAAGGTCAGGAACTGGAGCACCCCTGGCTGAACAAGAGCGTGGAAAACGCGCAGAAGAAGGTCGAACAGCGCAACTACGTTTCCCGGAAGCATGTGCTGGAGTATGACGACGTCATGAACCAGCAGCGCATGGTGGTCTATGGCTACCGCAATGAAGTGCTGGAAACCGAGGACCCGCACGCCCTGATCACGGAAGTGATCGAGGAAGCGGTGCCCGCCAAGCTGGAAACTTTTGTGGACCTGGACGGCGGTTCGGAGGCCACGCTCGACTACACAGCGGCGGTGAACTGGATCAACATGACCTTCCCCCTCCGGCTGAATCAAGAACAGGCCGGATTCGACACCCGCGACACCAATGCCAACATCGAGTTCATCGTGGACAAGGTAAAGCAGGCCTACGAGCTGAAGACCAAGCACGAAGACCCCGACATCCTGGAAGACCTGGAGCGCTTCACCATCCTGAGCGCGATCGACCGGCTCTGGCAGGAGCACCTTTACCAGATGGACGCCCTGCGCGACGCCATCCGCTGGCAGGCCCAGGCCCAGAAGGACCCCCTGGTGGAGTATAAGAACGCGGCCTACAAGATTTTCGTGGAGCTGATGGACAACATCAAAGGCGAGGTGCTGCACAACCTTTTCCGCCGCACCACGAACCCGCAGGAGTACGAAAAATTCCTGCGCAATCTGCCCAAGCAGCTCAGCCACGATACCGACATCCTCACCGGATTTTCCGGTGGCGGCGTATCGCCCGGCGCGGGCCAGAGCCGCCCGGCGTCTGGTGGCGCGGTGACCGCCTCTGGCCCCGGCGCGGGAGGAGGCGGCGACGAAGAACGCCCGAAAATCAGCCTGCCCATCCGGCGGGACATGCCCAAAGTCGGCCGGAACGATCCCTGTCCCTGCGGCAGCGGGAAGAAATACAAACAGTGTTGCGGTAGGTCCGCGTAACCGCTAAGAAACAGCGGAGCGTTCAATTCCCCCCCTCCCCTATCCGGCATGACCACTATCATCCTGCTCGCTGTCTTTGGGATCGTGGCCATCCTGCTGGAGTTCGTGCTGCCGGGCGGCATTCTGGGGCTTGCGGGAGCGGGCTGTATGGTCGCGGCGGTAGGGCTGACCTTCGCCCACTACGGGGCCCTGGCAGGCGGGATCGCACTGGTGGCGATCCTGATCTTCTTTGGGGTGGCCTTGTCCATCTGGATGAGCCAGTTTCACCGGCTGCCGATTACGAAGCTCATGGTCCTAAAGTCCAAGGTCGGCGGGGACCAAGGCAATGGAGGCTCCATCACGGCGGCGGACGGAGGCAGCCTGGTGGGACAAACCGGCACCACCCTGACCGACCTCCTCCCCTCCGGCAAGGCCACCATCGGCGGCGCCAAGTATGACGTGGTCTCCGAAACCGGCCCCATTGAGAAGGGCACGGAGGTAAGAGTCGAGAGCGTGAGCACTTTCCGCATCGTGGTGCGGGCCACGTCCTGACCTGGGATCTTCCCGGGATTCGGTTCGGCAACCGATTTTCATTGCCGTTGCCTACTAGCTTGTTAGGTTGCTCTCGATGCCGCTGGATTACGGCCCGGCAGGCGAAATCGCGGACCGGTCCGCGGCTGATCTAACCACTATCCATTCTTGAACTTTATGCCCCCCCAGTTACTTCTCTACGGCTTGGTTGTCCTGGTCGCGCTGGTCCTCATTTTCATCCTCGCGAAATACTTCGGCATCTGGATTCGCGCGCGGGTCGCCAACGCGCCTGTCGGCATCCTGAACCTGATCGCGATGTCTCTGCGGAAAGTGCCGCCGGCGCTGATCGTGGACAGCCGGATCACCGCGGCCAAGGCGGGCCTGGACTTCACGACCGATCAACTGGAAGCCCACTACCTGGCGGGCGGTGATGTTCCGGCGGTGACGCTCGCAATGATCGCGGCGGACAAAGCCTCCATTCCCCTGGCCTTCGACCGCGCCTGCGCGATCGACCTGGCGGTGAAAGGCACGCGGAAGACGGTGCTGGAAGCCGTCCGCACCTCCATCAACCCGGCCGTCATCGACTGCCCCGCGCAGCATGAGGGCAGCGCCCCTACCCGATACATCGACGCGGTGGCCCGGGATGGGATTTCCGTGAAAGCCCGGGCCCGGGTCACGGTCCGCACGAACCTGGACCGCTTCGTTGGCGGCGCCACGGAAGAGACCATTATTGCCCGCGTGGGTGAAGGCATCGTGACGTCCATCGGTTCCGCCCCTTCTTACAAGGCGGTGCTGGAGAATCCGGACCACATTTCCAAGCATGTGCTGCAGAAGGGCCTGGACGCCAACACGGCCTTCGAAATTCTTTCCATCGACATCGCTGACGTGGACGTGGGCGAAAACGTGGGCGCCAAGCTGCAGACCGAGCAGGCCGAAGCCGACAAGCAGGTCGCTCAGGCCAAGGCGGAAGTCCGCCGCGCCGCCGCCGTGGCCACGGAACAGGAAATGGCCGCCCGCACCCAGGAGATGCGCGCCAAGGTGGTGGAAAACGAAGCCCAGATCCCACTGGCGATTTCCGAAGCCTTCCGCAGCGGCAACCTCGGCATCATGGACTACACCCGTTACAAGAACATCGTGGCGGACACGGACATGCGCCAGAGCATTGCCGGCGACCAAGGCGGATCTGAGGACTGATGGTAACGCGGCGGGCTGAAGAACCCTGTGGCGACTTTGCGGAAAAAAAGCGCCGCCGCTTCCCCCAGCCCAGCCCAAGATTCACTATTCGGAAACATGAAAGGACCCGGCCATGGATGAGTTTCCGTTTTACGGAGCCCTGCTCGTCATCTTCTTCATTGCCTGGGTGCTTCGCCGGATCCAGGAGTGGTTTAGGTCGAAGATCAACTCGGGAGGAGAGGCCCGTCAGGACCCAGGCGACTGGCTCCCGGACAGTCAGCAACCGAACGACGTCGAGGACGAATTCCGCAAGCTCTTCGAAGCGCTGGGCACGGACGTGGTGCGTCCGCCCAAGCCGGTGGAAAGAGAGTTGCCGCCCGAACGTCCCAAACCTCCACCGCCACGAAAGCCCGCCGTCACCGCTTCGGCAAAGCCACCAGCGCTGAGCGCCAGCGAGCAGCGGGCACTGGACGCGATCAAAGCCGGGGAGGTCCGCCCCTACCGGCGGCCCTCGGAAAAGAGACGGTCCCTGCATGGCGTTTCCATGAGTAACATCGGTCTGCGCGCCCTTCTTCAAAGTAACAACGGCCTCCGCAACGCCGTCCTTTTGAAGGAAGTGCTGGATGAGCCGCGCGCCCTGCGGCCGGAAGTGCGGGGTGACAATTTATCTGGACCGGCGTAAGTTTTTCTCCAGATGACCGTTGCGCAAGTCCTCCACGAAATCAGAGCTCTCGACCCGAAGGATCGGGCGGAAGTTCTGGATTCGTTATTGAAAATGGAAGAAGAGGAGAGTCTTCAGCAAGCGGGTGACGAGGATTTTGACAAAGTTTCTGACCGTGTTCTGGAACGGCACCAGGATTTAATGCGAAAGCTCGCTCAATGAGAGAACCTCGGTTCCTCACGATTTCCCAAGTCGAGCGTCTGCACGCCAAATCGATTGACCGTTTCGGTGGAGTCCATGGGTTGCGAGATCGGCACTCTTTCGAAAGCGCTGTAGCCCATCCATACAATGTTTACGCCTATACCAAAGGCGACCTATTCGATGTAGCGGCCGCTTACGCGTTCCATCTATCTCAAGCACAAGCATTCCTTGATGGGAACAAACGCACAGGAATGGCTGCGGCACTCACGTTTCTGGAGCTAAACGGAGTTATTTTGCCCATTGCCGACAGTCAATTATACGAGTCGATGATCGCCATTGCGGAGAAGCAAATGGACAGGACGGCATTCGCAAATCTTCTCAGGCAGCTTTCCAAATGAGGAAAGGAGGAGGCAAGGGACTGTAACCTTTCCTTGCATTTAAGCGCTTCTCTTTTACCATCTCCGTCTGGCCCTTTCGGCCAGTGGAAGGCCGGTGTGGCGGAATTGGTAGACGCGCACGACTCAAAATCGTGTTCCTTCGGGAGTGAGGGTTCGATTCCCTCCGCCGGTACTTTGTTTGGCTTGGCTTGGTTGCAATTCCGCCCGCGTTGACGCACGATAGTTGCTTAATGACGGTCCCCGCGGTTGTTGTCTGCGCTCTCCTGTTGGTAGGGGTGTGTTTTCTTTCCGCCCTGCTGTCCGCGCTGGAAACCGCTCTTTTCTGTCTGAAAGAGCACCATGTGGTCAGCCTGGCCAAGCAGCAGCCGAACCTGGCCAACACCATCCGGAAGATCGCCAGACAGCCGGAGCAGAGCGTAAACCAGGTGCTGGCGCTAAGCGTGGTGAGCAATCTGATCGTTGCCGGTCTGGCGCTCCTACTGGTCCGTGAAACTCAGGGCAGCGTGCCCTTCAATCCTCTGGTGTCCGCGCTGGTGTTGTTCGGCATCATCATCCTCCTCTGCGACCTCATTCCGAAGGCCATCGCTCTGCGTGAACCCGGTGGCGTTTTCCGGCTGACCATTCAGCCCTTGATGAAGATCAGCCCCTGGGTGGAAAATTTCACGGATGGGGTGATCAGCCTGACCGACAAGGTCGCCGCCGCCGTCATTCCTTCCAGCCTGAAGCCCCGGGGCGACGTAACGGACGAGGAATTGGAAACCCTGGTGGAATTGCATCACGAGGAAGGTTCCCTCCTCAAGAGTGAAAGCGAGATCATTCAGGACATCATGAAGCTGGGCGACAAGACGGTGAAAGACTGTCTCATCCCCCGCGTGGACGCCGTGCTGATCTCCGATGACCTGGAGGAAGCGGAAGCTCAAGCCCTGGTTCGCGAGAGCGACTACTGGCGCATCCCGGTTTACCGCGATACTCCGGACGTCGTCATCGGCATCCTGGACGTCAAAAGCTACTTCCAGAATCCGTCCGCCGGCTACCACCACCACATCGAGCGACCGGTTTTCGTTCCGGAAACCATGATGGTGCTGGACGCCTTCCGGGAATACCTGAGCGCGCCCCACAGCCTGGCGGTGGTGCTGGACGAATACGGGGGCCTGGAGGGCGTCATCTCGCACGACGACATCGTGGAGGAAATCATTGGCCATGCCGTACCTCACGCGGGCCAGGAGCCGGAAATTCAACCGCTGGGCAAGGACCGCCTGCTGGCGGCGGGAAGCGCGCGGCTGGATGAGATTGGTGAAATCCTGGAACTGGATCTCGAATTCGAGGGGCTCGACACCATCGGCGGACTGATTTTCAACCAGCTCGGCCATGTGCCAGACCCGGGCACGGTGTTTGAGATGCCCGAGCAGCGGCTCCGGACCACCGTCCGAAAGACTTCCGACAAGCGGATCGAAGAAGTGCTGGTGCAGTGCCTTCCGCGCCTCTCCGAAGACTGATGCTCTCTCCAACCAACATCTGGATCCTGATCCTCCTCAGCTTGCTGGCGTCGTTTCTGTTTTCCGGCATTGAGTCCGCCATCTTGTCAGTCAGCCGGGTCAGGCTCCGGCACCTGGCCAAAGAGACCACCCGGGGCGAGAAACTGGCCCAGGTGCTGGACGACCGGCAGCGCATCCTGGTGCCCGTGTTGCTGCTGACCGCCACGGTGAACCTCGCGGCCTTTGCGCTGATCACCAAAGTGACGGTGGATGCCCTGGGCCCCTGGGGTTACTTGGTTGCCTTTGCCATCTCCCTGCCGGTTTACGTGTTCTGGGTGGAACTCTTACCCAAGTCCATTTTCAAGCGCTTCCCCTACCGGCTGCTGTCTCTGAACCTTCCGGTCCTGCGGTTCATCGACTTCACGGCGGGAAATCTCCTGCGAGCCCTGAGTTGGATTCCGCGACATAGCTCAGCAGGAGGTCAGGAGATCATTCCAGAGCGGTCACCTTTTCTCGGCTCCCGGGAGGAATTCAAATCCCTGACCCGGGTCTTCGAGCGGGAGGGCCGCCTGAATCCCGAGGAAACGCGCATGATCCGTAGCGTGCTGGACTTTCACGCCGTCCGGGTGTCCGACGTCATGATTCCCCTGTCCAAAGTGACCGCCATTCCGCTGGACATGCCGGTTTCCACCGTAATGACCCTGGCCAAAGAAACCGATCTGGACCAATTTCCCGTGCTCTCCGCGGAGGGGGAAGTCGTGGGACTCCTGGACATTCGCGCGTTTCTGCGCGCGCCCACCGAAAATGCCCGGGTCATCAACTACGTCCGGCACATCGTGATGGTCCGGCCAGAGGAGTATGGACTACAGGTCACGGCCCGAATGCGGCGGGCGGGGATTCTATTGGCGGTGGTGAACAGTCCTAAGGGACGCCCATTGGGCATCGTCAGCGCGGAAGACCTTATCCAGAGGATGATTCAGGGCCGGTCCTGATTGCCATTTCCAGCCTCAAAAAACGGCTGGGTGGCTCCCTCAAACACCGTTTTAAACGGGTGTTGCGAGCAATTTCTGGGCCGGGCGAGCCCGAAACGAGATTGGAACTTGCTGAATCGTCACACTGCCTTAGGCTGTGGGCGGTAATCCTTTTTGATGGACTCATTTCTGATCAGTCCAGTTGGGTTCGGTGCGTCACCCCACGGAAATGGCCTTGGTTCAGCTTTGGCCGCGTATGCGCTACCCCGGGAATACCAAAAAAACCGGAGTTTTTGGATAGCAATGGTCCCCGCGCTCACGGGCGGGATGGAAACTTTAGACCTCTGCTATCGGTCGGATACGTTGCCGGCCCAAGGTTTGCGAGACACTCGCCCATCGGAGGCAATCCGGGCGCTCGCAGGGGAAATGGCAACAGGCTCCGGGATTGTAAATACGGCCCCACGAGGGTCACTCAACAGTTTAGAATCCCATGGAAAGTTCATCCACGAGCGGCCAGGCAGGCCGCACAGCGAAGGAGCCCCGCCAAGGAGGCGGAGGTGGAGGAGGAAGAGGCCGCCGTCGGAGCGGCTCGCGCCGCCGAAGCGGAAACTCCCGTAACCGGCAAGGTCAGGGCCAAGGCAACGAAAACCGGTCCTCCCAGTCCGGAGGCGGCGGGAATCGCTCCTCACATCAACACCGGAACAACGGTGGCCAACAGAGAAGTGGCGGTGGCAGACGCCGTTCCAACCGCCGGCGGCCGGAACCGCCGAAACCAACCCTATGGCAGAAAATCCTGTCCGCGCTGACTTTCGGTCTGCTCGGCCAGCCCACCGCGCCCAAGCCCTACGGTAAAAAGGCGCAGCCCAACCGGAAGCCCGAGGACAAACCCAGCGTGGCCGAGCGGAAACCCACCGCCCCGGAGACGGAGGAGCAGAAGTCGAAGCGGGTTCCCCAACTGGCGGAAGTGACCAGCGGCCGCCTCTACGTCGGCAATCTGGACTACGAAGCCACCGAAGCGGATCTCGAAGAGCTCTTCAACGGAGTCGGCACGGTGCAAACCGCGGAAGTGGTGGTCAACCGCCGCACCCAGCAGTCCAAGGGCTTTGCTTTTGTGGAAATGAGCCACATCGACGAAGCCAAACGCGCCGTGGAAATCCTGCACGACAAGGACTACATGGGCCGCCGCCTCGTGGTCAGTGGGGCCAAGAGCGAGGGCGTCAAAGGAGACGAAGACGAACCCGGCGAAGAAGAAGAGTCCCAGGATTGATCCTGGCTACGAATCGTTTTAGATCGCAAATTTAGCTGGCGCGGCGTCTCTTCGGGGCGCCGCGCCTTTTGTTTCTCCCCATCCCTTTCGCCACATGTCTGCCGCCGCCCAGCACGCTTTCTTCATCGCCGGTCCCACTGGCTGCGGAAAGTCCGCCGTGGCCCAAGCGCTGGCCAAGGCCTGCGGCAACGGGGAGATCGTGAACGGCGACGCCTTCCAGGTCTATCGCGGCCTGGAGGTGCTGACGGCGGCTCCCGCCACGGAGGACCGGGCGCGGACGCCGCACCACCTGTTCGGCATTCTGGAGCCGGAGGAAGAGTTCGACGTGGCCCGCTACCTGGAGCGGGCCGTTCCCCGCCTGGAGGAAATCGTCCGGCGCGGGGCGAAGCCGCTCATCACCGGTGGCAGCGGGATGTATCTGAAAGCGCTGACCCACGGCCTGAGCCCCACCCCGCCGGGCGACCTGGCGCTGCGCGCCGCGCTGGAGCCGCTCTCCCTGGAGGAACTGGTCCAGTGGTTGGACACTTTGGACCCCGAGGGCGCCGCCGCCACGAACCTGAAAAACCGCCGCTATGTGACCCGGGCGCTCGAAATTTGCCTGCTGTCGGGAGAAAAGGTTTCCGTGCTGAAATCCAGTTGGCAAACCCAGCCCACCGGCATCCGGGGAGTCATCCTGGAGCGGAACCGGGAGGATCTCTACGAACGTATCAACCGGCGGTCCGAGAAAATGCTGTCGGGCGGAGCTATTGAGGAAGTGGAGGCAGCAGACCACTTCTCCGTGACCGCGTTGAAAGCTATTGGCGTCCCGGAGATCCGGCGGCTATTACAGGGCAAAATCAGCCAGGAGGAATGCGCCGCGGCCATCGCCCAGTCCACCCGGCACTATGCAAAGCGCCAGTCCACCTGGTTCCGCCGGGAGCGGGTTTTCAAAACGATTTGCCTGGAACCGGACGAGACGGCAGAGTCAGCCTGCCGCCGGATTCTAGACCTGTTTCCGGAACTGGCCGAACCCGGTCCCCTGCCCTGACATGCCCCAAGTAACAGACACCGAAACCGGCACCCGCATCACCGTCGAACTCGGCGACCGCGCCTACGACGTCCTGGTGGGCGAGGGCCTTCTGGCGAGCGCCGGAACCCAGATCGCCGCCCTGCCGAAAAGCCTGGGCCGCCACTGCGCCCTGATCACCGACCACACGGTGGACGCACTCTACTCGGAGCCCGTCGTGACCAGCCTGCGCGCCGCCGGAATCGAAGCGGAAGTTTTCCCCGTCCCACCCGGCGAGGCGTCCAAGTCCATGGATGCCGTGACCGATCTCTGCCGGAAATTGCTGCGCGCCGGGTTCGACCGGAAGTCCTTCGTCGTCGCCCTGGGCGGCGGGGTCGTGGGCGACCTGGCGGGTTTCGTCGCCGCCATCTTCCAGCGCGGCGTGCCTTACGTCCAGATCCCCACCACCGTCGTTTCCCAGGTGGACAGTTCCGTGGGCGGCAAGACCGGCGTCAACACGCCGGAAGGCAAAAATCTCATCGGCGCCTTTCACCAGCCCCGCCTGGTGCTCGCGGACGTGACCACCCTCTCCTCTCTCCCGGCCCGCGAATACAACGAAGGCTTTGCCGAGATTATCAAGCACGCCGCCATCCGGGACGCCGCCATGCTGGACGTCATCCGCGCCCAGGGCCTCTCCCGCGAAAACCTGACGCCCCTCATCGCCCGGAACGTCGCCATCAAGGCCGCCGTGGTGGAGGAAGACGAAAAGGAAACCACCGGTGTCCGCGCTCACCTGAACTTCGGCCACACTATCGGCCACGGCATCGAAGCCGCCGCCGGCTACGGCCGCCTCCTCCACGGCGAAGCCATCAGCCTCGGCCTCGCCGCCGCCGCCCGCCTCTCCCACCAGATCGAGGGACTACCTCAAGCTGACGTGGATGCTCTGATCGATCTGCTGAAAGCCTATCACCTGCCGGTGACGCTGGACGACGACATAACCACGGAGTCCATTCTTTCCGCGATGAAGACGGACAAGAAGTTTGAGGCGGGGCAGATCCGGTTTGTCTTGCTTAGGACGCTCGGAGATGCGGTGCTTAGCAACAAGCTGTCACACGAGAGTATTATTTCTGAAATTGGATCCCTTCGGTAGTCGACATTACTACGGTGTTGTTTCGACTCTTTGTCACGACTTGCGGACCAGCTTCCGAATAGTTTCATGGCTGACACAAGACAGACCGTAATTTGGGCTCTAGAAATGCGTTGTCCCTTGCGTGACAGTGAGGACTCCTCAGTCTCCCCGTCTTCAGCACGAAACGCGGTCTCACATGCACGCTCCTATTCGCAAGCCATTAGAGATAAGCAAGATGGATTTGGAAACTATGGAGATGTGCATGTATGGTCCTACACATTTGGAAGCCGTCCTGGAAAACCTAAGGACGGCGAAGATCCCTGTTACCCTTCTGCCGGGTTTGTCATTTCAAAGGAATTTGAAAAAGTAGGGGGAACGGAAGCGCTATTTCGGATGTGTTTCGCCTGCCAAGCAAATGTCCGGCCACACGAAATCGCCTCATGTGTCGGTACAGTTTCTCGATGGCCTGACTCGCCCGAAACAGAAGCTCAACTGAAAAACATCATCTCGCGTCTAGGTCTAGAACACGACGTTGCTGCGGCATTTCCCAAAACCGAGCCCATCTGGTACGGATTGTGGGCTGTTTCACCAGTCCCAGCCGACTCTCTCCGGGTTTTGAGATTGCTTCTGAAAGAAATTCTCAAAGAAGATCTGGCAGAAACTGACTCATCAAGCTCTGCGGAACATGAACAGTTTCGCGAATTCAGCGCAGCTATTGGAGCTATAGAGGTAGCCGATACCAGAGGGTTAAAGCTCCATGTAAAACTATTGCCTCGAGGTCACACAGACTTTGGAATCCATACAGTTTTTCCGCACTGCCCGTTCTGCAGTGCCACCGCAAACGTACAACGGTGGCAACGCAGATATCCCTCGGAACTTCGGTCGTGTGAGGTCTGCGGAACCCAGTTTTCTCCCGCGGAAACCGCGACTTCCGAAAGAATTGATTGGAGTGGTGATGATCTTCGCGACCTCCTAGGACAGGAGAAATTCGAGCAGTTTGCCAGAGATTATCTAATTGCAAATGGAGAAGAACCCTCAGATGCCGATGGCATTGTCAAGAAGACTGAAGCGAAAGAAGCGGAGAGAATGGAGCTTTGGCGCAAAAGAGAGGAACTTGATCGGCAGCAAGAACGCTACTTGGAAACGAATATTTTTGCCGGACTGAAATGCTTACCGATTCCTCCTTCTCACCTTGATGAAGACGACGATTTTCCCAACCCCGAAAGCGATTGCACCAGATGGTTTGGCGCCCCAGAAATGTTAATCGTTCTGAACCGGTGTGCGGAACACAATATTAAAGTCGTCATGATGGAACACTACTCTTCTGACGGCGCAATGGACCGATTCAAAACGAATATCCATGGTTCACCAATCGATCTCCTCCTGAAGTGGCAATCAGAAGGGTGCGCTGAGAAGTTTCATGCAATCTGTCAGGTTCCTGACTCTCTTGTGAAGTAAAGCTCCAGGACAACCATCCCGTCTCGCCATTCCATTTATCTTACTCGCCCCATCTTTGTACAGTTATCATGACCACCACCGACGCCTACCTCATTCTCAGCCTGCTTCCGAAGATCGGGCCGGTGCGGGTGCGGCGATTGGTGGAGCGGTTCGGGAGTCCGGAGAGGGTGCTGTCCGCCTCCCGGGCGGAGTTGCGGAAGGTGGAGGGCCTGGGGCCGGAGACGGTGGAGACCGTGGCGTCCTGGGAGGACCAGGTGGACCTGGAAGCTGAGAAGGGCCTGATTGGGGAATTTGATCTGGAACTCCTCACCTTAGACTCGGAGGACTACCCGCCCCTGCTCCGGGAGATTCATAGCGCGCCCTTCCTCCTCTACCTGCGGGGCACTTTGGAAAAGCGAGACCGGCATGGCATCGCGGTGGTGGGTTCGCGCCGGGCCACGCACTATGGCACGGAAGCCACGCGGAAGCTTAGTTTTCAACTGTCCTACGCGGGCGTCACGATAGTGAGCGGCCTGGCGCGGGGAATCGATACCGCCGCGCATGAGGCGGCGCTGGCGGCGAAGGGGCGCACCATTGCCGTCATCGGCAGCGGGCATGGAGAGCTTTACCCGCCGGAAAACGCGGCCCTGGCGGAACGCATTGCCCAGAACGGCGCGGTGCTTTCGGAGTTTCCGGTGCGGCAGCGGGCGGACAAGAAGACCTTCCCCCTGCGCAACCGAATCGTCAGCGGCATGTGCCTGGGCACCCTGGTGACGGAAGCGCCGGAACACTCGGGCGCACTGATCACCGCGTCCCAGGCTCTGGAACAGGGACGCAATGTATATGCGGTTCCAGGCCCCATCGACCGGCCTAACTCCGCTGGTACGAATCGCCTGATCCAGCAGGGCGCAAAGCTGGTGATGGACTCCCGGGACGTGCTGGAGGACCTGGAAATGCTCTTCCCTATTCCTAACGAAACACCTGATTTCTTCCCTGCAAAACCCGCCACGGATCTCTCGGAAGACGAACTTTCCGTCTACAACGCCATCGAAGATGGCGAGACGGGAATCGATTTCATCATCGAGAGAAGCGGTTTGCCAAGCGCAAGGGTGTCCTCTACTTTGCTCCGCCTTGAAATGAAACGCCTGGTGAAACAATTGCCAGGAAAGTTTTTCGTCAAGCTCGTCTAGCTCCCATTAATTGGGGAGAACCACACCCTTCTAAAGAGTATTGACACGCCGTTGACCATCCTTCGCCCATGGCCAAAACCCTGATTATTGCTGAGAAACCCAGTGTCGCCAACGATTTGGCCCGCGCCCTTTCCACCCGTTCCTCGATCGGGAAGTTTCAGAAAGAGAAAGACTATTTCGAGAACGAGCACTACGTCATCTCGTCCGCCATCGGGCATTTGGTGGAGCAGAAACTGCCGACCCTGCCCAACGGGAAGACCCTGCCCTGGAAGTTCGAGAATCTGCCGATTCTCCCCGACGAGTTCGAATTGCAGCCCATCGACGGCAGTAAAGCTCGCCTGAACCTCCTGATCCGCCTCATGAAGCGGAAGGACGTGAGCGAAGTGGTCAACGCCTGTGACGCCGGGCGCGAGGGGGAACTGATCTTTCGCTACATCATGAAGATGGCGAAGGTGGACAAGCCGGTGCTCCGGCTCTGGATGCAGTCCATGACCATCCAGTCCATCCTGGACGCCTTCGACCACCTGCGGAAGAACGAGGACATGGAGCCGCTGGCGGACGCGGCGGTCTGCCGGTCGGAGAGCGACTGGCTGGTGGGCATCAATTCCACCCGGGCCATGACGGCCTACAATTCCAAGTACGGCGGCTTTAACAAGACGCCCGTCGGCCGGGTGCAGACCCCTACCCTGGCGCTCATGGTGGAGCGGGAAATGGAGATCGCGGAATTCGAACCGCGCACCTACTACGCGGTGCAGGGCGACTTCAAGGTGGAGGCCGGGAACTACCTGGGGCGCTGGTTTGACGAAAATTTCAAAAAGGACGAGTCCGACACCCACGCCCGCGCCGACCGCATCTGGGACAAGGAGGCGGCCTATGCCATCCAGGCCCGGTGCCAGGGAAAGACGGCGGAGGTCACCGAAAAGAAACGGCCCGCCAAGCAGGCGCCGCCCCTGCTCTATGACCTGACCAGCCTGCAGCGCGAAGCGAACGGCCGCTTCGGCTTCAGCGCCCGGCGCACCCTGCAACTGGCCCAGGCTCTCTACGAGCGGCACAAGGCCGTGACCTACCCGAGAACAGACTCCCGCTACCTCCCCGATGACTACATCGGCACGGCATCCGGAAGCCTGCGCCAGATCTCACAGGGCAGTTCTCCGGTATTGGGAAACTTATCAGGATTCGCCGCGAAGGTGCTGGACCAGAAGTGGGTGCACCCTAACAAACGCATCTTCAATGGCGCGAAGGTCAGCGATCACTTTGCCATTATCCCCACCGGGCAGATTCCCAACAAGCTGGACGAAGCCGAGCAGAAGCTCTACGACATGATCTCCCGCCGCTTTGTGGCGGTCTTTTATCCCACCGCGGAATTTGAAGTGACCACGCGGATCTCCCGTATTGGAGAGGACGCTTTCCAGTCAAACGGCAAGGTGCTGGTGGTTCCCGGCTGGCTGGAAGTCTACGGAAAGAACGCGGAAGCCGCGGAAGGCAATGGCAGCGACGACAAGAACGGAAAAACCCTCGTGGCCGTGAAGCCGGGCGAAGATGCCCTGGCGGAGAATGTGGACGTGGAGGAGCGCGAAACCAAACCGCCGCCGCGCTATAATGAGTCCACCCTGCTTTCCGGCATGGAAACCGCCGGAAAACGGGTCGATGACGAAGAGCTTCGCGAAGCAATGAGCGAACGCGGCCTGGGCACGCCGGCCACGCGGGCTGCCATTATCGAGGGCCTCATTCAGGACAAATACGTGACCCGCAATGGGCGGGATTTCGTCGTAAACAACCGCGGCATCCGCCTCATCGAGCAGCTCCGCGAGATGAAGATAGACATCCTCGCCTCGCCCGAAATGACGGGCGAATGGGAGTACAAGCTGAAGCAGATGGAGCACAACCACTTTCAGCGCCCGCTCTTCATGAACGAGATCCGGGAACTGACGGAAAATGTGGTTCAGACCGCGAAAGACTACGCCCGCTCCGCCCTGGAGAAAGAATATCCACCCTTCCCCGTGCCCTGCCCCGTCTGCGGCGCGCCGGAACTGGCCCAGGACGATGGCCGCTATAAGTGCGCCCAGCCGGACTGCAATTTCAGCCTGTCCAAAGTCGTCGCCAGCCGCCCGCTTTCGGAAGAGGAGGCGAAACAACTCATCACGACCCGGCATGTGGGACCGCTGGAGGGCTTTCTGAGCCGGTTCCGGGAACCCTTCGACGCTGCCCTGGAACTCGTGGAAGACAAAAAGGCCGGCCTGAAAGCCAGTTTCGTGTTCGAAAAGACAGACGCCGAGCGGACCGAGGAAGACTCCATCAGCGAGGAAAATCGCCTCTGCCCCTGCCCAGCATGCGGCAAAGGCCACATTTACGACACTCCCGTGTCCTACGTCTGCGACCAGCGCGTGGCGGGCAATGGATGCAAAGCGCGCCTCAGCAAAGAGTTGTGCAAGTTTGAAATTCCCCGCGAGCAGGCGATCAAGTTCTTCAAGGACGGCAAGACGGATTTCATCGACAAGTTCATCTCGAAGAAAGGCCGCCCCTTCACCGCTCGCCTGGTTTGTAATCCAAAAGGAAAGCGGATCATGAACTGGGAGTTCCAGCCCAAGGAGAAGAAGCCAGCCGCCAAGAAAAAGGCTCCCGCGCAGAAAGAGGCTTAACCGTTCTGAATTTCCCGCGGCGGCCCGCCGAATCCCGGCTTTAGCGGTATTTCACCCGTTCCTCTCCTGAGCGGCAGGGATTTGCGTAGCCTCGTGTTTGCCGCCACCCGGCAAGCCGGAAACCCGGTCAAGGCAGCGCGCCGCCAGCGCGGCTCAGAAAATTGGGTCCAGGCTTCTAATTTGGAGGAAAAAACTATATCTTGTGGCGTTTTAGCAATTGACGCCCCAAGATATTGTTGCGATTCTCACCCCTGAGACTCAAATGCGCTGTCTAAAGTGTCATAGCCTGGAGGACAAAGTCATCGATTCCCGGATGAGCAAGGATGGGCTTTCCATCCGCCGCCGCCGGGAGTGCCTGGACTGTGGATACCGCTACACCACCTACGAACAGGTGGAACGGCATGACCTGCGAGTCATCAAGCGAGATGGCGCCCGGGAGCCCTTTCGCCGGGACAAGCTGCTCGACGGCATGCTGAAGGCCTGCGAAAAGCGCCCGGTAGACATCGACACCCTGGAAAACGCCGCCATGGATATCGAAAACGAGCTGCGGAATGAGGGCCTGAAAGAGGTCCCCTCCAAAGCCATCGGTCCCTTGGTGATGCACAAACTGAAGAACATCGATCCCGTGGCCTTTGTCCGCTACGCGTCAGTCTATCGTCAGTTCCAAGAGGTCGGCGAATTCATCGAAGAGATCCAGTCTCTGGAGAACCAGCCGCTCAGTGACAGACTGCAACGGGAGCTTTTCCCGTCAAAATCGTAACAACAATCTCCACCCCAACACCCTCTCCTTCGTCCCACAACAACACCGCGTTCCATGATTGCCCTGCCTGCCCGATTGCCCATGATCCAACTCAGCCAAGACCAGGTCGCCGCCTGCGAACCGGACTGGCTGCTCCGCACCCTCCAGAATGCCACGAAAGGCACTTCCATTCCCGAGTGGCTAGCGAACGACGTCCTGCGAGGCGTACTGTTTTATCTTCAGGAGAATTTCGATGGGAGCGTCATCGGCGTGAATGAGCTCTTCGACCGCCTGCGCCGCAGCCTGCAATCCGTGGGTCTGAAAGAGGTGGCCGAGAATCTGCCCACGACACCTCCCCCGGTCCGCATTTCCCTGACGGATCTGGCCCGGCGGGCCGGCACGGGCTACGAGCTGGCGTTTTTCAGTCTTCTGGAAGATCAGGTCCGCCAGGCCGCCCACGGTGGCGCGCAGAAGCTGCACTGCTACGGGCTGCGGAAGTGCGTCAAACAATTGGCCGCCCGGCAGCGCTGGAACCGGCGGTGCGAACGGCTCCAGACGGAAATCATGCGCTTCCTGCAGGATCAATTCAGCCGCCTGAGCACGACACAGCCGGAGTTGGCCCTTGCCATCAACTGAGGGTGCGGTGAAGAGTAAGGGGAGCGTATCTTTCCTTTCCAGAAATCATGCCTGGCGAAACTTCCTCCTCCCCCACCATTTTTGAAAGAATCATGGCCGGAGAAATTCCGGCCGAACTCGTGCACGAAGACGAAGTGTGCATTGCCTTCCGGGACATCAGTCCCCAAGCGCCCACCCACGTCCTGATTGTGCCGCGAAAAGTGATTCCCCGGGTGGGAGAGGCCACGGCGGACGATCAGGCCACGCTGGGTCACCTGCTGCTGACAGCGGGAAAAGTCGCTGAAAAACTGGGCGTGACAGACACCGAGAACGAAGGCTTTCGCCTGGTTATCAATCACGGCCGGAACGGTGGAGAATCCGTTCCCCACCTGCACGTCCACCTGCTGGCGGGACGCCTCCTGGAGTGGCCTCCTGGTTAAGGACTCGCTGGTTTCGAAAGTCTTCAGGAGAGGTTAAAAAATCCGCTTGCAATCCCCCGCCTGAGCCCCCACATTCCGACTCCCTCGTTTGCCCCGCTCCGCGGCACCTTCGCCCGCAAAACCCCAGCGGACAATCGGTGGAAAAACCAGTCCTTTTAGGCAAAATCCTGCGTAGCTCAGCGGTAGAGCGGGTGGCTGTTAACCACTAGGTCGTTGGTTCGAATCCAACCGCAGGAGCCATTTTCGAAAGTTGGGGACTGATCCGTTTTTCAACCGTACTCCGCAAACACTCTCAAGCGATAGCTGTGGCGGTTTTTGAAGCCACAGGCTCTTCGCCGGACGAGTTCCATCTTTTTGAATGGAAGCTCTCAGTGATGCGGTGGGATCTGGAGAAACGCACGGGTAGACCGATTGCAGAAAGTCTGTTCGAAAATTGAAAGAGGAGGAAGGAAGAAAGCTCGCTTCGCCCGGATAGTATGGAGACCCGGCACCAAATTCCCCGTGGTTTTGTTCCTTTTCGGTCGCGGATTTCAGTCTAGCCCCTGGTCTGCCCGGCTCCGGATGCCCTCGGAGACAGAAGCGCGGGGAAAAATCCATCAGCTCTTGACCCCAGTATGGGAGGATTGCGCAAACTGGGAGGTTTATGGGTCGACAGGCGCATCTGAACTGGTTAAATGTCTTCTGAAATGTTCTCCCTCAGAAAACTCCTCGCCACGGTAGTGGCGGCCGCGGCATTGTTTGCTGGCGCCGAGGCGTCCCAAGCGCAGGTGCTGGTCTACAAAATGGATTTCTCCAAGACTGGTGGCAGCATCAATTTCAGCTTCTTTGACCGGGCTTATTTCGTCGTCGACGCCTTGGGTGGCGTGGGCTCATTCATTTTTACCTACCGGGAGGACGGGCGGGATTTTTACCTGACGGCGGAGGATTCGGGTGAAATGTTTTTCGCGGTCAAACCCGGGGAGGTGGAGCGGGCCGTGGTCCGGGCGACGGCGACCAATGGAACCGCCCAGTCCGAGTATCTGGCCATCGGAAGGTTAGATCGAACAGTCAGTTTCAACCCCAGGGGTCAACGCATTTCCGCGCATGTCGCCAGCACCCTCCGGGGGAATGTTCTCGCGTCGGACTCTGAAGAGGATGTCTCCTTTGAATTCGACAAGGCGATTGGATTTGCCGGGTTTGCCGAACTCAAAGCTACTTTGGATGAAACCCGGACGGATTCCGCCAATCGTGGAGACCTGACTGTGTCGGGAACAATCGCCGAAATTGTCGACGACCTCACCGGGATGGGCTTCGAAGAAGACACCGGCGATACCGGTGACGACGAAACCGAATCGGACGAGGAAGAGTCTCAGTAGGTCTTTCTTTCCGGTCCTACACCGCGCCCCTCTAGGCAGTGTGGACAAATTGGGGGCGGACCGGAAATGAGGAAAAGGAAAAATAACCCAGCGCAGCGAAGCGGCGAATATCTGGAGACGCAGCCCAATCTTATCCCGCCTTTGCGGGCAATGCCGACACCTTTCGCTTCGCTTCAGGGGGTTGCGAGCCGCTTCGCGGCCGAAGCAGTCTGCCTGGCTGTGTTCCCGCTCGCTCTATTGGGGATAGGCCCGATGCCGTTCGCGGCGCCTTGCCAGACAAAAAATGCTCTCGCGCCGGTCCGCCTCCAATTTGTCCACACCGCCTAAAGGTAACGCTAGTTTTTCCCTCCGCTCAGGAGCTTCTGGAACCAGTTGCGCTGCTTCTTGGCGGGCCTTGCCACAGGCTGGACATCGGGCGGCAAGGCAAACTCCAGGGCTTCGTCAGACAAATCGTACCGGCTGTCGTTTTCCCGGTCCGCCCGGACCATGTCTCGATTTGTGTCGATAATCTCCGGTTGAATGAAGACCAGTAACTCCTGCCGGTTGGATGTTTTCCCCGTCGAGCCAAATACCTTGCCCACCAGCGGTAGATTGACGAACAAGGGCAAGCCAGACTCGGACTTGGAGTCTTCTTCCGAAATGAGTCCTCCGAGCAATACGGTGGAACCGTTAGGGACGATGACGGTCGTCTCCAGGGCCTGGGTACCGATGGTCGGGATCTCGTCCCCCCCGATGATCTGACTGCCGACGATGTCATCATTGATCTGGTGAATCCGCAGCATGATCTCATCCTCGGCATTAATCAGGGGCTTCACCGCGATCTCCAGGAGGACTTCTTCGAAATCAATCGCAGAGGTTACCACTTGGTTCGTCACATTCTGGTCGGGGTCGAGCACGGTGGAAGTGCTGCGCGGCACCGCGATCTTTTGACCGGTAAAAATGAGCGCCTGCCGGTTGTTCAACGTGTAGATCGTTGGCCGGGAGAGCACCTTGAAGCGATTGGTCGACTCCAGCGCGGAGAGGTACCCGTTTAGGTAGGGATTGATTTGCCCATACAGCGTCAGCCCTTGAGCCGCCGGGAGGAAGTTGCCCACTACGTCCAAGGCATCGATATCCAAAATGGACTGAGATTCACCCGTCCGGGATTTCAGAACACCGGCGCCATTGTAGCGGCGGCCGTCGGGTCCCACGGTCTCCAGGGTGCGCAGGACGTCCACGCCGTATTCCAGGCCGTCCCCCAGGGTCAGCTGAGCGATCACGGCGGAAATGCGGATCTGCCGGGGCCGCTGGTCCATGGTCTCCAGGAGATCCTCGATGATTTTGAGGTGCTCCGGCGGGCCGGAAGCGATGAGCGTGTTGTGAACATTGTCCGCCACCAAGAGCGTCTTATCGATCACAACGGATTGCGGTCCAATGTCATCCTCATTCAATGACAGGCTACCGGCGCTAAAGCCGGAGGAAGAAAGGCCGCTACTTCCGGACGACCCGCCTCCTCCAAAACCCGCCGAAGAGGAACCCGAGCGCGACGCCGTGCCCCCCTGCTCCATGGACTCGCCGCCGGAGATTCCCTGCGAACCCTCAGTCTGGCCACCCACCAACCCGCGCAACAAGGTGTCGCTGGCGATAGGCAGAAAGGCAGAGACCTGCATGTAGTTCAGCTTCCGCCGCAGCATTTGGGCTTCCTCCGGAGGCGCGTCGAAGTAGGCCACCAGGCTTTCGATGTAGGCCACATCCACCGGACGCCCCACCACGAGGATCCGGTTGGAACGCTGAATGGCCCAAACTTTGGGCTGGACCGGTTGGAAACCCAATCCTCCGCCGGGAAGGCCGGCCCCACCGCCAGCCGCCGCGCCCGGGCCTCCGGACGCCTGAGCATTCGCCCGCTGATTTCCCTGGCTCTGGACTGCCGGCACGGTCCTGGTGGCGCCGCCGCTGCCGGAAGAGGTGTTGGAAGCGTCCAATTCCAGCAGCGTCACCAGAGCTTCCGCCACCTCCGTGGCATCCGCGCGTTGCAGTTCGATGGCTTTGTGTTCGGTCTCCGACGGCGGCACGTCGATCTCATCCCGAAACTCCACGATGCGCCGGATGACGTAGGCGCTTTCCGTTATCACGAGCGCCTGGGCGTGAGAAAGCGGAGCCACCACTCCGAATGCGTGAGGCGGAAAGACCTGGGTAACGGTCTTGGCGGCCTCTTCCGGGTCCAAATGGGAAAGCGGAAGAATAAATGTAACCACCTCATCATCATCGGGTAAATCCTCCACCCTAGTGAACATCGGCACCCCTTCGCTACTAGGTTTATTGGCTCCGGTAAAAGCGATGATCTTCAGCGTGTCCGGCCCGCTCGGCACCAGCGCGTAGCCATTCAGCAGGAGGCTCTTCTCCACGAAAACCGCCGCCTCCTGCCGGGTCAGCTTGTGGATCGTCTCGATGCTGACCGTGGCGCCCAAAATGGCATTGTCCCGGATGATCCTCTGTCCGGACCACTTTTCATACTCATTCAGAATCAGAGCCAGCGGCGTATTCGGAAAACTGACCGACACGTCTTGCGTCTCATCGTCCAGCGCCGGAGCCTGCGCGCGGACTTCTTTCGACAAAAACGAAAAGGCCACACAAAGAATGATGGCCGTCGATATTGGAACACGGAGATTCGATACTGACATGAGGAAGGAACCCTAACCCACTACCGAGCTCCCTGACAAGCTAACTTGCCCCACTGGACTCACTCACTGCCGGGGGCGGGCGTTTGGCACCACAATGCGGCGGCGTGAGGCCTCGTCCGGGTCACTGGTATTGGAGTTGTCCGCTGTCTCCACCGTATTCGGACTCAGCTTTTGATCGGCAGGCTCAGGCTTCTCCCGGGGTGAAGGAATGTTCAGCGGAGAACTGCCGCCTCCCCGGTTGGCATTGTTAGCGTTTCCAGCATTCACCCCGGCCTGGCCCGCCCGATTGGACGATACTTGCTGCTGCCGGCTCGTCCGGTTGGCGGCATTCCCCGCGGAGGCCAGCGCCACCTGGTCGTCATAGGTAAAACGCGCCTCTTCTTCTCCTTTCCGTATGCCTACCTCGATATCGCGCACACTTTCCGCGTCTTTGTAGATACGCACCAGTTCGAACTCTCCCTCTTTTTCCTGATTGGAAACCCGCTGAGTCGCTCCGGTTTTCCGGTTCATCAGATAGACAATGGTCTCACTACCCTGTTTCATCATGGCGATCAGGGCGTAGTCCGACGCAAAGGACTTCTTCGCCGCCTTGGATACCGCCGGGGCCGCCTCCAGCTCGAACGGGCTGTTTTGCCAGATGTCCCGGTAGCGGGTCACCGGATAAGCGGAAGGCAGGCCGGTTGGCGTCATGGGAACTCCGCTCGCCTCGCCGCGTTCCCCTTGTCCCACGGCTGGTCCTGGCGTGATGGCCGGTAGCATCGCCCAGCCCCCGAGCAGCAGGCACAAGATCCCACGCAAGGTCACGCCGCCGCCGAACTGGGGGACCTTCCCCCCCGCGCAAAGATGTCTAAGATGATGTATCGGCCGGCGCATACCAACGCAACAATTCCAAGGTGCACCGCACCTTGCGGCCATCATCCGGGTCAGGCAAGACGCGAATGTTACGCACCACTCGAAAAGTCTCCGGCCTTTGCAGGTTATAGATCCACTCAAAAACGGCTTCCAGCGTCCCCGTGGCGGTCATGCTGACCCCCGCCTGTTCGAAGTAGGCGCTGTCCACCGGCTCCAGCAGGTTGATGCCGGACACCTCCACGCCGGACACGCCCTCCGCGTTTGCTTCCTTGAAGATCTGGTTGTCCGCCGCCTCCTGGCTTTCGAATACCGGCTGGTTGGCGCGGCGCCACTCGTCCCGAGCCAGCCAGAGATCCCGCTCTTCCAGCAGGGCTTCGATTTCCACCAGTTCCAGGTCCAGTGCCTCTTTCCGGTCTTCGATCGCCTCCGCTTTCCGGCGGTAGAGATCGAACAGGATCACGCTGCCCCCTCCGACGAGGATGAGCAAAAACATCAACACCAGTCGCCTTTCGCTAGCTTTCATCCGTTAATGCGTAGCGGTAGTTTCCAAAGGCCACAAAGGTCGCCGTATCGCCCTTGATATCGGGTTGAGGCTGCCGCCATTCGTAGTCTTTGAGTTCCGGGCTTTTTTCCAAGAGCCCCTTAAAGCTGATGGCCAGATGCACGTTGCTGGCCTCTCCCCGGACGACCACCTGGTTTCCCCGGACTTCGAAATGTGTCAGGCGAATGCCTTTCTGGGGAAGCAGTGACGCGACCCGATGGAACACCTCCACCGGGTAGCGGTCCGCGTCCACCGCCGGGCTCAGCCGGTCCCAGCGGTCGCGGGCATCGCGCACCACTTCCGCTTCCGGCCCCAGAATGGCGATCTCTTTCTCCAGACGGCGGTTCACCTGCTGCTTGCGGTAGAGGGATAATACCGCGGCCGCCACGACCAAGGCATAGATGGCGGCGATGGCACAGGCCATCTGCAGGGCCCGGCGACGGTCCCGGCGTTGGAGCCGTTCCCGGACAATGGCCTCCGGCACCACGTCGATACCCGCCGCCAGCGAGGTATCCGGCGCCGGCCGGGGCTGTATTTCCACTGGGACACCCAAGATTTTTGTCAGCAGTTCCAGGCTTTCGCCCGGCACGCTCCCCTCCGCCGAATCCGACCAGATGACGACGCCTTCCACCATGTCCACCTGGTCCCGGCCTTCCAGTTCCGCGTAAAGGCACGCCACTTCCCGGACGCGGTCTCCGTCCAGGCCGCCCTGTCCGAAGCTTTGAAAATGAACCAGCCGGCCTTCCCGGCTGAAGGCTACCACCCAGCGGCCCAGTTCCCTCCAGAGGGCGATCCGCCGCCGGGGCACGGGTAGCGCGCAGGGCGACGGGAAAAAGCCCACCCACTCGGCACCGCCGGGCGCGTCCGCCTCCAACTCCGCGGGAATCAACAGGGCCTGCACCAGGCGCCTGGGGCCATCCCGGCCCACGGGCCGGATGGCGAGTTGAGTTTCGGACTGCTCCGGCGTCACTGGCGCGCTCATGAGATCCAGCTCGGTGGCTACGATCTGCCGCGTGATCTGGGGATCATCCGAACTGACCCACACCGGGAAGGAGTGACAGGCAAAGGCGCTGAACCCGTGCAACGCATTCTGCTGCTGATTCGCGGAGGTGGGAGCGTCCTTTCGCGGCGTCCAAGCGCCATTTCGCGCCGGTTTCCACCATTCCCATCCGGTCTCTCCCGGAAAATAAAGTGCCGTGCCTTCCTGTTCCTTCATTTCAGCCGTCTGATGTGGTGGTCCAGCCAGGCTGGGTTCTCGCCCCGGCTGCTCACCACCACGGTCCGTTCCACCGAGAGATCGCCAAATCGTCCGATCCCGACCAGCCGCACGGTAGCATCGCCCACGCTAACCAGATTGGCAACGATCTCCGCGTCCGCGCCGCCCGTCCCCAGCAGGGCCAGCGCTTCCTCTGGAGTTTCGGCCAGCCGGTCGTCCTCGGTGTAGGGCAGGCCATCGTCTCCATTCCGGTTCTCAATAAACTCGTCCGCCGTCAGCCGGCTACAGTTCAGCAGCGCCTGGATCACCTCGGGCCCAGCTTCGTTCAGGTCCACCTTACCGCTGCTGTACAGGGTGAAGGCATCCTTCCAGCCGGGCCGCAGCTCGGCCACCCGGCCCATGCCTTTCACCAGCAGAGCTTCGTCCAGAGTCCGAAACGGTTTATTAAAGGGCCGGTCCAGGAGGCCCAACTCCCGGTAGTCCTCATGCTCGGCCCCGCCCTGCCCGGCGATCTCATCATCCGTATCCACCCAGTCGGTCAGCGCGTCCACCACGTCCATGGACTCGTCCCGCTCCATTCCCCACAGCTCAAAGAGCCGCTCCACCACCAGCCGGTTGCCACTCAGCAGCAGGGTGTTCAGGTTCAGCCTGCCGCCTTCGCTGAGAATGCGGCCCTCGAAGCTCTCCACTTCGGAAACTTCCTGCCGCAGCAGGGGATCGCCCCGCTGCACCGCGGGATTCGCCGCCACGGCCAGAGCCATGCCCGCCAGTTGCTCCGCCCGGAAGGCCTGGCGGTCGCTCGCTTCGGACTCCACCTCGGACAACAAAACCTGCGCCGTCGCGAAGACGCCCAGAGACAGAATGGCGATCAGCCAGTAAACCGCCAAAAGCGCCGAGCCGCGCGGACGGCGGACCCGCGAGAATAGGCTGGTAACGGGCGCTGTCTCTATGACCTTCTTCATGGCTGATTCGGCCCTGGGATCACCCGGCTTTCCTGCTCTCCATCCTGTCCCGGAGTTTGTCCATCCCCCTCCCCATCCGGGGCGGGTTTCTGAAGGGAATTTCCGCCCGGAGCGGCGCGGTTTTCCGGCACCCAGAAGACCAGCCGCTCCGGCGCTGCGTCGCCCTCCATTTCAAATAGCAGCGACACCATTGGGGGATTTTCCCGCCCGGCCTTCCAGGTTTCCACCCAGAGCTTCCGCCGCCGGTCGTAAAACCGCCAGGTGGCCTGGCGGAGCCGCCCCACCAAGGGAAAACGCTGACACTCGCTTAGTACCCGCTCCTGCTGCCCTTGAGTCCACGCCTCGTTCTGGCGCGCGTCCAGGTAGTAAAGAAACACACCGGTGAACCCGCTGCTTTCCACCTCGGACGCCAGGATCACCCGGCTCACGTCCAGCGACCGGGAGGCGCTGGCAAAAGCGCTGGGATCTCCCTCCACGGACAGGTAGCTCGTGTAGTAAGCTCCGCTGTCCACGTTGGTCAGCTCCAGCTTGGCGTGGGCGGGCAGGTTTTCCAGATTGAACCGGCACAGTTCGAGGAATTTCCGGCGCAGTGCTTCCCGGTCCTGATACTCCACCAGTTCCGCGGACAGTTCCACGCTCCCGGCGGCCAGGGAATAAATGCCCGCCGCAAGCAGGGCCATAAGCCCGATGGAAAGGGTCACCTCCAGCAGGGTAAAGCCGCTCCCGCCGTGCCGGTCCGGGTTACCGGAAATCTGGAGAACGGTCCTCATCTTCCGGAAAACAGCGGCCGGTAAATCCACGTCTCCGCCCGGTCGATGGGCTCGGAGTTCGCGCTTCCCTGGTAGGCGGTTACCTCTATCCTAAGCATGCCGGGCAATTTCTTCCCGTCTTCGTTCTGGAGGGCCAGTTCCTCCACCTCCGTTTCCAGCCAGATGCCGCGCTCGTCGGGTTCGGTCTTAAGATGTCCGGCCTGCAGACCGCCGTCGTGCACTACTTCGGTCAGATAGGAGCGGAGTTGCCGCGTGACAAACGCGCTGTCCCCCGACTCCAGGGTCGCCAGGCTGACCTCATTCAGCGCCCCCATCAGGCCCACCGCCACCAGGGCAAAGAGGCCCATGGCGAGGATGATCTCCAGCAAGGTGAACCCCCGCGAAGCGTGTTTCTCGTCCGGTCCCGGTCTCCGCCGGGCTGCTGATAGATGAGCCTTCACAAGGCCAGGGTCCGTCTCAGGGAAAATAGAAATGCTCCTCCGCCACCCGTGAGGTCAGCGGGTTGTAGGTCTGCTCCACAAAAGCCTTCCCTCTGGAGAACCGGACGATCATGGGATCGCTCAGGCCGGCGGCGGGAAATACCCAGGCGAAATGTTCCGGGGTGGCCCACTCCTTCTGACCCACGGTCCGGACTTGCAGGGCGATGTCCTTTGGCAAGATCTGGCCTTCCATGTCCTGCCTGACCGTTGCCTCCAGCGGGCCGCTGCCCGCCGGTCCCTGGTCGCTCATCCAGAAGCCTTTCTGGTCCAGGATGATCCGGTAGTCCTCTCCGTAGGCCGAGGCCATGCGGTTCGCCCGCTGGGCCAGCACGCTCAACTCCGACGCCGCGTCCCGGAGGCCCTCGTCATCGGACTCCTCCACGAACCGTACCACGAAAAACGTCGTCAGCATGGCGGCAATGGCCAGCGTGATGATGACCTCCAGCAGGGTGAACCCGGCCTCCGCTCCTTCCAGCGGCGGCTTTGAGCTCGCGCTCCGCATTCTCTGGAACGGACTACCAGTTCCCAATGTCATCGGAGGTGCCTTCCTTGCCATCCAACCCCAGGGAAAAGATGTCGTAGGACTCCGGGTTGAACTTTCCGGGGTAACGGTACTGATACTTCTGCCCCCAGGGATCGATGATGCCCTTTTCCTTCATCAACGGCTTCCAGCCCGCTGGCTCGGGTCCGGTGGTGGGCCGGGTCACCAGAGCGTCCAGTCCCTGCTCGGTGGTGGGATAGATCCGGGCTTTCGTTTTGTAGCGGATCAGGCTGGCGTTCAGAGCCTGGATGTCGGCGTGGGCTTTCCCTTCTTCCGCGTCGCCCAGCACGTTCACCATGAAGTAGGAACCCACGCCCAGGAGCATGGCGATGATGCCCAGCACCAGGATCATTTCCATCAGTGTAAACGCGCGGGCTCCCCCGTTTTTCCGTCGTGTGTAGTGCATGGTCTTCATCATAGTTAGTATCTCAGCGTGTTCGCAATATCGTAATGGTGTCGTAAATCAACGTAATCATCATGTAAGCCATGAAGCCCACCACCGTCGCCATGACCAGGATGATGACCGGCTGGACCATGGCGCTGATGCGCTCGATGCGCTTGTTGAGATCGCGGTCGTAGCGTTCTCCCGCCTTGATTAAAGACTCCTCCAGCTTCCCCGTCTGCTCGCCAATTCTCAGCATGTCGATCAGACCCGGGGGAAACACCCCGCGCCGCTCCAGGGCCCGGTAGAGTGGAGAGCCGTCCGCCACTTCCTCCGCCACGATGCCGATCTGCTCCTGGAGGAAGGGGTTCGGCGTGCTTCCCACGCACAGTTCCAGGGACTTCATGAGGGTCAGTCCATTGCTCACCATGTTCCCCAGCGTTTCCAGAAACTGGACGTGGAACCGCGAGGACAGCAGCGAGCCATACAGGGGCAGCCGCAACTGGACCCGGCCCCACCAGAGCTGGTTCCCCGGCGCCCGGATAAACATGACCACGCAGGTCAGCACGATGACGATTCCCGAAAGCAGGGCCCACCAGTACTGCCCGACAAACCCGCTGGCCGCGATGGCGAAGCGCGCAACCAACGGCATCTGTGCGCCGGTGGACTCAATGAGCATGCTCAGGCGCGGGATGAGGTATAACACGAACATCATCGTCACCGCAAAGCCTGACACGAACAGAAAGGCCGGGTATATCAGCGCCGTGACGACGCGCCCCTTCAGTTCCTGCAAGGTGGTCAGGTACGTTACCTGCCGGCGCAGGATGGAAGGCAGGGCGCCGCTTGCCTCCCCGGCGGCCACGAGGTTGCAGTAGAGATCGCCGAAAGACGGAGACGCCAGTTGCAAAGCCCGGGAGAAATTCTTCCCGTCCCGCACTTGATCCCGGACCAGGGTGGCGGCCTGGCGAACGGCGGACACTTCGCCCCGGCCCTCCATCATTTTCAAGGCTGGCTCCAGAGGCACGCCCGCGCCCAACAGATCGCTCAGTTCCTCGGTAAACCGGATGACCTGGTTCGGACGGAGCCGGACGGGGCCGGAGGGTACCTTACCCCCCTCCTCCTCCTTCGAGGCGGGTTTGGACCAGGGCAGTTTCCGGGCCTTTGCGACGGGCGGCTCAGACGCGGCGGTCTCTTTCCCTTTCCGAAGGCCTTTGCCTTTTCCATTCGCGGAACTCCCCGCCGCCTTCGCCACCGCCAGGGCGGAGGCCACGTCCAACTGAAACACCTGCAGGCCCTTCATTGAAAGGCGCCGGGCCGCGTCGGTCCGGTCGCGGGCCTCCAACCGGCCTTCGGCGTTGCTTCCGTCCCGGCGGACGGCCTTGTAGGCAAATTCTGGCATGAATGCTGGCGGGCTTGTCGAAACAGTGCGGCGTTTCTTAGGTTTCGGCGGCTTCGGCATCTTCCGTCACGGCCAGCACTTCTTCCACCGTGGTTTCGCCTTCCGCCACTTTATCCCACCCGTATTCGCGCATGGTGCGGAAGCCGTCCCGCGCCGCCTGGTGGACGATCTCCTGGTGGGTGGCCCGCGCCGCGATCAGGGACTGAAGCTGGCGGGTCAGGATGCACACCTCATAAATAGCCAGGCGGCCCCGGTAACCGGTGTGACGGCAGTTTTCACAGCCCTCCGGGGAGGCGGAGTAAAGCCCTTCCCAAGCGGTCTCGGGCACTCCGGCCTTGCGAAGATAGTCGGGCAGGTGCTCGGCGGGCACCCGGCACTGCGGACAGAGGCGCCGGACCAGCCGCTGGGCCATGAAGGCCCGGACAGAGGCGGACACCAGGAAGGGCTCCACCCCCATGTCCACCAGACGGGTGATGCCACCAATGGCGTCATTCGTGTGCAGGGTGCTCAACACCAAGTGACCGGTCAGAGAGGCGCGGATCGCGATCTCCGCCGTCTCCAGGTCGCGAATCTCTCCCACCATGATCACGTTTGGGTCGCCACGCAGAATGCTCCGCAGCCCGCTCGCGAAGGTCAGGTTGATCTCCGGTTTCACCGCGATCTGGACCACGCCTTCCAGCTTGTTCTCCACCGGGTCCTCAATGGTCACGATACGCCGGGAGTCGGAGTTCAGCGCGGACAGGAAGCAGTACAGCGTGGTGGATTTCCCGCAGCCGGTGGGGCCCGTCACCAGGACAATGCCGTTTGGCTTTTCCAACAGACCGTCCACCCGGCTCCGGGCATCGGGCAGCATTTCCAGGCGGTTCAGGGTAAAGCGCTCCTGCCCCAGCAGACGGAGGCTTACGCTTTCGCCCTCCACGCCGGGAATGGTGGCCACGCGCACGTCGATGGATTGGCCGTCCAGCCGCAGGTGAATGCGCCCATCCTGGGGCAGCCGCTTTTCCGCGATGTCCAGCCGGGCCATCACCTTCAGGCGCGCGATCACCGCCGCCTGCAGGCTTTTGATGTTTTCCGGCACCGGCGCGCTGCGCAGCACGCCGTCGATCCGGTAGCGGATTCTCAGGTCGTGCTCCAGGGGCTCGATATGAATGTCCGTGGTCCGTTGGGCCAGTGCTTCCTTGATGATCTGGTTGACGAACTTCACCACCGAGGCCTCGGCGTCGTCTTCGTCCAGAACGTTGACCTCCTCCCGCAGATCGATGGAGTCTCCGTCCATGTCGCGGCTGGCCAGCAGTTCTTCAAAGGTATCCGCCCCTACCCCATAGAAATCCTGCACAGCCTCGATCAGCCGCCGGCGGGAGGTCATAACCCACCGGATGGGGCCGTCCACGATCTTCTGCACCGCCTGGCGCTGATGGTACTGAAAGGGATCGTAACAGGCGATCTCCACCCGCCCGGCCTGCTTCTCCTCCCCGGCTCCGGGGATTGCGGCGGCACCCTCCGCCTTCGTTTCTTCATCTTCGATCATCCGCACGGGGATGATGCGGTGCCGGATGGCGGCCTGCGCGGAACAGAGGCGCTTTAGCTCCGCTCCCGCCCCGGTGTCGGGCAGCGGGTCGTCGACCCAGTCCAGTCCCAGATCGCGGCTCAGCTCTTTCAAAAACTCGTCCTCCGGCACGTCCCCGGCGTCCAGCAGGGCATCGATGAGCGAACGGTTGTCCAGCGCCGATTCCCGGGCCAGCGAGAGGAGCCGCCCGTCATCCATCTGACACCCGGCCCGGCTCGCGGCCTGGGCGAGGAGGGTCTCGGCAATACCTGGAGAGCTGTTCATGCGGAAAGGAAAAAAGAGCGGAAGCCGGCGCCTGTCTTACCTTACTCAGCGCTTTCCGGGGTCAGGTTCGTGGCCACGCCACCACCGCTATCAGGGCCGATGGGCAGCGGTTCGTCAATCATGACATCGTCCGCCGTCCCAAAAGCCTTGTCCGGCCCCGCCGAAAAGATCTCCAGCGGCAGTTGGGACGACACGGCATGGAAGCGGAACGGCGTTTCCCAGCGGTCCACCAGCTCTCCGGAGGCGCTGATGGCGGGGTTCGAGGGTTCGACAAATACCAAGTGGTGCGGATTGTTGCCCGTCAGGGCCATGACCATTTCCCGATTTTCACCCACCACGGGGTTCGCGCCAAAGATGCGCCGGTACTGATCCACCAGACTGCCCAGGATATTCAGATCGTTCATCGGGTCGGTATCCGGATTGTTCAACAACCGCGACTGCGCCACGGTGTCTGTCTTCAATACCGTGCCGCCGGTCCGCTTTTCAAAGGGTCCTTTGTCAAAGTTCAGTTCGATGGGGGCCATGCTGTGCGCGAACACGGACTGGGAGACTGCCGTTCCGTCCGCGTTTCCGGTGGGCGGCAGGTTGCGATAGCCTTGGCTGGTGGTGGGGTCCGGCACCCCAAGATCCACTGGCCGCTCGTAGGGCACAGGGGCGGACGAATGCCCCGCCCCGCCCGCAGCCTCCGGCGCGGACGAATCCTTACCCGCGCCGTTCCAGGGCGCGTCATCCATGCCCAGCATCAGGACCAGTCCGGCGGCGATCACGGCAATGAGGATTCCCAGGGGAACCAGGAGGCTCTTGTTCATTTTGGGGAGGTGGTGGGTTTGTTCACAAAAGAGGCGAACCTGGGCAGGCGAGACCCGTGCTCGACCACGCCAAAGCATAGCGGTCCGTAGTCGAATGAGTCAAGAGCCGGGGGCGTGGCGGACGGAGAGAATTCGTTATGACGGCAGGCTGAACCGGTTACGGAAATGGTTAACTGCCCGGCTTGGCATGCAACTCCAGCAGACGCCGGGCTTCCTCCAGCAGAAACGCCGGGTCTTTGAAGGGCAGATGGCTGACGTCCCGCCACAGGACACGCCCTTCGCCATCCAGGAGAAAGGTGGCGTGCATGCCACCGGCGCCGTAGTCGTCCACCACGCCGTAGGCCCGGAAGGTTTCCAGGTTTTCGTCGGACAGAACGAGGAAAGGAATGCGTTCCTTCGCTCCAGCCTCTCCGGCAGGCGCGCCGCCCAGCGCCTTTTGCAACACGGACACCGGATCGGTCCCAATCTCAATAACCTCGATCCCCTCCGCCGCGAAGTCCTGGGCGTAGGGCCGGAACTGGTTGATCTGCTGAGCGCAATAAATACAGCCGACGCCCAGGAAGAAATTCAGAATCACTGGCCGTCCCCGGAAGGACTCCAGGGACACGCCCTTCCCGGTATGATCGGGAAGGGTAAAGGCCGGGGCTCTCGGTGGTAACCAAGCGGCTGGACCCGGGGCCTCCGCGCCGCCCGACAGGCTGGCCCAGTCCACCTCCGGCGCGGGCAGGGTCCAGGGTTTCTTCAGACGCATCCGCGCCGCCACCGCGTCCAGCCGGTTCAGAATGGGCAAGCCCTCCTCCGCCAGCGACGCCCGGGCGCGAAACTTCCGGTCAAAGGCATACAGCGCTGCCTGCTCGTTCCCCGCCTGAAAGTTCAGTTCCACATAGGCCGCCGCCGTCAGAAAGCGGCCCGGTTCGGCGGTCTCCGCCGCTTGGATAATGGCCAGCGCTTCTTCCGTCTTTCCCGCCCGGTAACACAGCCGGGCCAGCGTCTCGGCCGGGAGCCACTTTCTTAAAGCGTCCGCCTCTTCCGACCCCTCGCCCGCCGCGCCGCGGCGCTCGCCTCCTCCCTGGCCGCCCGTTCCATTCCACAGGGCGAACGCGGAGCGAAGCGCGCCGAGCCGTTCGCCAATGGCGGCCTTCGCGCCCGCATCGCCGGTGCCCTGTTCCAAAGCCTCCAGTTCGGCCAGGACTTCGCGAACGGCGGCGCCATTCTCCAGGTGCAGTTGGGCCAGGCCCCGCCACAGCCAGACATCCGCGCGGTCCGCCACGCCGGGCCCGGACTTCAGTTCCGGCCGGTCTTCTATATAAGTCAGCAGCCGGTCCCACTGTTCCGCCCGCATCAGCGTTTCCACCATCAGGGACCTGCCCGCGTGAAAGGCCGCGCTCCCCGGCTCTCCCGGCATCCGGGGAAAGGCGGCCAGTTCCTCCGCCAAGGCCAGCGCTTCTTCAATGCGTCCCCGGCCCGCCTCCAGCCGGGCCAGCGCGGCCTGATTCGCCACCAGATTCTGCGCCTCGCGCGGCAAGAGGCTTTGCTCCGCCAAATACCGCCGGTCCACCCGCAGCGCGGCTTCCAGGAGCAGAGCGGCTTCCTGGGTCCGGCCCGCCGCAGCGTGGGCTTCCGCCGCGTAGCGCCATCCGTCCGCCAGACCGGGCGTGATCGCCGGGCTACCCACGGCCACTTCCGCCGCCCGCGCTGGCGCTTCGTCCAGCCAGAGAAAGGTGCGGTAATGCCGGGCGGGATGCCCTGGGGCTTTCTCCTCGATCTCCCGCGCCAAAAGATCCACCGCCACATGACTCCCGGCGGAGATCCCCAGCCGGTGTTCGTTCAACACCAGTTGGCGCAGCAGAAAGGCCTTCGCCTCCACGCTCTCCGGCGCCGCCAGCACGATGGTTTCCAGGTCGTGAACCAGCTCGCGGCTCCGCTCTTCCAGACCGCGATCCAGGGGCGGCGCCTTGGCAAACTCCACACTCCTGTTTACCTCATAAAAGTGAGCCAGCGCCGCCAGCCAGAGCTTTTCCTCCGGCCCGGATTTTTCATGGCTCGCCACCTGGGCCGCGTGCGCGAAGAGCCGGGCCCGGCCGGGCCGCCCTTCATTGGCTAAAGCCAGTCCCCACAGCACCATGGGATTCTCCGGCTCCAGCTCATGCGCCTGGCGAAAGGCCCGCTCCGCCTCCCGGTACCACATGCCGTGCAGCAGCGCCACGCCCTGATCGAACAATCGCCGTACCTCCGGCTGATCCGTGGTGAGGGGAAACACCACCTCCCCCAGCCCTTCCAGCCACTCAGCATGCCGTGCTGGCCCCGACAGAAGCGCCTGCCCCAGCGTGATGGGCGCCTCGGGATCGATCTGCTCCAAGACCGGCGCCAGGCAGGGCAGGCTGTAGTTCGGCGGCTCACCCGCTCGCGCCATCCCATAGAAGCTCAACAAGACCACACACCCAACAACGGACGTAACAGCATGCGGGGGTTGCATTCCGCCACCCTGACAGAAAACCGGGGAAACCGCCACCCTTTTTCGCTCTCTCAAGGGAAATACACTTTTTCCATATTCCAACTATCAGGTTATTTATTACATAACCTCAAATACACTACCAGAATGCTATTCTGGTTCTTGAAACCGCGCCCTGGATTATCAGGTATGTATAAAAATACCTTTTCCTGAATCGGTTCGTTTTATTCAGTAAAGAATCTCACGATCGAGAAATTTTTCACCTCGCTATCGAGGGAAAAGTTCAGGTTTTCCCAAGATCCAATATATATTCCTCCCTTTATCCAGCCTCCTTCCTCGCCCTATGACTTTCGTGCTAAGAATTTGTTTCGCATGAAATTAAAGATTTTTCTGATTTTCTTAACTCATTGTTTTTTAGGCCGTTACAATACGCTTACCTCTTGCGGCATGCAATCGCTCGAACCTTGTAAGGCCAAAAGGCTTGACTCTTTTCTTCATTCTTGGTTTTTCGTTGCGGACAAGCTGATCGAATAACCCCCAACGTTCGATCGACGAACAAAAACCCCGCTACCTCCCTCCTAGACTTTCTATCTCGCCAGGGCCGCGGGATGATCTGACGGTAGGTAAAGTAGCTCAAACCACCGACCGCAAATGAAGATTAGCCTGATCGGAGGATCGTCGATCCTTCGTGGCAGCCTCCTGCCACTCCTGTCCGGAATTGGCTTGCTCATCAGCCAAGCCACCACCCACGCCCAGCAATACGAAGCTGGCGTCATCAACACCAACCATAGTTGGACGCAGGTTAACTTCAGCACACCCTTTGACGCCCCGCCCGTGGTCGTGGCCGGGCCCGCCGAATACAATGGCGTGAACCCCTCCACGGTGCGCGTCCGCAACGTCAGCGCCACGGGTTTTCAACTGCGCGTGGACGAATGGGACTACCTGGACGGCGGCCACACCACGGAGAACATCAGCTACTTTGCCCTGGAAGAAGGGGTGCACACCATTGGCGGACTCACCTGGGAAGCCGGACGCGCCTCCAACGTCACTCAGGGCTTCAGGACAGTCACCCTCACGGCGGGCTTTACCAGCACTCCCATCGTCATCGGTCAGATCGAAACGATGAACAATGTCTACAGCGGCTCGGACCCCACCGGCCTGGTCAACCGGATCCGCAACGTCTCCGGCACCTCTTTCGAGATCAAGATTCAGGACGAGGAAGCCACCACCACCGCGCCCGCCGGGGAAGACATCGGCTACATCGCGGTCTCGGAAGGCTCCGGCTGGCTGAACGGAGAGCCGCTCCTGGTCGCCCGGACGGGCGACCTCGTCAGCGGCAACGACTCAGATGACAATGGCTTCATCGAGCCCTTCACCATCCAGTTCCTGGAGACCTACACCAATCCCGTCTTCGTCGCCGGTCTCCAGACGCAGGACGGTGGCGACACCGTCTCCCTCCGCCACGATAACGTGCGGCCGGACTCCATCGACATTTTCCTGGAGGAAGAAGAGTCCAACGACGCGGAAGTCTCCCACACCACGGAAGACATCGGCATGGTTGTCATCGGCGAACGCCGGACCGCCGCGGATGCCAAGATCGAAGCCGGCCTCCTCACCCGCAATCAGGCTGACGCGAACACCTGGTACACCGTCACGCTGCAGAACACTTACACGAACCCCGTTGTCGTCATGGGCCCGGTCTCCAACGCGGGCAGCGATCCCAGCACCATCCGCGTCCGCAACGTCACCTCGAACAGTTTCGAATATCAAGTGGACGAGTGGGACTACAAAGACGGCGCCCACGCGACCACGACGCACCACTTCATCGCCATGGAGGCGGGTGTCTACGACATCGGCGGCGTCCGCTGGCAGGCCGGGGTTTTCTCCGGAGCTACCCACGGTTATAAGACGGTGAATTTCGCCGATCAGTTCCCCGTCACTCCCGTCGTCCTCGCCCAGGCCGCCACGGACAATGAAGCCAGCGCGGTTTCCACCTTTGTCCGCAATGTCGGGCGCGATTCCTTCCAGATGAAGCTCATCGAGGAACAACTCGGCCCCGACACCCACGCGGCGGAAGACGTCCACTACGTCGCTATCCAGCCCGGTCCCTCCGCTTTCACGGCAAATGGGACGCTCTACCTCTTTGACGTTGGTCTCACCGGCAACACCATTTCCGACGAAGGCGCCAACAACGAAACCCAGGTCGCGGAAAACGGCATCGACTTTGTCTACGAGACCGTCCCCTTCCCCCGCACCTATGACGCTCCCCCCATCCTGGTGGCCGCCATGCAAACCGTGAACGGCGGCGATCCCTGCGCCCTGCGCTACAGTTCGCTCAATACTTCCGGCTTCGGCGTCCGCGTGGAGGAAGAGCAGTCCGAAGACCTGGAGGTGGATCACACCAATGAAGTCGTCGGCTACCTTGCCGCCACTACCTACGCGGACGCGGACGGAGACGCCCTGCCGGACGCCTGGGAAACCTCCACCGGCCTCACCGACGCCAATGGCGATCCGGACGGCGACGGGATGACCAACCTGGAGGAGTTCCTCAACGACAGCAATCCCAGCAGCGCCGACGCCACCATCATCCAGGTGGCCACCCTCGATGCCCGGGGCTACGAAGGCACCGGCGCGCCCGCTTCCTTCAACGTGACCCGCGCCAATTCCAACCACGCGGTGACGGTCTTCTACAATCTGGGCGGCGCCGCCACGGCGGATCAGCCAGTAGCCTCGCTGGGCGACTACTCGGTGAAAGACCAGAACGGCTTTGCCCTCGGCGGCGCGATCACGCTGCCTCAGTTTGTGAACAGCGCCCAAGTCTATATCCACCCCGTGGCGGATAACATGCACGAGTATCCGGAGCTTGTGGAACTATCCCTCCTCACCTCCCCGGACTACCAGTTGGGCGGGAACACCCAGGCGGACGTGGACCTGGCGGACAACACGGACGACCCGGAAAACGACACGCTCTTCGTCGGCTTCTACCAGGCGGAAGGCACGGCCGTGACCGGCGCCTCCGGCATCGCCACCCTGATCCTGAACGGGAGCAACACGGAGGGGAGACTCACCACTTCCTACAGCGGCCTCACCTCCCCTCAGGTAAACGCCCACATTCACAAGGCCAACTCCGGTCCCTCCAGCGGCCCCATCATGGAGCCTCTTCCTCAGACCGGACAGCTTCAGGGTTACCTCTGGACCATCCACTCCGCGGGGGCCGGCGTCTATACCGTGGAACGCCTCATCGATTCGCTCTACAACCAGAACGGCGAGAGCCGTCTCTACGCAAACGTCCACACGGTGAACTATGGCCCGGGTGAGATCTGGGCTCTCTTCAGCGAAGTTCAGGGCTCCGTGGAGCCGCCCGAGCCGGACGATCCGCCCTCCATCGATCAGTTCAACCTCTCCACCGCACAGGGTCAGGAAAACTTGCGGCGAGACATTGCCCGCTTCCTCACCCAGTCCACCTTTGGCGCCACGCAGCAGACCATCGAGCAGCTCTACGCGGCGGTGGACGCGGATACGAACGACGACCGCATCGCCGTCTTCGAACAATGGATCGACGACCAGTTCGCCCTGGAGCAGACGCTGCACCTGGACTACGTGGTGGCCGCCGACTGGCAGGAGTGGGTCATGCGGAAACACTTCCAGCCCGAGGGCTACCCCTCCACCTACTACACCGGCGCCCCTGGCACCATGCCCACCGCGCCCGCCAAGCCCGGCGCCTGGCCGGTGATGACGGGCCCCAGCCTGAGCACCTTTGACTCCCTGGTACCCTCCACTTGGCGCGTTCCCTCCGGGCCGTATCCGCTGGCGCAGTCAAACATCAACAACCGGAGCCAGTTCGATCCCAACCTCGGAGAGGTCAACCACAGCCACCGCCGCCGCGCCTCCTGGACGATTTACGCCAACGCCCACGACCAGCTCCGCCAGCGGCTCGGCTTTGCCTGGCAGGAAATCATGGTCGCCTCGGAAAACCTGAACGTCATCCGCCAGCGCCACTACGGCGCCTCCCGCTGGATCGACATGCTGGCCGAGAACTCGGACGATACCTTCCGCGAACTGCTGGAAGACGTCACCTACAGCCCCGTCATGGGCAAGTACCTCAGCCACCTGCGTAACGGCAGCGAAGCCGCCACCGGCGTCCCGCCGGATGAGAACTATGCCCGCGAGATCATGCAGCTCTTCTCCATCGGCCTGGTCGAGCTCTGGCAGGATGGCACCCTGCGGCTCGATCCGACTTCCGGTCTCGTTCAGCAAACCTACGACAATAACGACATCACCGAACTGTCCCGCGTGCTCACCGGGCTCAGCTTCAGCCGTTACGCCAACAACGAGACCCGCTGGGACGACCCCATCGTCAACAACAACACCAGCAGCAACGCCACCACCATCGCCAACAACTTCAACCGCGGCGATTCCAACAAATACTACGGCGCCACCTATGAGTACCCCATGCACATGTTCGGCAACTTCCACGACCTGGGAGCGAAGACCCTTGGGGGAATCAATGGCGTGACCATCGACAACACCTCCATGAGCGATGGCGACTTCACCGATCCCACGGATGAGATCGCCCACGGGAATCAGGACCTCGCCGACATGCACGACTGGCTGGCCAATCACCCCAACACGGCTCCCTTCATCTGCACCCGGCTCATCCAGCGCCTCGTCACCAGCAACCCCAGCCACGGCTACGTGTACCGCGTCTCCCAGCGCTTCATCGATACCGGGGGCGATCTGGCGGAAGTGACCAAGGCCATCCTGCTGGACTACGAGGCCCGCACGCTGGATCTCACCGACGACGAAAACTACGGAAAGATGAAGGAGCCCATCCTTCGCTACCTCCAGACCCTGCGCGCCCTGAACGCCTCCTCCGAACTCCTCGTGGACGGCAGCGGCATCTCCGGTAGCGACCTCACCGAGTACGGCTACCCCGCCAGTCAGGCGGATAACTTCACCGGCACCATGGACTACACCTCTGGGAATCCGCTGAACCCCGCTAACAACCTGCCCGGCAGCCGCTACCGCTACCCGCAGACGGATGCCAATCTGGCCCAGACCCCTCTGGCCGCGCCCACGGTGTTCAACTGGTTCCTGCCGGACTATCGCCCGGACGGCCCCATTGCGGATGCCGCCCTGGTCGCGCCGGAGTTCCAGATCACCACGGAAACCTCTGTCATTTCTTCGATCAACTACTTCTGGACCCTCACCTGGAGCCTTACGGGCCAGAGCGTGAACGTCCTCGGCTCCGTCTACAACGCGAACGTGTCGCCGCCCTTCACCCCCCAAACCGACCTCGGCTACTCGACCAACGCGGACAACGTCATCGCCGACTTCGACGCCTGGGTCGCAAAATACAACGCCTACACCGGTACCGAAGCGGAGCGCGACCAGGCGCTCATCGATGAACTCGATCTGCTCCTCACTTCCGGGAATCTCGCCGCCCGCTACCCCATCGACTCCGGTGACAGCGACGAGAACCCCCGCGAAATCCTCATCGACGTGCTCACCAACTCGTTCGGCACCGGTGGCAACGGTCCCAGGGAAAAAGTGCGCACCGCCTTCTACCTGCTGACCACCTCGCCGGAATTCGTCATCCAGAAATAGAGGGAGCCACCGCAAGCCATCGAACCTAAGCAAAGAATCAAACAACCAAGGAGATCACAAGATGAAGAAAAGCCTCCGCGAAAACGAACAGACTCGCCGCGCTTTCATGGCCCGCTCCGCCTGCGGAGCGATGGGCCTGACGGGCATCATCAGCACCCTGACCAACCTGCGCCTCATGCAGGCCACCCTGGCCCAGGCCAACCTGACGGATTACAAAGCCCTTATCGTGCTCTTCCTCTACGGTGGCACGAACACCGACAACGTGCTCATTCCCGGTGCCACCCACCCGTCCCGGTCTAACTACGACGCCAGCCGCGGCATCCTGGCCATCCCGGCCAATGACTTGGTCAACATCACCGCCAGCAACCTCTCCGGCGGCGCGGAAGACTTCGGCCTCCACCCCAGCCTCAGCGGCCTGGGCTCCATGTTCAACGCCGGGGAACTCGCTTTCGTGTCCAACGTCGGCACCCTGCTCGACCAGACCCAGCGGATTGGCAACCTTGAGTTCGATGCCCCCGTGCCTCCCCAGCTCTTCTCCCACTCCGATCAGCAGGTCCAGTGGCAGAGTTCGCTCCCCGATCAGCCCTTCCAGTCCGGTTGGGCGGGCCGCATCGCCGAGCTCCTCGACGCTGGCTACAACCCCAGCAGCAACGTGTCCATGTCCGTCACCCTCTCCGGGCTGAACAGCCTGCTCGTGGGCGTGCCCGGCTCTCCCGTGCAGTACTCCGTCACCACCAACGGCGCCGTCTCCCTGGCTGGCTACGGGACCAACTACTCCAGCGCCCTCACCAATCCCTCGGACATCTACAGCTACCAGTCCACCACCGCCGGCCGCCGCCTTGAGGCCTTCCAGAAGATCATGGACTACACCCATGCCAACCTCATGGAAGACTCCTACAACGCCGTCGTCCGCCGCGCCCGGATCAACGAAGGCTACGTCGGGGACGCCCTGCTCGCCGCCGGTTCCTCTGGAGTGAACTTCGACAATATCTTCATCAGCCAGCACGGCGTGGGCGCCGTTACCAACCTGCCGAACATCTCCCAGCAGTTGCTCATGATCGCCAAGCTCATCGCCGGCCGGGACAACCTGGGGAACGCCCGTCAGCTCTTCTTCTGCAGCCAGGGCGGCTACGATACCCACCAGGACCAGGGCAGCACCACCGCCAACGCTGGGGACCTGAATGACCTGCTCACCGATCTGAACAACGGTCTCGTGGCGTTCAACACCGCCATGAAACAGCTTGAAACCAACGACGCGGAGTTTGACTACGCCGACGTCACCCTGGCCACCCACTCCGACTTCAACCGCACCTTCACCCCCAACGGCACCGATCCCAACACCGCTGGCAGCGACCATGCCTGGGGCGGACACCACCTCGTCATGGGCGGCGCCGTGGACGGCGGAAAAGTCTTTGGCTACTTCCCCGACCAGCAGGTGAACGGCCCCCTGGACGTGAACACCACCAACGGCCGGGGCCGCTGGATACCCACCACCTCCGTCGAACAGTTCGCCGCCCCCCTCGCCCGCTGGATGGGCGTCACCATCAACGGCAACGGCACCCTCGAAGGCTCCGACATGGCCAACATCTTCCCCAACCTCACCCGCTTCGCCAACCCCTTCGACAGCACCTACACCCCCAACGATCCTCTCAACTACGCCAACGTGGACTTCATCAAGGCGTCAGAGATTTGAGGGTCGCGTAGAGAGAAGGAGGAAGGGCAGGCGCTCCGCATTGCGCGGAAGCGCTGAAGGAGCCCCTTAAACCACCGAGGCCTGGCTCTCAAATCCAGGAGTTCTTGATACCGGAGAACCCTTCTGGATCTCGATTCTTGGCTAGGCCAATAATTCCTTATCCCAGCGCCTTCCCAAGCAGTTCATACCCCCGGCGGATGAGGTCCTTCGGGCTTTCGAGCAGGCCGGCGGCCAGGAGGGACTGGTCGTAGAGTTGGGCTATGACGGCTTTGGCTAGCTCGGGATTGCTTTCCCGGGTGGCGGCGAGCTTCTTAATGAGCTCGTGGCGGGGGTTGATTTCGAGGGTGACTTTTACCGGCGGCAGGGAGTCGTCCGGGTTCATGGCCTTCATCATCTGACGCATCTGGGGCGTCATCTGGGTGTCGGGATTCAGTGCGGCGATGGGGCTTTCGACGAGGCGTTTACCGGCCTGGACTTTGTCCACGGCGTCTTCGCCCAGCTCGGTCTTGATGAAGTCGCAGAGCTTGGTGACTTCTTCTTCGGCCAGGGGTTCGGCCTGGTCGCCGGTATCGGGAGCGTCTTCGAGGTCGATGTCGGCCTGGCCGGCGGAGACGAGTTTCTTCCCGTCGAACTCCGGCAGGCGGGTCATGACGTAGTCGTCAATGGACTCGAAGCAGTAGATGACTTCGATGCCGCGGGCTTTGAACGCTTCCACGTAGGGACCGGCCTCGATGGTTTCGCGGTCTTTGCCGATGATGTAGTAGATCTTGTCCTGGCCGTCTTTGGCTCGGGTCAGGTAGTCCGCGAAAGACGTCAGCTTACCGGAATCGGTCATGGAGCTTTCGTAGCGGAGCAGCTTCGCCAGATCTTCCGTGTGGTCGGCGTCGGTGGCGGCGCCTTCTTTCAGGAAGCGGCTGAACTTTTCGTAGAACTCTTCGTATTTCTCCGCGTCGTTCCCGGCTTCTTTGTCGAGGAACTTGAGGAAACGCTTGGTCACGACGCGGTTCAGCTTCCTGACCAGGGAGCTGTCCTGCATGCTTTCGCGGGAGATATTGAGAGGCAGGTCGCTGCTGTCGATGACGCCGCGCAGGAAGCGCAGCCACTCGGGCAGCAGGCCGCGCGGCTCGTCGTCGATGAGGACTTTCTTGCAATAGAGAGACACGCCGGGCTCCATCTGGCCGAAGCCCCAGAGTTCCTGGTTCTCCCTCGGCACGAAGAGCAGTGCGTTGATCTCCAGCGGCGCGTCGGCGCTGAAGTGCATGCGGTAGCGCGGCTCATCAAAGGCCTTGGCAGTGAACTTGTAGAACTCGGTGTATTCCTCTTCGGTCACGTCGCTCTTGTTCTTCAGCCAGAGGGCCTCGATGTTGTTCACCCGCTCGCCGTTCAGGAGAATGGGGAACGGCACGAAACTGGAGTAGGTCTCCAGGATGGTCTTGATCCGCTCTTTCTTGGCGAACTCTTCCTGACCTTCGCGGAGCTTGACGACGATCTTGCATCCGCGGCGCTGGCCGGGGGCTTCGCTGATGGTGTAGCCGGTCTTCCCGTCGCTCTCCCACATCAGGTGTTCGCCGTCCGGCTTCCAGGAGTGAGTGTAGACCTGCACCTGGTCCGCCACCATGAAGGCGCTGTAAAAACCGACGCCGAACTGGCCGATGAGGTTCGCCTCTTTCTGGTGGGTCTCATCCAGGGCCTGGAGAAATTTCTTCGAACCGGAGTGGGCAATGGTGCCGAGATTCTCCGCCAGTTCCTCCCGCGTCATGCCGATGCCGTAGTCCGTGATGGTGACGGTTCTGGCGGTCTCGTCGGTGGTGATGCTGATCTCCGGGGAAAGGTTCTCGTCGAAGATATCCTTTTCCGTCAGTTGCAGGTGGCGCAGTTTTTCCAGCGCGTCGGAGGCGTTCGACACCAGTTCGCGAACGAAAATCTCTTTGTCCGTGTAAAGGGAGTGAATAACGATGTCCAGCAACTGGCGGACTTCCGCCTGGAAGGAGTGCTGGCCGTCAGAAGTGGTAGCGGTGCTTTGGGTGCCGGTTTCGGTAGACATAACGTGTGGTTGAAAACTTTTTACTCTGATAGGCAAGGGTTCCTGAAAATCAAGTCCCAGCCGGACTGGCCAGCGTTTCAAGTGGCTTCATAAAGCATACCCAGATAGGCCCAGCCCGCCACGGTCAGGACCACGGAGCAGAGGAAGAAAATAGCCCAACCCCAGCAGCGTTTCCAGTCCGCCACGATGTAGACGAAGATCAGGAAAGGCACAAGGACCACGCCGATCCCCCAGAGGGCTGATTTCATAAAGGCTTTTACCAGTAGTCCAATGGAGGACACAAAAATAGCGAGAATCCCCACCAGAATGAGCAACATGGCTGGCAGAAACTGGGGCCGAGACGTCAGGGTGTCCAGCTTCTCCCGCCTCTCCATTCGCTCTGCCTCTTCTTCCACCTTCTTGGCGGCCAGGCTTTCGCCCTGCTCTTGAAGAAAGGCGCGCAGTTGGATGCCCATACCGTTCAGCGCGACCGCGGACAGCGTGCCGTATGGGGCATGCTCGGTCTTGCCGTCTTCCCTTTCCAAGACGACCCCTTCCTGGTTCGCGCTTCGGAGACGATCCTTGGCCGTCGCCGAAGGCTCCCCCGCCCTGAGCCAGTTCCCAGGCTCCGCGTTTTCCACCACATAGGGCGGCAGACAAAGCGTTTCGAACCAGCCGGTTTCCGCCGCCTCGGGATCGTCCGCCGAGTGCATGACGCCAACAACCTGCCCAGTGGACATGAGCACGACGGGTGCGCCGCTCAGGCCGGCGGCGCGAAACGGGCTGGCGGCATCGAAACCCAAATCTTTCGGTCCCTCGGGGGATCGGTAGGTTTCCACCGTGATGCCCACAAAGCTCAGGGTACAGCGAATCAACTTATCGTGTCCGACAACGGCCAGCCTGTCGCCCTCTTCCAAGGTGAACTCGGGTTCGTACGGAAGATAGGAAAACGGCCCTCCCGCCCGAGAAATCTCCCGCGCCTGAATGTCCGCCTGCTGAAATACCACGTCCTGGGAGAGCGCGAACTCCTCGTCATCCTCTATGCCGAAAAGCCATTGAGGCACTTCGCCATCGAACTGATGCAGGGAGGCCACCCCCATAAACAGGGGACCGTAGGAAATGATGAATCCCGAACCCTGGAGCCCATCGCCGAAAAGCAGGGCATACTCTTTCGGATTCTCGACTCGCTGGGCCAAGGCATGAAGGTCAACCAAGGACTGAGCCGCCGGAGCCGGGACAGGCGCCTCTTCCTGAGCGACCAGGCTTCCGCCAAACAGCAGCAGGCCCGCAAGCACGTTGAGCAACCATTTCATTACAATGAGGGTAGCCAATCCGCCTGCTTTGGCCAGAAAAACGCCGTTCCACTCTTACAAAAGACCCCGTCAGGAAATCGTAACAGTGTTCATGGCCTCATAAACCAGCCAAAATCCGACGCCTCCCACTAAAAGACTCACCACAAGGAGAACGGTCCACATGACGTTTCGAGCCCAGTCGGTAATGACGTGGGCCACGATCACGGGCGGCAGAAGCATCACGCCCAGCCCCCACAAGGTGGAGCGCTTCATGGCGGTCACAATCAAGCCCACGTGGGCAATGGAAAACACCAACAAACCAAACAGCAGGAGCATCAGGCCCGCCACAAACATGGGCTCCCGAGACAACTCGGCGACTAGAGCCTGGAGTTCCTGAAAGGTGCGATTGTCGGTATTCATCATTCCCAAGACCGGTAAATGGGGTTCAACACCGGTTCCCGCGGAAGGTCTCGAAATCCGCGCCGCTTTCGCGGGAAACAAGATAATAGGGCCACACGCCTCTTCCACAGCCCAAGCTGCCTCCCGACAATTCGTCAGGGAGACAGCTCCGTAGAGACGTTTTCCCATGTCATCGCCGTCAAGCGCGGCGAAGGAGACCTTATCAGTCCCAACCGTGCGCGTCGCGCACTTCGATCATCTTGGCCAGGATGGTGTTCCAGGTGTCCTGGGTTTCCAGCATGGCGTTGGGGAACATGCAGCCGTCCCAGCAGATGTGCTCGATGCCGCGGGCCGGGGCGTCTTTCAGCCAGTAGCCAGCGCACTTCACGATGTCCAGCTTACCGTTCGGGTCGTCGGCCGGGCAGTGCTTGCCGGTCTTATCGTGGCTGCCCGCGCCATGCACGGTGCCGTCGTTCTGGGCCACATGGAAGTCGATGGTCCAGGGACGCAGCTTGTCGGTCATCTCCTCGTAGGCGGCGTAGAATTCATCCTCCGTGTAGCCTTCCTTCAGCAGGGCATACTCAGGAGCATTGTAGCCCATGAGGTAGAGGTAGGTGTGGGCCAGGTCCGCCTGGAAACCCAGAGTGCCGGGCATGCCGACGGCTTCCAGCAGGTCCAGCATGTCTTTCCAACTGTGCATGCCGGCCCAACAGATCTCGCCCTCCGCGGCCAAACGTTCGCCATAGTCGGCGGCAATCTTCGCGGCTTCCTTGAAGGTCTCGGCGATCTTTGCCGTGTTGGCGCCAGGATTCTCGCGCCATTTTTCCACGCCAAACTCGGCGGAGTCGATCCGGATGACCCCGTATTTCCGCACGCCGTGCTCGTTGAACACCTTTGCGATGCGGCAGCCCACCTTCACGGCTTCCAGGAATTTCTTGCGGGACTCTTCGTCGCCCATGGCGGAGTCCCCCACGGTGCCGCCCCATACCGGCGCCACCAAGGAGCCGACGGAAAAGCCTTTGCCCTGGATGAGGTCCGCGATGCCTTTCAATTCGTCGTCGGAGGCATTGGGGTCCGTATGCGGCAGGAAGAGGAAATAGTCGATGCCGTCAAATTTCGTGCCGTTCACTTCCGCGCCGGCCGTCAGGTCGAGCATCTTTTCCAGGCTGATCGGCGGTTCCTGACCTTCATCGGTGCCCTTGCCCACCAGGCCGGGCCACATGGCGTTATGGAGTTTCGGTTTGCTTGGCATAATGCGGGTGTTTGTGGTCTTGGGTTTTTACTAAATTCGGTGAAAAACGGTCGCCCGGCGGGGCTGAAATCCATACCGGGGGAAGGTTCACGATACACAGAGGCTCTTTTCTGTAAATGACAAAGGAAACGCGTAAGACCGCTCCAACGGGGGTCGTGGCCGCGCCTGAATCCTCACATCCGATCCGGAGGATTCTAAATTTATGGCATTTCTTGATATTCTAGTTCACCTAAGTATAATGCTTGTGTGATCGACTCGATTCGCCACTCTGCCCCGGGAGCTGTTTCCGCCCTGCTCATCGGCCTCGCCTCCCTCGCGCCAACCGCGGCGAACGCGGACTTTGAGAATGGCGACCTGGAGGCCGGCACCATCACCGGTACCTACTCCGTTGGCGGCAGCGAGGCCCAGCACATTACCGGCGCGGATGCCACCGCCATGCCCGGCTGGGAAGTGGACTCCGGCTACATGGTAAACGCGGCCTGGGGCACCAGCGGCGGTCTGAACCAGCTCATGTGGATCGGCGAAACCGGCCTGTCCCTTTCTTCCTGTCTGGAGCAGCCGGAAACCGGCCTCATCAGTGGCATGACCTACCAGGTGTGTTTCGACATCGCCTCGGCCAGCCCCTACTTTACGGACAACGCCAGCTACACGGCCAGCGGCGATCTCAACCACTCGGCGGTGTTCTGGTTCAATTTCTTCGATACCGACACCTTTGGCGTGGGCTCCATCGACGCACAAGACTACGTCACGGGCTACTCCATCACGTCCATTGGCGCGGGCGGCGGCGGTGTGGCCACCACGTCCTTCAGCGATCCCGCCATGCTCTACACCCTGGGCACTTCCACCAATGCCCTGGACACAAGCGGCGGTGCCTACGATCCCACCAGCTCCTCCGCCGTGCTGGACTGGAGCACGCTGAACTGGTACCGCATCTGCATCGAGATCGACGCGGATCCCAACGCCGACGGCAATATGTATTTCGACTTCAGTCAGAATGCCGGCTCCCCCAACGAGTATTTCGCCATCGACAATCTCTCCATCCAGGCCGTCCCCGAGCCGGGTACGATGACTCTGTTAGGGTGCGCCGGGTTGGGGTTTCTTGCGAGGCTGCGGCGGAGACGGAAAGCGCGGACCGCTTAGAGGCGCCAGGGAACTTGGTAGCGATAACGGCAACCAACTGAATAGGAGTCCCCAGTCCATCGCCGATAGAGCGCCATTCTTAGCAGGCATTTGAAGCCAAGGAAGACTGTCGCACACGGGCGACAAACCACTCAGGCAGCTAGAGCGGCAATACGGGCCACGATTGCCAGGAACTGAGCCGTGGCTGCGACGACTTCCTGGACCTGCTCCAAGTTCTCCAGCTTCGCCTTGAGATCCTTGGCGCCCGCTTCCAGTTCATCGGCGTTCGCCACGAGGTCATCGCGGATGGCCGCCAGCTCGAGGGCTTCCAATTTCAGGATGGTAACCTGCACATCGGACAAAAGAAGCGCCGCTGCTTTTCTTTCCGCCGCTGGTTTGAGAAGCAGGGTTAGCTGAAATTCTTCCGAAAGCATACCCGCGCGCGTGGCGCGCAACGTTTTCAGGGTCAAGTCTTCCAGTTCGTATGGGGCCAAAGCCATAACCAGGACTCCTTATTCTTCGGTTGCGGATTGAGTCATCTCGATGACGTCCAGGATCGCGTCGATATCCGCGAACAATTGATCAAAATCTCCTGGACCGATTTTGTTTTCCACCAGGGCAACAAACGTCTTCTTCAGGGTATCGGCGGCGTCTTTTGCATCGTCCAGAGAGGCAGCCATGAGCGTGGTCGAGAGCAGTGCGCGGCGATCTTCCCTCCAGGTCTTCGGCAAGTCGCCTTCCTGAACATAGGGCTTAGCTACCTGGTTCAAACTACGCGCATTGGACAGGGACTCGAGATCCGCTTCGATCCCTTCGGCCAGAGCCGCGAGGACCGCCTTCTGCAGTTCCAACTGACGCTCCAGCATGGGAGCGTCTTTCCTGAGTTGCTCCTCCAGCGCGGCTCGCTGGAATTGAGCCACGACGATGGGCACCACGGCGCCGATAAAGTCTTTCACGTTCGCATTGCCAATGGTGGCCTTCTCCAGGCTGGGGCTGAGCTTCTGCAGTTCCCCCACCAGGTTCGCGGCTTCCTCGCCGATGCCACTGGGTGCGTCGGACTGGGACAGGGCCGCCAGGGCGGAGAAGTATTTCCGCAGCAGCTGTGTGTGAGCGCGCAGATCACCCATCACGGCCAGAACGTCTTTCAGCCCTTCGGTTTGATTCTGGTAGGTGCTACTTCGTTCCTCGGGAGACAAGGCATCTCGATTCGTCAGCAATAGCTCCGAATCGGCATCTATTTTGATCTGCCCGGCCTCCACCGTCAGCTTTGTCATCGCCTCGGAATAGGTTTTTCCGGCGGTCGCAAACTTATCGAACTGACCAATCCGCCGGCCGGCACAAGAGGAAAGCGAACACGCGGCCAATCCAAGGAAAAGAAGCATCGCCACCCGGTCGAACCGCCGGCAAAGCAACAAGGGTTTCAACCGGGGACGCACGGAGGAAGTTTGGGGGCTCATCACTTTCACTTGAATGTCACAGGCTTACTGAAAGTGATAGGAAGAAGGTTAGAAAAGGTCAACACAAAAAGCAGCATCCCGCCAAGCCGATGCGTTAGGCCGTTCCCATACCACCTAAAATCGAGGTGGTCTTCCGAACGCCTCCCCCGCGCCCGGACACCTCTGCTTTCCCGGCACCGTTACCGGACAAAAAAAACCGGCGACAGCCACATCAGGCCATCGCCGGTTCCTTGAATCTTAGCTCAGATAAGACTTCGGGCGCTCAGCCTTACGCGGTCGCCGGAGCGGCCTCCGTTTCCTGGGCCTTGAGGTCTTGGTACATCTGGTAGCCTTCTTCGGGCTTCAGGCCTTCGTGGACGACGCCGCGGACGGCGCGCATCATGGCGACGGGGGCGTCGGACTGGAAGATGTTCCGGCCCATGTCCACACCGCTGGCGCCTTGTTCGCAGGCGTAGTAAGCCATCTTCAGGGCGTCGAGTTCGGGACGCTTCTTCCCGCCGGCGATCACGATGGGCACCGGGCAGCAGGACGTGATGGTGTCAAACTCTTCGTCGGTGTGGTAGCACTTCACCAGGTGGCAGCCGAGTTCCGCCATGATGCGGGTGGCCAGGCGGAAGTACTTCGGCGTGCGCTCCATGCTGGTGCCCACGGCCACGACGCCCATGACGGCGATACCGTAGCGGTTCGCTTCATCGATGAGGGTGGTCATGTTCTTGATGGTCGCCTTTTCGTGCTCGGAACCGATGAATACCTGCACGGCCAGGACAGAGGCGTTCAGGCGCACGGCTTCCTCGATTGAGCAGGCCAGAACCTCGTCACTCAGGTACTCCGGGCGGGCCATGCTGGTGCCGCCGGAGGCGCGCAGGGCGATGGCCTTTTGCGTGCTGGCGGGAATGACCGCGCGCTGAATACCGCGGGTCAGCATGAGACAGTCGCAATAGGGTTCCAGCGGCAGGATGGTCTGGTCCACGCGTTCCAGGCCGGTCGTGGGGCCCTGGAAGTAGCCGTGGTCGAACGCCAGCATGATGGTGCGCCCGTTCTTCGGATTGAACACCTTGGCGAGGCGGTTCTTCAAGCCCCAGTCATACTGGTGCGAGCCTTTGAGGAAATAGCCGGGGCTTTCCTGTGGGAGATCGGTGTAATACTCCTTGTCTTTCTTCTCCTGTTTCGTGCCGTCTAGATCAGCCATGGTGGGATGGATGGAATGGGTTTGTAGGTTGGTAAAGTACGATCATGGGAGCGGATTCCCCCGGAGTCAAGGGGGGATGGCTGCTCAGAGGAGAGTCCGTGCTCCGCGAAAAAACAGTCCCACTGAAGACAACGTCTCAGTTGCACCGCAATTTGACGAAAATTCTTCTCAGGAGAATTGATTCCTCCAAAACATCAGAGATTCCGGCGGCCAATTCGGTAACTTTTGGCGTTCGGCACTCACAGCATTCTTTTCGTAGGAACTTTCCATTACAGGACGCCCGGATCAGCGTGAGTTCATAAGACCGTCGAGCTGACTTTCAAATTTCTTCAAAGTTGAAAGAAACAATGTTTCCCGAACCAATGGACGCGCAACCCAAGTACCCACTCCAGGATTGTAAGATTCCGCCACGATCACAGGAACACCGTTTTCCAAAAGCGAAATCGTCGAGGTCATTCCAAATGCGCCGCCAACGTAATACTGAACCGAATAACGGGGACTCCCGCTCGTAACTGGCGTAAATCCATATTTCTGTAACACCCAAGACAGCTTGGTTACGTACATCTCATACCCATCGCCCGCTGTTGTTGAAGGAAGTAAGACTTCGTCTCTTGAAAGGGTCGAAATCACCGTGGATTGCGATCCCTTTGAAATGCAGCCTACAAGAGATGCAGAAAATAGAATCAGAAGAATAATTCTCATCTATATAGGTTAATCACGAACGCTGCCATCCTTTCCAAGAACTCTAACCACAAATCACGACGATATGTGAATTGATTTCGACTTTCAATGGCCAACACATTTCATGACTCTTCTTGAGGACACTTCCTGCTCAAAGAAACGAAGTTTCACTCCTGCCGCTCCCACGTCACGGCATCGATCACTACGTAGCCCCCGGCGTTTTCGTTGGTGACGGTCACGGTGGCTTCGCCGGCTTCGAACTCGTAGGTCCCCAGGGTCACGAAGCCCAGGCTGTCCCCTTCATTCTTCCGCTGGTCGAGCTTCAGTGTCTCGGCACCTCCGCGATGTTGAACGGTCACGGGTACTTGGGACCCCCGGTTTCCGTTGGGTGTGTAGTTCATCTTCACCACATAGCGGCCCGGCGTGGGGAGCGCGGCGGTGTAGGTGGCGGACTTGAAAGCGCTGGCGTCTCCACTGTCGTGCCGGTAGCCTTCACCCACGTAAGGCTGGACGGAGGAACTGGTATCCCACGCGCCCACCAGCGCCGCCTGCTCGTCGTCCACGGCAATGCCAGGGAGCGATTTCGCCGCCAGTATCCGCTTCGGCGTCCATCCCTCGGGCAGGTCCAGTACCTGGCCTTGAGCGAGAAGCTGTTCTCTCAGGGTATCGTAAGGAACCTCCTGAACATCATAGCCCTCCTCGATCGCGATGGACGCCGCCGTGGCGCAGGATTGTCCTAAGATCATGAATACCGGCTCCATCCGGATGGAACCAAAGGCAATGTGGGAACTGGAGACCGCCGCCGGCACGAATAGATTCCGGCACTCTTCCTCCCGCGGGATGATGGAACGATAGCTGATCACGTAGGGGCCACCGGGACTGACCTGAATGTCCCCCTCATTCTGCACGGTGCCCTCTGGCGTGATGTAGCGCTGAACATTGTGGGAATCCATGTTGTAGGAACCCAAGCCCACGGAGTCTTCGGCGACGCGTTCGCGCCGACAGTCCAGCTCGGTAGTAACGTAGGCGCCGATCATTCGCCTGGCCTCGCGGATATAGAGTTCGCGGGGCCAGTTGCCATTGCCGGTAAATTCATCCGCCGCCAGACCCCACTGGCTCATCCGCTGACGGATGGACTCCGGCACGCGGGGATGGTTCGCCAGGGTCCACATCAACCCTTTTTGGTAGGTCTCGTGTTCCTGGACGATCTTCTCCCGCTCCTCGTAGGTGGCCTCGGGATAGGTGTAATTCATCCCGATGTTGTCGGTGGAAAACGCGCCGCTGTTATTGGTGTCCGTCTTTCCATTCGGCATGGGGCTGATGCTCAGGGGCAGGCTTTCGTCCCCGGCTTCGAAGTTGCGCAGGAGCAATTCGTAGCGTGCTTCGTCGTAGCCCTCCGGCTTGGGGAAGGCCACCCGGTTTTCCGGCACGCGGCTCATGCACATGCGGAAACAGTAGGCCTGAACGCGGTGGTCCCCTTCCCCATCCGTGCCGGGGTCGTCGCCATGCACGCCGGGCAATAGCCCGCTCTGAGGTTCGCCTGGTGCCACGTACGGATCCACCGGCACGGTGAAGCGATGCTTCTTCACGTTCCGCGCTTTTTGCACGCCGTTCAGTGTCTCGCCATAGACTTCGTTTGCCTCCCGGCCGACGTGGTAGCTGACTCCCGCCGCCGCCATCAGGTCCCCCTCGTAGGTGGCGTCCACGAAAATGGCGCCCTTGTAAGTCTCGCCAGACTCCATCTGGATAGACATGATGCGCCGCCGCAGGATCTCCACACCGTTTGTCCGATTCAGGCGTTGCCCGCGAATCACCTGCACCCCTTCTTCGGCCAACATCTTTTCCAGAACCTCCTCCGCCACTTTCGGCTCAAACACCCAGATGGCATCCGCCTCCGGTTCGTAGGCCGGGCGCCCCCGGCGTTCTTGGGTCAGAGCCTCCGGGCTTTCCCAGTTCCAAGCCTCCGTCCGGTCGTAGTGTTTCTTCACACGCTGGTAAAACTCCCGGCTCAGTCCACCGATGACGCTCTTGTCCCCGGTGTCGGTGGCGCCCAGGCCACTGGTGGTCAGGCCGCCTACGTGTTGAGAAGGTTCTATGAGGATGACTCTCAGGTGCATACGGGCCGCCTGCACCGCCGCCGAAACGCCCGCGCTCGTCCCGCCGTAGATCACCACGTCCTGAACCACTGGCCTCTGGAGCGACCTCTGACGGCCGCATCCCGAACCCAAGAATATCGCCACAAGAGCGAGGAAAACGGCCTGTTTGACTTTCATTCTTGCCACAAGGCGGAGCTTCGCGTTGGAATTTGGACGTCAGAACCCACCTTCTGCTCAATCCCCTTGCGTAGAAAAGAACAAAATCACGCCAATTTCTCGTCACATTCGTCATGACCATCTGGGATCTTCACTGCCACTTCGCCCGGCTGGTTCCTGGGTCGCCAGTGAAGAGCCTGGAACGGCTTATTGAAATTGGTAACCGGCTCGGCATCGAAAAGTTCTGCGTCTACATGGGATCCAACTGGGAATACGATCCCTCTCCCGAAAATCTCCGGAATCAAAATGACGAGGTACTGGAAGCGATTGGCGCGTTTCCCGGCCAGGCCTTCGGCTTCGTTTACCTGAACCCCAAGGACGTTGAAGCCAGCCTGGATGAGTTGAACCGCTGCGTGGCGGACGGGCCGATGGTGGGCATCAAGCTGTGGGTGGCGCAGCGCTGCAACCACCGGAACCTGGACCCCATCGTGGAACGCGCCGTGGAACTGGACGTGGGGATTTTCCAGCACACCTGGCTGAAGGCAGGCGGCAACCTCCCGGGCGAAAGCACGCCCGCTGACCTGGCGGAACTGGCGGACCGCCACCCGGACGCCCGCCTCATCTGCGGCCACACGGGCGGCGATTTCGAGCTGGGCATCCGCGCGGTGAAGCATTCACCGAACGTGCACATCGGCATTGCGGGGTCGGACCCCACGGCGGGTTTTACCGAAATGGCGGTGCGCGAGCTGGGCGCGGACCGCGTGATCTGGGGCAGCGACGCCTCGGGACGCAGTTTTGCCTCCCAACTGGGCAAGGTGGTGGGCGCCCAGGTGGACGAAGCGGCCCAAGAAAAGATCCTCCACACGAATCTCCGCCAGTGGCTGGCACCTGCCCTGAAGGCCAAGGGGCGGGACATTTGAAACCGGCAGTGAAACGCCCATGACTTCACCCACGCGACGCACTTTTCTGCAAACCGGAGCCGCCTCCCTGGCCGGCGCGGCCTTGGTGGGGGCTGGTACCTCCCCCTCCACCACGGCAGCCGAAACCTCCGGCAAGGATGACGGTAAACCGGGGGGCGAAAAGGGTCCGGCCCCATTCATCGACACTAACGTACACCTGGGCCACTGGCCGGCGCGGCACCTGCCCCTGGGGAAACCGGCGGACCTGACCGCCAAGCTGCGGGAGCACGGCGTGACCCAGGCCTGGGCGGGAACCTTCGAAGGGCTGCTCCACAAAGATCTGGCCGCCGCCAACTATCGCCTCAAGAAAGCCTGTGAGGTTCACGGCGCGGGACTACTCGTGCCCGTGGGCGCCATCAACCCCACCCTGCCCGCCTGGAAGGAAGACCTGAAGCGCTGCCGGGAGGACTTCGATTTTTCCATGATTCGCCTATATCCTGGCTACCATGGCTACGCGGTCGAGCAGCCCTTGTTTCTGGAAACCCTCAAGCAGGCACGGGAGGTGGAACTGACCGTGCAGGTGGTGGTGCGGCTGGAAGACGTCCGCACCCAGTCCCCGCTGCTGCGGGCGCCCGATCTGGACGTGACTCCGCTGCCGGGCCTGCTGAAGAAAGTGCCGGGCATCCGGCTCCAGCTTCTAAATGCCCTGCGCACGGTCAAGAACCCCCTGCTCTTACAACGCCTCGCGGCTATGGGAGTGCACTTCGAAATCGCCATGCTGGAGGGTGCGGCGGGTTTGGAAAACCTGCTTAACGGCCTGGGGATCAAGAATGTATGCTTTGGCTCCCACGCGCCCTTCTTCTACTTCGAATCGGCCTTGCTGAAGCTGAAGGAGTCCCTCCTGACGGAAGAGCAGTTGACCTTCCTGCGGGATGGAAACGCCCGGAACTTTTTTATCCCGCCCCAACCGTGAAATCTTCTGTATTTACGGCCTTTTTGTGGGGACTAACGTTCTTGGTTTTTGGGGAATCTCCCCAAGCCAGGGCTCAGGGACCCTTCCCTGTCACTCCCGCCACGCCGCCGGAGCGGGCGGCGGAAACCTTCCACATTTTGGAGGGCTTTCAGATGCAGCTCATTGCCGCGGAGCCGCTGGTGACCGATCCGGTAGCCATTGCCTACGACGAGTTCGCCCGCGCCTATGTCGCCGAAATGAGCGACTACCCCTACACGGACAAAGCCGCCCACCAGCCCGCCCAAGAGAACCCCACCGACGAGGCTATCGGCAAGATCCGTCTGCTGGAAGACACGAATGGCGACGGTGTTTTCGACACCGCCACCGTCTTCGCCGAGGGACTCTCCTGGCCCACCGGCGTGGCCTGTTGGAGGGGCGGCGTCTACGTGACCGCCACGCCGGATCTCTGGTACCTGAAGGACACGGATGGCGACGGGGTCGCGGACATCCGGCGGAAGGTCTACACCGGCTTCCGCAAATACAATGTCCAGGCCGTAATGAACAACCCCAAGTGGGGCCTGGACCACCACCTCTACATCGCGGGCGGCTCCAACGGCGGCGAAGTCCGGCCCGGGGACGAACCGGAAGCCGAGCCGCTGGTCTTCCGCCGCAATGACCTGAGGCTGGACCCACTGACCGAAGCCCTGGTCCTGGAGTCCGGCGGCGCCCGCTTTGGCCATTCCTTTGACGACTACGGCAACCGCTTCCTCTGCAACATCCGCAACCCTGCTCAGCATGTGGTGATTTCCAAGCGCGCCCTGGACCGGAACCCCGTGCTGCCGCCATTCGATCCCGTGCACGACGTGGTGGCCTCGGGTGACTCCTTGCCCGTTTACCGGACCAGTCCGCCGGAGACCTGGCGGGTGGAACGCGCCCGGCGCTGGTCGCGGGAGGAAGCCGAAAACCATCCACAAAGCGAACTGGTCAGCGCGGGAGTGGTGACTTCCTCCGCCGGGGTGACGGTGTATCGCGGCGACGCCTACCCAGCGGAGTATCGCGGCCAGATTTTCGTCGCGGACGTGGCGGGCAATCTGTTTTACCGGCTCCAGATAGAACCGGACGGCGCCACCTTCACGGGGAAACGCGCCGATCCGGCGGCGGATTTCGTGGCTTCGGACGACATCTGGTTCCGGCCCGTGAATTTCGAGAACGCGCCGGACGGCTGCCTGCACGTCCTGGACATGTACCGGGAAGCCATCGAACACCCCTGGTCCATCCCGGACGACATCCACGCCCGGCTGGACCTGGAACGCGGCCGGGACCGGGGCCGCATCTTTCGCCTGGCCCCTCCGGGCTACCGTTTCCAACCGCCGCCCAGGCTGGGCGAACTTTCCACGGAGGAATTGGTACCCTTGTTAGGACACCCCAACGCCTGGACGCGGGAAACGGCTCACCGCCTGATCTTCGAGCGGCAGGACGTGGGTGTGGTGGAAGCGCTCCGGGAGATGGCGGCCGGGAATGGCGACAAGAGCGGTGGGGAGGAGAGCCGCAACGGCAGTTACCACGCGGACCTGGCCCGCATCCACGCGCTCTGGTCGCTGGACGGCCTGGGAGCGCTGACCGGGGAAGACCTGGTAGCTCAACTTCACCCTGACACTCCCCCCAGGGTTCTCGAACAGGCCCTGATCCTGGCCACTCCCCGCCTGGCGGATTCCGTCAATTTACGAGAGCACGTTCTATCTCTTTCCGAGGTTCTTAGCAAAGACGGCAGAACCGCCATGGCGCTGGCGATTGCCTGCGGCGAGATACCCCAAGGCGATGGCGCGGCGGCTGGAGTGTTGGCGGAACTCTTGCTCGGGCACGCGGACGATCCCTTCGTGACCGCCGCCGCGCTGTCCTCCCTTTCGGGCCGTGCCCACGAGGTGCTGGCCCAGGTGAAGGGAAGCCTTTCGCTTGAAGAACTCATCAAACCGGAGACCGGTGCTCTGGTCCGCCGGTTGGCCTATGCCACCGGGGCGGAAGCCGGACCGGTGAGTCTTTCCAGCCTGTTGGGACCCGAGGCCGGAGGGCTGGGCGAGGCTTCTCCCACTCTGCTGCTGGGTCTTGCGGAGGGCTTGAGGCGTCAGCGAAGCAGCCTTCGCGCCGCCGCCAAGCAAGCCGGGAATACCTCCGCCGATCTCACAGATCTGGCGAATAGACTCGTTAGTATCGCAAACGATCCTTCAGCCGAACCCACCGCCCGCGCCACGGTGCTGGAGCTGTTGCCCCATGTGGAGGCGGAACAGGTGGCGGACGTTGCTCTGCCGCTCCTCGTTCCCGAAACCCCGCCCGCCGTCCAGGCCGCCGCCATCGCGGCCCTCGGCGTGTATCCCGATGCCACGCTCGCCGAGCCGCTGCTTCAGCGCTGGCCGGCGTATTCCCCCAGCCTCCGGCTCCAGGTCACCCAACTCCTCCTCGCCACGCCGGAAGGCGCCGCTCTCTTTTTGGATGCTCTAGAAGCTGGGAGCGTGATGCCGCAGCAACTGGACTCCGCCAGCCGCCGCCTGCTCACCCGGCACCGTGACGAAACCGTCCGGCAACGCGCCACGGCATTTTTCGAAACCGCCAACCAGGAACGCGCCGCCGTGCTGGAAGACTACCTCGCCAAGCTCGACCCCCTGACCGGCGACCCGGCGAAAGGCCAAGCCGTCTATCAGACCCACTGCATGGTCTGCCACCGCCTCGGCGAGCAGGGCAACGACATCGGCCCCAACCTCGCCACGGTGCGCCTCTGGACCCGCGAACAAATCCTGACCAACGTGCTGGACCCGAACCGCGAAGTTTCGCCCAACTTTTCCACCTACTTCGTCGAAACCACGGACGGGGCTTCCCTGGCCGGTTCCATCGCCTCCGAGACCAGCGACGCCATCGCCCTGGCCCAGCCCGGCAGCACCCAGGCCGTCATCCCACGCTCCGAAATCCGCTCCCTGACCGACCTTGGCGTCTCTCTGATGCCCGAAGGCCTAGAAGCCGCCATCCCGCCCCAACAGATGGCGGACTTGATCGCTTTCCTCCAGGCAGCGCCAGCAAAAGCCGGGACAGAAAACTGAATGGGGTCCGCGCGGAGGCGGTTTGGAGGCCCTTCCGGGGACCCATTCACAGGATCAGATCTGGAGGGAAAAATGGATATAAATGGGTCTAATTGGATGTAAATGGATATTCTTGGGCGCAAACGGATATGTTGTGAAAGAAAGACTCTGAAAATTGATCGAGAAAGGAGCTGAAAGTTTCCGCTATTGGTCAGGACGACGCTCTCTCAGTCATAGATCTCCACGGAGGTCACTTTGCGATCCTCGTAGGTGACGATAAGCCCAAACTGACGATGCCCCCGAACACCGAAGGCCATCTGTCCCGTTTCAGAGAGTTTCGGGACTTGGCTCCCCTTCGAAGGGTCTGAACCGGGCTCCAGTATTCCCATAGCGTCTTCCACGGAAGAACCTGGATGAATCGCCGCCGCTAAGATGGGGGCGGCAGTCCGCTGCATTTCAAATGAGCCGTGCCGCCACGCCCAAACTGGCCAAGTCCTGGCAATCCAAGTCTCCCCGCATTCCACCGCAAGGCTAGCGGGATAGATCGCCATCACTCCAGCAAACAGGAATAGAAGGACTCGTCTGGACACAGATTGATTCAAGAGTTCGGGCAAGGTGAAGGACAATCTCCGAGCGCGTTCGCGAAAGCAGGGCAGTCCTGCCTGTCAATTCCGATTGGACATCTCCTGCCCGTTAAACAGATTCTCCACATCGTTGCGATCCACCAAATTTACCCACCGTTTCAAATTCGCTCAACCGGCTCGCGAGCTCCTCGCCCGGAGGTCGAGGACCACCTTCAGCCACGTCTTTTCTTGGGCTAAAGGAAAGAGCTTAACACCAAAAGACTCCATTCCCTCACTCCGCCTCAAACTCCACGCGAATGACGCCGCGGAAGTCTCCGGCCTGGTAGCCATGGGCCTGGTCTTCAGCATATTCTTTCTCTAGCAAGGTGACGAGTTCTGGCTTCATCGTTTCGTGGCTGCCGTGGCAGTTCAGGCAGAGTTCCTGAACGATGAGGGGCTTGTAGAAACGGGGCGCGCCGCCGGACGCCGGCGTTTCCATAAAGCCGTCCGGCGACAGTTTGCCCGCGGCGGCCTGTGCTTGGAGCCGCTCCAGCACCTGGCGGTCCAGGGCGTCGGGTGCGTTCTGGGGGTTTCGGACTTTTAAGGAGGTCCGCCGAATGGAAAGGCCCTCGAAGGACTCGCTGGTGGCGTCCGTGAGCGGCATGGCGATGTTTTTGCATACGCCTACCGCCGCCATCGGTCCGCCCGCTTCCATGGCGGCTTTGAGCTGCGTGCCGAGATTTGCGACCAAGGTTTGGGCCGCCTCCTGTCCGCGCGTCAATAGGGTGGGCACCGCGGCGCCGTCTCCCGCGATTTGCGGCGCTTCTTCCACGGGCCCGGAGACCGGCGGCGTTTCAGTGGCGCTTTCTTCCTGGGAACACCCTAGACAGAAGGCCGTCAGCAGGCCAAAGGCGGTCAGGGTCAGGGCTTGCCGAGTCAGTCGCTTCGCCGCGCGGCACCACCCGGTGACTGGTGATAGGGATTCTTTCACTCCCTCAGTATCACTGAACGCGGCCCGGGGTTCAAGATGCCAAGGGTGACACTCTTTCATCGCTCGGCTCGATGTTAGCATCTCTATTATCGATTCGCTCGAACATTGCGCGTTTGCTTAGCTTCCAGTAGTCGGGGGACTACTCACGACAGGTTCTCTCCCTCTGCCGCCTATTTCTCCCACCTCTCTTCCTTTCCAAACCGATGGTCTTTGTCCTCTTCATTGCGGTAGTGGTTCTGGCTTTCTTCTGCGCCAATCTTTCCGGTCGAATCAGAAGATTGGAGAGCCGTCTGGATCAACAGGCCGCTGTGGCCAGGCCGCCAGTGCCCTCGACCCCGGAAGCTCCATCGGCGGTTCCCGCATCCGCCGTTTCTTCCGCGGAATCGGCCCTGAACCGGGCCAAGGAAGAAGCCACAGCGCCCGCGTCCCCTGAGATGGAGGCCAGAAAACAGACCCCGCCGGAGCCGGACTCTGAGGAAATTCCACTTCCCACCGGTGCGAAGCCAGAGTCTGACGCATCGCTGGAGGAAACGGCGGCATCGTCCACGCCGCCCCCGGTTCCCGCCCCCGAGATTGCGCCCGAGCCCGAACCGGCCTCGAAAGGCGCCACTCCTGTCCCGCCCTCATTGACGCCGGCGGCGGCGGCCGGTGCGCCCACTCCCGCCCTTGCCCGGCCCGGCTTTCCGTGGCGGCGGCTATTGGAGCGGATCAATCTTTTGCCGCCCAAGGCGGAGGGCGAGAACGCGGAGATCCGGCTGGCCATGTGGTGGACCACGCGCATCGGACTGGTGCTGCTGGTCATCGCGTCCATCTTCCTGGCGGTTTACCTGAGCCGGGACAATCCGTGGATGCGGGTGCTGGCCTTCCTGGGTCTGTCGGTGGGGGTGACCTGGCTGGGGGCTTACCTGGAGCGCCGTCTGACCCAGTTCGGACGCCTGCTTTCTTCGGGCGGCCTGGCGTTGTTCTACTTTACATCCTATGCCGCGTCCGCCCTGCCCGCCACGCAGGTCATTCACAGTCCGCTCGGCGGCATCGCCGCGCAGGTTGTCGCCCTGGCGATTCTAGCTCTGTGGAGCCTTTGGAAGAAGGATCAGCGCGTAGCGAGCATGGCGGTGGTCATGGGCTATGCCACCTGCTGGTTTTCCCATGGGCACGACCTGCACCACCTTTCGCTGGCGGGGCTGCTTCTGCTGGCCGGGCTGGCGGGGTTCTTCTTTACGCGGCGCGGCTGGCTGGCGCCGCTGATCGCCGCCCTGGCGGGTTCGTATGCTGGTTATGTCCTTTTGGCCCTGGGCGAATGGCGCACCGGCGCGGACCCCGGCCCGCTGGTGGCCTTTGGCGTCCTGGGAGGACTGGCGGTAATCTTTGAGGTCTCGCAGATTCTTTCCGCCCGGTGGCATCCGGACGCTTTATCCGCGCACGGGCGCCGCTACCTGGCCCCCGCGAACACCGCCGCCGCGGCGTTGGCGGGCTACCTGACGGCGCGTTTTGTTTACTCCGCCGAGCTAAGCGACTTCTACCTGGGCGCGGCGCTGCTGGTCTTTGCCTTTGCCGCGCTGCGTCACGGGCTAAAGGATGACTCGGCCATCACGACCACCTTTTTCCTGAAGGCTTCGGGCCTGCTCTGCCTGTTCCTGGCCACGCGCTTCTCCGGACCGGTGGAATGGCTGGCCATCGGCGCACAGGCGGGGACGCTACTCTGGGCGGCGAAGCGCTCCGGCTCCCGCTGGATCGAGATCGCGGCGGGCGTGGTCTTCTGCGTGTCGGGAGGCAGCTTGCTCCATGACCTCTACCACACGGCCGCGGCGGCGGATGCGGCGGCGGACGCCGTGCCCTGGCCCACGGTCTCCATCAAGACCGGCATCGCTGGCGGTTTCCTGGTGTATCTGGCGGCTTTGTTAGGGTTGCATGCCCGGTGGTATTTCGGCGCCGCGAAAGCGGATCTTCAGGAACATTTGTCGCCGGCGGCTATTCCGGACCCGAAACGCCGCGCCGTGTTCCGGACCGCGCTGGCTCTGGCGCTGGGGTTCACGGCCTGGGAGATCTGTCTCCACACCGAAGGCGGCGGATCGATGGAACGCCTCTACCTCGGCGCCGCGCTTGCCATCGCGCTGGCGGCCCCGGCCCTTTTCCTGCGCCGGGCGGAGCCCACGGTGGCGGGCGCGACCCTGCTCGTCCTAGCCTCGGGATTCTCCTGGATGGCCTATGGGGACCTACACAAGACGGTCTGGGGCATTGCTCTGTATTTCATCCTAACCGCGCTCTGCTACCTCTGCGCGGAACTGGCGCGGCGGTTCTGGCCGGCGGAACGGAAAGGGAGCGACCTGGCCCGCGCCGGGGCCTATGCGCTGGGCCTGATCACGGCGGCTATCGGCCTGTATGCGGGCTCCACGAAGTTCCATCTCAACAACAGCGCGCCCGTACTGACCGCGCTGCCGCTGGCGGTGCTGGTGGCCGTGACTTTGGTCCGGCAATCCCTGCCCGGAAGAGGGAAGCCCCTCTCCCCCGCTGGCGAAATTTCCACCGCCCTGCGCACCCTGATCAGCGCCCTGGGCGGCATCCTTCTTACCATTCTAAGCCTGGTATTTCTAAAAGACCGGCCCGACTACGTCTTCGCCTGGCTGGGCCTCTTGTCGCTGATTCCCCTGGCGGCGGCGTTTCGCACGCGGGACTGGGTGCCCTCTCTGGCAGGGGGCATTCCCTTCGGCATCGCCTTCCTCCTTTTTTCCCTGACGCTGATGGTGTCCTTTTACCACTATCAGCGGGACGATGCCACGACGCTGAGCCTGAACATCGCCGCGCTCCTGGGTACCAGCATCCTGTTTGCCATTGTCCTGTGGCGGAAGGTGCCCAAGGGAAAATGGGCGCCCGCCCCCACGGTGGACTTTATCCTCCACGGCATCAGCCTCTGCCTGGTGCACGAGTTCATCGCCTGGATCCTGTATCCGGATCTGAAGATGGATAGCCATGGCTTTGTCCTGGCGCTGGATGGCGCGTTGGCCATCGCGGCATTGTTAGTCAGTTCGAAACTGCCTTTCCATCACCTGCGGCATGCTTCGTTTCTACCCTTCGTGTTCGGCCTGCTGAGCGAACTGCTCTACCGGCTGAATGCCCAGGAGTTCTATGGCCCGCTTTCCTGGTTCGACCTCTGCGCCTTCTTGGCGGGCGTGGTCTTCCTGTTTCTGTATCATCGCCTGGGCGCAGACAAATCCGGAGGCGCCACCGCGACGGACGGCTCGGCCCCATCCCTTTCCACGGTCGAAACCGTCTTTGGCTGGCTGGCAGGGGTCGCGGTCACGCTGTTCTGGCTGTATCCGGTCCAGGAGGCGCTCGATGCGCCCTGGCGCACCACGGCCTGGGCGGTCCAGGCGCTGGCTCTGGCCCTGCTCTGGCGGAGGTATCCGCCCGCTTACTCACTCCTCCGGCTGAACTACGTGCCTCTGCTGCTGGCTGCCGCCAGCGCCTACTTCCTATGTTGGCAAAGCCCCGCCGGCGGCTCCGGGTGGACGCTGTTCTCCATCCTGCTGACCGCCGCCATCGTCCTGGGCGTCAGCCTTCTGGAAACCACGGCCGACGCGAAGCGCTGGACCTTCCGCCGCCTGAGCTGGCCCCACGCCGTGGCCGCCCTGGCCCTGGCTTTCCTGGCGCTGTGGAGTCCGGACCTGGGCTACGGCCACCTGGCCACGGTCTGGTGGGGCGTGTCCGCCAGCGTGGTGTTCGTCTCCGGCCTGGTGTTCCGGGCCCGCCCCTACCGGCTGGTGGGTCTGGCAGGTTTGATGCTGTGCATCTTACGGATGTTCATTGTGGATATTGATGATACGCTGAACCGCATCTTCGCCTTCTTCGCCGTCAGCATCGTGCTCCTCATCATCGGCTATCTCTATCATCGCTTCCGCAAGTGGATCGCCGGGGAGGAAACATGACCCCGGCCCCGGACAAAGCGGCGCGTCCGGCCATTCCGCGGACGGTCTGGATGTTGGGCTTCGTCAGCCTGTTCATGGACCTGTCTTCGGAGCTGGTGCACAGCCTGTTGCCGGTGTTCCTGGTTTCCACCCTGGGCGCCAGCATGTTGACCGTGGGCTTTATCGAGGGCACCGCGGAAGCGGTGGCCCTCATCGCCAAGGTCTTTTCCGGGGCGCTCAGCGACTTCTTCCGGCGCCGCAAGGTCCTGATCCTCCTCGGCTACGGCCTGGCGGCGGCCACTAAGCCGCTCTTTCCCCTGGCCACATCGGTAAAGACGGTTCTCCTCGCCCGGTTCCTGGACCGCGTGGGCAAAGGCATCCGCGGCGCGCCCCGTGACGCGCTAGTGGCGGACGTGGCGCCCGCGGAGATCCGGGGGGCCTGTTTCGGGCTGCGCCAGTCCATGGACACCATCGGCGCGGTGCTCGGACCCGCCGCGGCCATCGGACTGATGTTCTGGCTGGCCAATGATATTAAGCAGGTGCTCTGGTTCGCCGTGATCCCCGCCCTGGCAGCCGTGCTGGTGATCGCCCTGGGCGTGCGGGAGCCGGAGGAACGGGAAGAAGAACAAGAACCTTCCAATACCCGGCGGGGCCGGCCGCCGATCCGGCTGAAGGCTCTCAAGCAATTCTCCGCCGCCTACTGGCAGGTGGTCGCCATCGGAGCCGTGTTTACCCTGGCCCGTTTCAGCGAGGCCTTCCTGGTCCTGCGGGCCGAACAGGCGGGCATTGCCCTGACCTGGGTGCCCGCCGTCATGATCGTGATGAGCGTGACTTACGCCCTGTCCGCCTATCCGGCGGGCGCTTGGTCGGACCGTGTCAACCGCCGGTTCCTGCTGGCGGGCGGACTGTTTATCCTCATCCTCGCCGACCTGGTGTTGGCCGGGGCGCATTCGCCATTCCTGGCCCTCCTCGGCGCCGGTCTGTGGGGGCTTCACCTGGGCTGCACCCAGGGCATTCTCTCCGCCATGATCGCGGACGTCATTCCGCCCGAACTGAAAGGCACCGCCTTTGGTGTTTTTAACCTTGCCTGTGGCGTGCTCATGCTTGTGGCCAGCGTCATCGCTGGTGCCCTGTGGGAGCATCATGGCGCTGAAACCACCTTCTACGCTGGCGCCGCGTTTTCCCTGGCCGCCCTGGTCCTGCTGGCCACGCTCCGAAACCGGCCCGCGCCGGAAGAAGCGACAGGTTGAGAGCGGCCTATTTTCCAGCCGGAACCCTCGCGTATCTTGTCCAGTACGCCGGAGGAGTCGTGGACGGGGTATTGGCATCCATCGTGGTAGATGCAAAAATGAAGAAGCGGAGTAATCTCCGTGGTTCCCCATGATTTCCCCGGTCTCCCACTCTCCAGCTCGAAACCGCAAGCGGACACCCTACGTCCGTCCTGAGGGCCGGACGCTGAGTGACGTCTGCGTCGAGCTGGTGGAGGAATGCCTGAACGCCGTGACCGGCCCGGAGGCCCTGCTCCTGGAAGACGTGGTGCACGACCTGCGGGTGGCGACCAAGCGCCTGCGGGCCGCCTGGCACTTGGCCAAACCGGCTGCCGGTAAAAACCTCGTCAAAGAGCGAAAGGAAGCCCTTCGCGAACTCTCCGCCTGCGTGGCGGAAAGCCGGGACGCCGCCGTGCTGCACGAACTGGCCAACCGCATTGCTTCGGAAGATCACGGACACCCCGAAGTGGCCGAATCCCTCGGCAAGGTGGCGGAGGGATTCACCCATCCCGCCGAGGAAGCCCCGCCCTCCTCAGCCCTGGAAGGTCCCTGCCAGACTGTCCGGAAGATCCTGGAAGGGGAACGCGACGCCTGGCGCTCCGTGGACTTTGGCCCCAACCAGCGCCGCATCCTGCGCGGCCAGCTCCGCCGCACCCTCCAGAAAAGCCGCGAGAAGACGGCGGAAGCCATCCGGGACAAAGACCCCGAGGTCTGGCACGACTGGCGAAAAGCGGTCAAACGTCTCCGCTACGAACGCGAATTCATGGCCGAAATCTACCCCCGCAACCTGGGCGCCTACGACGACCGCATCAAGCGGCTGGGCACCCACCTGGGCGAACGCAACGACCTGGCCAACCTGATCCATCGCACCCACAAGATGGCTTCGCTCCCTCACCAAGATCGAAAAACCGCCCTGACCGCTCTTGCTAAGAAAGAGAAGCACCTCATGCAGCGCTGCACCCGCCTGGGAAGACGGACATTATTGAAGTGAGTCCAGGCTGAATGGATAACCTGATCGATTCCTCCGGTCTCCTGGTTTCGAAAACGGACGCATCTTCCCAAAAGAACTCTGCCCCTAGACCACTTCGTTTTGATTAACGTGTCTGTACGTCAGGCGAAATAGGTTCAAGGCAGCATCCCTGCGCCGAACCCGCGGCTGGTAGGCGCCCCGGACGTGATGGCCACTGCCTGGCACGGTGCCTCACCGGCGGATGGCGCGGTCGAGGAGGTTGTTGTAGATCTGCTTGCGCTCCTGCATGCCAAGGCCGCGGTTGCGGTACTCGAACATCTTGACGTTGATGGCTTCGCGCTGGGCGGTGGAGAGCTGGGCGATCTTGGAGATGACCTCGGGTGGAATGGTCTCGCGATCGCCGTAGCCGTCGGCCTGGAAGCCGTCGCGGATGTTGCGGGCGGCGCGGCGGGCATCGGCCAGCTGGTCCGGGGTGAGGACGCCGGGGTCGGGCCCTCCGTGGGGACCGGTGCCTCCGCCGGGGGTGCCGTTTCCGATCTGGTTGGACACGCGAACGCCATGGGTCCCGATGGAGCCCGGTGGCGGGGCTTCCTGGTAGTGGATGGGGACGACGCCGGCTCCGGCGAGCCGGATGTGGGCGGTGAGGCTCTTGATGTCTGAGTGGTCGCCTTTTACCTCCATGAGTTGCCAGCCTTCGGAATTGGTCTTTCCGGAGACCAGGTGGGTGGCGCCGGTGTCGAGATCGAGCACGGTGGCAATGGTTTCTTCTTCGATGCGGGCCAGCCCGGTGAGGATGAGCTGGCTGGAGGGATTCAGGGGCCGGAGGAAGGGCGAGTTCTCCATGAGCGCGGCGAAGTGGTCGCGGGAGACGGGAACAGGAAGGTCTCCGGGCGCGGCTTCGCTTCCTGGTAAGTCGGCCTGGTTGTTGTCTCCTCCCTGGGCCGGGGCGCCGCCTTCTTCAGCCCCCGGGGACGGCGTGGTGACAATGTTAGGGGCGGAAGAGGATTGCTGAGCAGGCAGGAAGACGGGTGCCAGGAGCACACCGGCGGTCAGGACCTGAAGCTGCGGGATCAGACTACGGCGAATCACGAAAGAAACGGGGTCAGTTCCGCTAAGGGTGCGAAAAATTTTCCCGGTTTGTAAAGCGTTGCGGGTGACGGGATTGCGTGACCGGGCCCGCGGCGGGAAGCTGCTTCTTCTTGTTCCTCCCCTCTCCCGCTTCTCAATGGATAGGGACGTGGTTTCCCAGGGCGGACTCGTAGATCTGGTGGATCTGGTAGGTTTGCTGGGCGCCCAGCTTTTGCCCGAGCTGTGCCATGACGTAGAGGGTGAGGGCGGCGAACAGGATGAGCCCCAGAGGCCAGAAGGCCCACGGGTAGGTCCCGATGGCCCACTGGGTAAAGGCGAAGGTGCCCACGATGAAGGCGAGGACGCCGAGGATCATGTAGCCGCAGAGGAAGAGCCCCCAGACGTTGGCATTCGGGCCGTAAATGCCGCGGATCTGGGTCTTCGTGCCGTCGTCCGTGGCTTCGAGATCGAGGTGCAGCCGCGGGGACCAGAAATGGCGTTCTTTCTCCGGGATGCGGATGCAGAGAAAGCCGGGAAAACACTTCACCTCGTAGTCGCACCCGCTTAGCTGGGTTTGTTCGAGGATCTTTTCTTCGACGGCTTTCGGGGTGAGCTCGGCCAGTTGTTGGAATCGTGGCCGGAAATTAAAGCTACTCATGGCATGGTCCCTCCGTCAGTTGCTCGCGTTTCCCTCTCTCTACGACTCCTCTTTTTCCGTCTTCTGGTTTGCTCCAGTCGATCAATTGCGGCGGGGAAGGTCAAGTCTGTGTCTTGGTGGACTGAAGGCCCAAGAACGTATCGAATCAGTCGTTTTGTTGGGGGCTGTGGGGAACGAGCTTTTACCGGCTTGAGGAGCGGCAGCTGTTTTATTTAACTGGGTCGTTTTGGCGGAATTTCTTCTGCACGCCAAGGGCGTGCCCGTCGATAGCCCGGGGTGAAACCCCGGGAACCTGTCCGGCACAGATTTCCGCCCCAACGGGGCGGGCGTGGCGTTCGCGAAAGCTACAACGTTCTGGAGGCACGATCAGACGGGTGGTTCACTGTATCTACCATTCGAATATCGAAACATTTCTCTGTCTGACCGCGCCACGCGCGCCCCTGCAGGGCGCAAACGGTGGGTGGGTTTTTTCCCAGGGTTCCCGTTGGTCACCCTGGGCTATCGACGTAGGCCCCTTTGGGGCCTTGGTCGTGGGAGCGAGCTGGGGCGTTTGGGTTGCCGCTTAGGTGGAGTCTCGTCTTCGCTTTGGTGGTACCTCGGTGGCGCTCCTTCCGCACGCCAAGGGCGTGCCCGTCGATAGCCCGGGGTGAAACCCCGGGAACCTGTCCGGCACAGATTTCCGCCCCAACGGGGCGGGCGTGGCGTTCGTGGTAAGAATAGGGTTTTCCAAAAGATATAACGATGGTCTACCGTGGGGGATACTTTTCTGGATCTCCTTTCTGGAGCTGGATTACGAACGCCACGCGCGCCCTTTCAGGGCGCATTTGCCCTCTATCGCTGTACCCAGGGTTTCACCCTGGGCTTTCAACGTAGGCCCCGTTGGGGCCTTGGCGCGGCGCGGGCATTTTATCCAAATTGGTAACATTTCCCTGCTTCTCTTGCTTAACCGGCCTTTCCTACTTCGCATGTTTTGCATGCGTCGCTTTATCCGCTAGGTTTCAATCTTTCCCGATGCCTCAATCTCTTGCCAATCTCCTCGTCCACCTGGTCTTCAGCACTAAAGAACGGGGCGCGTGGCTGAAGGATGAATGGCGGCAGGACCTTCATGCTTACATTGGTGGGATACTCAAGCGGCGCGGCTCCAGCCTGCTCGCCGCGAACTCAGTGGACGATCATATTCACCTCCTCTTTCCCCTGCCCAGGACCGTCACCATGGCGGATCTCGTCAAGGAGATCAAAACCGGTTCATCAGTCTGGATTCACGAAAACACCTCATTCAAGCACTTCCAGTGGCAGGCCGGATATGGCGCGTTCTCGCTCAGTTCGTCTCACAAAGATGCCGTCATGGATTACATCGCAAAACAGAGAGAACATCACCAAAAGGTCTCTTTTCAGGACGAGTTTCGCCGGCTCCTGAAGAAGAACGATATCCCTTTCGATGAGCGCTACGTGTGGGACTAAGATTCTATTGCAGGCATGACAGCCAGGGCTGGGCGCCAAGCGGCTGCAATCACCTCACACAAACACCTCCCTCACCACCTCTCCTCCGAACACGGTGGGGATTTCGTCGCGGTTGTTGTGGCTGTAGATGACTTTGTATTGGTCGAGGCCAAGGGCGTTGAGGATGGTGGCGTGGAGGTCGGCGGGTGAGAGGGGGCGCTCGACGGGGACGAAGCCGAGGTCGTCGGTGGCGCCGATGACTTGACCGCCTTTGACGCCGCCGCCGGCCATCCAGAGGGTGTAGCCGGCGGGCGAGTGGTCGCGGCCGCGCTTTTCGCCCTTGGCGCTGCCTTCGGTGGTGGGGGTGCGGCCGAACTCGCCGCCCCAGACGACGAGGGTGTCTTCGAGGAGGCCGCGTTGCTTAAGATCAGTGAGCAGGCCGGCGATGGGCCGGTCGACGGCCTGGGCTTGCTTGCGGTGGTTGCTTTCCAGGCTGCCGTGGGCGTCCCAGCCGCCGTTGCGGAGCTGGATGCAGCGAACGCCTTTCTCGACGAGGCGGCGGGCGATGAGGCACTGACTTCCATACTCAGCCGTGGCTTTGTCGTCCAGGCCGTAGAGACGGCGAATGTGCTCGGGCTCGGTGCCGAGGTCGAAGGTTTCGGGCGCGGAAGCCTGCATGCGGAAGCCGAGTTCGTAGGAGGCGATGCGGGCTTCCAGCTCGGTATCGATGCCCTGGCTGGCGAGGTGTTTCTGGTTCATCCAGTCGATGAACTTCAGTTGCTCGCGGCGGTTGGTATCGGTGTAACCGGCGGGCATTTTGGTGAAGGGCACACCGTTTTTCCCATCGACCACGGTGCCCTGGTATTTCGAGGGCAGGAAGCCGGGCCCCCAGCCGGAGCGCTGGGGCGCGGGGCCGGTGGTGTTTGACAGCATGACGACGAAGCCGGGCAGGTCGCCGCTCTCGCTGCCGAGGCCGTAGGTGACCCAGGCGCCCATACTGGGGCGGTCGCCCAGGGCGGTGCCGGTCAGCGCCACGCACTCGCCCGGGCCGTGCACGGGGATGCGGTGATTCATGGAGCGGATGACGCAGAGGTCATCCACGAGCTGCGCGGTTTCGGGAAAAAGCTCGGACACGGCGATGCCGCTCTGCCCGTACTGCTTAAAGGAAAAGGGCGAGGCCATGAGGGGCGAGCTGACGCCGGAGCGCGGAATCTTCGGCACGTTAACGGCGATACTCTCCGGAACGGGCTGACCTTCCAGCTTTTGCAGGAGCGGCTTAGGGTCAAAGGTATCCGTCTGGCCGGGGCCGCCGCTCATGAAGAGGAAGATGACGCTCTTGGCCCGGGGCGGCAGGTGCGGCCCCACGAGGTGGGGGCGGGTGTGGTCCCCTTCCCGGCTGGAGGCGTAGAGTCCTTCCTGCGCGAGGAGGGAGGCCAGGGCGATGGAGCCGAACCCCAGCGTGCTGCTTTCCAGCATGGCGCGGCGGGTGAAGAGCCGGGGGCTGTGATGATGGTGAAAAGGCTGCGGCTCGTTCATGGGATGTAGAGGAACTCGTTAAGATTGATCAGCGCGTGGCAGAACTGCAAGAGCGCGGTCGCGGAATCGGCTTCGGTGGTGGCGCCGGACTGAAGCCAGGCGATGGCTTGTTCGCGTTCGTCTTTGTCCGGCTGACGGCCCAGGGTGGTGAGGAAGGCGGTCTCCACCTGGCGGGCGGGATCGTTGCCAGCGGTCTGGCTTACTTCCTTGGCCAGGACTTCGGCGCGGTGCATCATGAAGCCGCTGTTCAGCAGGTAGAGCGGCTGGAGGGCCACGGTGGAAACGCCGCGCTGGGGACAGCTGGAGATGAGCTCCGGCGCGTCGAACATTTCCATGACGGTGGGCATGTCGCTGCGGCGCTGGTAGAGATAGAGGGTGCGGCGCAGGGCTTTCTCGTCGCGCTCGGGCGGGACGCTGGGGCCGCCGATGGTGTCGTCCAGCTCGCCGGTGGCGACGAGCACGGCGTCGCGAATGGCCTCGGCCTCCAGGCGGCGGCGCGGCCAGTTCCAGAGCAGGGTGTTTTCGGGATCGATGGCGGCGTTTGCCTCGCTGTGCAGGCGCTGCTGGCGGTAGGTGGCGGAGAGGACGATCTGGCGGTGGAGGTGTTTCGTGCTCCAGCCGTTTTCCATGAGTTCAGAAGCTAACCAGTCGAGCAAGCCGGGGTGTGTGGGCGGCGAGCCCAGGGTGCCGAAATCGCTGGGCGTGGTGACGATGCCCTGGCCGAAGTGCCACTGCCAGAGGCGGTTCGCCCAGACGCGGGCGGTCAGGGGATTTTCCCGGCTGGTCAGCCACTGGGCGAACTCCACGCGGCTGACGCCGTCCGGCTTCACGGGCGTGGGGCCCAGCACTTCCGGCCACCCGCCGGTGACCTCCGGCCCGGGCCGGCTGACATCGCCGCGGACCAGGATGTGGCCGCGGGTGTCTTTCAGGCCCTGGGCGTCCCACACGATGGGGTCGCGATTCACCACGGGCAGGCGTTCGATGCCGGGGTCGCTCTGGCCGGGCGCGTGGAAGCCCCAGGTGTGCGGCTGAGTGGTGTGCTCGAAGCGCTTACTTTTAACGAGCTTGTTCGCCTCGCTCATGTAGAACTTGTAGGCGCCGGCTTCCATCCAGTTTTCGAGGTCGGTGGGGTTCGGCGTTCCGGCATCGCGCAGGGAGAGGTTGCCGAGCTGGCCGTTCACGAAGAATGCCTGGAGGCGGTAGTAGTCGCGCTGGCTGATGGGGTCGAACTTGTGGTTGTGGCACTGGGCGCACTCCATGGTCAGGCCCAGGATGGCGCTGCCGGTGGCATTGGTCATGTCCACCAGCACGTCATTGCGCTGCGCGGCCTTGTCCATGTTGTTGCCGCTGATGCGGGCGGCGGCCAGGAAGCCGGTGGCGATGAGGTTTTCGTCGGCGTAGGGTTGCAACTCGTCCCCGGCGAGCTGCTCGGTTAGAAAGCGGTCGTAGGGTTTGTCGGCATTGAAGGCGGCGATGACGTAGTCGCGATACCGCCAGGCGTAGGGCCGGGGGATGTCGTGCTGATAGCCCTGGCTTTCGGCCCAGCGGGCCAGGTCCAGCCAGTAGCGGCCCCAGCGCTCGCCGTAGTGTGGGGAGTCGAGCAGTTCCTCCACCAGGGCGGCGAAGGCAGCCTCGGGATCTTTCGCGGAGGCGGTGAGGAAAGCGTCTATCTGCTTAGGCGTCGGTGGCAGGCCAATGAGATCCAGGTAAAGGCGGCGCACCAGGACCCGGGGCGGCGCCTCGGCGGCGGGGGTCACGCCTTCCGCCTCCTGCCGGGCGCGGATGAAGGCATCCACCGGCGTGCGGACCCAGCCGGCCCGTTTCAATTTCGGAAGGGCGGGGCGTTCGATGCGCTGGAAGGCCCAGTGATCCGTCTGAATGCGCGGGGTGGGCAGCAGCGTTTCGTCCCAGGTCATGCCCTGCTCGATCCACGCCGCCAGGAGGCCGACTTCCTTTTCAGAGAGCGGGTCTCCCCCACCCTCTTCCGGCGGCATGCGGTCCTGGGGATTCGCTTCGGTGATCTTTTCCAGGAGGCGGCTTGACCGGGCCTTGCCGGGTTCCGCCAGCGGATCGCCCGTGCTGTAGCCCAGGATCTCGTTGCGCACGTCCAGCCGGTAGCCGGAGTCCGGTTTCTCGCCGGAGTGACATTTGAAGCAGCGCTCTTTCAGCAGCGGATACACATCGTGAGAAAAGTTCACCGCGCCCGCCCACGGCTCGCCCGGCAGCGGCTGAGGCACTTCGGTCAGGCTGGGCGCGCTGACGGCTTTCATGACGTCTTCCCAAGTGCGGCTCAGCACCAGGTCATCGATCCAGATGCGGTCCTCGCGCTCCGTCTTTCGCCCGGTGGAAAAGCCGACCCAGCGCACGAAGTTCACGCTCTGCTGATCGCGGATAGACGCGGCGGGCTGGCCGAGGTCTTCCGGTGTGGGGTTCACCCAGAGGTCGAAGCGGTCGAAGTCCGCGCGCTCCGTGGGCTCGGATTTCGAAAGGCGTCCGACCAGGACGTAGTCGCGCCCGCGCTCCAGTTCCACGGCACTGAAAGCCGTGTGCGCCGCGCCGATGCGGACCATGAACACTGCCTTCCCCTTCTTCGGCCCGGATTCCGCGACGTGGACCCCCAGGTTCGGCACGTTCTCCGAATGCGTCGCCGTGTCCGTCCCCTCCAGCCGGTCCAGCCACAGCACAAAAAACTCGCTGTCATCCTCCGGTGGGTCATAGCGGAGAGTGAAGCGCACAAACAGTTCGCTCCCCCGGAACGGCGCCGCCAACTGCCGCCGCAACGCATTGTTCCGGTCCCCCGTCCCCCGGATGAGAACGCCCGGCTGGTCTTTATCGCCACCGCCCTCCCCCTCCGCCATCGTCCCCGGCAGGATCGCGGAAAGCTTCCAGCCCCTCTCAAACCCGATGCCCCGGACGGGTTCGGTCAAGTCAATCCCCGTGGCCGCAAAGCCGTCCTCGGCGATGCGGGATTCGTCGGCGAGGGCCGTTGGAGTGGTCGCAAAGGTCCCAGCCATCGCGAGGGCGATGGCGGCATAAACTGGGGTGAAAAAAATTGAAGCGAAGCGCGTGAAACGACTCATGACAGCGGGGTTTCCTCTGTATTTTGCCAAGGACCTCGAAATCTAACGAAAAAAGGGAAAGTTTTTCGAGCAGGGGAGGTGGGCGTGGACCAAGTGCCGGGGAAGAACTGGATGTAAAGCGGGCATGAATCGGAAATTACGAATTGACGCTAAGCAGTTCACGTCGAATTCTGAGACCGATCTTGACCAAGCTCCTGCCTAGAACCCGAATTAGCCGACCAGCCTTACATGCTAGAGGCAAGATTTCACTGATTTGTTAATTGGTTCGGAAACACCCCAATACACGTGAAAGAGCCAGCAAGATATCCAAACTATGATACTGAAGAACAAGAAGCGATAGCCGCATTCCTGGCGTCCATTAACCATTCAAGAGTGAAGGCTGACATCAAAGCTCGCGATAAGCATCCAAATGTGGATGGAACCGTTGAGATTGTCGACAAGCGCTCTATTCCTCAAGGCAAGCTTGATGTTCAGATAAGAAAGATCCCCAGTGGATCGAAAAGCTATCAATGCCCGTCGTCGCTATATGCTTACAGTCAAACATCAACTCTTCCAGTTGTTCTTATAGCTTGCGACCCTAAAACACCTACAATATTTTGGAGGCACGTCTATGGTGGGATGCCTGAATATAAAGACGGTCAAGCCAGTTTCATTGTTAGATTCGATGACAGTGATCGCATAAGTGATAATGAATATTATGTTGATCGATGGTTGGCTTTGTCAAAGGAGTATTCCAATCGTATTGAAAATTATCCTGCCCTTGCCTCACGTGTCGCGAAGCAACTGGACATCGAAGGGGTATCAAGTTCGGATTATCAGTTTTTCCAGTCGTATGTCGATAATCTGAACTCACTGTTAAGCAATGATTTTCAATCGCTACGTTCGCGAATTCTTCCGCCTACTTGGAAGTTCGGTGTGGGGATTTCTCAGGCATCGGAAGAGACGATTTACTACCATTTGTACCGAATTGAGCTTGGCTCGAAAGTGCCGTCTGTAGTTTGTGTGGATCCAATGCCCTTTGATGAGCTATTTACAGATCAATCTGCGGTAAGTTTTAGTTATTTAAAGCGAGCGGCCCTTAGTGCGCCGCATGAAATGGCGTTGAAGTTCTATGAACGGTCAATCTCTGAGGCCTTTTCCGGCTTTCAATTTATTGTCCACGGTATTGAAGTTGCCAAAAATGTAGTTGGTACATTTATCGAGAGGTATCCTAGGGTGTTTCAGATCGATTCGTCCAAAGATTACACATTGCAACAAGTGAAAGATGCTCTGTACTCAGGTTTGGCAAAAGCCTGTAGTCACTTGGTACCGCTCCCAGTATCAAATGATCAGGTGCATATCGGCCTAGTTGATTTGATCGACTTAGAGAGCTGGCTTAAGGCGCATCCTGTGCCAGAAACGGTGGAGCCGGTTTCTTTAGACTCCTATTTGATTCGAACTCTCGATGTTCCGATTCAGGCCTTGAAAGATGCGATTGCTTTCCTTGATGCCAATTCGGTTACTTTGATCCGAAATCCTTGGCTAAGATTAAATCGAGTTGGCGGTTTTCTATGGGAAATTGACGACAGTTTAGCTTTGAGGGAAAATGTTGCTAGGTATTGCGACAAGGTCGTTGCTAACTATCTCCGATTTATTTCTGGAAATAGTCTGGCATTCCCCGACTCTCCGTATATCAAGCCAGATGTTACTGTGGCATTTGCATTTGAGGAGGGTAAGGAGTCTGGTATAGGAGGAGGTCCAATTCTTCATGAATACCACCTAGATAATTCCGACCTATCATTACCAAAACAGCTAGGTTTGTTGGGGTTTGATGGTCTTGAATTGAAGAGGGAAGATAAAGATGTTCTTGTTGAGATTAATGAGAGAACTTTTAAGGTCTTGTCTGGTTCCAGCTCTTCTGCTGACTGGCTCTTTCGCCCATTCCCCTATTTGAGGGGTATATATGGGATGCTCGCCCGGGATTTTCGAGACAAATATGATTATAATCTAAATGTAAGTTAATGGCTTTGTTGAACCAATTGAGTTGCGTTGCAGGAGGGGTTAGATTCACATTATTTGACTACGTATATCTTTGGGCACCTTACACTCCCGGCCCCTCGACCCATTTCGGTGGCACGAGGATCTGCCTTGATGTTTCGAGGATGCCGGATTCGAATTGGTTGAGTTGGGTAACGACGAGGTCGACGGCGGCTTTGGCGAGTTCGGTGCGTTGGTGGTCGGGGCTGGCGGCGGTGCCACAATTCGCAGAATCCGCAGGAAAGACAGCGTCCAAATGAAAGAAATTTCGATAATCCTTTCTATTTAGGGCAAATATTGAAAGGGAGCTTTCAATTGGGATCTTGAAATGTAAGAAATTTGCGCTTTTCTTTCATTTCTCACCTAAGGAGAAGGATTACTTTCATTGTCGCTTATGCAACGCGGACTGACCGGTCACTATGTTCCCGTAAGTTCCGCGGGTGAAGAGGCGCGGGCGTTTGTGCCGAATCCGCTTCCCCCGGAGCCCAAGTTGGAACTGGACGGCGACTTGGGGTGCCTGCTCGACGCGGCGTCGACTGCAATCGGACGGCTGGATGGGATTTCGATGGTGTTGCCCGATCCGCACCTATTCCTTTACACCTACATCCGGAAAGAGGCGGTGTTGTCGTCTCAGATCGAAGGGACGCAGTCGTCTCTTTCGGACCTATTGCGGCACGAAATTCACGGCGCGCCTTCCGTGCCGATCGAGGATGTTACCGAGGTTTCCTGTTATGTCTCGGCCATGCAGCACGGGCTGGAGCGATTGAACGCTGGCGAACCTATTTCACTGCGATTGATTCGCGACATCCACGCCACGCTCCTGGCTCACGGACGTGGGAGCACGAAACAACCGGGAGAGTTCAGGCGAAGTCAAAACTGGATCGGCGGATCCCGGCCCGGAAATGCCCGGTTCGTGCCTACGCCCGCTCATCAGGTGATGGAGTGTATGGGATTGTTAGAGAAATTTCTTCACGACGATCCCGTCAAAACCCGGCCACTGTTGAAGGCCGCGTTGGCTCACGTTCAGTTCGAAACGATCCATCCGTTTCTGGATGGTAACGGGCGCCTGGGCCGACTGTTGATTACCTTTATCCTCTGCGCCGAAGGGGTGTTGCGAGAGCCCATGCTCTATCTCTCCCTATTCTTCAAAAAGCACCGCGAGGAGTACTACCGGCTGCTTCAGGAAGTTCGGATCAATGGCGACTGGGAGGCCTGGCTGGAGTTCTTCTTTACGGGGGTTGCCGAGACTTCCAATCAAGCCACGGATACGGCAACCCGGCTGTTAAGACTCTTCGAGCAGGACCGTGCATCCCTTTCAACGGAGGCCGCATCGGTCATGCGGCTTTATCTGCATCTGCAACGGATACCGGTGACCTCAGCCGTAGAGGCCGCAAAGGCGATCGACGCGTCTCTGCCCACGGCACGGAGCGCGCTCGGCAAGCTGGAAGCGCTCGGGGTCGTCAGGGAGATCACCGGAGGTGGCTATGGGAAGATATACGCGTATGGCGCCTACCTTGATCTGCTCAACGAAGGGGAGAGCGAGTAAGGGCGTTATGAAGGATCTCAAAACCTGCCGCAATTCTACCCTAACATTCACACCCCAGGCCCTTCCACCCACTTCGGGGGCACGAGGATTTGCCTCGGCGTTTCGGGGATGCCGGATTCGAATTGATTGAGTTGGGTGACGACGAGGTCGACGGCGGCTTTGGCGAGTTCGGTGCGTTGGTGGTCGAGGCCGGCGGCGGTGCCGGCTTTGTCTGGGTGCAGGTCGTGGACGAGGAAGCCGATGTCTTGGGGGACGCGGAGGCTGAGGCGGTCGAGCCACTGGGGGAGGTGTTGGTCGAAGGAGATAAGGACGCCGGGGCGGTGGGTTTCGAGCCACGTTTTAAAGCGGGCGAAGCCGGCGCGGGCGAGGCGTTTTTCGGGTAGCATGAGGGCGGGGACGCGGTCGGCTTCGGGGATGGTTTGGTGGTATTGATAGAGGCCGCTGGTGTAGCCGTGCTGGACGCGGTGGTCGATCCACTCGGTGATGGCGAGGCCGATGCGCCGGTAGCCGCGGCGGGTGAGCTCGGTGGTGGCGAGTTTCATGCCGACGTGGAGATTCGTCGCGGCGGTGTGCAGGGGCGGGTCGCTCATGGCGAAGCCGAAGGTGGCGGCGGCGAAGCCGGTGTAGTCGAACTGGCTGCACGGCAGGGCCGCGCTCTGGGGGGAGACGATGACGGCCTCGACGCCCCGGGCGCGGAGGATGCGGCGGAGGCGGGCGGGCGTGAGGCCGTCGCGGCCGAGCCAGAACTCTTCCACGCCGTAGCCGTAGGTGGCGGCGCGGTCGCGGATGGCGGCCAGGGGGACGAATTGGTAGGGCTGGGTGGGCAGGGTATCGCCGGGCGGATCTTCCCGGAGCACGGCGATGACGGCCTTGACGGCGCGGCGTTTCCCGGCGCGGACGCGCTGCATGAGGCGGCCAACCTGGGGATCGGGCGCGTAGCCGAGCGCGGCGACGGAGGCGAGGACGCGCTCGCGGGTGGGCGTGGCGACCTTGTTAGGCTGGCCGCGCAGGACGCGGGAAACGGTCATGGCGGAGACGCCGGCGTGGGCGGCGACGTCCTGCATGGAGACACGCTTGGGCATGGGAATGTTATCATAACACTCTTTTGCCGTGGATTCGCCATCGACGATGGATTTGGGGCGGATCTATGGTTCGGCATGAGACTTCTGTCCCCCACCCTTTTCTCCCTGCTGTCCGGCGCGGCCTCCCTGGTGACGGCGGCGCGGGCCGCCGAGCCTATCTGTCCGCCGGGCTGGGACCCGGTGATCGCGGGCGACCAAGTGATGCAGCGGTTGGTCCGGGTCTCGGCGCCACCGGTGAAGGGCGCGCACGACGCGGAGTTTGTCTGCGTGGGCGGCAAGGCCTACATCGTGGAGCATGACAACGACGTTCAACCCGGCCACGGCGCGGGCGCGGCGATGTACTGCGTGCTGACGGTGGTGGACCTAGCGACGCTGGAGGTGGGCGAGCCGCACCTGCTGGCCAAGACGGGCCAGGCCTACGCCAACGTGACACTGCCGGAGGGGCAGACCTTTGTGCCACGCATCCTCCAGGTGAATGACACGACGCTGCGCTGTTACTTCGCCAGTAAGGGGCCGGAGGTGGAGACCACGTGGTACCGGGACTTTGACCTGGCCTCCGAGACTTTCGCGCCCACGATTCACAAGGCGAAGCTGAAGACCCGCGCGGGCACGTTTGACATGACGCCCCTCCCCTTTCACGCGGACGCGGCGCTGGATGGCTTTCGACGAAGGGCGAAGACGAGCGGGATGTATCTCTTCGATTCGTTCAAGCGCTTTGACGGAAAGACCTATTTGGCGCTGAATAACTTTCCAGGTAAGCAGAACGCGCTGGCGGTGGTGCATGATGACGGTGTGACCGTGGAGGTGATCGGGCACTACAACGAGCCGCAGAGCGATGACCTCAGCGAGTCGGCGGTGAATCGCCTGCCGGACGGGACGTGGATGGCGATCATCCGCGACGACAGCGGGAACAAGAACTATCACTTCGCCACGAGCGCGGACGGCCGGACCTGGAGCGAGGCGGTGGAGCGGCCTGATCTGGTGCCGAACGGGCTGAACTCCAAGCCAACCTTTGACCGCTTCGGTGGGCTCTATTACCTGGGCTGGCAGGAAGCGACGCAATACGGCGGGGCAAACCGCAGCGTGTTTAACGTGGATGTTTCCCGCGACAGCGTGACCTGGGAGCGGAAGTATCGGTTTGAGACGGACAAGACGTTTCAGTATCCCACCTTTCACGAGTATGAGGGCGATCTGTGGCTGACGGTGTCGCAGAGCGATCACCACGGCAGCACGGACCGGATCATGTTTGGCAAGTTGGAGGCGCAGGGCGCGTTTGAGTCGCAGGCCGGGCTCACGAGGAAGCCGGAGCCGGTGGTGGAGGAAGAACCGGCGGTGCTGGAGCCGGGGGTGACTCTGTATACGGACCGGACCTACCGGCTGCTGGAGTGCCCGGACGCGCTGAAGGGTCACGCGTTCTTACGGACGACGATTGACGACTTCCAGGCTCGCGTGGAGAAAGGCGGCACGCTCTATGCCCTGACGCCGCCGGAGACGATTTCCGGCGCCGCGAGTCAGGAGACCGTCCTGAAGGCCTACGGTTTCGAAAAGACAGATGCCCCCGTCTTCCGCCTCTTCCCCGGAGAGATCAACCAGGTGTGTGTGTATCGGAAGACGGTGGCGGCTGGTGAGACGCTTTCGTTCAAGAAGGTGGTTCTGTTAGTGGCGGGAAAGGGTGTGGGGTTTGGGTCGTGATACGGGATGCGGGATACCAGATTCCTGACTTGATCAATTCAGCGCTTGGGGTAGTGCGGAATTGGAGCGACCGAGTTTGGTAGCGAAGCGAAGCTAAGTGCGGCGATTCTTCGCCGCTTTCCCTCTCGGGAAGGACTGCCGAACTATATGATACTTTTCGTTTCTCCGCGGATACACAGCGTCAGGCGCCAGCCTAGTGGTTAGTCGCTCTCATAACCAAGCTAGGGTGAATGGATCTATCGCTTGACTGTTTGCCAAAAGTTTGTTCGCAAATCGAAATTGAAAGTGGAGGATAGAAGAAAGCTCGCTTCGCTCGGAAAGTTTGGAGGCCCGGCACCAAATCTCCCGTGGCTTCGTTCCTTTTCGGTCACGGATTTCATCCGCTCCCTCAAAACGCCTTGCCACGAAAGATTTCGCGCTCGGGCGATTCACGAACAGACTTTTGGCAAACAGTCTAAATAGAACGCTTCAGGTTAATAGAGTAGCTTCCAGGTAGATTGCCCCCTCTTCCCAAAGCGGCGAAGGATCGCCGATCTCCAAAGAGGCTGCGCCTCAGTCATTTGGCGGACGGGTTTTGAGTATTGGAGATATCAGATCTATTTTCCAACACTTCAGCCAGAGACTTTGCGCCGGCGGCTTTGCGTTCTTGCCGGAGGGGTGGTATTCGCTTCACGATGGGGAGATGAGGCCTTTCCTCTCCGCCACCAGTTCTCCGGCTTGGTTTTGCATGTTCTCATGCCGCTGAATCCTGACATTACCGAACGCGTCGGGACGGACTTCGGGGAGGCGCATTCCCGGGAGGCGATGGCGTTGTTGGAGGTGGCGGGCGGCGGGGAAAGGATTGCCCGCTGCCTGGTGCAGGCGGCATCGGGAGATCTTGACGCGTTGCGCCGGCTCGTCGCGGCGGCCGGCTTGGACTATCGGGACGTCATTATGGCCGGTGAGTATGGTGAGAACCGAAACAAATTGCGGGATCTTCGCGTTTCGTTCCTGATCGATGCGCCAGAAAAATTCTGGATCGCAGACCTGGCGGCGATGTTGGCCAACCGGGGCTACGCTTTACATTCACTGACTACCCCGAAGGCGACGGTGGATTCGGTAGAGTTCGTAGGCGTTGAGTACGAAGGCATCGCTAATTTCTCCGGAAGTCTGTTCGAGATCATGATCGAGAAGTCCAACCGGAAATGGAAACTGCACGGCGATGCGGCAGCCTTGGAGATCCACGGCCTGCATGAGTGGTTTGACGATGAAGCGGCGTTTTCGGACACCCTTTCCGGGTACCTTCTGGTGAAACAGCGCAGTCAGGCGGTGGGTGATAAAACGGAGCGGTGACTGGAGTTGAGGTAATGAAGATGGCTCCCGGATCTTCCCGCCATCCTAGGGTGTGTGGACAAATTCCCAGACAGCCTGGTTTGGATGAAAAAAAGGTGATCGAATCAGCGCCGCATGCGGCAATTTCTACAAAAGCGCGGCCCATTTTCCGCCTGGCTGCGTTCCGCCTCACTCTGTTGGGACCACCCAACGGCGTTCGGCGCGCCTTGCCAACCGTAAAATGGACTCGCGCCACGCAGTCCGCCAATTTGTCCACACCCCCTAAAGCGGTACAGGCTAGCCGTTCAGAAACCTGACCTACGGGTTCGGCTCTGCATCAGGCACTTGGCGGCAAGCCACCAAGATTTCGTATTGGCCGCTTTGCGCTCTTGCCTGAGGGGCGGTCTCCAGTTCACGATGGCGGGATGAAACCTTTCTCCCCCCGGATTGGCGCTTTGGCTTGGTTTTTCGTTTTCATTTCAGGGCTGACTCTCTTTCTCCTAGGAGGTGGGCGGCTCAGCTCCCCTGCCCTGGCTCAGGATACCGATGATGCGGTGGCGGACCGGGTGTTTTTGAATGGGAAGATCGTGACGGTGGATGCGGAGTTCTCCCTGGCGGAGGCTTTGGCGGTGCGGGGGGAGCGGCTGCTGGCAGTGGGGTCTGATGAGGTGGTCCGGAAATTGGCAGGACCAGGGACGGTGGTGGTGGACCTGGCGGGCGCGGTGGTGCTACCGGGGTTGATCGATTCTCATGTGCACGCGGTAGGGGCGTCGATGTTTGAGTACGACCACGAGGTGCCGGAGATGGAATCCATCGCGGATGTGCTGGCGTATGTGAAGAGCCGGGCGGCGGAGCAGGCGGAGGGCGACTGGATTGGGCTGTCGCAGGTGTTCATCACGCGGCTGCGGGAGCGGCGGTTCCCGACACGGGCGGAGCTGGACTCGGTGGCGCCGAAGCATCCGGTGCTGTTTCGCACGGGGCCGGACGCGGCGCTGAACTCGCTGGCGCTGGAGCGTTCGGGGATCGACCGGGACTTTGAATTGCCGGAGGGCTCGAACGCGAAGATCGAGCGCGACCCGGCGACCGGGGAACCGACGGGCATCATCCGCACGGCGGGCGGACTGGTGAAGGTCACGCCGGACCAGAATCCTAAGCCTTCGCCGGATTTCGAAAAGCGGCTGGCGCGGCTGAAGGAACTGCTGCACGACTACAACCGGGTGGGCCTGACGGGGGTGCACGCCCGGAACGTCAGCGGCAGTTCGCTCCGTTTGTATGAAGAACTGCGGCAGCGCGGCGAGCTGTCCTGCCGGGTGTATATCTACCACGGCATCAATGCCGGGGCGGACCTAGAGGACATCAAGGCGCGGGTGAAGGAGATCGCGGCCCACCCACTGCATGAGTATGACAACCGCCTCTGGCTGCGGGGCATCAAGATGTTCCTGGACGGCGGTATGCTGACGGGCAGCGCCTACATGAAGGAGCCCTGGGGCGTCAGCGAGATCTATGGCATTACGGATCCGGAGTATCGCGGGATTCGCTACGCGGAGCCGGACAAGGTCTATGAGATCGCGAAGACGGTGCTGGAGAATGACCTGCAGATGACGGCGCACGCCGTGGGCGATGGCGCGGTGGAAACGCTGGTGAATGCGTATGCGCGCATCGCGGAGAACGACTTCCCGGTCCGCGATAAGCGGCCCTGCGTGACGCACTGCAATTTCATGTCGCCCGAGGCCATCGGGAAGATGGCGAAGTATGGCATTGTCTGCGATCTCCAGCCCGCCTGGCTGTGGCTGGATGGCTCCACGCTAACGAAGCAGTTTGGACGCGACCGGCTGCGATGGTTCCAGCCCTACGCGACGCTGTTTGAAAAGGGTATTACGGTGGGCGGAGGCAGCGACCACATGCAGAAGGTGGGCAGCTTCCGTTCGGTGAATCCCTACAATCCCTTCCTCGGCATGTGGATCGCCCTGACCAGAGAACCCCGCTGGATGGAAGACAATGGCGGCAACCCGGTGCTGCACCCAGAGCAGCGGATTTCCCGCGAGCAGGCGATTCGCCTCTACACGATTAACAACGCCCGCATCTCGTTTGAGGAGAAGGAGAAGGGTTCGCTGGAAACAGGGAAGCTGGCGGACTTCATCGTCCTGGATCGCGACATCCTGGAGTGCCCAGTCGAGGAGATCCGGGAGATCGAAGTGAAGGAGACGTGGGTTGGCGGGGAGCGGGTTTGGAAACGGGAGTCGTGATGAAATTCGAAAGGGGGTCGCGCACATTTTTGTTGCACGAATCGATTCGAAATGAACTTTCTAGCAGAAGGTTACTAACAAATTTAGTAGGCAATATTTCTTGCAAGTTCACTATTTAGCGTAGCAATCGATATGTGTGATGAAATCGAAGCCCTTCACAGGCAATTCTCTGCCGTTCGAAGGTGGCTGAATGAGAATCAGGGGTTGGCAAGTTGGATGCAATCGGTGGGTGTTGTAACCGCGTTAGTATTTGGTTCGATTCAAGTGTACCAGGCGACCAACGCCATCCAAGCATCAGCTGATGCCAACGAGATTGCCCTTGAGAACAGTGCCAGCGATTTGTTGATGGAAATCAACCGCGCGGCTTTGGATCACCCGGAAGCTGCCGGCGACTATCCTAAACACAAAAGGCTTCATCTTCTACGGCTACACTATTTTCACCGGGTTTATGGACTTCGCCGGCAAGGTTTCATAGGAGACGACGCTTTTGAAGCGGAGACCGAGTATTTGAAGTGGGCTGGGACATTGCCTGACTTTCTTGAGATCTGGGAAGACTTTAGGAAACAGTATCCGTCGGACTTCCGACTCTGGGCAGACACCACTCTGGGCCGATCTGAAAACGCAAGCCAAGGAGGTTCGGAAATTTTGCCGCCAGAGCAGAAGTAACAATCAAACACTTTAAAAGATCGGATTAGCTCTCCCGCCCGGAGACCAGCACACCACTTCAAGTCACTTAATTTTCCTCTTCTTCAAAAATGACCGAGCATGCCCATCGATTTCAGCCTGAGGAATGGAAGTTTGCCTGCGCGGCTGACACGCTTTCCTACTGCACTCAGAAGGTTCTGGACCCGGCTTACTTCATCGAGGAAGTCTATCGCGATCACGACGGGGACTGGCAGATCTTTCACAATAGGGGTGAGGCTGACAGCCCGCCCAAGTTGTTCTGCCTGGGCTGCGTCTGTGACTTTGATCCCTCTGTCATGCAACTGCACGACCTAGCGCCAGGGTGGTTTGCCTAGCGGGACTCTCCGGAGAACGAATGGACCCGGCAGCCGTTTGAACAGCAGGAGGAGGTAGAAGCCTGAGCCGCTCGCCATTCCCCTACTCGAAGCTAACCGAAAAGTCCTCCAGCTTCAAGGTGCTGGAGCCGGACACCGGTTCGATGCCGAGGGCGAGGCCGGTGAACCATTCTTCGCCGGTGATCTGGCCTTGGGACTGGAGAAAGTCGAGGGCGGCTTTGAAGTCAATGACGCCGGTGAGGACATCTTCTCTGTTAGCGGGGAGGAACATGTGGAAGGGACTGTGGGGGGCGGGTTGTTTGGTCACGTTCCAGGCACGGCCGGTGGCGTCGGTGTAAGCGCCGACGGGTTCGCCGGATTCGGCAAAGGGAATGGCGGACTTGGCGGCGTGGAGGAAGAAGCCGACTTCGGCGGCCTTCGGCTCTCCGCTCGGGTCGCCGGCCAGGAAGAACTCGGTGAGCACGTTGAACTCGCCGATGCCACGGGCGAAGGAGAGACTGAAGGTTTCGCTGAGGGTGGCGATGTCCTTCACCCGGCGGGGAGCGGCGGGGGTTTCCGGCACGCCGCCGTGGAAGCTGCCGTAGGACACGGCGTGGTAGCCATAGACACCCGTATGCTTCGGCGCCACGAGCGGCCAGTGCCAGGCAATCTCCACGCTGCCGGGAAACTCTGCCGGGCGGACGGTCATCTCATCCGCAAAGTCCACCCCGTGCGCTAGCTTCGGACCGCCTTCCACATCGACGGACCACGGGCTGGCATAGGCGATGTAGCGGCCCTGGGTGTAAAACTCTCGATCGGCCAGGACGCGGGGCGCTCCGCCTTCCTCCGCGAGGGTGGTGTTGTCAGTGAACCCCGCCAGCGAGGGAAGGGCGAAGAAGGCCAGGACGCGAAGACAGAAGCGATGTGGGTTCATTAACAAGAACGGTGCCGGAGTGTAGGCGGAACGGCGGTGTTTTCCAAGACGATCGAAACGCAGCGGCTTTCTCCCGTGGAAGGAAAAGCGGCGGGGTTGCGGAAGGCGGACGCTTGGCCTTGCCAAGGCGGGCGATGGGAGGGAAATATGATGGCTTTCCCTTTATACCCCATTACCCCAGACTTTCACCCTCACCGACGACGCCCATGGACCAGAAGAACCTTGACGCCATGCTGCGGCTGCACTCCATGTGGCTGGGCTCGGGACGCTGTCATGGCGACCGGGCCATTGCCTATCGCGAGGATCTGCGGGGTATAAACCTGTCCGATGAAACCCTCCGGGAAGCAGCCATGATCGAGGCCGACCTGAGTGGCGCCAACCTGTATGGCACCAATCTGATAGAGGCAGAGCTGGAGGGCGCGAACCTTAGCGGGGCGACTCTGACGGAAACCGAACTGACGGGGGCGGACTTGTCTTCCGTGGATCTGTCCGGCGCGTCGCTGACGGCCACCCAGTTGGATGGGGCTTACCTGGAAGAGGCCATCCTAGCCGGAGCATCGCTGGACTGCACAAATCTGAAGGGGGCTACGCTGAAAAAGGCCCGCGTGGGAAACGCCTGCTTCCGCGACGCGGAACTGGAGGGCGCGAACCTAAGCGGAGCTGATCTGCGGGAGACGATCTTTATCCGCACAAATCTGCGGGGCGCAAACCTGGAAGGCGCGCGGCTGGGACGGACGATCTTTGTGGATTCGGACCTAACGGGCGCAATGCTTGCCGCGCTTCAGATGGAGTCCGCCTGCGTCCTGGACGCACCGTCCCGCGCCAAGTCCGGCGAGTTGCCTCCGGAATTCCTCGAGCACTGCGGTGAGGATCTTGGGCAGGTAAACCCCGCCCTGCTGAATGAGGAAGACCTGACGCCGGAGGGCATTTCGGCCATCGCGAACGCGGTATTTGGGAAATAGCGTATGCCGTCAAGATAAGGAGGCGTGGCTGATTCAGCCCGCCACACCGCTATGCCCAGAGGAGCGAACCGAACCTGGGCATCCTTCTCCACGCCGCCCTCTACTCCGAAGACTTGATCAAGAAAGGGCGGGGCTCCGGAAATTCCAGGAGGTTATCGGTAAGAGGAGCTTTCACGGCAAGGCCCCGAGGCGTGACTTCGTACCAGTTCCCTTCCACAAACGGAGTAAGATCCACCTCCGAGGCGGATGGGTCTGAGGAATGGGGGTGCCAAATCCGGATGGTCTGGGCGGCGTCCAGCGAAATGAGGGACGCACTGGGGCGGCTGAAGGTAAGGTCCCGTATCTTGGAGGAAGTGTTTCCGCCCGTGAAGGGATGGGTGGAAGTCTCACCGGTAGCCAGGTCGTAATGGCGAATTTGGTTTCCAGTCGCGACTGCGAGGCGGTGACCAGTGGAGTCAATACTAACGCCAGAGATAGGCAAATCAAACTGGTCCTGTTTAGGGGTGGTGAGCCGGTGGTTGGCGACGTCCCACACGCAGAGCTCGCGATCTCCGGCGGAGATCAGTTCGTCTCCCCACTTGCTAAAGACCAAGTGCTCCGGCTTACTTGAATGGGCAGACAAGAGCGGTCCCTGGGGCTTGCCAGTTTCCAGGTTCCAAAACTGGATGGAGCCGTCCTCATAGGACGCCGCCAGAAGGCCGCCCTGGGGGGCAAACTCCAGCGCCGCGACGGCGGATTTCTCAGGATGGCTCAGGGGCGCGCAGTAGGGATCGTCGGTGTAGAGATCGACCGCATGAATGGTGTCTCCGCGGGCGAAAGCCAGAATCTCGCCATGGGCATCCAGAGCCAGGCTCGCCACCCGGTCGGAATACGAATCCCCCGCCGTGTCGCCCAGGTCCGCGAGATAGAAGGGATAGCCGCCAAGCAGGTCCCACACGCGGACGGTTTTGTCTTCACTGGAGGAAGCCAGGAATCTTCCGTCAGCGCTGAAGGCGAGATGGAAAACGAAATCCGTATGCCCGGTCAATGGTGCGCGAGCCGGCTGTCCGGTCAGGGAATTCATGAGGTGGATGGAGCCTTTGGACGACCGGGTTGGACTCCAGGCTACTTCCCTGCCGCCGGGGCTGAGAACAGCTTTGTCGAAAGGACCTATCTCCAGGGGAAGACTCGTTCCTGGAGACGCGGTATAGGAAAGATCGAAGCAATGCAGCCGGTGATCCTTGGCACCGGCGATGAGCGTTTTACCTCCTGGGCTAAGGTCCACATCCAAAACACGAAAGAGACCGCTGGCGAGAAGCGCCAGAGGTTCGCCAGTCGCGGCATCCCAGAGCCGGATGGAGCCATCGTAGCCGCCCGTAATGAGGCCCGCCCCGTCAGGAGTAAAAACCAGGTCTTCAATCTCCTCCCGGTGGGCATAGACGGGAGGGTAGCGAAGTGAACTCGTTTTCAGGTCCCAAATGCGGAAAATGCCCTCTCTGTCTCCGGTGGCCAGAGCAGATCCGTCCGGACTGAGGGCGAGTGTATTGACTTCGGCATCCTGACCCTCCAAAACTGGGCCAGTGACTTTCCCGGTGGCAAAGTCCACGAACGCGGGGGCATCCGCGCTGGGCCCAAGCACCAGGGTCTTGCTATCCGGAAGAAAGGTCAGGAACTCCGTGCTCCTGCCAGGGACTTCCATCGGGAAACCGTCCAGACACTCACCGGTTCGGGCATTCCAGACACAGTACCAAACGCCCGACGTGCCCGCGGCGATCCACTTGCCATCGGGACTGAATGAGAGGCTTGAAATCGGAAACTCCATATCCGTGAGTGGTTTTCCCACGGGTCCTCCAGTGGCCACATCCCAAAGGCGAACGGTGGTGTCTGCGCCGGCTGAGGCCAGGAGCCTTTGGTCCGGGCTGAATTTCAGGACATAGACCGAGTCTTCGTGGCCAATAAGAGGGGCACCAAGGGCGTCCCCGGTGGCGGCGTCCCAGAGGCGGATGGTGTGGTCCACGGAGCCTGTGGCATAAAGACTGCCGTCCGGACTGAAAGCCACGGTCAAGATTCCGCCATCATGACCGGACCGTTCCGTCTGAGAGGGGCCAAGAAGCTCGCCAGTCTGGGGATTCCACAATTGGATGACCTGCTCCAGACCCGCTGTTGCCAGCCGATCGCCCGAAGGACTGAAAGCCAGCGACTCGACCCAGGAGGTACCGCCTTCCAGCTTTCTCAGAGCCTTCCCGGATCCGGAGTCCCAAATCTGAATAACATCGTCCCGGAAACTGGCGACCAGTTGTTTCCCGTCGGCTGAAATCGCCAGAGCCTGAGGAGCGGCCATCCCCGGCTGGCCGTCTCGCTCAAAAGAGAGGCTCAGAAGCTTTCCGGACTTGATGTCGAAGGCTCGAATGCCCTGGTAGTTTCCGACATAGACCACGTCCCCCCGGGGATTGAAGACGACCATCTCCGGCAGTCCTTTGTGGCCGGACAGGGGGGCTCCCGCGGGCTTTCCGGTCGCCACCTCCCAAAGCTGGAGCGGCTCGACAAACGAACCGTTGGCTAAAAGAGAGCCGTCCGCACTGAAGACCAGGAGGTCCATGTCCCGGCTCCCGGACGGTATCTCCCGGACGAGCGTGCCCTGGGCGGCGTCCCAAAGCTGAATGATGGCCTGGCTTTCCCTTGAGACAGCGGTGGCGAGGATCTTTCCATCCGGACTGAAGTGGAGCCCCGGCCCCGACATGGAGTCCTCCGCAAGCGGCGGCCCGCGCCGCTCTCCGGTAGCCGCGTCCCAGAGTTGCACCTGCCCCCGTTCTCCACGCGTGGCGGCCACCCGGCCATCCGCACTGACGGCGAGGAACTTGAATGATCCCACGACGGAGGGCGCGGGCGAACTGCCCGTCAGTTCGCCGGTAGCGGCGTCCCACTCACGGGAGGATCCATTGGGACAACGGGCCAGGAGCGTGCCTCCATCCGGGCTGAAGGAAAGCGTGGGAACGGAAGTCCCGTTTGCAAATTCATATTCATAGTGGATCCGGCCGGGGGTACAGCCCACGGGAAGGCTGGAAAGGGCCAGGAAGGCGCGAATCTGTTCCTGAATCTTCTGAAGGGACCCGGAGGGAGAATCGCCGGAAAAGAGAATGGGGTACCGGCGGGCGAACTCGGGACCTGCCGCCAGGGCTTTCGCCCGGCCAAACCCTTCAAAGCCAATGGCGTGGGCGGCAAACATGGCGGCGGCGAAGTAGTCCGGGATATCCCCCGAGACGGCTTGGCGGGACTTTTCCAGCCAGTATTCCGCCGAAATGGCTTGTTGTTTTGTCAGGGCGGCCTCCAGCTCGGCGCGGGTATAGTCTGCAAAGGGACCGCTTTCCGGGGAAGTGTCTTCCCTTGAGGACTGAGCCAGGACCTGCCGAGGCGGAAGGAAGAAACACACGGACACAAAGGCCAGCAGGATCAGCCCAACGGCTGAGGCACGCCCGAATCGGGATGTCATGCCAGGCAAGGGGCCCGAGTTAGAAAAGTCCAGACGGCAAGTCATGCCTGAGAAGAGGTGCTATGCCATGAAAGGACTTGCTTGTCATCCAAAAAGGCAGGTGACGGACATTTGACTCCCCCGCCCTGTCCGCCAGCTTGCCAGAGGGTGGGACCATCGCTAACGTGGTTGGAATGAACAAGGTCTTTACGGGATGGTTTGTGCTCAGCCTGGTGCTGTGCCTGGGAGTTTCTTCCTCTCTTTGGGCGCAGGACGATCCTTTGAACGGCGCGAAGCTGGATTCGGATCGCAAGCTGGACTCCCGGCAGTTGGACTCTGACCGGAAGCTGGACTCCTCCGCCAGCCGGGAGGACGGCCCGAAGGCGAAGCCCGGCGCGCCCGCCAGTGAAACGCCGGAGACGCCACCGGCCTCCACCGCTCCGTTGCCCGGCATGCCGGCCACGAGTGGGCTGGCTTCGGCGCCAGTGTGGACGAGCCGGGACGGAAAGTCTTTTAAAGGCTGGCTGACGGGCTTCGACTTCGACGGGCACCGCGCTCAGTTCCGGAGCGTGGATGGAGTGGAATACCACCTGGGAACCGAAAAGCTTAGTTTTGCGAGCAAGGCACAACTACTGGCCTCGGCGGGCGTGCTGGAAACGCAGACCGACCTGGACTGGCCCGTAAACGCGCCGGAAAGCCTGTTGCGCGTCGGGCTTATTCTACTGGCAGTGGCGCTACTGGTGCCGGTGCTGGCGATCTGGGTGGCCAGTTGGTTCCTGGCGCCAAAGGGAAAACGCGGGCTGCCCCGGGCAGTGATGTGCCAGATCTTGTGGCTAGTGGTGACGGTGGCCGCCATGGCGGCGGTGGGATGGTTCGTCTTTGGCAAGCAGACGCAGGCGGCAGCTTCTCCAGAAAATGTTGGCCTCCAGTCTCTACAGCCGGCTCTGCTGGTGGCCAATGGGCTGGCTTGTCTGCTCTGCATCGCGGTAGCCGCGCTGGTGTATGGAAACGGCCCGGTAAAGGCGATCGTATTCTACGTGGTGGCGATGGTGATCTGCGGGGGCCTGTTCGCCGGAATAGGGTTCGGCCTGGCGGCCATGGGCCCGGACTTCGCGGAAGGCCTGCTGGACGATCAACTGCTGCGACCGCTGGGCCTGCTGGCGCAGGGCGCGGGAGCCGGAGACTCTTCTTCTCTGCCAGGGGTGATTTAAGTGGGGATGGCGGGCGCCGGACTTTCCCACCTTCCGGGATACACCGTCCCCTCACCTCTTGAAGTGGCGGCTCGCGAACGGAGCCGCAATGAGCCATGAACGAACGGGACCCAGAGTCTCACGCTGTCACTCAGCCGCCTCCGGAACCAGCCGAGACGTGGGGGCGCCGGTTCCGGCGATTCATGCTGTGGTGGGTGTATGCGCTGTGCGGCATGCTCATGGCGGTTTTGATACAAGGGATGCTCGACCCGTTTCTACCCGTGGAGCTAAGAGCAGGCAGCGGCTTTGCGGCACAGGCGGGGAACGACGGACTGTCCGAAACGGATGAGGCCCGTCTGACCGCGGCGCGCCTGGTGCTGACGGACGTGGGCAAGGTGGCACTGGGTTTTCTCCTGGGTCTCTGGCTGATGTTCTCCCGGAAGCCTTTGATCCCCGAACTCGCCCGGCTGAGCCGCTGGCTGCAGCGCCTGGGCGGAGCGGCCCTCTGTCTGGGCTACGGTGTGTGGCTGGGAGCGGCTGGCTACATCCTGTTCTCGCCGGGTCACGGCCTGCCTTTCGACCTGAGAACCGCCGAGGCGCTGGCGGAAAAAGAGGCAGCGGGTCACGTGGCTCTCTGGAGACTCTTCCCCGTCCTGGCGGGAGCCTGGCTGGCGGCGCTTCACGACATGCCCTGGCTGGGCCGCGCGAAAAACCGCCTCCCGAAGCGTCCGCTAAAAGAACAGTTCCGGCGCGCCGCGAAGACGCTGGACATGATGTTCGGCCCGGTGCGGCGGCCCGGTGACAAGGAAGGGCGTTAGCCTGAATGGCACTCGGTTAAGCGCGGCGACCGGTCAAGTCGAGCCCTTTGACGGCGGCGACTGGCACTCACAGATCGCCGATGAAATCGCTTAACCGGGGTCTCAGGGCCGGAGGGCCAAGGGCCCGGCGCATACCAGCCTGGGGCGCGAGCCCCAGGAAAACGGGTCCCCATGAATATCGAGGGCCGTAGGTCCGGCGCATCCCCCCGGGGATGGAGGCGGAGTCACGGCGCGCCCGCATGCGCCGGGCCTTGACTTCGCTTTGCTCGCCCCCTGGGCTGCCCTGCCGGGCAGTCTACCTGCGCTTCGCTTCGGTTCAGCCCTCGAAATTTGCCAATCCGCCTAACCTGGGCCTTTGGCCCAGGCTGGTATGCGGCGCGCCGTTGGCGCTCATCACCGGCGGAGTACGATCAGCCAGGTCCGTCGCGCGAAACTTTGGGGCGCACATCCGGCGAGAAGGCCACGCAATACCTGTCCGGAAATAGCGTCGCAATTGGTTCCCGTAAAAGAGCCGGTCACCACACTTATCCGAGTGCCATTCGCGTTAGCCTGCTTTTCTCACCGGCTTTCGTGGCGAGACGCCGCGAGGCCTGCCCTGACAGGGCACGCGAAGACTCTCTCGCGGAGTTGCATGAGAACCCACTGCTCAAGAGAGAATGGAGCGGAACGCAGTCAGGGCACACCGCGGCAGATTACTGGTGAGCCTTGCCAGCCGAATAATGGTCCGCGCCGGGCCGTCCGCCAATCTGCTCACACACCCTAGCATTTCGCCTGGCCCGGCTCACTCCCGCACCCACTCCACACGTTCGGTTTCCACCTTGGTCTTTTCGGGCACGCGGATGGCGAAGTCCTGGTCTTGGTGATGGATCTTTGTATCGGTCACGCGGTGGGTTTGGCCGTCAAAGAAGAAGGCGGCGCCCAGGTTGTGGTGGACTTCGCAATTGCGGTAGGTGGTGATGCAATGGTTCACATCCGCCACGCCGCCGGCGGAGGAGCCATTCCACGCCACCTCCGCACCATCCACGTCCATCTGGACAAAGTCGTGGGCACTGATCCCTTCGTCTCCATTGGAGAAAGCCTTTACGTTTTCCAAGCGGACGCCGACCCACCGGCCGTGGATATTGAACCCATCATTCGCCGCGTGCCGGGCGGTGATATTCCGCACAGTGATGTGGGAACAGGCGATGACGACACAGCTTTTCAGCCCCTCCGGCGGCAAGATGATGCGACAGGTGCCCGGCGTCTTCCCTACCGGCCAACGGAAAAATATGGAGCCGTCCTCCGCGTAACCCATCTGCCCCGGCGCCAGGTCCGCGGGGCCGCCCTCTCTGACAATACGTAGCGGCACCTCATCGACGAACAAACCCGCCCGCTGGTAGTCCGTGGAAGCCGGACGCCCTCTCAAGGGGCCGTCGAAATACCACACCACCCCCTCCCTCCGCCAGGGCTCGTCCGTAACGTCGAGACCCAGGTCGACGATCATCCCCTTCCCATCAAATACCGCTGGCGCTTCCGGCGTCCCACCCTGCCGCAAGATCAGGGGCTCACGCCGAATTTCCATCTCTTCTCCGCCCCTGGCGGGCTGCAGGCCAACGCCGAGAAGAAGCCACCCCCCAAAGGCGCTACCGATCGTCCAAAGGAAAAATTTCCGTGGCCCGTATCTCCTACCCTCTGGGGACCATCCGGCCCTCAGGGCCGGCAGCGGATTCATTGCGGCTTCCATCAAGCCATATCCATGGGGAACGCGAAAGGCTCCGTCAACTCATCTCGATGGATTCCTGCTCCCGGTCCCGCGCATCTTGTCCCGGGAAGAAACTATTGGGCAAAGCGTTCCTTGACCGGCGGAGAATCCCACTTCAGTATATTACCATATAGTTATAAAATAAATCGCTTTGATCCCCATCAGTCAGACCAGCTTGAAATGACCGGGCAGCAATCCGGATCAACGACTTCAGCCCCCCAAATCTCAATGAATAAAGTCCTCATCCTCGGAGCCGGAACGGCCGGAACGATGATGGCCAATCACCTCCGCCGCGAACTGAGCCCGGAAGAGTGTGAAATCACCATCCTGGACCGCGACAACCAGCATCTCTACCAGCCAGGCCTGCTCTTTCTTCCCTTCGGAAAATACCGGAAGGAAGACATCGTCAAAAAGCGCGACAAGTTCATTCCGAATGGTGTTGAGTTTCGTCTCGCGGAAGTCGATCGCATCGATGCCGGGAACAACGCCGTCATCTTGGACGGCGGCGAAACGTTGCGCTATGACCTGCTCGTCATCGCCACCGGCTCGCGGATCGTTCCTTCGGAATGCGAAGGGCTGGAAGGCGAAGGCTGGCACCGGAACATCTTCGATTTCTATACCCTGGAAGGCAGCGCGGCGCTCGGCCAGTTCCTTTCCACTTGGAAAGGCGGCCGGCTGGTCGTGCACATCAAGGAAATGCCCATCAAGTGCCCCGTGGCACCCCTGGAGTTTGCCTTCCTGGCCGACTCCTTCTTCAAAGAGCGCGGCATGCGCAACCGGGTGGACATCACCTACGTGACGCCGCTGTCCGGAGCCTTCACCAAACCAGTGGCCTCTGAAATGCTCGGCCACATGCTGAGCGACCGCCAGATCACCGTCGTCCCGGATTTCGACGTGGAACGCGTGGACGCGGCGGAACAGAAGGTCATTTCCTACGATGGGCGCGAGGTGCCTTATGACCTGCTGGTCCCCATCCCCACCCACATGGGAGACCTCATCATCGCGCGGTCCGGCCTGGGCGACGAACTGGACTTCGTGCCCACCGACCCCGAGACCCTGCAATCCAAAGCACACCCTAACATTTTCGTCATTGGCGACGCCACGAACATCCAGGCTTCTAAGGCCGGTTCCGTGGCCCATTTCGAAAGCGAGGTCCTCACCCGGAACGTCCTGCACCAGCTGAATGGCGAAGCGCTCGAGCCCATCTTCGACGGCCACTCCAACTGCTTCATCGAGTCTGGCGGCGGCAAGGGCATGCTCATCGACTTCAACTCCGAAACCGAACCCCTCCCCGGCCAGTTCCCCATCCCGGGCGTCGGACCTCTGCCCCTCCTGCGCGAGTCACGCCTAAACCACTGGGGAAAACTCGCCTTCCGCTGGGTCTACTGGCACCTGCTGCTCAAGGGCCGCCCGCTTCCTTTCATTACCACCACCCTTTCATTGAAGGGCAAAATCATTCCAGACCTAAAAGAGAACCAGACATGAACAAAGAACTATCCGGAACCACCGTGGATGTAGATGCCGAGGGTTACCTGACCGATCCCGGCCAGTGGACCAAAGAAGTGGCCGTGGAACTGGCCAAGGAAGAAGGCATCGAGCTGAATGACCGCCACTGGAAAGTCATCGACTTCATCCGCAAAGATGGCGCGGAAAACGGCACAGCGCCAAACGTCCGCCGCATAACCAAGATCGGCGGAGTCCCCACCAAGGAACTTTACGAACTCTTCCCCGGCGGCCCCGCCAAGAAAGCCGCCAAAGTCTCCGGCTACGGCAAGCCCCACGGCTGCCTCTGATCAACTAGCTATTCTCATCACCCCATGACTGCCGAACCCATTCAAAAAGTTTCCATCATCGTTTCCAAAGGCTCGCTGGAAGGCGTCTACCCCGCCCTCATCATGGCCAACGGCGCCCGCGCCGAAGGCATCGAAGCGACCCTGTTCTTCACCTTCTTCGGCCTGGATGCCATCATCGACAAACGGATGGACCATCTAAAGGTGGCGACCGTGGGCAACCCGGCCATGCACATTCCCACCCTGGTGGGCGCCCTGCCCGGAATGTCCTCCCTGGCCACCAAAATGATGAACCAGAAGATGGAGAAACTGGACATCCCGCCCGTCCGCGAATTCATGGAAATGATCGCCGACACCGGCTGCGACATCTACGCCTGCAAAGCCACAGTCGATATGTTCGATCTGGACCAAGAAGACTTCTGCCCGCAGGTCACCGGCATCATCACCGTGGGCGAGTTCTACGAGAAGTCCGCGGGCGCTTCGATTATCTTTACCTAGAACCAGCCGACTCTGAAGATCCAGGGATCTCGCAGGTCTAGCCACGGATGACGGACGGAAAGGGGCTGCCCCCCCTACGCTCTGTCATTGAAGATACCTCCCGCTTTCTGCCCTGCTCTACCCTCCGGCGGCCGGGCAACCGGTGCTCAGGCACCCAGATACAGATACTCGCTGGCCAGGCGGTTCAGGACGCGGCGCATTTCGCCGATGCGGTCTGAAATGGTCTGGTAGACTTCGGTCAGGGCGAACTCTCCAGCCAAGCGGTGATGGCTGGCGGCACTGAAGGCATCGCGCGCCACGCCTTCGTAGTAATTTACGTTAGGCGCGCCTTTCCTGTCTTCGCGATGATTGAGAAAGCGGGGGAAGAAGCCGGTCAGAAAGAGGAAGTGATTTCCGCAGGCAACGTTCAGGTAGAAGCGGTCGTAGTCGTTGGCTTTGTCGATGGCTTCCAGGAAATCCACATGATAGGTGAACTTCAGCTCCGATTTCTTCTCGCTCTCGGAATAGACTTCGCCCCGGGCGTACTGGGCCAGAGTGGCGGCCACGTAGTCCGCGATACTGGACTCGGTGATGCCCGCCTCCACTAGCCCGTGCCGGACCAATATGTAGAAGTAGAGTTCCGGGGAGATGGCCATGGGATAGCGCATCTCCAGCACGGCGTGCAGAAGCCTGGAGTCATCCAGAATCATCTCCAGCGTTTCGTTATCTTTGAATAGAATTCTCAGCGAGCCGGCGGCCGTGGGCGACGCGCCTAACACACTTAATATGAATTCGAAGTCGCGCGCCCGAAGGCGAGCCCGGCAGCTTTGCGGTACCGTTCTCATCATCGCTTTGACTGGTTGGGGTTTGGTAGAAAGCAGCTTCCCTGCCAGCTTTCGCCGGGGAGAAGAAGCGCTGTTACTCTGTTAGACGGGAGCAGGGTATGAAGTCTTGTACGAAATCGCGAGCCCGGCCTTCACCAGGCCATGTGGACAACTTGGAGAACGGACCGGAAATGAAGAAAGGGAAAGAGAATACAGGGTCCGCCCGCCGCGATCCCGGCGGTTGCATTTCGGAGAGGAAGCGGCTAGGCAGTGTGGACAAATTAGAGAACGGACCGGAAATGAAGAAGGGGAAAGAGAACTCAGCGCCGCGAAGCGGCGAATACCAAGAGACGCGGCCCATTCTTCGCCTGGCTTCGTTCCCGCTCACTCTATTGGGGGTAGGCCCAATGCTGTTCGCGGCGCCTTGCCAGACAAAAAATGGCCTCGCGCCAGTCCGCCCCCATTTTGTCCACACTGCCTAGAACGAAAGCCATGAATCCCCGCCCCGTGACCCGCCGAGAGATGCTCTTTTCTTCCGCCGGCGCCACCACCGCCGCCGTCATTGCCGGAGCCGGTGGCGTCCTTTCCACTCCCCTAATCCCAAAAGCGTCCGGCGCTGAAACTCCCGCTTCCACCATGTCTAAGAAACCCGCCTTCCGCTATTGCCTGAACATGAGTACGATTCGCGGCCAGGAACTGAATGCCGCGGAGGAAATCGAGGTCGCCGGGAAAGCCGGGTATGACGCCATCGAGCCGTGGTTCCGCAAGATCAACGAATACCTGGAGAGCGGCGGGACGCTGGCGGAGCTGAAGCAGCGGATAGACGATCACGGCCTGACGGTGGAGAGCGCCATTGGGTTTGCCCCGTGGATCGTGAATGACAGCGCGGCCCGCGCGGCGGGGTTTGAAGAGGCGAAACGGGACATGGACACCATCGCGCAACTGGGTGGCCTGCGCATCGCCGCGCCGCCCGCCGGCGTGCCGAAGGGCGAAGCCGTGGAACTGGACGCCGCCGCGGAGCGCTACCACCAGCTGCTGGAACTGGGCGACAAGATGGGCGTGGTGCCGCAGGTAGAAATGTGGGGCGGCAATCCCTCCATCGGCACGGTGGAGAAAGCGGTCTACGTGGCGATCCGCGCCGGACACCCCAAGGCCTGCTTCCTGGGGGACGTGTACCATACCTACAAAGGCGGCTGCGACTTCAATGGACTGCGTCTGCTGGGTCCCCAGGCGATGCAGGTGTTTCACTTCAATGACTACCCCGCCGACCCGCCGCGGGAGACGATCAAGGACGAGCACCGCGTTTACCCAGGGGACGGCATCGCGCCCATCACGGACATTCTGCACATTTACCAAGCCGCCGGCGCGACGCCGGTGCTGTCCCTGGAAGTGTTTAACAAAGACTACTGGGCCCAGGACGCGCTGGTGGTGGCCAAGACTGGTCTCGCCAAGATGCAGCAGTGCGTGACCCGGGCGTTTGAGTAGGTCCGTTCCGGGAATGCCGGGCGAGGCAGCGCAGGTTCGCGGTCCCTGGAAGGCGTGAGCCCTTCAAAAGAGCGGGTGGTTTCAGGCCCAAGGGAAAACGGCTGAGCCTATCTTGGCCTCTTTCCCGAGGGCTGGTTCAATAAATAGGCGGGGCGGCGTTGGAGGACATTTTTGCGCCCCCGCAAGGCGCCGCGACCAGAGATGATTGAATCATCACGGCGGGAGCGGCAACATAGCGGGGCGAAAAAAGGGCCCCAACCCTCCGGGCGCGGGCGCCGTCCCGCCTATTTATTGAACCAGCCCTCATCTGGCCGCGAATCTTCGAAGATTCACCCGCCGATCGTGTAATTTTTGTGGCAAGATGGCGTTTCATTTGCGCTATGAACGGATTCATGTAACAGGAGTGCGGGATGTACGAGGGGTTCACACAGGGTTTCCAGACAGTTAGCGGCGTTCGGAGACGTTTCCCGGTTCGCCGTCGAAACGCCCCCGCGTTGCCATGAGTCCAATCAAGCATCTGATTTTTGCCGGGGCCGGCCATGCTCATCTCTTCGCCTTGTCGAGGATCTCTGAGTATGTGAAGTCGAACATCCGGGTGACGGTCATCTCTCCCGGCACCTTCTGGTATTCCGGAATGGGGCCGGGCATGCTGTCCGGCACCTATGCCGACGCGGAGGATCGCGTGGACGTGGAACGGCTGGTCACCTACCAGGGCGGAAAGTTCCTGGAGGACCGGGTCTCGGAGATCGTGCCGCACGAAAACTACGTGCTGACCGAGAGCGGGAAGAAGCTGGAATATCACGCGCTGTCCCTGAACCTGGGCAGCGCGGTGGATGACAAGCTGGTGGAGCCGGGCACGCAGAACGTCTATCCCGTCAAGCCGATCAGCAACTTTCTACGCGTTCGCGAACGCATTTTGCAAAAGGCGGACAGCCCGGAGCCCTTGAAGCTGGTGGTGATCGGTGGGGGCGCTTCAGGTTGTGAGGCGGCGGCCGCGGCCTACCGGCTGTCTCAGGAAGTGGCCCGCCCCACCCTGCTGACGCTGGTGCATTCCTCGCACCAGGTGCTGGACGAACATCCGCGCCGCGCCCGGAAGATCATGCAGGAGTGGCTGGACGAGCAGGAGATCAAGCTGAAGCTAGGGTCTTCCATCACGCGGATCGAGAACCAGAAGGCCTTCCTGGAGGACGGTACGCATGTGTCTTTTGACATCGCCATTCTGGCCACCGGCGTGCGCCCGCCTCACCTGCTGAAGGTGTCGCCCCTGCGCACGGCCATCGATGGCTCGCTGGTGGTGAACAATTTTCTCCAGAGCGTCACCTACCCCAATGTGTTTGGCGCGGGTGACTGTGTCTCGCTGGAAAACCAGGAGCTGGATCGCGTGGGCGTGCACGCCCTGAAGGAAGGCCCCGTCCTGCACCACAATCTGCTGGCCTATTTCAACGGGCTGGCCATGAAGCGGTACGAGCCACAGAAGCGCTACCTGCTCATCCTGAACCTGAGCGACGAGACCGGCCTGGCCATCTGGGACCGCCTGGCCATCCGCCATCCGCTGGCCTTCAAGCTGAAGAACTACCTGGACCTCCAGTTTACCACCCGCTACCAGAAGACGGTGGTGGAAAAGGGCTGAGGGATCCGCTTGCCTGAGGCGCTTGGGGAGTCCTGCCTTCCAAAGCGAAAGACAGAGACTCAGCGCACTGTGGCCGTTTTTACTTTTTCGGCAGGTACTGTTTCAGGAAGCCATCCGTGGCGTCGATGGTTTCTTCGTACCAGGCTTCATACACCCAGAAGGGGTGCGGGGCGCCTTCCATGAGCTTGAATTCGTGGGGGATGCCCAGCTCATCCATTTTGGCCCACATATTGGCATAGCGGGCGCGGGGCCGGTCCTTTTCGCCGTCGATGAAAAGCGCGGGTGGCATGTCGGCATCCAGGTGAGTGAAAGGCGAGGCCTGCCGGTAGATTTCCGGGTTCTCCGCCGGTGAAGCACCGCCCATGAAGTCCGCGACCGCGTCGCCCTTTCCACTGGCTACGTTGGCGTTCACGCGTTCGACCATTGCCGGGTCCAGCAATTCCATGGGGCCGCACATCACGATGGCGGCCTGCACGGTGGAAGCGGTCTCGCGATTGTCGCCCTGTCCTTCGAATTCTGCCATGCCATTGGTGGCGGCGACGAAGCCGGCCAGGTGCCCGCCGGCGGAGCCGCCCATGACGGCGATGCGGCCGGGATCGACGCCGAAGCGCTTGGCGTTGGCCCTCGTCCAGCGCACAGCAGCCTTGCAGTCGTGGACCGCGGCGGGGAATGGCGCTTCGCCCGAAAGGCGGTAGTTCGGCACCACGCACACGTAGCCCCGGTGCGCCAGCCCCTGGCCCAGCGCGGCAAAGAGGCCGGGCCGGCCATTCTGCCAGCCGCCGCCAAAAAACATCACGATGGCGGGCAGCGGCCCCTCCTGGGCGGCGGGCCTGTAGAGATCCAGCGTCATCCGCCGGCGGTGCTTTTCATCCACGTAGGTGTAGATCACCGGCCCCTCGATGAAGAGCCCCTCGGCAAACATGGGGTGCACCTTGGTCTTCGCCGGGTCGGGCGCGGCGGCTGGAGCCGGTTTCTCAGCGTCCTTCGCTTCCTGCGCGGAAACCCAGTCATTTCCAGCCAGACCGGCGAGGAGGATCATGGTGAAAGCCGCTCCACGGACAACGCGGAAGATGGAAGTTCGAAAACGGGAAAATTTCATCGGGTAAAAACAGTATCAGGGAAGTTTCAGAATGTGTGTGGTTTGAGCACCGCTCTGGAAGGAAAGCGCGAAAAGGTGGTCCTCGACCTCCGGGCGAGGAACTCGCGACCCGGGCCCACGAAAGAAACCGGCGCCCAAGCCAAATGAGAACTCGAACCTTTCATGACTTTCCCCTCCCCCTTCCGGAGAGGAGAGGCCGTTCGTTGAATGTCCAAATGGCGTGTCTGCCACCCTACCGGGCCCTTCGCGAACGCGCTCGGAGATCGCGTTCCACCTTTTGCCTGCTCGTGATCGCGCTGTCCTATTTGCGATACGGCCTTCTTCACTGCTTCACCTTCGGGCCGTAGCCTTCGGCGGGGGTGCCGTCGTCGTTCAGCTTGCCGCAACTCCAGAGGAAGCCGCGCGTCACTAGGTCCAGGTATTCGGGGGTGACCATCGTTTCGTTGTGGTGGCCGATGGTGGTGCCGAAGGTGCGGCAGCCTTCGTATTCGTTCACCCAGATGCAGACCTGCGGTTTTTCCGTGGTGGGGATGGTGCCCTGCGCCAGGGCGGTGCCGGTGTCCCAGACTTTTTCCACGTTGTAGAGCTCGCCATCCGGCGTGGTCCAGCCGTCCGGCAGGCCGTCGATGACCGGGTGGCTCACGCCCAGCTTGGCGACCGCGATGGGGCTTTTCTTGCCGTGATTGAAGGAACTGACGCCCAGCAGCTTCCGCCACGCGTCGGTGGTGGCGGCGCGGTAGCTGTGCATGGAGCAGTGCAGCACCACCACGCCCACGTCGTTGTCGGTGTGGGCTTTGACGATGCTTTCCACAAACGCGTCATTCATCACCGCGCCGTAGCACTCGTTGTGGACGATGACGTCATAGCCTACTGCCCAGTCCGCGTTCTTGTAGAGGCCGATCTCGTGCTCTTTTCCTTCGAACTGCTCGTAAACGAAATCCCACGTCACGTTCGCCCGCTCGCTGATCCCCGTCATGAGGATCTCTTTCTGCATGTTGTAATCGTGACAGCAGCCCCCCGTGATAAGGAGGGCGCGCAGGGGCTCGGGCCCCTTGTCCTTCGGCGCTTTATTCTTCTTCCCCGCGTCCTGAGCCGTGGCCGTCCAGAGCGCCACGCCCACCAGCAGCACGACCGGCAAGGCCAGCCGCAACCGCGCCGCCTGAGAGGACAGGGAACCCACAAAAGAGAAAAAGGAGGAGGTCTTCATCCCCCATCTCTGGCATGGGGTGGCGGAAATGGAAAGCCCGGAAATGCGTAATGGGGGCCAGCGTCTGGCTCGACGATCTGTCAATTTACGAATCCGAGGATTCCTTCAACTCCACGTCGCGTTCGAGTTCGGCGATGGATGGCGCGGCGATCTCGAAGTAGCGCGACAAGTCCACGTACCGGAGATTGTAGCGGCGGGCTTCCTCCTCAGGCAAACCAGAATCGGTGCCGGGAAATACCAGCAATCCCTCCAAGACAGATTTCTCCTTCACTTTGGGAAGCAAACCATCCTCAATGTTTGCTACCCAATTCTCGGAAATGACCCTGGCAAAGAAAGTTTCATCTTTTCGCGCTTTCAGAATCACTTCCGGAAACTCAATTTCCAAAGCCACCAACTTACCGAGTTGCTCTAGAGTGAAAATAACTTCCAACCGATGCCCCACGACCTCGTCCTCTAGTTCGTTTTCCTTTTCGATAACTTCTAGAAACTCCAAAATTCTCGGCCTGACAGGGTCGTTCGGATCATAGGCTTTTGTCAGCGTAGCGATTCGGGCTCGCAATCTGAATAGATTCACATATTGAATGATTCTTCTAGGGTTGTAACCCAGGCACTCCGCCGCCATTTCAGCCCCGATCCGAAGGGCTCGTGTCTCCTGCCGTTCCAGGACTTCAAGCCGCCGCTCACTGGCTTCCAGGTTTGCGAGGTCTTCTGACGAAGAGGAAGAAGATCCCCCACGCTCTCCAGCCGTTGAAGTTTCAGAGTGACCCGCCTCCTCAATACCGCCCCGGCCTTTTGCATCTTTCCGAACCGTGGCATCTCCGGCGAGCCTCTGACTGGAAGGAATCCGAGAGCTTCCCACCAAATTCGAGTCCCTTGCTTCCCGTCCGTTTCCAATACTAAAAAGACTATCCAGAAAACGCTTCAACCCAGCCTTACCCGGACGCGGCAGATGTACGGTGAGATTGATAAATTTCTCCAGATACCGAAGTCCGAAGTGGATCGCCTCCTTGCTTCCCGGCTTTGAATCGGATCCGGCGTCCGTCAGATAGGGCAGCAGACGTTCGTGCTTGGCTGCGATCCCCGCCGCTACTTTTTCCCGGTCCAAGCCCAGTACAAAGATGACTCGCGGAGGTTCGTTCAGTTTTCTTTCGTTGTGACCAACCTCGGTGGCCATAAAAAGGTTCAAAGACTGGAGGAGGTTGGCCGCCACCGGCACCTCGCAACGATCTAAATCATCGATAAACACTACAGTAAGGCTGTCCTTCGCTTTTCCGGTGTAGAGCCGGAGAATTTCTCTCAAGTCATCGTGAAACCGTTTCAACACGCTTACTTTTTCCGCGTAGTTTGGTGACTTGAAATACTGCCTCAGATCCTCACGAAGTGGATTTCCTAGAAAGGGCAACAATTTCTTGCTCCACAAGAGAACAAAAGCCCCCCCTCCAAAAGGCAAGCTGTCCTTGAGCGCTTCCAGAAATTCGGTCGAATTCGAACCGAGAAGAAAAAGCACGGTTACCAGCCCTAAAACAGTTAAGCTCCACCCAAGCAGCGAAGCCGCGCCCCGGAGAAGCGACGGAAAGGCACCACGAAAGTCGAAGCGCCTCCACATCAGAGTGATCCAGTTCTTGATTCTTCCTACCCACCCTACTTGAGAACTCGCGATCAATTCGTCCATCAACGAAATGGCGAATGCGGCCCACATGGCTTCCGCGTCTTCAAATTTCCACGGATTGAACCAAAAGGTTTGAATCTCTCGAGACGGTTTGGTGGAGTTCTCCTTTCCCCTTTGTTCCTCCCTCTGCTTCAGCGCATCTCTCACCATCAACATGAAAGAGGTCTTTCCTGATCCCCACTCCCCCTCCACGGAAAGGGTCAAAGGCGGCTTGGTAGCCGGAGCGGTGAGAAAAGAAGCTACGGCCCGGACGTAGGGCGCGTAGTCGAGCTGATCTTCCCGGGTCGGCTGACCGGAACGGATGACGGCTTCCACGTAGCCGTCGTCTACAGGGGGTTTCTTTTCTTCCTGCGCATCTTTCACCGGCTCTCCCGTCTCATCTCCATCAGACGTTTCCTCCTGCGAACTCTCTCTCCCCTCGCTGCTTTGATCTTGATACCAGTCCTGTAAAGCTGCGGCAGCCGCTTTCCAATCGGGCTTGCCGTTCCGAAAACCTTGCCAGCGCTTCAAGAAGGAAGCCCCGGTCTTCTCAAGTAGTACCGGCAAGACTTTTGCCCATTGCGCTTCGATTCTGCGATGCCAATCGGGAGGAGTCTCTTCTTTCCTCCAAAGCGGCAGATCGAATACGCCCTCTATATTAGTTTCTTCCCGCAGTATCCGAATGTCGCGGAAAACCTCTTGTCGAAACGCGTCGGAGGCGGCGGCGGCGGCGGCGGCGGCGGCGGCTCTGGCGGCGGCTCTGACGGCGTAGGCGGCGGAGGCTCTGGCGGCGGAGGTTCTGGCGGCGGAGGCTCTGGCGGCGTAGGCGGCGGCGTAGGCGGCGGCGTAGGCGGCGTAGGCGGCGGAGGCGGCGGCGGCGGCGGCGGCGGCGGCGGCAGCGGAGGCGGCGGCGGCTCTGGCGGCGGCAAGATCTTCCAATCTATCCGTCGACCAAAGTGCCGCCGCCAAAGCCGCCGCCTCAACGGCCCGAAGGTGGGTCTCGCGACCGTCCTTCCCCTCCTGTTTCCAGAAACTCAAATCGGGATCCAGTGTCAGAAGCGGCATGACCCGCAGGGCGCACCGGGCCGCCAGGGCCACGGCGGCCCTTGGCTCCAACGCCCGGATTGCCTTCTCGATTTCTTCCTTGCTTGGAACTTTTTCCGGTTCTGGTGATTCGGATGGCACGGCACTACTTGGTTAGATGCGGCGGGTAGTGTAAAGGGAAAAGCTTCCCTGAGCACGGGTTATCCGAGCCAATAAGCGTCCTGACGCCTGACCAGGCGGCCAGCCTGTGATTCCCACGCTATCGATACGGGAACAGGATCAGATAGAGCCAATTCAGGAGCAGTAGGGCGGCGACCAGGCCGACCCAACGCCAGGCGGCTCGTGAGTTCAGGGCGTTAGCCTTTTGTAGCCGGTCTGGATCTGAGCCCTCTGGTCTTGCGTCGGCGGCCTCGCGAAGCCCCGTGCGGAGTTTTACTAACACTCCCACCAGCCATCCCGCCGACGCGAATGCTCCCAGCACGGCCAGAGGATTGAAGCGGAGGGCGGTGAGGATTTTTCCGTTTGCCAAGGCCTGGAAGGCGCGGGTGCCGCCACAGGAGGCGCAGGGGTAGCCGGTCTTTTCAAGGAAAGCGCAGGGGCGGGGTTTGAGGAAAGTGGGGACGTGCTCGTAATAGCGGGCGGCGATGAGGAGGCCGGCGACGGCGAGGAAGATGACCACGGGCGGGACGAGGGGGATGAAGCGGCTGAGGCGCGGAGGGGGCTGGCTTTGGTCCGCCGCCACTCCGTGGGCGGCGGATTTTTCCTCCCCTTTTATGATGGGGGTGTTGCTGGCGGGAGGATTCATTCCGCTGGAGGGTTTCCGGCTGAGGATTGGCGGTCAGATCCGGCCTGGCCGTTGGCGGCGGTGGATGGAGACGCGGAACCTTGGCCCGCAGACTTCAGGGCTTGGCGGACGGGTCCCTGGAGGGCGTAGGACAGAACGGCGTAGCCGCGGGTGGAGAGGTGGGTGCCGTCGATGGTGAGGCCGGGTTTCCACTCGCCGTTTTGGAGGAGGAACTGATCGTGCGCGTCCACGAAGGATACTCGCTCGCGGGTGGCCAGTTTGGCAAGCAGGGCGTTGCATTCGCGGATGCGCTGGCGGAGGGGCGAGCCGGGCAATTCTCCATTCGGGAGGATGGAGACGACCAGTACCTCGGCGGCGGGGCGCTGGGCCCGGAGGAGGTCCACGATAGCGGCCACGCCACGGGCGGTGTCTTCGGGGCTATCGGGAATGTCTTGAGCGAGGTTGTTGGTTCCAGCTAAGAGGAGAAAAACTTTGGGCTGGGTGGTGCCGAGATTGCCGTGTTCGAGCCGGAAAAGGATGTGCTCCACGCGATCGGCGGCCATGCCGAAGTTTCCGGGCCGCAGCGCCAGCCAGTCGCGCACCCAGACGTCGCGGCCGGTTTCGGTCCAGAACTCGGTGAGGGAATCGCCCAGGAAGTAAATGTCCACTGGTTCCCGGTTGGCTTCCTGGGTTAGGGCGAGGACATGGCGCATCCAGCCCGAGACCTCGGAAGTTTGGGGTTCCCAACAAGGCGCCGGGCCCCCGCCGAGAGCTACGGTGGTGGCGAGGGCCGCACCAAGAGCGAGAACAGCTGGGAAGGCCGCGCGAGGCGCTGGCTTAGTTAAGCGAGTTTTTCTTTTCCAGAGGGCCTTCAACGGTCTCTTCGCCGTCAGTTTTCCATTCACGAATTCGATCTCTCCAGTATCGGGGAGATAGTCATGGATGGGAAGGACGGAGTAGAACCGTCCGGCCAGCGTGGAAAGTTTGGCAATCGATACAGAAACGGACGGTAAGAAGGGGGGGAAATCAGCGCCGCCAAGGTAGAGACGAGATCGCTTTTTTGACGGATGACTTTTCCCGCTGGGCGGAGAGATGGCTTTCGGCTAGGATGAGAGACTTTCTTATCCCCCTTATTCTATATGACAGACGAGTTTGAAAGCCCTTCTTCCCTTCCCTCTTCTGACAACGAAGCGCCAGAAAGTCCGGACGTTTCCGCTGAGGCTTCGAGTGACGAGCCCGCGAAAGACGCGCCCGAGCTGACCTTTGAAGAGGCGCGGGTGCTGGGGTGTCTGCTGGAGAAGGAGATGTCCACGCCGGAGTATTATCCGCTGACCTTGAAGGCGTTGCAGAGCGCGTGCAACCAGTCGAGCAACCGGGAGCCGGTGGTGAGTTTTGATATGGACGTGGTGGAGGACGTGATGGACAGCCTGCGCTACAAGGGCTACGCCATCCGGGTGCACCAGGCGGGGGCGCGGGTGCCGAAGAACAAGCACCTGCTGGACAAGAAGTTTCCCTACCTGGAACGGCCGGCGCTGGCGATCCTGTGTGTGCTGCTGCTGCGCGGTCAGCAGACGCTGGGCGAACTGCGGCAGCGGACGGAACGGCTTTTCAACTTCGCGGATCTGGACGCGGCGCAGGCGGCGCTGGACACACTGCTGAATCATGAACCGGACCCGCTGGCGAAGGAGTTGCCCTCCGGAAGCGGCCGCCGGGTGGCGACGTTTGTGCACCTCCTCTGTGGCGACGTGGCGGTGGGGTTTGGCGGCGGCGCGGAGAGCAGCGCCGGTCAGGCTTCCACCACGGCAGCGACGCCGGGAGCCGCGAGTGCCGTGGCCACGCCCTCGTGGCGGGAGGAAGTGGAGGAACGCTTTACGGCCCTGACGGAGGAAGTGAGCAGCCTCCGGGAGGAGGTGCGGAAGTTACGCGAAGAGTTGGGAGCGTGAGCAACCGGCGGAGCGGCCGGTGCGGGTCTGAGTAACGGTGCGTATGGGGTCTTGGGGGGACGAGACTGTCTAGGCAGTGTGGACAAATTGGAGAACGGACCGGAAATGAAGAAAAGAAAAGAGAACTCAGCGCCGCGAAGCGGCGAATACCCGGAGACGCGGCCCATTTTTTTCCTGGCTTCGTTCCCGCTCACTCTATTGGGGGTTGGCCCAATGCCGTTCGCGGCGCCTTGCCAGACAAAAAATGGCCTCGCGCCGGTCCGCCCCCAATTTGTCCACACTGCCTAGTTGTCTGGTTTCCCGCAGCGGTGGGAGGCTCTGTGTCGATTTCGTCGAAAATCGGGGGTGGCTGGCAAGAGAAATAGTTGTGGGGGGAGCAATTATATTTTTCGCCGGGCGCGCAACTATTGAGCATGGTTGGCTGTTTGAATCTTCGCGGGTTCCCCCAAATTTTCCGGGACCGCGAGTACCCAATACTAACCTAACGAAGATGAAGAAAACCCTGTTGACTCTGACTGTTCTGGCGATGGCCGGCAGTGTGGCGCTGGCCGCCGAAGGCGATGCCAAGAAAAAGGCTCCCGATCCGGCGAAGCGCGTGGCGGCACTGCTGAAAGCGTCCGACACTGACGGCGACGAAGCCCTGAGCAAAGATGAGTTCGCCGCTTCCAAGATGGCGGAAACCATGAACAAGAACAAAGGCGAAGGCGCTGCTGACAAGTTTTTCGGCAAAGCAGACGCTGACTCCGACGGCAAGCTGTCGAAGGAAGAACTGACCAAAGCCATGTCTGGCGGCGGCAAGAAGAAAAAGCCAGCCACGACCTGATCTGGCGGCAACTGGCGCGGGCCTCCGGCTACGGCCGGCCGCACAGTTGATGACTCAAGGAAACGCCCGCACGGCACAACCGGCGGGCGTTTTTGTTTGGTGGGATTGCCGAGCCTGGATCCGCACGGGAGGGCTGAAGGCCGCGTGGGGAAAGGTTCTGGATCTTTCAGCGGGCTCGGGCGCCGGTCCCCCTATCCTTTTATGAAGCTACCGGTGGGGTGACTCGCGAACGCGCTCGGAGATCGCGTTCCACCTTTGCGTGGGGGGATGTTTTTGGTGTGGCGGTGGTAACCCACCTCGGGAGGCGGGCCTGTGGGTTCGAGGATGGCGAGAATCTCCCTTGGCGCGATACCGCCAGTTCGGAGGCGGCTTTTCCGCTGGCCCAGCGGGAGTTCCGTGCGCTAGGTTGCGGTCCGAATGAGACATTTGCCGAACCCCCTGCAAGGCCTCTCCGGTGCCCGCGTGGCGCTATTGGTGATGCTGCTTACCCTCGTCTTCACGCTGCCGGGCCTGGAAACACTTCGAGCGGCGGACGGAGACGCGGCTTCGGAGAAAAAGCCTAACATTATTCTCATCGTGGCGGATGACCTGGGTTGGCACGACCTGAGTTGTTACGGAGCGGATCTTCACCAGTCGCCAAACCTGGATCAATTGGCCGCGGATGGGGTGCGCTTCACGAATGCGTACGCTGCCTCGCCGGTGTGTTCCCCGACCAGGGCCTCAATCTTGACGGGCCAGTATCCGGCCCGGCTGCACCTAACCATCTGGCTGGAGTCCGCGAAGCACCAGCCACCGAACCGTCCTCTGCTGGAGCCGCTGACGGAGGATCACCTGGACCATGGCTATGTGACGCTGGCGGAGCGCCTGCATGAGGCGGGCTACTACACGGCCCACGTGGGCAAGTGGCACCTGGGCCAGACCGCGGAATACCCGGAGACGCACGGCTTTGACGTGAATGTGGGCGGCACCTACTGGGGCGCGCCTTCCACGTTTTTCTACCCGTTCAAGGGAACCTTTGGACGGGAAGAAGAGCTGCGCTTTGTGCCGGGCCTGGAACCGGGCGAGGAAGGCGACTACCTGACCGACCGGCTGACGGACCGGGCGCTGGAGATCATTGACTATGCAACGAAGGATCAGCCACTCTACCTGAACCTGTGGTATCACAGCGTGCACACGCCCATCGAGGGTAAGCCAGAGATCGCGAAAGCCTACGAGGGAAAACTCACGCCCGAGGCGGCGCACCAGAATGCTCACTACGCCGCCATGGTGCAGAGCCTGGATGAAAACGTGGGCCGGGTCCTGGCGAAACTGGAGGAAAAGGGTTTGGCGGACGATACCATCGTCTTTTTTGTCTCGGACAATGGCGGTTACATCGGGCGTTATGACGGAATTCCCGTAACGAACAACAGCCCGCTACGGTCGGGCAAGGGTTCGGCCTACGAAGGCGGCATTCGCATTCCATGGATCGTGCGCTGGCCGGGCCACACCCCGGAAGGCGTGGTGTGCGACGAACCGGTGTTCACCTGCGACCTCTACCCCACCGTGCTCAAGATGACCGGCCTGGCCAGCGCGGAGGAACATGGCGATCAGGTGGACGGCGTAGAACTGACGGGGTTGCTGGAAGCTCCGGACAAGGGCCTGCCCGCGGAACGGGATCTGTATTTTCACTACCCACACTACTATGCCACGACCTCGCCGGTGAGCGCCATTCGATCGGGCGACTGGAAACTGGTGCACTACCTGCCGGATGGCCCAACGGAACTTTACAAGCTGTCTGACGACTTGGGCGAAACCCTGGACCTGGCCGGAGACAAAACCGCCGTCCGGGACGAGCTAATGGGCCGCCTTCACGCCTGGCTCAAGGACGTGGATGCGCAGATGCCGGCGGTAAACGCGGATTTTCAGCCCAAACCAAAAGCGAAACCCCAGCAATAGAATCACCCCCCTTCCCTCCTGACAAACCCTCCAGATCCAGTCCTAGACATCCCCATGAGAGCCCCCCATTCTTTGATGCGTCCGAGCCTTTTCGTCCTGGTATTGGCCGGGATGTCATCTCTCCCCTGCCATGCCCAAAATGCGAAGCCGGAGCCTCCCGAGGACACCCGGGAGTTTCACCTGCTCTGGCCGGAGGGCGCCCCCTATGCGCATGGCGAGGAGGAAACGGATCGACCCCGGGTATTTCCCTACCTGCTGCCTGAGGATCAGCGCAACGGCGCGGCCGTGGTGGTGTGTCCCGGTGGCGGATACGGCGGCCTGGCGGCGGATCATGAGGGGCACCAGATCGGCGAGTTTCTGAACAGCTTTGGCGTGACCGCCTTTGTGCTGCACTACCGGCTGGGCACGCAGGACTACCACTACCCCACCCAACTCGCGGACGTGCAACGGGCCCTGCGCTGGGTGCGTCATCGCGCGCCGGAGTATGGCATCGATCCCCAACGGATCGGCGTGATGGGCTTTTCCGCCGGGGGTCACCTGACCTCCATGGCGGGTACCCTATATGACCGGAAAGCCTATGAGGCAGCGGACGAGACCGACCAGGAAAGCGCCCGGCCGGACTTCATGATCCTGTGCTACCCGGTCATTTCCATGAGCACGGACTACGGGCACAAAGGCTCGCGGGTGAACCTGATCGGCGACCCCAAGGTCACGCCGGACTCCGAGGCGGCGCGTAGCGTGTCCTCGGAGCTGAATGTGACGGACGACACGCCACCGGCATTCATTTTTCAGACCATGGAAGACACGGTGGTTCCCGCCCAGAACAGCCTGCTGTTTTACAATGCATTGCTGGAGCACGGAATCCCCTCCGAAATGCATATTTACCAGAAGGGGCCGCATGGGGTGGGTCTCTTCCGGGCGGACCCGAACACGGGCGCGTGGTCGAATCAGTTGAAACGCTGGATGCGCGGCAACGGCATCCTGGGGAGCGGCGAGCGAGCCGCTATTTCCGGCGAGGTGACGCTGGATGGCCTGCCGGTGAGTTGGGGCGGCATTACCTTTACGCCGGAAGACCCTGACCTGCCCACCACGACATTGCGCATTCGCAGAGGAAAATTCAGCGCTCCGGCGGAGAGTGGCCCCATCGTGGGGAAAAGCGCGGTGACCTTTGAAGCCTCCATCTGGGAACAGACCCGCGCCCCTGAGGACGGGGTGATCCGGACGGACCGGCTCTCCCCGGACAGCGCGGAGCCTTTGTCAGTGGCGGTGAAGGCTGGGAAGAACGAGGTGAGCTATGAGCTGAAGTCGCGGTAGTAGTGTGATTGGATGGTGGCGAAAGGGCTTAGAGAACGCGATGATCTTTTAACCACAGAGGGCACTGAGGACACAGAGGTTTTCTTGAGTGCGGGCAGCTGAAGGCGGTTAGTTTATTTAATTAGATGAATACTTGAGTTTGATATGTCTTTAAAACCCTCCACGAGATTCTTTTGCTATTTTTCTATATCGATCCTGCTTTTAGTGCCAGGGACGGCTTCGGTGTTTGGTCAGGGTGCGGAGTCGCGGCCGAACGTGTTGATGATCGCGCTGGACGACCTGCGGCCCATGCTGGGCTGCTATGGGGATGAGCGGATTCAGACACCGAACATCGACCGCCTGGCGGCACGGGGCACGGTGTTCGAGCAGGCGTATTGCCAGTCGCCACAGTGTGGGCCTTCCCGGGTTTCCTTGATGACTGGCTGGCGTCCCGAGACCACGAAGACCTACTCCCTGAGAGATCACTTTAACTTTTCTCGCGAAAAACATCCGGACTTGGTGACGCTGCCGGAGCATTTCATGAAGCACGGCTACCACGCCCTGAGTTTCGGAAAGATCTATCACGATGGCCGGGACGATCCGGCATCCTGGAGCGTGCCCCCACAGCCGGGACGGGACGGCGAGATGCTGGAAATCGTGGACGAAGCAGCCCTTGCCGGGGTGCCATTCGAAAAACGGAACGAAGTGCCCACTATCATCGCGGATCGCGAGGCGTGTCCGGCCTGGCAGTCGCCGGAGGTGCCGGACGATGCTCTCTTCGCCGGGCGCATGACGAATGACGTCACCCGCCTCTTGACCACTCTGAAGGAGAAGAACCAGCCCTTCTTCCTGGCCGTGGGTTACCGGCGGCCACACCTGCCCTTTGTAGCGCCGAAGAAGTATTTCGATCTCTACCCGCCCAGCCGGGACCTCTTGCCCACGCAAACCGATCCGCCGAAGGACGCGCCGGTGATCGGTTTTTACAGCACGAACAACTATGCACCGGCGCCCGGTAAAAAAAGCCGCTGGGGCAAGCCCATTCCGGTGACGCCCGCCACCTTCGAAGAAGCGTTGCCCTGGTCAGGCTTCGAATTGCGCAGCTATCAGAAGGTGCCCCTGGAAGGCCCCATTCCGGAGGAGACCGTCATCGAGCTGCGCCGCGCCTACATGGCCTGCGTTACCTACGCGGACGCGCAGGTCGGGCGGCTGCTGGACGCGCTGGAAGCCGAGGGCCTGGCGGAGAATACCGTTATCCTCCTGTGGGCGGACCACGGTTATCACCTGGGCGAACTGGCTACCTGGACGAAGATGACGAACTACGAGTGGGCGGCGCGCGTGCCGTTGATCGTAGCCGGTCAGCCGGGGCGTTTTCAGCCTTCGCGCTCCAAGGCATTGGCCGAGTTGGTGGACGTCTACCCGACCCTCTGTGACCTGGCGGGGTTGCCTATTCCAGAAACCCTGGAAGGCAGCAGTCTGGTGCCGGTGCTGGAGAAACCGGAGCGGGAATGGAAGACCGCCGCCTTCACTGAGTACCCGAGGAAGCTCTGGGGCCACGGCCGCGCCATTCGCACCAGCCGCTACCGCTACGTGGAATGGGAAAGCGAGGAAAGCGGCGAAATTTTCGCGACGGAACTCTACGATCACGAAAGCGACCCGGGCGAGACGGTGAACATAGCGGAACACGAAGGGAACGCGGAACTAATTCAAAAACTAAGCCAGGAACTTAAGGCGGGGTGGAAGGCCCATCTGCCGAAATAGAGGCCGGCTGAAAGTTAGCCGCAAAGAGGCGCGCAGACGCAAAATATTTCCTAACACCTCCATAATTTCCGTCCACTCCATTCAAGCACCAAAGCTCCCATCTCAATTATGCAAACTTCCTCTCCCCATTGCTTCAGCCGCCGTCATGTTTTGAAAGGACTGGCCCTGACGGGCCTGGCTTCTCTGGCTGGGCCGGCCCGCCTTCTTTCCGCTGCTGGAGCGGAGGAGCACATGACGCTTGGTTTCAGCACTTACGGCCTAAAGGACCTCAGCACGGTGGACGCGATCCGGACGCTGGCGGGGATCGGCTATGACGCGGTGGAACTGACGGTCTGGGGCGAATGGGACGCGAACCCGGAAACACAGACGCCGGAGAAGATCGCGCAGATTCGCCAAGCCTTGGAGGAAACGGGACTGGAACTCACGTCGCTGATGGAAAACCTGACGCCCTCCGAGGACGACGCGGAACATCAGCTGACGCTGGAGCGGCTGAGCCTGAGCGCCAGCCTGGGCGTCGAACTCTCTCCGGAGAAACCTCCGGTCATTCAAACCACGCTAGGCGGCGGCGATTTTGAGAAGAAGAAAGCTCTCTATCTGAAGCGGCTGAAAGACTGGGCCACGGCGACTGGTGACAAAGGGGTGACGCTGGCGATAAAACCACACCGGGGCGGCGGACTGAGCCAGCCCGCTGAAGCGGTGGAACTCATCGAGGAACTCGGCAAACCGGAGCACCTTCGCATGTGCTACGACTACAGCCACTATGACTTCCGTGACCTGCCGATGGAGGAGACCATCGCAACGGCCCTCCCCTACACCGCCCACATCGCGGTCAAGGACGCGGTGATGGACGAGAAAACGGGCAAAGTGCGTTTTGTGAATCCCGGCGAAAGCGGCCGGATCGACTACGCCAAACTGATCCGCCTTTTCCATGACGGCGGTTACCGGGGCGACATTTGTACCGAAGTCAGCAGCCAGGTCTGGCGGCGGGAAGGCTACGACGGGGTGACGGCGGCGAAGGAATGTTACGCCCGCATCGCACCGAAGTTTGAGGAGGCCGGGGTGAAAAGAGGGAGATGAATCTCCATACGAGCCTATTTTGACCATCCCCAAAGGCTCCAGCCTGCATTTCTCACCAGTTCTCTGCGGCGACTTGCCAAGGCCTCGCGTCGTCTCGCGACGAGAACGGGTGAGAAATGCAGGCTTGACCAGAGTCACCGGTCCTTTGGCACAGTTTCCCGAGCAATCGGAAGATTCTACTATCTTACAAAATGCTCCCGCTTTTGTAGTTGTGGGGCTCTCATGCCGTCCTTAGAGTCGTCCGCATGGCCGCAAGATATCCGTCGGACGAGCATGTGATCAATTTCCCGAAGTTTCCCGTGGGTCCCAAATTGGTGATTGGGGTCTTTGTGGTGCTTCTGCTCATAGGAACCTCACTGACGTGCTTCTACACGGTTAAGACTGAGGAAGTCGGCGTCGTGTTGCGGTTTGGAAAGTTTATCAAGACCGTCCCTCCCGGCCTGCATTATAAGATGCCCTTTCTGATCGACTACGTGGAACTGGTGCCAGTGAAACGCCAGCTCAAACAGGAGTTCGGGTTTGGCACCACGGGGGCCTCGGACATGTCGCAGTATACCTCCTTTGACGAACAGGAGCGGGAGAAGAGCATGGTGACCGGCGACCTGAACGCCGCTCTGGTGGAGTGGGTCATCCAGTACCGGGTGGAAACCCCGGAGGACTACCTGTTCCATGTTCGCGATCCCCGCGAGACCTTGCGCCATGTGTCTGAGGCGGTCATGCGCGAAGTGGTCGGCGACCGGACAGTGGATGAGGTGATTACCGTTGGCCGGCAGGACATCGAGAATACCGCGCTGCTGAAACTTCAGGAAAAGGTGAACGACTACCAGATGGGCCTGCGCATCAACCAGGTGCAGCTCAAAGACGTGAACCCGCCGGAAAAAGTCCAGTCTTCCTTCAATGAAGTGAACCAGGCGCAGCAAGAACGCGAACAGATGATCAACGTGGCCAATGGAGAATACAACCGCGACGTGCCCCGGGCGCGCGGCGAAGCGGAAAAGAAGATCCAGGAAGCCGAAGGCTATAGGCTACAGCGCATCAACGAAGCCGAGGGGGACGCGACTAAGTTCAGTGCTCAGTTTGAAGCCTACCGGACCGCTCCGGAGGTGACGCGTCAGCGCCTCTACCTGGAAACAATTAGCGAGGTTCTCCCGGAAGTGGAGAAGAAGATCATCATCGATGAAGACACGCAACACGTCTTGCCCCTGCTGCAACTGAACCCCACCGGAGCGGCCCGATAAGCGCTGGTTCAGCCTGACAAAACCGTCAACCTTTCCACCTTTCCTCTCCCAGCTTATGAAAGCGAAAATTATTTCCGCGTTCCTCCTGATGGTCGTCCTGGCAATCCTGCTAGTGATGTCAGGCGCCGTTTACTCCGTGAAGGAGACCGAGCAGGTCATCGTCACGCAGTTTGGCGAACCGATCGGCGAGCCCATCACCGGTGCCGGCCTGCAGTTCAAGGTCCCGTTCATCCAAGACGTCAACCGCATCGAAAAGCGTGTCCTCGCTTGGGACGGCACGCCCAACGAGATGCCCACGAAGGATAAGACCTACATCATTGTGGACACTTTCGCGCGGTGGAGAATTACCGATCCGCTCACCTACTTTCAGCGCTTGAGCGACGAACGCCGGGCCCTTTCCCGGTTGGACGACATTCTCGGGTCTGAAACGCGCAACACCATCGCCCGCCACGAACTCATCGAAGTGGTGCGGACCACGAAAGACCGGACGCCGGAACGTTCCGAAACGCTGGAAGACGCCGGGCTGGACGACACGGTGGGAAAACTGGTGCCCATCCGGAAAGGACGGGCCATGCTGGAACAGGAAATCCTGGAACGCAGCAAACCGAAACTGGATGAGTTCGGGATCGACCTGCTGGACGTGCGTTTCAAACGAATTAACTACAACCAGGACGTGCGCGACCGCATCTACGAACGGATGATCAGCGAACGCCAGCAGATTGCCGAACTATTCCGCTCCGAAGGCGCGGGAGAAGCGGCCAAGATCCTGGGTAAGAAAGAACGCGACCTGAAGGAGATCGAGTCGACCGCCTACAAGCAGATCCAACAGATCCAGGGCGAGGCCGACGCCGAAGCCACGGAGATTTACGCGAAGGCCTTCAATCAGTCCGCCGACTCCGCGGAGTTCTATCGGTTCGTCAAGACCATGGAGACGTATGAGGAAGTGCTGGGAGGAGACAGCACGATCATCCTGTCGACGGACAGCGATCTGTTTAAGTTCCTGAAAGGGATCAGCCCGGAACCGGCGCCGTCCGCGGAGCCTAAGACGCCGAAGGCACCGTCACCCGCGCCGCCGCAAGCGATCCGGCAGCCCTCCAAAACGCCGGCCGCGCCGCCACAACCGGCACGCCAAGGCAACAACAAAGCCCCGGCCAACAAGGCCGAGCAGGAGCCAGCGAGTCCGGCTCCACCGGCAGTCGAGCGGTAGGGACCGCTCTAAGGCGCGGCCAGGGTACCTGGCTCGCCATGCAAGCCACTCGCTAACCAGCATGTCTTGACTCCCCTCAAGGCACTTACTTCCATCGGCACTAAATATGGAGCCGGCCGTCATCTTGTTTCCCCACGAACCGTTCTCTCCCGCGCGGATCGACGAGAACTTCAAGCTGGAGTATGAAGCCGCCAGAACCATCGGTTTTAGAACAGCGTTGTACGACCATGAAGCCGTCGAGAGTGGCGATGTCAGACAAGCGCTGAAATCGATGTGGTGTCCGGACTCTCCCCGAAAAGCCCTCCTCCGCGGATGGATGTTGGCGGGCGATACCTACCGAAACTTTTACCACACTGTTGCTGAAAACGGCTACCTCCTCCTAACGTCTCCCGATGCCTACGAGGAGGCACATTATCTCCCCTTCTATTATCCCAAGATCCAGGAACATACGGCTCGAAGCGCGTGGATGTCCGGGGACAATGCCAAAGAGGCCTGGGACCTGTATCAGGACTTTTCGCACACGGACGCCATCATAAAGGACTGGGTAAAATCGGCCAAGCACAAGTGGGACGAGGCGTTCTTCATTCCAGCCGATACACAGGAAAGCCGTTTTATGCAGATCTTTGAGAACTTCAGAAGGGAGCGCGGCAGTCTCTTCAATCGCGGCGTGGTGCTACGGGAGTTCATGCCCGTCGCGAAACGCGGCGGAACCGTGGACGGGTACCCCCTGGTGGAAGAAAGCCGGCTGTTTTTCTGGCAAGGCCAAGTCATGGCAGCGACGGCCCGGCCCGGCCCCACTCCCATGGCTGAGCGAGAGCGATGGGAGACACTCGCCAGAAAGTTCGCGTCGCCTTTCGTCACGATCGATGTGGCCCGCCTGACGGACGGGAGTTGGAGGATCGTGGAAGCAGGAGACGGTGGCGTGTCCGGCTTGCCACTCGGTCTTCAGCCAGAGCATTTCTACGCCAGCCTTTGGAACCACATGGCGGGGGAAAGGCCCGGAGACCAGACCCCACCGGCAGTCGTGCCCGCGGCAGAAGCGCCATGAAGCCAGTGTTTCGCGAGCGAGACTATACGCGGGTGGCCCTTCTCCAATCGGTCCTGGAGGCGAAGGGAATTCAGACATTTGTCCGAAATCAATACTCCTCCACGCAGATCATCGGTTTTCCTAATCCAGCATTCTTCCCCGCGTTGTGCGTGGTGAACGACGAAGACTACGAGGAAGCCCGGCAGATACTGAAGGACTATCTCAATGAGGATGGCGAGAAAGCTTCTCTGGAATTACCCTGCCCCGCGTGTGGCGAAAGAAATCCGGGAAATTTCGAGATCTGCTGGAACTGTGGCGCGGCACTTGCACAGGACTCGGAACAGTGAACAGAAACGACTACCAAGCATGATGGGGCGAACCGGTTTCTTGGCGACGCTGTTGATCATCCTTCTGGCGGGCTGTGCCTCGCTGCCCTCTCAGACGGCGGGGCCTCCCCCCAGCCAAGAGGTAGCGACCGGCCAGTGGTACCCACGCGACGGCAAAGGGACCCTGAGCCCGGATGCCCGAAAGGCGCTGGCCGCCGTGCAGCAACGGGAACGCGGCATCCTTCGCACCTACCTGGTGGACTACCACTACACCGTCTCTCCCACCGCCAAGGGCTGGGAAGTCGTTGTCCTGTATGTTTGGAAATACATCGGAGGCACCCCGGTTTGGCCACCGAAGAATGCCTACTCCAAGTACGCGGTGAACAAATCTTTCGAGATTATCAGCCCGGGAGATTAGGCAGTGTGGACAAATTGGGGACGGACCGGCGCGAGACCATTTTTGGGCTGGCAAGGCGCCGCGAATGGCATTGGGCCTACCCCCAATAGAGTGAGCGGGAACGAAGCCAGGCGAAAAATGGGCCGCGTCTCCAAGCTGTCGCCGCTTCGCGGCGCTGAGTTCTCTTTCCTTTTTTCATTTCCGGTCCGTTCTCCAATTTGTCCACACTGCCTAGGCTATGTGGACCGGCTCCGGCTATTTCAGCGTTTCGCGAAAGAATGCAATCATCCGCTCCTGGGCCAGCTTCGCGGCGGCTTCATCATAGCGCGGCGTGGTGTCATTGTGGAAGCCGTGGCTGGCCCCTTCGTAGACGTAGGCAGTGAACTCGACCCCGGCGTCTTTCAGTGCGGCCTCGTAGGCGGGGGCCCCGGCCAGGATGCGCTCGTCCATGGAGGCGTTGTGGATCTGAAGCTTGGCTTTGATCTTTGGCACGTCCTCCGCCGCGGGTTGGCGGCCATAGAAGGGCACGGCGGCGTCGATGACGTCCGGGATGCGAACCGCCAGGGTATTCGCCATGCCACCACCGAAGCAGAAGCCCACCACGCCCACTTTACCGGAGCCATCCGGGTGGGCATCCAACCACTGCGCGGCGGCGATGAAGTCCTCTGTGATTTTCTCGGGATCCAGCTTGGCCTGCATGGCGCGGCCCTCGTCATCGTTCCCGGGATAGCCACCCAGCGAGGTCAGAGCATCTGGCGCATAGGCCAGGAAGCCGGCCACCGCCAGACGGCGGGCGACATCTTCGACATACGGGTTGAGGCCCCGGTTTTCGTGCACGACGAGCACGGCGGGTAACTTACCCGTGGCGTTCGCGGGTTTGGCCAGCAGGCCCTTGAGTTTTCCATAGCCTTCGGGCGACTCAATCGTTTCGTAACCGGCGACAATACGGGAATCGTCCGGCGGCACCTGCTCGGCCCAGGCGTAGTTAGGCGAAAGGCTTTCCAGGAGGGCAGCAGCGGTCAGGCCGCCCGTGGCAAAGCGAGAGGCGCCGGCCAGGAATCCACGCCGGTCCACGCGGCCGTGCACGTAGTCGTCGAAAAGGCGCAAGACTTCGGGGTGAAAGTCGGACAGTTTTTTGCGTTTCATGGGGTGAGCGGAGGTTGGGTGGGTGTGGTTTTCGAGCTTCAAACCAGGACCACATTCTGACTTGAACGCGCTCTCGAGAAAAGCAGAAAGCCGTAGAGCGAGGCGCTCCATTCCCGCCCCCCCCCCTGGCGCGAACGCGATCGCGTTCCTGGAATTCTCTGGACAGGTTGAATCTGAAGACTAAAGCTCTTACCTCTATGCATTGGAGACCGCTCTCATGGATGGCAGCCGCCACGCTGGTTTGCGCATCCGGTTGTGTCTCTTATCAAGAGCGGCCCCTGGCGCCGGAGGTGACGGCTCAGGCCTTTGCCTCGCGCAGCCTGGCGGACGCGGGCCTGAAAGAATTTCTGGCCGGCCAACACGCGTCCCAGGGTTCCTGGACGCCGGACCGCGTGGCTTTGGCGGCCTGCTATTTTCATGGGGATCTGGCCGTGGCGCGGGCGGAGGAGATGGAGGCCGCCGCCGCCATTACCACTGCGGGAGAACGGCCCAACCCGGTGCTGTCTTTTTCTCCCGGCTACAATGCCACTTCCAGCGGGATCTCTCCGTGGATCATCAGCCCGAACCTGGATCTGACGATCGAGACGGCCGGCAAACGGGAACTGCGGCTCGCCCAAGCCAGGGCCAATGTGGAGGCGGCCCGGCTCCGCAAGGAGTCCATCGCCTGGACTATCCGGAAGGATGTCCGCGGCGCGATGCTCGACCTCTACGCAGCCAAGAAAGTCGATTCTCTGCTGAAAGCGGAAAGCGCCCTGCATGACGACGAACTTAAGAAACTGGAGCTTCAGGTGCAGGCCGGCGAATCGGCGGGCTATGAAGTGACTCAGGCCCGGCTGGCGCTGAACCGGGCCCGGCTGGCGCAGCGCGACGCGGAATCCCAGCGTGTCACGGCTCTGGCCAAGCTGGCGGCGGCGGCCGGCCTGCCTGCCTCCGCGTTCGATTCCGTGACGCTGGATTTTTCTCCCTTTGAGAACCTGCCTCCCAATCCGGGAGAAAGCGCCCGCCGCCGCGCCCTGACCCATCGCGCGGATCTCCTGGCGGCGCTGGCGGACTACGCGGCTGCTGACGCGGATCTTCGTCTGGAGATCGCGCGCCAGTACCCTGACATTCATCTCAATCCCGGCTACGAACTCGACCAGACCGACAACAAATGGACGCTGGGCCTGTCCGTGGAACTCCCGATCCTCAATCAACACCACGGCCCCATCGCGGAAGCCGAGGCGAGGAGGAAGAAACTCGCGGCCACGTTTGAAGCGAAGCAGGCGGCGGTGTTTGGGGAAATTGAAGTCGCCCTTGCCGCCTACCGGGCCGCCCGCGACAAGGTGGCGATCGCGTCGGAACTGGCCCAAGAGGCGGAGCACGCCAGCGAGACAACGCGTAAGGTGGTGGAAACCGGCGAACTGGCTCCCCTGGAACTGACCCGGAGACGTATCGAAAGCAGCGCCTCCGAGCTTGCGCTGGAGGAAGCGCGCATCGAGGCGTTGAGAGCCGCCGGAGATCTGGAGGCCGCCATCCAAACTCCCCTGGAAACCGCACCATGAAAGTCACGGACCGCCACCGGAAGCGCCTCCCAGCCTTGGCGCTGGTATTGATGCTTTTCCCCGCGCTGGCGCCAGTAACGCGGGTGCTAAGCGATGAGGGAGGAGCGGCGCCGGAAGCAGACGCTGCCACCGTGGTGGAGATCCAAACCGGGAAGGCGATCCGCGCCACGCTGCATCACTACATAAACGTCTACGGCGTGGTGGAACCGGAACCGGCGGGCGACGGACGTCCGGCGGCGCTGGCGCGGCTTTCGCCGGCCGTGGCGGGCGTGATTACCGAAGCGAACGGAACCGAGGGCCAGAAAGTGAGCAAGGGGGACGTGCTCTTTCGCCTGGATACCCGCGCGGCGGACGCCGTTCAGGCTCAGGCGGAAATCGCGGCCAACTACGCGGCGTCTGAAGTGGAACGCCAAAAGGCTCTGTTGAAAGTGGAAGGCACCTCGGAAAAAAGTGTCCGGGAATCGGAGCAGGCTCTGGCGGGCGCGCAGGCGGAACTGGCCGCCGCCAAGGTGCAACTGTCTCTGCTCCAGGGCGAGGCGCCTCTCTCCGGAACTCTGACGAAATTTTCCGCCCGGCCCGGCGAAGCGGCGGATGCCACCACGATTCTGGCGGAGATCGTGGACCTGGACCGGCTGGCCGCCACCGTGAACGTGCCGCAGAACGAGGCCGACGATTTGAAGACCGGTCAAGCGGCCAGCCTCCGGCCTTCCAGCAGCGGCCCGGAGGTGAAGACGGTGGTCTCCTACGTCAGTCCGGAAGTGGACACCGCCACGGGAACGGTGAAGGCGAGATTGAAAATACCGGCATCCAGCGGCCTCCGTCCCGGGCAGTTCGTGGCGGCCGCCATCGCGACTCAGGAAAAGCCCGGCTGCCTGGCCGTGCCCCGCGAAGCCGTTTACACCAACCCGGAAGGACAGAGCACCCTGTGCCTGGTGACTGGCGATACCGCCAAGAGAATCACGGTCGAAACCGGCCTTCGCGACGGAGACCTGATAGAAGTGGAAGGGGACGGGCTCACCGAGGGCGCCACGGTGGCGACGGTGGGTTCCTATTCCCTGCCGGATGAGACCAAGGTCCACGTGTCCGCCCCCTGATGCCGATGGTCCCCTGTCCCGGAGAAAACGCCCGATGAAACCTGACGCCGCGGCAGAGAAGTCCGGCGACGGGGAAGGTGGATTCGCCATCCGCCACCGGCTGGCCATCATCTTCATTACCCTGGCCTTCTGTCTGGCCGGAGGGTATGCGTCTCTGCGGATGCCGTCCTCGGTCTTTCCGGAGACGGACTTTCCCCGCGTGGTCATCCTGATCGACAACGGGGTGATGCCGGGAGATGAAATGATGGCCACCATTACCCGGCCGGTGGAGGAGGCCATGAAAGACATTCCGGGGGTGGTGCAGGTCCGCTCCGCCACGGGGCGCGGCTCCGCCGAAGTAAACGTCTTCTTCGACTGGCAGACGGACATGGTGCAGAGCGAACTGTATGTGCTCAGCCGCATCTCCCAACTGAAGTCCCGCCTGCCCGCGACGGCGGAGACCAATGTCTGGCGGCTGACGTTTAATGCCTTTCCCATCATGGGCGTCAGCCTGAGCAGTCCGGACCGCGACATCACGGAGCTGTCCGAACTGGCCCGCTACAATCTGAAACCCCGGTTCCTCCAGATACCCGGCATTGCCCGCGTGGATCTGGTGGGCGACCGCACGCCGGAATATCACGTGGTGGCCGATCCCCTGAAGCTCGCGGCGGCGCATCTGACCCTGGCGGATATCACCACCGCGCTTGAAAAAAATGATCTGACGGCCCCCACTGGCTTTCACACGGAGAACTACACCATCTACCTGGCGGTGGTGGATGGCCGGCTGGGTGGCCTGGAGAGTATTGAGAATTTCGCGGTCGCGATGCAGGGCGATCACCCGGTCCGGATTCGCGATATTGCCCGCGTGGAGCGGGCTCCCGAACCGGTATTCAACATCGTGAATGCTCAGGGGCGGCGCGCCGTGCTGATGAACATTCGCGCCCAGCCCAGCGGCAGCAGCATCCTTCAAATCGCAAGGGATCTCAAAGCGCAACTGGCGGACCTGAAAAAGACGCTGCCCGCGGACATGCAACTGTCCTTCTACTATGACCAGTCCCTCTTTGTGCGGGATTCCGTCCAAAGCGTGTGGGATGCCATTTTCATCGGCCTGCTTTTCGCGGTGGTCATTCTCTACGCCTTTCTTAAGAACTGGGGTAGCGTCATTACCGCCATCGTGGTAATACCCGTTTCGGTGCTGGTCACCATCGTCGTGATGCTCGCGGCGGAGCTGACTTTCAATCTGATGACTCTGGGCGGCATCGCCGCCGCCATTGGGTTGATCATTGACGACGCCATCGTGGTCGTGGAAGCCATCTGCGCCCGGATTTCCCAGGGCGAGACGCGCCTGAACGCGATCCGGCTGGGGATGACGGACATCCGCCAGCCGCTCATCGCTTCCACTTTGACCCCCGTGGTGGTCTTCATTCCGCTGGCGTTTCTGGACGGGCTTCCCGGCGTTTTCTTCCGGTCTCTCGCGCTGACCATGGTGGTCGCCCTGCTGACCTCTCTGGTGCTGGCGATGACGCTCACGCCCGCGCTGGCGTCCATCTTCCTGCGCGACCGTCCCCGCTCCTCCGCCCCGGATGGCGCCGCCAGCGATCATGGAGAAGGTTTTCTGCTGCGGCCGATGCTGCGCCTATTCGGCGGGGTGCTGCGGCTCGCGTTGCGTTTGCGCTGGGTCACCCTGATCGCCATCGTGGCTCTGGGCGCCGGTGGGGTGTGGCTTTTCCGGCAGTTGCCGACGGGCTTCATGGCGGAGATGGACGAAGGCGGGTTCGTGATCGACTATCACACCCCGTGGGGCACGAGCCTGGAAGAGACGGATCGCCTCATGCAGCAGGCGGAAGCCATCCTCCGCGCCACTCCAGAAGTGGAAGGCTATTCGCGCCGCACGGGAGCGCGGCTGGCGCTGGCCATCGCCGAGCCGAACACGGGTGACTTTTTGGTTAAGCTGCGAAGCGACCGGAAACGCAGCACAGAGGAGGTCAAGCAGGGGCTTCGCCGTGAGTTCAATGCGACCATCCCCGGCGCGGAATGGGAGTTTCCCGGCATCCTGGGAGACCTGATCGGGGACCTCACCTGGTCTCCCGATCCGGTGGAAGTGAAGCTCTTTTCGAATGACACCGCATGGCTCAAAAAGAAGGCTCCAGAAGTCCAGGCCGCCATCGAGACGGTGGAAGGCGTGGTGGACACGAGCGACGGACTGGACATGACGGGCCCCACCATCAGCTTCCGGGTCCGGACGGTGGACGCCCTCCGCTTTGGGCTGACGGCGGATGACATTGCCACCGCGGTCAACACGGCGATGCTGGGCCGCACGGCCGCCTCCCTCCTGGAAGGAGATCGCGTGGTGGAGATCCGCGTGACCCTGGAGCCCGGCGCCATTGCCCATTTGGATGACCTGAAAAACCTGCCCCTGCGCACCGCCGCCGGGGAGACCGTGAGCCTGGCCCAGGTGGCTGATGTCACGGAGGTAGGCGGGCAGCTCGAACTGCATCGCGAAGACCTCCGGCAACTGGTGGCGGTCACGGCGGCCCTGGAAGGCCGGGATCTGGGCAGCGGCATCGCGGACATCAAGCGATTGCTGGGCGCGGATCCCTCCATCCCACCGGGTGTCATCGAATACGGCGGGCTCTACGAGCAGCAGCAGCAAGGCTTTCGAAACCTGCTGGTGGTGCTTTGCCTGGGCACGGCGTTGGTATTCACCGTGTTGCTCATCGAATTCCGTTCCTTTCGCGAGCCGATCGCCATTGTCAGCGGCTCGCTGCTCGCTTTGATCGGCACCGTGGGCGCCCTGTGGATTTCGGGCACCACGCTGAATATCGTGAGCTTTCTGGGCGCCATCATCGGGGTGGGGATCGTGGCGAAGAATGGGATTCTGATGCTGGATTTGGTCGACCACCATTTGAAAGAGGGGCTCAGTCTGGAAGAGGCTCTGGTCCGCTCCGGGCGCCGGCGTTTCCGGCCCATCCTCATGACCTCTCTTGCCACGGTGTTGGCCATGGCGCCGCTGGCCTGGGGAATCGGGCACGGGGCGGACATGCTGCGTCCCCTGGCCATTGGGATCATTGGCGCTCTGTGCATCTCTCTGCTGTTTTCGCTGATCGCGACTCCGGTCATTTACCGGCTGATCGGCAGGAAGGGCGGATAGCCGGCCCGGCGGACTTGGTGCTTGCCGCGCATCGTGGAAAAGGCTTCTGTTGGTTACCTCATAACCCCACTTTTCCTCTCCCTTCCCCTCCCCCTCCCCATGAAATCCCGAGTTTTATTTCTGGTTGCCGGTTTGCTCACGATGGCGGCGCTGCCTCTGTCGGCGGAACCGGAGCCGCCGGTCAAAGACGTTGTCTTCCTGGCCACGGAGGACTTTGAGCTGAAGCTGGACTTCTACTTTCCCGAAGACGTGGAGAATCCGCCCCTGGTGGTTTTCATCCACGGTGGGGGTTGGCGGAACAACAGTTACAAGAACTGCCGCACTCCCTGGCTGACGGACTACGGCTTCGCGGTGGCGAGCATCGGCTACCGGCTCTCGCACCAGGCCACTTTTCCAGCCCAGATTCACGACTGCAAGGCGGCCATCCGCTGGCTGCGCGCTCACGCGGAAGAGTATGGTTACGACGCCACCCGCATCGGCGTGGCGGGCACCTCCGCCGGTGGCCACTTGGTGGCTTTGTTAGGAGTGTCGGGCGGCGAGGAAGCGTTGGAAGGCACCTTGGGCAAGCACCTGGACCAAAGCTCACGGGTCCAGGCGGTGGTGGACTACTTCGGCCCCACGGATTTCATCCTGCGTTCCCAGAATCAACCAAAGAAAACAGAGGAGGAGGACTCCCCCGTGAAACTGCTGTTGGGCGCTCCGGTCAGCCAGAACCCGGAACTCGCCAAGCTGGCCAGCCCAGCCTTTCATGTGACGGAGGATGACCCCCCACTCCTCATTTTTCACGGAGCGAAGGACAAAACGGTATACCTGGACCAGTCGGAGCGGATCGTGGCTGAGTATCAAAAGGCCGGACTGGGCGTAACGCTGGAGGTGCTCCCGGACGGAGGACACGGGAAGGGCGACTTCTTTGAAAAGGCGAACCGGGACAAAGCGGCGGCGTTCTTGAAGAAGCATCTATCACCCTGACGATTGCCCCTGAAACCGTCCACTTCTCAGACTCTTTCTCAGAACCTGCTCCGAGAGCGCTAGTGTGGTGTTTGCAATATATCTAGATGAAATCAATTAAGTTTTAGAGCCGGAAATTTGCTCGCTTCGCTCAGATATTTTGATGATCGCGGTCTTCTTTTCCAATTTCCGCGTTGCTCGATCAGTCGTTGAGCTTGCTCAACTCCCTCCTCGCTCCTTGAATTTGAAAAAGATTCCTCGCGAATTTCGTCCACCTATTTCGCAATCACCACACTAGCGCGCACCATTCCCAATAATCTGGGACAAAATCTTTTCTTAGATGGCGAGAGAAGCAGGAAAAAGAGAGAGCAAACAATAGAACTCCGCATTGGACCATCATTGACACCCCAATCTGGTTGCTATCCGCAGCCCTTCCGTAGGAGAACAAAGAAAAGCTGCCACAGACCCATCAGGCAATCTGCATTCGTTCCATGAATAGAGACTTTGGTATTTGGGCCCTCAGCCTGGGCCTCGCGGGCATTGGGGCCGGTCTGGCTCTCTTGTATCTGGACTTCAGGGTTAGAGAGGGACAGTGGGTTTACTTGACCATGCTGTCCCGGCAGGGCATTGCTCCCGAGCTTTCGGATATTCAAATCTGGCGCCAGCACGGCAATCTTTGGCTTCTTCCAGCCCTTTGGGGGCTGGGGCTTCCGCTGGCGGTTCTGGGGGCGATTGCCGTCTATCGGAGCAAGGAAATCAGATCATCCTAGTGGTTAGGTTACCGCGTTGTTCCTGGAGGGATCTTCTCGCTCTCTCATGGTACTTTCTTTCATTTGCGTATGATCTGGATTGAGAGTTTTGCGGTCGTTTTTGGGCTTCTCTGTGTCTGGCTGACGGTCCGCCAGAATATCTGGTGCTGGCCCACCGGCCTGGTGCAGGTGGTGCTCTATATCGTGATTTTCTATCAGGTAAAGCTGTACTCCGATCTCATTCTTCATGTCGTCTATTTGGGCATGCAGATATACGGCTGGTACCACTGGCTACATGGAGGACGGAACCGGGGGGAATTGGCGGTGACCCGCTTGAGTTCGCGGGCTTTGGCCGGATGGACCCTGGCGGCGGTGGCCGGCTCTGCCGGCTGGGGCTACCTGATGGCGTCAGGAACGAACGCGGCGCTGCCCTATGGCGACGCCTTTACCACCGTGGCCAGCCTGATCGCCCAGTGGCTGATGGCACGCAAACGCCTGGAATCCTGGTGGTTCTGGATTGCCGTGGACGTGGTGGCGATTGGCATTTATGTCAGGAAAGATCTCTTCCTTACCTCGGGGCTCTATGCGGTATTCCTGTGCCTGGCCACGATGGGCTATTTTGCGTGGAGAAAAGATCTGCTGACTGCCGCCCTTCCAACCGCCACACATGACGACCGGACTGACACTGGGAAAGTACGCCCCTCTGCACAAGGGGCATCAATCGCTGATTGAAACAGGCCTTAGGGAAACCGATCGGCTGGTGGTCCTGATCTACAACGCCACCGAGGTCACCACGGTACCGCTATCCGTGAGGGCTGACTGGATTCGTACCCTTTACCCAAAGGCTGAGGTCATTGAGGCATGGGACGGCCCCACCATCATCGGAAACAGTCCGGAGATCCGGCAACTCCACGAAGACTATCTGCACAAGATTCTGGGCGAGTGGAAGATCACCCACTTCTACTCCAGCGAATTCTATGGCGAACACGTAAGCCAGGCCCTGGGAGCAAAGGACTGCCGGATCGATCCGGACCGCACGCGCATTCCCATCTCAGGATCCGCGCTGCGCGCCAACCTGTTTGAGAATCGCCAATTTCTGGATCCCCTGGTTTACCGGGATCTTGTCACGTGGGTGACCTTCGTGGGCGCGCCGTCTACCGGCAAGACGACTTTGTGCAAACACCTGGCCGATCAGTTCGATACGACCTGGGCGCCCGAGTATGGCCGGGAATACTGGGAGAAGCACCAAATCAACCGGCGCCTGTCTTTGGAACAGTTGCTCGAAATCGCCCAGAGGCACCGGGCCCGAGAGGAGGAATGGGTTCGCGACGCCAGGGACTATCTCTTCGTCGATACAGACGCCACCACCACGCGACACTTTTCGCTATACTACCATGGGGAAGCTCTTCCGGAACTGGACAGACTCGCGGACGATGCCGCCCGGCGGTACGATCTGGTGTTTCTCTGCGAGGATGACATCCCATACGACGATACCTGGGACCGGTCCGGGGAGACGAACCGGGCAGAGTTTCAGGAGCGCATCCGGGCGGACCTGGCACGTCGCGGGACTCCCTTTGTATCCTTGTCAGGGTCGCTCGCGGAAAGGACGGCAACCGTTCGGAGCGTGCTTTCAAAGTTCGACAAATGGACGCCATCAGCAAACCCGGTGGCGAGCCTCCAGTGAGCCCAGCCCTCCGGCCATGAGTCTCATTGTATATCGCGGGACAGATCGGGCTCATTCTTCGCGGTAAGCCGCGTAGAAAGAACGGTTTGAATTTATCCTTCCCCCCGCGCGGGAAGCCACTACCATCCCCGGAGAACCCCCATTTCCCCATTCATGTTCAACCTCAGCATTGCCGACCTTACAACTCTGGCGCTTTACCTCCTGGGCGTGACCGTGCTGGGTCTGCTGGCGGCGCGGAAGGTGCATAGCCTGGCGGACTTTGTGATGCCGCGAAAGTTTGGGAAGGCCTTCATGCTGATGCATGGCTTCGGCACTTCCACGCACTCGGACCAGGCGGTGTCGGTGGCGTCGAAGACATTCACCTCCGGGCTGTCAGGCATCTGGTACCAGTGGATGTGGCTGTTCGCCACGCCGTTCTTCTGGCTCATCGCGCCGATGATGCGGCGGTTCCGCGCGCTGACCACGGCGGACGTGTTCCGGGCCCGGTTTGATGGGTCGGTCGCCACTCTTTTCGCGGTCATGGGTCTGGGGAAGTTCATGATGAACATCGGCCTCATGCTGAGTGGCAGCGCGTCGATCATCAACGCGGCCACGGACGGCGCCCTGCCACCAAACACGATGATCTTTGTCATGACGGTGTTGTTTGTTATCTACGGCATGGCGGGCGGCTTGAGCGCGGCCATCGTTACGGATTTTCTCCAGGGCATCCTGACGCTGCTCTTTTCTTTCATGCTGCTGCCGGTGGTGCTGAACGCCGTGGGCGGCCTGAGCGGGATGAAGGAAACCATCCCGGCGCTGTTTCCGGACAAGGACATGCTCTCCCTGGTGGTGCCGGGCGGCATCGGCGTCTTTTACATTTTCATGATCGCGCTGAACAGCCTGCTGGGCGTGGTGGTGCAGCCGCACAACATGGGCACCTGCGCGGCGGGCAAGACGGAGATGGAAGGAGCGGTCGGGTTCATGGGCGGCACCATGCTGAAGCGGGTCTGCACCGTGGCCTGGTGTATCACGGCGCTGGCGGCGGTGGCTTACTATCAAGGCCATATTGAAGACCCGGATCTGGTCTATGGCTCCATGGCGAGGGAGTTTCTCCCGCAGATCCTGCCGGGGCTGCTGGGCCTGTTCCTGGCTGCCCTGCTGGCAACGGTGATGGGGTCTTGCGATTCCTTCATGGTGGCTTCGTCAGGCTTGATCGCGGAGAACCTGTATAAGCCGCTCTTTCCCGGAAAGACGGACAAGCACTACCTGACGGTAGCCCGTGTCGCCTCGCTGGTGGTGGTGGCGGGAGGCGTCGTGATGGCCTACCAGCAGAAAAGTGTGGTAGAACTGCTGGAGGATTTGTGGATGATCAACTCCATGATGGCCATGGCGTTCTGGCTGGGCATCTTCTGGCGCCGCACCACACCGGCGGGCGCCTGGGCCGCCACGCTGGGCGCCGTGATCACCTGGTGGGTTACCTCTCAAACAGGGGTGGCCGCCTGGCTGGCCGGGACTTTTCACGCGGACGCGGCCGGGATCGTCCGGACAAACGCGGAGGGACTGCTGGAGGTCAGCTTACCCTGGAAGATGCTCTTTTACATCGTCATCGGCTTCGGCGCGGGCATTGTGGTGAGCCTGATGACGAAACCGGTGGAGGAAGAAAAGCTGGAACATTTCTACAACCTGATGCGCACGCCGGTGCAACCGAACGAGGAAATCCCCGGTCCCTGTCAATTGCCGAAAGGCGCGATACCCGGTCCGCGGCGCGTGCTTTTTCCAAACTCGAACTGGGAAGTCCCCGTGCCCGGCAGGCGGGCGGTGGCTGGTTTCCTCGCCGGTTGGGCCATGGTGGGTCTGATCATTGCGGGAGTGGCCTGGATGTTTGCGCATTAGTATAGAAACTGGGAAACGGAATTCATGGCGGCGCAGCCTAACATTCTTCTATTTCTGATGGACGCGTGCCAGGCGGCGGCGCTGGAGCCGGGTAGCGCTTGTCAGACACCGAACTTCGACCGCCTGGCGGCGCGGGGCCTGCGTTTCCGCCGGGCCTACTGCCCCAGCCCCACCTGCTCGCCCTCCCGCGCCTCGCTCATGACGGGGCTGCTGCCGCACAACCACGGGGTGCTGGAGGTGGAGCACGGACGCGACGACGACCAGTGCGTGCTACGAACGGAACACCCGCACTGGGCGCAACGCCTGTCGGAGGCGAGTTACGTGACGGGTTATTTCGGAAAGTGGCATATCGAACGCACCCAGCGGCTGGAGGACTTTGGCTGGCGGCACCACCACGTGAAAGGCGCGGGCCATCACGCCGGGCTGGGCACCGGAAAGGAACCGAGCACGCAGGGCATCGGCCTGGACCCTGCCCTGACCCGCTACCAGCACGGACCGGAAGGCTACAACGATCTTCTGCACTACGGCGTGACGGACACCCCAGCCACGCGGAGGTATCCCGCTTATACGACCAACCAGGCTTTGGAGTTCATCCAGCGCCAAATCGCGTCCCCAGACGGTGAGCCCTGGTGCGCGTGCGCCAGCTTTTCGGAACCTAATGAAGCCTTAATAGTGAGCCGGGAGACCTTCGAACGCTACGACCCGTCTTCCATTCCTCTACCTGAGAACCTGCGCGATCCCCTGGAAGGCCAGCCCGGACTCTATCGCCGCCAGCAAGGAATCGCCGCTGGGCTCAGCGATGACGAATGGCGTCTGGCGCGAACCTGCTACTTCGGCCGCATCACGGAACTGGACGACCAGTTCGGGCGGCTTCTGGATAGCCTGGAGGCTTCGGGCCAACTGGACGAAACGGTCATCGCCGTCACGTCCGATCATGGGCGATATGTGGGGGCTCACGGATTCGACGCGCACAACTTCGGCGCCTTCGAGGAAATCTATCGCGTGCCCTTGCTGATGGCCGGACCCGGCATTTCAGCGGGAGCGGAGAGCGAGTCACTGGTGGGCTTTCACGACCTCTGCCCCACCCTACTGGACCTGTCCGGCGCGGAACCGATTGAGGTGCCAGATTCCGTGAGCTTCTCCCCAGTTCTCCAAGATCCCACGGCCATCTCCCGTCCCCATGGCATGTATGCCGAAAACCACGGCACCCGCTTCTCCCTGACCCAACGCATTCTCTGGCAAGGGGACTGGAAGTTCGTCTTCAACGGCTTCGACTTTGACGAGCTATACGACTTGGCCAGCGACCCCTGGGAGATGCACAATCTGGCCAACGACCCGGCTCAACAGAAACGCATCGCCTCCATGATGAAAGACGTCTGGAGATTCATTCAAGAGACGGGCGACCGGACCTTGAATGAAACCCACTACTTTTCCATGCGGATGGGGGTGGTGGGGCCGAACGGCAGCCGCGACACCCCCTAAGAATCGCCAAGACAATGCAAAATCGCTCAGACCACCACTACCTCGATGCGACACGGCCTACATCTGCTTTTCCTTACTCTTCAGGCGGGCTTGATATGGTATTCTCTTCAAGCATTCCCGGGCTTGTTCAAACATTGGGAAGAAGGAGTCAGTGCAATATACCCCGCAAGACCCATGCCCGGAATTACAGAGAGCATGATAGCAGTTGCTGAAATTTTAGAAGAGATCTCTTTCGAATGGCCATACATATGCCTAGTTTTAGTTGCCACGCATTTGTCGGTAGGTTTCTGCCTGATATTCTCCCAAAAGGATACTCGCATATCTCTACAGCGCTCCTACCTATACCAGATCTCGGTAACGCTCCTTCTTGCAGCTCTCTTTTTTCTGTGGGCCGTTTCTTCGCTCATGCCATTCGTTACGATATACGGATCCATGCAATTAACCTCCCTCACAAAGATTACGTTACATGAGGTCTTTTGGGGATCATTCACGTTCATCTATTCGATAGCGTTAGGCTCTGTTTGCGTACTTGTAATACTAAAGCACCAAAGATCCTCCAATACATCAATGTAATTGACTCCATAGAATCGCCCCATACTTCGACTTATTCACCTCTCAACTAGATTCGATAACTACCCTATCACGGAACGCCTTTATGAGCTTCAATCAAACAGCACTCCAAGCCTGCTTCTTTTTCATTTTTCTGGCGTTCTCAGCATCTTGGACTGGGGCTGCTCCTTCTGGATCAATCTCAACGACACCAAACTTCGTCGTCATCTTCATTGACGACTTGGGCTACGGCGACATCCAGCCCGCGCCGTTTGGATCTACCATCAATGAGACGCCGAATCTGAACCGGATGGCGGCGGAGGGGATGGTGTTGAGTTCGTTTTATGTGGGGGCGCCGGTGTGCACGCCTTCGCGGGCGGCGCTGATGACGGGGTGTTATCCGATTCGGGTGGGTTTGGCGAAGGGCTCGGGGCACGCGGTGCTTTTCCCGGGGGACACGCATGCGCTGAACCCTGACGAAGTCACCATCGCGGAGATGTTGAAAGCAGCGGGCTACGCCACGGGGTGCTACGGGAAGTGGCACCTCGGGGACGCGGACGGGTTCTTGCCCACGGATCAGGGCTTTGATGAGTACTTTGGGATCCCCTACTCCAATGACATGTGGCCGGGGCATTCTTCCTGGCCATTCCCCGGCCTGCCCATCATGCGGGACAAGGAAGTGGTGGATGAGGTGAAGACGATGGAAGATCAGGCCACGCTTTGCCGCCGTTTCACGGAGGCGGCGGTGGATTTTATTCGTTCTAACAAAGACACCCCTTTCTTTGTTTACCTGCCGCATGCCTTTGTCCACAATCCTCGCGCTGCGAGCCCGGACTTCATGGCGAAGGCCAAGGACGCCACGGAGGGGGAGATCGAGGAAGTGGACTGGAGCGTGGGGCAGATCCTTCAGACCTTGAGGGACGAGGGCCTGGCGGAGAACACGCTGGTGATCTTTACCTCTGACAATGGCGCGGCGCCGGGCTGTTCCAGTGGCGTCTTGCGCGGGCGCAAGGGCGATGCCTGGGAAGGCGGAGTGCGCGAGCCCACGCTGGCCTGGTGGCCGGGCAGGATTCCGGCCGGCTCCACTTCGGACGAAATCATGACGGCGATGGATCTTCTGCCTACCTTTGCCAAGCTGTCTGGCGCTGCGGTTCCTCAGGATCACGTCATCGATGGGAAGGACATCACGGATCTACTGCTGGGGAAAGAGGGCGCCACTACTCCGCACGATCGCGTTTACTATCATAAAGGCACGACACTGCACGCGGTGCGGTCCGGCCCCTGGAAATGCTTTCGCAATGGAGAACTCTATAATCTGGAGGAAGACCTGAGCGAGACGACGGATGTGTCCGCCGCTCACCCGGAAATCGTGGCCCGGCTCACGGGCTACATCCAAGAGTTCGAAGCCGAGATCGCGGCCCACGCGCGGCCGGTTGGGATCGTGACAAACCCGCGCACCCTGCTGCCGCGTCCTGGCGTGGAGGGGGAGGCGGCTTACACCCCCACCCTCTTCCTCCAAAGCAGCAAGAAGGTTCCGAAAAAGAAGGCTGCCGCCCAGGATTGATTTTCGATACGCTCTCCCAGAAATGCCCCCAAAATTCCCCGTGAAAGATCCCCACTTGTCGCGGCGCCCGCACCGTTTTGCCCGAATGGCTTTATGCCTGTGGTTGGCGCTTCCGTTGCTGGCGCCTTTTTCCGCCCGATCCGAATCAGAGGCAGCGGCGCCGCGCCCTAACATCATCCTCATTTTCACGGACGATCAGGGGTATCACGACCTGGGTTGTTTCGGGTCGGAGACGATCAAGACGCCGCATCTCGACCAGATGGCCGAGGAAGGGCTGAGGCTCACGAGCTTCTATGCGCAGCCGGTGTGCGGGGTGTCCCGCGCCGCTTTGATGACGGGCTCCTACCCCATCCGCGTGGGCGAACCGGGAAACGTGAAACACCTTCACACCATACCGCACCCGGAGGAGGTCACGATGGCGGAAGTGCTGAAGTCCGCCGGTTACGCCACGGCTCTCATTGGAAAGTGGCACCTCACGGAAAAGAAGGCTGGCGCGCCGGGCGGGTTCGATCCTGACACGATGCCCAATGCCCAGGGCTTCGACTATTATTTCGGCACCCCGCTCTACAACGGCGCCACGGTGCGCGTGGAAGATTCGGCATTCCGCAGTCCTCTCTTCCGGAACCAGGAGGTGGTGGTGGGAGCCGTGGAAAGTTGGGACCACATCACGCGAGACTACACACGCGAAGCCCTGGCCTGGATCGACCGGCAGCATGCCACAGAGCAGCCCTTCTTTCTCTACCTGGCCCACAATTTGCCGCACATTCCTCTGGGCGCTTCGGAGGAATTTAGGGGCAAGTCCGCCTACGGACCCTATGGCGATGCCATTGAGGAGATCGACTGGTCCTGCGGAGAGATCCTAAAACATCTCCGGGAGCTGGAATTGGATGACAACACGCTGGTTATCTACACCTCCGACAATGGCCCCTGGGTGGAAACCACCAAGGGCATGAAGCCGGACGGCGCGGCCTTCATCCCGCGCGATCACTCTGGCACGGCGGATCCCTTGCGCGGTTGGAAGATGAGCGCCTGGGACGGCGGCTGCCGGGTACCCTGCCTGGTGCGCTGGCCGGGACAGGTGCCCGCGGGCCGGGTCTCGGACGAGGTGCTGTCCACGATGGACCTGCTACCTACCTTTGCTCACCTGGCGGGAGCGGCTCTGCCGGAAGGCCGCCCGCTGGATGGGCGCGACGCCTCTGCCTTTCTGACCGGAAAGACGGACGCGAGCCCGCGCGACGAATACCTCTACTATACCGGCTGTCTCCTCACCGGCGTACGCTCCGGCCCCTGGAAGCTGGTACTGCCGCGCCCGGCGAATCCCCCCGGCACCGGCTGGTGGGGACGCATGATTGAGGCCGTGCCGGAAACGCAACTCTTCAATCTGAACGAAGATCCTGGCGAAACCACCAACGTGGCCGCGCAACACCCGGAGGCCGTGGCTTCCCTGATGAAGCGGATCGAACGCGCCCGCGAAGAGTTGGGAGACATCGACCGCACGGGCACTGGGGCGCGGTTCTTTGAAAAAGGAGAGCGGAAATTGCAGAGCCCCCTCAAAGGCGCCTCTGAGAAATCTCCCTCTCTGTCTGCGAAACCGGTGGCGCCAAAGTATGATGGGGCCGAGCCGGCGGGGAACCTGCGGTTTACCTTCGAGTCGGGCGATCTGGATGGCTGGACGGTGACCGATGGGTCTCTGGGCCAGCCGATTTCAGAGGCAGTATCCCTGCCCCGCTGGCCGGGCAAGCCTTTCAACCGTGAAGGCGGTCATCACCTTTCCACCATCGATACCGGCTCCGGCGCTTCAGACAAGCAAACAGGCGCCGTTGAGTCGCCGCCGTTCACGATCCAGGGAGAGAAGGCCAGCTTTCTGGTTTCTGGAGGTTACCAGGAAGGTAAGCTCTACGTGGCACTGTGCGACGCCGCCACGGGTGAAGCTTTGCTGAAGGCGGGCGGCCCTTCCGGTCCGCAGATGAAACGGATCGACTGGGATGTTTCTCCGTGGAAGGACCGGAACGCGTTCTTACGGGTGGTCGATGAATCGACCGGCGGTTGGGGGCATCTCTGTTTCGATGACTTTTCGATCCAGGGAACTCTCCTGGCCTCGGCGGATGGAGACGCCGCGGAGGCGAAGCCCAAAGGTCCCACCGCGCCCAAAGCGGCGCCTCCTAACAAAGCCCCCAATACTCCCAAGGAAGCCGCGCCCGCGTTGGGTGAGGTCTTCGGCACCCAGACCAGCGAAAGCGGCATCCGGCACTCCTTTCTCATCACGGGGCACGCCACCGTCATCATCGGCGAAGACGGCCGCGTGCTCTGGCAGGCGCCGGGCCGGTCCCGGGATGGATTCGTGCTGGAGAATGGAAACGTCCTGGTCTCCCACGGGCGCGAAGCGAAGGAATACACCCGCGACAATCCGCCCCAGGTGGTCTGGAGCTACACCCTCAGTCCGGAAAACAAGGAACTCGGCACCGTGCTGCGTCTCCCTAACGGAAATACTTTGACCGTGGAACGCGGCGAGAAGCCCCGTCTGCTGGAGATCGCGCCGGACGGAAAGACCCTCGCCGTGGAGGTGCCGCTCCAGCCGGACTCGGACAATGCCCACCTCCAGACCCGCATGGCGCGGAAGTTGCCCAGCGGAAACTACCTGGTGCCTCACCTGCTGGGCTTTGCGATAAAGGAATATCAGCCGGACGGCACGGTGGTAAAAACTTTCCGCACGGACCTGCCGGAACTGGGCGGCCGCGAGGAGGAGAACTGGCCCTTTACCGCCATCCGCCTGGGGAATGGGAATACCCTCGTCAATCTCACCCACGGCAACAAGGTGGTGGAGTTCGACGCGGACGGAAAGGTGGTCTGGCGGGTGGACAACGCGGACGTGGACGGCCGCATCTCCGACGCCTGCGGCGGCCAGCGCCTCCTCAACGGGAACACGGTCATTTGCAGCTACGGCCAGAAAGATCCTGGCAAAACCAAAATTTTCGAGATCGACCGTCAGAAGCATGTGATCTGGGAATATAAGAACCCGCAGCTCAGCGGCATCCACGAGATCCACGTCCTCACGACGAATGGCGATCCCGTGCCATGGCCGCCGCTGAAATAGCTGGAGGGCAACAATCCGACGAGCCGCCATTCTCGGCTTACTATATTGAGAACTCCATTGCTTTCAGTATCCCGCTGACCTTCTTCACGGGATATCCCTTGAAAAGCCCGCCATCTTGTTGCGTGGTAAGTGGTAAGGGAAGAACGCACCCCTTTCTGGCTTCCCCCAAGGCACGATGAGTTGGCGGCAGGCATTTCAACAACACTCCGAAGTTTCCGGCGACCGGCTGGAGCGCGGACTCCGCTACCTGGTCTGGGATGGGGTCTGCTCTCAGACCATGGGCGTGCTGACTGGCGGCGCTTTCCTGGTGGCTTTTGCGCTGGAACTGGGCGCTTCAAACTTCGTGGTCGGGGCGTTCGCCGCCATCATGCCGCTCTGCCAGTTGATGCAGATTCCCAGCATTCTGATGGTGGAAAAGTTCCGGAACCGGAAAGCGCTGGCCCTCATCCACCTGGTCGTGTCCCGCCTGGCCTGGATGGCGATCCCCTTCCTGCCCTTCTATCTGCCGGAGCCCTGGCGCGTCCCCCTGCTGGTCTTTCTGCTCTTCTGGTATTTCGCGCTGAGCGTGCCGTCTTCCTGCGCGTGGAGTTCATGGGTGCGCGACCTGGTTCCGGAGGAGCGGTTCAGTTCCTATTTCGGCCGCCGCTGGGCCATTCTCACGCTGGCCGGGGCCCTCTTTACCCTGGCGGCATCCTTCGGGGTGGCGCCGCTCCGGGAGTGGTCCGGCAGCGACATTCTGCCCTACTCCATTCTCATCGGCTTAGGTGGCGTGATAGGTCTCATCGGCGCGATTTTCCTCTGGGTCATGCCGGAACCCACCCCGGCTCCCAGCAGCGTGCAAAGCCCCTGGCAGCTTCTGGCCGAGCCTTTTCGCTCCCGCGACTTCCGCCGGCTGCTCGCCTTTACCGGCCCCTGGAACTTTGGGCTGAACATGGCCGCCGCCTTCTTTGGGGTTTACCTGCTGAGGCGCCTGGAGATGCCGATTTCCACCGTCATCATCCTGGCGGTCGCCAGCCAGATGGTGAATGTCTTTTTCTTCCGAGTCTGGGGAAACATCGCGGACCGGTGGAACAATCGCGGCGCCCTGCTCATCGCCGGGCAGCTTTTCTTTTTCAGCGTGTTGCTCTGGCCTTTCACCACCATGCCGGAGAAGCATGACTACACGCTGCTTATTCTAGTCGTTATTCACGTCCTGGCCGGCATCTCCACGGCGGGCGTGAATCTTTGCGTGGGAAACCTGGCCCTAAAAAGCGCGCCGCGCGGGAAGGCCACCGCCTACCTCGCGGCAAACACGGTGGTCGCGGGCATCGCCGCCACCCTGGGCCCCCTGGCCGGCGGCCTCCTGGGCGACTACCTGATGGAGCGAGAGTTGGCCCTGGTTTTTAAGCTTACGGAACTCGGCAGCGGAGTAGCCCGGGATCTTCCGGCCTTCAATCTTCGCGGCCTGGACTTCGTGTTCCTGGTCTCCGTTCTGGTGGGCGCCTATGCCATGCACCGGCTGGCTTTTGTGAAGGAACCCGCTCAATCCGAGGAACCACTGAACCTGGAAACGCTCTTTCACGAGACCCGGAAAGCCGTGGCGCACGTCTCCAACGTAGCCGGATTGCGGCGGCTCACGTATTTTCCTTTTGAGGTCCTGATGAAGCGGAAGACAACGAGCCACTCCAAACAGCGCGGCTCGCACGGAGGTCTGGGATACCCGACGACAGCGCCGTCTCAATCCGGTTCTTCAGCGAAGCAGCGATGAAGCGGTTCTGCTGAAAAGCCCGCTCTCAAGAGAACTCCTTCGCGCCGCCTGGAGCCCTTCTGGCTCAGACCGGAACGCATCTTGCGGAGTCAACGGTGGTCATGAGTGGATTTACCCAGCAAACCGAAGTGACCGAGGCGCAATTGGAACGCGGTCTCCGGAACCTTATCTGGGATGGGATTTGTTCCCAGACGATGGGCGTGCTCACCGGGGGCGCGTTTCTGGTGGCCTTTGCCTTGCAGATGGGGGCGTCGAATTTCGTGGTCGGTTTTTTTGCGTCCATCATGCCGCTCTGTCAGTTGCTTCAGATTCCGAGCATTCTCCTGGTGGAGAAGTTCCGGAACCGGAAGGCGCTGGTGGTCATTCCGGTGGTAATCTCGCGGGCCGCCTGGCTGGTGGTGCCGTTTTTGCCGTTCGCATTTCCGGAGAACTGGCGCGTACCGTTGCTGGTGGGGCTGCTGTTTTGGTACTTCGCCGTCAGCGTGCCCGCGGGCTGCGCGTTCAACTCCTGGATTCGCGATCTGATCCCGGAAGATCGCTTCGGCACCTTTTTCGGGAAGCGCTGGGCGACCATTACGTTTGCCGGGGCGGTCCTGACCCTGGCCGCCTCGTTCGGAGTGGAACCCCTCAAGGAGTGGACCGGCAGCGAGATCCTGCCCTACAGCGTGCTGTTGGGACTGGGCGGCGTGGTGGGGATTATCGGCGCTCTGTTCCTGTATCTGATGCCCGAGCCGGTGCCGGAGCCGAGCGCCGTCCAGAGCCCTTGGCAGATGCTGGCGGAACCTTTTCGCTCCAAAGATTTCCGGCGTCTCCTGGCCTTCACCGGGCCGTGGAATTTCGCGCTGAACATGGCGGCGGCGTTCTTTGGCGTTTACCTGCTGAAGCGGCTTCAAATGCCCATTTCGACCGTCATTTTCCTGGCGGTGGCCAGCCAGTTTGTAAACGTCTTCTTCTTCCGCATCTGGGGAAACATCGCGGACCGCTGGAACAACCGGGGCGCTCTACTCATCGCCGGTCAGCTATTCTTTTTCAGCGTGTTACTCTGGCCTTTCACGACCATGCCGGAAAAACATGATTACACCCTGACGATCCTCATCGTGATCCATGTGCTGGTCGGAATCTCCACGGCGGGGGTGAATCTGTGCGTGGGAAACCTGGCCCTGAAGAGTGCGCCAAAGGGAAAAGCCACGGCCTACCTGGCGGCCAATACAGTGGTGGCCGGGATCGCCGCCACGCTGGGCCCTTTGCTCGGCGGCATTCTCGGGGACCTCTTCGAACTGCGGGAGTTGAAGTTCACCCTGACCTACACCCGCCTGACCGATGGCGAAGCGCTGGATGTTCCCACCTTCAATCTCCGGGGGCTGGACTTCGTATTTCTCCTTTCCGTCGTCCTCGGCACCTACGCCACCCACCGGCTGGCCTACGTGAAGGAGCCCACCCGATCCCAGGAACCGCTGAAGCTGGACACGCTATTCAACGAAACCCGGAAGGCCGTGGCGCACGTTTCCAACGTGGCCGGGCTGCGAAAGCTCACCTACTTCCCCTTCGAGGTCCTGATGAAAGTCACGGTTCCCACGGGCAAGGCCATGGTGGAACTGGTCAGTCAGCCCGGAAAACCGCTGATCTACACGCTATCCAAGGGCCGGAGGAAGAAAGGCGCCAAGGAAGCACCGGCACCCGATTCGCCGATAACACAAGATCCCCCTTCCTCTCCCGCTCCTCCGCATCCGCCCGGGAAGCCCGAATCCCCGGACGCTTCGGAGGATTCTTCCAACACTCCCTGATTTTCTCTGGAAAGACGGCTTGGCTTCGGCGCTGAGTTGACAGGCTTAGGGATGTCAGCCACCTTCTTTCCTCCGCTCTGCGAGCTGTTCGCATTTCTTCTTCTCTCTTCACCATGCAAGGAGCCGTCCGTGTCACGCTATTCCTCCAGCCGGAAAACGGCGCCCAAGGTGCGGGATGGGCAGGTTCAGAAGAAGAACCGGCACGCTCCGACGCGCCTCAATAGCCTATCGGTCGGCATCGCTAAGACCAGAGGCGGGCGGCGGCACGTCATCACCAAGGAGGACATCTGGAAATTTGTCCGGCTCTTGCCTGACTGGAAGCGGTTGTCCACGGATCTGGATTTCATTTACTTGAGTTCCATCACCGGCGACGAAGATGGCGCGGATGGGTGGTATGTGTATCCCACCCGGCCCATGATCGTCATCAATGCCTGGGACGCCGATCTCACTCTGTTCGCGGACCCGGATTTCTTTCGGCGGCACGAAAAGCTCTTCGAGCGGCTCGGGGCAGAGGTCCGTGAATTGGAGTATGGGTACGATTGCGTGTTCGACGAAGACTCAGCCCGAGCCTACCAATTGCTACACATTTTCCTGCACGAGCTCGGACATCACCACTACCTAATCACGGGCGGAAGAGGAAAGATCGCGGGTAGCGAAAAATACGCGGAAACCTACGCCCTGAAAATGGAGCGGAAAATCTGGCAGCGCTACTGCCAGGCTTTCCATTTCCATCCTGAGAACCTGGCCGCCTAAAGCGAATGGCACTCGGATAAGCGGGATGACCGGCTCTGTTATGGGATCCGATTGCGACGCAATTTCCGGACAGGTATCGCGCGGCCTTCTCGCCGGAGGTGCGCTCCAAAGTTTCGCGCGCCGGGCCTGGCTGATCGTCCTCGCGGGGCATGAGCGCCAACGGCGCGCCGCATACCAGCCTGGGCCGAAGGCCCAGGTTAGGCGGATTGACAAATTTCGAGGGCTGAAGGCCCAGCGCATGCGGGCGCGCCGTGACTCCGCCGCCATCCCCAGGGGGATGCGCCTGACCTACGGCCCTTGATTTTCATGGGGAACCGTTTTCCTGGGGCTCGCGCCCCAGGCTGGTATGCGCCGGGCCGTTGGCCCTCCGGCCCTGAGACCCCAGTCAAGCGGATTTCACCGGGGATCTGTCAGTGCCAGTCGCCGCCGTTGAAGGGCTCGACTTGACCGGTCACCCCGCTTAACCGAGTGCCATTCCGCCTAAAGCACCGGCTTCCGGGCTTTGCTTTTGACTCTCTAACCCACCAAGTTCTCCCCTTTGTTCTCTGCCTGTGCCAGGGTGACGGGCCAGCCGGGAAACTGGTTTTCAGGGTTGCCGTCCGTGGCGTCGATGAGGAAGCGGAAGGACTCGATGGCGTAGGTTTTCTTCTCCGTATCGATGGTGACTAGGCCGAAGCCGCTGCCTTTCTGGTGGGCTTTCTGGTAGCGGTTTTTCTCGGTGCCGACCTCGGGATTTCCCACGGCGTAGACGTAGGTCTTGTTACCGAAGCCGTCGAGGTACTCGCCCGTGTTCGGCAGGCCGTGGGCGGGGCGGTTCTGGTGGTCCATGCCCGCGACTTCGTCCGGGCGCCACCAGCGGGGGTAGCCCGCCGCAATGGCCGGGGTGCAGAAGGACCAGTTGCTGTCGCGCTGCCCCTTCACTCCATACTGGGAGAGCGTGGTGAGGTGCTGGTCGCCATTGATGTGGAGAGCCATGGAGGAGCGCAGGATATCGATGGCGCGGTTTCGCGCCGTCTGCGGCCAGGCACCGGAATCCAGGTCACCCTTCAGGTAACCGTCATACTCGCCATGGTGCGTGGCCAGGCCGGAAAAAACGGTCTGGCTGAGCACTACCTTCATGCTGTGGCCGCGCCAGTCCGCGGCCCACTGACGCAGGAATTCTTCCTGCCGTTCGCCCAGCAGGATGAGGCCACGCTTGTCCAGTGGCGCGGTATCAAAGTCAGGGTCCGGGATGTGATCCGGGCGGCCTTCGCCAGTATCCACGTGCTCGGGGCCGCTTTTCCACTGGCGGTCCGCCACGACGGCGAAGTTCACGCCGCCATAGACCACGTCGCCATAGTAAACGCTGATGTCCCGCGCGCAGGGGTTCGCATCGTAGGGATCGGGATGATGTCCGGCGTTGGTCTTGTGCACCGCGTTGATCATGCGCACGGGCTCGATGTAGCCGCCGTAGGAGGACGTGCCGCTGTCCTGCTCTTTCATCAACGCGCCGCCCTCGCCCCAGAGATTGGCTTGGAACACGTCGTGATCGTCCGGGATGCATAGCGTGGGCCGGCCGCGCATGGCTTCACGAAAGGCCCAGCCGAACTGGTAGAACTTCCGCAGGTAACAGAGGATGGCGGGTTCCGCAGGTTCGCGAATGATACCAAAGCCACCATGACCTTCGTATAGTTGATCGCCCGAGAAGTAGAGCATGTCCGGGTCCAGCTTCACTAAGTTCTCCGCCACGGGCGCGTAGGGAAAGGCGTAGTCGTTCTGGCAAGTCAACGCGCCCAGACGCAGGGGCCGGCCGAAGGGGTTTGCCTTGATGCTGCCGGTCCATTCGTCCGGCGTTTCGGTTCCGTCGCGATGTTTTTCCCGGTAGACGAGTTTGAAGGTGGCTTCCTGAGTCTCATCCCAATGGGGAATGCGGAAGGTAGCCACCCAGGCGTCGGTATCCAGCTTCGCCGAGCCCAGAGATTCCCACGCGCCGTCTGCGCCACCGCGCTGGACCTGAAGCTCCACGTCCTGGCTGCCGTCCGCGCCCATGGGCCCGGTCAGGGCGCTGAGCTTCAGGACAAATCCCTCATCGCCCCGCGAATCGCTCAGCGAATACATCGACCACAGGATGGGGCCGAAGCGGTGGGCCGGGCTCACCGTGAAGGCATCGCCACCCGCCGCCCATTCGCGGAAGCGGTAGCCGGGTGTGCCGGATTCAGGGCGGCGCTGAGTGGCGCCGATGTATTGGCTGACCAGGGCCACGTTACCCAAGACTTTCTCCGCCGGCAGGGAGTTCGTAATGGTTCCCAGCGGAGCGCCGCTCTCCGCCGCCGTGGCGGTCAGGGTCAGCACCATTTTTGCCCCCTCCGGCTTCCCGGTCAGCTTTAGAAGGAAGTCTTCTTTCTCCGCGTCGGCCGGCGCCGCTTTCAAGGGCAGCCGTTTGCCCGCCAGCGCGATCTCGCCGCCAATCACCCCAGCGTTCAGCCCGCTGGTCGTGAAGCAACTGCTGCGGTGTTCCGCGATGTCGCTGAGAATTCCGATCTTGAAGCCTGCCCCAGTATCCTTGGCCAGTGGGACCGGCGGACGCCCCACCCGGACGGACATGGTGAAGCGCCCCTCCGGATTGGTAATCTGGTGCGTCAGCGAATGCACGCTCCTCTGCGCGCCTGAACTGAGACACTCCGCCCAGCCGCCGGCCACGTGCCAGTCTTCCATGGGATTCGCCCAGAAATCGCCGCCCAGAAACACGCGATCGTAGGCGCGGTCCCACTGGTCGAGGCGTTGCGTGGGGGCGATGTCTAAATCTCTGCCGGTAGCGGACTCGCCGGCCGGCTTTTTCTGGGCGAGGACGGAGCGATGTTTTCCAACAAACCCTAACAGGGTACCCAGGGCGAGAAGTTTCAGACTAAGGCGGCGGGAAAGTTTTCGGATCATTTTGCGAAATCTAAAGGTGGGTGAACTTCAGTGTGCAAACAGGATGGCCCTCTGTAAACTCCGCAATAAGGGTACGCTACCCGTGAAGGTACCCGATCCCGCTCCGCGCCATGGCTCAACTTTGGCCGAGCGACAGCTTGAGTGTCTCGCAGCCCAGGGACAGCTTCATCCCCTCCTCCGCCGGGGTGAATCGTCCGCAGGGTTCGCAGGTAATCCGGTCCGCCTGAAAGAGATCTCTGATGGTTTCCAGATAACCGGGCGACACGGCCAGAAGATAGCCGTAGCTGGGAAAGGTGACCAGCCACCGGTCCAGCGGCACACCCGGCGGGCAGGGCAGCAGTTCCAAATCCAGATGGGCGCCGGTACCGGAGCAGTCGCAAAACATGGCCAGGGTGCCCACCACGCCGCCATTGCTGATGTCTTTGGCGGCGGCGCAAAGCCTCCGTTCGGCCAATAAAGGCAGGAGTTCCAGCGTGGACCGCAAATGCCGCGGCGTGGCGGTGGTGCTGCAATTCCAGAATGGCTTATCTCCCCGGTAAGCGCCGTCCATGTCGATAACGATCACCAGCAGATCGCCCGGCTGAGCATCGAAACTGGTCAGCAGGTGAGGCCCCGCCTTCCCCAACACCGCCGCGGAGAGAGCCAGGCTGGCGTGGTTGCCAAAAGTCCGGGTGGTATGCCCGCCCACGATGGGCACGCCGTACTGGGCGGAGGCGGTGTGCAGCCCATCCCAGATAGAGGCCGTCACATCTTCCGAGGAAGAGGCCATGGTATCGGTAATGGCGACAGGGTAGCCACCCATGGCCGCCACGTCGGAAAGGTTTACCATGACGGCGGAGTAACCCGCGAACCACGGATCGTCCCGGACGAAGGACTCCAGCATGGCTTCCGAGGCGAAGAGCAGGTGGCTCCCATCTTCCTGCGGCAGCGCCGCGCAGTCGTCCCCCAGCCTCACGCTACCGGCGCTGGGCACCGCCCAGCCCCAAGCCTGCCGGATGGTGGCTTTGTCGCGGACGGCGGGATGGGACTCAAGGTAGCGACACAAGTCGCGGAGCGAATCCATCGGTTCAAGCAACGCGAGCCGCGGGACGGTAGTAGTTCAGGTCGGCCCGCATCTTTACGTGCGGCAGGCCGTGGAGCATCATTTCGCCCAGGGGTTCCCAGTGGAGCCGCTGGAAAAAGCGCGCATTCTGGTGCTGCACCGTAGCGAGAAACTCTTGGCAACCGATCGCGTTCGCCGTGGAGACGGCCTTATAGATCAACCCTGCTCCCAGGGCGCCCAGGCCGTGGTAACACGGCTGCAGATTTCGCACCGCCACCCCAGGGCTGAAGTGCCGGATGCGGCGGAACTCTTTCGCGACCCCCAGGCGGGAGCCATACCAGACGCCCGGCTCGCGCTCGTCGATCCGCACCACCCCGGCCACCACGTCTTCCATCCCGGCGATGAGGCTTTTGCACACAATGGGGATGCCGGTTTCGTCGAACAAATCCCGGTCGTCCGATTCGAAGACTCCCTGCTCTTCGCAGAAGATTTCACGACGGAGGTCATGGTAACTTTCGATGTCCGCCGGATCGGTCGCCAGCTTGAACACGAAGTCCTGTGGCACGAAATTTTTAAATGACTCTAAAATCATAAAATCTAATACAAGTATTTTACAATGAGCCGTTTACCTAGCAGCTATCATGCCGATACCGCTGAAAGTTCCGCCGCTTGGGCCGCAATCTGACGGACCACGAATTCGCTGTCTTCCGCGATGCCGCAGAAGCGGGCCGAACCCCAGGTGTGCATCCACGGAAGGCCCAGGAAATACAGCCCGGGAATGGCCGTGACGCCGCGTTCGGTTTCGGGAAAGCCGCGCATGTTAAAGACCGGTAGCTTGATGAATTTGAAGTCCGGCCAGAAGCCGATGGCCCACACCACGGAGGTGATTCCCTGCTCCTCGAACCGCAGTTCCGTGGGCTCTTCCTCCGGTGTCCACACCGGCGCGTAATGCGGCTGCTTCGGCGCGTCGATCCCCGCCTCCGCGATGTAGTCGTCGATCCGCTGGCAGATGCCGTTATAGGAGGCGTCCGCGGCGTCCAGCTTTGCCTTCACGTCCTGCCGCACGGTGAACTTCTCCGCGTCGATGTCTTCCAGGTAGCCATACAGCTTCACTCCGCGCAGCGCGAAGTCCCGCAGGTCGATGTCCCGCCCGCCGTCGCGGCCGGTGAGGTAGTGGTTCGCCCCGTGCAGCGCCTTATGCTGGTTTGGATGTTCCGCGATGGTCATTTTGTAATAGCCCATCTCTTCCAGCCAGGTGACCGCGTCTTTCCCGCGATACTTCCGCGGCGAGCGCGGCGCGTTCCCCAGGCAGAGGTGCACTTTCCGCCCTTCCAGGAGCAGTTCCTCCGCAATCTGGCAGCCGCTCTGCCCGGTGCCGACCACCACGACTTCGCCCGGAGGAATCTGGGAAGAGTTCTTGTACTCAAAAGAGTGGATCTGCTTGATGTGCGGCGGAATCAATTCCGCGTTTTTCGGCAGGATGGGCTTATGAAAGGAACCGGTCGCGCAGATCACGTCGTCGCAGCGCCAGGTGCCCACATTCGTGGTCACGTAAAAGTAGCCATCCCGCTTCGTCACGCTGGTCACCGTCACGCCCTCCCGCACCGGCGGGTTGAAAGACGCCACGTAGCCTTCCAGGAATTCCACGATCTCGTGCTTCACCATGAAGCCCTCCGGATCGTCGCCCTGGTAATGGTAGCCCGGCAGCCGGCACTGATGATTCGGCGTCACCAGCGAAAAGCTGTCCCAACGTTCGGACCGCCACGCGTGGCCGATGCGGTTCTTCTCCAGGATCAGGTGATCTTCGACCCCCAGTTCCTTCAGCCACCAACTGGCCGAGAGGCCCGCCTGGCCGCCCCCGATGATGATCACGGAGACATAACTGGATCCATCAAATGGCATATCGGTTAGAGTAAAAGTTAGCTTCTTAATCATTCACCTGCATCACCACATACTAGATGTGCGCGATGGTCAGCGGGGTGTCCGGCGGCAGCGCCCCGGCCCAGCGCTCGATGTCCGCCAGAGAGGCGAACGCCGCCGTGCAGGCAAAGCCAAACTTGGCCCGCACGCGCTCCGATGCCTCCGTCAGCGCCGTGCGCGACAGCTCCAGAAATTCCTCCGCCGGCAGCGTCTGTCCCTGGGTGAAGTACTGCTTCACCACCGAGGACGGCGAGTAACAGGCGTGGAAGCTCCCATCCGGCAGCGTCACGGTAAAAGGCGTCTCAGGCATCGTTCTTAGGTTTCAGTTAAAATCTTGTTGTTCTGTCAGGCTGTCCCCGGCCTCACCCACACGCCGCCTTCCCCTTCTCAAACGCGGAAAGCGAACTGCACGCCGCGCATTTGGAGCAACCGGCCTTCGCGGTTTCGGAGGTCATGCCCGCTTCCGTCAGCATCGCGCCCAGCGGTTCCAGCACCGCCTGCATGAAAGCCGCGTCCGGTGGCGCGTGATTCGCCAGCGGCGTGCCCGTCACCGGCACAAAGGGGACAACGAAGGGATACACCCCCAGCGAGATCAGCTCCCGCCCCGCTTCCAGCAGGCCGTCCACCGTGTCCCCCAGCCCGGCCAGCAGATAGGTGCTGACCTGTCCGCGGCCAAACACGTCCACCGCCGCTTCAAAGGCTTTCAGATAAAACGCGCGCGGCACTTCCGCTTTTCCCGGCATGATCAACCGCCGCACGCCCTCGTCCCACGCTTCCAGGTGCATGCCCAGGGAATCGATTCCCGACTGCCGCAGAGTCTGGAACCACCCAAAGTCCGCCGGCGGCTCGCATTGGCCCTGGATCGGCAGACCGGTCGCCGCTTTAATGGCCAAGGCCGCTTCGGCCAGCACCGCCGCGCCCCGGTCCGGCGTGGGTGGGGTGCCGGTGGTCATCACCACGTTATCGATTCCGTCCAGCCGCATCGCGGCCCCAGCTACCTCCGCCAACTGAGCCGGGGTCTTTTCTCGGATGGTTGTCCCCGACTTCAGCGATTCGCCGATGGCGCAGAACTGGCACTTCGTCTTCGCGTTTCCATAGCGGATGCAGGTTTGTAGCAGCGTGGTCGCCAGCACACTGCGGGAGTGCAGCCGGGCGATCTTCCAATACGGCACACCCTCCGCCGTGGACAGGCCGTAGAAGGCGGGCTCCGGCGGAAAGTTCACCAGCGCCACCGGCTGGCCCTCGTGAAGCAGCGTCGCGTTCCCAAACTCATTGATCGACTCGATCCTGAAAGGCGACGCCGCCGCGCCGCGCGTGTGCACCGGCACCATAAGCGTGGTGCCCATCAGGGTCACCGCTTTATGATCCGTTGGCCCCGCGCCCCCTTGCCGGGACCGCGCGCTGTAGCCTTCATCTCCGCCGATCCGCAGTCCCGCGGACTGCAGTTCAGAGAGAAGCCACTGCTTCTTCGTCCGCAGGGCGGTGGGAAAGTCGGTCGCTGGCGCTTCCATCTCCACTTGCATTCGCTTCGTCCTCCTCGCTTGGGTTCAGTTCTGTTTTGGTGGTATTGTTAGTGTCAGAAAAAGGCTCCCCCGGGACTGCCATCGCCGATCCCTCGCCATCCATCTCGTATATCGGCGGCCGCGGCTTCCGGTCCACCCGCAGTTGGAAAATGTCCGGCCGGCTATAGTGCCCCACGGAGTCGAGCATCCGCTTCCGCTTCGTGATGAGGGACAGGTCCAGATCAGCAATCGCCATGCCTTCCCCCTCCCGCACCGGCTCGCACAAGTGCGCCCCTTCCGGGCTGATGATGGCCGAGCAGCACCCGCCCCGCAGAGCCCGCTGCATTTTCTCATTCGGCGCGATGGCCGCCACCTGCTCGTCCGTCAGCCAGCCTGTCGCGTTCACGACAAAGCAGCCCGACTCCAGCGCGTGGTGCCGGATGGTCACCTCTATCTGGTCCGCGAAAATCTGTCCCACCATGGAGCCGGGGAACTGAGCGCAATGAATCTCCTCCCGCTCCGTCATCAGCGTGTAGCGCGCCAGTGGATTGTAGTGTTCCCAGCAGGCCAGCGCCCCCACGCGGCCCACCTCCGTGTCCACGGCCCGCAGGCCGGAGCCGTCGCCGCTGCCCCAGATCATCCGCTCGTGATAGCTCGGCGTGATCTTCCGCCGCTTCAGCAGCAGCTTTCCGTCCGCGCCGTAAATGAGCTGCGCATTATAAAGCGTGCCGCCGTCCCGCTCGTTCACCCCCACCACCAGCACCATCCGGTGCGCCGCCGCCAGGCGGGACAGCCGGTCCGCCGATGGGCCCGGCACTTCCACCGCTTCCGCATACAGGCGCTGGTGTTCTTTTCCCGCCGTCACCGGCGGTTCCACGAACGAAAAATAGGGGTAGTAGGGCACAAAGGTCTCCGGAAACACCGCCAGTTGCACTCCTTCCTTCGCCGCTTCCGCGACCGCCGCCGCCATCCGGTCCAGCGTCCCCGCCGCCCCTTCCAGGTCCGGCGCAATCTGAATTGCTGCTGCTCGTATCACACTCATTACAAAAGGCTCCCTTCCTCTTTTACTTCTGGGGTTGAATAAAAAATCATCTCTCTCACTCCTCTCAAATCACCGCTATCTCCTTCCACGGCCACCCATCTGTGCCCATCCGAGACATCCGTGGTTCACCTGCAAAGGCGACCGCCTTCCCAAGCCACGCCCTTCACTAGCCTCGCGCCCTTTCATGGTCTGGTTGTCTCATTGTCTGATTGTCTCGCTCCTCCCCCACCCACCGGGCCCCGCGAATCCACGGGGCCCTTCCGTCGTACTTCATTTTCCTTGTTTCCCTGTCTCCTCTTCTCCTTGTCTCGTCGGCCCTCAGGCCGACAAGGCCGCACAGCGGCCGATCACACCGTCCAGGAGTCCATGATCACCGCCCCGGCTTTCTTGTGGATCAGGATGATGTCCAGCACGTCCAGCGGGTTGATCGGCGTGATGCCAGGGATGAAGGCCTTCTCCGTCTGCCCGTAAAGGGCCTGGGTGGAGAAGCGGCAGCCATACACCTTGCCGCCCTCTTCCATGAACTTCGTCAGGCGCTGGTTCACGAACAGGTGGCCCGGAAACGCCTCGTCCCCCAGTGTCGGGAAGCCGCGCTGAAAGCCCATCGTCACCCCCGGTCCATAGAGCAGGATGGACGTCTCGTAGCCCTTCCGCAGCAGCCGGGTGGCGGACAGCGTGTTTACGATCGAGATCGATCCTTCAAAGGCCACCGTGTGAAACGTCACCAGCGCTTTCTCGCCGGGATCCGCCTGCACGTCAGGAAAGACCTTTTCTTCATAATCCACGAGGAAATCCCCGTCCTTGTTCATTTCGCGTTCTACCTTCGGCATAGTCTTAGTCGGTTGGATGTTAGGTTGATGGTTTGATGGTCAGGTCAGTGCTTCTTCCCGCCCGGCCGGTTTCCGGTCATGGCCCAGCGGGCCGGGTGAAAGCAGTCGAAGCGTTGAGACCCAAAACAGCATCGGGCAGACCAATCCCCCAGCCCCATGTCCAAAGCGCCCGCGCAATCCATGCACATCGTTGCGCACGGAATCTGCTCTGAAACTCAAGGTATGCATCCCGCCCCAGAGGCCTCTCTCATCACCACCGACCCACCGCTGCCATGGTAAGTTGGGCGGGGCCTCTATCGGAACCCGCCAGTCCGGCTCGGACAGGCGATGTTTCCTCACCTCTACCCACATGTCTCAACCGGGCCGCGGACATTGAATGCCCGGTCAAGCGACCGGGTTCGGGGATGGAGGACGTTCATTGGCGGACCTTCAGCCCGCAATTTCCATCGGTCGAATTCCCAGGGATTCATCCCTGGGCTATGCGCTCTCGGGCCTTCAGCCCTTGGGCATTAGCCGGGCCTGACGGCTCGGATGCACGAGGATTTTCTAGAATGCCCCCGCACGCCATTCAATCCCACACCCACCCAGAAGCTTCCCAAGGAGGCGACGCCTCTTTGGACTGCGGCGATTCTTCCTGATCTTTACCCACATGTCACATAACCCATAAAGTAAGTCGGAATCCGCTGAAAATGTTCACCGAATCCCAGGTTCTCCGGGGAAGCGAAGCTTCACTAGAGTGCGCCGAATCTTTTTTCGGCGCTCTGAGGTGGGTAGCCGGAGGCGCGGCGGGGGAAAAGCCGTTCGCTTTCTCTCCAATCCGTTCCCATCACCCCTTCTCACGGCCCTTTCAGTCTCCAAAGATGCCGGACGAGACCCATTGTGACTTGCGGGTAAAGATCAGGATTCTTCGCCGCTTTGGGAAGAGGCGTCCACCAACCGGCCAAGCTTGCCTTCTTTCCAAAATAAGCACGAGACAGGACCACTCCCAACTAGCCTTTTCCCTCAGAACGGCTACCGCCAAACTAGCAAACCCACCCAGCCATCATCACCAAAACTAATTTCATCCGGCCAATACCTATCGAAAGCGGCGAAGAATCGCCGCACTCCAAAGAAGCTTCGCTTCAATCGTTGTCCGCACACCAATCCTGCTAAGCTCCGGCTCACCCCTGGTCATTGCCGCGACCCCTCCAAAACTCTCCCCCTCTCCTTGTCTCCCCCTCTCCTTGTCTGGCGGCTCGCACGCGCCACGCCACAAACGCCGCCCCTCCACTCTGAGCCAACGCCACGCCCCTCCCCCCATCGCCCCATGACCACCCGCCCCACCATGTCCACCCTCGCCACGGACCTCGGCCTTTCCCCCTCCACCATCTCCCGCGCGTTACGGGGCGACCGGCGGATCGGGGCCGACACCCGCGCGCGCGTTGCCGAAGCCGCGCAGCGCCTGGGCTACCGGCCCAATCCCCTCGTCTCCGCTCTCATGGCGTCGCGGAAAAAGGCGGGCGGCCAGGGGGAAGTCGATACCATCGCCCTCGTTACGGACTACCGAGAGAACGCCCTCCCTAGTTCCACTCCGGCCACCAGAAAGGGTCGAGGCTCAAGCCGGAACCGCGACAACGGCTCTGGGACCTACCCCAGCGGCGCCGGGGCCATCCCCGGGTGGAAGAATAAAGACGTCTGCCTCTGGGAATACGAAGGCATCTGCCGCCGCGCCGCCGAACTCGGCTTTCGCGTTGAGGAATTCCCCCTCGCCGATTACGGTTACGATGGCGGCCGCCTCATCCGCACCCTCTCCGCCCGGGGCATTCGCGGCGTGCTGCTCGGCTTCTCCCGCGGGGATGACTCGGACACCCCCGTCCGCCTCGACCTCTCCGGTTTCTCCGTCGCCGGCCTCAGTACCTACTTCCGGGAGTTCGAAGTGGACCGCGCCAACTTCCACGGCCTCTACAACGTCCAACTCGCCCTCTCCGAGATGAACGCCCTCGGCTACCACCGCACCGGCGTCGTCTTCCCAGAGTTCAACAACCGCGTCTCCGGCTACCTCTGGTCCAGCGGCGTCCTCGACTGGCAGCGCCGCCTCCCCCAGGAATCCCAGCGCTGCACCCCGTTTGTCGCCGACGACGAAAAGCCCCTCCCCACCGCCGAGCGCGAGTTCAACCACTGGCTCGACACCGAGCGCCCCGACTCCATCATCACCTACAAGCTCCCCATCAAAAGCTGGCTCGCCAAGCGCGGCCTCCGCGTGCCCGAAGACCTCGGCCTCGCCTACCTCTACCGCACGAAAGAAGAAATGAACGAAGCCGCCGGCATCGACGGAAACCTCCAACTCGTCGGCGCCGCCGCCTTCGATCTCGTCGTCGAAGCCCTCTACACCAACCGGACCGGGCTGCCGGGAACACCGAAGGAGGTGTTGATTCGGGGGGTGTGGAAACACACAAACGTTTCCTTATCTCGGCATCATTCGACCTTTGGCTTCTAACCCCACTTATCTGTCGAGAGAGCGTGCTTTTCTCTCTTGATCGAACGTTCACAAAAAAACTGTAGACATAATTGACATTCAAAATCTTTTCTAATCTAATTTGTTAGCTATACCCGAAAGCAACCTTTCAATGAATAACACTGACAGAGCTCAATACCTTAAACTTTTTCTTAAGGCTAGGAGAGAGTTGTTTCGCGCTGGCCGCAAAGCAGACAAGGAGTCCAAACACTTCCGAGCTGCCCTTGACTTCAGCGTAGAACACGGAATTCCTTCCGTGTTTCTCGAAGCCTCTTATATCTATGCCATAAAGGATGTCAATCAGGCCTCTTCTCTCCTGGAAACAAACGATGTAATTATCCCATCAGAATTCACCGGGTTGTGGGAATTTGTAAAAGGTTCTCTTTTCAATCTACTGGGAAATCGCATAGAGGCTATCAATACCTACCAAACAGCCCTCAAAGATCCTAACCTAGACTCCCCAGGGTTAGCTTGGAACAATCTTGGAATAAGCCTCTCAGAACTCGGTCGAAATAGAGAGGCCATCGAAGCCTACCAAATGGCTCTCAAAGACCCAAATTATGACACCCCAGGCACAGCTTGGATAAACCTTGGGACTTGCCTCTCGGACCTCGACCGACATGAAGAAGCTATTGAAGCCTATCAAATGGCCCTCAAAGATCCTAACCTAGACTCCCCAGGATCAGCTTGGAACAACCTTGGAAATACTCTCTCCAACCTATCTCGACAAGAAGAAGCTATCGAAGCCTATCGACGAGCACTCAACTCTCCTAACTACAATTCTCCAGGAAAAGCTTGGTACAATCTTGGAAACTGCCTCTCGAAACTCAGCCGTTACAAAGAAGCCATTGAAGCCTATGAAGAAGCTCTCAAAGACCCCAACCTAGACTCCCCAGGATTAGCTTGGAACAATCTTGGAAATATGCTTTCAGAGCTCGGTCGACATGAAGAGGCTATTGAGACCTATCGGAATGCCCTCGAAGATCCCAACCTAGACTCCAAAGAAAAGGTGTGGAACAACCTCGGAGTTGCACTCAGAAATCTATCACGAATTAATGAAGCAATAGCGGCGCACGAACAGGTACTTACATTACCTGACCCTACTGGAAAACAAAAAACTCGGGCCAAAGCGTTGTTAAGAATCCTAGAGTCCGGGCTCACAAAGTCATCTCTAAGCGAACGTGATCGTTCTTTGACCTCTTCTTTTGAATCTGGCGGAGACTCGACAATTGAGAATAGAATCATACAAAAAATCGAACAGGGCGGGGTAACTCAATATGACCGCTACTCTCAACAAGAAAGCTCGAAACAACAAGATGTTATATCAATTTTGAGGGGTTGGTGTAGTTCAGTAACCCTTCTAGAAGGATCACACGGAAAGTGGCGCGGGGGAGGTTATTTTCTTAGATGGCAAGGCAAAGGGCTAGCTATCGATCCCGGTTTCGATTTCTTGAGAAACTTCCATGATGCCGAATATCACGGCAGAGAGATCGATGCGGTATTTGTCAGTCACAACCACCCCGACCATAACAGCGATCTATACTCCATCGATGATTTAAAATATGAACTATACAAGAGGCGAAACTTAAATGAAAAATACACCTCGAAACCCTATTGCATACTCTGGGATGAGGACACTTCTCGTGCTACCAAATTTGGAATCACTACCCCCAAACACCACTATACACCCATAACTTGCCCCTTTGGATACCCCCAAGCCAATGACCTTTCAAACTCTCCTTGGCACCTTCCTTTCCGAATTACTCCCTTTCAAGTTCAGCACGCAGAGGATGTACCTAAAGCACTTGGTGCGGTCATTGAGCTATTAGATAATGAAAGCAGATCGGTCTTTCGAATCGGATATACAGGGGATACGAGTTACTTTGATGGACTAGCGAGTAATTTGCAAAATTGCGATGTCCTGATTGCTCATATCAGCCAACCCAAATTAGTTGAACTCCAAAATCCAGAAGAGTTTCATGATAGCCACCTTGGCTACCGAGGCACTATTAAACTCTTGAAAGAAACAAAGCCCAAACTCGCACTAATTGGTGAATTTTGGGCTGGGTTTACCGATCTGCGTGTTGACTTGGTAAATGCCCTAAGAGAAAGGGTAGAAACGAATAATATCCTCCCTGCTGGCATTGGTCTCAATATCAATCTTCCGAATCTTGATATTCAATGTAGCGAATGCAAAGCCCCTATCGATCACAAGAATATCAAGGTGGCTCCCCCTCCTCTCTCCCACCCATTTGGCAACCTCTCCTATTTGTGCCGCCAATGCATGATTTACTAACAACTGTGTGGTCGGACTTTCTTCATTGTCCCCACTCCACAACCGTCCCATCATGCTCAATCAACCGCACTGGCGACTCCACGCGGCCCGTTTCGCGCACTCCCCCCCTTTGGTGAGGCCAGGGACGAGCCCGGCGGGTCTTTCTTCTCTGTCTCTTTCTTTGACGCTGCAGCAGAAAGCCCCACCTTCGGCACTGTAGTCTTGTCGCCGGTGCTAGCCCGTTCGGTTTCGGCGAGGGCGGTGAGTTTTGCGACCACTTCGGGGTGGGCGGCGGCGACGCCGGTTTCTTCTCCGATGTCTTCGGCCAGGTTGTAGAGCTTTCCGTTGCCCAGGTGGAGTTTCCATTTTCCCTGACGCGCGCGCTCGGGCGAGCAGGTGACGCCGTGGGCAGCCAGCTCGCGGAGGAGGTCCTCAATGAGGTCGCCCAAACCGCGGTCTTCAAGCCCGGTAGCCATGGGGGCAGCGGCGCGGTAGTAGCTGCCGCGCGGCAGGTTCAATGTGGCACAGCTGGCGTGAAGGCTCTGGCTGTTCTGCTGGTGAAGGGTAGCGATCATTTGCCGGTTTTTCGGGGGGCCTAGGGGTTCCTGAGTTTCGGTGTCCAGGATGATGGCGGCCTGTCTCTTGAACTCTGCACTGTAACGTTTTCGGGTTCTTCCCATCTTTGGCTTATTGGGTTATCCAGTGGTCCAGGATCTCACCGCCCCTCAACGTAACAGATGTGCGGGGGCAGAATCAATCTCTCCAGCGTGTAGCGAACGCTGTGCGCTAAGCGCCCTTCGCGCCACCGCCTTGATTTGTCTTGTTCATTCTGGGTGGCGTTCCGTCCCACAAAATGGGTTCGTCGCCCTCGCGCTCCAGAAAGATGAGCGAACCTGCCGGGACTTCCTCCACACCCAGGTTGTTTGGTAGAAGAATCAGAAGACCTTCTCCGCCTCCGAACGTTCGGATAAACTCAAAGTCTTTGATAAACGTCTTCACGGAAGATTGGTCAGGGCGGAGGATTCGAATCTGCTCCCGGCGTTTCACTACCTCGCTGGCTGGGATACGCCAGTCTTTCGGATCTTCCAAGGTCACGACAGTCCCTCTTCCCTCAATGTGGAAGGCTTCGAGTGTTTTGCAGAGAAGTTTGGGCATCAGTTTCGCGGAGGTTGGCGCTTTTCCCTTCGTTCCCTGGCGCTCGGGATGTGCTCGCGACTGGAGAGAATCAACTTCAAGTCCGCATGTGCCTTCCTCCATTCCTCCGTGTCTTTGAATTCGATGTGTCTGGTGATAGCCGGATCTGGCATGTCCTGCTCTCCGTGACGATCCGAAAGCGCGAATGACTCCTCACATTTTCGAAGATCGTCCAATCGACTGAGAAGTGATCCGGTGTGCCATTTCTCAAGCTCACTCCGTTCAAGAATGGGAACCCTGCTAGACATTGGGCTGACTTCGTACTCCTGGCAGAACACTACGGATGTGCGCGGGCGGGGTCAATCTCTCCTAAGCGTAGTGAATGCAGCATGCCAGTTTCCCGCTACCGCAATCCCTAGGCGAGTACGTCACACGCTCGGTCCATCCACCCAGACGGGGGGGATGAGGATCTGGCGGGGGGCTTCGGGGATGCCGCATTCGTTCTGGAGGAGCTGGGCGACGACGAGATCGACGGCGGCGGCGGCGACGTGTTCGCGGCGGTGGTTGATGCCGGCGAACTCGGGCATGCGGTCGGTCCAGTCGTGGACGGCGAGGGCGATATCGCCGGGGATCTTCAGGCCGGTTTCGGCGAGCCAGCCGGGGACTTCCTGGTCGAAGGTGATGAGAGCATCCGGGCGGTGGCGGTTGAGCCATTTCAGGAAGCGTTCTTTGCCGCTGGGGAGATCGTCTCCCGGAAACTGGAAGGGCGGCACCCGCCGCTTCGCGGGAATGCCGGACTGATAATGTAGCACGGTGGCGGTGTAGGCATTCTCCGCGCGGGCTTCGACCCACTGGGAAAGGGCGAGCCCGATGCGGCGGTAGCCCCGGCCTTCCAAAGCGGCAATGGCGAGGCGCATGGCGAGGGTCATGTTACCAGCGGAGCGATGGAGGGAGGGTGACTGCAGGCCGTAGCCGAAGGTGGCGGCGGCGAGCCGGGAGAAGTCCAGCTCCCGCACGGGCATGCTGGCGGACTGAGGCGAGGCGATCACCCCGCGGATGCCGCGAGCGTCGAGGATCTGGTCCATTCGCGCCGGGGTCATGCCGCCGAGGCCGAGCCAGAACTCCTCGACACGAAAGCCGTAACGCTCGGCCCGGTCGCGGATGGCGGCGAAGGGCACGTACTGGTAGGTGGGGCTGGGCAGGTCGCTGCCGGTCTCGGCCTCGCGGATGACGGCGATGGTTTCCCGGTCCCGGGTGCGGCGGCGCTCCTGTAGCTGGGTCATGATCCGCGAGAGCTGCGGATCGGGCTGGTAACCGAGTTCCTGGGCGATCCGGAGGATGCGCTCGCGAGTGGCCTGGGCGACGCGCGGCTCATTGCGGAGAGCGCGGGAAACCGTCATGGTCGAGACACCGGCGCGCTCGGCGATCTGGCGCAGGGGAATGTGGGATTGGGACATCGCGAGAGGAGGAGGGTTGCGTTACGGTAACATTTCGAACGGTTTGCACAACCCGGAGTGGCAGGGCAGTCTGCCGCCGAAAATTCCCCTCCCCTCCCCTCCCCCCGACATGCGAATCGTCATCGACAGCCTCACCCGGCACTACCCTTTCTGGCTCGCGGGCACCGCGGTACTGGCCTTCCTTTTTCCGCCGCTGCTGGTGTGGTTCACGGGGCCGTGGATTTTCTGGGCGCTGGCGCTGGTGATGCTGGGAATGGGGTTGACCCTGACACCGCACGATTTCCGCGGCATCCTGGCGATGCCGAAGTGCACGGTGATGGGGCTGGTCTTCCAGTTCACCATCATGCCCCTGATCGGGTGGCTGATCGCGCGGGGCATGAAGCTGGAACTGGATCTCGCGCTCGGGCTGATCATCCTGGCCAGTTGTCCGGGCGGCACGGCGTCTAACATGGTGGCCTATCTCGCCCGAGTGAACGTGGCGTTGTCGGTGATCCTGACAATGACCTCAACGCTGTGTTCCTTTATCATGACGCCCCTGTGGTGCGAATGGCTGGCCGGGCGCTATGTGCCGGTGGACGGCTTGGGCATTGCCCTGTCCACGCTGAAGGTGGTGGTGGCGCCGGTGCTGATCGGGGTGTTCTGCAACTGGCGCTTCCCCAAGGGCGTTCGTAAAGTCCAGAAGGCCGGGCCACCGGTGGCGGTGGTGGCGCTCTGCCTCATCACCGGAGGCATCGTGGCGGGGAGCGCGGACGTGATCGCCCGCTACGCGGCGCAGCTTCTCTTCGCGACGACGCTGCTGCACGGAGCAGGATTTGCCATCGGCTACGCTTTTACCCGTATGTTTCGTTTTTCCCGGGACACCGCCCGCACCGTCTCCATCGAAGTCGGCATGCAGAACGGCGGCATGGCGACCATGCTGGCGAAGACCCACTTCGCGGCCAATCCGCTGGCGGCGGTGCCGATGGTATTCAGCGCGGTGATGCAGAACGTGGTGGGATCGATCATCGGCGGCTACTGGGCGAAGCGCCCCGACGGCAGCCCGAAGGAGGAGAAGACGTCATGAGCCGGGGCGATATCTATTACTGGAAATGCGACCGTGCTTCGGCCTTCCAGCCCCGGCCGGCGCCGGACCGAAAGGAGATGGCACGGCGCCTGCAGGCGGAGATCCGGGAGAAGCTGGGCGACGGTAGCGCGCGGCTGGAACCTTTTTCCTCACAAGGCAATCACATCGCCTGGCGGGTGCATCACGCGGACGGAGACCGGGTCTCCTTTCTGCGTGTCGAGGACGGGCCGGAGAACGACAACTCCCTAGAAGTGGAATCGCACCTGCTCGACCGCGTGCGATCGGAGCGAGTCCCTACGCCACGAGTGATCGCCTGTGATGCGACCCGCGAATCGGTGCCCTGGGCGTGGCAGTTGATCGAATACCTCGATCAGCCCAGCCTACAGCACTGGTATAAGAGTGGAGAGCTGGATCCGGAAACGATTCCCGGACAGATCGGGAAGGCCATCGCGGATTTCCAAGGCGTGCCGGTGGAGGGCTTCGGCCCGTTCCGGGTGGACGAGCTGCTGCGCTCGGGGGAGTTGATCGGTCATCACCGCAGCTATCCCGACTACTTCCATCTGCGCCTGGACGAACATCTTAGCACGCTGGTGACCGGGGGGCTGCTGACGGGTCCGGAGCGCGAACGGATCCACGGACTGCTGCGCGACCACGCCCCCCTGCTGGAGGACGAGCGGCCCTGCCTCGTGCACAAGGATACCGCGCTGTGGAACCTGCTGGGGACGCCGGACCGGATCACGGCCGTGATCGACTGGGACGACGCCATCGGCGGGGATCCGGTTGACGACCTGGCTTTACTCGGATGCTTTTTTGACGAACCCTTTCTCAAGAGAGTCTTCGCGGGATATGAAACGATCCGTCCCCTGCCCGATCATTTCGCTCCGCGATTCTGGCTGCATGTGCTCCGGAATCTTCTTTTCAAAGCGGTCATCCGCCTGCGGGGTGGCTACTTCGAACGCGATGACCAGTTTTTCCTGATCGATTCCGGCGCGAACGGACAGACGCTCCGCGACGACACCCGCCAACGCCTGACGACTGCCATGAAACGCCTCGACCATCCCTCAAGCTTTCCCGCTTTCTCATGAAGGAATCGCTTCACCTCGGCACTTGGATATCGGCAGGGTCACCCGCCATCGTGGAACTCGCGGCGGCCTGCGGGCTGGACTGGGTATTGCTCGATCTCGAGCACGGCGAATTCGGCGAGGAGCGCGTGCCCGAGCTGCTGCGCGCCTTGGGCGGAAGCGAGACGCGCGGCATTGTGCGGGTGCCGGGTCCACAAGCGGACGCGATCGGTCGCGCGCTGGACCGCGGGGCTGACGGCATCATGGTGCCGCATGTGAGGTCGGCGGCAGAGGCCCGGGCCGTAGTTTCCGCGATGCGCTATCCGCCGGGGGGAAGCCGCGGGGTGTCGCGGACGGTGCGGGCGCATGGCTACGGCACCCGGCCCTTTCCGGAGGCCGGGGAAAACGGCCCGCTGTTTCTTGCCCAGATCGAGGACCTGAACGGAATCGAGAACGCTGCTGAGATTGCCGCGGTGGAAGGGGTGGATGGGCTCTTTGCCGGGCCCGCCGACCTGCGCCACGCGCTGGCGCAGACACCGGAAGCGCCGTCCTACGAAGACTGTCTGGCGCGGATATTGGCAGCCGCCTCCGAAGCCGGCAAGAGCAGCGGGATCCTCACGCGGGAACCGGAAACCGTTTCGGACCTGCAAGCAGCGGGCTTCCAGTGGATCGCCGTCGGCAGCGACTTCGGGTTCCTGCGCGACGCGTATCTCAGCGTCACTTCCTTCGATCCTGACAAAACCCCATGAAACACCTCCTCTCCCCTCTCCTACTGATTTCGTTCCTTGCTCTATTCGCGGCCCCGATTGGCGCGGCGGCGGAAACGAACCGTCCTAACATTGTTCTACTAATGGCGGATGACCTGGGGCATGCGGACCTGGGGTGCTACGGGAACGAGGAAGTGGAGACGCCGAATGTGGATCGCCTGGCCGAGGAAGGGGTGCGGTTCACGGATTTCCATTCCAACGCGCCGGTGTGTTCCCCGACGCGGGCGGCGTTGCTGACCGGCCGGTATCAACAACGGGCGGGGGTGTATGCGGTCTACCATGGCGAGCTGAAGCGGTCCGAGGTCACCATCGCCCAACGATTGAGCGCGGCGGGATATGCGACGGGGATTTTCGGAAAATGGCACGTCACCGGCCATGCGCGGACGCCGGAGGAGTTTGCTCAATATAAGGATAAGGTGCCGACCACATGGGGATTCGATGAGTTCACCGGCATCATGAGCGGCATGGTGGACGGGAAAAGCCACTACACGGAACGAGGGTATCACGACTGGTGGCACGGGAACGAAAACGTGAAGGAAGAGGGTTATGCCACGCACCTGGTGACGAAGCACGCGGTCGGCTTCATCCGGGAACACGCGGAGGAACCGTTCTTCTGCTATGTGCCTTACACGGACATCCATTTCCCCTGGATGACGCCGGAGGACTCTCCCTATTACGCGGAGGGCGTGGACAATCCGGCGGAGGCCTTTCCCGAGCGCAAGCGGGGCGGGCAGCACTCGGGGACGGATCGCCTGCAGGCAGTGGTCCATCGCATGATCCGCGAAGTGGACACGAGTGTCGGGCATATTGTGGCTGTGTTAGAGGAGCTGGGGATCGCCGAAGACACGCTGGTGATCTTCACCTCCGATAATGGGGGCTACGCCAGTTACGCCGGACACAACCAAGGCGAGATATCCGACATGGGACCCTATCGGGGCCAGAAGCACCAGGTCTATGAAGGCGGCATCCGGGTGCCGATGATCGCGTGGCAGCCGGGCACGATCGAACCCGGACGAGTCTCTAACGAAACCACCCTATCTTTCGACTTTTTCCCGACGTTCCTGGAGGCCGCGGGACTGGAGGCGCCGCCGGAGGACTCGCCGAATGCGCTGGATGGGGTCTCGCTGCTCCCGCTCCTGAAAGAAGGAACGCCGCTACCGGAACGCCGTCTTTTTTGGAATGAGGCGAAGAAGTGGGCGGTCCGGGACGGCGACTGGAAGTTGGTGATACCGGGAGCGAAGAACGCTCCGGAGCTTTACGATCTGGCGGAGGATCCGGGCGAGGCGCACGACCTGGCGGACACGCAACCGGAGAAGGTGGAGGAACTCGTGCAGGCGATGGGCGTCTGGGCGGCTGACGTGGGCACGCCCTCTCCCCCACCGGGAGGCGAGGAAAAGGATGATGATGCCGGTGACGTTGGTGACACCCTCAGCCTGGCGCCGTTGGAGGAAGGGATCCGGCTCTTTGCGGATCGGGCCTATCGGCTCTCAACGGTCCCGCAAGGACTGGAGGGCAAAATGCTTCTCCGCACCAGCATTGAGAGCGGCGAGATGGTGTGCCGCGAAGGTGGCGAGCTGTTTGCCTTGACGCCCGCGGCCAAGGATTCGGCTTATAGTCAGGAGAGCGTGCTCGTGGACCAGGGATTCGAACGGACGGAAGATCCGGCGTTCCGGCTTTGGACGGGTCAGCCCAGTGAGGTGGCGACCTTCCGCAAGACCGTGGAAGCGGGCGAGCGATTCCGCTTTCGCAAGCTGACCGTCTTCGTGGCTGGAGACGGCACGAAGATGGAAGCGGCGGGCGCTGAGCCACCCCGGCCGTGGACGGAGAACGATGGGGAGAAATTGTACAACGGCATTGTTCTGCCACGGGAGTGGCCGCCCGCGTATCTGAAGCCCGCGTCCGATGAGCCGATGCCCGTGCCTTATCTCGATCACCCGCCGGAGGTGATCCCGATCGACGTGGGCCGGCAGTTGTTCGTCGATGATTTCCTGATCGAGGAGACGGACCTCGAGCGGCGCTTTCATCATCCCGAAAAGTTTGCGGGCAATCCCGTGTTCCGCGCCGAGACCGAGACGGAAGTGGAGGGCAACGGCGTGGTGTATCTGGGCCAGGGCGGGGTGTTTTACGACCCGTCGGAGTCGCATTACAAGATGTTCTACACGGCCGGGTGGCGCGGACCGCTGGCGCTGGCGACGAGTCCCGACCTGGTCGAGTGGGCTCGCCCGGAACTCGGGCTCTACCAGGAGAACTGGCTGCTTCCCGCCGGCCTGCGCTGGGAGGGAAAGGAGATTACCACCGCCGGGAGCGACAATGCGGTCTGGTTTGACGCCGCGGCGAACGACCCGATGAACCGGATTCGCTACCTCACGTGTTGGGCGCATGTGCTCGCGGAGCAAAGGCCGGACGGTTTCACTCACTCGCTTCAGACGTCCGATGGGAAGCACTGGTCTCCGGCCGTGCCCACGGCGAATGCCGCGGACTACGGCTCGTTTTTCTACAATCCGTTCCGCAAGAAATGGGTGCAGAGCATCAAGCAGAACGGCCCGCGCGGACGCTGTCGCTACTACCTGGAGACGGACGAATTTCTGGAAGGCACCGACTATGACAGCGCGGTGTACTGGACCAATGCCGACCGCCTCGACCAGCCCGAACCAGCAGACACCTATCCCGGAGATCCGTCGCCGCCGCAGCTCTACAGTCTGGCCGGAGTGGCGTATGAGAGTCTCATGATCGGCATGCACCAGATCCACCGGGGGCCAGACAACGAAGTCTGTGCCAAGGGAAAATTCCCCAAGCTCACCGACCTCGAAGTCGGCTTCAGCCGCGACGGTTTCCACTGGGACCGGCCTGATCGCGAAGGATTTATCCGGGCGGAGCGGAGCGAGGGGGCGTGGGACCGCGGCTACGTCCACACCACCACCGGGGTTTTCGTGGTTCATGAGGACCAACTCGTCTTTCCCTACTGCGCCTACTCCGGGGTCTCCTCGACGGAGCAACGGGGCATGTATCATGGGGCGTCGATTGGGATTGCCACGCTGAGGCGAGACGGCTTCGCCTCGATGGAAGCAACGGAGAAAGGCGGCACCCTAACCACGCGACCCGTGATGTTCTCCGGCCGAGACTTGTTCCTGAATTTTGATGCTCCCGATGGCGAGATCCGGGTCGAGGTTCTCGGCGAAGACGGCAAACTGCTTGCGACATCGAAGCCCCTGTCGGGCGACTCGACGCGTTCGCAGGTGATCTGGGAAGATCGCGAGGACCTTGCGGACTTCGCCGGGAAACCGGTGCGGTTTCGGTTCAGGATCGAGAAGGGAGCGATCTACGCCTTCTGGGTGAGCCGAGACGAGAGTGGCCGCAGCGACGGGCATCTCGGCGCGGGCGGGGTTGGGTATCCGGGGTGCGTGGACGTGATCGGGTCAGCCGTCCGTCCGTGAGAGACATCCCCAAACGTAATCTGCCTACCGCGTGCGGAACGTCTTGCTCTCGACCAGGGCAAGCACCAGGTCGCGGAATCCTCCCTTCTCCGCTGATACCTTGGCCACGATGTTTTCGATCTCCTTATGCTCCGCGTAGCTGAGCTCGCGTCCGGTGGCGTAGATCATGAGCTTTTCGGCCAGGCATTCGGAAAAGGTGTCTATGTTAGTCACCAGCCAATGCTTGAAATCGGTATAGTCGAGGATTTCAGTTCCATCGGGCAAGGTTCCGGAAGGATCAATCTCCACATTTATCTCAGGCCACTTTTCGCGCCACCCGCCGACGGGATCGAAGTTTTCCAGGACGAACCCGATGGGGTCGATCTGCCGGTGGCAGCCGCGACAACTGGCCGCCTGGGTATGAGCGCCGAGAAGGTCGCGCGGGGTCTTGGCCCCCCGGACATCGGGTGTCAGCGCGGGCACTTTGCTAGGCACCGGTGGCAAAGGCGTGCCCAGGATGTTCTCCAGCACCCACACGCCCCGCAGCACGGGCTGGGTATCCACGCCGTTGGCGGTGGCCATCAGGATCGCCGCCTGCCCTAACAAACCACCACGCACCCCGCCCCGCTCGATGGGCAGACGCTCTATCTTATGGTCGGCACTGGTGTAGGGCGCGTCGGGATCGGCCGGTTTCTCGCCGGGAACGGTGTAGCCATAGTGTTCCTTGGCGAATCGCTTGGAGGTGGTCAGGAAATCGGGATCGATGAAGTCCGTCAGGGGACGATTCTCTTCGAGCATGGTGAAGAAGAAATGTTCCACTTCATCCTTGGCGATTTCGGTTTCTTCCGGGGTAAAGCCAAAGCGTTCGTCGGGCATAATGCCGGGCAGCAGGCGCGTGTGCAGCCACTGCCCGGTGAAATCGCGGATCATGGGGGAAGAGGGCGAGTTCGGCAGCAGATCCTCGGCGTCGGCCCGGAAGGTGGCGGGATCGGAAAGTTTCCCCGCTCGGGCGTGGTGGACGATGGTGCTGGTGGGTGGGTGTTTTGTCAGGAAAAACGCCAGCCGGCTGGCCAGGTCGTGCTGGTCCATTTCACCGGGGCGGGATTCCCGGAACAGAAAACGCGGCGACACCAGGGCAGCTCGCACGAGGAGGTGCATGCCTTCCTCGAAGCTATGGCCGGAGGCCCAATGTTCTTTGGCAATGGTCAGGAAACGCCGCCGGGTCTCGTCATCCACGGGGCGGCGAAAGAGCCGTGGCAGGAAGGTCCGCAGGCCGCGATCGGCGAAGGCCTCGTCGCTTTCGCCTTCCTTCCGCGTGCTGAAGTTCCATTCCCGCCACTCCCGGCGCTGGCGATCCTTCGGCCCTTCCACAAGACGCAAGGGCCCTTCCACGGATACCTCGTGCAGTTGCAGCGCGGGACCGTTTTCGTGATAGCGGTAGGTCAGGGTGTCGCCCAGAGCGTGTACGATCCCGGGATCCTGAGCCATTTTCAGGGCCAGCACAGTGTAGCGCGAGTCAGGCGTGGCATCAGTCAGGTCGAGCTTAGGATCGGTGTAATGCCGCTGAAAAATGTCCCACCCATTGCGGCCGCGAAGACTGGTTACGGAGGCCCGCCCCCGGGGTTTCCCTGGGAAGAGCATCTCCAGCCAGGCGGCGTGGAAACGCTGGTCTTCGAAGCACTTTTCGAGGAGGGAGGCGAAGAACTCGGGTTCGTGATCGAGCTCGGCATTGACCCAGCGGAACAGCGGGGTCTGCCCCTCGTAGAGATCGGCCTCGAAAGTGACGGTCTCCGGCGTTTCGCTAGTGACTTCGATCTCTTTTAACAAGCGGAAGGTGGAAGCTCTGGACCGGTCGCTGGCGGTGAGGTCCCGGGCGCGCACTTCCAGCTTCATAATCTGGCCTTTCTCTGGGCGAAACGCGGAGGTCTGCACGGTGATCCGGTAGGCGCCGGACGCCGCGATCTCGATCTTGGTCGGCCAAGTGCAACTGCGCATGATGTCCTCACTCCGCGCGGCGAGCCGCAGGGCATCCCCATGAAGGGTGGCGGCGGAAAAGCTGAGCACCAGATCGTCCACGCCGGCGGTCAGCGTGGTCACCGGCGGGCGTTTCTTAACCGGCGGAAACAATTCGTCGGCGACCTGACGGGCCACGTTCTGGTAGGCCTCCAGCAGGGGCGGCGAAAGCACGAGCGCTTCGCTCACAGTGTCGAACCCGTGTTCACGGTTGTCCCGGGGAAACCCGGCAGGCAGCTCAAAGTCATCCATCTGAAAGACCGTGCGGATGCAGTTGCGGTATTCGAGCTGGTTCAGCCGCCGGGGCAAGGTGCCGCCGAAGGGGGTGTTTTCCGTCAGTTCCTTGTCCAGGTAGGTCAGGAGAACGTGCTTCTCCTTGGGCGTCAGCTGCGGCTCATCCAAGGGCGGCATCTGCTCGAAGGCCACCACGTTGAAGGTCTTCTCCCAGAGAGCGGCGCTCCCTTCCCCGGCCCAGTCGATATCGAAGCGGTCGAGATCGATCCCGCCTTTCTCAGTTAAGGAGTCATGGCACTCCAGGCAGCGCTTGGCGAGGACTTCGCCCACCTCATCCGGAATGGGTGAAACGTTTTTCTTCTCTTCCGCTGGGGACGATGACGGCGCCGCCAACAGCGCGGCTCCGAGGAAGCCGCTCAGGAACCAGCCGGACCGAAGCATCAGAAAAAGAGCTGGTTGAGATTTCGCGACGCGTTCGAGAACGAGTCCGCCTCCACCCCGAGCCGCTGCATGAGGGTCACGTAGAGGTCCCCCATCAGCGGAGCGTCCTTGGCCTTGGGATCGATGGCGATGTGCTTGCCGTGTTTGAAGCCGCCACCGGCCACGAGGGTTGGGAGATTGGCGTTGCTGTGGCGGCTGGCGTCTCCCATGCCGGTTCCTAACAGAATGACCGTTTCGTCCAGCAGCGACTTCCCTTCGGGATTTTTCTTCTCTGAAAGCTGACGCAGGAAGCCGGCGAAACAGTCGAGGTGCGCCCGCTCGATGGCGACAAGGTCGCGGATCATCTCCGGGTCGTTCCCGTGGTGTGAGAGCGCGTGATACCCGGCCTTCAGCACTTCGCCATCGATGGCGAATACCTGGCCGAGGCCGTCCAGGAAGAGTGACATGACCCGGGTGGATTCCGTTTCGAGCGCCAGCGCCATCAGGTCGTACATGATGGTGCCCGCCTCCATCTGAAGATTGGGCGTGATGGGGTCGTAGCTCGGCAGTTCGTAGCCCGGATCAGGCAGGGGCTCGTCCAGTGAAGCGAGTTGCCGCCCCATTTTCTTTTCCACCGTGCGGAAGGAATCGAAATACTCGTCCAGTTTTTCCCGGTCGCGTTTCGGCAGGGAAGCCTGGAGACGCCTGGCATCTTCCAGAACGCTGTCGAGCGAACTCTGGCCGCTCTTCAGGAGATACTCCGTGCGCTCGCGGTCTGCCTGCGAGGTGAACAACTGGCGATAGAGCACGCTGGGCCGCATGATCGTGGGCAGCCCCACGCCCTGCTTCGTGTAGCTCATGGATTTGGCCCCTTCTCCCACGCCCGTGGCCAGTTCGATGGACGAGAAACGCGACTTCCCTCCGATTTGATCGGCGATCTGTTGGTCGACCGAGTAGCTGCCCGGCGCATTGCCGCAGAGGAAGTTCGACCAAGCCTTGTGGCCGTTTGGCGCGCGGTGATCGAGACCCGAAAAGACCGTGAACGAATCCCGATAGCCCTCAATGGGTTCCAGGATCTCCGGCATCTCATAGCCCTCCCCCGCCTTCTCCGGGAAAAACGCCGCGGGATGCCAGCCCAGATAGGCGCCGATGGCGACAAAATTCCGGGGACCGTTGCTAATCCCACTAGCGGCGGTCGCTGCCCCGGCGGTAGCGGAACTGCCAAAGGCTTCCAGGGCCGGTAGGGCAATCAGCGCGGAAGCACTGCGAAGGAACTGACGTCGATCCAAGTTCGAACTCATACGCAATCAGGGAAAGAAGGAAACGGAGAAGGCTGGCGAAACTTGGGGTGAAACCCCCGCCCATGCAAGGGCGCGAAGCCGCCATGCCCTAACCGGATGCCAGAAATCTCCCTGTTTCAAGCCCGCCGCTCCGTCACGACCCCGCGCTCAAGCCCGGAATTGGTGGGTATGTCAGGAATCGCTATGGACTCCCGCGCAGCTTACTCGCTTCATGCTGCCTGAATAGCGCCAGCATGACGGAGGCGCCAGTAGGCCAGCAGCCAGGACGTGGTGCTGGTGGTGGAGATGGCGCCGGGGACGCGCGGGTTTCTCATCTGATCAATGGCGGTCAATGAAGAAAGGATGCGAGTGGCAAGGCCTACGCAGGAGCGGTCCGGGCAGTGGGTCTCCACCAGGGTGGCGACGGCGGCGAGGCGCGTGGTCTGGGAGGTAGGCTCGTCGCGCTCCAGCGCGGTGCCGTCTGGAAGAACGCGGGCGGCGGATTTGTCCCAGCGAAGGCCGATGAGTTCGGGGAGGAGCGGATCGTCCGCCCCGGCAAGGAGAGCGGTGTGAAAACCTTCGATGACGAGCGAGGTTTGGTTGAAGCCGGAAAGGCCCTCGTCCGCGCGGGCGGCTTCGAGGGCTTCGGCAAAGTTTTTGAGGTGGCGGAGATAGGTTTTGTCTCCACTGGCCTGAGCGGCTAACCAGGGAAGACAGACAAACAGCCCGAGAGAGTGGAGATGGGTGGCGGCGGTGACGATGGTGCGGTGACGGTAGGCATGGCGGAATTTGCGCGCGATGAAGAAATCGGCGGCATCGACGAAGAACTGGGTAATGGCTTGTTTCTCGCCATCAGAGGCCAGGGGAAGCCAGGCATACAGAGCGGCGATGGCCTTGGTGTATTGATCCACGCTGATCTCGTGGGAATCCCGCGCGTGGGCAATGCCTCCAAAGGGCTTCGGCAGGTAGCCAGGCATGTAGCGGCGGCCTTCTTCGATAACGGACAGGATGGCCTGGATGCACCGATGGGCGGCTGCGTGGGCGGCTTCTTCGCCGGTGGTCTGAAAGCGCTCGATCTGACTGATGGCGAACTCCCCAGTGCCCATGAGCGCGTTTTCATAGGCGACGTAGCTCGCGGGGTCCGGCGTGTTCTGGCCCCAGTCCGTGACGCGCTTCTTCCAATCAGGCTCCTGAAGTTCTTCGTTGGTAAAAGGCTTCAGCGTTTGAGCGTTAAAGAAGGAGCGGACCAAACCATCAGCGTCCATGAGGTGAGTTTCCACAAATTCCTGAAACGTGGACGCGGTTTGGTGAAGGTCAGAGCCGTCGCCCGGGCTCGCGTCAGCGGCGTGTCCCAGACGCGGGAGGCAGGGAAAGGAGAGCGCGGCGAGGCCGGAGCAGCGGACAAAGGAACGGCGATTCACAGGTATGACGTGAGCCCGGAAGCAGGTCAGTGGTCAAGAAGAAACGGCATACCAGTCCCCTGCTACCAGACGTGCAGCGCTTTGTTCGATCCGTTCAGCGTGCCTGCCAAATCTTGGGATCGCGCTTGGCATGAAACACAGCAATCACGGAAAGTCCTTCGCCGGAGATCCGATACAGGATGAGGTATGGAAAGCGGCGCACGAGCGCCATCCGTGTTTCCCGGTGGACAACGGGATAGGATTCAGGCTGTCGAATTATTCGTTCCAGGCAAGCATCGACACACCGAAGCAGGTCGGCAACCAATCCGGGGCTTCTGGATTGGTACCAATCGATGGCCTCGATCATTCCGCCTCCGGACGGAAAAGGACCCTCATCAAAGCGAGTTGAGGATTCGGGTCTTCAGTGCGGTCCACTCGACTCCTTCACCGGGGGCCTCCTCAAATCGGTCGAGCCTGCGGTCCAACTCCACGATCTGAGTCTCGCTGAGCCGAATGGATTCAGAATCAGCCGCGATCGTATCCCACAGATCTTCAACGAGTTGAATTCTTTCCGAGACAGGCAGTTCTCGAAGTTGGTCAAGTCCGATCATGGCTGAATGATACCATCTACGTTGCGATCCTCCAGATCCATTTTTCAGATCGAATATCCGAGCCTTTATAGGGATGACCGTGGGCTCGGCTTCGATTTGCGGAGATGGTGGATAGTCGGGAGGGTTGGCAATCACGGCGGGCCAAGTGTAAGGAGCAACGCCTCGCTCGCAGTTGGATTGTATTCTTGGGAAGTATTCCCGGTGATGCGGTAGTCGCAGGTAAAGATCTTTCGTCCGCGCACAATAACGGTGTTGGGCTGGAGGCACCGAGGGAAGCGGCGGCTGGCGTGTTTGGAGGCGATATTCTTAGTAGCGTGGGTATTGGGAAGCGTTGCCTTTTTATAGCTGCCCCCCTTTTCTTTTCTCAGCAACGACATTTGCCAGCCAAGTGATGGTGTTTGGGGTGAACGTTCGAGTTCACTCATGAAGCGACATGGCGGTGAGCGCGCCATTTTGTTCCCCCATCTGAAGTTTTAGGAAGATAAAGCCCACGTCGAGGGACTTAGAATTCCTGAGTTCGCCGTATCGTTGGTCCCAACGGCCGGATTTCAAATCATCTGAAAGGCGCTCCAAATCTTTCGCGACCTGCTCTTGGTCGATCATTGAGAAATGTGATATTCCTGAGCGATAGGTTTCGTCCAAGTAGATCTCCGGTCGTGACCATCCCGCCGCCGCAAAATGGTCTTTGAGGTCCGGCGGCAATGGAAACCGGTGTAGCTGAATTCCTCCGCAAAGCTGTTCTCTCACGAACTCCTCCATTTCCGTCACTCTCGGAAACCATATTTGGGATTGCTCCGCCAGTGCCGGGAAATAGTCGAACAACCAAAACTCAGATTCGTATTCCGGATCGAATGACAGAATCACAATCGGGCCGGCTCCAACAACGCGAGAGGCCTCTCTCAACGCAGCCTTCCAATCCGTGAAGTGATGAAGACACAGTGTCATCACCACCCCATCGAAGCTGCGCGAGCCGAAAGGAAGATCCTCGGCGATGCCTTCCATCCATGACAACCGCCCATGCTGCTTTCCCTGATCCCGCATGACCTTGGACGGTTCCAACGCCATCACCTGAAAGCCTGCTTCCGCTAAGGCGTAGCTGTAATTTCCCGTTCCAGCACCTACGTCCAACACTTTCGAACCAACCTGAAGCCCTAAAAGCGCTACCAGCCGTTCGGTGATTCGAGGGTCCGCTGCTCTGGTTGCGGTATAGCTCTTCCCGATACTGTCGTAGATCGCCGTCATCTCTTGTTCGGAGAACAGCTTATTAGATGAATCCCGCCCATCACGCAATTTCGGACTTCCGGTTTGTGGCGTGTCCGGCGTGGGAACTTGGACCCGATGAAGGTTACCAAATTGGGAAGGCGGACGACGGAATTCCGATTGGAGTTCCCGGCACGGGTACCCGGCGTCACCAGAGTGGCGATGGCGGCGAGACGCATGGTCAGGGAAGCGGATTCATCCCACTCCAGCGCGGTGCCTCAGGGAGAACGCGGGCGGCGGATTCATCCCTGCGGAGACCGATGATTTCGGCGAAGCCGGAACAGCGGACAAAGCAACGGCGATTCAACGGGAGCCCGGAAGGATGGGAAGGGTCCAGAAGAAACGGCTCACCACTCCCCGCTGCCATACCGCGCGACCTTTGGGCAGGGTAACCCGGCTGAGAATCTCTAAATGGAATCTTCAAAAGGATTGAGCCAACATTGGTGCCTCAAAACAGGGCGGAGACAATGGCATCTCCAATCACAAAAAACAGTTTCGGAAACGCCACCCCCATCAAGACGCCAACAACGATCCCAGGAACAGCGCCTGTCCAAGGATGGATCACAAACCCAACAACTCCCCCAAGAAGAGCCCCGGTAGTGACCGCGACCACATAGTCAAAACGGTCTACCTTAGCGCTCTTTTTGCGCCTGTTCTTTCTGAGCCGCCATCGCTTCATTTCTCGAACGAATGTCCTGGCTCAAAGTTCCATTGCGGGTTGAAGTTGGCCACTCCGGACCACCTTCCTTTTTGACACGCTGAAAATAAAATGGTGGAGGCGAGGGGAATCGAACCCCTGTCCTAATGATCTTCTACCCAAGTCTCTACATGCTTATTGAGTCTTTTGAGTTTAGGAGGAGGGTCTCCGGCTCACAGGATACCATTCTTCCGATTGCCCTGTAACCTCTCGTCACCTCACCCGGACACCCGGTGGTGTGACCAGCCTGTTGGTAGTCGCCGCTTACCTTAACAGGCGTAGGGCAAGCGACGGGCCGCTCATTTAGGCAGCCAATGCAAGTTCAGGTTCGTTGTTTGCTTTTATTTGTTTAATCGGCTTTTTACGAGGCCAACCGATCAACCTCGGCATGCAACCGGAGCGTTAAACCACCAGTCGAAACCATGACGCCCCCTATTTGTGTCGCGGCATTTACCGCGCGTTTTTCGTGGTAATTTCCCGGCAGGCTTTCGGCATCAGTCGCGGAAGGCCAGCCGGGACCCTCAAGATAGAGGGGAATGCCGGTGTTTTCAAGAGCGGCTTTGAGGAAAGCGCCGGAACCCCGGAGACGCCGGGCAGGCCAGCAAGGTACGGGCGGGGGCCGGCGGGCACCCCCCTCCCCTTTCTGTCCGGACCGGGATTCGTTTGAATCATGCGTTGACTGCTTTCCATGCTCGCTTTTCAATGAAGTCCGCCGATCGCATTCCGCTTTCTCCAAGTTCCCGCCATGAAATGGAAAATTCGATTTCTCAGCCTCTCGCCGCCTCTTTTTACGCTGGCGCTTTTGTTTGGTGGCCTGATCTGGGCGCCTGAAAGCGGGGCGGCCTACAAGGTGAAAGAGCTGGCGGCGGGGCTGAAGAACCTGATCGCCGTGGTGGATTCCGGCGGCACGAATGTTCCTCACATCCAGAATGAAAGGGAGATGGAAAAGGCGCTGGACTACTTTTCGGGGGCCTGGGAAGCCTACCGGTTCCAGGCGCGGTACGATCACTACCATCCGGAGGACGCGGTCTCGGAAAACATCCGCCTGGTTTATGATGCGCTCCCCAAAGAGGTTATGAAGGTAGCCAGGGATTTCCTGGCGTTTTACCCAGCGCTGGATCACCTCCAGGACGCTCCGGCGGGCGGTTTTCTCCACGCTTTTTTCATCGGAAAGTATGGGGTGACGGATCAGTCGAAAGAACGCTTCCACTCCGCCGTGGAAGGGCTGCTGCTCGAAACGATCCTGAAATACCAAGATTCGCCGGAATCGGTGCCGGAATTCACCGCATGGCTGGAGAAGTGCAAGAAAAAGCAACTCGACGATACGCTGGACGAACTCGAGCAACTGGAACTGAACCACTATCTACTATGGCTGTCGGTGGGGGCGGCCGAGGAACCAGGGCTTGGCGATCCCAAGAGAAAGATCGCCGACCAGCCGATTCCCATTGAGGTAAACGGGACCCGGATTTTGCTGCCCTCTCCCCGTCCCTATGTCCGGCTGGATGGCAGGTCCAGCGCTCTCGACCAGGCGATTGAGACCATGACGAAGGGAGGCGGACTCAAAGCGCACGTCGTGTTCGGGAGCAAGGAAGACGCGGAGACAGCCGGCCGCGGGGAAATACCGCTCATGCAGCGCACCATTGTGGTGAATCAGATCGAAGACTTCCCTTCCGGGATTCCCGTGGAAGCCTTTGCCATCGTTCGCCAGCAATTGTCCGCGCGAGCCAATCAAGTGGATGAGAAGCTGCGGAAGCACTTTGAGGGGATAGGGAAAGCTTCCGACGAAGCTTTGAAAGATTTGATCGGGATCAAGTCGGAAATGAAGTTTGGCGAGATTGAGTCCCTGGGCGTTTTCGATGAATCGGAGACGAGTGTGTGCCATACGATGGTGGCGCACATGGACACCACGATTGGCGAGACCTTGACGAGTTTTATTCAGGTGACCAGCACGGCCACCGTCCTGGTGAAGGGAGAAGTCCTGTCCGTGCAAGCGAACGCCGAGTTTCTTTCCGAAGATGACCTGGAGTGGACAAGGGAGGTTGCCAAGAAGATGCGTGACGAGTTGCTCCAGTTGAATCCCTGACCGGCCCGCCGGAGAGTTTCCAAGGGCTTCTCCCCCCCGGCGGGTCCCGGAGGGCTGCGCGGGGGTTCGCTCTTCAAATCAAAAGTGACGGGCCTATAATATCGTCTGGCACGAAAGGCCCGCTCCGCGCTATCTTGCTTGATGGTGGTAGTTTAATTTCCAGTCCCGGAGTCTTTTCCTAACAGAGACACCAGATTCACCCCCCCCCTTCTCTTTAAGTACGTTCCCCGCTCTATTATGCTTCCTGACTTACTTGTCCGTCTCTTGATCGCGCTGGCGCTGGGCCTGTTGACGGGGCTGCAGCGGGAGCGGGTGGAGAAGGAGTCGGCGGGCATCCGGACCTTTGCCCTGATCGCGCTGGCGGGGGCGGTGTGCGGACTCCTGGCGGAACGTTTCGGAGCCTGGGTGGTGGGCGCCGGCATCCTGGCGCTGGCTGCGCTCTTGGTTTCTTCCAACCACCTTCTTCAACGTCAAAACGCCTGCAGTCAGAATGCCGAAGCGGAAAAGGATGGGAATCTTCCCGCCGGGGTGACCACGGAGGTGGCGGCCATCCTGCAGTTTGCGCTGTCCGCTTATGTCATGCATGGCGAGAAAACCTTTGCGGTGCTAGTGGGCGGTATTTTGGCCCTGCTGCTCTACTACAAACAGCCCATGCACCGCTTTGTCCGTAAGCTGAGCGCGGATGACGTGCGGTATATCATGCAGTTTGCGCTGATCTCCCTGGTTATCCTGCCCGTGCTGCCGGACCAGACTTATGGGCCCTACGATGTGCTGAACCCGTTTACCACCTGGCTCATGGTGGTCCTGATCGTGGGCATCGGGCTGGTGGGGTATCTGCTGTATCTGATCTTTGGTTCGCGGACCGGCGTCATTGTGGGAGGTTTGTTAGGTGGGCTGGTTTCGAGCACCGCCACCACGGTCAGTTCCTCCCGCGAAACGAAGGGGCACCCGGACCGCGCTTCCGCCGCCACGCTAGCCATCATGCTGGCTTCGGCGGTGTCCGTGGTGCGAGTCCTCATTGAAGCCGCCGTGGTGACCAACAAAAAGTTCGGCGAACTCTGGATGCCGTTGGCGGCGTTCCTCCTGGTGTTCGTTCTGATATCCGTGGCTGCCTACTGGGTGGGCCGGAAAAAGATTGTTCACATACCGCCTCCGGAGAACCCCGCCGCGCTGAAGCCCGCGATTGTGTTTGGCATTCTCTACGCGGTCATCCTCCTGGCGGTGGCCTTTGCAAAGCAGCACCTTGGCCGGGGAGGTCTCTACGCGGTTTCCGCTCTGTCCGGCCTGACGGACATGGACGCGATTACGCTTTCCACGTCACAACTCGTCACCAACGGAAAGATCGTGCCGGATACCGGCTGGCGCCTGATCCTCACCGCGACGCTGGCGAACCTGGTCTTTAAGGGGGGCGCGGTGGCGGTATTGGGCGCGGGGGCTCTCTTTGTCCGCGTGGCGGCCTACTACGGCGTGGCGATTCTGGCGGGGTTGGCGATTTTGTTCTTCTGGCCGTGAAGGGCGTGGTGCCCGAGCGGACGTTTGGGATAAGGATTATAGGGTAAGAGGACGCTTTCAAGGAAGACGAGCATCGTTTCCCCCGTCACGCCTCCGGCTACCATCCGCAAAGCGGCAAAAGAAAATTTGCCGCACTCTAGAGACGCTTGGCGTCCCCGGGAGCTCGGCAACGTTGACGCTGCCGTATCTCAGGGCTTCGGTTGGTCGCTTTCCCAATAGATCTCGCACGTTGGCAGAGCGCTTCTGAGCTGGGAAATGGCGTGCGCGGAGGTCTGGGTTCGCTGGAGGTGAAGTTTCTTCAGGGACGTGAATGTCTCCAGGGTTTGCAGACCGGCATCGGTCACGGCGGTGTCGTGCAGGTAGAGTTCTTCGAGTCTGGTCAGTTTCGCTAGATCCGGCAGGGCCTCGTCCGTGATGAAGGTCTGTCCCAGGTGCAGTCCCGTCAGGCTGTCCGCGTGATCTGCCACGATCTGTGCTACTCCGGCATCCGTGATGGCATCTGATCTGAGTCCGAGATACTGCAGGTGCTCCAAGTTACTGAGTGCTTTCAGGCCCTTGTCCGTCACCTGAGTTTCGCCAGCGGGCAGATGGGTGAGGCTTGGGATTCTTCCCACGGCTCTCAGACCTTCGTCCCCTACCCCGGTCCGGTAGAGGTTCAGCCACTCCAGCTTAGGCAATCGGGCCAGGTGGGCCAACCCGGCGTCCGTAGTGGCGGTATCTTCCAGTGACAGGTCGGTCAGTTCCAGGAAGTGGGAGAGCAGGGCCAGGTGTTCGTCCCGGAGGCGTTCGTTTCCCGTGGCGTTCACCTCTTTGACGTGACCGGTTTGGAAATCGAGGAAAACTGAAACGCCTATGTCGCGCAGCTTCCGGGCGGCTTGAGTCTCCGCATCGGTAGCGGGATCGGGATCGGTATCGGGATCGGTATCGGGAGGTTCGTCAGAGGCTTCGCGCTGGTCCCGCTTCGAACCTCCGCCCGGAGTCTCTTGCGGGCCCAGCCACCGGAGGTCGATGGGCTCGAGCCCCAGCTTCTCCACGGCGAGCGAGCCGGGCTCCAGGGAAAAGTCTCCGTTTGCTGGGTCCGCGAATTCCGGGTCCGCCGTTAGGCTGTTTTCTTCGACACCTCTGGACCGCTGTTCTTCCAGGAATGCTCTTGCCCAGTCTGGGTCCGCCGCGTTGAAGTAGAGATTGTGGTCCGCTTCGCACGAGGCCAGGGTGACGGGCGGCATTTGGATCCGGCCTTTTTTCCAGGGCTTAGTATATTCGTAAAGGATCGGCTGGCCGGGTTCCGTGGAGACAAACAGGTTGCGCCGGACGATGGAGCCTTTGACCGGAGCGCCGGACAGCACGAGGTAGCCGCGCTGATGGACGCAGGGCACGCCGCCGGAGGTCTGGGAGCGGAGATCATAAATGATGTTGTTCACAATGACATTCCGGCCTTTGAAGATGAAGCCTTCGCCGCAGGTTTGGGCGATGATGTTGTTCTTAATAGTCACGTCATGCTGATCGTCATCGCAGCGGATGGCGGCGTTGATGCTGGCGCTGTCGATGTCGTGAATGTAGTTGTGGTGGACGCGGTTCCCCTTCCCCGTGCCGGAGATGTAGATGGCATTGCCGTCTCCCATCCGCTGCATGCAGGCGGAGATGTCGTTGTAGGCCACTTCATTTTCCCGGCCGTGCATGAGGGGCTCGCGGTTTTCCCAGGTGCGCGGCTTTTCTCCGAGCATGAGGTCGAACTCATCCCAGCGGATGGTCTTGCTGGACTCCTTGAAACCGCCCCGGTCCGGCTGGGTACGGCCGCTAATGACAATGGCGGTGTAGGGTGTGTTGATAATGCGGTTCCGCGTCAGGGTATTGTGCCCGCTCTGCCACACGAACAGGGCCGGGGAATGCCACCAGTACTGGCCGATGCCGTCGAAGACACAGTTCCGCACCGTATTGCCCCGGTTGACATCCTTCATTCCTAAGCCGTAGCCCGCCAGCAGGACGCCGACGCCTCCGAGGTCCCTGAACTCGCAACCATCGACGATGTTTTTCTGGCAGTGGAGATCCAGTCGAAGGCCCGCTGAGCCGCTATCCATGAAATGACAGTCGCGAATCTCGCAGTCTTCCGCAGCTTTCAGGCGAACCATGGCGGTGGACCGGTCGTACATCTCCCAGTCGTGCTGGAGTCCCCAGCCCTGCTTGTCCTCTGGCCAGGCGTAGGCGTCGGCTCCGGTGAAGGTCAGGCCGATGAATTTCAGGTTCGCGGCGGGTTCGTCCCGGTCACCGTATTCCTGGATCTGTCCTTCAATGCTTAACAGCTCCGTCAGGTGGGGAATCTCAACCTCTCTGGAGAGGTCCGCCGCGGCATCTGGCGGCCAGAAGAGGAGGCGGCCGTTCTCGCGATCCACCACCCACTCTCCGGGTTCGTCCAGCACGGCGGGAACGTTTTCGATCCAGAGCGTGCCGTCCGGGAAATGCCCGAAGGCTGGCTGGTTCAGGGGGTAGGTGCCCGGCACACGGCTCCACACCAGCCCGGTTTCCCGGTTCACCTCGGACATGGGCAAGCGGTGGACGACCCAGGGATAGCGCGGCACGACGATCATGGCCGCGCCGGTGAAGTCCGGGATGTCGCGCAGCGCCTCCGGCGGCAGGTAGAGGTGCTTTTCGTCGATGGCGCGGCGCTGACGATAGGGCACGGATTCCGGCGGCGCATCCAGTTGGCGGTAGCCCCGGCTACGGGCGGGCTGAAGCGGCTTACCTTTGTAGTAAAGGATATGGAACGAGCGCCTGGACTCCGGAAGATCGATGGCCCGCACCGCCTCCCTCGCGGCCTCCAGCAGAGCGGCTTTTTCTTCCGGGGCCGGAGCCCGCCATTCTCCGGGAAGAGGATGGGCTGAGGTAATGACGGGGCGTTCACCCTCCACGGCCTGATAGATCCCGCGGTCTTCCAGGCCAAACGCCAGCGTGTCTTTCAGGCGGTAGCGCCCGCCGTGGATCTGGACCACAAAGTCAGCATCGCTTTCTCCGGATGGGCTTTGGGCGCGTGCCTCCTGGATGGCCTGGCGGGCCTTCTCCACGGTGGCAAAGGGCCGGGCGGCCGTGCCTGGGTTCGCATCGCTGCCACCCGGCGAGACGTGAAAAGTTCCTGGCTCCGGCGCCGGGCTGTTCAAAAACAGAACGGCGGCGGCCGCCAGGGCGATGTTTCCGGAAATCAGCAAAGCTTGTCTCTAGGGATGCAGTTCCAGCGTTCCGTTCGTCAGCCGGGCTTTCACGCCCAGCAGGATGGGTTCGTTTTCGTCCATATGGCCCACGGGAAGGCCACGGGCCACGGGCACGCCCAAGTGGCCCAGGCGTTCTTCGAGAACCTGTTCCGGCGTCACGCCATCTGGCCCCGGCTTGCCTTCGGTGAACCCGCCCAGCACGACCCCGGCGCATCTCTCCAGCCAGGTGGCGTGATGCAGGGAGGTCAGCAGACGGTCCAGCCGGTAGGGCCGCTCGCCCACGTCTTCCAGCAGCAGGATAGCGCCGTCCACGGGCAGCTCGTAGGGCGTGCCGAGCAGCGCGCCCAGGACGGCCAGGTTCCCTCCCAACAAAGGTCCTTCCGCCTCGCCCCCGGAGATCATTTCCACGTCCCAGGGGCCTGGGGTGACAGTTCCTTCGAGGACGCCGGCCCAGTGTTCGCGCGCGGCGTCGCTGGCCTTGCCCAGGCCGGTCACCATGGGGGCGTGGATGGACCGCACCCCTGCCCGGGCCCACAGGGCGTGCAGGGCGGTGATGTCGCTGAAGCCCACGATCAGTTTGTTCGCGTCGGCGACGCGGCCCATGTCGAGGTCGGGAAGCAGCCGGGTCGCCCCGTAACCGCCCCGGGCGGCGATGATGGCGGACACTTCGGGGTCCATGATGGCGTCCCGCAATTCCCGCAAGCGGCGGCCGTCTGGGCCGGCCAGGAAGCCGTGGCGGCTTTTGATATCCTCCTCATCGACGCGCACCTCGTATCGGGTGCGCAACCAGGCGAGGCCGGCTTCGAATGATTCCAGATCAAAAGGGCCACTCGGCGCGACCACGGCCACGGTGGCGCCCTTTTCGACAGGTTTGGCTGGGGGGGAAAACATAAAGCGAGAGGGGTTCCTTCACGGGTAAATTACGAACCCCGGAGGAACAAGCCTGCAATTGAAACTCGTCCTGGAGACGAATTGCCTCACAAAAGGAGTGTCTGGCGAAGATGCGCACGCCTTACGCGGACAGAGGCATGGAAGGCCGTGGCTGGTTGCTGGGAAAGGGGTGCGGATACAGCCACAGATACGCCGTGGGCCGCCGATCCTCCCCCGCGCTCCACTCTTGCCGAGGTAGTTGCTGGAGCCCTATCTCCAGCGAGCTCCCCTTCCCCTGGCCCGCTACTCTTTCGCCTTCTTCTCCCCTTCGTCCGTCTTCGCCACCTTCTTGACTTTCTTTTTCTTCTTCGGCTTAGGTTCCGGTAGCAGGGTGCGGAGATTGCTCTGCAGCCCGTAGCAGAGCAGCGTGTCGCCGGGGAGAATGTGGCGGTCGGGACGCGGATTGGGGATGACGATGCCGCCGCGCTGGATGCTGAGGATGACGATGTCGCGCTCGCGCAGGCCGGTTTCGCGGACGGTCTTGTCGGCGATCTCGGACTCGGGGCTGATGGGGACTTCCGCCACCACGTAGCCACGGGCCAGGCTGAGGCGCTGGCGCAGATCCAGATCTTCGAAGCCGAGCCGGGACTCGATGTGTTCGATGATCTGCCCGGCGATGTCGCTGCCGGTCGCTTTCTCGATGCCCTCCAGGCCGGGCGAAGAGTTTACCTCCATGATCTGGGGGCCATCGTGCCCCTCCAGCATATCGACCCCCGCGACGTGGAGGCCCATGATGTGGGCGGCGCGGACGGCGGTTTTCGCATACTCTTCGCTCAGTTGAATGGACTCCGTGGTGCCGCCCCGGTGGACGTTGCTGCGGAACTCGGTGCCCACGGCGCTGCGGCGCATGGCGGCCACCACGCGGTCGCCAATGACGAAAGCGCGCACGTCTTTGCCCTTACTCTCGGCCACGAACTTCTGGATGATGACGTTCTGCCGGGTGCTCTGGAGCGCCTCCACAATGGCCTCGGCCACCTTCGTCGTTTCGGCCAGGATGACGCCGATGCCCTGGGTCCCCTCCAGCATCTTGATGATGACCGGCGCGCCACCGACGCGCTCGATGGCGCCGAGAATGTCTTTCCGGTCGCGCACAAAGGCGGTGGACGGCATGCCCAGCTTGTACCGGCTGAGGATCTGCAAAGAGCGCAGCTTGTCCCGCGAGGTGCTGATGGCGTTAGAAGGGTTCAGCGTAAAAACCCCCATCTGCTCGAAGTGCCGCACCACGGCAGTCCCGTAAAAGGTAATGGAAGACCCAATGCGTGGAATGACAGCATCATACTCGGAAAGTTCCTTCCCTTTCCGGACCAGAGACGGCCCATGACTGTCGATCTGGATGGCCAGGCTAAGAGTGTTCAGCGCCACCACCTTATGCCCCCGTTTTTCAGCGGCTTCCTTGAGCCGGAGGGACGAGTAATTGCGCGGTTCGCGGGTCAGCAGAGCGATCTTCATGACGAGAAGGGTAGCGTTGGTAGTGCCAAAGGTAGAGATTAAATGAGGAACGGAAGGCAATAAACAGGCCGGGCCTTTCCTCCCTGTTGCCTTATACGAGGCGGAGGGCGGAACGGTGGCGAAAAGCGCTGAAGTCGTTCTAGTCCACCACGATGGCCCTGTCGCCGAGGAAGAACATGGCTTCTTTGATACGCAGGGCAATTTGCCTTTTCTTTTCCAGGGACATCTGTTCCTGCGCATGGGGTGGCTCCCACCCATTAACTCCTGAAACTGAGATCCGGTCCGTCGCCCAAGGCATGAGGTTTTCCATATAGTAAAGCGCCATCTTACCATCCTCATGATAGCGCATGACGAATTGGGTGATCGGGCTGCCCGTCCGGTCTATCCGGTAGCCCTCATCGCTGATGACGCCGTAGCGTCCTTCTATCTTCTGGAGACTCACGAAAGTGTCATGCCCAATTCAACGGTTGCGGGGACCACCCAAGCAAGCGTTCTACCCCTCTGTCCTATCTCAATCCGGCGATGTTTTCATCTATAGTTTCACTCTTTCCCAAACGACCCAGAAGCACAGTGCCAAGCACGCCGTCTGAAAGGCGAACGTCCAGAGGGTCTCACCCTTTCGAGAAACGGCCAAGCCCCGGCAGCTGAGGAAGAGGAGCAGCCCCAAGCCAAAGCCGGGCCATGGGAACTCGGGTCCGGCGTCCGTGGAAGGAACCGGGGGAACCATTAGGAACAGGGACAAGCCAAAACATAGATTTTCCAGCAGTCTCGCTTTAGAGCTTACCCCGAACTCATGGATTGGTGGGAGCAAGAGGGGCCAGATCACCGCGGTCCACCCAAACGGTGGTTTGGAAAGTGGAACGACAGAAGTTATCGGGTTTATTTTCAGTCTGACGACCGGACGCGCGAGTGGGTATTGAAGTATCGGGATCGCGGCAAGGCTTGCGCCGCGTATGCTTTGCTTAGTGTGAACGACTACCTTGATAAAGACCTTGAAGCCATTTATCGCCAGAAAACAAGCAACGGCAAGCCTTTGGGCAACAAAGAAAAGCAAAGTGCCAAACTGAGTCAGAAATACGAATTCGCCGCCGCGCGGAAACTAAAAAGGAAAGCCCGGCGGGTCTGGCATTGGACCTGATGACAAGGCCGCGTAGCCTGGGTAAGACCCGGGCCAAAATGTAGATACTTACCTGGTTCATCCGAGGGCGCTAAGGCTATTGCGCCCTCCGAATACCGAGTTCCCAAGTCGTCACGTCGTGAGGGTCAAAGCCTTCGATCTCCTCTGCCCGGGATCTGACCACGGAGGCGCAGAGATGACTTTCTGGACCGGCCTGATCGGCCAGTCCTCCAGTCAGATTCCTCTCTCCGCGAAGGTAGCAGTAGTAACGTTTCCGGTCATGGCCGTAGATCCAGTTCCCCCCATTTCCGTGATTCATTTCCGTGGAGACAAAAGTGAATATCGAGGATTCCTCCGGTATGAAGTAGACGCCGAGTTCCGTGTAGATCAGCCACAGGTTCTCCATGGCGTTCTCAAACACGGCCAGAAGCGCCATACCCGTCAGTACGATTGCCAGGCAACCTAACAACAGGCGTCTTTTCTTCGGTTTCATTGTTACTTGCTCGGTTTACTGGGCGAACCGTCCATTACCTCTTATCCTGAATTTCACTTGTCACTACCGGGCAGATCGCCTTGACCAGGCCGGCCCTCTTGTTCGAAACGTGAACCAGAAATTCCTCAATCGAACGAAACAAGTAGTTTGCCTCATGGCTGACCATAAGCCGGTCTGCAATGATATACGAAAAGATCCAACCGTGATACTTCTCTCGAAGATCAATCCCAATACAATCGCCAGCGGTCGTCCAGGCAAACAAGTAGGCCGACTCGAACTCAGGAAATGAGAAATCATATTCAGAACTCCTGAACCTGCGGTTGATGTTTTCTGAAGGCAATTGGGAAACAAAGGTGAACTCCAGTCCCCATTCCAAACTGTGCCCTCCGCAGAGTTCGATAAGAACGCAAAAGTCTTCAGGAAAACCAACCTTGGATCCGCCCAATTCCACTCCCACAACGCTGGAAAACTCCGGGTTTGGTTTGAGCCTTCCTGAACCCTTCAGGTTTTCTGCCAAGCGTCTTATATTTTCCTCGGACATTTGTTCAGTTCTTATTTCAACCGTACTCTCGTCATTGCAATTGGGGACATCAGAAACAGTGGCCCGGTAATAGTGACAGCAGTTGGCAAAGAGAAACTTCTCTGGATGCCGTTCAGTTTACCTCTCTTCCCTTTCTGGCTCCCCCTCACTTTTCCCGCGGATTCCTCAGGGGCCGGCCGCTGAGTTTGGGGTAGAGCCATTCGAAGGCGAAGGCGGCGGCGAGGAGGCCGGCGAAGATGAGGAGGGCTTTCGGGTCTTCTTTGGCGGTGTGGGCGAGCAGGGCGCCGAGGGCGCCCAGGCAGGCGAGGCTGCCGGCGGCGGCGAGGAGCTTGTTCGCGCCGATGGTGGGGGCGAGTTTCCACGCGGCGGCGCAGACGGCGGCAAAGATGAGGAGGAAACCGGCGCTGCCGAGGATGGCGATGGCGCGCAGATCGATGGTATTGGCGAGGATGAGCGACAGGGCGGTGGTGACGAGGACGCCGGCCACGGGATTGTTCCAAGCTTTGTGGTCGAGTTCCTCGGGTAGCTCGCCATCCATGGCCAAGCTGTAACCGAGCCGGGCGTTGCCGTAGATGGTGGCATTGATGGCGGAGAAGGTGGCGAGCAGGGCGGAGACGGACACCAGGACAAACCCGGCGTGACCCAGGGACGGACGGGCTGCGGCAGCCAGGGCGTAGTCTTTCTGTTCGGCGATGACTTCTTCTGACACGCCGCCGACGGTGACTATGGCCACCAGCACGTAAAGCAAGATGACGAAGATGACGCAGCCGTAGTAAGCGCGGGGCAGGTTCTTCTGGGGTTCGCGCACGTCGCCGGCGGCGTTGGCAATGAGTTCGAAGCCTTCATAGGCGACGAAGATGACCATGCCGCCCACCACCAGCGCGCCGGGTGATTTCCAGGCCGCCATTTCCAGCCGGCTGGAATCGAGATGGAACAGACCGCCCCCCACGACCACGCCGAGCAGGAGAAGCTTCCCAATGACGATGTAGGACTCTGACTTGCTGACGAAGGAGGCGTTCAGCAGATTGATAGCCGTGGGCAGCAGGATGCCCGCGCTGATGAGGACGTGGCGGAGCCAGGGCGCGGGCTCGCTGAAGAAGGTCTGGCCGTAGGAAGCGAAGGCGGAGGCGTAGAGGGCTATGGTAACCAGGTAACTGAGCCACAGGATCAGGTTCAGGCCGCCGGTAAAGAGGTTGGCCCCAAAGGCTTCGTCCAAGAAGACGGCAGTGCCGCCCGCCTCGGGGTAATGGCAGGACAGCCTGACGTAGGCGTAGCAGGTGAGCAGCGCCACGGCCCCGGCGATGGCGAAAGCCACGGGCGTGCCCCCACCCGCCAGCGCGACAGCGGTGCCCAGCACGGCGAAGATGCCCCCGCCCACCATGCCGCCGATGCCAATGAGCGCTGCGGAGACAGGGCCGATGCCGCCTCCGTTGCCGTTGTCGTTGTCGTTGTCGTTGTCGTTACTGTTACCGGAAGACTTAGTTGAGTTAGGTTGGCTGGACATGTGAGATACGTGATCGCGGGACTCGTTCTATATAGGGAGGGGCAGATTCGTTGCAAACTGGTATACGTTTCATTTTTCCGGATGGAGGGGAAAGAGCGTTTTTATCCAGGCCGTATCCCTGATCACCTAGATTAAGCCTCAATATCGATCACAAAGCGGCACCGTGAGGCAAAGGTGGAACGTGATCTGCGAGCGCGTTCTAGAAAGCAGAACCAGTAGACCTTTCATCTTTGTTCGGATATCGATTCCGCCGACGTGGGGGCATTTGGTCACTCAGACTTTACGCGAATCCTTCGCCGCCACCAATTGGCAGCCCGGCTCGCGAGTTCCTCGCCCGGAGGTCGAGGACCACCTTCCATCACCGCATGCTCCAGGCAAACCCGTGAGTAGCCGAGACTTCCGCCACTTTCGATGGTAATGGAGAATACGTTTCCGGCTACGGTTTTTTCGAAAACTGCTCCAGACCAGTCCCAGACCAACGAACGGCTCCCCGCTAACCGCGCCTCCGGCTGCCATCCCCAGAGAGCCGAAAGAAAATTCGGCTCACTCACAAAGAGAAGCTTCGCCTCCCAAGGACAAGGAGCGGTCCAGAGGCTTACCCACCCCACTCACCAATCAACTGGAAGATGGCGCATGGGACAATCTCTGTCAGTAAACAAGCAATTCCCGGCACCTGCGTTGTTAGATCGCCATCCCGGTGTCTACTTCAGATGCTCGTCAAAGAACTTGGCGGTGGCGTCGAGGCCGATGTCGAAGGTGGTCTGGCGGCCGAGGAAGGCGTGGGGACCGTTGGGAATGAGGACGAGGCCGGTGGGGATGCCCAGTTCTTCGAGATCGGCACGGGCGTCGTCGGCGTGGGTGCTGGCGTCGTCCAGTTCGCCGGCCATGAAGAGGAGCGGCGGGTCGGCTTTGTCCAGGTGATGGCGGGGCGAGGCGAGGGCGTAGATTTCCGGAGCCTCGTCCAGCGTGGCGCCCAGAAAGGGGCGGTAGTGCGGATTTTCGGGAGCGCTGCTCAGCTCGCGGATGCGCTCGGTCTCCAGATCGCTCTGGGCGCCCATGGCGACGCAGGCCTGCACGGCGCTGGAAGCGTCCGGGTTGCCGCCGTCTCCCTCCAGTTCCGGGACGCCGCCGCTGGTGGCCAGGAGGGCCGCGAGTTGTCCGCCTGCCGACAGACCAGTAGCGCCTATCTTGTCCACGTCCACGCCATAGGTCTCCGCGTGGGCCCGCAGAAAACGGACGGCGGCTTTGCAGTCCTGGATGGCGGCGGGGAACTTGGCCTCTCCGCTCAGGCGGTAGCTGATGGTCGCGGTGACGTAGCCTCGAGCAGCGAGGGCCTGGGCGAGCTTGGTCATGGAGGAGCGGTCGCCTTTGAACCAACCGCCGCCGTGAATGCAGACGATGGCGGGCAGTTTTCCTTCAGCGTCTCTGGGCCGGTAGAGATCCAGCTTCAACTCGCGGTCACCGTAGCGGGCGTAGGTCAGTTCCGGATGAGAGTCGAGAGAAGCGATGAGGTTGTCCGGCAGCTTGGTGGCGGCGGGTTTGGGAGCCGCCGGTTTCGGCGCGGCGTTCTGCGCCCGTGCCGCCGGGTGGATGGCGAGGATCAGGCTCAGGAGGATAAGAAGAACGGTAAGGGGAAACGGTTTCATAGCGAGTAATCCAGTTAGTCTTCAGAGTCGTGGTTCAGGGGCGTCTTCAACTTTCCAGTAACACTCAAGTTCCCCACGATAAGCTCGCCGATCTCGAGCTGGCGGATCCGGGCGCGGTCGATCTTCAGGCGGCCAATGGCGAGGGCACCGATCGCCAACGCTCCAAGGGCGACAGCGCCCAGCACCAGCGATCCGATGGCCTCGGTCCCCGTGGCATGCACCCCGGTAGCCCGGGCGCCCACGCAGATCGCGGAACGACGAACCTTACCAGTCGTAGCGGCGACTTCATCGCCTCCGGCGGCGAAAGCCTCCCGCTCACGATATCGCATTGGTTGGTCTTTCATGAAGTGTTTGGTTAGGGAAAAGGAAAGCTTGCTTAGCAAAACGCTTTTCGTCCACGTTACAGGGCGGTGATGCGCAGGGCGCGGAACTCCAGGGCGCCCGCCTTTTCGCCTTCCGGTCCGCCGGAATCGCCGCCGAGGCCGAAGGTCTGCTTTTCCTCCGCGATGCAGGCGTGCCCGGCGGTGAACGTCTGGCCGTCATCGATGACGGCGGTGAGGCGCGGGCCTTCCAGGGTGAGGCGGACGTGGTGCCACTCCCCTACCCCGAGCGGGCAGGCTTCGTTCAGCAGTTCGGTATTCTCCCCCTTTTTCGGGTGAGCCAGGACGCGGACCTGATCCCGGCCCAGAACGAGATGAACGATGTGCCCGCGCTCCTGGGAGCCATTGAAGATGATGCCCGCGAAGGTGGCGCCGCGCTCCAGGCGGTAGTCGAACTCCACGGTGGCATCCGTCAGCACGAGCCGCCGCATCTTCACCGCCCGTGACGGCGTTCGCCGGACTCGAATCCGCGCAAAATGCCGTCCCCCGCCTTCCAGGTGCCGAGCCCCCAGAACCAGTCTTCCGACAGTCCGGTGGTGAAGTCTTCTTTCAGGAACACCTTTCCCTCTTCCCCGGCGCGAGAGGCGCCGCCTGAGGCAAGGAAAAGGCTGGCGGAGAGAACGAGGAAGTATCCATGGAAAACGGCCCGTTCCATAACCCTATTACTAAGCTCTATTTCAGGACTCCGTCTTCAAGCCACGAATGGTAAGGTTCCGGACCTTCACGGATTTCCCCGCCGCGAGCCAACTGCGGGACTTGGGCGTGGCCAGATAGGGATGCGCGGCGCGGAGTTCCTGGCCGTCGAGATTCGCTGCCATCTGGTCGCCCTTCCACTCGACCCGGAGGTGGTGCCACTCGTTCGGTTTCACCTCCATGGGCACGCTGGCGATGGTGTGGGAGGGTTTCACGGAGTCTTCCGCGATGCTTAGCCCCTTGGCGTTCACCACCACGCGGCCGACGTGCGTCTTTGCGTCGCAGCCCACCAGGAAACTGCCGGGACCGTCGAGGTAAAACTCCACCTCGATGACCGCGTCTGACAAACCCACCAGGTGATGCAGCACCGGGATGTGCTTCTGCTCCGGGAGGTCCAGGACCGCCAGCACACCACCCTCCGGCGTCCAACGGCCCTTGGCGATGTGGAAGCTTTCGTCCAGCGGCTCCGCGAAGCTGGGCGCGGCCAGCCGCGGGAGAGGCTCATCGTGGAGGAGTGGCTTTGCTTCTTCGGCCAAGCAAAAAGAGGAAACCGAAGCAGCCAAAAGCGCGGCAAAGAACAGGGGGTGTTTCATAACGGAAAGCTTTCCCGTGCGCCTGCCTTCTGGCAAGTGCCGAATCGCGTCCCTTGTTCGAGAGGGTACCACAGGACAACGGGCATTGCGGCTTCGCCGGAAGACTTTCTCACTTTTTTCCACCTCAAATAGCCTCCCTTCGCGCTAACACTCTCCGGTTGATCAGCACTTTGGGCATGCATCACGGAGCCGTGAAAGCCCAAAGAAAAGCGGACACTAACAGGAGCAGAAGGATCCCCGCCACAATCATTCCCGCGAGGTCATATTTCTTGCTACGGGCAAACCCCGCGGGCGCGGAGGCGAGGTAAATGCACTGCAAAAAATTGAGAAGCGGCACCGCCTGAAGAAGAGACCACCACCGGCTCGACCCGATGTTGCGGAGCCTTCCTGAAGCAAACCAGATTGCAAACGGCACGACTAACAAATTTACGAGTGAAGCGGTACCTGCGAACCGGCCGGACTCTACCCCTGTGCTGTATTGAGGGCTTGAGACGGAACCATACGAAATGGCCCCTAAGATCAGCGCAAGAGCCAGGTAAGAGATAATGTAGGTCACCCGGTTCCAGCCTGGATAGTAGACATATTCACGTTTCCCGGAACTGCCCAGGCTCGCTTTGGGGGGCTCATAAGGATTCTCGCTCATTTTCTCAACGTGTTACCTCGCCAGCTCTAGCCTTTATACCTCTACTTGAGGTCAGGGCAAGCCGATTACCGGAACCATCCCCGCCGCCAGAAGAGACCCAGCATGGTGGCCGCGACGAGGATCATGCCGCCGAGGGCGGCGGGGTAGCCCCAGCTTTCTTTCAGCTCGGGCATCTGGCTGAAGTTCATGCCGTAGATCCCGGCGATGAGGGTGAGGGGCAGGAAGATGGCGGAGAGCACGGTCAGGAAGTTCAGCCGCTTGGTGGCCATGCGCTGGTGTTCCAGTTCGTTGCGCTGGAGGACGTCCATGAGCCGGCTATCCTGGCGTTCGAGCGCGGCTTCGAAGTCGTGCAGGCCCTGTTGGAGGACGCTCATCGACTGCCGCTCGGACGCCATGTCGGAGGTCCAGAAATTGTCCGACTGGGCCAGGTTCACGAGAAAGCCCAGGGTTTCGCACTGGCTGGAGAGGGCGGAGAGTTTTTCTTTGACCGCGAGGACCTTGCCGGGATCGATGGCCGAGGGGTGGGAGATGGCGAGCTTCACCATATCATTGACGGCATCTCTCTCCCGAACGTACTCGGCGAGGTCTCGCGTTAGAAAGTGATCGAACAGAGACAGCAGCAGGCCGACGGAGGAGGTGCCGCCGGGGCGGCTCCAGCCGCGGGCTTCGCACAGCCAGTCATCCACGCCCGGCACGGGCCCTTCGCGCAGGATGAGCAGCAGGCCAGGCAGGCAGAGCAGGACGATGGGGATGTACTGGCCGCCGCCGGTGTGGTGGCGCCAGACCAGCAGGATGCCGTCCCCCGCCGGCCGGGCGCGCGGACGGTGGGCGCTGCGAAAGCGCCGCAGGACTTCGTTGCCACCCACGTCCAGGGGCTCGAGGCGCTGGCGAAGCTCGGCCTCTTCCAGACCACAGAGATCCAGCACCCAGGCCGCGCCGGGACGGCCCACCACACCGTCTTCCAGCGGCACCATCTTTTCCGCGCTGAGACGCTTGAGAAGAAACGGACCCTCGGTGGTATAGAAGTCCTCCCAGCGGCGACTCCCCTGCTCCGCGCTGCCGTCCCCGGCTTCCGGCTCCTGGCCGGCGGGCGGGTGCCGGTGGTGGTGGCGGCGGTGTTCGCGCGCTTGCTCGTGCGTCTGCTTCGTGGCCATGCGTGGTCTCTCTCCGTGAAGATTGACTATCACGGGAGTCCCAGAGACGCGCAGGGAAAACCGGGCCCGTCCGCGTCACGAAATCGTCACGCCGGACGGGGACCACCACTCCGGACCCCCGGGCCGCTCGAAAGCGGATTCTTCCTCTCTTCCGGTCCCCGCCGCCAGTCGCGGGCTAATCCCTCGCAGAGGATTCACTCACTGGTTCATTTGCGACGCAGCGGTGGTAGGCTGTCGGATCAACCGTTCGCTGGTTCAATCTCGAGCACCGCGCTCCCACGATACCTTGTTTCAGGCCAGCGCTTATTATTGATTGGGCGATCCATTTCCCCTTCCCTCCGGGGAATTCTTTCCTGCTTTACAATCCGTCCGGTTGGGAGCAGATGATCTCGTGAGCTTCCTGATACTAAGGAGGGTGGGCAATTCGGCGAACTGATTGGAAATGGAGATAAGGTTAGGAAAATCAATGCCGAAAGGCGGCGAAAGAAAGGTCCCGCGGTCCATTTTTTCTCACCTCCGGGCGGAACCACGGAGTCTTGTGGCTTCGCTCCGGTTGTTTGCGAGGCACATTCCCGCCGGAACAATCTTCCGCCTGGCTTCTTTTCCTTCCCCTCCACTACGGGCGGCTCCAGTGCCGATCGCGGCACTTTCCCAGACTAACAGTGGCTTCAAGCCGATCCGGTCCTAGTTTGTCCCTGCTGTTGAAATTTTTAACCCGGTCCTTCGATTTTCCTTAATGCAATACACCCTTCGAGAGCCCGCAACTGACGAGAATTTTCACGAGGAAAACTATCTACGGGGCAATCCCGATGTGATGGAGCTGGTCCAGAGCGGCACGTTTCGTTCCGGGCGAGATCACTTCGACGCGGCCGGAAAGTTGCAACACCGCTACCTGCAGGCGCCCCCCTCGCTCATCGCCCACGCGAAGCGCGCCAAGCTGGAGCGAATCCGCCCGCTCCTCCGAAAGGAACTGCCGATGGTGGAACGGGAGGGTGCCTATGACTTTCTGTCCGAGGCTTTGCGCGCGGAATTCTCCATCTGTGACACCAAGAACGTCAGCGATCACCCCTACGACTCCCCCCTAATGGACTTGGTGACCCGGCACACGGGTGGCCTTGTGCTGGACTGTGGCGCGGGCAGGCGCCCTGTTTATTTCGAAAACGTGGTGAATTTCGAGATCGTGCCCTATGACAGCACGGACGTGCTAGGGGTCGGCGAGGAGTTACCTTTTAAGGACCACTCTTTTGACGCGGTCATCTCCATTGCCGTGCTGGAGCATGTGAAGGACCCCTGGCGCTGTGCGCGGGAGATCATCCGCGTGCTGAAACCGGGGGGCGAACTGATCTGTGCCGTCCCCTTTCTCCAACCCGTGCATGGTTACCCGAATCACTACTACAACATGACGGCTCAGGGGCTGCAGACCCTGTTCGATCATGCTCTGTGTGTGGACCGGACGGCGGTCACGGAAGGAATGGGCCCGGTGCACGCCCTGACCTGGATACTGCGCAGCTGGTCGGAGGGCCTGTTCGGCAATACCCGGGAAAATTTCCTTAACATGCAGGTAAGAGACCTGACCGGCCACGGCGCGCTGTACATGGACCGGCCTTTTACACGGGAACTGCCTGAGGAAAAGAATTTCGAGCTGGCGGCCGCCTGCATCCTTTTCGCCCACAAACCCAGGGAACTCCAGGCCGCGCCCGGCACGGAGCCTCTGGAAATGGACCGGCCATCCCCCGGGGCGAAGTCTGACATCGCGCCCTACGATCCGCTGGAGGTCCCCCCTCAGGAGGGGCCGGTGCTCGCCTCCCTGGTGAACTTCCAACCCGTCTGCCAGCCCCTGATAGAAGCCTGGGCCCCACGGTCGATCTGTGAGATTGGCGTGGAAAACGGAAGGGCCACGGAATGGCTCGTGAACCTGTCCGGCGCCCTGGGCGGCGAATACCATGGCGTCGATCCCACGATCGATACGGCGCCCTCTCCGGTCGGGAAAGCGGGGCATGCGCATTTTCACTGCCAGCCTTCCCTGGGCTACCTGGCGGAGGCGCCTCCGCATGATGTTTACTTCATAGACGGCGATCACAACTACCACACCGTTTCCAATGAGCTAAGCCTGATCGCGAAATCAGCCGCCGGGGCGGAGCGGGCTCCTTTGATTTTCCTTCATGATGTCAGCTGGCCGTGGGCGCGGCGGGACCTCTACTACCGGTGGGATGACATTCCGGAGGAGGCCCGTCAGGAGTCCTCTCAAGGAAACAATTTCCGGGTGGACCAGGCGGAACCGGTGGACACGGGCGGGTTTCAACCCGCGGGCACCCTTTACTATGCCCGGAAGACGAGCCGGGACCGCAATGGGGTCCTCACGGCGGTGGAGGACTTTCTGGCCAGCCAACCGGACTGGGAGTTTCTGACGCTGCCCAACTTTTTCGGGCTCGGAATCCTGGTGGCGCGGAATGAGTTGGAAGGCGCCCGCGCGGCCGCGGTGGACGCCATCCGTACCTCCGTGAACTGTCTCTCCACCTTTCTGAAGTGGCAGGAATACAATCGCGTCGAGCTGATCACAAACCTGGAGGAAACGAAAACCCGGCTCCACCTGGCAGAAGCAAAGGCCGGGACCTTCGAGCAGGAGCGGATCCGATTAATGTCCCGTATCGAGGCGGCGCAGTCTGAAATACACGCGGCCAAGGCTGAAGCGCACGCGGCTCAGGCGGAGACTCGCACGGCCCAGGCGCAGACTCAAGCAGCCCGGTTGGAGACCCATGCGGCACACCTCGAAATTCACGCGGCCAGGCTGGATGCCCAAGCCACCCGGGCCCAGAAAGACACCGAAGCTCTCTATCTGAATGAAAGGCTGCGCCAGGCGGCCGCCGAGAGGACCAGCCTGAAGGAAGCCCTGAAAGAGGCCGGAGCCGGGCACAAGGAATGGGAGAAACAGTTCAAGGCCGCACGCCACCAGCTGCGGTCTCTGCTGACGAGCCTGGTCCCCTCCTCTCGCAGAAAGAAGGCGGCCAGGGCTTTCCTGGCGGAGGCGGAGTCTCTTTCCATTCCACGGCCCGTCGCCAAGCTGCCAACCCGCCCCGCCCCAAAAGCGGAGCCCGCGGAAAAGGAGCCGGGCGACACCCCCGCGCTCCCTTCACCGGCCCCACCGCCAGCCGCGCCGGAGAACAGCCTGGACGCCCTCGACTTCTACGAAACGAAAGCGCCTAGCTCGCAGAACATCCTGGACATCTTTGAAGGCGAGTGGTCCTCCGAAATGCCGGGGGACAGCGGCCTGGTCTCCGTCCCTGGCCCCGTGAAGCTTTTCGAAGACGCGCGCATTCATTGGGCAGCGGAAATATTGGGCGGATTTGCCGATCAAAACGTGCTGGAACTCGGCCCCCTGGAGGGAGCCCACTCCCGCACCCTGCAAAGCATGGGCGCCAAAAAAGTCACCGCGATCGAAGCGAATCGTCACGCCTTTCTGAAATGCCTCTGCATCAAGGAAATTTTCCAATTGGACCGGGTGTCTTTCCAACTGGGAGACTTTGTCACTTTCCTGCGCGAGTCCACCGGACGGTATGACGCCATCGTGGCCTGCGGCGTTCTCTACCACATGACGGACCCCATCGAACTGATCGACCTCATCAGCCGCCATACCGACCGGGTCTTTCTGTGGACCCACCACTACGATGACCTGATTGTCTCGAAAGACTACCTCGCCCGGCGTTTCCAGGCGCCGGTTTCCATGGACTACCACGGCTGGACCTACAAAGGCGCGCAACAGTCTTACATGGAAGCGGTGCAAGCCAGTGGGTTCTGCGGCGGTTCCCAAGCCACCAGTTGCTGGCTCACACGGCAGAGCATCCTGAATGCCCTGACACATTTTGGCTTCACCAATCTGGTCGTGGGCTTCGAGGACCCCGATCACGTCAATGGACCCGCCATCGCCATATGCGCGCAGAGATAGTGCCGCCACCCCGCCGAGCCCAATCCAGCGAACCGTCAACGAAGACCTCTATGCTTCACCCACATTCCCGAAAGTGACCTGAACATGAGAGGCAGCGAATAACCTCGCGCGTCTCCTGACCATCCCCATTCACTCCACCAACAAGCGCTCCCCGCCCAACCGTGCCTTTCCCCAACCGACAGCGTTCCCCACTCCGCTGGTTGATCGATCCGATCACCAAACCTTTCAAGCGTAAGTCCAAGAAGATCGCCGAACTGCGCGCCCGGGTGGAAAAGCTGACCGCGGACCGGGAGAGACTCCGGACCAAGGGCGAAAGATTCAGGAATCAGCGGGACGTGCAGCGTTCGAGGGTGAACGAGTTGAAGGCTCGGTTGGAGAGTTTGTCCTCATCCGCCGAAACCCACGGGGAATACCGCGGATGGATCTCTCTCTACGATACCTTGAGAGATGAGGACCGGCACGCCATCCGGATCTGCATCGCCAATTTCGTCCGCAGGCCGCTCATCTCCATCATCATGCCCGTTTTCAACGTGGATGAGCGCTACTTGCGGAATGCCATCGAGTCGGTTCGTGGACAACTCTACGAAAACTGGGAACTTTGCATCGCGGATGACGCCTCGAGCGCGCCGCACATCCAGCCCGTGCTGGAAAGCTACGCGGCGCTGGACCCCAGGATAAAGGTGGTCACCCGGGAAGAGCGCGGACACATCGCGGTTTCCTCCAACAGCGCCATCGAGCTGGCCTCCGGCGAATACCTGGCCTTTCTGGACCATGACGATGAGTTGCGGGAGCACGCCCTCTATCTGGTCGCGCAGGAGATTCTTTCCCACCCGGAGGCGGACCTCATTTTCTCCGACGAAGACAAGATCGACAGCGAAGGCATTCGTTTCGACCCCTACTTCAAGTCCGACTTTAACTACGACCTGCTTACTTCCCAAAACTGCATCTGCCACCTGGGAGTCTATCGCGCCAGTCTCGTTCGCGAACTCGGTGGCTTCCGGCCCGGGACGGAAGGCGCGCAGGACTGGGACCTGGCGTTCCGCGTCGTGGAGCGCACCTCTCCGGAACGGATCCGTCACATTCCTCACATCCTCTACCACTGGCGTCTCATTCCCGGCAGCACGGCCAGCGGACCGGACGAGAAGCCCTACGCCCTGGAGGCTGGCCGGCGTGTCATTCTGGACCACCTAGAACGCCGGGGAGAAACGGTGGAAGACTGCGAGATCCTGCCCATCCACATGATGCGGGTCATCCGCACGGTGCCGGAGCCCTTGCCTCACGTCACCGTCATCATTCCCACGCGGAACCTGCTGGAGTTGCTCCGCCCCTGCGTGGAAATGGTCCTGACCATTACCGACTATCCGAACCTTGAGGTGCTCATCGTGGATAACGATTCGGACGATCCGGATGCCATTGCTTACCTGGAAGAGGCAGCCACCCGGCCAGGCATTCGCGTTCTGAAAGTCCCCGGGGCATTCAACTATTCCCGCCTGAACAACCTCGCGGCGGAAGCCTGCGACAGCCCTGTCCTCTGTCTCCTGAATAACGACATCCAGGTGCTGCACCCCGGCTGGCTGCGGGAGATGGTCTCCCAAGCCATTCGCCCGGAGATTGGAGCCGTGGGCGCGAAGCTCTTCTTTCCCAATGGGAATCTCCAGCATGCCGGCGTCTTTCTAGGTGTCAGAGGCGTGGCCGGTCACTTTTACCGGCACTGCCCAGGCGACTACCTGGGCATCGGCTGCCGGGCACAAGTCATTGGCAATGTCTCCGCGGTGACCGCCGCCTGCCTGGTCATCGAACGCGAGAAATACCTCGAAGTGAGCGGTCTGGACGACCAAAACCTCCAAGTTGCCTTTAACGATGTGGATTTCTGCCTGAGACTGCTCCAGGCGGGATACCGGAATCTTTACACGCCATACGCCCGCCTCTGCCACCATGAATCCGCCAGCCGGGGTTACACCGCGCAGTCCCTGGAAGAGTCCGCCAAATGCCGGACCGAGATCCACTACTTCGCGACAAAGTGGGCGCATTTCATCGAACACGACCCCGCCTATAACCCCAATCTCACCACCTTTGCCGAAACCGGAACCCTGGGACATCCTCCCCGGACCCTCAAACCCTGGCTACGCGGCAGCCATGGCCGCCTGTATGGCGTTGCCTCTCCTGAGCCGTCCACTACCCAGCAAAGTGAGATGACGCCACCGGACTGGGCGATCAGTTGGACTGAAGATTCCGAGCTTCTGTCGCCAGATCCTTCCAGCCTCCTGCTGGAAGGATGGGCCGTCTCCAGGCGCGGCTTACCCGTCCAGGGCACCGCGCGAATAGCGGATGAACCGCCTGTCCACTTTGAGCCGGACTTTCCCAGGCCGGATGTCGTCGCGGTGTTCGAGAAGACCTATCCCGAATGCCCGCTGAACTGTGGCTTCCGGGTTCGTCTGCCACTTCCCGAAACCAGCCGGGACCAGATTCTGATATCTCTCACCTTCAGCGACGGCGAGCTTGCCACCCCACCAGCCACCTACCGGATTCGGAGACCCGCCGCGCCCTTTTTGCGCTCCGAATACGCCTTTCTTAACCTGCACTTCAATCGAAGCGTCGCCGCAGCCCAATACCTCCACGGCAGCGGCATCGAGATCGGAGCCCTGACCACCCCACAGGGCGTTCCCCCGGAAGTACAGGTCACATACCTCGATCAGGCAACCACCGAAGAGCTGAAGGCCCACTATGGTTCGAATCCATTCCTCAAAGTCAGGGAATTCGTGCCCGTGGACTTGGTCGCGGACGCCCACACTCTGGACGGAGTGGCAGACGAAAGTCAGGACTTCGTCATCGTCCACGACGTCATCGAACACCTGGAGAATCCCATCCTGGCCGTCAAAAACTGGCTCCGCGTGCTCAAGCAAGACGGCATCCTTCTGAGCACGGCGCCTGACAAACGCTTCACCTTCGACTTCTCCAGGCCCGTCACGCCCTTCTCTCACCTCGAACGCGACTACCGCGAAGGTCCAGAGGGGTCCAGGAGTGAAGCTTACCTGGAATGGCACCAGTTCGTCTGCACTTCCTCGCATACGCCAACTACCGGCACCGCCGCCGATCCCAGCGAAGCCGCTCGCGAGAGCATGGAGAAACGTGAAGACATCCACTTCCACGTCTGGACCCACACGGAGATCCTGGAAATGCTCATCGAAATGAAACGGCAGATCGGGTTTGAGTATGAATTCGAACTCCTCGCGCAGAACGAAGGAGAAATGCTTTTCGTGCTGAGGAAAGGAGCCCACGAAGCCTACGACCGCGCCCAGCCCTCTTCCCTGCAAAACCCTCCGAAATAGCGCTTAGATTCCTAGTTATCTTGAGCCGGACCAAGGCCCCCTGGCAAAGCCACTGACAATAGATTCGTCACCCAACCCTCACCCCTTCAACTTTGCGGGATGTCCCCGGCTACGCCGGTATCCCCAGTCGATCACGCTCGAACGCCGGGCTCTTTCGGTAGACAGAAAACGACGGTTTGGCCGGCGGCCCACACGCCCTAGATCCAGCCTGTCCGCGTCCCAGCACGCCCCAATGGTCGGATCTTCCGAAAGGCGCCCTTTTTCGTGATGCTCGCAGGCATACCGTAGTAGCTCAAAGCGCTCGTCTTCCAGCTTGAGGATTCCGCCCCTCAGGGTTTTCGCGAACTCCGCCGCCCGCGCTCCGTGTTCAGGATCAGAACCCTCCGACTCCCGGCAGCAATCGTGAAGAAAGGCAAAGAGGCTGCAAATCAATACATCGCCACCACTGTGTTTCGCCAGATAGACTCCGTTTTCCAGCACGCGTTCCCAGTGGGCCAGCCCATGAATGCCGCTGATAGTCAAAGGAAACCGGTCCACGGCGGCCTGCTTGATGGCGGCGATCATCCTGGTACTCACTTCCACGAAAGACAGCGACTACTTTGCACTACCAAGACCTGATTTAAACTTCCAAAAGGAATCCGCGAGCGCTGATTCACGGAGTTCCAAGCCGCCTCAGTTTGCCCCCATCCAGACTCCGCGGGAATCTCGTCAATTTCAGAAGGTCTTGTGCACGTCCACGAACCAGTGTCCCGTGGTGGTGTGCAGGACAGCTTGGGGGGCCACGGTGTAGTTCGCGCCCGTGAGCGGGTCGAAGATGACCACTGAATCGATGCGCGGTCCCAACGGGGTGCGCGTGAAATTTGCCCGGTGAAGGACCACCACGTGCGCGGACCCAGGTCCGGTATTGTAGGAAACAATCAGCGGCCGGTCCGCGGCCAGTTCACCGATCAACCAGGCGGGCATGGGCGCGCCGCGATAGTAGGCGCAGCGCGAGGCCCACGTCTGCCCGTCGTAGTCGAAACCCCACTGGTTCAGGAAGTGATAGATCTCCTGGTCGGATGCCGTCCGGACCGCGGTATACCCTTTCACCGCCGCGACCACGTCTTCCTGGCTCCAGTGAATGCCTTTGTAGTTCAGCATCATCTGGATGCAGGCCGCCCAGCACCACACTGGTGTCTTCTGGCGCGCGCTGAAGAACTGAAACCCTTCCGCGTAGGCGACGTCCGCCCTGGCATCCGGCAGGACGGCGGCAAGTGAGAGAAAGACTAAGACCGCAGCTGTGATGACCCTTTTCATTAAAGTATCCCGCATTTCCTTTCTATCGACGGCTGACGCGAATTCTCATTCATTCCGGCTCAGAAAAATTGGACCTCTCCTACTCCCGCTGGTGACAGACCACGCAGTTGTAGCTGTTGAAGATATTGGCGTGCTTCGCCAAGTCTGGGTCCCAGAGGGCTTCGCGGGTGAGTTCAAAGTCGCGGAAGCGTTTCACGTTTTCGTCCAGGTTGGCGAGGCGGTCTTCCAGAAGGTGGCGGAAAGGCCAGCGTTCGTAGTCCGCGTCCAGCTGAGCATTCTGGTAAATGATGGCAGCCTCCTGAGTCCGGCCCGCCCGCGCCAGGAAATCACCAAAGGCCAGGTAAAAGCCTTGAACGTTGAAGGGGGCGATGGCGGTATTGGTCACCGCGCGGCGGATGGCGGCGTCCGGTTCATTTTGGCGGACCTCCGCGTAGGGCGCGATACTCGGGTTTGTCCGGTCCACCCGGTCATGGCAGGAGATGTCCATGGTCGCGTAGAGGCTTTCGATGGCCTCGATGAAGCGGGGACTGTCCGGAGGTTGGTTGGCCAGAGCGTAGGCAAAGGAGAAGTGGTTGAAGGCCGGATAGTCGCGCACGCCTTGTTTGGCAACGAAGTACCCCTCCACGCGCAGCTTGTCGTCGCCATGAAGGAAGCCCTCCCCCATCATCACGCCGCCCAGCCAGCCGTTGATGCGGCCGTCCCCGGGGTTCAGCCTTTTCGCTTCCTCCAGGTACTTTCGGGCCAGGATCATGTCATCCGTGATGGAGGGCCGGACGCTTTCTCCCAACCGGAAGCGCTCCGCCAGGCGCCAGAGGTGGAGCAACCCGGCGTGCAGCGCCAGATCCGGATCGCGCGGGTTCTCCAAATACGCCGCCTTCAGCGGAGTCATGACTTCCTCCAGGCGCCCGTAGTCCCCGGCCAGAAAGACTTCCCAGAACAGCGCTTCCGCCGCTTTTTTCTCTGGAGTGTCCTTCGCCTCCGCCGTCTTCGCGGGAGCGGCGGCAATGGCGATGCGCTTGGGGCCTCCGCTAAAATAAAAGGCGGTGCCAGCCAGGCCCAGGACGGTGAGGAGAATGAGAAGAGGGCGAAAAACATTCATCGGTGAATCCCGCGCTTCCTTAAGGGCTTACTCTACTGGGAAGTCGAAGCAGGTCTCCGGGTAGGGTTCTTTCGCTAGGCGGAAGTGCCACCACTCCTGGGCATAGGGGGAAAAGCCGTGCTTCAGCATGGCGAAGCGGAGCAGGGCGCGGTTGGCCCGCTGCTGGGCGGTGACGCCCTTGTAGTCCGGCCAGGAGGCGGGATCGAAATAGTCGAAGGGGCTGCCCATGTCCAACTCCACTGGCGCGGCGGGATCATCCAGGGAAACCAGGGTTACATCCGCGGTGCTGCCGCGAGAGTGGCCGGACTTGCCGGCGATGTATTCTTTTTCGAAGAGTTTATCCTTCGGAACATTGGGGTAGAACTCCGCCTTGGTCTTCGTATCGGAAAGGTCTTTTGCCCAACGCACGAAGTGATCCACGGCGCGTTGGGGGCGGTAGGCGTCGAAGACTTTCAGTCCGAGGCCGTAGTTCTTTAAATCCGCCTGCACAGCTTTCAGGGCGGTGGCAGCCTCCACGGAAAGGATGGCCTTCGGCGCGTGGTAACCGTCCACCGGTTCACCCACGAAATTGTGCGAACCGGCGTAGCGGATCTCCAGGACGATGCCGGGGATTTCCCGGTCCAGGTAGACGAAGCCCTTGGGGAGTTCGCCAGCGCAGAGGCTGCCGAGTCGACCCAGCGAAGACCAGCAAAGAAGCAGGAAAAAAGTGAAACGGTGCAAGGAGGTGGAAATCTTCATGGCATTTCGAAGGGAGTCAGCGGGAGAAAAGGGACCGGCCAGGTAAGAATAGATCAGGGCCGCAACTTTCGCCAAGCAGTGGGTGTCTGACCGGTCTGCTGACGGAACCAGCGGGCGAAGTAATTCCGGTCGTCGTAGCCGATGGCGCTGCCAATTTCCTGGATCTGCCGGTCATCCTCCTGGAGCAGTTCCTTCGCGCGCGATAGCCGGGTTTCTGCCAGCATTTGACCCACCGTCAGGCCGCACTCTTTGCGTAAGGTACGGTTCAGGTGGTCGCGCTGCAGGCCGGATTGCTTGGCCAATTTTTCTGGTGAAATCTCTCTCAAATCGCACTGTTTCAACAGCTTCCGAATCTTCCCCGTCAGCGGAAAGGGTTGCCCCGTGCCATCCCGGACGTCTGCGTCTCCCGACGCGGCGGCCAGGAGAATGCCCACGATGTCCAAAATGAGTCCAGCCTCCCGAACGGGCCGCCAATCGCCCTCTGGCTCGCGATGCAGGCGGCCCAGATCGGTCAGCCGCGTCTTCAGCGCCGACTGCTGTGCCAGGGTCAGTTGGGAAGAAACAGGATAGGCTGGCGTGGCGCGCGCGAACTTCAGGTTCACCACCAGACAGACCGGACGGCGGCGCTCCTGTTTGTGAAAGGCGTGGGACACTCCTTCCGGCACAAAAATCAGCCGCCCCGGATTCACCGGGTAACTCGCCTCCCCCACCTCCTGCACCCCATGACCGCTGAGGTAGAGCAGGCATTGCGGATACTTGTGCGCGTGCGGCTCCACCCAGTGGGTCTCCGGCCGGTGCCAATGCACGCACAGGCGGCTGACGGAAAGCCGGTCCGGCAGCGCCACGCTGAGGTCTTCGAGGAGGATGGGCTCGAACTGGTTCATCGTTCGCCTGTCTAATCAGTAGCACGATTATAGCAGCGAAAAAGTGCTAGTTCTCGACATTCGCCAATCTCCGAAATTGCTTGAGACCGTAGATTGCGAAAGGTGGTCCTCGACCTCCGGGCGAGGAACTCGCGAACCGGGCATCCCGTCCAATCCGGCGCGAGCTTCGCGATTCACCGGCACCGGCAAAAATGGCAACACCCCCCTGGCCGCAATGGAAGTCTCAGGTCCTTTCCGGGGTCACCGGGTAGCCCTCGCCTGCATTCGCGAACGCGCTCGGAAATCGCGTTCCACCTTTGTGCGGTGAGCCTGCCTAACCGCGTTCCTCTCTCCGCGCGCCTCACTCCCAGATAACCGCGCTCGCCGCACCCCAGAGGGGTGCCAGCCGACAGCCAGGGTTTTTAGACCTTGGAACTCGCGAACCGGGCATCCCTTTCAATCCGGAACGAGCTTCGCGATTCACCGGCACCGCCAAAAAGGCAACAACCCCCTGGCCGCAATGGAAGTCTCAGGTCCAATCCGGGGTCACCGGGTAGCCCTTGCCTGCATTCGCGAACGCGCTCGGAGATCGCGTTCCACCTTTGTACGGTGAGCCTGCCTAACCGCGTTCCTCTCTCCGCGCGCCTCACTCCCAGATAACCCCGCTCGCCGCACCCCAAAGGGGTGCCAGCCGACAGCCAGGGGTTTTTAAACCCCTGGAACCGCCCCCACCCTTTCGGCCCTGTAAGGGCCGCGGGAGCGTCTGCTGCTCACCCCTTCTTCCCGCGCTGCTCCACGCAACACGCCACCGCGCGGGCCACGCCACTCCTCCCCTCAATAGTCCGCGCCCGTCAGGCTCTTCAGCACGGAGGTCTGCCACTCCCTCAACTCCTCTTCCATCTCCGCCGTCACCTCTGGCTTCTGCTTCGCGAGGTTCTGGCTTTCCGCCGGGTCGGCGTCCAAGTCGAACAGTTCCACCTTGGGTTCAGCACCCTTCTTTCCGTCCTGAACCACCAGCTTGTACTTATTGCCCAGCATCGTGCGCCACCCGCCGTAGTCTTCTTTCGAGATCTCGGGGTGACGGAAGTTCTTGAAGTTTCGGGTTGGAATACCATCCATCAACTTCACCAGAGGCGTCGTGCCCTCCTGCCACTGCGGATCGATCCACGGTTCGGCGTCTTTGTCCGCGTTGCCCTTGATATCATAGGTCCAGAAGAAGATCGGCTGCGGCCGCTCTGTCATCTTTCCATTGATCAGGCTCATGAGGCTGATGCCGTCCAGCGGACGCTCCGGCAGGGCCCCGCCCGCCAGATCAAGCAGGGTGGGCAGTATGTCACTGGTAACGGCATTCACCTTGGAAGTACGCGGCTCGGAAATTCGCGCCGGCCATTCGATCAGGCCGGGCACGCGCAGGCCGCCTTCGTAGTTCTGCGCCTTGTGACCGCGCAGCGGCGATGAAACCGCGGAGTCGGATGACGTGCCATTGTCGCCGCAGTACCACAGCAGCGTGTCGTCGCGCAGCCCCTCTTCCTTCAGGTAAGTCCGCAGGTTGCCAATGGCCCGGTCCATCGCGGTGATCTCCGCGTAACGCTCGCGAAGGACCTCGCCCTGGGGCCGCTTCACCTGCTGGCCCGTCTCATTGGACGTCACCTTTACCGGCGGGTGGTCTGCATACTTTTCCGGAAGATCATCATAGAGGGCGAGGTCCTCGGGCAGGCCGCTGTAGGGCTCATGCGGCGAGCCGAACCAGACGACGATGAAGAACGCCTTCGCCTGTTCCTTGGCCTTCGCGATGAACTTCGTCGCTTCCTCAATGAGGATCTCGGAACTCTCTCCCTCAAACACTTCCGGCGGTCCGCCGTTGCGCGAGAACGAGGGGTTCATCTCAAAGAAATTGTCGTGCGACAGCCATTCATCGAAACCCATCGCCCCGGGGTTCAGGGGCGAGCCTTCTTTCACCGTACCGACGTGCCATTTGCCAAAGTGGCCCCTCAAATAGACCGCCTTCGCCAGGAGTTGTGCCACGGTGATCTCCTCTGGCCGGATCGAGTAGCCGGCGGAGAACGTGCCATAGCGATTCGGGTGACGCCCCGTCAACACACTGCCCCGGGTCGGCGAACACACCGCGTGCGCTGAATAAAAACGGTCCAGCCTCAGCCCCGTCGCCGCCATCTCGTCCAGAACTGGTGTCTTCACGTAGGGGTGACCGTTATAGCCCGTTTCCTCCCAGCCGTGGTCGTCGCCCATGAGGAGAATGATGTTCGGCGGCTCAGCCGCCCGAACACCGGCCATTCCGCAAAGAAGCAGGCACCCTGACAAACCCACCACCAGTCGTCCCTCCTGAAACTGAGGGGCGCGGAACTTGAAACGAGAGAGTGAGGCGCAGAAGAAGCGGGCGAGTCGAGTCATGAAGCTATTGGGGTTTCCCGGACGATGAACCATTCGGAGTGGGATTCAAGACCGCATCCGCGCCCTCCAGATAGCACGAAACTAGAGTCGAAAAAATGCTAGTCTGAAAAAATCCCTCCTACCACTCCCAGCCTGAGCTGTGCCATGGTCCTCTCCATGAATCAGCCCCCTGTTGTCATCGTGACCGGCTCGAGCCGGGGCCTCGGCCGCGGCATCGCTGAAACGCTCGCCGCCGCGGGCTACAGCGTGGTCATCCAATACCACTCCAATTTGGACGCGGCCCAGGAAGTGCAAACCGCCTGCCAAGCGCTCGCCACGAAGGAGGGCCAGGAATTCCTCCTCGTGCAGGGAGATGTCTCACTGGCCCCGGACCGCGACCGCCTCATCGGCGATACCCTCGACTGTTTTGGTCGGATCGATTCCCTGGTGAACAACGCGGGCATCCCCCTGCCCGTCCGCTATGACATCACGGAGACCACCGAGGAAAGCTATGACCGCATCATGAACGTGAACCTGAAAGGACCGTTCTTCCTGACCCAGGCCTTGGCGAACCACTGGCTGGCCCACCCGAACGACAGTGTCATCCCGGACGGCTACAAGCTCATCTTCATCGGCTCGGTTTCTTCCTATGCCGCGTCGGTCAATCGCGCGGAGTACTGCGTCTCCAAGGCAGGCCTCTCCATGCTGAACCAGCTCTGGGCCGCCCGCCTCGCCGCGCACGGCGTGCTGGTGGTAGAGCTTAGCCCAGGCGTTATGGCCACCGACATGACCGCCCCGGTGAAGGAAAAATACGACAAACTCATCGAAGAAGGACTCGTTCCCCAGGGCCGCTGGGGCACCCCCGAAGATGTCGGCAAAGCCGTCCGCGCCGTCCTCGAAGGCCAACTTTCCTTCTCCCAAGGCGCCTTCATCCCCGTGGACGGCGGCTTCCACCTGAGAAGGCTCTAACAGAGTCACTAAATTCTTCCTGTCACTTGAGTAGCGCCCCCCGAACACCCTAACACTTTCCTCATACCAACACCCTTCCTAGGGAGGCGAAGCCTCTTTGGACTGCGGCGATTCTTCGCCGCTTTCGCAGCCCAAACACCACTCCCTTCACCAAACCACCCGCTCCCTTCCTCACCCCGCCCGATCCTAGCCCAGCGCTTCTCCCTGTCTCCTTTTCTCCCCATCTGTCGCCATACTCTCGCCACGCCCCAACTCCTCCCGCCACTTCCCAAAATGATCCACATCAACCCCACCCTCACCCCCACGGACCTCCTCCCCCAGCTCGAGAAAGTCTTCACCGCTTCCGGCCAGAAGATCCTCGCCCTTGAAGAACGCTGGGACGCTTCCAAAGGCACGCCTGTCTTTACCGCCGCCGGAAAGTACACCAATGCCGCGTGGACGGAGTGGACCCAGGGCTTCCAGTTTGGCTCCGCCGTGCTCCAGTTTGACGCCACCGGCGACGAGCAGTTCCTCGACATCGGCCGGAAGAACACCGTCGCTCACATGGCGCATCACCTGACCCATGTGGGCGTGCACGACCATGGGTTCAACAACGTCAGCACCTACGGCAATCTGCTGCGCCTCATGAACGAAGGCCGCCTGCCGGAGAACGAGTGGGAACGCCACTTCTACCAGCTCGCGCTGAAGACCACCGGCGCCGTGCAGGCCAGCCGCTGGACCCGATTGGGTGAGGATGCCGGGTATGTCTATTCCTTCAACGGGCCGCACTCTCTGTTCTCCGACACCATCCGCTCCATGCGGGCGCTGGCGGCCAGCCATTCCCTGGGTCACCGGCTCATGGGCGAGCGCGACCGCCCCATCAACCTGCTCGACCGCCTGGTCCAACACGCCCGCGCCACCTCGAAGTACAACGTCTACTACGGCGAAGGCCGCGACAGTTACGATCTCCGTGGGCGAGTAGTTCACGAGTCCGTCTTCAACCTGAACGACGGCTCCTACCGTTGCCCCAGCACACAGCAGGGTTATTCCCCCTTCTCCACCTGGACGCGCGGCCTGGCCTGGATTCTTTGCGGCTACCCGGAACAAATGGAATACGTCGCCACGCTGGACGACGCGGAGCTTGAGCCTTACGGCGGCAAGGCCGCTCTCATCGCTGAGTTCCAGCGCACTGCTGAAGCCGTGGCCGATTTCTATCTGGAACACACCCCCACCGACGGCATTCCCTACTGGGACACCGGAGCGCCCGGCTTAGCCAAGATGGGCGACTACCTGGACCGTCCCGCCGAGCCGGAGAACGACTACGAACCGGTCGACTCCTCCGCCGCTGTCATCGGCGCCCAGGGCCTCATCCGCCTCGGCAAGATCCTCGGCTTAGAAAGCGAGTCAGGAAAACGCTACTACCAAGCCGGCTTGACCGTCGCCCAGCGCTGTTTCGAAGGCCCCTACCTTTCCGAGGACCCCGCGCACGAAGGTCTCATCCTCCATTCCATCTACCACCGCCCCAACGGCTGGGACTTCGTTCCCGAAGGCTCCAAGATCCCCTTCGGCGAATCCTCCATGTGGGGCGACTACCACGCCCGAGAACTCGCCGTCCTCATCCAGCGCGAAGCCGAAGCCTCCGCCCCCTATTACCAGTTCTTCAAAGGCATGAACCACTAGGCAGTGTGGACAAATTGGAGAACGGAGCGGAAATGAAAAGAAGGACAGTGAACTCAGCGCCGCGAAGCGGCGAAAACCTGAAGACGCGACCCATTTTTCGCCTGGCTTCGTTCCCGCTCACTCTATTGGGGGTAGGCCCAATGCCATTCGCGGCGCCTTGCCAGACAAAAAATGCTCTCGCGCCGCTCCGCCCCCAATTTGTCCACACTGCCTAGATCCTTACCACGCACCCTACGAAATTTTCCCTGTCTCCCCCTCTCCTTGTCTCCCTGTCTGGCGCAACGCCTCCGCTCGCCCTAAAACCGCTCTTCCCAATCGCCCCAAATGCTCCCCCTCTCTAAACTCTGCGTTCACACCATCACCACGAAGCCGTGGCCGATTGAGGTGGCGATGGACAAGTATGCCGCCGCCGGCATTGGCGGGATCACCGTCTGGCGACAGGCCTTGGAAGGAAAGAATATCGAGACCGTCCGCGCCGGACTCGCCTCGCGGAATCTGGAAGTGGTGTCCCTTTGCCGGGGAGGTTTCTTTCCCGCCGCCGATGTGAAAGGCCTCCAGGCCGCCATTGATGACAACCTCCGCGCCATCGATGAAGCCGCCGCGCTCGGCGCGCCGATGATCGTCCTGGTCTGCGGCGCGGTACCCGGTCAGCCGCTCGAGAAGTCCCGCGACCAGATCGTTGACGGTATCCAGGCCGTCCTGCCTCACGCGGAGGCCTGCGGCGTGAAGCTCGCCATCGAGCCGCTGCACCCTATGTACGCGGACGACCGCTCCGCCATCAGCACCATGGCTCAGGCGAACGCCGCCTGCGAGCGCATCGGCAGTCCGTCCGTCGGCATCGCGGTGGATGTCTATCACGTCTGGTGGGACGACGCGCTTCCGGACCAAATCCGGCTGGCCGCTCAGCACAATCGCCTCTTCGCCTTTCACGTCTGCGACTGGATGACGCCCACGACCGATCTCCTGAACGACCGCGGCCTCATGGGCGAAGGCTGCATCGACATTCCCGGCATCCGGAAAGCCATGGAAGAAGCGGGATTTGACGGGTTCAACGAGGTCGAAATTTTTTCCAATCGCTGGTGGAGCCAAGATCAGGACGCGTTCCTCAGCCGCATCGTATCCGCCTATCAAGAACACTGTTAATCCTCTCAGCACAAATCTCTCAGCCATGAAAACACACAATATCGGTATTATCCTGAACGGCGTCACGGGCCGGATGGGCACCAATCAGCACCTCATCCGTTCCATCCTGGCCATCCGGGATCAGGGCGGCATTCAGGTCTCACCGGACGAAGTCATCCTGGTGGACCCCATCCTCACCGGCCGGAGCGCGGACAAGCTCCAGGCCCTGGCCGCACAGCACGGCGTGGAGCGCTGGACGACCGACCTGGACGGTGCCCTGGCCGACGCCCATAACCTGATCTTCTTCGACGCCTCCGCCACCCTCCACCGCGCCCGCTTTGTCGAAAAAGCCGCCGCCGCCGGAAAGGCCATCTACTGCGAAAAGCCGACCGCCGTGGATACCGAAACCGCCCTGCGCCTGGCCAAAGTCTGCGAAGACGCCGGCATCAAGAACGGCGTCGTCCAGGACAAGCTGTGGCTGCCCGGCCTGCGAAAGCTCCAGATGCTCATCGATCAGGGCTTCTTCGGACGCATCCTCTCCGCCCGCGGGGAGTTCGGCTACTGGGTCTTCACCGGCGAGCACCAGGGCCAACCCGCCCAACGTCCCTCCTGGAACTACCGGAAAGAAGACGGCGGCGGCATCATCATCGACATGCTTTGCCACTGGCGCTATGTGCTGGATAACATCCTGGGCAATGTGAAAGCCGTTTCCTGCTTGGGCGCCACCCACATTCCCGAGCGCATCGGCGAAGACGGCAAACCCTACGCCGCCACCGCCGACGACGCCTGCTATGCCACTTTCGAACTTGAGAACGGCGTCATCTGCCAGTTCAACAGCAGTTGGGACGTTCGCGTCCGTCGGGACGACCTGTTCGTCATACAAGTGGATGGCACCCATGGCTCCGCCATCGCCGGCCTGCGGAAGTGCTGGATCCAACCCCTCGGCGGAACGCCGAAGCCGATCTGGAACCCGGATATCGACCAGCCCATCGACTTCTACGAAGGCTGGCAGGAAGTCCCCGACGCCACGAACTACGACAACGCCTTCAAGATCCAGTGGGAACTCTTCATCCGCCACGTCGTCCTCGACGAGCCCTTCCGCTGGTCCCTGCGCGAAGGCGCGAAAGGCGTGCAGTTAGCCGAAGCCGGCATCGCTTCCTGGGAAACGCGAAAGTGGATCGAGCTGGAGCCGATGGATACCTGAGTCTAAACGCTCGCGAACGGGGTGGGAACCGTGACCAGATTGTCACAAATTCTCACTCTCAGTTCGTCAGCTTTGCGCCATGTATAGCGAGTCACGAACTTTCCAAAATTCCGCCCCTCCATGGACGACGACTCTTCTCAAGCCAAGCAACTCACCGGCTACTCTTTTCTGGTTGTTTTCGCGAACGACGACACGATTGACGAAGGCGAACTCAAAATGCTCGAACGCATCGCCTTGAAAGATCACAAAGTCGACGATCAAGAGCGCGAAGTGCTGAAAGGTATTTTCAGCCGTATTTCCAAGGAAAAGGTAACGGATGCGGTCTGGGGCGAGATCGAAAGCTTCAAGCACCAGCACGAGATCAAGTAACGGTCCGGCCGCTGGACAACATCGTTTTCCCCGCGCGGATGAAAGTCCGCGCGCTTTCCACCTAGCCGGAGTTCGGCTTGGCCTTGCTCCGCCCGCTCGCGGCGCTTGAGATAGCCCTGGTCCTGCCTTCTCCAGGCCCAGGGACCTTGGATTACGCGGTTTTGGCATGCAGTTCGCGGCCCCGCCACCGGATCACCGGCGTGATTACCGATCCTCGCACGCTGGACACGGACTGTCCCCACTTTATCGAGCCAGATACCGTTCACCCCAATCGGGAGGCATTCGTTTATCCGCTACCAAAGGAAAAACAAAAGCAGGCCAGAATCGAGAAAGGACCCAACATCCAGTCCCTTCCCAGCCTCAATCTCCTGCCCGAAGACTTCGAAGGGCCGATCCTGTTGAAAGCGGGCGACGACGTCTCCACCGGCGAGATCATACCCGCCGGGAGCCGCGTCCTCCCCATCCGCGGCAACATCCCCACAAAGATGGGCGATTTCGTCTTCGCGGACTACTTTGTCGAACGCGCCCGGGACCTCTCCGAAGAGAACGCCAGCACCACCGCCGGTTTCTTCATCATTGCCGGCGAAAACCACGGCCAGGGCTCCAGCCGCGGCCACGCCGCCCTGGTCCCCCGTTACCTCGGCCTGCGCTGCGTCATCGCCAAAAGCTACGGCCGCGTCCACTGGCAAAATCTCATCAACTTCGGCGGACCCGGATGACCATGATCGGCTGGAGCAGGGTGACGTTTGCCGTAAGGAAAAATGTTCACGCCAGTCTGGCCGACGAAGGAGAGTTCGCTCTGACACGTACCAACGATGGCGCCAAGATCTCCCTCAAGCACGGCCTGAGCGAGCGTCAGCGGGAGATTCTAAGAAAGGGGCAGCGTGCTTGCGAAAGCCGCGGAGGCATGAGGGAAAACCATTCCCTGCAACAAGAACCACTGGCGGAAAACAAATACCTACCGGGATAGAAACTCCCACCGACAGCAAGGCAACGGCAGGCAACGGCAAGTTACAGTTGCAACCGGCCGCCTATTCATGCTCACCCCCCCCTTTCAGCCTGCCAACGTCAGGCAAGGTGACAGCCAGGGCTTTTCAAACCCCTGGACTCACGTGCCTAACATCATTCCCACCCTGTAAGGGTGGCAGGAGCGTTCCTCTTCTCCCAAATCGACATCACCGGCCAATTCCATCCCTCCTCGCGTCCCTTCAGGACGCACACATATCGTCTCCCTCTATCCGGGGTTTGAAAACCCCGGGCTTTCACCTGGGACCCC
>JAUICH010000029.1 GCA_030427505.1 Verrucomicrobiia bacterium
GTGTCCCTAATGGATTCCGAAAACAGGTAAGCCGCGTCTTTCTGCGACACCACGGCCGCGAACTCCATCACGGCGGGGTTAACAATCTCGCCCACGTTCGACCCCTTTTGGATCCAGATGCCGGAATAGTGTTCCAGCCGCGGAGAAATCCACAGACCCGCCACGGGAGCTTTGATCTCCAGGTTGCCACGTTGCCGCTGGACCTCCCGCTGGCGGTTCTCCAAGGCCTCGATCTGTTCGCGGATGGCCTTGAGTCCCTGGCCCGGACTTGTGAGGAGGTAGCGCTCGCGGGCCCGCGCGCCCTCCAGCCGCGCGGCCAGAGAACGGGCCTCAGCCTCGAGCATGGGATTTTCCAGTGTGATGACCACTTCGCCGGCGGAGACGGGAGTGCCCGAAGGCAAAGCCGAAGGCTGAACCACCCCGGCACTCTGGGTGAAAACAACCGTGTAGTCTTCCGAGCGGAGAATTCCCGGAGCGCTGAAACTGTGCGGAAAAGGGATGACTGCCAAGGGCGCCAGGACCGCGGCGATGAGGCCCGCCGTGACCGCCAGGGCCCGGGGGCGGGTTCTTTCCAGACGCGGACTTTTTGCGAGGTAACCGGCGGCGCGGAACAGGGGTACCAGCACCCAGGTCACCAGCCCGGCTCCGGCGATCAGAAGGCCTAATAGGAGAAACCGGTCCGCCACAAACAGTAGAATGCCAGCAAACAGAAAGAGGCGATAGACCCAGGCCACCGCGCCCCAGATGAGGTAGAAAGCCGCCTCGCGCTTTCCATTGGCGGGGCTGATGGACTGGCGGATGCCGAAGCCTGTTTTCTCCAGCAGGTGCTTCCATTGGCGATTGGCCCGCTGGTTCAGGTTGGGAATGCCGAGAAGGTCACTGAGAATGTAGTAACCATCAAAACGCAGCAGGGGGTTGATGTTGAAGAGGATGGTCGAAACTGACGCAATAAAGATCAAATTGTAAGCCAGGGAATGGATGAACCCGGCTCCGGTTCCGGCCCAGACAAAGACCGCGCAGGCCGCCACCAATAGCTCCACATACATGCCGGCGGCTGAAACGATCACACGATGCCGGCGCCGGCGGAATCGCCAACTGGAGGAGGCATCCACGTAGGGAACGGGTGTAAAGACCAGGAGCATCACGCCCAGGACGTGGACTTCTCCTCCGAACTTCCGGCAGGCATAGCCGTGGCCGAATTCGTGGAGCAATTTGATCGACGCCAGGGCCAGGTAGAGCAGCGGCAGATTGGCGGGCGCGATGACGGACTGGCTCTGTAGAGTGAGTTCCGGCCAGTGGTCGATAGCCACCTTGACGGCTGCCGCGATGACGCCCAGCCAGAGGGCAAAACCTGCCAACGTGAAGAGCCAGGACGCGGCCGGGAGCGTGCGGCCCAGGAAGTGATTGGGATCGAACAGCGGGAGGCGCAAGAAGAGCAGCCCCTGGAGCTTGGACTTGATCTCGCGATGCCGCCGCTTGCGGTATCTCTGGAACACGCCCGCGCTGTCGGGGGACAGATCGCTACGGATCAGATTGGCGTGAAACAGTTGTGCGAGCAGTTGGACGACTTCCTCTTGCCCGGGCGCTTCGCGGGGGTGAACGGCCAAAGATTCCTGCCAGGCTTCTTCCACTGTCAGGTTCCCATCCAGCCGCGCCAGGAAGTCGTAGGCGGCGGGCCGGAGGCGGAAGAACTGGTTGCTGAAAGGGTCCTCCAGAACGTGCCAGCGCTCGCCCCGGAAGTGGACGCGGCGGGACTGAACGGAGGGGCGGAGAGAGACCCGGGCATTGGCCACGCGGTGCCAGGATTCGCTGAAAGTCTGGGTCTGCCGGGCCATGGAAAAGCGGTTTCTGAAGTGGCGCAAAAATGAATTACCAGAGGAACAGGCGGAGCCGGTCCAGCGTCTTCCGGGTGAAGATCCAGAGGAGCGAACGGGAACCGCAGTCGATCTTCGCGACCCCTGTCATGCCGGGCCGCCACCAGGGGGGCGGGTCACCCGCAAACTGGCAGCGGACCGTGAAGACATTACCGGTTTCGTCTGGCCGGGCCGAGGGCTCGATTCCGGTCACGACCATGTCGAAAGCAAGGTTCGGACGGGCGGCAAAGGCGACCTTTCCTTTGGCGGAAATTTGCACATAACGAATGTCGATTTCCTGGATCTTCGTTTCCGGGTACAGACCACTGAGGCGGGCCAGCCGGGCCAGAACCTCGCCCTGTTCGACGGGGGCGTTGAGCTGTTCGGAGAGATCTCCCTCGATCAGCACGGCGTCGAAACCCGCCTTCACGTCCGCCTGTTCGAGCTGGAACTGGACGAGGTCCAGCTGGGCGCGGGCCTGCTCCAGCTGAGCCTTCGCGATCCGCATCTGGGACACCTCGCCAGCGGCTTCGGCGCGCATGGCCTCCGACTGATGGCGGGTGATTTCGGCCAGAGCGGCCTGCTTCTGGAGGAGGAGTTCGCTGGTGTCGAGAGCAAAGACCGTGGCGCCTTTTTGTACTTCGTCACCGACGTCGAAGTCCGCCGTGGAGAGAAAACCGTCGAAAGGCGCGGCCAGATAAACGACGGAATCCGTCTCCAGGGAGAAGGGAGCTTTCACCTGAAATTCCTTCCGGCCAAAGATGAGAACCGCCAGGCCGATGGCCAGGAGAATGCCGGTCAGCTTCAGCCAAGTGTGCTCGACGCCCAAGAGTTTCCCAAGGCTCCGCCGCGACTTCCGGAGCACCCGGGCGCCCATCCAGCCGTCCCCCTCTCTTAAATAGCGGAGGCGGGGTGTGACCAGATCGCAAAGGAGGCGAAGGGACCGAAGTTCCTGTCCTGAAAACGTGCCCTGGTCTCGCTCCAGAGTCAGGGCGCCCGCCATGGGGAGAACGGCTTCGTCCCGGCCGGGAGTCGCCGGGGCCGCTTCTTCACCGGACTCAGGCATCGGAAGCGTGAGAACCTGGGTGAGCTTCTGTTCCGAGGCGTACCGTTTGTGATCCCGTTCGACGGTGAAGCGGTCTTTGTCCGAAGGGTACAGGATTTCAATTCCCTGGTCGGCAGCCTCTTCCATGGCGGCTCCGAGATGCTGCACCGAGTCCATGCGTGGCTCAATTTTGTCGGTATGACTGATGGCCCGGACCTGGATGTTGTTGCCTTCCATCCAGCCGAGACTCACCCGGGCGCAGCCGTAGCGGGTGGCCAGTTCGTTGCAGAGCCGCATGGCGGCGGCAGAGAAACGGGTTTCGCCATACAGCAGGATTGCCAGATCGAACACGGAGCCCATTTGGCGCAAATCTGTCTCTGCCTGATTCAGCTGGCGGGTCTGTTCGAAGAAACCGGGAACGCGGACCAGGAGGGGCAGAAGGTTTCCGAAGCGCTCCGCCTGGGCTTCGTCCCTGGAGGCAGCGTAGAGAAGGAGGACGGCCTTGGCTTCGCCGGGGCGTTGCTGAGGAACGGCGTGGGCAAAGAGAACTCCCGTGTCGTCGGGGTGCGGTTCGGGGGGAAGCCATTTGTCCGGGGAAGTGGAGAGTGCCGCGCCACACATCCGGCTCAGCGCGGCGGGATCCAACCGCGCGACTGGGGACATCTTTCCGGGAGCGACCGCAGCCAGGCGCCAGGAAGGTTCGCTCGCTTCAGGGGTTGTCACCGCAACGGCCAGGCCCGCGGACGAAGCGCCCGAAGCCAGGCAGGCTCTGGAAAGGAACTCCGCGAAGAAACGGTGCGGTTCAGCAGAGAGATCGGCTAGCGCCGACCAGTCAACCGAGCCGGATTTCTTGGGAGGATCTGAGCCGGTCCGATTCAATGGTGTGGCTTCCGGTTTGAAGGGCGGTAGAGAAGAACTGTAGGGGGAGAGTGTTAGAGAGGCAAGAGAGGGGGCATCCGGAAAGAGTGGTGGTGAAAATATTTTTGTGAAAAATTTTAGAAAAAGAAAGGTGCCATGCCCCGGGAGATTTTCTCAAATACCTTATAATTAATGATTTACGAAAATTTGGCGCTTTCTTGCTTTTTTAGAATCCAGTGTTTTTCATTGTCAATATTTGGAGACGGTGGAGAATTTCACGCAGTGTTTTGGCAGTCCCATCGCTCGGAGAGCACAAATGATGAGACCGCGGTCAGCGAACATCTTTGTCGCGCGATATGGAGCGCGGGTGAAGAGGTGGCTCTCGGCCGCCGCCGTGCGTTGAGTGAAAAGGCGCTGACCAATCCCTTCGAGATGGAAGCGCTGGAACCGCGCATCCTGCTTTCCGCGGATGGGATGATGGTCCTGGCGGAGAACGACACTCCGGACGTGGAGCCGCAGCAGGTGATCGAGGCGCCTGCCAGCCTGGAAGTCCAGTCCGGCAACCAGGACCTGGATAACACTGCCGGGGACGCGGACGAATTTTCCTACCACTCTGAAACCGGTCCTTCCGCCCTGGATCAACTGGCGGCGGGTGATAGCAATCAAGGCGAAGAGGAGGAAGAAGCCAACCTGGGTGTCCGGATAGAAGGCGAGGGTACGGTTCCGCGGGACTTGGACAACGATACCTCAGGCAATGAACTGATTCCCGATGCCGTGGAGGAGGCGAACGAGCAGGACGATGAGCTCGAATCTACCTCCCTGGTGGAACCCGAGCTGCCTGGCTTGGAACTGGCGGAAGAGAGCGTTGGAGCGCTAGAGGGGCAGGTCTTCTACCTGAACTTTGAAGGCGAACGGGACGCCTCCTACGACGGTCCCGTGCGGATCGACGGCTTTGAGATTCCGGCCTTTGAACTCCCCGCGGAGTGGGGGCTGGACCGAGACGAGTTTATTCAGAGTATCCTGGCTGGCGTGACGGATGTCTTCGCCGGCAGCGGCGTGGATTTCCGGATCCAGCAGCCGCGGGACGGGCCTTTTGGGACCCTTTATATCGGTGGAACGGATGAGGCCTTCCGAGCCTTAGGGGACTTCTATGGCCTCGCTGAGGAAGTCGACAGAGGCAATCTCAACCCGGAAGGCGAAGGGTTTATCTTCAGCGAGCGGATCTATCAGCCGGGTATGGCCCGGGAGAGCTACGAGGATCTGCTCACTTCAACCATCGCCCGCGAGGCCGGGCGCCTGATGGGGTACTTCTCCCCCGGCGAAAGTCTCGACGCGCTCAGTGATGGGTTCCGCGGCTACAGCATGCCGACCCTGCGCACGGTGTCCGGCACTCTGACGACGGACGATGTCTGGGCCGACACCATCTACGTGACGAGCGACTTCACGGTGGCGTCCGGCGTGACGTTGACCATTCAGGAAGGCACCGTGGTGAAGGTGGCGAGTGCTGCCTGGATCGACATCGACGGCACGCTGCTGTCGAACGGCACAGAGCTGAATCCGGTCATCTTCACATCCTACCGTGACGACAGCGTGGGCATCGATGTGAGTGGCGCGGGCATTTCCACGGCGGCCGCTGGCGACTGGGAGACGCTTTACTTCTCCAATGGCTCCACCGGCTCCATCCTGACGGACACTCAGATCCTCTATGCCGGCGACTACAACGGCGGCTCGGGCGGGGGCGAAATTGAGGCGGTCCGAATTGCTTCCGCTGAGGTCACCATGGACGGAGTACTGATCAAAGACGTGCGAGACGTGGGCCTGAGAATGATCGGAAATGCGACAGCCACGCTGACCGATATCGACGTCCAGAACGCGGGGAACGTGCCTTACTATTTCGACCAGTCCGCGACAGTGGTGGACCACTCCGGTATGACGGGATCCGGCAATGCGATCGACGCCATCCTCATGGAAGGCGGCGCTTTGGGCGGTGACCGGACTTACAACAATACGGTGCTGCCCTACCTATTTACGACAGACCTGACGGTGGGTTCCGGCAACACCTTGACGCTCGCGCCGGGGGTGGTCTTCAAGCTCGCGGGTGGTCATTACGTGGCTGTCAATGGTACCCTGGACGCGCAGGGGACCGCCGGACAGAAGATCGTTTTCACTCACCAGCGGGATGACGCGGCATTGGGTGACACCTTCCATGATGGTGACACTTTGGCGGCTCGCGGCAACTGGGAGACCCTGCACCTGAATGCCGGGTCCAGCGCCAGCGTCCTCCGTCACCTGATCATCCGTTACGCCGGGGATTACAATGGTACTTCAGGAGGTGGCCAGGACTACAGCCTTCACCTCATCAATACCAACGCCACGCTGGAGGACATTTCCATTGAGTTTGCCTACGCGACCGCGGTCCGGGTCGAGAACAACTCCCAGCCAACCCTGACCCGGGTGGATGTCCAAGGGACCGTGTCCGGCACGCCTTACTATTTTGACCAGTCATCGGATTTAGACCACAGCACCCTGACGGCATCGAACAATGCCATCGATGGCATCCTGATTGATGGAGGGAGCCTGGGGGGTGACCGGGTCTACAATAACACGACACTGCCCTACCTCTTTACGACAGACCTGACCGTGGCGGTGGGCGACACCCTCACCCTCGCGCCGGGCGTGGTTCTGAAGCTGGGTGATGGCAAGTATGTCTCCGTCTTGGGCACCTTGAACGCGGAGGGCACGGACGTCATGCCGATCGTCTTCACGCACTGGAGAGACGATGAAGCACTGGGTGACACCTACCACGATGGCGACACCCTGGCTTCGCGGGCCAACTGGGAAAAGCTTTACCTGGGACCGGAGTCTGACACCAGCGTTCTCCGTCACGTAGTGCTTCGCTACGGCGGAGACAATAACGGAGGCTCCGGGGGCGGCCAGGACTACACCCTTTATCTGGATGGCAGCAATGCGACACTGGAGGACATCACCATTCGAGACACCTTTGCGACCGCCGTGCGGATTCAGGACGGGTCAAATCCGACTCTCGTCCGGGTGGACGTTCAGGGAACGGCGCAGGGAACTCCATATCACATTGACCAGTCTTCCGATTTGGACCACACCGCGCTGACGGGTTCGAACAACGCCATCGACGCCATCCGCATCGACGGGGGTACCCTGGGTGGTGACCGCACCTACAATAATGTGGTGTTGCCCTACATCTTTACGACAGACCTGACCATCCCTCAAAATGTCGTCCTGACGCTGGCACCAGGGGTGGTATTTAAACTGAATAACGGAAAATACCTCGCCGTGAACGGTACGCTGGATGCCAGGGGAACCGTGGGTCAGCCCATTCTTTTCACCCATGAAAGGGACGACAGCGTACTGGGAGACACCTACAACGATGGTGACACCCTGGATCAGCGGTTTAACTGGGAAACGATTTACCTGAACGCGGGTTCCAGCGCCAGTGTCCTGGAACACGTGGAGTTCCGCTACGGCGGGGACGACAATGGCGGATTCGGTGCTGGTGAGACTCACACCATCCGAATCAACAACAGCAATGCGACACTGAACAACGTCCGTCTGAGGGACCTGTTCTGGGACGGGATTCGCATCGAGAACTTCTCTCAGCCCACGCTGACGGCTGTGGATGTGCAGGGCTCCCGGAATGTGCCCTACACCATTGATCAGTCTTCCAACTTCGATCACTCCGGGCTGACCGGATCGAATAATGCCATTGAGGCGATTCACCTGAATGGAGGAGCGCTGGGTGGGAACCGGACTTATAACAACACGGTCCTGCCCTACATATTCAGCACTGATTTGACGATCGGTGTGGGAAACACGCTGACGCTGGCGCCCGGCGTGGTGTTGAAGCTGAACGATGGGAAATACATCAATGTCAGTGGAACCCTGAGCGCGGAGGGTACGACCGAACAGCCCATCGTTCTGACCCACCGGCGGGACGATGCCGCGCAGGGAGACACCTTCAACGACGGTGATACCATCGCGAATCGCTTCAACTGGCACGGGTTGCAGTTCTACGACAACAGCGACGCTTCCGTGCTGCGAAACGTGGAAATTCACTATGCCGGAGACGACAACGGCGGCTTCGGCGCCGGCCAGGCCCCAACTGTCTATATTTCCGCCAGCAGCGTGACCTTTGACAACGTGCGGTTGCGGAACCTTTACTCGACCGGTTTCCGCATCGAGAACGCCACGCCCACTCTGACGGACGTGGACGTCCAGGGTGCCCTGGGAGCGCCCTACTCCATCGACCAGGCATCATCTTTCGATCACTCCGGCCTCAGCGGATCTGACAACGCGATTGACGGCATCGTAATCAATGGAGGCAGCCTGGTTGGGGACCGGACGTATAACAACGTGCTGCTACCCTACCTGCTCACTACCAACCTGATCGTTCCGGACGGCCGGACGCTGACCTTGACCCCTGGGGTGGTTTTGAAAATGCAGGATGAAGACTACGTAGCCGTGCGTGGTACGCTGTTGGCGGATGGCACGGCGGATCAGCCCATCATCCTGACGCATTGGCGGGACGATTCCGCTCTTGGTGATTCCTACAATGACGGCGATACCCTGGCCTCCCGCTTCAACTGGGAAAGCGTGTATCTGGATGCTGAATCGGATGCCAGTGTGCTGAACTATGTGGAGATTCGCTATGCCGGGGATTCCAATGGCGGCTTTGGAGGCGGCGAAGTCCAAGCGCTGCAATTGAATGGATCCGATGCCCAGCTATCGAACGTCCTGATCCAGGATTCTTTCTGGACGGGAGCGAGGTTCATCAACGGCTCCATGCCTGTGGTGACGAACCTGAACGTCGTGCGGTCCCGGAACCTTCCCTACCTGCTGTCACAGGATTCCGATCTGGATCACACCCAGCTGTTCGGCTCGGACAATGGGGTTGAGGCGATCTACATCGACGGTGGAACCCTGGGTGGGGACCGAACCTACGACAACGTTCTGATGCCCTATATCTTTGGGAGCAATTTGACAGTAGGACAGAACCAAACGCTGACCCTGGCGCCAGGGGTGGTGCTGAAGTTCGACGATGGCCTCTACTTTGGGGTAGATGGAACGCTCATAGCGCAAGGCACGGCCGCTAATCCCATCATTCTGACCCACCGCAGAGATGACGCGGCCCTGGGGGATACCTTCAATGACGGAGACACCCTGGCGAGCCGCTTTAACTGGGAGGCTCTCTACTTGCCCAGCACCAGCGGAAACTCGCTCCTTTCGAATCTGGAAGTTCGTTACGCCGGGGACCAAAACGGCGGCTTCAGCGGAGGTCAAACGGCGTCAGTCCATGTTGGCGCCGTCACCCTTGCCATCACAGGCCTGACGGTGCGGTATGGTTATGGGGATGGGCTGATGGTCAATGACGGAGGCAACCTGACGCTGGAGGATAGCCTCTTCGTCGGCAATGCCCTAGACAACATCCAGGTGAACGGCGGCGCCACGCTGAATGTAACCGACAGTGGTTTCTTCAGTGGAGCCACCGGGGTACATGTCTTGAATGGTGGAGTTGCCACCGTCAGCGGTTCCGCGTTCGAGGAAAATACCACGGCGGTCATTCATGAGGGCACCAACGCTGCCAACGCAAACTTCCAGGGGAACTGGTGGGGGCATGTCAATGGGCCGAATGACACGTCCCTGGCGGATGGCATTTCCAATGGCAATCCCTTCGGTCAGCCGGTCAGCGACTACGTGGACTACGGCGGTTTCCTGACGGCGCGGCCCGCGCTGCCGATCGGCCCGGTGGTGGTGAGCATCACGCCAAATCTGGCGAACGGAGACGTGACTTCCATCGAGGTGACCTTCTCGGAAGACATCGACCTGACGACCTTTACCGGGGTGGATATCAATCTGGCCGGCCCGCAGGCGCCTCCCGCGGTGGATACCATCGTGAAGCTCACGGGTTCCGTCTACCGGGTGACCTTTGTGAGCGCGCTTTCCGCGGCGGGAGACTACACCATTACGGTGGGTCCGGACATTTCCGCGGAGGCTTCCGGTTTCCTTCTCGATCAGGATCGCGACGGTGTGGGCGCCGAAACCGGGGATGATGAATTTTCCGCGATCCTGACGATCGACCTCACCGCTCCCGGGATCACGGCCCAAGTCCCCGATGCCACGCCGCTGGATGCCCCGCTCAGCTTCGTGGACTTCACCTTCTCCGAGGCAATTGATGCCTCGACTTTCACCACGGCGGACGTGGTCATCACGAATCCCTCTGGCGGGAACGTGGCCGCGTTGTCCGTGAAACAGCTGTCGCCCACGGAGTTCCGGGTCGGATTTGCGGTGCAGTTTGTAAACGGGACCTACACGATAGAAGTGGGGCCGGCCATCGCGGACCTGGCGGGCAACGCCATGACGGCCGCCTATGTGGGCGCGGTGGTGATCGACCGGGAACCGCTGAAGATCGTGGCGCAGACGAATTCCACCGGCATCGTCAACAGTGCGCTGGAATGGGTGGACGTGACCTTCTCCGCGCCGATCAATCCGGGGTCGTTCTCCAAGTCGGACGTGCAGTTAGTGGGCCCAACCGGCTTTGTAAACGTGACGCTGGTCGAGCAGTTGGATACCCTGAACTACCGGATCCATTTCGACCGGGTCAGCGAAGAGGGTTTCTACCGCCTGCTGGTGGGGCCGGCTATCTCCGACGGCGCTGGAATCCTGATGAACCAGGATGGAGACACCCTCCCCGGCGAGGTGGAGGACCGGTATGAGGGGGGCTTCACGCTGGATGCGGTGGGTCCCTACGTGGTCAGCCAATCCGTGACCGGCGTGGTGGGCGGGCCAATTGGGTCGGTGGATATCGAATTCAGCGAGACCATCCTGGCGGCGTCTTTCCTTCCGGAAGACGTGGTCTTCACCGCTCCGGGAGGCGGCTCCATCGTCATTTCACAGGTGGAACCCCTGTCAGATACGGAGTTCCGGCTGCACTTCGCGGAACAGGCCGCTTCTGGGGTCTATTCCTTCACCATCGGTCCCTTCATCACCGACCTGGGCGGCAGCAACATGAACCAGGACGGCGACAACCAGGACGGGGAAGCCGTGGAGGACGCCTACATGGGGAGTTTTGAGATCGACGCCGTTGCGCCTTTCGTCACGGGCTACACGCCGAGCGGCACGGTGAATGCCACACTTTCCTTTGTGGATGTGGACTTCAGCGAGGTCATCGTGCAAGGCTCCTTCACCACGGCGGATGTAACTGGCACCGGACCGGACGGGGCGATCAACATCACCACCGTTTCAAAGCTCGATGACGATACCTATCGCTTCGCCTTTTCCGCCCGCCGCACCAACGGTACCTATACCTTCAACGTGGGCCCGGACATTACCGACGAAGCGGGTAATGCGATGACGGCGGCCGCGGTGATCGAACTGGAAGTGGCTCTGCCAGACCTGGAGATCACCTCCCACGCCATTCCCACAAACGTAAACGGAGCCGAGAACCTAGTGGTGAACTTTACCGTGGAAAACACGGGCACCGCCAGCGCACCGGCTTCCTGGAGCGACCGGGTGATCCTTTCCCAGAACAACATCCTGGGGGATGGCGACGACGTGGTACTGGAAACCGTGACGCGAAGCGCGGACCTGGCGGCTGGAGACAGCTACAATGTGGAAGTGACGTATGAGGTACCGGCCTTGCAAAACCCCGGGCTCTACACCGTGTTCCTCTTGACGGACCGTGCCGGCGAAGTGGTGGAAGAAAGTGAAGCGAACAACCAGGTTAGCGCGGCGCTCCAGATCGGCGCGGCGACGCTGCCGGACTTGATCGTGGAAACGATAAACGGTCCTTCTTCCGGAACTGGTTTTTCGGGAGAAACGGTCTCAGTTGAGTTTACGGTCAAAAACCAGGGCGACAACAGCGCGGCTGGCAGCTGGACTGACCGCGTATATCTCTCCTCGGATACCACCTACTCGGCGGGGGATGTTCTGCTGGCGTCCCCGATTCATTCCGGCGGACTGGCCCTGGGCGCGGAATACGCCGTTTCCCTGAACGTGACGCTGCCGGATGGACTGACGGGGAACTACTATTTTGTGGTGGTGACGGACGCCACCGGCGCAGTTGCGGAGGGGGCCGAAGAAGGCAATAACGAGGCGGCCTCCAGCCTGATCGACATCAGCCTGCCGCCGTCCCCGGACCTGAGAGTGGACAGCGTCTCCTCCCAGGTGCTCTTGATTGGCGACCCGGTGGACATCACCGTCACGTGGACAGTCAGTAACCAGGGCGATGCCACCGGAACGGTCAGCAGTTGGACCGACCGGGTGATCCTTTCGCGGGATAACATCCTGGGCGACGCGGACGATCTCATTATCGGGAACTTTGTTCACAACGGACTGCTACCGGTGGGTTCCAGTTACACCCAGGAGCAGGTCATCCTCCTGCCACCCGCGCTGGAAGGCAGGTTCACGCTCTACGTCATCACGGACGTGCTCGATACCGTCGCGGAACTGCCGGATGTGGAGAGTAACGTGGGTAGTTTTGCCGATCCGGTGGATGTCATGCGCATTCCTTACGCGGACCTGGTGGTGGACTCCGTGGTGGCGGATACGGCGGCGACCAGCGGGGGCACGCTGGATCTGACTTACACCATTCGTAACCAGGGGATCGGCATCACGGATGAAGCGGGGTGGACGGACCGGATCTTCATATCTACCTCGGCGGACGGGACAAGCGGCGTCATCCAGCTAGACTTGGAGTCACACATCGGTCAACTCGGGCCTGGGAATTCGTATACGCGAAACACGACGGTCGATTTGCCCCTGGGGATTGGCGGTGACTACTACGTGTGGGTGACCGCGGGGTACTCCGGCGGGCCCTTCGAATTTATCTACACGAATAACAATACCACCCGGGCAACGGATCCGGTGGACATCACCTTTGTGCCGCTGCCGGAATACGACCTGGATGTGCTGACGGTTACCGCGCCGTCCGCCGCCCAGGACAGCGAAAGCATCGTGGTTAGCTGGACGGTGGAAAACGAAGGGATCGATCCCATCGAAGACGGCCAGTTCGTGTGGACCGACCGGGTCTACCTGGTGAACACGGTGAATTCAAGTGACCGCTACTATCTGGGGGCGTTTAACCGTTCCCTGGGCCTTGGCTCCGGCAACTTCTACACCCGGAGTGAATCGGTAACGCTGCCGAAGGTGCAGGGGGTGTTCCGGATCGAGGTGATTACGGACTATCACAATAAGGTGCCGGAGAGCGATTCCAGTAACAACTCCGAGCTGTCCGATCTCCTTACCATCTCCCTGGCGCCTCGCGCCGACCTGCAAGTGACGGCGGGCGACTCGCCAGCCACCGTAACCGCCGGCACCGCTATTGACGTGGAATTCACGGTGACGAACCTCGGGACCGCGGCGACGCCGACGGGCGGTTCGCGCTGGAGAGACCGGGTCTATTTCTCTTTCGACAATCAGCTTGGCGGAGGAGACCTCTATCTGGGCGACTTTGAAAACGGCAGTGCTTTGGGGATTGGGGAAGCCTACGTCACCACCGGTACCTTCAACCTGCCCCAGGCGCTCGCGGGCACCGGTTTTATCCTGTTCGTGGCGGACGGGAACAACCAGGTGGATGAGTTTCCGCAGGAAGACAACAATGTGTTCGCCGTGGCCATCGCCATCGATGCCGAGCCGGTTCCGCCGCCGGACCTGGTCATTACCAGCGTTGCGGCGCCATCCGAAGCCTTCGACGGAACCTCCATCGTGGTGCGCTACTCCGTGGAAAACCGGGGTTCCGGCGTCACGCCGGTCAATTCCTGGACCGACCAGGTGTGGCTGACCCTGGGAACCGACCGTCCGAACCCGCTGCGCGGAGACATCCGGCTGGGCAGCTTCGGTCACGGCGGCGCGTTGGAAGTCGGGGAGTTTTATGAAGCGCAGGTAACCGTCACCATTCCGAAAAACGTCTCCGGCCAGAATTATTTCATCACCGTATGGTCCGATGCGAATGACCGGGTCTTTGAAATCGCCACGAGTTCCAACGTGAACCCCGATGCGCCGAACGACCTACAGGGGAACAACTTCAAGGCGGTACCGTTCCGGGTGTTCCTGACGCCGCCGGCGGACCTGGAAGTGACCTTTTTGGATGCGCCGTCCAGCGCCCAGGGACTGGAAGAGGTGACTCTCACCTGGACGGTGCAGAACAACGGCGCGGTGCCGACGGACCGCGACCGCTGGGCGGACGCGATTTACCTTTCTACAGACGACGACCTGCACGACGGGCAGGGACAGCAGTGGCTGGTGTTCGCCGTGCCGCACGCGGGCGCTTTGCAACTGGGCGAAAGCTACACGGAAACCGCGACCTTCCTCCTGCCGCCCTCAGCGGAGGGGAGTTATTTCATCGTGGAAACAAATGTAGATCCCCGGTTGGCGGCCCCGAGTGAGGAGCTTTTCTTGGAGCAGATCGAAGCCATTCTGCAACGGGCCGAACAGGCCCTGGGTGGCCCTCTCGGACCACAATCTTTGGCCAACATTCAGAACCTGTCCTCTTCAGACGTTCTCCAGATCCTGACCGGCGGGAATCAGCCGACGCTGGAGCTGGTCTTTGAAGGGCCCTACACGGACAACAACCAGCGCTCGGTCGCCAGCACGGTGACGCCGGTACCGGCGGACCTGGTGGTGACCAACGTCACCGCGGACCCCACATCCTACTCTGGCGAGTATGTGCATGTGGACTGGACCGTCGAGAACCAGGGCGCTTTCCCCGTCTGGGATCAGACGGAGTACTGGGTGGACTACGTGTTTGTTTCTCCGGACCCCACTTTTATTTCCAACCGGGCGACTCTGGTCGGCTCCCTGGTGCACGACGCGCTGGGCGAAGGGTTGGCGACGGGAGAGAGCTATACGGCGGGACTGGACGTCATGCTGCCGGCCGGCATCGCGGGCACGTACTACCTGCATGTCTTCACGGAGATCACCATTTACCGGGGTAAGCCCGTACTTTCCGGACTGAGCCCAGGTTCCTACTCCGGCTGGCCCGACACCTTCCGGAAGCGGGTCTGGGAAGGCGGTGGCACAAAGTCCAACAACCTGGGAACCGGGCAGACGGAAGTCACCCTGAGAGAGCCAGATCTCCAGGTGACGAATTTGATCGTCACCTCCGCGGCGGCGTCTGGAGATTCCATCGACATTGAGTTTACCGTAACTAACGACGGGGACCGCGCGACGCGGGTCGATAAGTGGTTTGACCGCGTCTACATCAGCCAGGACGAATCGCTGGACGTTTACGACGCGCTGCTGGGCAGTTTCGAACGCGAAGGCGTGCTGGGCATTGGCGAGAGCTACACCGTGCAGGGCCAAATACGGCTACCGGACAATATCGGCGGCGACTTCCACATCCTGGTGTACGTGGATTCGCCGTTCAATGTATCCCCGGTCTACACTTCCGTGCTGCCTTATCCGGCGGCCTCCGGGAACCCGCGCATCCACCAGAGCGGCAGCTCGATGGGGTACGTGCACGAGTATCAAAACGAGAACAACGACATCACCATCGCGGACATTACCATCACGGCGCGGCCGGCGCCGGACCTGGAGGTAACCTCCGTGAGCGGGCCGGATCATGTCTTTAAGGGCGAGACGTTCGAGATCACTTACACAGTCACCAATATCGGCCTGGGCGACGTGCCGGACCGGGAAGATGAATGGCGGGACCTGATCTATCTCTCGCGGGACGAGTCCCTGGATGTGCGTAGCGACCACTATGTGGGCAGCGTCGACCATGTGGGAGTTCTGGCTTCCGGCGACAGCTACACGGTGACCGTGACCCTCCGCTTGCCGCGAGGAGATCTCTTGGCGCCTTACTTCATTTTTGTCCTGACCGATGCGCCCAGCAGCCGCCTCCCGAGTGGGGAGGTGATTGAGTCGAATGAAGCAAATAACGCGGCGCATTCGGTGAACCCGATGCTCATCGACCTGCCGCCGCCTTCCGACTTGCAGATCGATTCCGTCACGGTACCCGCCAGTGCTCAGCCGGGAGATACCCTCACCATTTCATGGGTGGGCAGCAACCAGGGCAGCAGCAACGCCAGCGGCCGGTGGGCGGATTCGGTCTACCTTTCGACGGATGCCACCTGGGACTACGGCGACACGCTGATAGGCGTGGTGGAACTTGGCAGCCGGACGCTGGTACCGGGAGCGACTTACACCGCGGAGCTTACGGCCATGCTCCCGGCCATCCTGCCCGGAAACTACCGGGTCATTGTCCGCACGGACATTTTTGACGACATCTACGAAGGCGTTTTCAACGTCAACAACAACACGGCTTCGTTCGATACCCTCTCGGTCACCGTGCCGTCCCTGACGGTGGGAACACCGCTGAATGTGGAACTCAGCGAGGGCGAAGCGCTCCTCTTCCGCGTGGAAGCGCCAGCGGGGGAAACCCTGGAAGTCACCGCGGACGGTTCGAACGAGAACATGGCGCTCGAAGTCTTCCTTAGATATGAAGGGCTGCCGAACTCTCTCAACTTCGACGCGGCTTATAAAGGCGGTTTGAAAGCGGATCAACGGGTCCTCATCCCGGCCACTGAGGCCGGCTTCTACTACATCCTGTTGCGCGGCAACAGCGTGCCCGCCAATGACACGCCGGTCAGCTTGCTGGCGAAGTTCCTGCCCTTCGGCATTACCGAAGTGACACCGGATGCGGTGGGGGATGGCGACTTCGCAACGCTGACGATTCGCGGCGCGAAATTCTCCAGTAGCGCCACGGTGAAGCTGGTCCGGCCCACCTACGCGGAAGTCGCGCCGGTGAACTTCGAAGTCATCGATGCGACCAAGATCATCGCGACCTTCGACCTGACGGGATTGCCGCATGGCCTCTATGACGTGGTGGTGACCAACCCGAGCGGGGAGCAGGCCATCGATCCCTATCGCGTGCAGGTGGAAGACCTGCTGCCGCTGGACGTGACCGTGGGCCTGGCGGGACCGAGTCAGATCGGCCTGGGCGAGACCGGCGTCTATTTGGTGAGTCTGCAAAACACGACGAACATCGATACGCCCTATGTGAAACTGGTGTATGGCGTGAGCGACCGGGCGATCGATTCCTCCAGCCCGATTCCGGGTAACCCGCTGGACTTTGGCGGAAACATCGTGACCATCCCGAATGTGGATGGGGTGCCGTGGGAAAACCTGATGGGTTCCCTCCGGAGCGAAGGCCGATACTTCGTCGGCGGCTTTGCGAAGGACTTCGTGACCGATGGCTTTGGCGCGCTGAGTTTCACGGTGGAGATCTATCCGGAACTGAAGGAGATCCTGATGGACAATCCGGACTTCCTGAAAGACCTGAGCGACACCCAGAAAGAACTCGCGTCGTTCAACTTCCACATCTTCGCGGCGGCGACGCCGATGACGACGGATGAGTTTATCGCCTATCAGACAGACGAAGCCGAGCGGCTGAGGCAGTTCGTCCTGGGCGATGCAACGGCTCCGCAGTCTCTCTTGAACCTGGCGGGTGACGCGGACACGTGGACGGATCTTTACCTGGCCGCCCTGGAAGATGCCGGGATCCTCCGGGCGGAAGACACGCCGCCGGACATCCGGGAGCGCACGGAGTTCATCGGCGCGCTGGCGGCGATCAATGCCGGGCTGCTGGCGGGACCGGGTGGTGAGGGGATCACCGATCTGACGAGCTTCTTCGACCGGGTGCGCGGCTGGTATGGCCATAGCGATACTCCGCAGAATGGCGGTCAACCAGCCTTCGAAGAGTACGACCTGGGCTTGTCCGCGCCGACGCAGTTCCTGACCTTCCAGATTCGGGCCGGAGTACCGGATTCCCAGGTGGTCGCGGTCGATCCAGGGGATCCGAATTTCAGCGACTACTTCGGCCTGAGCGGCGAGTTCAGCCAGCGCGTGACGCTGACGGGGCCCAATGGTTCCGGCGACGCGAACTTCGTGCCCCTGGAAACACTGCTGCCCTACCGCATCGAGTATGCCCAGCCATCGGACGCGGACTCCGCGATCAAGGAACTGCGTTTCGTGCAGGACCTGGATGACCTGCTGGACACCCGGACCTTCCTGCTGAGTGACATCCAGATGGGCGCCCTGTCCCTGGATCTGCCGTCGGGCCGGGCATCCTTCTCCGGGGAGTTCGACTTTTACGACGAGCGGGGCTTCGTGCTACAGGTCGTGGGCGGGGTGGAAGTGACTACCGGGACCGCGACCTGGCTGTTCCGGGCGATCGATCCGTTCACGGGCCAATTGGTGACCGCGGACGACATCGGTTTCCTGAGGCCCGGAGAGACCGCCACTTTCGGCTACGCCATTGAAGCGCTGCCTTCCGCTCAGACAGGTGAGATTATCAGCGGCACGGTCCGGGCCATCGCGGACGGCGGACTGGGGCAGGATTCCAACAGCGTGGTCAATACCGTGGACGGCGCCGCACCCACCACCACGACTACCGTGAACGACCTGGGGAACGGAGCTTACGAAATCCAGTGGAGCGCCACGGATGACCTGAACGGTTCCGGTGTGGCGGATCACACCCTGTATATCAACATCAATGGCGGTCCCTACGTGGCGGTGCTGAGGCGGACGACGGATACCGCGTTTACCTTCACGGGAGACCCCGGCAAGCAGTATGGCTTCCTGGTGCTGAGCAGCGACTTGGCGGGCAATGCGGAAGCCGCGCCCACTGGAGTCCTGGTGCCGGCTTACAAACCCGCGATCAACCTCGGTACCTTGCCCGATGTCTCCGCCGCGGAGACCACGGGGGACGAGGTGCTGCCGGAAGCGGACCTGTCCGGACTGGCGGACGACCCCGCCAATGCTCTCTTCATCCAGGCGCTTCTGGGCGTGACCGCCAACCTGAGCACGGTCCTGCCGCCCAATTTCTCGGAAGTCCTGGAACCCTTTGACCTGGGCGCTTTCGCGACCGGCATCACCGGCAGCGGGGCGGACATCGGTCCTCTGGCGCTGGCCTTCAGTGCGGATGGAAATTCCGTTTACTTCTCGGGCGGAGCGGGCCGGAGCACCCTGTGGAAATTCTCGAGAGCGGGCGGGCAGGCCACGGCGGCCAATGCGCTGATCACCCTGGACCAGCCCATCTATGAAATGACCTTCGATGCTTACGGCCAGCTCTGGGCGACCACTGGTGGCCTCGGCCTCGTACAGTTGGATCCGGAGACCGGCGCTGTCTTGGAGAGCTACGCTTCCGGAGTGGCCCTGGGGATGGCGAACGCACCGGACGGTGAATCGATCTATCTTTCCACGACCTCCGGCGTGAAGCTCTTCGACGTAAACACGCGCGCCTTCACTGCGTTCTCACGTTACCGGATAGACGGCATTGCCGTGGCGCCGGATGGTACGGTGTGGGGCACCCGTTGGCCCAGGGGAGGGGAGATCGTGCGCTTTGACGAACGCGGCCAGATTGAGGTGGTCTTCCAACTGGAGCAACAAGCGGAAGCCCTGGCCTTTGGTCAGCCCGGGACGCTTATGGAAGGCCTGCTCTTCGTCAGTCACGACGAAGGCGGAGCCCTGACGATGATCGACCTGGCCAGTGGCCAGATGCTGGAAGTGGCGACGGGCGGCGGCCGGGGAGAGTTCATCGAGATCGGCCCTGATGGCCGCCTCTACATCACGCAGCCCGGCCAGATCGATGTGCTGGCGCCGGTGAAAGCACCGGAAGTGATTGCCTCCAACCCGGTGGACGGTTCCGGCGTGCGGCAGCCGATACAGCAGATCAGCCTGACCTTCAGCCTGGACATGGCGATCGTGGGTGCGGGTTCCGTGCTGAGCGCGGCGAACTACCTTTTGCAACCGGCCAGCGGGGGCGACGCCATTGAGATTGGCGATCTGAGCTACGACGCGCTGACTCGGGCGGTCTTCCTGGGCTTCACCCCGCTGGCGGCGGACAACTACCTCCTGACCGTCTCCGATGCGGTCCAGAGCGCGGCGGGCCTGAACCTGGAAGCTGACTACGTGCTGGAATTCGTGGTGCTGGAAGACCTGGTGGACATCCAACCCGAGTTTCTGAATACCCGCCTGGACCGTGACGCGGGCACCGTGAGTTTCGAGGTGGTGGTCACCAACACCCTGGGTTTTGACGTGAAGGCGCCGGTGAGAGTGGTGTTCAACGGTCTGCGCGACTCCGAAGTAGCGACCCTGGTGAACCCGGACGGTTACCTGGCTGACGGCACGCCCTACATCGATCTCGCTGCCGCCGACGGAGAGGGCCTGATCAGTTCCGGCGAGCAGACGGAGATGCGGACGTTGACGCTGTCCATTCCGGAAGGCATCAGCCTGGACCTGCAGCCGCTGGTGCTGGCTGCCGCTCCGCCGAATGAGGCGCCGGTATTCGATACCCAACCCGGTACCGAGGCCGAAGTCGGCACGCCTTACTCCTATGATGCGGATGCCACCGATCCCGATGGGGTGGAAGTCACTTACGTCCTGATCAACGGACCCGAAGGCGCGGTGGTGGATCCGGTGACCGGAGTGCTAAGCTGGACGCCGGCCGTGGCCAGCGGCGCGGTGGTGAGCTTTGAGCTTCGCGCCTACGACAGTCGCGGCGGCTTTGCCCGGCAAGCCTGGACGGTAGCGGTGGAAGGGGGCAACGCGGCTCCGATCCTGGTACCGGTGCGGGACCTGACGGTGGCGGAAGGGCAGGAACTGCTCATTCCGCTTTCGGCCCTGGACGCGGATGGAGATCCGCTGGTTTACTGGGCGGATCATCTGCCGGGCGGCGCAAGCTTCGATCCGATCCGGAACGCCATCGTATGGCGGCCGGACGGCACCCAGGCGGGCCGCTATGAAGGGGTGCTGGCCTATGTCAGCGATGGCTACCGGGACGTGTCCACCGCGTTCACGATTGTCGTGACTGACGCCCCGCAGCCGCCGGTACTGACCCAGCCCATCGGCCGGACCATCACCGAAGGCCAAAGCCTGGCCTTTGTGCTGGAGGCCATTGTGCCCGGTGGTGGGAACGTCGTCTTCGACGCGCCGATCCTGCCTCCCGGCGCTTACCTCGATCCTCGGACTGGCCTGTTTGAATGGACGCCGCGTTACGACCAGCACGGCAGTTACGAGATAGAGTTCTTCGCCTACAGCGGCGGGGTTTCGGACAGCGCCACGATGAATATCGAGGTGCTGAACCTCAATGGCCAGGTGAGCTTCATCAACGTTCCGGACTTCCAGATTTATGAAGGGCAGAACGTGATCCTCCGGCTGGCCGCGAGCGATCCGGAATACCCGTCCTTCAATGCCCAGGCCCTCGGCGAAGGTGATGACGGCGTGGTCGACAATGGCGGTATCTTCCCGCCCCTGACCTTTACCCATGGCTCTCTGCCGGTGGGCGCGACTTTCGATCCCGACACCTGGCTGTTTGAATGGCGTCCGGCCTTCGATCAGGCGGGAGTCTACACACTGACCTTTGACGTGGAGGACGATGGCGACGGCACGGGAACTCCGACCACCGATACCATCACCTTCGTCGTGACGGTAGCGGACTTGAACGGGGCGCCCGGGATCACGCCGATCGACAACCAGGAAATCGCGGTGGGCGACAGCCTCACCCTGCCAGTGACGGCCACGGATCCGGACGGTGGCACGGTGACCCTGACGGTGGAGGATTTGCCGGACTTCGCGACCTTCACCGACAATGGCGACGGAACGGGCGTCATCCAGGTGGACAGCGCGCCGGGGAATCGTGGAACCTACATCCTCACCATTCGCGCCACGGATGACGGAAACGGCGGTTTGTCCGATCCAGCGGAATCCACCTACGACTTCGCGATCACGGTCACGGCGGTAAACGAGCCACCGGTATTCGAATTCCTGGGAGACAAGATCGCGCTCATTGGCGAAGAGATTGTCTTCAATCTCCGGGTGTCCGATCCGGACCAGGACTCGCTCACCTTCTCCGCGGTGGGACTGCCCGCGGGCGCCACCCTGACGCCTTCGGCCACCTATGGCGTGGTGACCTTCCGCTGGACGCCTGAGGCGGGAGACGCCGGGGTCCACGGCATTACCTTCCAGGTGGAAGACGACGGAAACGGTGGCGCCGGCGCGGTATTGAGTGATTCGGTCACCATCGACCTGGAAGTCCGGGCCGCCAATGAAGCGCCCGTGCTGGGGGCGGTGGGGAACCGCTCCGTCGATGCCACGCAGACGATCGTCATTCAACTCACGGCGGCGGATCCGGACAACGACGCCCTCCAGTACCTGGTGAGCAATCTTCCGGACGGGGCCACCTTCGATGCCGAGACCGGCTTGTTTACCTGGACGCCGCGCCTGGTGGACAAAGGCAGTTACCTGGTGCGCTTTGACGTGACGGACGGGCACTCGAGCGACGGCGAATCCGTTTCCATCACGGTCAACGTGGTGAACCAGGAGCCCTTCTTCAGCCCGCTGCCGGACCTGTTGGGGCAGGAAGGCACGACCATCGCTTTCACCCTGGCAGCGGGGGACGCGAACGGAGACGAGCTCACTTACTTCGTGGCGAACAACTCCCTGCCCTCCGGCGCCATCTTCGACTCCGTAACGGGTCTCTTCCTGTGGACGCCGTCCTTCAGCCAGTCCGGCACCCGGGTCATTCGTTTTGGGGCGCGCGATCCGGAAGGACTGGAAGGATTCCTGGATGTGACGGTCACGGTGAAAAACGTGAACCGGCCCCCGTCCCTGCCCGACCTGAGCGACCGGGTCCTGATTGCCGGGCAGGCCTTCACCCTGACGCTGCCGGGTAGCGATCCCGATGCCGAGGATGCGGGCGCGTTGACTTACACCGCCAGCCCGCTTCCCGCCGGGGCGTCCTTTGACGAAAACACCGGTGAGTTTACCTGGACGCCGCTGGCCGCTCAGACGGGACAACATTCCGTGCAGTTCATGGTCTTTGACGGTCACGGCGCCTTCCACCGGAAGACGGTGAGCTTCCTGGTCAGCGCGGAACCGGTTCAGCCCAGCGTGCTCATTCAACTCACCCCCAGCTTCCCCGCTACGGCCGGGCAACAGGTGGTCATTAGCGTCCTGGCCGAAGGCGTGGCCGATATCGACACCGTGGAAGTCACCATTGACGGCGTCCTGCAGTCTTTTGACTCCCTGGGACGCGTGCTCTTCACACCGGGTGCGGCGGGTCACTATGCCGTGGTCGCGACGGTAACCGACGTGGACGGAGTGACCGCCGTGGCTGAAACGGACCTTCGAGTGAGAGACCTGAGCGATGTGACGGCTCCCGTGGTGTCCGTGTCCCTCCCGCCGGCGGGTTCCATCCTGACCACGTCCGCGAACGTGGTCGCCACGGTGGAGGACACCAACCTGGACTACTGGAAACTGGAAATCCGCGCCTTGGGCACCACTACCTTTACCGAACTCGCTAGAGGCTCGGATGCTTTCAGCGATGATGTGCTGACCGCGCTGGATCCGGAAGCGCTGCTGAACGGAGCCTACCGGCTGCGGCTGACGGCGAGAGACATGGCGGGACGCGAAGTGGTGGTGGACCGCGTCGTGGAGATCGACACGGCCACAAAGAGCGGCGCATACGTTCGCGTGGAAAGTGACGGCACCGCGGTGATCAATGGTACCAGCCTTCCGTTGGCGCGGATCTACAACAGCCTGGCCGCGGGCGACAGCGGTCTGTTGGGGAATGGGTGGAGCCTGGCGCTTCTGGAGCCTGGCATTACCACCAACGTGCTGCCCACGGGCCGCGAGTCAGACGGCATCTTCAATCCCTACACCAATACCACGCGCCTCTATCTGACCTCGCCAGATGGAACGAGTCTGAGGTTCGACTTCACGGCCGCGTCCCTGGCGCTGGGCGGCATTACGGCTTATCAACCCGGTTGGGTCAGCAACAATGGCAACTACCAGCTTCGTTCCGGCAACCGCGTCCTTCAGCAAGTGGGCAGTGCCTACTACGATCTGGCCAATGGCGCCGCCTACCGGCCCCAGGTGCTGGAGTTGGACGACGTGGCCGCCAATCTGACCTACCGCTACGAACGCGTGGCCGGTACCCTGGACTTCCGCCTGGCGGAAATTCTTCCCGGAAACGGCGACCGGCTGGTGATTTCCGACAGCGGCATCGTTTCCGTCCAGACGGGTGAGCGGGTGAGCTTCATCAAGGACGCGGCGGGCCGCCTGACACGGATGGAAGGCGCCGGAGTGACCCTGCACCGCTACCGCTATGATGAGGCCGGCAATCTCGCTTCGGTGGTGGACGCGGCGGCGGGAGAAACGATCTGGTATGGCTATGGTACCGGCCAGCGCCTTACGACCGTGGTGGCTCCAGTGGGCGACCCGAGTGAAGCGATCGAATACGATGGCGGCGGCGCGTTTCTTGCATCGGTGCCGGTAACGGTGGTGCTTGGAAGCCTGGGCGATGCGCTTGGTCAGGTTCAAAACCGGACCGGCGCCACGGGTGGCACGGAAACTTTTGCCCTTATCCTGGGCGAGCGCGAAGTCGCCTCCTCTATTACCGGCACCCTGACCCTGGGGCTGGAAGTCACTGGAGGCACCGCGCCCGGAATCTTCTTTGAGACCTATGACCGAGGCGGACCGGTCATCTTTGAATTGGCTTCCGGAAACTACAGCTTCGAGCTGTTCCTGCCCGGAGACCTGGATGGGAACTCGAACGTTAACGGAGCGGACTACGCCCTGTTGCCCGCCGACGTAAATCGTGATGGCTCCGTGGATGCCAGCGATCTTGCGCTCTTCCAGTCGAATTTCGGATTCGTGGTCAACACGGCTCCGGAAGTGAACGCCACCACGGTGGAAAGCGTGGAAGACTTTTCCGTGACGGTGAACCTGGACGAGCTGAGTTCGGACATCGACGGCGATGCCCTGAACTACGCGATTAGCAACGCGGTAAACGGAGCCGTCCGCTTGAGCGGCGATGGACGCAGCGCGGTGTTCGTTCCGGCGGCCGGCTTTATCGGAACCGCCAGTTTCCAATTCGCCGCCAATGATGGACTGGAAGGAAGCACGCCTGCAACGGTGACGATCAACATCGCCGAGGCGATCGTGACCGGGTTGGAGATTACGCCGGTCGATCCAGTTATCGAGGTTGCGGAAGTGGTAACACTCACAGTCACGGCCACGTTTGCCAACGGTCAGGTCAGGGTGTTGCCGGACGCGGTGGTTTCCTTCGCCAGCCTTGACGGCGCCATTGCCGTGGTCACCCAGACAGGCGCGGTGATCGGGGTGAGCGAAGGCCTGACCGGGATCCTGGTGGAAGCCTACGGATTTGCCGGGGCGGTGGGCCTTACAGTGGGCGATGCCGTGGACAAGAACCTGGACATTTTCCCACTGTCCTACAGCCTGGAAGTGGGTGACACCCGGCAGTTCCTGGTTCGCGAGCGGGTGCTCGATGCCGTGCTGGATCTGTCGTCGGTGGCGGATGGCACGCAGTACGTGGTTTCCGATCCCACCGTCGGAACGGTGGACGTGGACGGTCTGTTCACGGCCCTAAGCCTGGGCCGGACCGTCGTGACCGTCATCCATGCCGGCATCAGCGTGGCCGTGCCCATCCTCGTGGAAACCCCGCAAACCGGCACCGTGAACGTGGGAACGGGCGGGGGCATTATTTCGGAACCGGGTGGCATCAAGATCGGCATTCCGGAAGGTGCCTTGAGCGAAGTCACTCCCATCTCGGTGCGGAGTGTGAGCGAGGGGGAACTTGCCTACGGCCTGCCGTTGAACCTCCAGTACAAAGCCGGCCTGGAGTTGGATGGATTCAACGACCAGACCAACTTGCTTCCCTTCAGTGTCGTCATGAACGCGCCCGCTGGCTCAGCCCCGGGGGACGTGATGGTGTTGCTCCAACCCATTTCCGTTCTCTATGACGACGGTCACACGGAAGACACTTGGCTGCTGATCGACACGCTGGAAGTCGGAACCGACGGCATGATCCGGACGACTTCTCCGCCGAACCTGGGCCTGAGTTCGCGATCCTCCTTCGGAAATCTCAACCTCCTGTTCAACGGCTCCCAGGCCACGCGAGCCATCCTGGCCTCCGGCGGCGGTGGCCTTCCGGGAGCGGTGGTGGCCCTGGCCGACATCACTCAGAGCATCCTGACCGCCAGCCAGGGCCGCTTGTCCGGCAAGCGGCCGAAGGGCAGTGGCAGTCCCGTGATGGATTCCGGCGTTGTGGAAATGAATATCGCCGGGGAGGGGGACCTCGGAGAAGCCAGAGTGCTGATGTTCCCCGGTGCGTTCGGGGACATGTATATGCCCGTCTACACCGGAACTGACCTGCAGTTTACCTTCCACGTTCCAGGTAACGAAGGCCTGCGGGAGGTCGGTTCGACCACGGTTCAGGTGGATCCGGGCGAGATCAAGGAAATCGGCATCGGTCAGTCCTTCCGGTTTAACCCCATCTCCACCCAGCAGATTCCCGTGCCCACGCTGGTGAAGGGCGAGTTCACTTTCGGAGACGACGAAGACAATCCGGTGCCCACCGTGACCTTGTTTGGCAAAGACTTCGTGATGGAGAGCCCCTGGGAGGAAGCGCCCAATCGTGACCTGGGTTCTGAAGTCGAAGACCTGTACGTGACCCTGGAAATTGGTGGCCGGGATTCTTTCAATACGGATGGCACAGTATTGGTGGTAGGAGGCCGGGACGTGACGATTCTCGGTGAGGACTTGGTCCTGGGCCAGGACAGCGAAGACCCGGACTTGCTGACGATCAGCTTCACCCTGCCGCAGGGGATCAGCCTGGGAGACGCGTTCATTACCTTGACCCGGCCGAATGAGGAGCCTCTGGACGGGGAATACAAACGCCGTGAGTTTACCAGCAACCCGGTCCGTTTCGTGCCCCAGTCCACCTATGTGTTTGGCGCCAATGGGGGGGACGACTCCGTTTCCGTCATCAGTCCGCTGGAAACGGCCGAGGTGGCAACCATCGAACGGATTGCGCCAGATGAGATCGCGCGCATTCCGCTGGGCGTGGACCTGCCGGAAGACACCGGGCACCTGGCTCCGCAACAGACCATCGCCACCGAGAACGGCGCCCGGGTCTACGTGACCTTGAACGGCGTTGGCGGGGTGGCGGTGATCGACGCCATTGGTTTGCAGCAGGTGGACATCGACCTGGAAACCGACGGCATTCAGCACATTGACCTGGGCACGGGCGCCAAGCCCTTCAAATTGGATCTCAGCCCCGACGGCAAGTATCTCTATATCACCGACCAACTGACGGCCACGGTGTACCTGGTCGATACGAATCCGTTCTCGCCGACGTATCACCAACTGCTGCGGACCTTTGTCGTGGACAGCGAATTGGCTCCTCTCGGCTTGCGTGGCATTGCGGTCTCCAACGATGGCGAGCGGGTCTACGTGGCGGCCCCGGGCCGGAATATTCATGGCACCTACGGCAAGGACTATGGCGCGGTCCTGGTGTTCCAGGCTTTCGATCCCAATCAGGAGGAGCCCTACGAGGTGGACATCCAAGAGATCCTGGTGGGCCCAAATCCGTACGACATCACCGTCACGGATGACAATGATGTGTTGCTGGTCACCGACCGCCTGAGTCAGACCCAGGGCCTCGCGGTTGTGCGCCGCATGGAAGCGCAAACGGAAGGCGCGGACGACACCTACGAAGTCAACTACGTGGACTTTAGGGATTTCGGAATCCTCCGCCGCTACATCGAGGGACGGGCCACGCAGGTCTTCGGGGTATCCAATATTAGCAGCGTCGCCTACCTGCCTGAGAACTTCTTTGCGGAACAGGTCGTGGGCAAAGATGACGAAGGCGAAGATATCAAGTTCGGCGATCACCCCGCCTATGCCTTCGTGACCGGCTTCAACAAGTTCGTTGCAGGAGACGTGCTGCACGATCCCAGCTTCGCGCCGGTGTATGCCTACAACCCCTACTTCCGGGTCATTGATGATTACCGCGGGCCTTCCGTGATCGGTGTGCCACTAGGAGCCGGGGGCAATGTGGGAATCGTGAGGAACCCGCTGGGCGACTTCTTCAATCCATTGGAGAAACCCCGGGTCGTGGCCGCCACGGCGCCGGTCATCAACGGCTTCCCGGATAACGTGGTCATCTCCCCCGTTACCGGAGCGGTGTTCGCTTCCTTCCAGGCCATCGATTCCGTGCTCGTCTACGACGGTTTGGGAATGATCCGCACGATCGAAAATGCCGCCGCGGGTGAGTTTCTGGAAAGCTTTGCCCAGTACCCCCCCGAGCCTGACATCGTCGCCTACAACCTGCTGTCCGGTCTGTTGCGGGGCCCGCTTTCGACCGTGCCGATCGACTATGTGAATCCGGGTGTCGTGCTCCGGGCCGACATCCGGTTCCACGGATCCGAGATCTTCGAAACCCCGGTTATCGATCAGGCGACTGGCAAGCCGGTCTTTGACAAGAGTGGCGAACCGGTGACCCAGATCGTGGGAGGCTACCTGATCTATGGCATTCCGCCCCAAGACCGGGGCGGTCACACGCCCAATACGTTCGGTCCGATTCAGACCGGCCGGTTGCCGCGCGGCCTGTCCGTTCAGCCGAGGACAACCGGCTCGATCCTGAACCTGGTCCAGACGCCTCTGAACCAAGCCTCCACGCTGAACTCTTACCCGGATCCGCCGCTGTTGGTGGAGGCGGGTAAGGAAGCGCTGGTGGAGCTTCACAGCGGAGCGCTCCAGTTGGAACACGTCTTGGTGAGCTACTATTCCCTGGGCCGGCCGAACGGCCTGACCCTGCACTACGACTCCATCCGGGCCGTGCCGAAGCAGGTGTATTACCTGGCCATCACTGGTCTGATGGATGTGATAGACGACCGCGATCCGGAAGATCTGCGCATCATTGTCAGAATGACGGCGACCCTGGGAGACCGGGAAGTCGTGGTCGAAGGCCTGGATCCCGCGGAAGCGCTGGAGGTGGGTCTGCAGGGCAATGAACTCTTCTTCGCCATACCGGACGAATTGGAAGAAGACGTCATCTACGGCGTGGGCATTCCGATTGACTTCACTGGCATGCCTTCCGGACTCTATACCTTGCAGACCGAGTTCGGCCTGTTTGAGAAGGTGAACGAAAAGTGGCAGGGGCGGTTCATTACCGAAAGCCGGCCTTTCCCGGTGGTGAATTTCGAAGACAGTCCGTTTGGGGCGGGTTGGGGCATCGAAGGCTACTACCAGATCTTCACGGGAGACAGCGGCGTCGTCCTGGTGGATGGAAACGGGACCGAGCAGGTCTTCCTGGCGCCCGACGATCCCGAGCTGCCGTTTACCTCCCTGACCGCGGACTACTCGGAACTGCGGCTGGTGGATGAGGATCACTACGAGCGCCGGCTCCTGGACGGCACCCGCTACATCTTCGACCAGGAGGGAAGGCTGGAAACCGTCGTGGACCGTCATGAAAATGAAGTCCTGTATGAGTACTCGGGTGACAAGCTGATCCGCATTACCGATCCGGTGGGGCTGACGACCGAGTTCGGTTACTCGGGAGATTTCCTGTCCACCATCACGGACCCCGACGGGAGGGTAACGCGCTTCGGCCACCAGGACAACCGGCTCGTCTCCATCATCGATCCGGACGATTCCGAGCGGACCTTCAGCTATGACCACGACATCTTCGACACCCTCATCACGGGCCAGGTACTGAAGCGCGGGAACGATTCGAGTGAGGAACTCAACGATCCATTCGAGGAAGAGTATTCCTATGATGACTTTGGCCGGATCAATGGAGCAGAGCGCGTGGACGGTAGAAGCATGGAGCTTCGCCCGGCACAGCTCCTGGCCATTGCCCGGGAAGAATTCATCGCGGATCCGGAGGACTCCTACGTGTTGGTTGCTTTGACCGAAGAAACCGAGCTGCCCGCCAATGTAGCACCGGACCACCCGGGTTTGGAAGGCCTGGAGGGTTTCGAGGGCGGAGAGTCCATGCGGTTCATCTCGATCGCGGAGTACACCGATTTCAGCGGGAAGCTGACCACCTTTACTCTGGACGGATTTGGGTTCTTCCTGTCCTCGGAAACAGAGAAGGATAAGGCGGAAGGACTGAAACAATTCGCGGACCGGAATGGTAACGGCCAAGTGGTGGCCGTGGTCGATAAGGTAGGAAATGTAACTCGCTACGAATACGACGCCTTCGGCAACGTCATCAAGATCACCGATTATCCAGGAGGAAAGAACGGCACTCCGGTGGTACAGGAATACCGCTACCGCCCCGACCTGTTCAACATGGTCGAGTACGAAAAGGATGGCACCGGAAGGGAGAAATTCTACGTAATCGATCCAGCCAATGGCGACATCCTGTCCGTCCGGACGGTGGCTGGACCGGGGAGTACGGTCGAGGGGTCTCCGAATGAGGTGACGAATTCGTTCACCTATTACACCAATGGTCTGGTGGAGACCTTCACGGACGGCAACAACCACACCACGACGTATTTATACGATAATCTGGGGCGCCTGACGCAGTCCAACTATCCGGATGGTGGCGTGGTAAGGAATGAGTACTCGGACAACACTGGTAACCTTACCGCCATCATCGACGAAGTTGGGAACCGCTCGGAACTGGAGTATGACTCCATGAACCGGCTGAGATTCCAGCGGAACACCGTCACCACGATGGATGGACCGGCGGTCTATGTCCTGGAGCAGCGTTATGATGCCGAGGGAAATCTGATCGAACGGATCGATCGCGCATCCGTTCGTACCCTCTTTTCCTACGACACTCTGGACCGGACCATTCTCAAGGTAGAGGACGCCGACGTCCTGAAGCTGGAGACCAAATTCGGTTACGAATACGGGTCGCTACCGACTCCCGGCTACACCTTCTCTGTGTTGACGGGGAAATATTACGAATACTTCTACGAACAGAATGCCCGCGGTTACACCACCGTAAAGGTCTTTGATGAGGACGACCTGGAGATCGCCAATTACGACACTCTGGGGCGGGCGACCCTGTTCGAATACGACGATGCCGACCGGCTGGTGAAGACCACCTTGCCGGACGGTTCCACTATGGAATTTACCCTGGATGGCCGTGGGCGGACGATCAGGATGGAGGGGCCCACCGGGGAAGTTGAGGAATATGGGTACGACGAGGCCGACCGCATGACCAGCCGGACCATCCACAATACCTCGGGATTCCGGGCATCAGGAAATCAGGTGACCACCTGGCAGTACAACATCTTCGACTCCATTGGCCTGGAAACCGATCCCGAGCTGACGAAGACCCGGTTCTACTTTGATGGGGCGGGAAATGTGACCCACATCATCGAAGCGGCGGACAGCGCCACCCCGTTCGTTACGGAGTATCTGTATGACGAGCGGAACCGTGAGCGTTTCCGCATCGAACAGGGCGTGGCGGTTTGGGAAACCCAGTACTACTCCAATGGCCTGGTCATGGCGGAAATAGACCCCCGTGGACCAGACTATCGTACCGAGTATGAGTATGACGAACTGCAGCGGCGGGTACTGATGCGGAACGCGGAAGGGGCGGAGACTCGCTACGTCCTGAATGGCGTGGCCGAACCCGAAAAAATCATCGATCCACTCGGTCACGTCACCCAACATTTCTTCGACGGGGTGGGGCGCTTGACTGACATCATCGATCCCGAAGGGAACCGGGTCACCTTCTTCTACGATGAGAATGGTAACCGGACTTCGTTGTTAGATCCGGAAGACAACGAAACTTTCTGGACCTATGACGCGGGGGACCGGATGAGAACCATGGAAGATCCGGAAGGGAACCTGACGGAATACGACTACGACATTTTCGATAACCTCATCTGGCAGAAAGATCCCAAAGGCTACGTCACCGAAAGTCTATTCGATGCCTCGGGCCGGAGATTGTGGACCAAGGATGCTCTGGAGCAGATCACCGAATTCAAGTATGACCAGATCGGTAACCTGACCGGCGCCTTTGGTCCGGACGATCAGGTGGATGACGAAATCTACGAATACGACAAACTGAACCGCGTCGTGTTGGTCATCGGAGCGCCGGGCTCCGCTCTCGAAGTGACCTCCCGCAGGATTTATCACCCGCTCGGCATGGTGGAGGAGGAGATCGTCGCGGAAGGGGAAGCGGAAGAACGCCGTTCCGTTTGGACCTTCAACGGCCTCGCCCAGATTGAAAGCTACACGGTGGGAGCCGGCACCAGTGACGCGATCACCTGGGAATATACCTATGACCTCGTCGGCAATCTCAAAACCGAAACGGATCCGCGCGGCGAGTACTATACCACTACTTACACCTACGATCTCATCGACCGGTTGATCTCGGTCGAGAAACCAACCGGATCCGCCGGAAGTGAAGAAACCTATGCCGAAGTCTTCTATACCTACGATCTGGCCGGCAACCTGAGATCCGAAAGCGATCCGCGGAACTCCAATTGGCTGACCCTCTTCGACTACGATGATGCCAACCGCCTTCGTTTCATCACGGATGCCCGCAACAATGTGTCGGAGATTCGCTACGACCGGAACGGGAATGTGAAGTTCGAGATCGATCCGAAAGGCAACACCACGGAGTACTTCTATGACGGGTTGAATCGCGTCATCTCCGTGCTGGATGCGGAAGGTTTCGAGCAGTTCCTCTACTACGATCCCAATGGGAATCTGGAAGACTTCTACAATGAACGGGGGGCGCAAACCCACTATGAATATGACGAACTGAATCGCCAAGTGAGGGTGATCAATCCCGAGCAGGAAGAGTGGTCCTGGACCTACTATCCGAGTGGGTTGGTACACACGGAAAAAGACCCCCGTGGTTTTGTCACCACGAACGAATACGACGAACTCGGGAACCTGACCAAAGTAACGCAGGGCTTCGTGAATGGATTCACCGGAGACTACCTGGGGAACGAGATCACCGCCCGCCGGGTCTACGACCGTGTGGGGAACCTGATCGAATTCATCGATCCAAGAGGCGACGACTACCTGACGGAGTTTGAATACGATGTTCTGCAGCGTCTCGTCCTCATTCGGAATCATGTGGTGGCGCCGGGCCGGGCAACAGAGATTCTGGAGACCAAGTTTACCCATGACGAAGTCGGAAACGTGCTGACCGAGACAGATCCGCGCGGGGATGCCTACACGTCGACCTACACCTATGACGCCCGGAGCCTGGTCCTGACCGAATCTCGGCCCACGGGGCTCGAGGGAATCGGTCCGGTCGCCACCATGAAATATACTTACGACGCCAGCGGCAATCTGCTGACGGTGACGGATCCGAGGGGAGAGTTCTATACCACGGTCTATACCTACGATGAGCTGAACCGTCTCGAAACCAAGACTACCCCCACCGGAACGCCGGCGCATCCCGGTCAGCCGGCGGTGGAAAGTTACTTCTATGATGCCGCCAGCAATCTGGAACGCGTGGTACACACCCGGAGCCCGTATGAAACCACCTATACCTACGATGCGCTGAACCGGATCGAGACCATCACGGACCCGGAAGGCAATGAAACCCGGTTCGACTACGATGAAGCCGGGAACGTGATCCTGGAGGCATACAATTCAGTCGACCCACGCGTGCTGCCCAGGATTACCCTGAAAACCTATGACATAATGGACCGCCTGGAAATCGTGACGGATCCGAACGGGTTTACCACCAAGCTCGACTACGACGAGGTGGGCAACTTGATCCTGGAAGAAGGTCCGTTCCGCGATCCCGATGGACAGCTGTACCGGGTCGAGCGGGAGTATGACGGCTTCAACCGCATTACCATGATGGTGGATGCTGAGGACTACGTGCACCTATACACGTATGATGAGGTGGGGAATCTCCTGACTTCCCAGGACGGACGCGGTCCCTACTTCACCACGGTCTATACCTATGACGCGCTGGACCGGCTCCTCAGAGCGGAAGAGCCCACCGGCACGCCGTTAGAGCCCGGTCCGTCAGCCATTGCGGAGTTTTACTATGATGGCGCGGGCAACCTGGTGCGCCAGATAGATGCCCGGGGCCTGGTGACTGAGCTTACCTATGATGCCGCCAACCAACTGCTCCGGGTGGAACGGCCCGCGGGCACGGCGGACCATCCGGAAACTCAGGTGGAAGAGTTCTCTTATGACGTGGCCGGAAACCGTGTTCGGGAAGTCGACGGACGGGGTCCGGCCTTCGAAACGGTCTACGAATATGAGGCACGCAATCTGGTGATCGGCATCACTCGGGAGGCTGGCAATCCGGACCAGCCGGATGGTGTGTCTCGGCGTCTGACCGAGGAGTTCTTTTACGATGCGGCCGGCAATCTAATCGAAAGCCGGGGCATGGGCGGAGCAGACTTTACCCGATTCTATGAATACAACGGGCTGAACCAGCAGGTGCTGATGGTGGACGAACTGGGCCGTGAGTTCCGCTACGAGAACGACCGGTTCGGCAACCTCCTGGCGTTTGAGGACCCCTACGGCCGCACGGAGTACCGCTACGACGGGCTGGACCGGCGAATCTTGACGATCGATCCCTTCAACGAGCGGATTCGGGAAAACTGGTTGGACGACTCGCTCATCCTGAATGAAATCGACAAGCGGGGTCACGTGACGCAACGCACCTACGACGGCCTGGGCCGGCAGATCCGGGTGGAGGATCCGCTCGGAAATGTGGTAGAGGCCGAGTACGATGCGGTGGGAAATCTGACGGCGACGGTAGATACCCGTGGAAACCGGACGGAGACCGTCTTCGATGCCCGCAATCTGCCGCTGATTCAGACCGAAGCCATCGGCAGCGATGAAGAGCGCACCAAGACCTACTCCTACGACATACTGGGCCGGCTGGTCGAAGAAACCAGTTTCAGGGTAGAAGCCTTCAAGACTACCTACATCCTGGACAACCTGGGCCGGACCATCGAATCCCGCCAGGAAACCGGAGACGAGGTGCTGATCGAGAAGTTTGAGTATGATGCGATCGGCAACCTGATCCGTTACACCGATGCGCGCGGGGAACCTTTCGTAACGGAGCTGTTCTGGGATGGGCTGAGCCGTCCCTACCGCATCGAGCAGTTTGTTGGCACTGCGGACAGCCCAGCGGTGGCGGTAGAAGAGCGCTTCTTTGACGATCAAGGCCGGCAGATCGAAAACCGGGACGTGTTCGGGTACGTGACGACCTATACCTACGACGCCATCGGGCGCCAGTTGTCCATGTCCTACGAGTCTGAGGGTGGCGAGGAAGTGTTGGAGACCTGGGACTACTTCGACGATCCCACCGGCCTGCGGACCGAGTACCGCGACGCCCTGCGGAGCATCGCTTCAACCACGCACAAAGACGCGCTGGGCCGGGTGTGGAAGATCGAGTCGCGTGAAGGCGGCACGGTCATCAATACCTATGATCCCAACGGAAACTTGGAAACGATGACCGACGGGGCCACCACGCGGACTTTTGTCTATGATGAACGGGACCAGTTGATCGAGTCCATCGACGCCGACGGTAACCGGGTGGTCCAGACCTATAACGCCGCCGGCGCACTGGAAACGGTCACTGAGGCACGGGCCTCCGGCGCCCCGGCGACCTATGAGTATGACGAGTTGAATCGTCTTGAGAAAGTCATCGAGCCGGATGGATCGGTCATCGAATACGACTACGACGCGGATGGAAACCGGACGCTGATTCGCGATGGGAACAGCCAGGAGACCACCTACGTCTATGATGGGGCGGGCCGCATGACGGAAGAGACCAACGCGTTTGGCTCCCGTCTGTTCACCTATGACCCGGCGGGGAACGTGATCGAGATGATCGACCGCAACGAGCGCAAGATCCGCTACGGCTATGACGGCCGGAACCTCATGGTCAGTGAAGAATGGCTGGACGGCTCAGACACCGCCATCCGGACCATTACCTATTCCTATGACCTTTCGGGAATGCCACTGACGAAGGACGATGGCGAAACGCTCATTACCTATACCTACGAAGCAGACGCTCAGCACCGGCTGAAGAGCGAAACCAGCGACCACGTGGAGGGACTGGATCCCGTCGTGGTGAACTACAGCTATCAGCCCAGTGGCGAAATTCAGCAGACCAGCCTGAGTATCGGCGCCGCCCTGCCCCTGGTGGCCGTGACCTACCAAAGGAATTCGGACAGCAATCGTCTGGAAAGCATCGTCCAAACCGGCTCGTTCGTGACCGGAAAATCCCTGACCTACGTCTTCGATCCGGACTACCTGCGGCCGCTGAGCATGACCCGGACCGTCGATGCGCCCGGCACGGTTTCCGTGGTCACGACCTATTCCTACGACAACCGCGGATTACTGGAAACGATGAACCACTCGGTCAACGGCGTGGCCATCGCTCCCTACTCCTTTTCCTATGACGAAAATGGATACCTGGCGACCCGCACGGATATAGACGGAACCGCCACCTACACTTATGACGCCAATCTCCAGTTGGCATTTATCGATTACACAGACGCCAGCATCGCGGATGAGGCCTACAGTTTTGACGATGCGGGGAACCTGGAGGGAGCGGGCATCAGCGTGGGCGCTCAGAACCGGCTCATCACGGATGGGACCTACAACTACGACTACGACGATGAGGGGAACCTCATTCTGAAGACTGAGATTGCGACCGGCGCCACCCAGACCTTCGGCTGGGACTACCGGAACCGGCTCATTTCCGTGGAGTTTCGCGATGGAGCCAACAACCTGACCAAGTCCATCCACTACGCCTACGATGCCAAAGACCGGCGGATCTCAGAAACGATAGACCAGACCCCCGGAGATGCCGCGCCCGGCTCCACGCGCTACTTTGTCTATTCTGGCCAAGACATCTGGTTGGAACTCCTGGATGCCGACGGGGCGGGCACTGGGTCCGTCGCTGCGCCTGATATGGCTTACTTCCATGGCCCCGGCACGGATCAAGTGATGGCGCAGGAAAATGCGGCGGGACAGGTCTTCTGGCTGCTGGGCGACCACCAGAACACCATCAAGGACGTGGTGGCCGCCGATGGATCCCTGGTGGACCACCTAAAAGTCAGCGGTTTCGGTGCGATTCTGTCCCGGACGAATCCGGCTTTCCAGTTGCGCTACATCTTCCAGGGCCGCGAATACGATGCGGACACCGGGCTGCACTACTTCAGGGCGCGGTACTATGATTCCAGCGTGGCCCGCTTCATGAGCGCCGACCCCATCGGCTTCGAAGGCGACAACGAAAACCTCTATCGCTTTACAGCGAACAATCCGGTTAACCGCACGGATCCGAGCGGTCACGTATCCAGCAAGCCGGTCAAAGACTACCTGCAAACCGGGATCGACGCGCGGGCCATGGACAGCGCCAGTTACACCGTGACCCGGCCGGATGGTTCCACCTACACCTTTATCGATGCCGAGGCCGCCGAAAAATCAACCTACTGGGATACCCTGTTCACCGGCATTATCGTGGACATTCCGTATGGCGCGGCCGGTCTGATCGCCGGAGGGCTCAGCTTGATTGGCGAGTTGGTTGGAATGGCGGCCGACATCGTCGAGATCGGGGGAATCACGGTGTTCGATACGATCTATGGCGGAGATTCGCTGAAAGATGCGCGCTTCCGGACTCACCTCGGCGAGAGTTTCAAAGACTCCCTGGCGCAGCGTCCGGTCAATGAACGCGTCGTGGCCTACGGCGCGGGCGTCCTGGGAGGAACCCTGGCCTTGGGCGCCTTGTTGACCGTTGGGGTGGCGGCCCCGGCCCTCTTCACGATTCTGGGCGTTGGCATGGCGACTTATGAGATTGTCCAGGGCGGGTACTATGGTGACGGCGAAATTTATAACTTCACCAAGACCATCGCCAAAAACGCGACCGAGTTGATGTCCATCGCCAAGGCGGGGTCTGCTCTGTCAAAGAGTTCGAATCTGTTTGGCGGAGTGATCGGGTTCCTCGGATCAAAACTTGCCAAGGGGATTGAGAAGGTGGGCGGCAAACGGCTGAGTCAGCTCGTCACGGACACCCGGATAAACTTCGCGGACACCAGCATCGGAAGGCGCTGGGCGAGCTTCAAGAATTTGGACATCGCGAAGAAACCCGCGGGCGAATACGTCTCCGGGTTGATATCTTCTCTCCTCAGATCCCACGGGAAGGAAGCCGCCACGGCCAAGGCGGCGGTGGCGGAAGTCAAGGCCCAGGAAGGCTCCGCCTCGCGCCTGGCGCAGTACCGGGACAGACTGGACGACACCGAACGCCTGGTGGACGACCTGGTCAACCCCGACGCGGTTAAACCAGCGGTTCCGAAATTCAAGTATTCCGGAGATGGGAGCGCGAACTTCGTGGACAATGCGGTCGCCCAGTTGGACGACGGCATTCCGGGAACCGCGCTTTTCGCGGAAGGAGAATTGGCAGGCTTCACGGACGACCTGGTCCGTGTGACAGACACCATGCTGACGAAGAGTCCCCGCTTTGTGGAAAGACTCCGGGGTGTCTTCGCGGGCGGAGTTCCCGCCTTCCGCCAGAAGATCGACTTCATTCGGAAGAACCTGGAACGCTACGACCGGAACCTTGAGACGATCAAGCAACTGGCCAACAGCGCGGATCCGGCGATCGCCGCGAAAGCCCAGGGGATCCTGGCCCAGGGAGGATTGGCCAAAGCCGCCAAGCAAACCCTCATGTTTGGCGACCTGTCCGCCAGCAGAGCACGGGATTTGTTCCAGACCGTGGAGGTGGCCCGCTTGATCGCCGGTGCCGATGACGTGCCACTCCTGCTGACGAAGTTGAGTGACAAGGGGCTCTTCTTCTCGCAGGCAGCACCCGCAAAAGCCCTGGGCTTCCTGCTCGGAGAGTTGGGCTCTCTGGCTCCGAAAGTGGCGGCCACTCTTGGAAAATACGCCTCCCTGGGAACCAAAGGAGGAACGCTGGACGATCTGGTCACCTTCCGGCACCTGGCAAATCACTTCCAAGCGCTGCACCCGGACGAACAAGCAGCGGTCTATAATGCCCTTTGGGACTTCAACGAAGGTCTCGCCATCAAGATTGCCAAGTCCGCTTTTGAAGGGTCGGCGAACCCAATCAAAACGGATGTCGACTCCATTTTCTCCGGGTTGGCCACGATGATTGCGGAATACGGCGGGTACAAGAAGGTCGTTAATGACAATCCGGAGTTTCCGAAGTTTGTCACCGCTCTCGAAGAACTCTTCGACAGAGTGGCGGGCATCGAGTTCGACTTCGGGAAGTGGTTGGAGAACGAGCCTTCCACCTTCCTGGCGTTGGTGAAAGAGAACTTCCTGGCGAAAGACGCGGAATTCGTGACCCGTTTCGGTCAGACCGCCATCGATACCAGCGGCGAACTTTCCCGGCTGAGCGGCTCCATCACGGGGAATTCAAAAACCCTGGATCGCGTGGTGGGGGTCCTCAGCGAAACGCTTGGTAGAGCCGTCCGGTATGACCCCGAACAGGGCGTTATCGATTCAGCGTTGCAAGTCTTGAACTTGGAAGAAGGCGAGGGAGCGACTGAATCGGAGTCCGTGATCTTCGGAGACGGCCCCTTGACTCCGGAGGCGGCGCTTTACTTGGCTGAATACGCATTCTCCATCTGGGCGCGAACTTTGGGCTATCTGCCGCAGCTGGACATTACCCTGACCATTGCCGATCTGCCGAATGGTCAGTTGGGATACTCCCAGATTTCCGATCTTTCCGAGCTGGGCCTGCCATCCGCCGGACGCATCGTCATCGACATCGATGGCAACGGTTCCGGGTGGTACCTCGATGCCACGCCGGAGTCCGCGGAAGAGTTCGAAGCCGCGTCCTCTTCGACTTACTACACCACCTCGTCCGGGCAAGCGGCGGGCCGCTATGACCTGCTAACCGTGCTTTCCCATGAATTGGGGCACCTGCTTGGTTTCACGGATGATTTGGGAGGATTTGGCGAAAACGTAGAGACCGGCCCCGACGGGACCAAGATCTTCCGGGCCGGAGGTAACCGCTATGAGCTGACGAGTTCCGGCGACGAGCTTTCGCCTGAAGCCCATGGCGAGGCCCTGATGGCGGCCACGCTTGCCAGGTCGGAGCGGAAACTCCCCGGCCGGATCGAGCGGAACATCCTGCTGACGGCCCGCGCGGCCAGCAGGACCAGTGCGCAGTCATTCTCCCTGACCTATCTGCACGATTCAGATCACCTGGAACCGCATGGCGGATTCATTCTGCTGGCTGACGCCATCGCCATAGACCTGGCCGCCGGGCCTCCCAGCGGAATTAAGGATGGTGGTTTCGATGTCTCGGGAGCGCCGGACTGGAACCTGTTTGGCGGGGTGGATGTCTCCAGCAACCAGGCCGTCCTAAGCGAAAACGCGGCCTATGTACTCAGTGATGTGTCTCAGGTCTTCCGCATCCCGCTGGGCGCGCGGAAGATTCGCTTCTCGGTCTCCGGTCTGGACCTGAGGACGAACGGCCTGAACCCGCCCGACGCCTTTGGAGTCGCGCTGCTGGATGCCGTGTCCATGTCACCCCTCGCAGGGGTGGTGAATGGCCTTACTCAAACGGATTCGCTCCTCAACATCCAGCCGGGAGGAACCGCATTCTTAGCAGACTCGGTCAGCTTGTCTGGAAGTGTTGTCAGTGGAGCCTTCGACGTGGAAATCGATCTGGCGGGCATTTCCGCGAACACTCCCGTCGTGCTGTTCTTCGACCTCGTCCGCTTTGGCGAAGCGGGCAGTACTGTGACGATAGACGGAGTCAGCATCGTGGAAGATTCCGATCCCACGAACAACGATCCCGTGGTGGCTCCGGGAGATCCCGCCACCATCACGGAGGGAGATACCTTCGCTAGAAATGGCAGCTTCACGGACGCGGATGGCGCGGATGTCTTTACCGCGGCCATAGACTTTGGCGACGGCACGCCGGAGCAGGCGCTGACCTTGAACAACGGCGCGTTCTCCTTCAGTCATGTGTTTGAACAGGACGGATTCTACGAAGTGGTGGTGACCGTCACGGACGGACTGGGAGCCACGGGAAGCGCGGTCTGGGAGGTGACGGTTCTGAACGAAACGCCAGTAGTGGATGCGATAGACGCTATCAGCCAGGACATCGCGTTGCCGGTGAGTGTTTCGACCAGCTTCACGGATGTAGGAATGGCGGATCTCCACACCGCGGTGATCGACTGGGGCGACGGCACCGTGGAAGCCGCCATCGTGAATGAGGCGACCGGTGAAGTCACCACCCCGGACCACACCTACGCCAACACCGGGACCTACTCTGCCATACTGACCGTCTTTGACGACGATGGATCGACACCAGTGAATTTCTCCGTGGAGATTACCAAGGAGCTGACCCTGGTGAATATCAGCGGCGGATCGGATGTGGCGGAGGGTGCCATTTACGTCCTGGACCTGAACGTCACGGGACCGCAGGCCGCGAACATCACTGGATGGACCATTGATTGGGGAGACGGGACAGTGCAGAACCTTCCAGGCAATTCCAGCTTTGCCTTCCACATCTTTACCGACGGCCCCCTGGATGCTCAGGTCAGCGCCACGGCCACCAACGGCACGGAGAATTTCGGGTCCAACCTCCTGGACGTGTCCGTGCTGAATGCGGCGCCGCGGATCACCTCTTTCCAGGTCAGTGCCTTGGTTAGTGAAGGTCAGACCGCGACCCTGGAGGGAGTCTTTCAGGACCGCGGCACGGGTGAAGAGCACACCGTCACCGTGGACTGGGGCGATGGCACGGTGGAGACCTTCACCCTGCCGGCCGAAGCGCGGACCTTCAGCTTCACCCACGTCTACGAAAACAACCTCCCGGGTGACGCGCCATTCCAGTTGTCTGCCTTGTTAAATGACGGTCCGCTGAACTCACCCGTCAGCCGTTTCGCGCAGATTGTCGTTATTAACACCGATCCCACGGCCAATGCCCAGGGGCCGGCCAGCGGCGCGCGGAACGAGTTGCTGCAGTTCTTCGGCGTGGGTTCGGACAGTGGCCCGAACGATGTATTGGAAGTGTCCTGGGACTTTGGAGATGGCACCGTGCTGCCTTTCCAACTGACCAGCGAAATCGGGGCCTTGTCACCGAGTCACCGGTTCGGCGCGAGCGGCGACTATTCCGTGACCCTGTTGGTGCGGGATTCCGATGGGGCGACCGGTTCGAGTGTCGTGCTGATATCCATTTCGGATGTGCCCGCGTCCGGTCGCGGTGAGGAAGGTGGCGCTAGGAACCGCCAGGGGGTTGGAGCACTCTCCGGGGTACCCACGGGCTTCCTGGATCTCTTTGGCGGCACAGGTGTCTCCGGTGGCCTCGACGGACTGATCAGCCTGGGGGACGGGTCCGGCGCACTGTTCATTGGACTGACCGGTTACCTGGAAGTGGAAGACTGGCGCTACAACCGGATCGAGGAGGAAATGGGCTATCTCTACGCCTTCTATCAGACGGCTTACTTCACCGGCGGTGCGCCACAGATGATTACGATTGGCTGGCTTTCCTGGCAGTCCTTGTATCAGGTGGCTTGGCAGAGCATTCAGAACGCTGAGTTCAGCGGATATGAAACCCTCCGGGTGGTTGGAGTGTTCAGCGTGTTTTCCTCGGAAAGCGGCGTGACCACCTGGACCGTGTCCCTCCAGCTCAGCCAGGACTCAGGAGCCGCGCTGACCGCGGGCGACCTGGCCGTCGAAGGGCTCCCAGAAGGAACAGCACCCGAAGTCACCTATCAGCATGATAAAGAAACCAAGCTAGCCATCTGGACAATTAGGCTTCCCGGCCTTTCTCTCGAAGGCCTTCCCCCGTCACTGACAATCATCCTTCCAGACACCGCCGTTCTGGACGGAAACGGACACCGCCTGGATGGCGACGGCAACGGAATTCCAGGAGGCGACTTTGTGGAAGAACTCAAAGCTGAGCCTTAGGTTTCAGGTCCGGTGTCGCCGTATGAGGAAGAAGCGGCAACAGGAGCGGAGTAACAAAGATCAGCTCTTTGGGTGGATCGAGGTTTGGTTAGCGCTGGTTGGCTACGCGCCATTCGGGGCAGTCAGAAAAGACATTTCGCTTTTCGCGGATAGATGAAGAGAGGATGTCTCGTGCGTTGCGTGGGCCGGTTAGGCCACGGAAAAGGAACGGGTTGCAATCCATCCTTTCTCAATCTCTGGCCGGGGTGAGATCGGGCTTTGTTATTTGTGCCCCCGGGATTGGTAGGGTTCGATGATGTCTCGCAGCAGGGGGTTGGGGAAACGGCGGCTGAGGGTGATGGCGTAGAAGGTTTCGCGGATTTCGGGGAAGCGATGGCGTTCTTCGAGGAGGCCGCTTTTCAGTTCCTGGATGACGACCACGGGCGGGACGAGAGCGAGGCCGGCGCCTTCGGAGGCGAGCAGGCGGAGCATGGCCATGTCGTCGACTTCGGCGGCGAGCAGGGGGCGGATGCCGAGTCCCTCCATCATGAGGTCGAAGGCGGCCCGCAGGTTGCTGTCGTGTCCGGGGACGAGGAGGGGCTGGCCGATGAGGTCTTCGGGGAACCGGAACTTGCGCGGCTTGCCCTTTTGTTTCCGTCCCACGAGGCTGACGGGTTGTTCGTCGAGGAGGTGGGAGTGCCAGGGGGCTTCGGAGTCGCGCTTGGCGGGCAGATTGGACAGCACTACGTCGAGGAGGTGGGTGGACAGCATGGCGAGCAGGTCGCGGAGGTTCCCGGAGCGCAGGACCAGTTCCACGTCTTCGCGCCCGAAGAGGGGCTGGAGGAGACCGGTCTGGAAATTGCGCGAGAGGGTGGACACGGCGCCGACCCGCAGCAGCCGCCGGTGGCTGCCGGTCTGGAGGGTCATGACGTCCAGCAGCTCGTCTCCGGTCCGGAAGATGGTCTCCGCGTATTCCAGGGCGATGCGCCCGGCTTCGGTGAGGAGGAGGGATTTGTTTTCCCGGCTGAAGAGGGGTTGACCGAGGCTTTCTTCCAGCTGGCGCAGCTGGATGCTGAGCGATGACTGTGAGAGGTGAAGGGCGCGCGCGGCGCCGGTGAGGCTGCCTTCGCGGGCGATGGCGTGAAAGTAGCGGAGGTGGTGGTAGTTCAGCATGGGGTGGCAGGGAGGCGGGACGGTTTAGACCGATTGCCAAAAGTCTGTTCGCAAATCGGAATTGAATAAGGAAGAAAGCTCGCTTCGCTCGGAATGGATGGAGACCCGGCACCAAATCCCTCGTGGCTTCGTTCCTTTTCGGTCACGGATTTCAATCCGCTTTGCCTTCGCTGCGCTTCGCCCTTCGGGCTGCCTGCGGCAGGCTGACTCCCGGAGGTCGGCTCTCAAAGCGCCTTGCCACGAGCCATTTTGCGCTCGGGCGATTCACGAACAGACTTTTGGCAAACGGTCTATAGTTTGATAAAAGCGAACGATTTTTGTCAAAACATATATTGGAGAAAACGTTGCCGCGGGGGCATGGGTGGCCCCGATGAATGAACCAACACCTGTCGAGAGCCTGGCCGGTCCGGTCCCGGACGCCGCGAACCTGCTTCTATTGGGAACTGTTCTCCTCGTGCCGCTGCTCCCGCTGATCGCGGGAGGGTGGGCGGCGGTGGGGCGCCGCGAAACGAATGGCGCCCGGTCCGCGCGCCTGACTGCCGGGTTCGGCCTCGCGGCGTTTCTGTCCGCGGTGGCGGCGGCGGTGGTGTTCGCGGTGACGGGCCCGTTTGACTGGAAGGCTGGGGGGGCGCCCTGGCTGCCGCTGGGTTTCCGGGTGGATGTCCTGACGGTGGTGATGCTGCTGCTGGTGTCTTTCCTAGGGGCGGTGGTCACCCGGTATGCCCGCCACTACCTGGCGGGGGACCCGGGGCAGGCCCGGTTTTCGCAATGGCTCAGCCTGACGGTGGCCGCGGTGCTGACGCTGGTGGTGGCGGGAAATCTCCTGCTTTTCACTTTTGCCTGGATGGCGACGAGCCTGTGCCTGCACCGGCTGCTGACGTTCTATGGCGGCCGGCCGGCGGCGATATTGGCGGCGCGGAAGAAGTTCCTGATCAGCCGGCTGGGGGATGCGTGCCTGGTGGGCGCCCTGGCGCTGGCCTGGCAGTGCTTCGGGACGTGGGATTTTGGCGCGATGTTCGCGGCGGCGGAAAGCGCCCGCGCCTCTGGGGCGGGATCGCCCTGCCTCTCGTGGCTGGCCTGGCTGCTGGTGGCGGCGGCGCTGCTGAAGTCGGCGCAGTTCCCGTTCCACAGCTGGCTGCCGGACACGATGGAAACGCCGACGCCGGTGTCCGCGCTGATGCACGCGGGGATCATTAACGCGGGAGGTTTCCTGGTGGTGCGGCTGGGGCCGATGGTGGTGAATGAGCCGGCGGCGCTGAACACGCTGGCGCTGGCGGGGGCTTTTACCGCGCTGTTCGCCTCGGTGGTGATGCTGACTCAGGTCAGTGTGAAGAGGTCCCTGGCGTATTCGACGATCGCGCAGATGGGCTTCATGATGCTGCAGTGCGGGCTGGGGGCCTTTTCGCTGGCCATCCTGCACTTGGTGGCGCACTCGCTGTATAAGGCGCACGCCTTTCTTTCCTCCGGCGGCGTGATTGAGCTGAAGCGTTCTGCCTGGGTGCCGAGCGAGCGGCCGTCGTCGCACCCCGGGATGCTGCTCCTGGTGTTGCTTTCAGCCGCCGGCGCCACCTTTGGCATGGGGGCTCTGTTTGGGGTGAGTTTCGCGGCGGACCCGGGGGTGCTGCTGCTGGGCGCCATCTTTATGATGGGGCTGGCTTACCTCTTTTGGAACCTGTGGGCGACTTCGCACGAACCGGCGCTGTTGGGGTGGGGGGGGCTGCTCGGGCTGGCGGCGGCGGCGGCTTACTTCGGCCTGCATGCGGGTTTCCACCGGCTCCTCGCGGGAGTGGTGCCGGCGTACGCGCCGGAGCGGTCGGCCATGGAGTACGGCGTCATCGGGCTCATCGGGGTGCTGTTCCTGGGCGTGCTGGTCTTTCAGTCGCAGTTACCGGCTTTGTCCGGCAATGCCCTGGTGCGCCGCCTCTACGTTCATGCCTTCCGGGGGTTCTACCTGGGAACCTGGGCCAACCGGGTGACCGGGAAGCTCTTTGGAGGCGCCCCGTCCCGCTCCGCCGCTGTTTCCACCCGCCCCTAATCTGACCACCCTAACATTACACGATGAACAACAGTCTTATCGAGATCTCTGCCATGAAATCCTATCCCAGTCTTGAAAACATCCCGCGGGCGGGAAGTCCGCAATGGACTCCCGAGGCGGCCGCCGGCGCGGCCAGGGAAGCCTGTGCCCGGCTGGCGCCGCTGTGGCCACTGCGGCACTTCGTCGCGGTGAATCCCTTCCTCGGGCTGACCGGCCGGTCATTTCCGGAAGCCTGCGAGGCGCTGGCCAGGGTGGCGCCGGGCGGCATGCAGATGGAGCTGGGCTATTACCGCGAAAAGCTGACGGCGGGGGAAATAGGCGCTCCGGACCTGGAGGCGGCGTTGTCGCGGGCCAGGGCGATGCCGGGTCTTCTTCCGGAAGATTTCCGGGAGTCCCTGGACGTGGCCGGTCTCCGGCTGGCCATGCTTGCGGAGCCGGGGGGAGAGAGCGTCAAGCAGGTGCCGGTCTTCTCGGAAACGCTGGACAGGTTGCAGGGTAGCCGCTGGAGCGCCGTGCTGGTGGAGTCGGTGACGGACTTTTGCGCCATGTGGCTGGATGAAGGGCAGAGCGCCTGGAGGATGCCCTGGAAGCACGGGGCGGCGTCTCTCTACAGCGCCTGGAAAGAGCAGGCGGGGATAGACCGGCAGCTGGATTGCCTGGGTCTGAATGGGTACCGCGCCGCGGTGGCGGCTCTGCCGGAGTCCGCCGAAGAGGCGCTGGCGACGTCCCTGCAGGAGCTGGAAATAGACGCGGAAGTCGCGCCGCTCTGGCTGCACCGGGTGCTCCTGACGGTGCGGGGCTGGGCCGGCTACCTGCAATATCAAGCCCGCGAGAAGACGCTGCACGGCGGTGAGGAGGACGGGCAACTGGCGGAGCTGCTGGCCGTCCGGGTGGCGGGGGAGGCCATCCTGCGCCGCCTCACCGGAGACGGTCTGCCGGAGCTGGAGGAGTACTGGCCGCCGGTGTCCGCGGTGGAGGAAGCGGCCCGGGAGAGTCAGGCGGCACTTTCCCGGCCGGTGGCGCTGGCCTGGCTGGCCCAGCTGGCCGACGAGCATGCCTGGGAGCGGCGGATGAGACATGCCCTGGAGAGCGCCGGCGCGGGGCGGCCGGAGAACGAGAGCGCCGACCCTCCCGGGACGGACGTCCAGGCGGTGTTCTGCATCGACGTGCGTTCGGAGGTCTTTCGCCGGGCTCTGGAGTCGGTCTCGACGGGCATCCGGACCAGCGGGTTTGCCGGGTTCTTTGGCTTGCCGATCGAATACCGGCCGCTCGACGCCAGACAGGGGCGCGCCCAATGTCCCGTGCTGCTGACTCCGCAGTACGTGGTGCCGGAGTGCCATCACGATCACGGTCAAGACGCCGCGGCGCGGAAGAAGGTGGGCCTGACCAGGCTCCTGTCCCACGGCTGGAACGCCTTTAAGACGTCCGCGATCTCCTGCTTCTCCTTTGTGGAAACGGCGGGGTGGATCTTCGGCGGTTCGCTGGCGCGCGACAGCTTTGCGGGTGGAAAGGCGAGGCCCGCTCCCCGGCCCGGGTTCGGTCCCTCCATCGGAGGTATTCCGCCGGAGGACCGGGTGGCTCTGGCCCATGGCATGCTGCGGAACCTGGGACTGACGGGCGGATTCAGCCGGCTGGTGCTGCTGTGCGGCCACGGCAGCGAGACAGCGAACAACCCCTACGGGTCCGGGCTGGACTGCGGGGCCTGCGGCGGACACGCCGGTGACGCTAATGCCCGGGTGGGCGCGGCGCTGCTCAACGACGCCGGGGTGCGGAAGCAACTGGCGGCGGAGCACGGGGTGGAGGTGCCGGAGGGGACGTGGTTCCTCGCCGGGCTGCACAACACGACGACGGATGACGTGGCGCTGTTCGACCTGGAGGGCGTGCCCGCCTCTCATGAGAAAGACGTGGCGGCCCTGCAGGGGCACCTGGCCGCCGCGGCTAAGCGGGCCCGGAAAGAGCGCGCCGCCCTGCTCGGGCTGTCTGACGTTTCACCAGGGCTGGACGCCAGCGTCCGGTCGCGGGCGAGGGACTGGTCGCAGGTCCGGCCGGAGTGGGGCCTGGCGGGGAATGCCGCCTTTGTGGCCGCGCCCCGGGCGAGAACCCGTGGCGCGAACCTGGGCGGACGGGTCTTTCTGCATGACTACGATCACCAAGCCGACCCGGACAACCGCGTCCTGGAACTGATCATGACCGCGCCCATGGTGGTGGCCAACTGGATAAACCTGCAGTACTACGGCTCCACGGCGAACAACGCGGTCTTTGGCAGTGGGAACAAGGTGCTGCACAACGTGACCGGCACGGTGGGCGTCTGCCTGGGTAATAAGGGGGACCTCCAGACGGGGCTGCCCCTGCAATCCATCCATGACGGGACGCGCTACATCCACGAACCGCTGAGGCTCCATGTCTTCCTGGAGGCGCCCCAGGAACGGATCGACGCGGTGCTGGCCGCGTACGACGGGGTGCGGGAACTGGTGGACCGGCAGTGGCTGCACCTGTTCGCCCTGGCGGAGGACGGCGCGGCGGCGCGCCGGCTGCCCGGCGGCGGCTGGGAGTGAGCGCTCATGCCGAATCCAGCGCAAGTCTTCCCCATGGACGGGAACGGGGCCGAGACGGGCCCCCTTTCCCCAAAGAAGCCCGCTTCCCCTTATCAGGGGGAGCGGGCCGCTCTGGCCACCATGCACGGCAAGGCCGCCGCGCTGGAGCGCCCGTTCCGGGCCGGCCTGGGCCTGGCGCTCTGGGTCCCGGAGGGTCTGGACACGGACCAGCTGGGCACATTTACGGGTGAGGTGAACCGGGTAGGGGATCCGCGGGCCGTGGCGGTGAAAAAGGCGCGCCTGGGCATGGAGACCGCCGGGCTGGAATACGGGCTGGCCAGCGAGGGGAGCTTCGGGCCCCACCCGCTGGCGCCATTTCTTCAGGGGCACCACGAATACCTGGCTTTTGTGGACGGGCGGCGGGACTTCGTGGTGGTGGAGTCATTCTATAGTGGGAAGACAAACTTTGGCCGGACCTGTTGCGGGAGCTGGCGGGAGGCGGCCGCCTTCGCCGGCGCCCATGGATTTCCCGCCCACGGCCTGGTCGTCCGGCCCGGGGGAGCGCCTGACCTAGACGGGCCGGAGAGGGAGCTGGAGATGGTGAAGGGGATACAGTGCCCCCGGGAGCTCGAGAACGCCGTCAGGACCGCCCTGGAGAAATCCCCCGCGCGGCGGGTCTGGGTGGAAACGGACATGCGGGCGCACCAGAACCCCACGCGGATGCGCGCGCTCAGGGCGCTGGCCTTTCGCCTGGTGCGCCGGATGAGGCGGCTCTGTCCCGCGTGCCGGTGCCCGGGCTTCGGCCTCGTCGCGCTGGAGGCGGGTCTGCCCTGCGAAGCCTGCGGCCTTCCCACCGGGATGGCCGGGGCCGAAGTGCATGGCTGTCCGCTGTGTCCGGAAACGGTGCGGGAGCCGCGGGCGGATGGGCTGAGGAAAGCCCCGGCCGGCGAGTGCGAAAGGTGCAATCCTTGATTTAGGTAGAAAGATGGCCGACCAAATCGAGACTGAGACCAGAGTCCACTCATGAGCACCGCCCCAAAACCCAGGCTAGGAATCATCATGGGAAGCCAGTCGGACTGGCCGACCCTCTCGCACACGGCACGCGTCCTCGACGACTTCGGGGTCCCGTGGGAGGCTCGGGTCGTCAGCGCGCACCGGACGCCGCGTCTGCTCTATGATTACGTGGGCGGCGCCGCGGACCGCGGGCTGCAGTGTCTGGTGGCGGGGGCGGGGGGCGCGGCCCACCTGCCCGGCATGGCTTCGGCGCTGACGGTGCTGCCGGTGCTGGCCGTGCCGGTCCGGTCACGCGCCCTGAACGGGGTGGACTCGCTGCTGTCGATCGTGCAGATGCCGGCGGGCATTCCGACGGCGACGTTCGCCATAGGCGAGGCCGGCGCCACGAACGCGGGCCTCTTCGCGGTGGCGATGTTCGCCGCCATGGGGGATGCGGCGCTGGCCGCGAAGCTGGCCGAATTCCGCGAAGCCCAGCGCGAGAAGATCGAGGCCCAGGTGTTGCCACCGCTGGAAGATCAAAGCGCCACGACATGATCAACCCCGGTACCAGAGACAGTTGGATCGGCGTGCTCGGCGGGGGGCAGCTGGGCCGCATGCTATGCCTGGAGGCCCGGCGCATGGGCTACAAGGTGCTCCAGTGGACGGGGGGTGACGTGTCGGGCGCGGCCTACCTCGCGGACCTGGTCCTGGAGGCGCCCTTCGAGGCCGCCGCGGCGCTCGACCGCTTTGTTCACCGCGTCCGGGTCGCCACGGTGGAGTTTGAAAACATTCCGGGCGATCTGCTCGAAGAGATCGGGCGGACCCTGCCCGTCCGGCCGGGCGCCGGGGCCGTCACCACCTGCCAGAACCGGGAGCGGGAAAAGACCTTTCTGGCGGCGCACGGCATTCCCTGCGCGGATTTTCACGTGGTCTCATCGTGCCAGGAACTGGAGGCCGGGCTCCAGGCCATCGGCGGCGCCGCGATGCTGAAGACGGCGGAGTTTGGGTATGATGGAAAGGGGCAGAGGGTGATTTCCGGCGAGACCCCGGCCGAAGACCTGCCGGCTTTGTGGGCGGACTTTGGCGCGGGCCGGGCCGTCCTGGAGGAAAAGGTGGACCTGAAGGCGGAACTTTCCGTCCTGGTGGCCCGCGGCCCGGAGGGCCAGGTGGTGACCTACGATCCGGCGGAAAACCAGCACTGTAACCAGATCCTGGACATTTCCATCGTGCCGGCCCGGTTGCCGGACGGCGTCCTGAGCGAAGCCAGAGAGATCGCGGTCTCCATCGCGGAAGCGTTTGAGTACGTGGGCGTGCTGGCGGTGGAGTTTTTTCTCGCGGGCGATGGGCGGTTGCTCGTTAACGAACTCGCGCCGCGTCCGCACAATTCCGGTCACCATACCCTGGACGCGTGTGCCACGTCTCAGTTCGAACAGCAACTGCGCGCCGTCAGCGGGCTGCCGCTAGGGGACACGACGCTGCTCGCGCCCGCGGTGATGTGGAATCTCCTGGGCGATCTGTGGATCGATGAAGCCACGCCGCCGGACTGGTCGCCGGTGCTCGGCACGCCCGGCGCGAAGCTCCATCTCTACGGGAAGACCCAGGCCCGGCCCGGCCGGAAGATGGGTCACGTGACCTTCCTGGGAGCCACCCGCGAAGAGGCCCTGGAGCGTGCCTCCGCCTGCCGGCGCGCCTTTGGCCTGCCACCGGTGGAGTAGAGTTGTCCGGAGGAAAGTAATCGTTGGCTCCAGGCCGGAAGAGTGATGTGATGGCCGGTCGGAAAAGGGACGAGAGTGAGGCTATTGAGCGCCAAAGGCGCGGCGCACACCAGCCCAGGGCGTAGTCCCAGGAATACCTTTAATGAAGGCGCCCGCCCCTCCAAGCGCCCGTATTTGAGAGGGACCTCGGCCACAACTTCGGTAGACGTGCGACTTATCCGGACGACGCCGTGAAAGGTTTACGAATGTTATGGGAAGGCCAAGCTGGATCTAACGGTCAACGGAGTGCCCGCCACGGCGATGGAAGCGCCGCAGGACGGAGCGGAGGGGACGAAGGTGGGCCAGTTGCTAACCCTGGAGGCCACCGCCACCGATCTGGAAGGAGACGCCATCAAATGAGATCGAGTTTTTCGTCAACGGCGTCTACGTGGGCGAGAGCCATGAAAACCCCGGCGCCTTTGCCTACCGGATGACGGAGGGCATCGGGACGAACCTCGTCATCACCGCGCGCACCTACGACCGGCACGCCGGGGAGGACCGCTGCCGGCGGCGGCGACAGTGGAGGAGGCGGATATGGAGGCGAGGAGTAGGACGATGTCCCAACCGCCGAAGTTTCGATCTCTCCCGAGGCGAACTCAGAAACTCTGGATCGGGACCATCATCAAAAGCGTCACTTCCGCCACCCGTTGAAAGATCTTTGGCAAGTGCTGTAGGTATGGGGCTACGACACCTGCCAACACTGCTGTCCACTTATTCTCATGCCCCCTCTCGGCTCCAGCGAGCTGTCGCCTATTCTGAAGACGGTTGCGGCACGGGCGTGCCGCGAAGACACGAGGTCCAAAGAACCGCCAGTGACAGATTACGATATCGAGAAAGGGAGTCGCGAAAGAAGACTCTTCCCGTTCTCAAGGGGGCCGTGTTGCATCAGTATGCTATCGGTCGGAACCGACGAGCTAAGCCAAGATTCGACTTCCAAACAAGCTAGTGATATCCGTAACCCATTGGATATCAAAGTACCCCGCCTTGGATTCGAACCAAGAACCTGCGGATTAAGAGTCCGTTGCTCTACCCTTGAGCTAGCGAGGCATTGGAAATTGAAAATCGGTTAAGCCGATCAAAGTCGCGCCTCGGAAGGCGCGGAGGAGAAGCTTAGCCCACGGTTCGGGCTTTTCAAGCATCTCGTGAAAGCGGGCGCGCGGCGTATAGACGCTATGGGAGCCCGATTCACTCACCGGTTCCCAGCCAGGCCTTCAGCTTCGCCAGGGCCTGACCCCGGTGGCTGAGCTGATGCTTCGTCTCGGAGGGGAGTTGGCCAAAGGTCTTGCAGTAGCCTTTGGGGATGAAAAGGGGGTCGTATCCGAAGCCATGCTCGCCTTTCTCCTTGTTGGCGATGTAACCTTCCACCGCTCCGTCGAAGGTGGCAATCGTCTCGCCACCCATGGCCAGAGCCAGCACGCAACGAAAACGGCCGGCTCGGTCTTTGCCGGAGACGCTGTCTCTGTCCAATTCGTCGAGAAGCTTCGCGCGGTTGGCGTCGTCGGTGGCATTCTCTCCGGAATAGCGGGCGGAGTAGACGCCGGGCGCGCCGCCCAGAGCGTCCACTTCCAGGCCGGAATCATCCGCCAGCACCAGGGTCTCTCCGGGAAGCTGGCGGCTCACGCTTTCGGCCTTGATCCGGGCGTTCGCCTCAAAGGTCGTGCCGGTCTCGGGATCGGGCTCCACGCCGGGAAAGTCCCGCAGGTCTAGGACTTCGCCAAATGCGGAGCCGATGATCTGGCGGATCTCGTCCGTCTTATGGGTGTTCCCGGTGGCGACAACGAGGGTGGAGTTCGCGGGTATAGTCATCGAAACGAAGAGCAGGGCGGCAAAAGTTCGCGTCAGACTCTACTCGCCTTGGTGGGAGACGGAAGGCAGAATCGGAGAGAAATGAAATCCCTATCTCCCGTGGTGAAGGCGTATGGGTTTGTGGCCATTGCCATAGCCTTCCAATTGCTGCAATGGGTCCTGTTGGCTCCACGCATCGTGCGTCTCCTGGATTCGACGGCCCAGACTTTCGGGATCGATGCCTCCGATTTATCCGGATGGAATGCCTTCTATTGGCGATTCACTCGATGGACTTTCACGGAACCACTTGAGAAAGCCGGTATTCTGGCTGTTTCATGGTTCGCGGTGGAGCTGGTGTCTCGCCGTCTGCCGGGAAATCGGGAGGCTGCGATCCGCGGATTCGGTGTCTTCGTCATGCTGTGGTCTGCATTGGGGCTACTGGCCTTTGTAGCTTGCCTGGAGTTTCTTCGCTCGTTCAGGACTTGATAGCCGGCCTTTTTGCTACGCTTCGCTCATGGAAAACCCCGCCCTTGCCGGTTGCCAGTGGGCTCATTCTCCGTAGTTTCCCTGTTCCAGCCCACCAGAAATGACCACGCAGCGCCGCAAGCAGTTTCCCTTCAGCGAGTTCGAGCCCAAATGGCAGGCCCATTGGGAAGCGGAGAAAACCTTTTCCGTGCCGAACCCGGGGGACCCCGGTTTTGACCCCGCCAAGCCGAAGTTCTACGCGCTGGACATGTTCCCGTACCCCAGCGGCGCGGGCCTGCACGCCGGGCACCCGGAGGGCTACACCGCCACGGACATCCTGTCCCGCTTCCGCCGCATGAAGGGGGACAACGTGCTGCACCCCATGGGCTGGGACGCCTTTGGCCTGCCGGCGGAGCAGCACGCCATCAAGACCGGCGAGCACCCGCGCATCAATACCGAGAACAACACCAACAACTTTCGCCGTCAGCTGAAGCGCCTGGGCTTCGCCTACGACTGGGATCGCGAGGTGAACACCACGGACCCGGGCTATGTGAAGTGGACGCAGTGGATTTTCCTCCAACTTTACGGCAGCTACTACGACGCGGAGGCCGGCACGGCCAAGCCCGTCAGCGAACTGGAAGCCCAGGGCCTGAGCCGGGAAGAGATCGACGCCCGCCGCCTGGCCTACGTGGCCGAGGTGCCGGTGAACTGGTCGCCCGACCTTGGCACCGTGCTCGCGAATGAAGAGGTGGAAGAATGGCGCGAGAAAGGCCACACCGTGGAGCGCCGCCCCCTGCGCCAGTGGATGCTGCGCATCACCGCCTACGCGGAGCGCCTCATCAATGACCTGGAAGACCTCGACTGGCCGGACGGCATCAAGCTGCTCCAGCGGAACTGGATCGGCCGCAGCGAAGGCGCGCACGTGGACTTCACCATCGACGGCGAAACCGTGACCGTCTTCACCACCCGGCCGGACACGCTTTTTGGCGCCACCTACATGGTTCTGGCGCCGGAACATCCGCTGGTGGACCGGATCACCACCGCCGACCAAAAAGCGGAAGTCGAAGCCTACCGGAAGACCTGTGCCGCGAAATCCGACCTGGAACGGACCGAACTGGCCAAGGAAAAGTCCGGCGTCTTCACCGGCGGTTTCGCCATCAATCCGGTGAACGATCAGAAGATCCCCGTGTGGATCGCGGACTACGTTCTCATGTCCTACGGCACCGGCGCCATTATGGCCGTGCCCGCGCATGACGAGCGCGACTGGGAATTCGCCGAAAAGTTCAGCATCCCCATCGTGGAAGTCGTCAGCCCCGAGCCGCGCCTGGAAAGCGAAGGCGGCTCCACCTGCGAAGCCACGCCGGAGGCCTGCTTCGCCGGGGAAGGCTACGCCGTGAATTCGGACTTCCTGAACGGCCTGCCCACCGCCGAAGCCAAGGCGAAGATCTCCGCTTGGCTGGAGGATAAGGGTCTCGGGAAAAAGACCATCAACTACAAGCTGCGCGACTGGCTCTTCAGCCGGCAGCGCTACTGGGGCGAACCATTCCCGATTGTCTGGCGCGATGGAAAGCACGAAGCCATCAGCGAAAGCGAGTTGCCCCTCCTGGCGCCGGAGCTGGAAGACTACAAGCCCAGTGGCAATCCCGAGCCGCTCCTCTCCAAGGCCACGGACTGGGTGAACTGCGGCCCCGGCCTGAAGCGGGAGACCAACACCATGCCCCAGTGGGCGGGCTCCTGCTGGTATTACCTCCGGTACTGTGACGCGAGGAACGGCGAGCGCTTCATCAGCAAAGAGGCGGAAGCCTATTGGATGAACACCGGCGGCACGCCCGGCGGGGTGGATATCTACATCGGCGGCACGGAGCACGCCGTGCTCCACCTGCTGTATGCCCGCTTCTGGCACAAGGTGCTCTACGACCTGGGCCACCTATCCACGCCCGAGCCCTTCCAGAAGCTTATCAACCAGGGCATCATCCTGGGCGAAGACGGCCAGAAAATGTCCAAGAGCCGCGGCAACGTAGTGAACCCCGACGATGTGGTGGACGAATACGGCGCGGATGCCTTGCGGCTGTATGAAATGTTCATGGGCCCGCTGGAGCAGGTAAAGCCTTGGTCCATGCAGGGGGTGGAAGGCGTCTACCGCTTCCTCGCCCGCGTCTGGCGTCTCGTCCTGGAAACCGACCAGGAAGGCACCTGGCAGATGCGCGGTGCCGTGCAGTTGGTGGACCCTGACAAAGCCACCAACAAGGTGGTGCACCAGACCATCAAGAAAGTCACCGAAGACATCCAGAGCCTCAGCTTCAATACCGCCATCGCCCAGATGATGGTCTGCACCAACGAACTGACCAAGCTCGACGCCGTGCCGGTATCTTCGCTTCAGACGTTGCTCCAGGTTCTCAACCCCTTCGCCCCGCACCTGACCGAAGAACTGAACGCCATCCTGACCGAGAAATTCCCGGACGCCGTTTCCGGCGATCTCGCCAACCGCCCCTGGCCCGCCTGGGACGAAAGCTGCCTCGTGGAAGACGAAGTCGAAATGGCCGTCCAGGTCAACGGCAAGCTGCGGGACAAGATCATGGTAGCCACCGATGCCAGCAAGGAGTCCGTGGAAGCCACCGCCCTCGCTTCGGAAAAGGTCAAAGCGCACACCGATGGCCTGACCGTGCGGAAGGTGATCGTCGTGCCGGGGCGGCTGGTGAATATCGTGGCGAATTAGGGAAGCGTACAAGAGTCGCCAACGGCGCGGGATCGTCAGGTCAGTCGCTTTTTCGTTGAAACTGCAGAACTTCGTCAGTCGATCCGGCGAAAGCCACTGGCTCACCATTGGCATCCCAAGCCTCAATTTCGAGTGAGCCATTTTTCAGACCTAGGCCCGCCTGCCGGCGCTCGCCTTCTCCTGGCTCCATCAGGTTCACGGCTACCCAGTCTTCATAATCAAGAAACGTGACCCTTCCGGAAATATCCAGTAGTGGGAGGTCCTGCGACTGAATTCTTCCCATGGCATCCAGAGAAGTCAGGTCTTCCATCTCCAGCTTAATATCCACAGTACGCCCGTCATCGGTTGTCCAAATGCCGGAAAAATCGCGTGCCCATCGGACCAGCTTCTGATGTTCGTCCCAGTGCCGCAGAGGCTGGTAAGATTCATCAAGCTTTTCGAGAAAGTCGAACTGCCATTGAGGCGCGTCCAATGTCATGTTCCTGCCATACAAGACATAGCTTAGATAGTAAGCAACAAATGGAAGAAAGAGGACACCTGTGGCGATCAAGCCCCAGAGGCCCCACGTATTTTGGCGCTTTTTCTTGTCGTTTAGCATGGCCGCTTGTTGGAGCCCATCTAACTCATGGGTGAGCACATAGCAGATCCATCCATTATTGGCGCGCAGATTGATAATCGTTTGCTCGCTAGTGCTCAAGCCAAATCACCTTATTGTGCCGCAGCGCAAAGGTGGTCCGCGACCTCCGGGCGCGGAACTCGCGGGCCGCGAATCCGAGCGTTGACGGAGCTTTGAAAAGCTAAGCCGCGTCCGAGCTTGTTCCCCTACCTTTCAACTTCCACCCGCCAGAGCCCATCGCGGACGCGCTCGGAGTTCGCGTTCCACCTGGCTTGCGCCCCTAACGAGCACACAATCCTTCACGCATACGTAATCTCGTTTAAGAACCCGGCGCTCAGGTTGATCTCCGTGTGTACGCTGTTGAACTTGTCGGCCATTTCTTCAAAGGTGATCTCCTCGTCGCCCTGCTTGCCGATCAGCACCGCTTCGTCTCCCCACTTCACCTCTTCGTCCAAGTCCGTGATATCCACGGTGGTGATGTTCAGGGAGACCCGGCCCACCACGGGGCAGCGTTTGCCGTGAATGAGGACGATGCCCTTGTTAAACAGGCCGCGCGGATAGCCCTCGCCGAAACCCACCGGTAGCGCGGCGATCTTGCTGTCGCGTTCTGTCGTGAAGAGGCCGCCGTAGCCGATGGTCTTGCCCGCCGGAATGTCCCGCACTTGGGCGACCCAGGTCTTGAAAGACATCACCGGTTTCAGTTCGCCGGGATTCAGGAAATCGGTGGACGTCCGCACGCCGTAGCAGGCCGCGCCCACGCGCACCATGTCCCGCCGGTGAGGCGTCAGGCGCACCGTGGCCGCGCTGTTGTGGGTATGCACCAGGATGTCCTCCGGCAACACGTCCGCCAGCGCGTCTTTCACCGCGTGCAGTTCCGCCATCTGTTTCTCCGCGGGCGCGATCTCCACGCCGTCCGCCGTGGGGAAGTGGGTCAGGATACCCTTGATTGCCAAACCAGGGAGCTGGGCCACCCGCCGGATCTTGTCCAGTTCCTCCGGGTAATAGCCGCTGCGGCCCATGCCCGTGTCGATCTTGATGTGCACCGGCACCGGCTCGCCGCGTTTCAGCCCGGCTTCGTTCAAGTAGTCCGCCGCCTCGTCCGTGCCCACCTGTTCCTCGATGTTCAGAGACTCCAGCGATTCATCCAGCTCCGCCGGCAGCGCCATCCGCAGGCGAAAGAGGGGGACGTCCAGTCCCAGCTCGCGGATCGTCGCGGCCTCCGGGTTTGTGCAGATGCCGATCATGTCCGCCCCGGCGTCCACCGCCGTCTCCGCCAGGCCCTTCAGGCCGTGGCCGTATGCGTTCGCTTTCATCACCACGCACACCTTGGCCGGCGCGACCATCTCGCGGATGTGCCGGATGTTGTCCCCAAAGGTCGACTTCGAGACCAGGACTTCGACGTGATGCTGCGTGGACATGCTGAAGAGGTACGGATGAACCTTTAAAAATTTTCCGAAGCAGGCTTCTTGCCACCGCCGCCCGCCAAGATGGGGCCTTGCTTGGATGCAGTCATCTCCCTATTTTGGGCAAAAGCGCGAGGCGGCGGAGGGTGGTCCTCGACCTCCGGGCGAGGAACTCGCGAACCGGGCCTGCCTTCAAAAGCGGCTGGATTTTAGCAGAAAGAGTGAGCAAACCGAATTCGCGCAAAAGAGGATCGATGTCCAAACCGGCCTTGAGAGCTGCCTGATCCTGCTTTCGTGAATTTGCCGGTCCGGCTCGGACCTCGGAGATCGCGTTCCACCTTTGCAAAGCAGCGCCGCCAAATTCTTCGGCCCTTGCCCGCTGAACGCAGGCGTGGTTGTTTTACCAAGGGTCTGACGCTGTTCTCTGAGTTTTGGCCACATCAATCTCCAGGCCCGCCTTTTCCCGCCTCGTCATGGAAACCACTTCCGCTACCACCACCTCCCTGGCCGCCATTCAGGACCCGCGCGTCCTCCGCGACCTCTTCCGCACTGGCGAACTCGTCCGGCAGACCAGCGGCCTCGTCCCGGGACGCGTCCAGGCGAACCTCGCCATCTTGCCTGCCGCGGAGGCGGTGGACTTCGAGGCCTTTTGCCGCCAGAACCCCAAGCCCTGCCCGCTCCTGGAAGTGCTGCCCGCCGGTTCCTGGGAACCCACCGAAATGGCGCCCGGCGCGGACCTGCGCCATGACCTGCCGCTCTACCGCATCTTCCGGAACGGTGAACTGACGGGCGAGGTCACGGACATCGCCGATCTCTGGCGGGACGACTTTGTGTCCTTCCTCATCGGCTGCAGCTTCACCTTCGAGCAGGCCCTGATTCACACCGGCATCCCCGTTCGGCACGTGGATTGCGGCACCAATGTGCCGATGTACATCACCTCTGTGCCCACCCAGCCCGCCGGCGCCTTTTCCGGCGCGCTCGTCGTGTCCATGCGGCCCATCCCGGAAGCCCGCGTCGCGGAAGCCGCCGCCATCACCGGCCGCTACCCGGACGTCCACGGCGCGCCCGTTCACATCGGGGACCCCGCCGCCATCGGCATCCAAGACATCGCCCGGCCCGACTTTGGCGATCCCGTGGAAATCCGCGCCGGCGAGGTGCCCGTCTTCTGGGCCTGCGGCGTCACCCCGCAGGTCGCCGCCATGGCCTCAAAGCCCTCCCTCATGATCACCCACGCGCCGGGCCACATGTTCCTGACCGACCGCTTCGACCGCGACTACGAAGTGGTGAAGTAAAACAAAGTGAAGTGAACTGAGACGAGCAGACCCGATTCCCGACGAGGCCACATGACCGATCCCGAACCGGCACCCGGAGACACCGCTTCCGCCGCCTCATCGTCCTCCGGTCCCAGTATTGAGGACATCATCCTCGACCGGGACCGCCGCGGCATCTCCGCGCTGCGCCACCTGCTGCCGCCGGACTTCTGCGCCCGCGCCGCCGCCTTGTTCGACGGCCCGCCGCGCACCGCCTTCATCGCCACCGGCTTCTACTTCCCGGACCTCGGCATGCCGGAGACCGATGGGCCGCCCGGCGCCACCCTCCTCGGCCGCGCCCTCCAGGCCCTGGGCTGGGAAGTCGTGCACGTGACCGACCAGTTCAGCGCCCCGCTCATGAGGGCCATCACCGGCGGCACCAAAGTCGTCGAGTTCCCCATCCTTGGCCCGGAAGCCAGCGCCACCTTCGCCCGCGCCTTGCTCGACCGGTTCGATCCCGCCGTCCTCGTCGCCGTGGAACGCTGCGGCGTCACCGCCTGTGGGAAATACCTGAACATGCGCGGCCACGACATCACCGCCTACAACGCCCGCCTCGACACTCTCTTCGACCTCCACCCCCGCACCATCGGCATCGCCGACGGCGGCAACGAGATCGGCATGGGCAACGTCGCCGAAGCCGTCGCCCGTCACCCCACCCTGGTGAACATCCCCTGCCACACCCGCGTCACCGAACTCATCCTCAGCAGCGTCTCCAACTGGGGCGCCCTCGGCCTCATCGCCGCGCTTTCAAGGCACTTCGAGAAAAGCTTACTCCCCACGTTAGAGGAGGAAGGAGACGTCATCCGCGCCTGCGTGGACCACGGCGCTGTCGATGGCATCTCCCTGTTTCGTTCTCACCATGTGGATGGGTTTGCGTTGGGAGAGCATGGGGGAACTCTGTTGCTACTGAAGGAGTGGTTCGACGAGGTATAGCAAACACAGGGCAGTAATAATAATATGTAGTACCGAAAGAATAGGATCTCTCTATTTTTTTAGTGGCTATGCAAGTTGTGTTTCCGAGTCTACAGCCAGAATTGTGATTAGGTGGCAATGCTTTCCCGGTTTTCTTCAAACTCTGTAATGGTCTTTCTGATACTTGAGTACGGAACCACAATAGCAATCCCAGTGTTCACCCGCTCGATGGCGATCGAATCATCCGTAACTTCGAGAAGTTCGTCAATCGATGAAGCTTTCGTGTCAAAATGACCATGTATCAAACCTAGCAAAAAGAATATTGGACCACCTGTGGAATGTTTGATTTGTCCCCCGATAAATCTTGTAGTTCCGAGATTCAAAAAGACAGGAGATCCGCTCAATCCACCAATGGAGCGTGCTTCGATCAGATATGCATCGATTCCTCCGAAATCTTTCGTAACTATCTTGTCTTCAGTCATTGAAGCTAGATTCCCCACTCGAACGATTGGGATGTTTCTTTGGTCTCCATGATGGTGACGAAAAAGACCAGTAATGAAAACTTCATCGCCCAATGAAACTTCATGGCTTTCAAGAATTTCTTCGGTCGCACACAGGTTGTAGGGGATTACTTGATGATCGAGAATGTCCGGAATTCCCATCGGGAGAACAGCTACATCAAGTGATGGATCGCTCTGAGAAGAGTACCAATTGTCTATTCTAGTTGCGACCCATCCGGCTTTTCCCTCGTTTGTGTTTGCCCGAATAAGAACTATTTCGAGGCCTTTACTCTTAATTCCATCAATAACGTGTTTTGCGGTAACCGAATAAACTGGATTGGCTGTACCGTCGGCATTTGGTTGCCCTATGAAGAATGCCGACCCACCCAAATGAAATGAACCGTCGGCAATTTGATAACCGACAAAGGCAACACATTTTCGAATTTCGTTTGGAACTATCACCTTGAAAAAATTGAATCACTCTTCCTTCCGCCGCAACTGCGGGAACAGCACCACGTCGCGGATCGATTCCGCGCCGGTGAGCATCATGATCAGGCGATCGATGCCGACGCCAATGCCGCCGGCAGGGGGCATGCCGTATTCCAGGGCTAAGAGGAAATCTTCGTCGATCTTTTGCGTCTCTTCGCCGGCCTGGTGTTCCAGGCGTTCGCGCTGGACGAGGGGATCGTTCAGCTCGGAGTAACCGGGGCTGATTTCCACGCCGTTGATGATGAGTTCATACACATCCACCACGGCCTCGTTATCCGGGTTCTGCTTGGCCAGGGGGACCAGCTCCTTCGGCACGTGGGTGACGAAGCAGGGATCGAAAGTCTTTTCTTCCACCAGTTTTTCGAAGACCTGCTGAACCACTTCGTAGTCCTCCATTTCGGGAGAAACCTCCACGCCCAGCTCGGCGCAGCGTTCGCGGCGGCCCTCGGGCGTCAGGTAAAAGAAGTCGTCCCCGCCCGCGCCGCGCACCAGGTCCACATAGGGGGTGCGCTTCCAGGGGCGGCTCAGGTTGATGGTACGGGTCACTTCGCCTTCCTCGTTCTTGTGCTCGATGAGCAGTCCGCCGCAAAACGTCTCCGCCAGGGAGCAGATCATTTCCTCCACCAGGTCGGCCATCTGCTCAAAGTCCGCGTAGGCCCAGTAGGCCTCCAGCATGGTGAACTCGGGATTGTGCCGGCGGCTGATGCCTTCGTTCCGGAAGTTCCGGTTCAGCTCGAACACCTTGGTAAAGCCGCCCACCAGCAGCCGCTTCAGGAACAGCTCGGGCGCGATGCGCAGGTAGAGGTCCATCCCCAGCGCGTTGTGGTGTGTCTGGAAGGGCTGCGCCGCCGCGCCGCCGGGCACGTCCTGCAGCATGGGCGTTTCCACCTCCAGGAAGCCGCGCTCCTGGAGAAAGGCGCGCATCGCGGCCACCATCTGGCTGCGCAGCTTGAAGACCTCCCGGCTCCGCTCGTTGGAAATGAGGTCCAGGTAACGCTGCCGGTAGCGGATCTGCGGGTCGGTCACGCCGTGCCACTTGTCCGGCAGGGGCCGGAGGGATTTGGACAGCACGGTGATGGAAACGGCCTTCACCGTCGGCTCGCCCATGCGGGTGATGAAGGTCTCGCCCTCAATCCCGATCCAGTCGCCGATGTCGAGCTGCTTGAAGACCTCGAAAGTCTCCTCACCGACCGCTTTCTGGTTCAGGAAACACTGAATCTTTCCGTCCAGGTCCGCGATGTCGAAGAACTGGCTCTTGCCCATGTCCCGCAGCGCGACGATGCGGCCCGCCACGCGCACGGTTTTTTCTTCCTCAAAATTCGCCCGCAGCACGCCGGGCACGTGAGTCGTTTCGAACTTTCCGCCATAGGGGTTCACGCCCAGCTCGCGCAGCTTGTCCAGTTTCTCGCGCCGCACCTTGAGCAGTTGGCTTTCGCTCACTTCTTCCGGGGCGGATTCAGGCGCGGGCGCCTTGTTCTGGGGTGCGTTGTCGCTCATTTTGGCTAGGCTATCAGGTAATGGAGGCCCATGGGGCCAGAAATCGGCAGTAGGATGCGGGAAACCAACGAAAAATCAACCGCCACGACCGCGACCCCTTCCCCGGCGGGGGCAGACGGGAAGAAGGCGGCCCGCGCGGAAGTCGCCCCCGGCGTCTGGCTGGACGGGCGGCTGGCCCTGTATCACGAGACCGGCCGCTGGCTGGTGGTGTCCGACATTCATTACGGCTACGAAATTTCCCGCCGCGCCGCCGGAGGCCTGTTCCCCGCCTGGGGAATGCAGAGCATCGAGGACCGGCTGGAGGAACTCCTCACCGGCTACGCGCCGGACCACCTCATCATCACTGGCGACGTGATCGACAGCCACACCGCCACCGCCGAAGCCCTCCGCTGGCTCCACGCCCTGGAGGACCGCTGCCAGGGCCGCCTGATCCTCGTCGCCGGAAACCACGACCGCGGCCGCGTCCGGCACGAGTTCGACTTTGTCTCGCACTACACCACGCCGGAAGGCTACACCTTTCACCATGGGCATGAGGACCTGGAGGTAGACCTTCTCCCGAAGACCCACGCCATCGAAGTCGCCGGACACTTTCACCCGAGCGTTTCCTTCCACGACGGCGCCGGTCTCCGCCTACGCCTGCCCGCCCTCGTCCAGGAGGAGCGCCGCTGGATTCTCCCCGCCTTTTCCCCCTGGGCCGGCGGCGGTCCGTGGCGGAGGTCGAAGCAGGAAACGACCCGCCTCTGGGCCTGCTCGCCGCAAAGGGTGTTTCCGTGGGAAGAGGCCGAATAGACCTAAAGGTTGCGTTCCGGTAAAAGGTGGAACGCGATCTCCGAGCGCGTTCACGAAAGCAGAGAAGCGCAACACACTCAGCCTGGTTTGGACATCAAACCGTCCAAAACGTCGGCCGCCATCCTAAATCGTCCGCGTTTGGGCAAGTTGCCCGCCGCGATGAATCGGCAGTCGCGGCTCGCGAGTTGCCCGCCCGGAGGTCGAGGACCACCTGTCGCCGCGCCAGGCCGCGCCGCGTGAGGGTAGGAGCATCCGCCGGACTCGTCCTAAATTTCCCAACCGGTTTCGCTCGCCTCCTGGCGGAAATTTGTGAAAGTATGGGCGCGTTTTCTCAATAGATCGAACTCCCAGGTTCGCTCCCTTATCCGGACAGAAACCCGCATCGACTTCCTCTCTCCCATGAAACATCGCCGTAACCCGTTTTCCCCGGACTCCTCCAGCCTGCCGGAATTTTCCGGCCTGTTTGCCCGGGCCTTCCGGCCCTCCTCCCGCCAGCGCATCACCTTGACCGCGTTTGCCCTGCTGGGTTCCGTGGCCCTGGGCGGTGGCGAACTTCTGGGAAGCGAGAAAACCGCCTGGCCCGCGTGGCGCGGCGACATTCTCGGTTCGGGAAATGCCACCGGCGCGGCATCCGCTCCCGGCACGGTGCCCACGGAGTGGGACAAAGAGAAAAACGTCCGCTGGCGCATCGCCCTGCCGGAGCCGGGAAACTCCACCCCCGTCGTCTGGGGAGACAAAGTCTTCGTCACCCAGCCCGTTACCGCCAGCCACTTCCGCGGCCTGATGTGCTTTGACCGCGCCAACGGTGAACTCCTCTGGAAGAGCGGCGTCACTTACCAACAGGAGGAGCGCACCCACCGCGCCAATCCCTACTGCTCCGCCTCGCCCGCCACGGATGGCAACATCGTGGTCGCCTCCTACGGCTCCGCCGGCATCGCGGCCTACGACATGGAGGGCAAGGAACTCTGGCGCCGCGACTTCGGGCCCATCGATCACACCTGGGGAAATTCCACCTCACCCGTGCTCTACAACGACCTTGTCATCCATTACCATGGACCTGGGAAAGGCTCCTTCCTCACCGCGCTGAAGAAAGACACTGGCGAAACGGTCTGGAAATGGGACGAACCCGACTGGAAGCCCGGCAAGCGGACCGACGGTTTCGCCGGTCGCGATGATGAGGGCGTCATTGGCACTTTCGCCACGCCCATCCTCATCCAGGCCAATGGCCGCGACGAGCTGGTCATGCCCTTTCCCATGGAGATGAAAGCCTTCAATCCCCAGACCGGTGACGTCCTCTGGACCTGCGGCGGCCTGAACCCGCTGATCTATACCTCCCCGGTTTACTGGGATGGCGTGGTCGTTTCCATGGGCGGATACAAGGGCAACTCCATCGGCGTCAATGCCGGTGGCAGTGGCGACGTCACGGATACCCATCGCCTCTGGCACCTCGAGCAGCACAACGGCGGCATCGGCACCGGCGTGGTGAAAGACGGCTATTATTACTATCAGAACTCCGGCGGCGTGGCCTACTGCCTGGACATGAACACCGGCGAAACCCTCTGGGAAGACCGTCTTCCCGGCGCGGGCAAGTCCTGGGGCTCTTTTGTCCTGGTGGGGGATCTGATCTATTCGCTCAGCCAGGCGGGCGACACCGTGGTGTTTGAGGCCAGTCCCGAGGAACTGAAAGTAGTGGCGCAGAGCGACATCGCGGAGGAAACCAATTCGTCCCTTGCCATTTCCAACGGCGAAGTCTTCCTCCGCACCCATCAGGCCCTCTGGTGCATCGCGGCGGAATAGGGGAAGGAAGAAGCTCTATCGGACGTTCGCGAGCGGCCCTCCAGGCCGCCAGGGATTTTCGGAAACGGGTATCCAGCCCTGAAGGGCTTTCATGAGAAGGCAGTCAAAAAGAAAATCAAAAATTCATTTTTGGTAGATCCAAAGAGCCAGGCGTGGATTGAGGTTTAAGGATGGGGTCATGACCAGAACAACGGAATCCTGCTTTCATTCGCA
>JAUICH010000005.1 GCA_030427505.1 Verrucomicrobiia bacterium
TTGGCTGGGGGCAAGGCGCGATGAAGGAGGCTATGTGAATCATAACTGACTGAAGAGCAACGAAGACCCCAGCCAAAAAGACCGGTTCCCGCCCTGCCGCCAGCGGCTCTTTGTTCAGACCAAGCGCCCATCATTTTAAGGCGGTCAGTGCACTAGCTAAGGCGTTCTACAAAACCCCTCCTGTATCGCGGTGGCGTCCACGGCTTTGGCGCATTGCCTTTTCCCGCAGCATCTCCCACTCCGCCCGGCGGGTGGCCAGGCGCTCTTTCAACTGAATCTTCTTCTCTCCTTCCGGCTCCAATTGAATGGCGGCTTCCAGATCCGCGATCTCCCGCAGCATTTCCACCTCCAGCGGGCGAAACCCAGCGTTCTTGAGGATGGAGACACTCATCCGGATTTCGGCGGGCAGGGAGAAGTAGGCGTCCAGATCCAGCGGTTGCCCCTTCCCCGGCAGGCCATCAAAGAGCCCGTCACGAATCGCTTCCTCGATCCGTTCTTCGGCGAGCCGGGTCCAGTCCATGACGGCAATCTACCACGTCACTGAAAGGCGTCTCCAAATACTCTCCGGGCAATCTTCGCAGCCTGCCCCCACCCAGCCAATCCATCTGGCTAGGGTGTATGGACAAATTCCCGATCCGCCCGGAATGGATGCGGAAAGGTGATCAGATTAGCGCCGCAAGCGGCGAATTTTCAATAGACGCGGCCCATTTTCCGCCCGGCTGCGTTTCCGCTCTCTCTATTGGGGGTTGGCCCAATGCCATTCACGGCACCTTGCCAGCCGAAAGATGGTCTCGCGCCGGGCCGTCCGCCAATTTGTCCACACACCTTAGAGTTCTTGCATCCTTACTTCCACTGGCCTAAGCCTGAGGGGAGTGAAACCCTTCCGCCGATTGTCAATATGTGCACTCTGGCCGAGAATCTTCGCCCTTCTCTTCGCCGGATTCGGCTGGAGCGTTTTTCTTTCCGGGGCTGAGAATGCGGCGGAAACCGAACCGCCTTCCACCACCGACTCTCCGCCTGAATGGTCGCCTCTCTTTCGCGGCATCCGCATGGCCGGCGTGATCCGGGGCGAAGGCGAACAAATGGTAAACTGCGTGGCGGTCAAGATTGACCTCACGGAGGACGGCATTCGCTTCACTGGCACCCCGCCCAACGGGGCAGAGCCAGAGGAGACCGCGGGTCAGGTAGCCAGCGCCTTTCTCAAGGAGCACCAGGTTCAGGTCGCGGTGAACACCTCCTTCTTCGCTCCTTGCTGCGACTTTGTGCCAGGGCAGCCGAAGGACTTGGCCAGCCTGGCCGTGCTGGACGGCGAGATCATTTCTCCATGGGGCAAGGACAAACCGGTCGTGCTGATGGTGGACCGGGAAAACCATGCTCAGGTTATTCGTCAGGCGCCAGACTCCGTGGCGAACCTTCAGATCGCCGTTTCAGGCACGGACTTACTTGACGGAGGGCAGGTAGTCGAAAGCCAACCCAACGAAGATCTTCACCCGCGCACCGCGGCGGGATTGACTCAAGATGGCCGATACCTGATTTTTCTGATCATCGACGGACGTCAGCCCGGCCACAGCGCGGGCGCCAGCCTGAGAATGACGGCCCGGTGGCTTCAGTATTTCGGAGCACACGAAGGGCTTAATCTGGATGGAGGCGGCTCCTCGGTCCTGGCCGTGGCCGATCCAGATACGGCTTCGGGTTTCCGCCTTCTCAACCGTCCCAGTTCCGTCCTGCAACGGGTAAACGGAAACCATCTCGGCATCTTTGCTCATGCCTTGAGCGAGAATTGAACCCTCCTGGACGGTCAGCAGTCAGAAACGCTTTCCACCCCCTCTGTTCCCTAAGTTCTCCCCCTTTAAATCCCTATGTCTACCCCCTCCCGGCCTGTCTGCCTCATCGGCGGCGGCATGATCACCAAGCTCCAGGTGCTGCCCTCGCTCTATCACCTGCAGCGCCTCGGACAAATCGGCGATATCACGATTTGCGCGCGCAATCTGTCTACCCTGAAACCTCTGCTGGAAGATTCTTTTCTCCAACAGGCCTTTCCCGGCCAGAGTTTCATCCCCTCTCCGGGGACCGATGCCGGGGACGGCTCGCACCCGGATCTCTACAAGGAGGTACTCGATAGCCTGCCGGAGCAATCCATCGTCTACATCGCCATTCCGGACCAGAACCACTATGAAGTGCTGTGCGAAACACTGGAACGGAACCACCATGTGGTCTGCGTAAAGCCGCTGGTGCTAACTCACGAACACGCCCTGGACGTACAGCGCCGGGCAATGGACCGCGGCCTCTTCGTGGGCGTGGAGTATCACAAACGCTACGATGACCGGAACTGGATCGCCCGGCGAAAATACCGGGCCGGACAGTTGGGCGAGTTCAAGCTGGGCCACGCCAAGCTGCACGAGAAATGGCAGTACCGGAACTCCAACTTCATGAACTGGTGCACCACGGACCAGACCGATTTCTTTGTCTACATCGGTTGCCACTATGTGGACCTGGTTGCCTTCATCACCGGCCTGAAACCCGTGTCTGTCTCCGTCCACGGCATCGAAGACGCCTTTCCCAACGGAAACATTGGCTATCTCTATACGGACGCCCGCGTCGTCTGGGAGAACGGCGCGGTCCTGAACGTGCAGAACGGCATTGCTTACCCGGAGAGAGCATCAGGAGGGAACGATCAAGGCATGCTGCTCTACACCAAGGACGAGGCGCGGCAAGCCGGTGGGTTCATTCACCATGTGGATAACTACCGCGGCGTCGACTACTCCGCCGTGGTCGCGGGCGACGACCCGGGGGACACGCATCACCACTACGTGAATCCCGACTACTTTCAGATGATCGAGCGCAGTGAAGGCCCTGGGCTTCGTCCCGTCGGGTATGGGTACCGCGCCATCGAACAGCTTGTCTCTGCCGCCGCCCAAGTCGCGGCGGCGGGGGACCTTCCTTCCCGAAAAGCCAAGCTTGAAGAAATCGACGCCGCCGGCTGGCACGCCACCCCGGCCAACAGTTTCTACAACGAATTGGTCGTGGAAGCGGGCCGCCTGTCCATCCTGAACGGGGCCAGGACGGTAGACATCACCTACGGGGATTCGCCCGGCGTGGCGTTTGCCTGACGGGGTCCTGGCTTATGGAAACGAAGTTGGAACCGCGACTCTAGTGCACTGACCGCCTTAAAATGATGAGCGCTTGGTCTGAACAAAGAGCCGCTGGCGCCAGGGTGGGAGCCGGTCTTTTTGGCTGGGGTCATCGTTGCTCTTCAGTCAGTTATGATTCACATAGCCTCCTTCATCGCGCCTTGCCCCCAGCCAAAAATCCTCGCCAATCACCCATCATCTTAAGGCGGTCAGTGCACTAGACGCATCCCGCGAAAGGTCTTTTCGGGGACACCTTGAGATGTGAACCGGAAGCACCGTTCCGGCTTCTCAGGCCCGGTTCGCGAGTTCCTCGCCCGGAGGTCGAGGACCACCTCTGCCTCGACCTCGCCCGTCATCGGGAGGGGACTACGCGGCTTTTGCTTTTTCGTCCGTGGGACTCTCCGGGGTCTTCAGTTTCCCATCCAAATGCACGTCTGTCTGCGGGTAGGGAATGGAAACGCCTTCCGCGTCGAAGGCCAGCTTGATACGCTCCGTCAGGTCGCACTTGGTGGCCCAGAAGTCGGAGGACTTTGTCCAGGGCCGGACCAGTAGATCGACGCTGCTGGCGCCCAACTCGCCCACGGCGATGAAAGGTTCGGGGTCCTTTAGCACCCGTTCGTCTTCCGTGACCAGGCGAGTCAGGATGTCTTTCGCTTTCTGGATATCGTCATCATAACCAATACCAATGACGAGGTCGATCCGGCGCGTGTCTTTGGCGCTGTAGTTGGTGATCACGCCATTGAAAATGTCCCCGTTGGGAACCGTCATCTCGATGTTTTCCGGCGTGTGCATGAGTGTGTAGAAAATCCGGATCTCCTCCACCACGCCCTTGATTCCGGCAGCCTCGATAAAGTCTCCCTCCCGGAAGGGTTTGAAGACCAACAGCATCACCCCAGCGGCAAAGTTCTGCAGGGAATCCTTCAACGCCAGGCCCACCGCGATGCCGGCGGCGCCCAAGAGGGCAATCAAAGAAGTGGTATCCACCCCCAACTGATCCAGGGCCGCCACCAGCACTACCAGCAGCAGCGCCCAGCTCAGGATGGAGACCACGAAGTTAATCAGCATGGGCTCCAGCTTGCCGCGCTTCAGAGCCGCGCGGGTCAGTTTGACCACCCAGTTCTTGATCATTCGCCCGATGAAAAAGATCAGCAGGGCGAAGATGATATTGGTCGCCCAGGGAATGATGAAGTCGTGGAGCAATGCCTGGTAGTCGAAGTCTCTTACCTTGTCGGTTAATTCAGTCATGATCGTTGTGGTTGGCTCAGCCCTCCGAGTTTCCCCATGAAGTGCCGCGGCTCGAATGCACGCCGCAAACACCTCCCCTCCCGTTACACCCCTGAGCGTTACGCACTTGTCCGCCCGGCGGACGCCCTTTCCTTTTCTTGCGGAATTGGCATCCTGTTTCAAAGTATGCGCCATGGGCAGATCCTTTGAATTCACCCCCGTTAAGCCTGCCGCCCCCATCTCGACCCCCAATCGCGAGATCCGGACGGAGATTCCGCATCCCGAAGACCGGGATATCGTCAATACCCTCCGCCGTGGCGAGCCGCTCTCCATGAGCGGGCAGCCCCTCATTGTCTGGGATAAGGCGCAGGGGGTTCACGTTTACGACCGTCACGGAAACAAGTGGCTGGACTTCAGTTCCGGCGTGCTGGTGACCAACGCGGGCCACGCCCGGGCGGAAGCCGTGGAGGCCATCAAGCAAACCGCGGAAAAGCTGCACCATTCCTACTGTTTCCCGAACGCGGAGCGGGCGGAACTGATTGCCTACCTTCTGGAGCGCTGCGTCCCGGACTATCTGGACAAGGTCTTCCTCCTGACCACCGGCTCCGAAGCGGTGGAGTGCGCCATAAAAATCGCCCGCGCCTACGCTCACACCAAGAGCGGGCCGAATAAGGACTACATCGTCACGTTTTCGGGCGACTTCCACGGCCGGACCATGGGCAGCCAGATGGCCGGGGGCATTCCGGCCCTGAAAGACTGGATCGTCCATCCGGACCCCTGCATGATCAACGTCCCAATCCCGGACGGCTTTCGCGGTCAGGACATCAGCTTCGAGGGCTTCCTCCAGGCACTCGACCGTCAGGGCGTCCACCCAGAGCGCATCGCTGGGGTCTGCCTGGAAACTTACCAGGGCGGCACCGCCATTCTCCTGCCGGTGGACTACATGAAGAAACTCCGTGCCTTCTGCGACGAGAACGAAGCGCTCCTGATCTTCGATGAAGTGCAGGCCGGGTTCGGCCGCTGCGGGAAAATGTGGGGCTTCGAACATTACGGAGTGGAGGCGGACCTCATCGTTTGCGGCAAGGGCATGAGTTCTGGCCTGCCGATTTCCGCCGTGATGGGTCACTCGAAGTGGATGAACATCTTTCCGCCTGGTTCCATGACCTCCACCCACACGGGGAACCCCATCTGCTGCGCCGCCGCCCTGGCGAACCTGAAGCTGCTGGTGGAAGAAGACCTGGTGGGCAACGCCGCCGGGCTGCACCCCATTCTGGAAGAACGCATGGCGCACTTTGAGAAAAAATACCCGGATCATGTAGGCCGGGCCGCTTCCATCGGCCTGGTGGGCGCGGTTCAAATGGTCAAGGGCCGCGGCAGCCTGGAGCCAGACCACGACACCGCTTTCGAGATCGTGAAGCACTGCGTGGAAAACGGCCTCATGCTGTTCGCCCCCGTGGGAACCGGGGGCGGAACCGTGAAACTGAGCCCCCCTCTCATGATCACCGCCGATCAATTGGTGGAGGGCCTGAACGTGCTGGAGGCAGCCATGGACGCGGTCTGCGTACCCGAAACCGTGACGGCCTGAAGCCCGGCCCGGCCTGGCGCACAGAAAGAGATCAAAGATAGGGAGAAGCCAGCCGGGCGACTCCGTTGCGCAGCTTGTCCACCACCGGCAGGGCTTTGAGTTCGCCGATGGAGATTTCTCTGCCGGCGGAGATCAGCTTTTCCGCGATGTGGCGCTGCTGCTCCGCCAGCGCCGCATCGTAGCATTCCACGTTGAACTCGAAATTCAGCCGCAAGCTGCGCTGATCCCAGTTCGCGGAGCCAATCAGGCTCCACCGGTCATCCACCGCGAAAATCTTGGTATGCTCGAAGGGCGGCGGGCTGAGCCAAATGCGGCAACCCCGGTGCAGGATCTGCCAGAGCATGGCAGTGGAGGCCCACTGCACCATGCGCAAGTTGTTGATTTCCGGGATGACGATTCTCACGTCCACCCCCCTCATGGCCGCGACATTCAGGGCCATGATGACGGGGTCCTCCGGCAGGAAGTAAGGAGTCACGATGGTGACGTGGCGCTCCGCCTCAGCCAAGGCACCCAAGATAGTAAGCCTCAAAGTTTCAAAATCTTCGTCTGGCCCATCCGCAATCCCTCGTGCCCATACGCTTCCCTTTCGTGGAATCACCGGAAACCAGGCATCGCCTTTCAACACTTCACCGGTGGTGAAAGCCCAATCCACGGCGAAGGCCTCCTGGAGGTGCGTGATGACCGGACCCTCCACCCGAAAGTGCAGATCCTGAATGGGACTGGCCGGTTGCCAAGCCAGGCAGTTCCCTTCCCGGATATTCATCCCTCCGGTAAATCCTTCCCGGCCGTCCACCACCAGAATCTTCCGGTGATTCCGCAGATTGGAGTAGTGCAAAGCACGGGGAGCCAGAGTTTTCATGAATCCCGCCACGGGAATGCCCAACTCCTGCAAGACACGGATGGCACTGGGCCGCCCGTAGCGCGCCCCCACGGCATCCACCAGGACGCGCACCCGCACCCCGCGGCCGATGGCTTCTTGGAAAGCCTCCACGAATTCGCGGCCCGCCCGGTCTATATCGAAAATGTAGGTGCACAGTGAGACGGTTTTCTCCGCCGAACGAATGGCCTCCAGCATGGCGCCGAACGCCTCTTCCCCACCTCGCAAGACGGTGACCCTGTTTCCCCCTTCCAGCGGCCGTTGCGTCAGGCGGCCCACCAGGCGAGCCAGCGGTTTGATGATGGTGCCATCCTCCGGGATGCGATCTGGCAGCGGGACGCGGGGTGGTGGTTCGTCCCCTTCCAGCCCCTCGGTCCCCTGGATGTCGTCCATGTGCACCGGTTCGAACTCTTTCAGCTTCTCCCGCGACGCGGCCAGGGCATCCTGCACCCCGCGCCCGCGACGCTCGATACGATTGATGCCGAAACACACATAGAGAAAAGCCCCCAAGAACGGCACCAGCCAGGTAATCGCCACCCAGCCAATCACGGAGCGTGTATTCCGCTTCTTCAAGACGGCGTGGCCGGTCACCCCGACGGCCAGTCCGAACTGTAGGACCGATGCGAGAAAGGCCCACAGGAGGGAAATAAACCCGGAGACCTCTAGGGACAACGTTTCAGGCATGCCGGTCAATGGTGCGGTTCAACGCTTCCGCGGAAACCGGGAACGGCCGGCCAACCGGAATCCCGGCGGGAAAGCCGGAAGCGGCATGAGAAACACTGGAATCCCCAAATCATCCGGGACTTTCGCACAGGCCAGGCATACACCGCAAGTATGCCTCCCAATTCCGGATGCCTTTACGAGCCAGAGCCGTCAAGTCCCTCTGGATCGATCATCCCGTCACGCCGCCGGACTGCCGCGCCCGGCCACCGGTCCAAGCCGAACGCTCCACACGGGAAAAGAACGGCGGCAAAGCGCTATTCCGAAATGCTTAGCAAGCAAGAAAGATAATCAGCGCTTAAAGATCTCTAATACCTAAGTTAGCCTAACCGCATCAGGGCATCCGAACTCCGGTAGACTCGAACCGGCTGTCCTCAAATCTTTGCAGATCTTCGGAAAAGGTCATGACTCGCATGTTTCCACCACCCCAAGTAATGGAGCGATGATCGATGACCCCCCAACGCTTGATCTCGCGGCGTCCGTTCGCATAGACGTGCTCCACATAGCCGTCTTTCTTAAATATTAACGTCCCCCGGCCATAAGAACTGTCCTTGGGACTGTCCATTCGCCAAGTGGTTCCGGGTAGATAGTCCAACAAATCACAGGCATCCGCTGGCATCTCGATTACCACGGGATCCGCTTGAACGTTCTTCTGTTCCTTATCCTGATCCTGAACCTGATTGGGTTCCGAATCTCCAACTGCGTGTGCCGGCCCGCTGGCCGCAAATCCCACCACCGCGATCACAGCCGATACCAGGGCTGTCCAAAGTAACCTCGCTTCCATAGGATTCACGTTAGGCACTGTCCCTGAAATTGTAAAGTGAAACTCGCTTGCCCTGCGGCAATTTCGGAAAGGTCAGTACGCGCCACCCCGATGAGGTTTTCCATTCTTAGCCGAATGAAAAACTCTAACCACCGAAGGAAGACAGCCGGAAGCCAATACGGCGGGCCCGGACAAGAAGAAACCGCTACAAACCGCTTTCTCCCGACGCCAGGCTCTTTGCCTGAGCCTGGCTCTCCGAAGACAGGGACGCGAGCGGCACTTTGTAAGCCTTCCCGTTCATTAGCAGCTCTACTGAATCTCCACTCAGCCGGAGAAATGCCGCTTCGATGACTTTTCCTTGGGCATTCGTCCAAGACATGACTTTACGCTCTGCCAGGGCAGGCGCTTCGTTCATGGGCTTGTCGTCATCCTTGTCTTTCTTGTTCGCATCCACCACGGCCCCTTCCACAATCCATTGGCGCACCAGTTCCTTTTCCTTGTCGGAGAGTGGCTCTCCTTTTCCGGATGGCGGCATCGCATCGTTGTCGTCTGAGGGAAGCTCGATGAAGCGCAACAGATCGCTCTTTTCCGGGTCCCCCGGGACGACGGGATGGTTCGGACCGACGGAGTATTTTTCGAACTCTTCCAGGTCGTCCAGAATCAGGCTCCCTTTTGAGACTCCTTCCCGGTCGCTATGGCATTTGAAACACTTCCGATCGAAGATCGGCAGGATGTCTTTCTTGTAGTCCAGCGCGACGGCTTGGTGGACCCACGCGGAGGGAGTAAAGATCGCAAAGGCGATACACAGGGCTGGCAGCGGCTTCATGGAAGAGAAAGTAAGATTTCGACAGAGGGAAATGTCCGCCATTTCCCGAGGGTGAAAACAAATATCGCGCCGCCTCCGGGACTTCGCCGGGCTCGGCGCGGCCTTCGGATGCGTTAAAAAATCAGAACCGGCACGATCCAGCGCACGGCCACCGGGCAACCTTCCGGCCGGAAGATGTCCGGTCCCGGTCCCCGGGGATCGTCTTCCCCCCAGTAGAGGTCGATCTGGTTCTCAAACAACCCGCCCCCCGTGTCCGCCGCTTCGAATCGCAGGTTTCCGAAGGCCGCGTATATCTGAGGGTCCATCACCAGCATTTCCGTGCCCTTGGAGAAAAGTCCGTTCCGCCGGTGAACCGCGGCGGACGCCCGGTCGCGCAGGGTATTGTTCCGGTTCCCCAAGGCCCGGCGGGCGAAGTCCCAGGAACCGTCGTACTTCAGATAAGGCTGTCCGTCCTGGGGCGGCTCCACCCGGCCAAACCCCTCGGTGACGACCGCCCGGACGAAGTTCGCCGAAAACTTCCGGCCGCCGAGGCCGCCGCGAGTTTCCGGCGACATGTCAAAGCCCCCTTCCCGGGTAAATCCGCCCTCCCGTGGCGTGTAGTAGACCGTGCAGAAAAAGTAGAACACCCGCGGCGGAGGCGGAGTCTCATAGGTCTCGAAAACGTCTTCCAGCGTTTCCACGTAGCCGCGCAGACCTTCTACCGGCACGCCCGCCCCCTCGGGTCCGAGCGCGGCAAAGTTCCGCGCCTCTTGCAGAAAGCCCTCACGCGGCTCCGGGAGGACCAGCATCTCTCTAATCACGCTGGTCTGTCCCAGCGTGACACCCCATCCGGATATCGCGAAGAAGACCGCGACGCAGCAGGCAGGGGTACGGACACGGAAACAGTGTAGTCTTGGCAGGGCCGGCACGATGAGGGCACCTCCTCTAGTCAAAAAAGCTCTCCACCGGTCCGCCCAGCAGGATTTCGATTGGCAGCTTTTCCTCTTCGTATTCATAGGGCGGCGGGTTCCACCGGAATTCCTCCGGGTGCAGAGTTCTGGCCAGTTTCAGGATTTCCATGGTGGTCTTCCAGGGCAGAAAGGTGTTCCGGTCCGTCACATGGATCTGCGCCCCCCGGCAAAGGGTCCGGGCGTGTTTCTGGAACATGGGTTCAAAGGCAGCCTCCCGGAAAAGCACGCCCGGCAGGTTCAGGGCGTTCAGTTCGCCGCACAGTTCATAACCGTCCATCCAGGGGGCGCCGAACAGTTCGAAGGGACGGGTGGTGCCCCGCCCTTCGGAAAGGTTGGTTCCCTCCAACAGACACATGCCGGGATAGACGATGGCGGTATCCAGCGTGGGCATGTTGGGAGAAGGCATCACCCAGGGCAGCCCGGTTTCGTCGAACCACATTTCAGGCTTCCAGCCCTCCATGGGTAACACCGTCAGGTCGCAGCTGGGAAAGCACTCCTTCTGAAACCGCCGCGCGAGGGAACCCAGGGTCTGACCGTGCCGGTTTGGCAAAGGGTACAGTCCCACAAAGGAAAGGTAGTCCGGGTCCTGCGGCGGACCTTCCGTCACCACGGCGTTGATGGGGTTCGGGCGGTCCGCCACCACCACGGGAATGCCGGCCTTCTCACAGGCTCTCATGCAAAGCCACAGACTCCAGATGAAGGTGTAGTAGCGGCTTCCCACTTCCACCAGATCCACAAAAAGCGCGTCCAAGCCCGCCAGCATCTCCGGCGTGGGTTCGCGATGCTCCGCATACAGGCTATAGACCGGAATCCCCAGACGGGGGTGAGGAAACCCTTCCCATTCCACCATATTGTCCTGAGTGGTGCTTTCAAAGCCATGCTGCGGGCCGAAGAGTGCCGCCAGGTGGATGAGGTCCCCGCTCATCTCTTCCAAGTGCGAGAGGGTGGGACGCAACTGACCATCCACCGAGGCGGAGTGCAGCAGGGCTCCAAGCCGCGCGCCGCACAGCCGGTCCGGCCAGGTCTCACGCAGCCGGTCCACCGGCAGGATTACCCGTTTCTCAGAAGTCATCAGGGTCGTTTCCCGGCGGGCTGTGCTTTTTTTCCCGCTTCCTTCGCTTTCTCCGTGACCCGCTGAAGAACGCTCTCGGTCAAATCATCCAGGCCCCGAACGTCCAGCACCATGGGCAGGCCGTTCGCGGCGGCGGCGGAGCGGTCCAAGACCAAGTGATAGCGACCGTTCGCGTTCAGTTCCGCGACGGTTTCTTTGATCGATTCCAGGATGCGCCGCCGTTCGGCCAGGAATCTCTTTTCGATTTCCTGTTCCTGGGTGGTCTTCAGGGTAGCGATGGCGGTTTCCAGTTCTCCCGCCTCTTTCAGCACCTCCTTCGCATCCTCCCGTTCGCCAGCCTGAATCAGTTCCTGGTGTTTCTGCAGGGTTTCTTTCAGGGCCTTTGATTTCTCGCGAAACAGTTCCCGCGCCGCGTCCCGCTCTTCGGTCAAAGCCGCCAGCGCGGACTCAGCTTCGGGATGCCGTTCAAAGACCGCCACCAGATCCACAACCGCCACTCTGAGTGGAGCGGCGGCCTCCTGTCCGGCCGCCATCCCGGTACTGGCGTCCCATATGAAAACGAATGCGGCAATGAACGCCAGCGCCGCGGCGGCGGCGCGCGCGGTGACAATGGTATCGGCTAAGCCCTTCACAGCTTTTTCATACGCACAAAGGGCCGGTGGGGGCAACGCCCCATTCGGAAGGAACTTCGCCTGACCGCCCGGAGGGCCGGCACTATTTCTTCGCTTCCGCCACTTTGGCCAGCGCATCGGCCAATTTTGTATTGGCATCCTGAAGGGCTTTGTTTTCCGAAGTCAGCGCTTCCTTCAGCTTGGCGAACTGGGCGGCTTCAGCCCCCAGTTTTTTCTGCATCTCTTCAAAGTTCGCCTTCAAGGCGGCGGCTTGCTGCACCGCTGCCTGGGCGGAAGCGGCATCCGCCAACTGCTTGGCCTGCGCCTGAGTCTGCTGAGTCAGTCCCGCAATTTGCGTGCTTTGAGCTTCCATTTGCTTCGCCAGGGTTTCGCTTTTCTTTGCCAGATCGGCAAACTTGGCGGCTTCGGCCCCCAGCTTCTCGCTCTGTTGCTGCACCTGCGCGGTCAGCTCTTTGACCTTGGCATCCCGCGCCGCGACTTCCTTCTTCAGCTTCTCTACTTCGGCATTGAGGTTCTTCGCCGCGGCTTCCCGCGCGGCCACTTCGGTCTTCAGCTTGTCCGCTTCCGCGCCCAAGTTCTTGGCCATGGCATCGCGAGCGGCCAGGTCCTTCTTCAGTTTCTCCGCTTCGGCGCTCAGGTTCTGGTTCACTTTTGCCATCTGACCCGCCTTCGCCGTGGCCTCCTGAACTTGTCCGCTCAGCTTGTTCCGTTCCTCACCCAACGTGTTGAGCTTTTGCTCCAGCGCCACGATCCGCTCTTCCTTCAGCACTTTGACTTCAGCCTGCAGCTCGTTCCGCGCGGCCACGGTTCCCGCCAATTCCTTTTCCTTTTGGGCCAGCGTGCCCTTCGTGGCTTTCAGTTCGCCTTCGCGGTCGGCCAGAGTCTTTTCCGTGCCGGCCAGCTTCTCCTTCACTTCCCCCAGTTCCACTTTAAGGAGGGCGTTAACCTGTTCGGCATCTTGCGCGGCTTTTTGGGCCGAATCGTACTTCTCCACGAACACTTCGGCGCCGCCTTCGTCCACGATTCGCTTATCCGCCTCGGTGGGAGTCTTTCGGAAAATCAACGAGAGGATCAGGCTCAGGACCGCCAAGACCAGGAGCGAAGTGAAAACTAAAGCTCCCATGCCTTCCAACCGGAACGCGCCCCGGTTACGTTTTGCCAGTTTGGTAATCGTCATAAAATAGGAAAAATGGTGGGTTTGGATCTGATGACTTCTTTAGACCTTCTACCCAAACAAACGTCCGAAAAAAGGCAAAAACGCCTTATTTCAACGCAATGGCCGGAAAATCCGCCGGGAAACCCAGCGGCGGCAATGGCCTGGGAAAACTACCGGGAAACACCCCCCCAAAAAAACGGCGTTCGCGCCCGTGAACGCGGACCGGCGAGACGCCTACGACCCCCAGCGGGAACCGCGTGAATTCAGCCCTTAATCAGGTAAGTGAACGCCACCGCTCCCATGAGGAGAAAGCCAAACGCCACCGCGATTCCAAGTACGATCATCATACGGGCAGATTTATAGGCACGGAATCCGGTTTTTCCAGCGATAATCTCGCCTCATTTGGGTCCGGAGCCCTTCTTTTTCGGCGGCTCGGCTGGTTCTTCCAGGGAATAGACCTTCACTTCCGCATCCGGATCGGGCACGGGCTGACCGGCTGCCCAGTGGATGCCATTCACCAGGAGACGCATTGTCTGGGGGGTTCCAAAGTCCGTGAGGTGCCCGAAACTGGTGCCGAAGACCCGGGCTCCGTAGTAGTTCCTGTCCCAGGTCCAGGCCACGATGTCTTTCTCGTTCTCTTGCAGATAACGCACTCCGAACTGATTAGAATGGATCTTTGCCTCTGGCACCGATCCCGAACCCAGCACCAGCGGCACGACACCGGGTTCCAGCCCGGTCAGATACAAAACACCACCGGACACAAAAGGCTCCGTACCCACCCCCGTCAGCACCGGATGCTCCCGCGCCGCCTCGATGGTTTCGCACTGGGTATCGCTCCGCATGTGCGCGAGGTAGGGTGTGCCGCAAACCCGGATCCCAAAGTCGTCGTTCCAATGAAAACGCTCATGACCTTCCGGGTAGTTGAACGCATGAGTGGAAGTCCGGAACGCCACCACGGGTTTGCCGGACTTCAGGTACTCTTCGATGAGCGCAAACTGGGCGTCATCCAGGGTCAAAAAACGCATGAAGAACACGGCCACGTCCGCATCAGCGAGCGCTTCCAATCCTGACAGACCCACCCCATTTTTATTCATCTCCGGGTCGCCATCCGGCAAAATGACCGTGGTGCGAAATCCGAACCGTTCCATTTCTCCGGCCAAGACCGGCATGGAGATTTCCGGGTGATAGTGGTGCGTGCCCGCCACAAAGACCAGATGTGGCTTCTTCCCGCCCACGCCGGTTTCATCCGCCGCCCGGGAAGCCGAAGGCAAAAAACCACAGAACAGCGCCAAAGCGCCAGCGAACGCCACCCTCCAGAGGCGGCCCTTCATTAACAGGGGTTGGGACAAAGCCATGCGCTGTCTTACACCCTGTGGCTGGCACCGATCAAGCCCGCGCGCTTCTCAGGCGGGCTCTGCTTTTCCGCCCGTGGGCATCTCCTTGCCTTCCGGCGCCCCCTGCTTCTTCACCTTGCTCATCCGGTCGTGGATGAACAAGAACAAGCCGAGTCCAAGGAAGATGCCTTCCACGGCCCAGAAGGTGTAGAGCGCTCCCCATACGCCTTCGGTGAACCCGTAGCTGTGCAGGCCCACGCCCAGGTTGTTCACGCCCCACCAGGAGAAGGTAACGATCATCCCCAGCACCACCGCCGCCACATTGGTCCCCACTTCGCGGAAATAGCCACCCATGCGGGCATGCAGCATGACCAGAGACCAGAGGCAGATCAAGAGGGCTCCATTTTCCTTCGGGTCCCAGCCCCAGAAACGGCCCCAGCTGTAGTTCGCCCAAATACCGCCCAGGACGGTTCCCACCAGGGAAAACAACAGGCAGAAACAGGTGACGCCATAAACCTTCCGCGTCACGGAACGGAACATTTCGCGAGGCTTCTTCTCTTTGTCCCGGTCCATCAGGATGGCGATGGGCCGTCCCAGCAGGTAGAAGTGCGCGATGACCCCGGCCAGGATACCAGCCGCGTATCCGATATTGATGATGGTGACATGGGTAGCGAGCCAGAAATTCGTATCCAGCACCGCCTGGAGTTGCGGCATGGTATCGGTCGCCTCTTTCATGTCGTAGCGCAGGGACAGAAACATCCCGGCCATGCCGCAGATAACCGCGGCGGCGATGCCGACCCGCTTCCGGTCGGCCCACTCGATGAACAGCCCTAACAGAACCGCCACCGCCGTGATGAAGATAATGGTGTCATACAGCCCCGTGATGGGCGGGCGTCCGCGAATGATGCACCGGATCACGATGCCGGCCACGTCATACCCCAGCCCGATGGCGCACGCGCCGATGGCGGCCCAAGTCATGTAGCGGCCAAATTTTCCGCCCGGTTCCAGCCAACTGACGGCCAGGAACACGAACGCCACGACGAAGAACGCCAGGCTGTTGAGGAAGTAGTTGCCCTGGTAAAGAGACACCTCTAGACCCGCCTTCGCGCCTTCCCCTCTGGCTTTGGCCTCCTGCTTGATGTTTCCGGTGTAGTCCTTCAGGCTCGCGAGGAAAGACGCTTCGTCTCCGGAATTGGAAGCCTGAACCAGCTCTTTCAAGCCGTTGAGCTGCTCCGCCACCCAGGGGCGTTTCTCCTCGGATTCGATGGCCGCGATCAGAGCGGTGCCCACGGAAAGCCACTCTTCGTTTTCTTCCTCCGCCGGGGGGAAAATGTTCAGCTTCCGTCCGGTGGACGCATAGAAAAACACAAGCCGAAAACCGTCCGCCACCATTTGTTCCTCCGGCGTTCCGTCCGCCATTTGCTGCATGCTCTGAACAAAATTCTGGAACGGCATCTCGGGCAACTGGTCGATGAACTCCACGGCATCGAACTTTTGCGCCATCTGCTTCATCTCTTCCGGCAAGACCGAATTCGAGGCGAGCGCGCCGGGGTCGGCAAAGCTGAACTGTTCGCTCAGGTATTCGAAGTCGCTGACGTTCTGGCCCAGGTTCACCAGGTTCTGCTCGGTCCGGTTACGGTCCTTCGCATCTTTCTGCGCGTACTCCGCGGAAAGGTTCGCCAGTTTTTCCCGGCCCCGCAGCAGATCGTTATAGGAATAGCGGTCCCGCTTTTCTTTGGGCACCACGTTGATGGCCACGACGGCGGTGGAATCATCCACGATGAAGAGCGGCATCTCCTTCGCCAGCTCGGTGCGGAAGAGCACGTCCATCATCCAGGTGGCCGCGTCCAGCTTGTGGGCCTCGCCCTGGGCGGTTTCGAACTTGATGGAGGTCAGCCCGCTGTATTGGAGCAGTTTGTAGCGGGCCAGGGTGTCGATGGGTTTCACCCGGCCCCCTTCCTGAACCAGCATGCCGCGGAACACGTCCACGGTGGCATCCTCCCAGGGCTCGTAGGTATCGATGGCGGTGGAGACGTTCTTGGCCCACCCGGTGGCGGGCACGGCCGCCAGCAACAGGACGGCCCAGAGGAGGGCGGAGAGGCGTTGGGAGAGTGTTTTCATCACGGGGCCGCTTTCTTCAGGGATTTCTGGGACCGGTTCACAAAGTCCATGAGCTTGATAAAAAAGTGCACGCACAGGCCGATGCCCACGATGACCAGCGCGATCAAGGGCCAGTGGTCCGCCGGGTTTTTCACCACGGCAAACACGGAAAACAGCCGGTCATTCGGACCCGCGTTCTCCGGCCCCCAGGAGGCCTGGAAAAAGGTGTAGCCCTGGTGCCGCAGGGGTTCGTTCATCTTGATCTCGATCGACTCTTCCTGGCCGTTTTCCAGCTTTGTCACTTCGCTCTCATAGAGCCGGGCAATGCCGGTGCCGGGATGGCGCTCCATGGTGAACTCGTCCAGGCGAATCGTGAAGGGCACCTGCCATTTCTCGCGCACCAGCCGGGCCGACCACTCTTTTCCCGCCAGTTCGAATCTGAAGGGCGAGGTCTCGCCGGCCCAGAGAATGGCGGCCGTGCTTCCACTTCCTTCACCCCCAGCATCTGCCTTGGCCTGAAACTCCACGTAGGTGCCGCCGAGGTTGTGTTCGGCATCCGTGGAGGGCCGCTGTTCCAGCAGCACAAAGTTATCGGCTACCGGGCTCTTCTTGAACTGATCTGAAGAGGCGATGGGAGCGGACGTGGGGACCGGGATGGCATTCCGGTAGTAGCCATTCACGAAGACGTCGAAGGGCAGTTCCTGGCTCGTAAAGACCCTGCGTTCATCCGGCTTGAGGGAGTGGATGTCTTCCGCTGGAATCACCAGGGCTTCCGTGGCCACGTCCGACTCGCCAAGCGGCAGGATCTCGATCTGCCAGTTGTAGTAGCTTTCGAATTCGCTGGCCTCTTCCTTCTCATACAGGGCCATGTTCCCCTCCTGCGAAAAGTAGGCGGACACAAACCCGGAAAACAGCAGGAACAACATGCCACCGTGCGCGATCAGGATGCCCGCGTGAGCCAGGCCTTTGCGGGCCCGGATAATGGCGCCGCAAAACATATTCAAGAAGAGCACGGTCATCAACAACATGCCCCCCGGAATGGGGATTCCGATCCCGCGGTAGCGAAAGGTGTGGCCGAAAATGTCGGAGAGGAACCACGACTTGAAGTACTTCCGAACCGTGTCGTAAAGGCCGTACTCGACCTGCTCCAGCGTTCCAAACAGGGTTAGCAACAGCATCAGGAACAACACCACGCACGCCAGCCCATAGGAGGTGATGATCTTCCACAGCATCGCGGGCACACTGTGCTTGCGAACGGGGTTCTGATGCTTTTCGATTTCCTCTAGCCGCGCTTCGTTCATCGGGGAGTTATTTGGAACAACTTATCACGCCACCTTGGGACGCGATATTACGGCGCGTGTTGGCGCCAGGATTCAACAATAGGCCAACTACTTCAGCTTCCCCCCAACTGCACGCCAAGGGATTCCGCGAACGAAAGAAAATTCTTTTCCTCTCTTTCGACCAAGGTCCGGGGGCCGGTCATCTTCACAAAAACCGCTCCGCCCGGCGTGTTCAGCATTAGGCCCAGCATGCGGAAGTCCTTTTGCGCTCCGGCTCCGCCCATGCCGGTGAACTCCCCATCCAGTTTGATGAAGGTGGCGTCCGATTCGAAAAGCTTTACCGTCGGCAGGGCCTCTACTTCCTCCTCACTGATCGGCTCCAGGCCCATCTGCCCCCGCCAGCGGTTGATGTTGGCGGCCAGCCCGCCGGCGGTGCCAGGCATGCGGCTGACATAGACTTCAGCCTCGCCCCGCTCGCCCACGGTAAAGTTCACGTCGCGAAACTGCGTGGCCGGTTGCTCGGTCCAGCCCTCGGGCGTGTCCCACACCAGGCGGGCTCCTCCGGTATCCGGACCGGCCGAAGGGGTCGCGCCCTCCGGCTCTTCGTGGGGCATACCGAACTGCTGAAGCGCAAAGTGGAAGCGCTGCTCGCTGGTAACTTCCTCGATAGGGATCTGCTCCTTGGCGGAAAGCGTCCGCTTTTCCGTGATCTCCTTTGGCCCGGTCTCTTCTCCGCAACCGGCCAGCAGGGCCAGCGCGCTCAGAGTTCCACCAGCCAGCCAGATTGTCTTGTGCCTGTTCACCTTGTACACGGCTCGCACTCTTCGGGGTAATAGCGCCCTCCGCAAGCTCGATCGGTTCCGCAAATCCGCCTTCTCAGAGAAAAATCAGGCCTTCTGGGTCTTACTCTCCGCTCCAGCTTCGGGGGTTTCCGGCTTTTTCTCAGCCGGTTTCTCTTTCGAAGAAGCGTCCGCCGGGGCGGGTTTTGTCTCTTTAGGCTTATCGGCGGGTTTCGCGGCCGGGGGCTCCGGCGCGGGTTTGGGTTGGTCCGCCTTCTTTACCGCCTCGGGTTTCGGCGCGGGCTTGGGCTGACCGGCCGCCTTCGGTTGAGGCTGGGGCTCCTTGGGAGCATCGGCCTTCTTGGCGGCGGGTTTCGGCGCCTGGGCTTCTTTCTTTACGGTTGGAACCTCGGGTTTGGCCGGAACAGGTTTCTGGGCCTCCGGCTTGGCGGCGGCTGGTTTGGCTTCGTCTTTGGGTGCGACTCCGGCCAATTTGACCGGGTCATTTTTCGCCGGCTTTGCCGGTTCTTTGGCGGGGACCGCCACGGGTTTCGGTTCAGGCTTCTTCCCGGGCGCTTTCGCGGCCGCCGCCACTTCTTTCACTTTCTTTGGATCTTCCGCCGGTTTCTTGGCTTCAGCGGCCTTTTCCTTTTCAGCGTCTTTCGGCTCCACGTCTTCCACGGGCCGAGGCACGGGCGCGCCCACCTTCATGGCCAGGTCGTGTCCGGTGTTCACCTCCAGGCTCATACTGCGCTGAAAGGCCCAGGCGGCCTTGGGATCCACCTTGGTCTCGTAGAGGTAGAGCTTCCTCAGCGCGAGGAGCTGGGACAGTGGCTCGAAAATGCGTTCGGTCACCGCCGTGCCGTAAAGGTTCAGATACTCCAGATCTCTCAACCCGGCCAGCATGGCGATGCCATCGTCACTGACGGCGGTTTTTTCCAAGTGCAGGCGTTGCAGTTGGCTCATCTTCGCCACGGTGGCAAGGCCCGCGTCCGTCACCTGGGTGCGCGCCAAGTCCAGCCAGAGAATGTTTTCGGCCACCGGCTCCAGGAGAGCCAACTCGGCATCGCCAAAGGTTTCCACGGCATTCACGCAACTGACCGTGAGCCGGGAATCTTCGGAAGAAACCGGGGTCAGGGAAAACCCTTTCTCCGCGGCGGCCTGCTGCGCGGCTTGCAGACGGGAAGCCTGTTCCTCAGGGCTGAGAACATCCCAACCATTTACGGGACTACTGATGGTAAGGGCCAGCGCTTCGGCTGCTTCCTCGCCTGAAAAGGACGCCTCCACCGCCAGGAGCACATTCCTGATTTCGTCAGTTGGGGCGGCTTCCGCCACGGTCAGGGTCTCGCTGGCTCCGCCAGTGATCCACCACTTGAGCAATTGTAGCTCTTCCACGGTGAGCGGGTCTTTCCCGTCCGGCGGCATGAAGTCCGAGTCATCCGGATCCAGTTCGCAGCGATAAATCAGTTCGCTGTCTTCCGCGTTCCCAGGCTCCACCGTGGGATAGTCCGCGCCTTCTGCTCCCGCCATGATCATGGCGTAGGTGTCCAGCCGCAGCTTGCCTTTGATCTTGTTCTCGTTGTGGCACTCCGTGCATTTCGCTTCCAGCACGGGCATGATGAAATGATCGAAGATTGCCTGTTCTTCCAGGCTCGCGGGCGGCGTGGCTTCGGCCACGGCAATCTCTGGAGCGCTTTCCTCCTCGGGTGCCTTTTCATCCATTGCGGCTTCGCCGGAATCCTGCCCCCCGGTCAGTTCCACGGGCGCGTGCTCTTCGCTGCTGCTTTCCGCCAGTTTCTTGTGCTTTGCCTCCGCTGACTGCAACAGGGGGCGAACGATGAAGTTTTTTCCGTGCAGCGAATCCCCACCAAAATGGCCCGCGGCGAGGGTCAGCACCACGCTCGCCGTCAGGGTACCGCCGTATAAACCGGCTTGATGGTTCAACTTGAAATACAGCGCCAACACGGCCGCCACGACCGTCGCCAGACCAGTCCACATGTGCAGTTCGATGATCGAGCCCGCGTAGTCCTCGGAGCGCATGAGCAGGAAGCCCATGAGTGAAGCCCCGATGGCGCCCGCCACTCCCAGCCAAAGAAGAAAGGCCGTGTTTTGCTTCAGATTTTCAAACCCCTTAAAGCGCGCCAGGGCCTCCATCATGGCCACCACACAAAGCAGCGCGATGGGCAGGTGCACCACGACCAGGTGAAGACGCCCAAATACCTGATACAACGGCTTTTCCGCCGCCTCCCCTTTCAGGACCACCCACATAAGGGCGACCAGGACCAGCCACGCCACTCCGGAGACGGCCGCCCAAAAGGGGCCTTTCGATTTCGCCAGCGGCATCTTAGCTAAGGTGGAAAAAAGTTTCATGACCGTTATTCAAAAATAGAAGGCTTCCGAAGAAGACCGCGCGGCCTAGCGCGATTCGCCCTACTCAAAGGGGGACGGCAATTCTTCGGGGGTGGGTTACATCATTAAGATAAATTCGATTCGGACTGATTCCGCTACGTGATTACGTGATGAATCAAATCGTTCGCGCCTGCCGGAAGCGGTTCTAACAACCCTCCGGTGCGCTGGGTGTTTCTCTCCAATGAAGGAAAAGGTCACCGTCATCCTTAGACGGCCCTTAAATCGGAGGCGTTCAAATCAAGCGTCGCGCTGAGCCGCGCGGCGCCGGGCCGCGACGCGCTTCGCCAGCTCATCCACCGTCACTCCCGCCAGGATCACGGTGCCGATAACGGCGAACTCGATGTTGTTCGGAATCCACGGCAGTAGGTTGATGGTGTTGTAGAGCAACCGCATGAGCGCGGCGCCAATGATGACCCCCGCAATGGTGCCCTGCCCCCCGCGCAGGCTGCACCCCCCTAACACTGCCGCCGCGATGGCGTACAACTCGAAGAAATTCCCGAAGTCCGCCGGCGCGGCGGAGTTGGTATCCAACACAAAAAGCATTCCGCCCAGTCCCGCCAGGGCGGCGCAGATGACGTAGGCGACGATCTTCATGCGGTCCGTCTGGATACCGCTGAGCCGCGCCGCTTCCTCATTGTTTCCCAACGCCATGAGGTAACGTCCGAAAGTGGTCTTGTTCAGCACGATGGCCGCGACGATGGCAATGAGCACCATGATCAAAAACGGAGCCGGAATGCCAAAGGAATCGGTAATGGGCAGCCGCCATACGGCAAGCTGCTTGAGCCCCTTGAAGCCGGTCTGAAACCCGTACACTTGATCGTTGGTAAGACCCCGGGCCAGCCCCCGGTAGATCAATAAGCCACAAAGCGTTACGATGAAGGGTTGCAGCCGCAGTTTCGTGATCAGCAGCCCATGGGCCAAGCCAATGACTAACGAAACCCCCAAGGCAACCGGAACCGCCAAAAGCACCGGCCACCCCAATTCGGTGAGCATAAAGGGTAGCCCCACCCCCACCAGACACACCACGGACCCGATGGACAGGTCGATACCACCCGTAATAATGACGAACGCCACTCCGACGCTGATGATCCCATACAGCCCCACCCGCTTCAGCAGGTTTACGTGGTTGTATTCCGTCATGAAGCTGGCGCGATCCGAGCCGGAAAACACGTCCGCCAACAGCCAGGTCAGGACATAGACCGCCAGGAACAATCCCAAAATACCTAAGATACGTTTCATGATTTTCGCCTCAGGTAAAGGTCAGGCTGCCTTGGCTCCGCCCCGGCCCGTCGCCAGTTGCATGACGGCTTCTTCGCTCAGTTCCTCGCGTTTCAGCTCGCCGGTGATGCGGCCTTCGTGCATCACCAGCGCCCGGTCTGACATGCCCAGAATTTCTTCCATCTCGCTGGACACAAAGAGGATGGCCACGCCGTCACGGGCCAATTCCTCCATCAGGGCATAGATTTCCTGCTTCGCGCCGATGTCGATCCCCCGCGTGGGTTCGTCCAGAAGAAGGATTCTCGGCCTCAGGGCCAGCCATTTGCCCAGCACCACCTTCTGCTGATTGCCCCCGGACAAATAGCGGACGATCTGGCGGTCGTGCGGCGTCTTGATGCGCATGCGCCCGATCATTTCCTCGGAAATGGCGTCCTCTGCCTGCCGGTTGAGGAAGCCGCCTTTCTGGTCCCGGTTCAGGCTGGCCAGGCTCAAATTTTCCCGGACGGACATTTCCAGCACCAGGCCCTGCGCCTTGCGATCCTCCGGGGCCAGGGCCATTCCGGCGCGGATGGCGTCCCGCGGCGTCTGGATGTTCACCAACTCTCCATTCACGAAAATTTCACCGCCCACGGCGGGCGTGACGCCAAAGAGGGTAGCCAAGGTCTCGGTCCGGCCGGCTCCCACCAAGCCCGCCATGCCGACAATTTCCCCCGCGCGGATCGAGAAACTCAGCGGGTGCGCGGGATGCACCGGCGTGCGCAAGTCCTTTACCGTCAACACGGCTTCGTCCGGCTCGTGCACTTCGTGCGGGTAGAACTGCGAAAGGTCCCGCCCCACCATCAGCTTTACCATGGCGTCGTGCTGGATCTCGTCTTTGTCCAGGTGACCCGCGTTCTCGCCATCCCGCAGCACCGTGACGCGGTCGGCCAGTTCCTTCACCTCTCCCAGGCGGTGCGAGATGTAAATGATGCTTACGCCCTGAGCCCGGAGTTCCTTGATGACGGCAAAGAGCTGCTCCGCTTCCCCGGAGGAGAGGCTGGAGGTCGGCTCGTCCATGATCAAGACCCGGGCGTTGGTGGACAGGGCCTTGGCGATTTCCACCATCTGCTGGCGCCCAATGCTCAAGCGGCTGACAAGCGTGTCAGGGTCCACATTCAGCCCAACCTTGGCCAGGAACCCCTTGGCTTCTTCGCGAATCTTCTTCCGGTCGATCCATCCGTACTTGGACGGTTCCCGGCCCAGGAAAATGTTCGCGCCCACGTCCAGATTGTTCGCCAGGTTCAGTTCCTGGTGAATGAGGGCAATGCCGTGGCGCATGGCATCGTGCACATTGGCAATGCGCACCGGCTGGCCGTCCACCAGGATCTCGCCCTCGTCCGGCTCCTGGACCCCGGCGAGGATTTTCATGAGCGTGCTTTTCCCCGCGCCGTTTTCCCCGATGACCGCCAGCACTTCCGCCGGGTTCAACGTCAGGTCCACCCGGTGAAGCGCGCGAACGCCGGGAAACCGTTTGCCGGCCTGGCGAACTTCCAGGAGGGGCCGTTCTTTTTCGGGGCTGGATTCGGACATGCGATCCGGGTTTTTGAATCTGGCAATGTTTCCGCCTGGGGCTCGTCTATTTCCCGAGCTTCTGGTTCAGGTCGGCCCAGAATTCTTCCACGTTGTCTTTCACGATCTGACGGGCCTCGATGTTGATGAACTTGTCTTCCGGAATCACGCTGGTGTCTCCGTCGTGCAGGGCTTTCAGGACCTCGACGGACTTGTAGCCATACATGTAGGGGTTCTGCACCACGGTGCCATAAACGTAGCCGTCTTTGATTCCCTGGAGGGTTTCTTCGTCTTCGTCAAAGGCGACGACGGTCACTTCTCCCAGCTTGCCTGCCTGCTCCAGGGCCTGAAGGATCAGCGGCGGATTGTAGGCAAACAGACCCACCATGCAGGACACGTCCGGGTAGCGGGACAGGGTGTCTTCCGCGTTGGCCTTCGCTTTCACCCGGTCGAACTGATCGGTCAGGGTGTCGAGAATCGTGTATTTGTCCCCTTTGATGGGCTGTCCCGGAGGATCGAAACGGCTCGCATCCACGCTGCGGTCCAGGAGTTCGTCGATGACGCCCTGGCGGCGGCGCTTGGCGTTGTCTTGCTCCATGCGGCCCACCAGGATCATGATGGAGCCGCCGTCCGGAAGGGCGTCTTTCACCAATTGGCCGCACATCCGGCCGGCCAGGTAGTTGTCCATGCCGATGTACACTTCGCGATTGGACGCCGGGGCATCGGAGTCGTGCGTCACGACGTGGGTACGCTCCGCGGCTTGATTGAGCAGGTCCGTCTGGTTATCCGGATCGATGGGGCTGACCGCAATACCGTCGATACCCCGGGTCAAAAGGTCTTCAATCATCCGCTTCTGGTCGCCGATCCCGGCCGCCGGCATGGCGATCTCCACTTTCGAGTCCAAGTCTTCGGCGGCTTTCTTCGCGCCCACCTCGGCGATCGTCCAGAAGTCCGCGACCCCGTTTGTCACGAAGGCAAAGCGGCCCGGTGACTCTCCGCCCCCAGGCTCCCCGGCTCCATCCGTGGATTCACCGCCTCCGCCGCAGCCTCCCAGAGAAAGAGACAGAACAGCCACGAGGCCTAACACTGCAACACGCCGGAGAAAATACATCGTCAGAAATTGGGTTGGGTTTATGATTCGGGATTCGGCTCAGCCATGGCGGGGACCACGTGCCGAAAGCAAGGCAGAGCCTAGATAAAAGGGCAGATCAAGTAAAAGCAGAAAGCGCCCTGATTTAGTATGAATTGGTCACCCATTGGTATGGATGAGACAGAAACTGGTATCGATTGGCCGCGAAGCCTTCTCTTCCAATTGCCCTGAAGTGACGATCAGCGACCCGCGGCGGAGACCGCCTTCTCTTCCCGGTCTTCCTGCACGGGAAGGTCCTTACCCGGCACCGGGATACTCGCCGACCCCGGTGGCCCCAGGGGGACTTCCAGCTCATCCACGGTGCCCTTCCCCATCATCACCGACAACCAGCGGAGGTCGGGTGTGTTATCCAGCATGACCTTCACCACCATGGTCAGCGGCATGGCCAAGAACATCCCGATGGGCCCCCACACAAAGCCCCAGAAGAGCACGGACAGAATCACCACCAGCGTGGAAATGCCGAAACGTTCGCCAAGGAGCATGGGTTCCACAAAATTTCCCAGGGTCATGTTGATGATGAGGTACCCTATCAAAACACCCACGGCGAACCACATGTTACCCTGGAGTAAGGCCAGCAACACCGGAGGCACCGCCGCCAGGACGGAACCGATGGCGGGCACATAGTTGAACAGAAACGCCACCAGTCCCCAGAGGAAGGCGAATTTCACGCCGAAAATCAGGCAGACCACCCAGGCCAGCAGACCCGTCACCAGGCTGACGCCCGTCTTGATGGCCAGGTAGCGCTGAATGTCCAGGGACGCGCGCTGGAAGCGGCGCAGGTCCGGTCCGTTCGCCCGCATCACTTCCGCCACTTTCACGGAATAGCGATCCGCTTCCGTGAGTACGAAAATCATCACGACCAGGGCAAAGAAGGACTTCGTCAAAAACGTCGCCGCCCGCTGGATGACACCGGTCTCCCGCACCAGGGTAATGATCTGCAAAGGGTCGAACAGGCTCTTGTAGGACTTCAAGAGGTCCACTTCCTGAAAGTCCTCGCCCGCCTTAAGACGGATCTCTACCTCTCTGATCAGATCAACGATCCGCTGGTCGAGCTCCTTTACATACTCGGGTACCTGCTCTTCGAAACTCGACACAATGCCGCCGCCGATCAGCACGAAGACGGACAGGACGAAAACGTCGAAAACCACGGTCATCAATACCGCCAGCCAGCGAGGTAACCCCCTGTCCTGCAACCACTTGAGAATTGGAAGACTGAGAAAGGCCAGGAAAAAACCCACCACCGCGGGCAACAAGAAGTCGGAGGCGGCCCGCAGACCGGCCACCACCACGACAATGCAAGCCAGGCCAAGGATTACCTTAAATCCATCGCCTCGCTTGGGTTTGGGGGCTAGCACAGCCGCCGTCGTCATAATCGGGGGTAAGGTCATCCTCCTCGTGAAGCTGCACAACCGAAATCGGGTATCTTTCGGTTTGGGTTTCTTCCGAGAACGAATCTTTCGCTTTGGCCGGCCCAACTTTTCACGGCGGGAGCCTGCCTATTAATGCGATACGCCTAAAATAATCGCGGATTTTCAGAATGCCCAGCTTTTGTGACGCTTCACTGGGACAAAAAACGTAGTTTCCTGACTTTCTGGCTTCCAAGAATACTCACCAACCGGTCAAGGCGCCCTCCTCCAAACACGCTTATCAAGGGAGTTACGCACCCATTACGGCCATTCTCTTCCTTTCCGCGTAACCAATGGCATATGGAACACATGTCTTGGATATCCTGGATTGTTTTCGGCCTTCTGGCCGGAGCGCTTGCGAAGTGGATCATGCCCGGCAAAGATCCGGGCGGCTGCTTCGTGACCATGCTCATCGGCATTGCCGGAGCCGTCGTAGGCGGTTTTGTCGCCACCAGCATCGGCTGGGGTTCGCTTTCCGGATTCGACATCCGGAGCCTTCTGCTCGCCATCGGCGGATCGTTGATCCTCCTCTGGCTCTACCGCCTCATCCTGAAGAAGAAGGAAGGATAGCCAGCCGGGACTGGCCGGGACGGCTGGCTGACGATGAACACGACCCTCCTACGCTTAGTAGGGGGCTCGGGTGGGTCTTCCGTAGGGAGCCCCTGCTGGCTGTGCCTGATTTTGCTGACGGGGAGGTAGTTTTGACTGCGCCGGAGGCGTGTAGGGCAGGAAACTGTCTTCTGCGTCATGTCCGCCAGCGCTATCCCACCCCCCGGGGTGGTCATAACCGTAGAGCATGGGCGCTTCCTCCGCCTCTCCGGAATACTCATACTGCTGGCTGGCGGGATCGATCACTGGAGTGTAACCCGTGTAACTGCCGCGCCCATAGCCGGCGCTGTGTCCGTTCTGGGTCTGCTGCTCCAGGTAGCTGGTCATCGTGCCAGTGATTTCGCGGAGCTTGTGAGACATTTCGCTGGTTAAGTTCATCAACTCCGAGCGGTAGCGCTCGGCGGTCTGGCGATAGTTTTCCGCCAGCGCTTCCGCGTCCCGGTTGCGCTGCAACAGATCGTCACAGAAGCGCTTCATCCGCACGCCATTGCCAATGCGCAAGGCCACGTCCTCCACGTCCAGTGGCTTGGTCAGAAAATCGTTCGCGCCACAGGCAATGCCCCGCAGCCGCGTGTCCCGGTCCTGATAGCCCGTAATCATGATGACGGAAATCGCCGCCAGCGCCCGGTCCACCCGCATCAAACGGCACAGCTCAAAACCGTCCCGGCCGGGAATCATGATGTCCAAAAGCACCACGTCTGGCCGGTGTTCCTTGATAATAGGCAGCGCTTCGCGGCCGTCTCTCGCCATCAACAGCTCATAGCCGTATGGCTCCAAGGCTTGTTTCAAAACACGGCGATTTTGTTCGTCATCTTCAACAACCAACACGCGGCCCGCTGTCTGGGTGGAATCGTTCATTTATCTTATGGCAGGTAAGAAAAAGCGGCTCCCTGGACGGTTCCTCAAAAATGAGAATCGTCTCAGTATTTACTTCACTTCATCGAAATATAAGGACGCCCTGGAAATTAGGCAATGGTAAAGTCAAAGTGTTTTGTGACGTTTTCAAATTTGATAAACTGCTTTGCATTGCCCGGGCAGGTAGCTACCAAAAACGGTCTATTTTCTGATAGAGCCGCTCCGGCCTTTTCCCTTTGAAAGGAACTCAAACCAGCGATGGCAACGACAAGAACCCGAAAAACAGCCAATCCCGCCAAGCGGACCCTGAAAGACCACCTGTCTCATTTGAACCTTCGGCAAGCCGAAACGCTGCTTGGACGGGAAGGAAAGTCGCTGCTGTTGGAAGGCGGAAAGCTGGAAGTGCAATCGCCAGAGGAGGTAGAACTTTCCGCGGACTCTTTTGTTCTCAATCACGCTCTCACGGGCGCAAAGGTCGAGATTCGCCTCAATGGAGGCCCGGAACGGAAGAATCGAACTGACGTGCAGCGAATGCGCCAGCCAGCCGTGTTTTCACAAGGGAACCACGCTTTCCTACATCCTGGAGGAAAAAATGCTCCTCGGACTGGCCGCGCCACCGCCGGAGCGGGTCCCCATCGAAGCGCTCAGCGAAAACGAACTCGTGGCGCAGGCGATCCGAGAGCGCGAAGAGCGCGCCGCCGCCGAAAAAATGCGGGTGAAAGCACAGGACCCCGCTACTCCGTGGACCGACTACACGGTCACAAGCAAAGCGTCCGGCAAAACGTACCGCGTGGCTTTGCGCGGATGGCAGCCGGGCCAACTGTATTGTACCTGCCCGGATTTCCGGAAGAACACCCTCGGCTTGTGCAAGCACACGCTTCACGTCTGCCGCAAAGTCCAGAGCAAGTTCCCGGCGAAAGTCCGCGAGACGCCCTGGGAGCCGGACCGGTTCGCGGTCTCGCTGACTTATGGGAAGGACCTAACCGTGAGGCTCGAAGGTCCGGCCCTTTCCAGCAATAGCAAAGCAGCCCAAGTGGCGAAGGCCTTTCTGGGAAAAGAACTGAAGTCGCCTGGGAAGTTTCGCCAGCTCCTCGAAGCCGTGCGCAAACTGGAAGCGCTGGGCGAAACGGTGACCGTCTATCCGGACGCGGAGGAATTCCTCACCCGCCTTCTGGACCGGGAAGGTGTCGTGGAACGCATGGCGGAGATCCGGAAGAACCCGGCGGAGCATCCCCTGCGGGAGTCTCTGCTCGGCGTGCCCTTGTTACCCTATCAGCTCGACGGCATCGCCTTCGCGGTGGGCGCGGGCCGGGCGATTCTGGCCGACGACATGGGTCTGGGCAAGACCATCCAGGGCGTCGGCGTGGCGGAAATGCTGTCCCGCGAGGCGGGCATCTCGCGGGTGCTTGTCGTCTGTCCGGCTTCCCTGAAGTCGCAATGGGCATCGGAGATCCGGCGCTTCGCGGGGCATCGCGCCTGCCAGATCGTCCTCGGGCGCACCAGCGAACGCGTCCGGCAGTACCACGACGGCGCTTTTTTCACCATCTGCAATTATGAGCAGGTCCTGCGCGACCAAGCCGTGATCGAACCCGTGCCCTGGGATCTCATTATCCTGGACGAAGGCCAGCGAATCGTCACCCTGCCCAATGCCCAAGCTCTCGACCGGCTGGCGGAAGCCCTGAGCCGGCTGATGCCACGGGGGTAAGGGATTGGGCGGCTCAACTTGCACCCATGCCGGGGATTTCCCTCCCCTGTTGATCCGGCCCATTTCATCGGTCTCACGGGCAAAGGAGGTAAGCCACCAGATCCTTCCGTTCCCGCTCTTTGAGCCTCAGCTTCAGCACCAGGTTGAAGAACTCCACGGCATCCGCCAGCATCGGACAGCGGCTGTCGTGCAGGTACGGGGCGGCGAATCCTTGATGCCACGCAGCACGAAGGTCTTGATGGGGCCCTCGGACCGGCCGGGGTAGGAGCGTTCCACTAGGCAGTGTGGACAAATTGGGGGCGGCCCGGCGCGAGAGCATTTTTGGGCTGGCAAGGCGCCGTGAACGGCATTGGGCCTACCCCCAATAGAGGCCGTCTCTCCGGCTGAAGTACCGGAGGCACTGTTTCTCCGTGGTGGTTTCCACCATCCAGCGAGCCGATCTCTTCAAGCCGGCTTACGTCGAGGCCCAAGCCAACTACGCCTCCTTCGTCTACGACAACGGGAAATCCCTGATGAGCCTGCGGAAACTGACCTTGCTGGAAACACTGCGAATTATTAGTTGATCGGAGTCTTCCCCCCAAGAAGAGGGTAACGAGCAGGAGCCTGTTGAGACGGCCTGGGAAGCCAGTCCATCGGCGAAAACCAAAAAGGCGGCTGACCGTTGCATGCGCATGCCAAAATAGGTCCTATTCCCTGTAGCCATTCAAAGACCCATTGGTTTCTCGATCTATTCGAACACCCACTGTGGAAGTCCGCCCGTGAAGTTCGCGAGCATCGCCGTGCAGGCTGGCGCCGCGCCCGCCCCGAATAAAGCAAAGCCTATCTTGTCCTTTAGTGCTTCATCTTTGCGGAGACCCCTGGGCTTTTCCGGACAAGAAAGTGGATCTCTGCTGGCGTTCGGCCCCGGTGACGGTGAATACTTTCCCACCACCGGCACGTCACCATGAGCACCCCCAACGACCCTTTTGAAGAGAAGCGCCGCGAGTCCGGCGTCCTGGAATGCGAATTCCAAGGGGAGAAGCTTCCCATGATCCTGCGCCACGCGGACGTGCAGCGCGCGGCGAAGGACTGGGAAACGTTCAGCTCGGACGCCCCGTTTCGCGTGCCGATTCCCTCCGAGGAAAAGATGCGCACCATGCGGCAGTTGCCCATCGAGACGAACCCGCCGGAGCACACGGACTACCGCGCCATCGCCGAACCGTTCTTCAAACGCTCCCGCGACCCGGAAGTGGTGGCGAAAGTGGAAGCCTACATTGACCATCTTCTCGGTGAGGCCGCGGGGAAGGAAAGCGTCGAGATCGTCAGCGAGTTCGCCGTGCCCTTGCAATGCCACGCCCTTTCCTACCTGTTGAACGTGCCAGAGACCGAAGCCGAAATGTGGATCGGCTGGGGCATGCATGTGTTCAACAAGGAAGACGCGGATGACGCCCCCATGGACACACGGCTGGAAGACTATCTCCAGGGGCAGTTCGACCGGGCGGAGAAAGAACCCGGTGACGACTTCTTCACCGCCCTGACCCAGGCCACCTACCAGGGCCGCCCCCTGACCCGCGAGGAAATGATGGGCTTCGCCAACCTGACCTTTGCCGGGGGCCGCGACACGATCATCCACACCATCTCATCCATCTTTGCTTACCTGGCCAAGAATCCTGAGGCCCTGGCATTCCTGAGAGAAGACCCCAAGCACCTGCCCAAAGCCACGGAAGAGTTTTTCCGGGTCATCTCCCCCATTACTCACATCGGGCGGGTCTGCCCGGTGACCACGGATGTTCAAGGCGTGACCGTGCCGCCCCAGGGCCGCGTCTCACTCTGCTGGGCCTCCGCCAATCAGGATGAAACGGTCTTCGAAAACCCGCACGAAGTCCGCCTGGACCGCAAGCCGAATCCCCACATCGCCTTCGGCGCCGGCGCCCACTTCTGCCTTGGCGCGGGCCACGCCCGGATGCTCGTCAAAGCCCTACTCCAAAAACTGTGCGACCGGGTCGAAAGCCTGAACCTGGTGGACGCAAAAGCCCATGTGGAAATGGAAGCGGAGTATCGGCGGGAAGTGGGGTATGACGCCTTGGTTATAAAGGTGAAAGTAAGAAACTAAACTTACTCGAATAATTGGCCTTTATCTTTCATTCGTGAATAAAGCCGTTTCTTCGATGATTTTACAAATACGCACAATTTGATTTGAAGCAGGCACTCCCCAGCCCCGATTAAACTGCTCCAACGTCCTTCCTACATCTCCCGTAACTGTATCGTCACCCCAAATACCTAACTTTTTAGACAGCTCTACGACCATTTTTTCTTCGACACCTACTCCGGTACCGGTAATGTAAAGCGAGAACCACCAATCTCTATCTCTGCCATTAAGGCTCAATTCGTTTATCAAAAATTCCCCCACCTGAAGGTCCGTCAGATTCCTTTTTGCAATTCCATCGAAAACATTTGGCCTTGCCACCTTGAATGCCGCAAGCATGCACGTCGCGGCTGCGTAGCACCATCTTAAGTTTCCCCTCGATTCTCTACCGCATTCAGTTGCATGTCCAATTATACGAAAGGTCTCCTGAATCTGCCTAGGATACATCCTGAGACCTAACAGAATCTCTTTCAAGTTAGATGATCTGCCGTATTCCTCAAAACCAATCATGCTCACCCGCCCATTTCCATCTATGAAGTGCTTAATGTAACTTTCGACCATATTCGAAACAGCACGCTCTTCCAAATCCGGCAATGAAATGCGTCGATGAACAAATCTTCGAAAATACTCGGGGAAATCCATATTTTCCCCGTATAATGCCTTCACGGCCGATTCCATTTGGCGATTATCAATTGATAAGACAAAGATCAACCCATCGATATCAAATATATGTTTGATCGTTTCCAAATATCGGACTGCATAGTCAGGTCTACAACGATCAAGTTCATCGATCATGAAAATCACTTTCGGATTTTCCCCCTCGAACATCTCTCGAAGCAATCCTTTTAGGTCATTCAGAGCAGATGGACGTTTCTCATACGCCATAATTGCGTCCCATTCCTTACCACCCTTGTCTGCCTTTTTCTCCTCCGCAAACTCTCCTGCGCTTATTACATCGATGCCTGAAAAGTTCGCAATAATCTGATTCAAGAGCCCAGCACCAAACCAGCCGATATCGCTGACTGCTTCTCGAATCTTATCAACATCAGGTTTATCAAGTTCACGCAATCTTAGCGCTTCAATTAGAGATGAGACCAGAGCTACTAATGGATCACCGCAGTAATCGCTCTCCCAAGCATTTAAAATGATAGGGACCGGAAGCTCTTTATCATCCTTAGCTCTGGACTCCAAATCGTTGTTCCACATTCGAATAGTTGTGGATTTTCCAGAACCAAACGGACCTTCGAGGCTTGCCACCAATCCTCCATCGACGTATTTGTGGTCAATGAGCAGATAGCGCTCTAACTTTTGCACGAATCCCTTTCTGGAAAGTAGATCGGCTTCAAAGTCTGTTGGTGAAATTGGAGCCATTCTCTTTCAACAACCTATCACTAATTTCAGAAATATTTCGATTGCTAATCTGGCATCAATCGCCTTATCAGTGGCCGAACTCATTCCTTTCCGTGCATGGCGCTATTGTTTTGGGCCAAAGCATGTTGGAGACAGACCCGAACGTCACTAGCCTCCAAATCTGGGAAGTCTTCCAGAATCTCAGTTTCCGTGGCTCCTCCAGCCAGCATATCGAGCACGTCTTTAACCCGGATACGCATACCCCGAATGCAGGGACGCCCCGAACATTGGCCGGGATCAAAGGTAATACGATCCAGGTAATTCATAGGCGAAAACTACTGTTCAGAGTCGAACAGCGCAAGTTTCTCACCTATTCGTCCCCGGACAGAAAACCGGAAAGTCTTGGCGAAAAGAGCTTCTGCGGTTCTTACACCCCCGCCGGTTTCACCGCTTCAGATTCCTCTTCGCTCTCGTCCGTCACCTCTTCAGGACTGGCGAGGGCATCAGGTTTCTCACTGGACTCTGAAACTGACACGCCCAGACGCTGTAGCACGGCGGTTTCCACCGCCAGGCCGGGTCCGAAGGCAACGGCGAAGGTCTTCCCTCCTGTGGCTGGTTGATTCAACATTTCCTTGAGCACGAAGAGAATCGTCGCGCTGCTCATGTTTCCGTAGTCATTCAGGACCTTGCGGGCGGCTTCCTGAGAATCGGCGGGCAGGCCCAGGCTATCGACCACCTTGTCCAGGATGGCACGGCCACCGGGGTGAATGGCCCATTCCGTGATGTCTTCCAGGCGGAGTTCTTCGCGCAGCAACACGTCGCGAAGGATATCGTCCAGGTTGGCGGCGATGACGTCCGGCACGTAGCTGGAAAGCACGATATTGAAGCCGTTATTCCCGATATCCCAGGCCATCTCCTGTTCTCCGGAAGGAATGAGAGCGGAAGACAGGCCGTCCAGGCGGAAGGCGGGCTTGTCCGCCGCGGGTTCCCGGGTGGTGACCAGGGTGGCGGCGGCGCCATCCGCGAAAAGGGAGTTCGCCAGCAGGGTGTCCGGCGAATCGTCAATTTGCAGGTGCAGGCTGCACAATTCCAGGCAGATCACCAGCACCACGGCGGAGGGATCTGCTTCGCAGAACTGCTTGGCCATACGCAGGGCGGGAAAGGCGGCGTAGCAGCCCATGAACCCGATGGTGTAGCGCTCGACTGACTGGGGCAGGCCCAGTTCCCGGATGACGTAATATTCAGGTCCCGGATTGCAGAAGCCGGTGCAGGACGCAAAGACGATGTGAGTGACGTCCGACGGCGCGTAGCCCTCCACCTTTTCGAACAGATTCCGGGAAAGTTGAACCGCTAACTTCTTGGCGCTGTGGGAGTAAAGATCATTCCGCTCCTGGGTGGTCGGCTCGTGAAGCTGGCCCTCTTCATCGACGCGGAAGAGCTTGCCCTCCACCCCTTCCACGAAGTCGTCATAGACCGTGTGGCGGCGTTCGATGCCGGAACGGCGGTAAATTGCGTGGGCCAGACGCTTCAGCTTGGGGTCTTCGATCAGACCTTTCATGCGCTCCCGCGCGTATTCCTGGGTGTAGGAATATTCGGGAACGATCGTTTCAATATGTTGCAAATAGGCTGACATCCGGTGCCTTTCAATTGGTTACGTTGTTTCTGACGGCTCAGGTCACGCCTCCCTTGCAATCAGCGGGACGGCTCTCTATATCATTGCTTCCCACCCGATGAAAGCGCTTCTCAAGCCATCTCTGAATTGGTTGCTCATTTTTGTGCCTATCGCCGTCATTTCCCAATACGCGGCGAACCAACCCACTTTCACCTTTATCGCGGCCTGCATTGCCGTCATTCCGCTGGCTGGGTGGATGGGAAAAGCGACCGAACACCTCGCGGAACGCACCGGGGCGGCCATCGGCGGGCTCCTGAATGCCACCTTCGGCAACGCGGCGGAATTGATCATCGCCTTCATGGCTCTCCGCGAAGGCTTGCACGAGATCGTCAAAGCGTCCCTGACCGGTTCCATCATCGGAAACATCCTGCTCGTGCTGGGCGCGGCCTTGCTCGCCGGGGGCTTCAAGCAGCCGGAGCAGGTATTCAACGCCATCGGCGCCCGGATCCAGTCCACCCTGCTGACCCTGGCGGCCATCGCGCTGATTGCCCCGGCGGCCTTCCACCACACCGTGCCACCCTCGGCCTACCACCGGGAAAACCACCTCAGCCTGGCCATTTCAGTCATCCTGCTGGTGGCCTACGGGCTGGGTCTGTTTTTCTCTCTGAAAACGCATAAACATTTCTTTGCCGGCCACGGACACAGCACGGAAGACAACGTGGAGCAGGACAAACACCACACTTCCCGGCAATCGCCCCACCAGCCCTGGCCCCTGGGCATCGCCATTGCCGTGTTGGCGGTGGCGACCGCTCTGGTGGCGTGGATCAGCGAGATCCTGGTCCACACCGTGGAACACGCGGCGGACGCCTTCGGGATGAATCACGTCTTCGTCGGCGTCATCGTGGTGGCGATCATCGGCAACGCCGCCGAACACAGCACCGCCATCCTCATGGCCCTGAAAAACCGCATGGACCTTGCCCTCGGCATCGCCATCGGCAGCAGCATCCAGGTGGCCCTCTTCGTCGCCCCCATGCTGGTGCTGTGCAGCTACTTCATCGGCCCCCACCCTCTGGACCTGGTGTTCACCCTCCCCGAAGTCATCGCCGTGGCCCTGGCGGTCGCCGTCACCAGCCAGATCGCCGGTGATGGCCGCTCCAATTGGCTCGAAGGCGTCCTCCTCCTCGCCGTCTACGCCGTCCTGGCGGTGGTATTTTACTTTCTGCCGCTGGACGCTGGCGCGGCCGCCGCTGGCGGGCATTAAGTTTGAGGTTCATGTCCCACCCTTCACTTCCGGAACTCTATTTCCTACACATTCCGAAGACCTCCGGTACCGCTTTCGGCGGCTGGTTGCGCCGCCTATACCCCGTCGAGCAAGCACTACCTGCTTTCCAATATCATCAGATGGCAGGTTGGTCCCTCGAGAAGATCCGGGCGTTTCGCTGCTACTCCGGTCACTTCGGGCCTTCTTTCAGCGACCTTTTGGGTCGCCCGCTTCCCACCATCACCTATCTTCGCGATCCCCTGGAGCGCGCGGTGTCTCTGATCCACTTCATTCTGAGAGAGGTCACTCAGTTTCCCGATCAGGAATCCGCTGACCTGGTTCACTCGATCAAAGCTTCTTCTCACCCCTTCGAAGCCTTCGTCGAGACGGCGGCCCATCTCCCCGGGGTTCGGGACGGCCAATGCTGCGAACTGACCCACCGTTGGCCGCTTCAACGCTATCTCACGCCGGAAGGAAACTTTTCTCCAAACCTGGCTACTTTCTGGAATGAAGGCGTGTACCCGCCCGGTGACCGGCTTCTGGAAGAAGCCCGCGCCTACTTCGATTCTCTGCCCGCGTTCGGAATCGCCGAGTACCCCGAGGAATCTCTCCACTACATTACCGAAGTCCTCGGTCTGCCCCGAAACGAGCCCTTGCGATGGGAACGCCTCGCGCCCGAGCGCCAGAACCGCTGGCAGCCATTCTACTGGAAAGAAACGCTGCCGCCCGACATTCGAAGAAAATTAGCCGGGCTCCTGGAAGCCGATCAGGAACTCTATCGGCATGCATTGAATCGTTTTCAGTCCGAGCGGGCTCAGCGTACGAGTACTACTTCACCCCGGCTCCCAGGTTAGGCGGGATGGAGAGAGGTGGTCTCTCCTTATCCCTGGCCGTCTCCGGCCGCGATCGCCTTTTCCTCGCGCGAGCCGCCTGTCGCCGCCGCCAGGTCCGCCCCATCCAGCACTCTCACTTCGGGATGGGTGGCGGCCAGCATCCGGTGTAGGTCTTTTCCAAACTGCGCGGCGCCGATACGGATGACCTGGTCAAAGGCTTGTTCGCTGAGAACTTCCAGGGTAGGCGTCAGACGGGACGGTTCGCTCACCTGACGTTCCCAGTATTCCACCCCCATCCGCTCCGTCACCTGCCCACCGGTGATGGTTGAGAAAAACGGAACCCGAGGCGCCTGGAAATCGCACCCCTCCATCACCCGGGCCATTCCGCCGGTTTCCACCAGCGGCGTGTGGGGCACGCAGGGAATGTTCAGGCATTGCGCCTCGATCCCTTCTTTCTTCAGGTAAGTTTCCAGGTGATTCACCTCCGGTTTCAATCCCGACCACGCCGAGACGTGCTCCGCCTCGATGGCGCAAAAACATTGCCACGCGTGTTTCCGCACGGCTTCGGCCACCACGGCATTGGAGGCGGAAATCATCAACATCTCTCCTCCGCTCTCTTCGCGCAGCGCCAGGGACACCGCGCAACAGACTCTCACGCTTTCCTCCAAACCAAACACCCCGGCCGCGTGCCCGGCGGCGATCTCTCCCAAGCTCACCGCGGAGACCAACCCGTATCGAAGCGGCAGAGTCTTTAGCACCGTGAAAATACAGAGCTGATACAGACACTCCGCCACCATGCAGACCTCAAACCAGGTAACTTCTTTCCTAACCGGCACACCTTCCAACCGTTCCCGCAAGGACCAACCCAGTTCCTTTCTCAAAATCCGGTCCGCCCGTCCCAACATTTCCGCCGCTCCGGTCTGCCGGACCAAAAGGGCAAATTTTTCCGGCACGGCCAGGCTGGTGGGACCGAAGTAAAGCAGGGTCACACCGGCTTCATCAAGACCGCGCGCGGCCCGAGGCGCCTGCGCCTGCGGTTCCGGCTCGGGCGCGGGAAGTGGCTCTACCTCGAAGGTGTCTTCGTAGAGGGTCACGCTCGCCGCTCCCTCGTCCCACTCGGCATTCACCGACAGCGCGTAGGTTCGCTTCTTTTTCTTCGCGGCCGGAAGGGGCAAACAGATCCGGAAGCACACCGGCTTTTCCGCGATTTCCAGACGCTCATACACCTCGCCAAACCGGTTGGGACCATATTGCAGGTCCACCGGCACGGCCTTTCCTTCCACGTAAACCGTTACAAAAATGTTCACGTCCGAGCGATCCACCAGGCGGGAGGTCAGGTAGGCGCCCTCGATCATCAGAGTTCCCTGGTTCCGCCCGTGTTCCGCCACCGCCTTTGGCACCCGATGTCGCCACCGCCAGGCTTCCCAGTATTTCCAGAAGGGAAAGAGCGCCAGATATACCGGCAGCAGGGGCCAATAATCCGGGACCTTCAGAATGACGTCCACCAGCACCAACAGACTCAGCAGGTCGCGATAGAAGCTGTCCAGAAAAACTGGACGCAACACCGCTCGCCACCCGCCGACGCCATCCTTCTTGACGCGCCGTTTCCGGTTCCGCCACAGCCACCAGCCGCCGCACAAAATGAAACCGACGCCCGGCAGCCAGAATCCATGAATCCCGGAAAAACCTAACACAGCCACCAAAAATCCGCCTTCCTGCGGCACTATGACCCGGTTCATCCACCTTTCGGATTTCTCTTGTCCCATTCGTACCACCGCAGTGCGCACCCCCGCGGCCCGGTCCGCAGCGTAATCGCCGATTTCGTGGATCAGGATGCCCCGCAGCCCACTGCACAACTGCCAAAGCAGGGCCACCACCAGGAATGCCGCGCTCCACTCCGGTCCGGCGCCCCCAAATAATCTTCCGCCCGGCCAGAGGATCAAGGCGGATACCGCGAAGGGAATCACATGCGCGTAGCCCGCATCCACCAGTAATCCGGCACGGCTTTCTTTCAACCGCGCGGGCGGCAGGGAATAGGCCAGGAAGAGCACCAGTTCCACCGCCGCCAGGACATGGAGAAACCCAGGGGCGCCCGCCAACCACAGACAGCCAAACCCGGCCGCCCCCAGGAGGCAGGCCACGGCGGCGGCCCGGACTTTCGGGGCCCTTGCCCACGCGTTGCGCTTTCCCGCGCGGGCGTCCGCGTCCACGTCGCCCAAGTCATTGATCACATGCCCGAATGCCGCCGTGAAGATGAAGTAGCCCAGCAGAGATCCTAACAGAGCCAGTACTCTGCCCACTCCTTCCCCGGTACCAGGAAGTAACAGGTAGAAGGGCGCCAACAGGTAGCTGATCTTATATTGCCACCAGTCTCCGAACCGGCTCCCCGCCCGGAGTCTATGCCATGCTTTCTTCATGCCGCGTCGCGGGCTGCGGTTTCAGGGTGATCGGCAGTTTCCGCGGACCCCGTAAAAAACCATGGTTGCGGAGCGGTGACTCTCCTGCTGGCCAGGCCCCGCGCCAGTCCGGATACCGCTCCAACAACCGCCGAATCACGATCCGCGCTTCCAGACGCGCCAGGAGCATGCCCAAACATTGATGCACGCCACGCCCAAAGGCGAGGTGCGGATTCGGCCGGCGGCCCGCATGAAAGGTGTCCGGCTCTTCAAACTTTATTTCGTCCCGGTTGGCCGAGCCAATCAGCACCCGAACCGTGTCTCCCGCAGCGATCGATTGACCTCCTAGTTCGACCGGCGCCACCACCGCCCGGCTCACGTGCTGCACCGGACTTTCATAACGCAGGACCTCATCCAGAAAACCCGGCATCGCGCCGGGATCCTCCCGCAACGCCCTTTTCAAATCCTCCCGGGCGGCCAAAAGCACCACCGCGTTCGCGACCAGATTCCGCGTGGTGACCACGCCCGCCGCCATCACGAGTAGACACAGGTCCACCTTTGCCTCCTCGCTCAGTTCATCGCTTCCGGACAGAAACGAGATTAACCCCCTCTCTTCCCGCTCATCCTTACACAGCTCAATCTCATGGTGGAAATACTCCCGGCACTCGCTGACCCGGGCGGCCAATTCTTCCGGCTCTAGCGCTTCCTGCTCAAGCTCTGTCCCACTCAACAGCATCTCTATCCATCGTGGAAGCCGGTCCGCCGTTTCCCGGTCCAGTCCCATCAGCTCAGTTACGACCCACGTGGGCAGAAGCAGGGCCAGCCCTTGAATAAAATCTCCAGTTCCCTGGCTCTCCAAGGCCGAGAGCATTTCATCCGTCCATCCTTCGATTTTCTCCTCCAATTTTCCCAGGCGTTCCGGTTCGAAAAATCCCCGCATCAGGGCCCTGACTTTCTCGTGCGCCTCACCATCAGCCCCCATGAGCGTGGATTCGAAGGAGTGTCCCCGGGTCGAGAAGGTGGCGGGATCGTTCAGCACGCGGGCACAATCTTCATACCGGCTTACCAGCCAGACCTGGAGGTTTTCGTCAAAGCTAACCGGCGCCTCTTCCCTAAGGGCTTTCATCTGGGGGTAGGGGTTCCAGCGAAAACCCGCGTCCGAAAAATCCAATGTCACCTTGCCGCCGGACGCGAATTCTTCGGGGCGGGATTCTTCGTCCACGTCCAAGCCTGACGGCGCCGCCGGGGGATTCTCAGGCAGGTCGTTCCCAGCCAGGGCTTCCAGGCAGAAGGCGGTGGTTAGCTCCTCACTCCCCCAAAACTCCGCCGGTCCCCGGTAAAAGGCCGCGCGCGGCCAACTGCCGTCTGGTCCCTGCCACCCGATCAGCCTTTCCAACGCCGCTCCCAAGGCTTCGGATTCCGGGGCGAAGCACCACAGCGCGCAGGCCGCCATCGCCGTCAGCATCGCCGCCTCGGGACCTTCCTCCGAAAGCTGAGCCAGCCGTTTTTCCAACCGCTCCCGGACCGGTTCTTTCGCGGTTTTCAATCCCGGCGCCGCGTGTTTGGCGGCCCGTGCCATCATGTAGTACAACGCTATCTCGTCCGTGTAGTAAGCACCCAGGTCGCCGTTCAAGCCCGGCCGTTGCACCAGGCGGACCAGATAGTCCACGACCGCCCGCGTCCGCTCTCCTTCTCCCAGGTAGAGCAGCACGTTCGCGTTCACCACCGGGTCGACCTCCCTGGCGGTCACCGGGTCCCTGGGTTCCGCGAACCGGCCGCTGACCGCTTTTTCCGGCGGCATCGGCGGCGCCTTGGCTTCGGCCAGGGTATCCAAGGTGTTAAGATACGCCGTAAACTCCGGTGAATGGCCTTCCTCCGGAAGCAGCCACGTGTAGTACAGCCCCTCCGGGCTCCGCAGAGCTTCAAAGATCCACTCGTTTTCCGGTACCGCCTGCCCGCGGCGCCGTTTCAGCACAAAGGCCGCGCACGAAGTATCATCCAGGTCGGGCGGAATCCGCGAGTGCTTGAACTGCTTGGCGGTGTAGTACCGCCACACACCTCCCGGCTCCATCTGGGTCTCCAGGAAAGACAGGGCCCGCCCCAACATCGCCTCAGCCCCCGGAAGCGCCTCCAGGGCCTGGGCAACGAGCGCCGTGACGAAGGGCGAACTGTCCCATTCTCCTTCTTCCAGCGAGGGCCGCGTGGAAATCAGGGTCCGGAACTCTCCATCCGGCAACTGCGCCCGCTCCAGAAACTCCAGGGCGAGCGAAATGGCGTGGCGCTTCCTCCCGGCGTCGTCCACCGGAATGCTACCCTCTGTCTTGTGCTCTCTCCCGGGCAGTTCGCGCTTCTCTCCGGCGGTTCGAGGACTGAAGCCCGCCGCCCCGGGCAAGGCCGCCCCGTTTAACAGAGCGCCCGCGATGCGGTCCGCGTAATCCTGGAACCGGTAGTGTTTTCCCACATACGCCGCTCCGAGTTCCCGCACGGCCTTGGTTTCCACACTGTCCGCCGCCAAGAGGCCGTCCAGAGCGCGTCCCGCCGCCTCCAGGCTCTGGTAGGGCACCACCCGGCCAAAGCCTGTTTCCACGATCATCTCCGCGCACCCCTGATCCCGGTCGAACCCAATCACCGGCACGCCCGCCAGAAAGGCTTCCAGCACCACACTCGGAAACGGATCGATCCGCGAGCACAACAAGAAGGCATCCGCCATCCCCATCACGGGCCTCACGTCTTCCATTTCATCGCAGTGATGAAAGTGGCCAATCACGCCGTCCCGCCGCAGGTCGTGCAAGCCATGTTCGTACAGGTCGTGTTGACCGATCGCGCCTACCCACAAAAAGTGCGTCCGGGGAGCATGCGGAGAGTGCCCGTGATAATACCGGACGAACCGCGTCAGCCAGTCGAATCCCTTCCTCGACTCGATGGTCCCGCAGCAAACCACCAGCCGGTCCCTGGGGCCCAGGAAATTTTCTTTGCGAACCCGCTCCACCAGCGCCGCCGACGCCGCCGTGTCCACCGGCTCCCATTCCATCTGGTAACAGCCCTGCGGCAAGATGGAAAATCGCGTCTCTTTCAGGCCGCTTCGCCCCTCCCTTCCCAAAACCTCCGCGAAACGGCGGGACACGTCCCGGCAGGGAAACACCACGTCCGCCGAAACCTCAAAATGCCGCCAAATCCGCTCTTTCTCGAACGCATAGGGGTACTCATGGATCAAAGAAAATACCTGTAGCCCCGCCTCCCGGCACCGCGTGGCCAGGTCCGTGGCGCAAAGCGAATTGATCAGCGCCAGCCGCCTGTCCCCCACCTTGGCCACCTGTCCCAGCGCCGTGAAAAACTCCGCGGTTTCACGGGGAGCCGCCTCCGCCGCCTCGTCCAGTTCTTCCACGATGTCCACGCGGCACTCCCGGAACGCTTCGTACAGCGGTCCCCACGGCCCGGAGCACAGCAGAAGAACATCCACGTCCCGGCGCGCCCGCAAGCGCCGGACCAGTTCAAGAATGATCATCGGCGCACCCGTGCGTGTCAGGGCATGGGTCCCTACCACCAACAGATCTCCCTTCGCCGGTTGTCTCTCCCGGAGTGCTTTCGTGTGCCGCTGCATCTTTCGGCCCAGTTCGCTCCGAACTTCCCGCTTCCAATTCACCGCATTCACCAGGCTCCACACCGGTATCTCCCGCGGCTCGTTTGGGAACTGCTGCCCGGTTTCCACAATCCGGAATTGGAACCATTCCGGCCGTGTCTCGGCGGAAAACCATTCCGCCGGCACCGGCAGAGAAAACCCATGGCCATCCGGCATCTCCCCCGGCTTCAGCGAGGGCCCGTCCGCCCGGGTCTGACCATAGACCTCACCCGAAGGCCCCACCAATTCCACCAAAAAACACCTTTCAGGCGCGCCCGGCGCAAATACTCCGCCATGAAGACGCAACTCCGAGACCCCAAAGTAGCGCCGCTTCATAGACAAAGCCGACGGATCTTGCGCCACGGATCTGGAAACACGTTTGAAACGAAACATCTAAAATATCCCCAAAACACACCTGGCATCCACGCACGCGCCCCCCCACACCGAACCAGCCGCTTCAGACGATAGGCACGCTCAATCACCGATCAAGCCCTGAAACTCAATTCGATCCGGCGATCCCTTTAGCGTGTTATTGCCGGGACGCCCCGCCTTTTTCGCGGCCTTCTCCCCCCACGGCCCGTGGTCCGCTGTCTGACTTCGGCAGCTGCGATTTTTGACCGGTCAAGAAATCCGGCTGCGGCCACAGCCGCTCCAACTGGCGAGAAGGCCGGAACTTTGGCCTGCAAGCGCGTGAAAATCAGCAAGACCGCAATCCTTCACCACTCGTGGATAAAGCGTGAGAAAAACGCCTTCACCCGCGCTTGGACTTTTTCAAAAAAACCATCTTCCCTATCCTGATGGATTCTCCAATCGTTACCGTATTGACTCGTAAGCCACTTTCGGAACTTCTTATGGTTTTCTCTGGTGTTGTACATCGCGGTTCCAGAATAGCTCAGATTGTAGAGAACCATAGAGCCCTCCGGAAACGTGACGCCCACCTCGATCATTTGCTCTTGGGCGGTCTTACGTTTCGAAATAGACACTCCGTCGCTGGGCGGCGGGAGCGTCATCAAAATGGGAGGGATTTCGTAACCCACGGTAATCATCTCTTCCGCTCTCTCGTTCCCATCCTGCCGGGCGGATAAGAATTGAAAGATCAATAAGAACAATCCGGCGAGCAGAATGCCGATCATCCAGACCTGAGGTTGGGACAGATACTTCATTCCCGCGTTTCACGCAATTAAGCCAGACGGTAGCCACTTGAGAAGAGAAATTAAACTGACAGGATCAAGAAACCCCGGATGTCCTTCCTACAGTCCCCATGAAAACAAAACTCTTCTGCTTCGAACTCCCGTTCTTGACTTGCGCCGCCGTCCTTGCCTCGCTTCAGATTTCCGTAATCCAAGCAGAACCCCAATCCGGCTACGGCGAACTGATCTTCGAAGACCACTTCGAACGCACGGAATCCCAGGAAGAAAAGGACGAGCCCGGCAACGAATGGACCACCAGCAGCGAAACGACGGCGGGCGGGCGGAAGCAGGTGGATCTGCGGGACGGCGCGCTGCACATGGAGACGGCTGAGAATGCGAATCACGCGGTGTCCACGCGGCATGCCTTTGCGTTTACGGATGGCACCATTGGGATGCGCTTCAAGCTGGACAATGACGGCGACGTGCTGCGGCTGAATTACACCGATCTGGGCCTGAAGACCGTGCACGCCGGGCACCTTTTCAACGCGGACTTCAGTCTGAAGGGAGTCGCGTTCGAAGATCTGAAAACCGGCGTCATGAATCTGGAAATCCGCGAAGCCCGGAAGGCTGGCACGCTGACGCCGGAGCAGTCGGCGGCCCTCAAGACCAAGGCCGTGTCCTTTTCCCACCCTATCGAAAAAGGCGTCTGGCACGATCTTCTCGTCCATGTGGACGGCGACAAGATCACCGCGGAAGTCGATGGCGAAACCGTGGGCAGCTTCCAGTCCGAAGGCATCGCCCACCCCACCAAGACGCTCCTCCGCCTCCTCGTTCCCGGCGAGGCCACCATCGACGACATCCGGATCTGGCGGCGGAAGTAGGCGCCGGGAACAACGCGAGACGCCTCCAGGGTTGCACCGAGGCGGATGCCTGTTAAGAATCGCTTCATGGCGAAACCCTCCCCCACCCTTGGCCGCGGACGCTTCCAGGCAACTGCCGCGTTCGCGTTCTGGCTTCTTTCCCTGGCTGTCCTGGTCCCCTCCGCCTTCGCGAAGAAGCCCTTTCCGAAGCTGGACCTGGAGGACGGCGACCAGGTTTTGTTCCTGGGAGACAGCATCACGCAGGCGGGCCGCTATATCGCCTACTTCCAGGCTTACCTCTGGGCGGAATACCCGGACCTGGACGTGGATGTGGTGAACCTGGGTCTCGGCGCGGAAACGGCCAGCGGGAACAGCGAACCGCTGCACCCCTACCCCCGGCCGGACATCCACGAGCGCATCGGCCGCATCCTGGAGAATACCCACCCGGACGTCGCGGTCATCTGCTACGGGATGAATGACGCCATTTATCACCCTTTTTCCCCGGAACGCTACGCGGACTACCAGAAAGGCATGACCAGCCTGTTGGGAATCCTGAAAGACGCGGGTGTCAAGCAGTTCGTCCTCATGACGCCGCCCCTTTTCGATTTGCCTTCTTCCCGCCGCAAAAACCAGCCCATGGCCGACACGGGGCCGGATGTGGAATACACCTTTCAGACGCCCTTCATCAGCTACGACCTGGTCCTACAACGCTATGGCCTTTGGGTGAAGGAACAATCGGGGGAAGCCGCCGCCATTGTCGATCTTCATACCGCACTCCACGCCTTTCTCCGCCAGCGCCGTGCCGTGGAACCGGACTTCCTCTATGGAGACGGCGTCCATCCTCCCATCGAAGGCCATCTGGCCATGACCCTTGCGCTTTTGAAAGCGCTCGGCGAAGACCCAGACTATGTGGACGAGCGCCTTCCTGAGCTGGTGGGCATTTCCCTCCTGCCTTCAGACTCCAAGCTCTCCCCCCTCTACCAGTCGGTCATGAAGCGCCAGACCATGCTCAGCGCGGCCTACCGCGAACACGTGGGCCACACCAAACCCCAAAAATCCGACTCCCTTCCCCTGGAAGAGGCCAAGGCCAAAGCAGCGGAGATGGAAAAAGAAATTCGCGCTTCCCTGAAAGCCCCCTGACATCCATATCAATGAACCGCATCGCGTCTGCCCTCTTCGCGCTGTTGTTGGTGGGATGCGGCGAAACTTCACCTCAAACGGAAACGTCCATGGCCGAAACGAAATACCATGCCGGACAGGTCTGGGACTATCGGACTCGTGAAGGCGAAGAGGCCTCGCGAATCTTCATCGTGCGGGCCGATCCGGATGAAGCGCTCGGGACGATTTACCACATCTATGTCGACGGCCTGGACATCCAGAACCCTCACACGGAGGCGGGCGTTCAAGACCATCTCCCGCACTCCCCGGTTTCTGAGAAGACTCTCGACGATAGCGTCACGACGCTCGCCCTCGAACAATCCGAAGACTTACCGGATATCTCCGAAGGTTACGAGGTCTGGAAGGAAGCTTTTGACAAAGGAGAGGGTGGCATCTTCACCATACCCGTACAGCAAATCATCCAATTCATTGAGGATATCGTGACGGGAAAGGCCAATCAGGGATAACCTTCCTTGGCCAACGGCGGTTCCCGCTAGATCAAGAACCACCCCAGAGTGCCGGCAATCTGAAAGCTCCCCACGCAGCGAAACGAATCAAGACTTGAATTAATTTCATATCGTATTAATCCCCTTACCTATCCTTTCACCTCCTTCGGAACTATGGTTAAACAAGTCGAACTCTCCCCTGATGGTCCTTCGGTCTCGGACGTCATTTATGGCACCTGGCGTCTGCTGGACGGAGATCCGCGTCCTTCCGTGGCGGATCTGACCGCTCGCTTCGAGCTGTGCCTGGAACTGGGCATCACCACGCTCGATACCGCGGAAATCTACGGCCTCTACACGGTGGAAAGCGCCATCGGCGAAGTCTTCAAAGCGAATCCCGGACTGCGCGACAAGTTCCAGGTGGTGACCAAGTGCGGCATCGATGTGCCGTCCAGCGTCAAGAGCCACGCCCGCCTGCCGCACTACAACGCCTCTTCCGAAAACCTGGTGGCCTGCGCGGAAAAGTCCCTGGGGCTGTTGAACACGGACCACATCGATCTGCTGCTGGTGCACCGGCCAGACTGGCTGAACCGCGCGGATGACACCGCGGCCGGGCTTGATAAACTAATCCAGCAGGGAAAAGTCCTCCACGCCGGGGTGTCGAACTACACCTGCCCCCAGTTCGAACTGTTGTCTTCCCGCGTGGCGAAGCCATTGGTAACGAACCAGGTGGAGATCAGCCTCCTCTGCATGGACGCGCTGTACGACGGTGCCCTGAGCCAATGCGAGCAGCTAAACATCCGGCCCATGGCCTGGTCGCCATTGGGCGGAGGCCGCCTCTTTGGCGCGGACCTGGAAAGTTCCCAACGTATTCGCTCCTGCATGGACGGGATGAAGGAAAAATACAACGGGGCGGACTACGATACCCTGGCCTTTGCCTGGGTCATGGCCCTACCCTCTCGCCCGGTGACTATTATTGGCACGAACCGCCCGGAACGGATTCGCTCGCAAGCGGCCGCGTCCGCCATTCAACTGGAGCGTCAGGATTGGTACGCGCTGTGGGAAGCCGCCAAAGGACATTCCGTACCCTGATGCGGAGCCCGGCCCGCGGCCTTTCCGGCTGTTTCACATTTCCAGGAAGATTCCGACAGAAATCCGCCCCTTGCGGCGTCATTTAGCGTATACACTTTGTCTAAGGTATGCGTTCCCTCTCCCCCACGTTTTTCCTCCTCCTGCTGGCCCTTTCCGCCTGGACCACTCGCCCTGTCATGGGCGCGGACGAGGGCGGGTTGTCTCCCGATTCTCCGGAGTACGCCGCCATCATGCTGGCGGCGCCCTACGTGCAAAGCGACCATTTCGAGCTGCGGGAGGACTATTGGAGCGGCCGCGTCAGTGGAAAAACCGGCACTGCGGTGAGGCTGCAATTTTTTAAGCGCAACACCTACCGGCTGTTCTTCGCCACGGAAGCGGCGGAGGCCGCGAAAGGCACGAAGCTGGAGATCCGCGTCTTCGACCGGGACAACCACCAGGTGGCCATGTCGGGTGCTCAGGAGGGCTCAGCCGTCATGGCGGAACTCGATCCACCCGCCACGGGCCTTTACCTGGTGCTGATGCGGGCGGAGATCAAACAGGGCAGCGCGGAACGGCAACTGCCCTGCGTGCTCTTCTACGGATACGAGTAAAGCCGCACTGGCCTGACGGCCGCTGCCCTCAATCCTCGGCTTCCTTTGGCAGAAGATGGTGGCGCAGCAGGTAGCGGCCCCACAGGTAAAGACCGTAGAGCACCCCGGCGAAGACGACCACGGCGCACACGGCCCAGGTAAAGCCGGACCAGCCCAGCGACTGCCACTCGTTTTGACAGGTCCAGAAAAACTGGCCCAGGCAGAGCACGCTGACGGCGTAGAGGGTGATCTCCCGCCCGATGAGGCTGACGACGAAGACTCCCAAAGGAGCCCCCAAGGCCACAATGGGGGCCGCGGCCAGCCAGTTCTCGAACACTCCCGGGTTTACCGTGCCGGTGGCCATCTTAAACCCGATGCCAGCCACGGAAGTCACCGCCATGACGATCACGGACGTGGGGATGGCGATCTTCAAGTCACAGCGGAACAAGAGCACCAGCACGGCGTAAACCAGCATGTCGATCCCCACCCCGCTGATGGCGGAAACGGTCAGGGAGGCCAGCAACCCGGTAATGAAGCCCGTGCGAAAGTCGCGTCCCCGGCAGCCGGAGGTGTTGCCGTGGTAGGCGCAAAACTCCTTCACTTTAAACAAATGCAATAGCCCGAAACTGGCCCAAAGGACGGCAAAAACCAGCTTCGTTCCTAGACTGGAAATGTGGGGCGCCACCCAAAGCAGGCCAATGGGTGTGCCGATCAGGGTGGCCAAAAGCGCGCCCAGAAGCACATGGGTCGCGAGCATCTGACGCCGGCAAAGGATCAGGATGCTGGCGCTGGTCATACCGATGGACTGGATGGCAAAACTGAAGTCCCTTCCCAGGTCCGCAGGCTGATCGAAGAGAAGCACCAGTATCGGAAAGCCCACCGTTCCGCCCCCCATGGGGGTGGAACCGGCCACGTAGGAACCCACCGTCATGGCCAGGGCAATGGGCCAGTGCTCTTTCATGATGGAGAAATGATCCCCCACCAGGACCACCGTCAGCCAGGTGCTGTAAAAAAGGCCCAGCCAGGCAAACCAAATCCAGAGCGGTTTTCGCCCCGGGACCACGGGATGAGTGGCGGGTTCGGCCGGAATCGCCGCGGAGGACGGAAGGCGCGAAGCGGGTTGGTGCATGGTGGGACAGAGAGTAAAGCAGAACAGCGCCTGAAAAGCGACAGCCCGGAAGAATCGACTCTCCCTATTGATTAGAAAAATGCCGTTTTAGCATCGTGTTTATAACAGTCTGTTATAACATAGCCCCGGTCATCCGGTAAATTTCCGGCTCCGGAATGGAACTGAGACATCTGCGATATTTTCAAGCAGTGGCGGAGGAACTGAGCTTTTCCCGTGCCGCGCGCCGCCTGCGAGTGGCGCAGCCAGCCCTGAGCCGGGCCATCCGGGAACTGGAGGAAGAACTGGACACTCCCCTGCTGGTTCGCCGCCGCCGGGTCTCCCGGCTGACCCCGGCTGGCGCGGTGCTGCTGGAGGAAACCGGCCGCCTTCTGCAGCGCATGGAAGAAGCCATCCGGCGGGTGAAACGCACCGCCTCCGGCGAAGAGGGAGAGGTGCGGCTCGGCTACATTGGCCCGCCGACGCGGGACTTCCTGGGGGAACTGATGCGGGAATACAGTCGCCTGCATCCGCGTGTGGGCCTGGTGCTGGAGGAACGCACCCCGGAACGCGTGTGGGAGATGGTGGCCGCGGGCCGGCTGGACCTGGGCTTTACCCGGCCCGTGCTGGCCGCCCCTACTTTAAGTCTTAAGACGCTGTCCCTGCGGAAAGAATACATGATGGCGGCGCTGCCCCAGGGGCACCGGCTGGACGGGAAAGCCGTGACTGGAGATACGAATGAATCCCTTCCTCCCCTGTCATGGAAAGAACTCTCCTCAGAGCCACTCATTTTACTTTCCCGGCGCGAAGGCGTGGGCATGCACGAAATGGTACACGCGGCCTGCCGGAGAGCGAAGTTTACCCCCCGCGTGGTGCGCACCCCCAGCCTGATCGATACCGTTCTCGGCTATGTGGAAGCGGGAACGGGCGTGGGAGTCATCCCCTCCAGCGTGGCGCGATTCGCCGGTGACCGCCCCCTGGTCTTCAGAGCACTGGCTCCAGGGGCGGAAGTGGAACTCGTCCTGGTCTGGAATGAAACCAACTGCCCGGCGGCGGCGTTGGGATTAATCGACCTGGTACGGGAGTGGCTGGAGGAAAAGAAGATTTCAGCGTAGATGCCGTTCGGCATCGAGTCGATCGGGTCAGCGTTTGAGGGTCCGCTGCTCGATGCGAGCCAGTTCCACTGGATTCTCCGCATCTCCTTCTTCAATGAGAACGATCAGCGTGTAGGTGAAATCACCCACGATGCCTTTGCTTTTGATGCGCTTGACTGTGTTGGATACACCGGCCCAGTTTTCGACCCGAGTCATGGTTTCTTCCGGAAGACCAAGCGAATTTCGGACGTCATCCAGAGAATCATAACGAACATCATCATCCGTATTCTCGATCCCGTCGGGTCCAGTTAGATTGCGAACAAAATTCTCGGCGGCCGTTTCGTTGGTGGCAAAGAAAGCCTCCAGCAAATCCGCCGGCGCTTCGTGGACGTCAATGGTGCCATCTCCGTAGAGGGTGAAGTAATTTCGCCAGTCGGGCTTGGCGCGAGCCACGCGGTCCATGCCGCGAACCAGGGTCATCTGTTCCAGTGAAACGAACGGCTCATTGAGAGGGAACTCGGAATACCCTTCGGCGGTGTAGTAGTCGTTCTCAGCGCCATTGGTGCGGACACGGCTGTTGTCGTCCACCCAGTCATGCAGGGAATCCACCGCGATGGTGGCTTCGGTGGCATCGAGACCCCACAGGATGAAAAGCTCACGCACCGTGTCTTCGATGACGTCGTCCTCGATGGCGTTGATGAGAATGTGTCCGCCTTCGGTGCCGATGGAGACTTCGATTTTTCCACCCGTGGCATGTTCGCGAGTCAGCGCCGTATCCCCCGGAGAGATGTCAGGGTGCGTGGCCAGGGCCAGGCCGGACTCTGCGAGGAGCTTGGCCTGGAAACGCATCTTGTTATAGGTATTTTCCTCCCAGCCAAACTCCAGAGACTGCCTCACTCCCAGGACCGCGATGGACATGATGATGAGAGCGGCAATGACAATAGTCAGCGCCACGGCTCCGCGTTGGCGTTGGCGGCAACGGCGGCACTTTTGGAGATGGAAGTGAACCTTCATTACCCGCTGGCCTGAGAAGAGTCGTTTGCGTTCGCGAAGCGAAAGACAGGGAGAAGAGGCGACAAGGAGACAGGCACCGTCCAGTGGGGACGTAGCGCTGCATCGGTTCGCGATAGGGTCTTGGATAGGTGATGCATCATTCTTTTGGCAATGGGGCTACCTTCCCCCGCCTCCACCTTGGTTATTACCTCCTCCGGCACCTCCGGGTCCCTGGCCGCCGCCTCCGGGAGTTTGACCGCCTCCCGGGCCGCGTCCTCCACCAGGGCCCCCGGGTCCGCGGTCTCCACCAGGACCTCCTGGTCCACCACCTGGACCCGCTCCGTCTCTGCCACCTCGTCCGCCACGTGGGCCTTGTCCGCGTCCATCGGCTCCGCCGGGCCCTCCGGGTCCGGCGCTTGGACGCCCACCACCAGGCCCAATGGCTCCCGGGCCCACGGCGGTCCGGCTGTCGCTACTACCGGTGCCGTTGGAACTGGTGTTCTGGCTCGCGCTCTGGGCGGCCTGGGTAAGGTGCTCGGGCATTTCGAAAACCATGCGGACGGGACCAGGGTGCCAGGCATCTTCCACGACAAGCTCGAGCATCGGGGGCACTTCGCTGTTATCTTCCCAGGTGTCCACCCAGTCGCGCTGCTCGGCATCCCAGAAGCGCCAGGTCATGGCCGTCACGTCGCTGATGAGAGGTAACCAATAACGTCCATCCTCATCCGTATCAATAATACCGTCGGTGGCGCTGGCGCGAAAGACCATCTCTCCATCATCCTCGGAGGGCGCGAAGCTTTCACGGCTGATGGCGATCTGGTAGAGGGGTTCGGGAAGTTCATAGGGATTCTCGTTCTGGGGACGAAGGCTGAGAATGAGATCGTCCCGCGTCGCCACGTCGTAGTCGAAAATAAAGGCATCGGCGGAGCCGCTGATGGTCAGCTCCGTTTGTCCGCTGGAGGATTCGCCAGCCTGTGTCAATTGCACCGAACCACCGGAAGGCAGCGTTTCGATGGCCCGGTTGAGGAGAAACAAAAAGCGGTCCATTTGCTGGTCGCGCCGCTCATACTCCTGCATCTCCGACGCGGTATCGACGGACTGCCACACAATGCCAAACACGGAGCCCAGCAAGAGCGAAAGCACCACCATGGCAACCACGATCTCCACCAGCGAGAAGGCGCGCTGGCTGTGGCGGACAAGGGGTCTGGTGGATGGAAGCCACATTTTTGGCAACTCTGTTAGTTCCCGCCGTCTTCGGGTTTGTAGATATAAATCTCCACTGAATCGGAACCATTTTCGTAGCCCCACTCTGGTGGGTAGGTGGCGATGGCGCGCAGGGTGTAGAGGTCTTCCAACTGGTTGCCGTCACCATCGGAAATGTTGAGGGCTTCCACTTCGGTGTGATAGGTCACGCCCAGTCCTGGATCGGTGTAGCTGGTAGCCATCTCCGAAAGGGGCCGTTGCTTGGCTTCCTTGATGATGGACTCCAGGCCCTTCTGGACCAGGGCGTCACGGGCATAGGTGTTGGAGACTTCCGCCATCCTTTCGAGAGTGGTGGCCATGCCCACCACCGCGAGGGAAAACACGGTAACAGCGAGAAGCACCTCGAGGAGTACGGCTCCGGACTTCGCGCGGCGGGACGAAGCTATCAGCGGCTTACTCCACATAGGAATGCTCCTCCTGAATGTCCCCGGTCAGGGGGTGGAACTTGACCTCGAAATACGCTTTGTCCGCCTGGATGCGGATCTCCAAGGGACGGCACATACCAGAGGGCTGAAAGACCCAGCGCTCGAACAGCCCCGCGGTGATGTCCTGCCACTCGGTATGCCCCCAGGAACGGATCTGGTAGCGGGTGCCCACGGGCATCTCGTAGGTTTCGTAGTAAAGCGGCTCTACTTCCGGTGGAGCGTCCGGATCCGGCATGGCGAGTTCGCCGAAGCGATTGACGGCTGCCTGCCGCAGGGCTTCTTCGCGTTTTTCGACTTCCATCTCCCGCATCAGCTGATCGAACTCTTCGCTCTCCCCGTAGGGTTGGAAGTATTGGGCCGCGTGGAAGCCCCGCCGGTCGAAGGCGATCTGGTAGGGACGCTGCTCTTCGATGGCTTTCGCCCGGACGGTCCGGGCCATGCGAACGAGTTCCGCTATCGGCTCGCGAGCGAGTTGCTCGTCCTGAAGCCCCTGGATCGTAGGAACGGCCATCGCGGCGAGGAGGCCCAGGATGACCAACACGATGACGATCTCAACTAGGGTGAAACCTCGGGTATTGGAGGATTCGGCAGTGGCGGGGCGCGGCGGAGTCTTGGTCCCAGACAAGGAGACAAGGAGATTGGGAGACAAGGAAATGTTGGATGCCGGGGCGCTGGAGGGAAGGCCGGCGCCGCGAATAGTGGGTTTGTCAGGGCCTTTGGGGTCCTTACCAGTTACCGATGTCGTCATCGCTTTCGACGCCATCCTCTCCCAGGGAATAGATGTCGTACTTCTCCTTACTCTTCTGAGCGGGGAAGCGGTATTGGTATTCGTTGCCCCAGGGGTCCAGCATGGGTTCCTTCAGATACTGCCGCCAGGTTTTCGGCTGTGGATCGCCGCTGGGCTTGGTGACGAGCGCGGCGAGGCCCTGGTCCTGTGACGGGGGCTTAAAGTAGTTGTTCCGCTCGTACATTTTCAGCGTGAGGTCGAGCTGCTTCAGGTCGTCCTCCACTCGCGTGACCTTGGCGTCGTCGATCACCCCCATCAGAAGATAAATCCCCGAGCCAGCCAGGATGCCGATAATGGTCAGCACGATGACAAGCTCCACCAAGGTGAAACCAGCGGCACGGCGGAGAGAACGCAAACGGTGACGCCGCGAAGAGGAAGGAACGGTTTTCATGACTTGTTGATTTGAGCGAATGAGTTAGAAAGTGAGTTGAAAGGATTTCTTTTTGGGGAAGTCAGTTTGACGAAGCAGCCTCATTTCCGCGAGGAAATTCCCGCGACAGAACCGAACATGGTGGTCACGATGGCATAGGCGATGACTCCGATGACGATGGCCACGACGATGAGGATGACCTGGGGGAAAAAGGTGGTGAGCCGATTGATACGCACGTCCAGCTCTTCATCGTATTTCTTGGCCGCCTTCTCAAAAGCGAAGCCGAGTTCCCCGGTTTGTTCACCGATCGCGACACGATCGACCAGCGCGAGGGGGAAAGCTTTCGACTGACCAAGCCCCTTGGCCAGGGACCCGCCTTCACCCACGAAGGCCACGGTGTTCTCCAGGATCTTGCGCAGCCAGACGTTTGGCACGGCGTGGCTCATCAGTTTCAGGCTGTTGAGCAGCGGCACGCCATTGGCCACCAGGTTGGCCATAGTGTGGCAGAACTGCGCATAGAAGCGGCCGGAGATGACGGGGCCGAAGACAGGGATCTTCAGCTTGGCTTGGTCCCACCAGGCGCGGCCCTGGGGGGTTGCAATGAAGACACGGAATCCCAGCAGGGCGGTGAAGGCAATCAATAGAATCAGCCACCACCAGGCGCCCATGAAGTCGCTGAACTTCACCAGGATCAAGGTAATGAAGGGCAACTTCTGGCCAGTCTTGCTGATGAGCTCCATCAGCATCGGCATGAGAATGGTGCTGAAGACAAACATCAGCACGATGCTCCCCGCAAAGAGCACCGCCGGATAGATCATGGCCGTTCCCACCTTGGATTGCAGGTGGTGAAGCTGCTTCAGGTTGGTGGCCAGGCGGCGAAGGATCTCTCCGAGCGAACCACTCGCTTCCCCGGCGGCCACGAGATTCCGGTAGAGCGGATCGAAGGAAGGCGAAGCTTTCTTCAGCGCGGTGGAAAAGCGGGCGCCCTCCCGGATCTCATCCCGCAGGATGGACGAAATGCGCTTGATGGCCTTGTTCTGCTGGCGCTCGTTCATGACGCGGAGCGCTTGTTCCAGTTGCACGCCGGCATCCAGGAGGTCGGCCATCTCTTCGGTGAAGAGAATGAGTTCCGTGCGCTTCAGCGTCGCTGGTAGTCCGGAAGCTTCGGCATCTGCCTTGGCCTTTGCCTTGGCGGAGGAAGCGCCTTTTTCTTCCACCGCCGACACACTCACGGGATGCAGCGCCTGCGACTCCAGCTTCCGGTAGGCCTCGATCTTATTCCGCACGGCCAGGCTGCCAGACACGGTCTGGCCCTGAGCATTGATGGCGGTGTAGGCGAAGGAAGGCATTGGGGCGTGGCGTTGGTGGCAGGGGAAAGAGGGATGCGTGGGGGCGTGGCGGTAGCGTTGCGACAGACAGGGAGAGGGGGAGACAAGGAGACAGGGAAAGGTTGGCGGAGGGCGCGGTGTTGACCTGGTTTAGGCGGTGGGCAGGGAGACGGCCTGGGCGGTGTGAGTGCTGCCGCCGTTGGAGGAATGGTCGCTGGTGGTGTTGGTGAGGACTTCTTCGACAGTGGTGAGTCCGGCGGCGACCTTGCTCCAACCGTAGCGGCGAAGCGGAATCATGCCGTCGTGGAGCGCCTGCTGGCGGAGGACGGCGTTGGGCTTGTCCGCGGTAATGAGTTCCTGCATCTCGTTCGTGATCATGCAGATTTCCACGATGGCCATCCGGCCGCGGTAGCCAGTGTCCCGGCACTGGCGGCAACCGTTGGCGCGCATGATGCCGCCTTTCAATTCGACGGGAAACCCGATCTTCCGCAGATACTCGTCGTCCAGTTCCTCGGGCTGCTTGCAGTTCGGGCAGAGGGTCCGCACCAGGCGCTGAGCCAGGAAGGCGCGGACGGAGGACGCGATCAGGAACGGCTCGACGCCCATGTCGAGCAGGCGGGAGATGCCGCCCACGGCGTCGTTGGTGTGGAGGGTGGAGAACACCAGGTGACCTGTCAGGGCGCCACGAATGGCGATCTCCGTGGTCTCCAGGTCGCGCATTTCCCCCACCATGATGATGTTCGGGTCGCCGCGCAGAATGCTGCGCAGGCCGGAGGCGAAGGTCAGTTTGATCTCCGGCTTCACCGCGATCTGGACCACACCGTCGAGCTTGTTTTCGACGGGGTCTTCGATGGTGACAATGCGGGTTTCCTTCGTGTTAAGCTGCTTCAGGAAGGTGTAGAGCGTGGTCGATTTCCCGGACCCGGTGGGTCCCGTCACCAGGATGATGCCGTTGGGCAGCTTCAGCAGTTCGCGGATCTTTTCTTCCGACTCGGTATCCAGACCCAGCATGGACATGTCGAACTTCTGCCGGGTCAGCAGGCGGAGGCTCACGCTTTCCCCATTCACCGACGGGATGGTGGCGACGCGGACGTCGATGGGTTCGCCGTCCAGTTCCAGATTGATGCGGCCGTCCTGCGGCAGACGGCGCTCCGCGATGTCCAGGTGCGCCATGATCTTCAGGCGGGAAATGATGGACGCCTGGAGCATCCGCATGTTCGGCGGCACGGTCACTTCCTGGAGCGATCCATCGATGCGGTAGCGGATGCGCAGGTCCTTTTCCAGCGGCTCCAGATGGATGTCCGTGGCGCGTTCCTTCAGCGCTTCACGGAAAATCTGGTTCACGAAATTCATCACGGACGCTTCCTCGTCCTCCGCGTCCAGGACGTTCACCTCCTGGGTCAGTTCGTCATCATCCCCGGCCGCCTCCCGGCCCTCGATGAGTTCCTCGAAATTCTCCGCGCCCACCCCGTAGCCCTGGCGGAGCCCCTCCAGGATCTGGTAGCGGGTGCCCACGGCCCACGTCACGTTCTTGTGCAGTTCCTGCCCCACGGCCTGCTTCGCCTTCAGGTCAAAGGGGTCATACGTCATCAGGCACACGTCCTTCCCATTCACCCGCCCGGGCAGGAGCCGGTGACGCAGCGCCAGCTTCGCCGGAAAGCGGGAGTGCAGCGGCTGGGAAAGATCCACCTCCGGCTTCGCCAGATATTCCAAACCCGTGGCCCCGGCGAGGTGCTGAGCAAAAACCGCCTCATCCACCAGGTCCGCGTCCAACAGCGCCTCAATCGGCGATAGCTGCTTGCCCACGGCTTCCTGGAGGACACGCTCACAGGTCACGCGGTCGCGGCAACCGCTGTCCATCGCCAGCTTGGTAATGAGGGGGATCAGGGACATGAGAGGACCATGGCTTTCACCGGAAAGAAAACCACACTGTTTGAACCCCCCGCAACAGAAATGGTTACGGGGAAATGCAAAGCCGCCGATTTCAGTTTCGGCCAAAATATTCACGGTTGGCGCCGGTTGCGATTGAACCAGCTCCCGGCTGCCGTAATAATGAGTCTGTCAGGCTCAGGCCTCTCCCCTTTTTGGAACCTTTGACCTCCCCACCTCCCATGAAACCTTCCCTCCAGCGACTGCGTGACCGGATTGAAAGCAATGCCTCCCTCAGTGGTGAGGAGCGGGAAACGATGCTGGGCCTGCTGGCGGACCTGGAGAAAGAGACCGACTCGCTGGGCGATCACCCGGATGCGGAGAAGATCCGGGAGGCGGTGACCTTGGCGGACACCGCCACGGCGGGCGAGGCGGAGGCATCCACAGCGGAAAAAGAGGACGAAGAATCGCCCCTGGAAGCTTTACAAAACGCGATCCTGGAGTTGGAAGCTTCGCATCCGAAGACCGCGAACATGCTGTCCCGCATCGGGCAGGTGCTGGCGAACATGGGAATTTAGGGTTGGTCCGCTGGCAGCATTCCGCCAGTATCGCGCCAAGAACGGCTCAGGCTTTTTCAAGGGATGCATTGCCATCCCGGCCAGGATTCGTAACCTGTACCAGAGCGCGAACGCGAAAAAGGTTCCCCGTTTCGTTTCACCCCCCAACCTCCCCTGCTTCCCCCATGATCAAACGCATTCTTGTCGCGATTGACAATTCGCCGCACGCCGCGGCGGCCACGCAGCGGGCTTGTGAAATCGCCCACGCCCACAATGCCGAAACCGCCGGCTTGGCGGTGGTCGATACCCCGGAGATCATCGGCCAGACCACGCCGGTGTATCCGGAAGCGGCTGTCTTGGCGGCGGAAGCTTCCCAGGAACTGGTCGCGGAGGCGGAGAGAACGGTCAAATCGGCCTTGGAAAAGTATGCCGCGCTCTGCGAGACGGCTCATGTGCCACACCTGGAAATCATCCGGGAAGGCGTGCCGGCCGACCAGATCCTGCGGGTTTCCCGCTTGTTCGATCTGCTGGTCATCGGCGTGCGGACCTTCTTTCATTTCGAAACGCGGGAAGGTCCTGGAGATTCCCTGACCCGGATCCTGCGGGAAAGCGCCACGCCCGTGCTGGCGGTGCCGCGTTTCAACCCCGGTCCTTTTCACACCGTGACCGTGGTCTTCGACGGCAGCGCGAACGCGGCGCGCACCCTGCGCGACTTCGCCGTTTTCGCTCATCCCTATGACTTTAAGATCAAGATCGTGTCTTCCCACCGGGACGAAGATCACGCCCGGCAAGTCGCGGAAGCCGCCGCGGCTTACCTGCGGGCTCATGGGAAGACTGACTTGACGGCTTTTGGAACGAAGCACGACATTGTCGATGCCCTGGAAGACGACGTGATCGGCGCGACGGACCTGATCGTGGCGGGTCAACATCATCGCCAGCCGATCAAAGACCTCTTCAAACGCAGCGTGCCCGATTACCTGGTGAAGGAAGGACACACCTCCTTGTTTATCGGCTAGCCGGCTTCCCCTCATACTCTATAACCCCATCATACTGAATTCTTTGCAATGAAACGAATCGGCCTGGTATTTGTTGGCTCAGCGGCGCTCCTGATAACCTTTTGCGGTTTGTCCGCCTGTAACCTCGAAGAAAAGGAAGACGATACGGCCGTCCTGGAGACCGGGCCCGGAGGCGTGGATTTCGTCTCGGAGATCAAACCTCTGCTGGAAGCCAACTGCATTGCCTGTCACAACAGCAAGTCCGTCTTTGGCGACGTGGTCCTGGAAAATCGCGAACTCGCTTTCCGGGAGAATAAGCACGGTAAAGTCATCGTTCCGGGCGATCCGGAAGCGAGCCTGCTTTACCAGGTCACGCAGGTTCCCCACGCGGCGGACCAGTCCATGCCAGCCACCGGCCCGAAACTGAGCGAAGAAGAGATCGTGCTGCTCAAGACCTGGATCTCAGAGGGAGCAAAGTGGCCGGAAGGCGCGGCCGGAGTCATCAAGCCGCTGGACCTGGACGCGGTGCAGCAAGGCTAAGAAAGGTTCAGTCGATTTCCTTTCGCCCCTCTCAGCCAAGAGGTTTAAAGTATCCCTTGATACAATTCAGGTTTCGCACGCAAACCTGAATATGGTTTTTGCGGCGGAAGCCGGCATCAGGATAAGGGGTGTCTCCCTCCTGAAAAAGGCCACGAACGGAGTCGAAAGGACGCAGGTCGTTACGTTTCCTAAGCTTGTGCGCCATTTCGATAACCTCACAGTCAAGGTGCCTTTTGTACTTGTCCGGTCCGCCCTTATTCTCTGGCAAAGGCCTTCCCGCCTTACCGAAAGCGGACTTCAGAAGTCCATAGGCTTCCTCCACGATCTGAATGTGCTCCCGTTGCATGAGACTGAGACAAAGGCCCAAGTCGATAATCGCGCCTACTACAAAAGGCTCGCGAACCCTGGACTCAGGTCGCGTCATACGTTCCTCCGCCCATTCTTCCGCTCTTAGCGGATCATTTTCCCAGAAGTAGATACCGTGGCCCAACCAATCGTAAGAATTGGTGCTGATAGCCAGCCGATGCTTGCCGGCAAGGAGTTGTTCGCCTATCGCGCGGTCGCAACCGTGGAAGCCCAAGATGAACGCCGAATGGCCCGAGTAGCGCATGGGACTACCACTTCCCGGTTCTCATGAGACGCTCGTAGCGTTCCTCCTGAGTCAATTCCTCCTGCTCAATTGGCTCGTGAAGGCTTTCAATAATTTCGCGAGCCAATTCGGGATCGCTTTCGACCTCCTTGGTCAGGCGTTTCAGACCGTCAATGGTGGCTTGAAGGTCTTCTTCGGTGGGCTCGGTGTAGGGCATGGCTTTATTAGCATAGCGGAGGCTGGCCAGAATCCTATCCTATTTTCTGCCAAGTACCAGAAGCGGCGATTGGGGGGGTATTTCCACACCGGTCCCGTCAGAAATTCACGGGATCATCGCCCCCCAGCAGAGATTACGCTTCTATCGCCCAGATCCCGATGCTTGGGCGCAGAGATCAAAGGATCGCATGGCGCGAATCCGGGAAATTGGGAGTTGAACGCTTTTGCGGTGGAATTCAAGCTGATGGCCCGCCGTTAAGGATTCGAGGGCGGGTGGTGTTCCCGGGCCGGGCAGGCCCATCAAAGCGCCACCGGACCAAACTCCTTGTCAGGGGAAGGCGCTTTTCCTTTTCCTGGGCGGCGGGCTTTTGTTAATCAGACCCTCCCCCTTTATGAATCACCCTCGTCTCCTTTCATTCGCCATGGCGCGCTTTCTTCCAGCCGTTTTCGCAGCCTGTGCTCTCCTTCCTTTCATTGCCCGCGCGGCTCAAGCCGCGGACGCCCCGCCGAACGTGGTGCTGGTGATGACGGATGACCAGGGCTACGGAGACCTGGCCTGTCACGGAAATCCGGTCATCAAGACGCCAAATCTGGATCAGTTGCACGGCGAAAGCATTCGCCTGACGGATTACCATGTTTCCCCCACCTGCTCGCCCACCCGGGCCGCGCTGATGACGGGGCACTGGACGAACCGCACCGGCGCCTGGCACACCATCATGGGGCGGTCGCTCCTGCGGAAGAACGAAGTGACCATGGGACAGATCTTTTCCGACGCCGGCTACACCACGGCCATGTTCGGCAAGTGGCACCTGGGAGACAACTACCCTTTCCGCCCAGAGGACCGCGGGTTCCAGGAAGTCATGCGGCACGGTGGCGGCGGCGTGGGCCAGACGCCTGACTTTTTCGACAACGCCTACTTCGACGGCAGCTACTGGCACAACGGCCAGGTCACCCCGGTGGAAGGGTTCTGCACGGATGTCTGGTTTGACTACGCAAAGCGCTTCATCGAGGCAAACAAAGGCGGCGACAAACCCTTCTTCGCCTACATCGCCACCAACGCGCCGCACGGCCCCTATCACTCTCCGGAAGACTACATCGCCCTGTATCCTGACATGAACGCGGGAGTGGCCAGCTTCCTGGGGATGATCTCTAACATCGACACCAATGTCGGCAAGCTGCGCGAATACCTCCGGGAAAGCGGTCTCGAAGACAATACCATCTTCATCTTCACCACCGACAACGGCACCGCCAATGGCGACAAAGTCTACAACGCCGACATGCGCGGCAAAAAAGGCAGCGCCTACGACGGCGGACACCGGGTGCCGTTTTTCATCTACTGGCCCAACGGCAAGCTGACCGGAGGGCGCGACGTGGAGACCATCACGGCTCACGTGGATATCCTGCCCACGCTCATCGACCTCTGCGGCCTTCCCTTTCCGGCGGACCTGAAGTTCGACGGCCGCTCCATCCGCCCGCTGCTGGAAGGCACCGCCAAGGACTGGCCGGACCGCATCCTGGTAACGGATTCTCAGAGGGTGCGCGATCCCATCAAGTGGAAGGATTGCAGCGTCATGACGCAACAGTGGCGGATGATCAACGGCAAGCAGCTCTTCGACATGAACGCGGACCCGAGCCAGAAGAACGACGTGGCCGATCTATATCCGGAAGAAATGAAGCGCCTGACGGATTTCTACGAAGCCTGGTGGGCGGACATCTCGCCCAGCTTTGCGGAAGATTGTGAGATCATGTTAGGAAACCCGAAGGATAATCCGGCGAGGTTGACCTGCCACGACTGGATCGCTGACGGACTGACCCCGTGGAACCAGTCCCACATCCGCAAGGCGGTGAACGATCCTGATTCCTTCGGCTTCTGGAACGTGGATGTGACCGAGGCGGGCGACTATGAAATCGAGCTGCGCCGCTGGCCGGAAGAAACCGATACTGCCATCACTGCCGGCATGGAGCCAGGTGAAGACGTTCCCGGGGTACCAGCTTACCGCACGACGCCGGGTGTCGCTTTTCCAGCGACGAAAGCGTGGCTTAAGATTGGCGGGCAGGAACTTACCCTGCCGGTCGAAGAAGGCGCGAAAGGCGTCACCTTCAAGCTCTCCCTGGAAACCGGCCCGGATGAACTTTGGGCAAAGTTCCTGGACGCGGAAGGCAAAGAACTGGGCGCGTACTACGCTTATGTGAAGAAGCTCTGATCCAGTATTCAGCCCCACCGGTTCACCTTATTTCTCGAACAGTTTCTGGCTACCCCCCTGAATGAAGACCATGCGCTTTCCACAACTGAACTCCCCTTCCCTGCTCGCCGCCGCCCTGAGTATTGCGGCCCTTCTGTCGCTCCCGTCGGCCGGACGCGCGGCGGAGAAAAACATCATCTTCGTCATCGCGGATGACGAAAGCCCCACCCTGGGATGCTATGGCGATCCGGTGGCGGTCACCCCAAACACCGACGCCCTGGCCGCGGATGGCACGGTTTTCCTGAATGCCTTCGCCACCACGGCCAGCTGTAGCGCCAGCCGTTCGGTGGTGATGTCAGGACTGCACAACCACCGCAACGGCCAATACGGCCACCAGCACAGCTACCACAAGTTCTCTTCTTACTACAACGTGGTCAGCCTGGCCATGCCTCGCGTGATCGCGAATGCGGGCTACCGCACGGCGCACATCGGAAAATACCACGTAGCCCCCGAGGAAGTTTACCACTACGAGACCTACCTGAAGGGCAATGGGCGCAACGCCGTGGAAATGGCGGACAACTGCAAGGAATTCATCACCAATCAGGACGACGAACGCCCGTTCTTCATCTACTTCGGCACGGCGGACCCGCACCGGGGCGGCGGTGACGACGACACTTCTTCCCTGGAGCTGAAACCCAACCTGTTTGGGAACAAGCCAAATGACGGTCAGTACCCCGGAGTGAACGAAGTTTTCTACGACCCGAAAGACTTGCCCATTCCGCCTTTCCTTCCCGACACACCGGAGGCCCGGGAAGAACTTGCGCAGTACTATCAGTCCTGCTCGCGGGTGGACCAGGGTATTGGCCGCCTGGTGGAGATCCTGAAAGAAGCGGATCTCTACGACAAAACGATGATCGTCTTTACCTCCGACCACGGCATGGCCTTCCCCGGCGGCAAGACCACGACCTATGAAGGCGGTCTTCGGGTGCCCTTTGTCGTTCGCAATCCCTACGAAGAAAATCGCGGCGTGAAGCACGAAGCCCTGATCAGTCACATCGACATCACGCCCTCCCTGCTGGACTTCGCCGGCGGACTCGATCCAAAGACCAACGGCCCGAAAAACTGGGTGGACCCTGACAAGTACTGGAAGGAAAAATCCTACGTGGCCATGGAAAACCGGGGGCCCCGCAATGGCTTCAAGAGCTATCACGGAAAATCCTGGATTCCGATCCTGGGCCGGCCGGATGCCGAACACTGGGACATGATCTTCGCCTCCCACACCTTCCACGAAATCCAGATGTACTACCCCATGCGCGTCGTGCGGGACAAAGAATACAAACTGATCTGGAACATCGCCCATGGCCTTCCCTATCCCTTCGCCTCCGATCTGTGGGCCGCCTCTACCTGGCAGGCGCAGTTTCAGAAAAGCATGGATGCCCCCTACGGCAACAAAACCGTGGGCGAATACATTCACCGTCCGGCTTTCGAGTTCTATCACATCGCCGAAGATCCTGACGAAACCACCAACCTGGCCAGCGATCCCGCCTACGCCAAGAAGCTCCAAGAATACAAAGACAAATTGAAGGAACTCCAGGAGAAAACGGACGACCCGTGGATCATGAAATGGGAGTATGAGTAAACCCACCCGGCTCCACGCGCCCAACCTACATTTCCAACATCCCCCCATTCAAGAATCCTTAACCGGAAGAACTCTCTCATGAACCCCCTCCGAATCTTGCTCACGGCAGTAGCGGCCCTGTTCTTTACAGGTATCGCTCAAGCGGCTGACTCGCCGAACATCCTCTGGATCACCAGTGAAGACAATGGCCCCGAACTGGGTTGCTACGGCGATTCCTATTCCGTTTCGCCTCACCTGGATGCCCTGGCGGCCAAGGGGATGCGCTACACCAACTGCATTTCCAATGCACCGGTGTGCGCGCCGGCGCGAACGACTATTATTACGGGGGTTTACCCGCCTTCCACGGGTAGCGAACATATGCGCTCCATGACGAACCTCCCGGCGGACTTCAAGATGTATCCGCAGTTTATGCAGGAAGCGGGTTACTACTGCGTAAACGTCACCAAGGAAGACTACAACCTGCAGAAGCCCGAAGAGTTCTGGGACGGGAAAAAGGGTAAGAACCACTGGCGGAACCGCGAAGACGGGCAGCCTTTCTTCGCCATTTTCAACTACACCATCAGCCACGAAAGCCGCATCCGGAACGAGATCGAACCGGAGAACCAGATTCACGATCCCGCCCTGGCCCGCGTGCCCGCCTACCACCCGGACACTCCGGAGGTGCGGAAGGATTGGGCACAGTATTATGACCGTATTACCATGATGGACGTGCAGTGTGGGCAAAGCCTGGACGAAGTGAAAGAAGCGGGCCTGGATGAAGACACCATCGTCTTCTACTACGGCGACCACGGCTCAGGCATGCCGCGCAGCAAACGCTGGCCCTACAATTCCGGACTCGCCGTTCCGCTGATTGTCTACTTCCCGGAAAAATGGAAGCACTTGGCGCCAAAGGACTACGAGCCCGGCGGCACCAGCGACCGGTTGGTGGGCTTTGTGGATTTGGCTCCCACGCTGTTGAGCCTGACCGGACAGGAGCCTCCGGCCTGGATGCAGGGGCATGCTTTCGCGGGCAAGTATCAGACCCCGGAACAGGAATACAGCTTCGGTTTCCGGGGCCGGATGGACGAACGCTACGACCTCGTGCGCACGGTAAAGGGCAAGCGATACATCTACATCCGCAACTACATGCCGCACCGCATCTATGGGCAGTACATCGCCTACATGTTCCAAACGCCTACCACTCAGGTGTGGCACGACCTCTACCACGCCGGAAAACTGAATGAGGCCCAATCCCACTTCTGGGAAAAGAAGCCGGCGGAAGAACTGTACGACCTGGCCACGGACCCGGATGAAGTCCACAACCTGGCGGACTCACCGGATCATCAGGAAGTGCTGAAAAAGATGCGTGCCGCGCATCAAGCCTGGGAAAAGGAGATTCGTGATGTCGGTTTCCTTCCCGAGGCTGAAATCCATTCCCGTAGCGAAGGCTCGAGCCCCTACGAAGTCGGTCACGACCCGGCGAAGTATGACTTCGACGCCATCTTTGCGGCGGCCAATCTGGCTACTTCATTGAAAAAGGAAGACCTGCCGGAGATCGTGAAGCTCCTCGGCAGTCCGGACAGCGCGGTGCGCTACTGGGGGGCCATTGGCCTGCTCTGTCACGAGGAAGCCGGCGTGGCGGCGGGACGTGACGCGCTGCTCAAAGCGCTAGGCGACGACTCCGCCAGCGTGCAGATCATGGCGGCGGAAACCCTGGGCCGGTTCAGCACGGACGAAGATGCCGCCAAGGCTCTGGATGTCCTGCTCAGCCACAGCAATCAAGTCACGGGCAACACCTTCGAAGCCATTCTGGCCGTCAATGCCCTGGACTACATGGACGAACGCGCCCTGCCGCGCCTGGAAGAGATCAAGGCCCTACCCGCAAAAGCAGGCAAAGACGCGCCGGAGCGCATGGGCGGCTACGTGGGAAACCTGCTGCCGAAAGTGATTTCGGATCTCGAACGAAATCCGAAATAAGCGCTCGGTGGTCTGATCTTGGTATCGGCGATGCCCTTAGCTCAAGGGCATCGTGCTGATTGTCAGGGTTTTAGCCTTCTCTCCATCATAAGCCGTCACAAGCACCGTTTGACCGGCTTCCACGTCCACCAGCCCTGAAATCGGGACCCGCCCATCGCTAAGGCTGCGTGCACCTCTCAGGGGCCGGCCTTCCGTGGTGACGAAGCGGATGTCCGCGTTGGGGAGTGTCTTAATCTCCGGCAGGCGGCTGGTAATGGGGCGCCCTGTTACAGAGGCGGTCTCCGCGAGTTGACCGCCACCGCGCGGTTCTTCCGTGGGAGCATCGATCATGTTCCGCAGGCGATAGGCCATGGCGGGATCCGCCGGGCGGGGATCGAACTCCATTTCCAGAAAGTTCCAGTAGAAAGGCGCGCCTTCCTCATGGGGCTGGAGATCGGGAGTCGCGTACTGCTTGTGGTAGAGGGCGTACATTTCCAGGTCGCGGCCGTCCACGTCCTTCATCTTCGGGCCGAAGCCGGGGATCACCCCGCGCCCACCACTGCGGCCAATGGGACCAAAGGAACATTCCACCAGCCGGTGAGCGGTGTTTTTCATGATGGAACCATTGTGCACGTCGCCATAAACGGTCACGACTCCACTTCGTCCACTTAGCAACTCAAGCACGCGATCCGCGCCCGCCTTCACCCAGCCGGCGTAGTCCGCGACCACGCGGTCGCGCTGGTCAAAGCCCATGGGATTTGCCTTGCTCTGATTCCCGGAACCCGTCCAGATGGTGTGAATGCCATTGATCCCGGTCAGACAGATGACGGGCGACGAATCCGTGTGCATGACTTCCTGTAGCCAGGCAAACTGTTCTTCGCCCAACAGGGCGCGGGTGGGATCGGTCCGGTCGTAGAGTGTATTGGCTTCGCCCCAGCCCTGGTCGTCCCAGATGTCCGTGTCCTGTGAAGTCCGCCACAGGCGGGAGTCCAGAATGACCAGCGTGAAATCCCGGTCCGGCATCTTCCAGGCGCGCCACTTTTTCGGATTCGCTTTGCCATCCACCTCTTCCGCGCCGGTGATGAGGTGATGAACGATCTGGAAGTTCCGCTGCAGGTATTCGGGATCCTGTCCCAGGAAGCGGTGGTTCCGGAGGATGAACTGCTCGGGCCCCTTGATGTCGTCCATCCCGTAGTCGTGATCGCCAGGATTGATGACATTCCAATGCCGCATCATCTGCCACCGGCTGGTGGGACCGCAGATGGTGGTCGTGACAACCTTGTAAGCATCGTCCGTGCTGGGCGGGTATAGGACGAGTTCCATGTACCAGACGTCGTCCTCCCAGACCATGATCTGGAAGCCGTAATCTTCGAAATGTTTGTAGGCCTCCACCGTGGGTTGATCCCGGTACTGCCATTCCCGGCCGCCCCCCAGGATCTTCAGTTCCCCGTCCCCGGTTCGCTGCTGCAGCCCGCTGTTGATGGCATGACAGCTCAGGCCGCACAGCTTGTAGGGAGCGGTCAGTTTTGGTAACCGCCCCACATAAGACCCACTCGCGGGCACGTCCCCCACAAAGGCGGTTCCCTCGCCCACGGAATCCGTGCCAATACGCGTATCCGCTGTTACATCCTTACCGTCCTTCCAGACCGTGTAGTAGAGCGTGTGTTCCGCCGGGCTAGCTGGCAGGGTAGCGGTCACGACTGACGTGAACCGCCGGAAATCGTTATTCACGATGGGCGCGCGGCCCGCCACGTGAATGCTTTCCCATCCGCCGTCCGGTTCAGGTTCGACGGAAATTCGAACCTCGGCCTCTTCTCCGTCCGGTGCAAAGAGAGACACAAACTTCACCGTCCACTGGCCGTCCGGCCGTTTTGTCAGGGTATCTCCCAGCGGATAGCAGGTATAGCACTCCACTGGCGCGACACTCAGGGCCTCATTTTCCTGGGGATCGATGGAGACGGATTGGATCTCGAAGTCGATTTGTCCGCGGGTGGAAATACCAAAGTAGCCATTGGGACCGTTGTCACGGGGAACCTCCCGACGTTTGAGAACGGCCTTTTCACCCTTCGCTTCAAACGTGGCCGTCATGGTGGCTTTGTCAGGATCGTCCCCGCTGACCTCCAGGGTCAGGACAAACTCGTCGCCCGGTTCCATCGCGGGTGCCTGAGCCTTGTGAATGTCTCCATCCTTTCCGGCGGCCTTCTTTTTTCCATTCCCAAAGTCCAAATACGCAAAATTCCCGTCATCCTTCCAGGCAGCCACGCCCATCTGTTTCCCAAGACCGTAGCCCTCCAGCAGGCTGGCGCCGCCAAAGGCAATGCCGATGTAGGCGAAGCCGGGCGTGTACATTTTCCAGCCGGGATCATCCCCTTCCAACAGGGCGAGGGCGGGCGCCAGGTACTTTCCCCGGAGCGCGACACGATAGTTGCCACTGAGTTTCCAGTCGGTGCGCCAGAGCACGCCTTCCGGAAGGCTCGGATCGTAGAGCGTGGTGTATTCTCCCCTCTCCTGGTGAGATTCGTAATGGTAGGGAAAACCCGTCTTTCGGGCCCGTTCGCCCACGTTCCCAAACCGCCGCCGGAGAGCCCCGTCTTTCACCTGCCAGTAGCCAGGGTTCAGTGACTCCCAACCATGACCGTGAAACAGCGAGTCCGGCCGGTCGAACATGTCCACCGCCACCTTACAGGGTAGCTCCCCAGCCGAGCCGCGAGCCTCCGGAGAAGACAGTAGACTGGCGGCGGCCGGAGGAAGGGCGAGGGCCGCTCCCGACACGGCGCCGGACTTGAGGAAGCGGCGGCGGGAAAAGTTTGACCGCTTGGGGGACGGCGAACCGAAGGGCTTGGAGTTCTTCATTTCTGGGGGCTGGGGATTCTTCTGTTAGAGGAAACGCAAACAAGACGCAGCGCGTGAAATCTCCACCACGCTAGCAGCCCGGCCGGGAAGAAGCCACCCCGGCCATATGGCTTATCCCCGTATCACCCGGGCCACGTTTCCCTCTTCGATCACGAAATTCACTCTGTCCGCCTGCCAGCTTAGGCTCTTCAGCGCTTGCGCCTTTCCCTCCACGCGAATGATCCGCGACTTCAGTCCACGATCTTTCGCCACTTCCATGGCCCGGCTCTCGCTCAATCCCAGAAAGCTAAGATCCTCCCCAGCTTCGCCGCTGGCGCCTGAAGCATCCGGCTCTTTCAACCGACCAATTTCTACTTGAGTGGACAACCCGAGTTTCTTTTCCGCATTCACATAGTACCCCACCGGATGACCCGCTTCATCCACTTGGAACCACATCACTCCCGCGCCCACCCCGTTGGTCCCATCTGGACGGGTGTCATTGGCATGAGTGGATCGGGTGGAATCCAGCACCCGCACTTTGATCCGCCCGTCAGACTCCCGTTCCGGTTTGCCGGCAATCATGAGCGTGTGCCCCGTCGATTCGCCCCGCCGCAGTTCGTCTTTTCGCCATGCCAAGACATCCCCCGGCCGCGCCTCTAACAGGCTGGACACCCGCTCCCAGCTGGGGTCCCGGCCTTCGCCCGCGCGAGCGAACGTTTCGAAATACGTCACGGAGAGCGCCCGGGTCCGCCACGGTGCTTCCTCACCCCGCAGAGAAAGGTAGGCTTCCGGAAAATCCCGCCTCAAAGCGTAGCCAATCAGCCCAGAACAGTCGCAGCGGAAAGATCCCTTCCCCTCATCAATCTCCGTCTTGTGCTGATAGATCGTATCTTCCAGTCCCGCGAGGAATCCTTCCAGTCGTTCCGCCAGCCGGCCGGAAGGAGTGGCCGCGGTTTCCGCCGCCACTCCCGGCCCACTATAGTAAGCCAGAAATACTACAAGAGCTGAAATCCGGAGGAGCGGCACCTTCTCGTTCATGTCCAGGGGAGGTTTGAATACAGAATGACGGATCCGGGGACGATCCAGGGAGCCCGTCCAGCAATGCGCTCTATTGCGCTTCCGGACGAACGAAACAGTCTTAAGGCGAAAACCGCGACGAGATCAATCTTAAGTGAACGTCCCTTCGCCCACCTCTGCGGCAGCCCTCGACCCAGACGGCCAAGTGATCTTCACGCCAACCGCTTCGCCGCGTCCTTCGCGAAGTACGTCAGGATCATGTCCGCCCCGGCCCGCTTGATGCCGAGCAGGCTTTCCAGCATGACGGCTTCTTCATTCACCCAGCCATCCGCGGCGGCGGCTTTGATCATGAGGTACTCCCCACTCACCTGGTAGGCGGCAATGGGCAGGGTAACGGCATCCCGCAGCAGGCGGATGACGTCCTGGTAGGGGCCCGCCGGTTTCACCATCAGGATGTCCGCGCCTTCCTCAATGTCCAACTCCGCTTCGCGCAGCGCTTCGCGGGAGTTGGCTGGGTCCATCTGGTAACTCTTCTTGTCTCCGCTCTTGGGAGCGGACTCCAGGGCTCCCCGGAACGGCCCGTAGTAGGCAGAGGCATACTTGGCGGCATAGGAGAGAATGGAGACGCGCTCAAATTCTTCCGCGTCCAGGGCATCGCGAATGGCGGCCACGCGCCCGTCCATCATGTCGCTGGGCGCCACGATGTCCGCGCCGGCGGCGGCATGGCACAGGGCCTGGCGGCACAGCACCTCCACGGTTTCGTCATTTAGGATGTGGATCTCGCCGCGTTCGTCCTTCCTTACCAATCCGTCGTGTCCATCGCTGTTGTAAGGGTCCAGGGCCACGTCCGTAATGACCACCGAAGTGGGATAGGCCGCCTTGATCGCCCGGATTGCCCGCGGCACTAAGCCCTCAGGATTGTGACACTCTTCTCCCCCCGGCGTCTTCAGCCCCTCTTCAATGGCTGGGAACAGGACGAAGGAACTGACGCCCACCTTTATCGCTTCGCCCACTTCCGCGAGCAGTCCTTCCACGCTCCAGCGTTTGCAGCCCGGCATGGAGGCAATGTCTTCATCCACCTCTTTCTCGTGAAGGAAGAGCGGATAGATCAGGTCCCCCGGCGCCAGCCGCGTCTCACGCACCAGTTCGCGGATGGCGTGGTTCTTCCGGTTGCGCCGCAGCCGGACTGGCAGGTTCAGTCTTTGTGACATAGCTCGTATCCCTCCCGTCCGTCTTTCACTTCCCAGCCCAGGCTGGCCAAGGCATCGCGCGCGGCATCCGCCGCCGCCCAGTTTTTCTCCTGCTTGGCCTTCCAGCGTTCCTCGGCCAGGGCTTTGACCTCTTCCGGCGCTTCCGCCTGTTCGGGCAAGGCGGGCAGCTTCAGACCCAGGGCTTCCAGGATGAGGTGAAAGCCTTTCAGCTCCCGCGCGGCGTCTTCGGGACTCAGCGAAGCCGGGTTCACTTCCTTCAGCGCGGAAAACATCTTACCCAAGGCATCCGGGGTGTTGAGATCGTCCAGCAGCGCGTTAAAGGCTCCGCCGAACGAACCCTTGTCCTCCAGGCCCTTGAGCGACTCGTAATCCAGTCCGGTCACCTCTTCTCCCGCAGCCTGCCGGAGGGCGGCTTCGAACTTTACCAGGCGCTGTATCGCGCGCCCGGCATCGTCCAGAGACTGTAACGTAAAGTTTAGGGGCTGACGGTAGAGGCCGGAAATCAGGACATACCGCACTTCCTCCGCCGTATGCCCTTTTTCCTTCAATTGTTCCAGGGTGTAGAGATTCCCCAGGGACTTGCTCATCTTGTGCCCGTCCACCAGCAGGTGGGTGATGTGGAACCAGTGCAGGGCAAAGGGCTTGCCCGTGGCGGCCTCGCTCTGGGCGATCTCGTTCTCGTGGTGGGGGAAAATCAGGTCCACTCCCCCGGAGTGAAGGTCGAAGGTGTCCCCCAAGTATTCCCGGCACATCGCGGAACATTCCAGATGCCAGCCCGGCCGCCCCTGTCCCCAGGGACTGTCCCAGTAATTGTCCCCATCTTCTGGCTTACGGCCTTTCCACAGGGCAAAGTCCGCCAGGGCATCCTTTTCATATTCGTCGGCGGAAACAGCGGTGGCCGCGGCGGACGAGGTCGTGATCTCCCGCTCGTCCAGGTGAGACAGGCGGCCGTACTGCGGGAAAGAACTGACCCGGTAGTACACCGAGCCGTCTTCGCTCCGGTAGGCGTGGCCTTTCTCCATCAACTCCTCAATCAGCGCGATCTGCTGCGGAATGTGCCCCACCGCGCTGGGTTCGTGATGCGGCGGCAGGAGGTTCAGGGCCTCGCAATCCTGATGAAACTTTAACGTCCAGAACTGGGTAAATTCCCCCAAAGTCTTCCCACCGGCCTGTGAATCACGGATTGTCTTATCATCAACATCCGTTAGATTTCTAACATGGCAGGTAGGCTGCCCGGAGAGTTCTAACACTCTTCTAAACGTATCTTGAACGACAAAGGTTCGGAAGTTACCAATATGAGCCGGCCCATAAACCGTCGGTCCGCAGCAATAAAAGCGGTAAATTTCCCCGCTGGAGGGCCGAATTTCCTGTTTATTGCGCGACTGGGTTTCGTAAAGCTGCATTTGCTTGAGACGGCATTGATCTAGCTTACCTCTATTCATTTCAAGTGCGGTCTTTACAAACATTGTTTTTGGTAATTATAATATTACCAAAATATTATGGATCATAAATTTTTCTCGAATTAGATTTTCAAATTTGCTATATTTTTTACTTTCAAAGCCGATCCAGCTATTACACAAAAGTTAAATTGTAATCTGCCCGACCCACTTAATCGATGATAGCAGCTTCCACCTCACGGCGTTCCAGAAATTCTACGCTCATGCTGTCGATCAAAATCGGCAATGAGCCCACTGCCGTCTTCCCGATTGATGCTGGCACCGTCACCGTAGGCCGGCGGAAGGACAATCACATCGTACTGAAAGACCGGTTCATCTCTTCTTACCACGCCGAATTCCGCCGCCTGTCGGACGGCACCTATGAGATCGTCGACCGTGAATCCTTCAACGGCACCTTCGTCAACGGAGAGCGCGTGACCCGCGCGAAAGTAAAAGCGGGCGACAACCTGAAGATCGGCACCATTCCGGCCCGCCTGATCTTGGAAGAGGGAGTGGTGGAAGATGCCCCGAGCGTCAGGGCGCCGCTCCAACTCCGCCCCCCGGTAGACTTTCACGAAGGGAACTCCCCCGATCTGAAGTTCCGGTCCTCCTCCCCCGCTCCGGAACTGCCGCTTTCTTCGGGCAATATCGAGTCCCGGATGGGGAACTTGCAGGCCCCGCCCTCTCAGAACTCCCTGGTCAGGATCAACAATCTGGAGCCGCCCAGAACCTCCGCCCCACCTCGGCACGAAGACTTCGAAGCCAGGTCCGCCGCGCCGCAGGATTTCATGAGAAGAGATCCGTCCGATCAGAATTTCATCAATCACGAGCCGCCGAAGATGCCACTTCTTCCTCTCGAAAGAGGCAACGAACTTTCTCACGGGGTCAGCCACCGGGAGGGCGGCGACCGCCTTCACCAGTTGGAGTCCGAGCTGGCCAACGCCAAGGCCGAACTGGCCAAGGCTCGGCACCAGGATCCGTATTCCGATCGCGAATCGCATTCCCAGGCGCCGGATGCGTACCAGAACCGGGAAAGCCGCGAATCCGAACCGCTGCGGAGAGAACAGCGGGAGTTTGACGAGAGAACCCGCTCCGCCGAAGAGGAGTTGGCCGAGCTCCGGCGGAAACATGCTTCCTCTCAAGCGGGACGGGACAGAGTCCAGGGGCAAAGCTTCGAACCCGAAAAACCGCGGGGTCACTACGAACTCCATAGCCAGCTACACGGCGGCTCCGGTTCCAGCCTGGATGGACGGGACCCCGAGTTGCGCCAGGAACTCGAACGTCAAGGCCAAACCCAGCGCAATCTTGAGAACGAGAAGTACGCGCTCAACGAAGCCCTCACCAAGGCTCGCGAAGACGCGGATCGCCTGAGACAGGAAAAGTCCGCGCTGGAGGCCAGAACCTCCGAAATGCGGCACGACATCGAAAACCTGCACCACCTGCGGGCAGAGTTGGAGCGGGCCCGGCAGGAAATCGCGAACAAGAACGCGGCCATCTCCGAACGGGACGCCCACATCGCCCAACTGGCGACGGACACCGAGTCCAGGCGCTACGAAGTCACCAACCTGGGACAGGAAGTCGCCACCCAGACCCAGATCATTTCAGGCAAGGAAGCGGAGTTGAATCAAACCCGGCGGCTGCTTCAAACCCGGGAAGAGGAACTGCAGAAACTCCGGGAAGAGATTGCCGGATTGTATCGCGACTTCGACAAGCTGCGCGGCGAACACGAGCAGGCCAGTTCCGCCGCGTCCGCGCAGTCCAGCCGGATCGCCAGCCTCGAACAGCAGTTGGAGGAACGGGCCAAGGCGTTCAAAGAGATCAGTCATCGCGCCAACCAGGACAAGGAAGCCCTCGCGATCCGGGAGCACAAGATCGACTCCCTCACCGCCACCATCGAACGGCTCGAAGGCACCATCGCGGAGCGGGACAATCAGCTCCACGCCGCGGCGGAAGAGCAGCGGAGCACTGAAGGCGATCTGGTCCAGTCCAACGAACAGATCGTGGCGCTCAATACCCGCATCTCGGAACTGGAAGAGGAAAAGAAAGGCCTGGAGTCAGATCTGGTCCAAACCAAGCAGGACGCGGACGACACCGTGGCCAAAGTCCAGACCACCTATGGCGACCTGAACCTCCTCACCGAAACGCTGACCGCCAAGCGGATGGAGGAAGAGAAGCTTTCCAAAGTCCTCGCCGACAAGGAAGCCACCATCCGCAGCCGCGAACTTCAGTTCGAAGAAGGCTGCAAGCGCCAGGAAGAACACTTTGCCAAACTCAAGGCCCAACACGAGGAAGCCTGCAAACAGCAGGACGCCGCGTTTGCCACCCGCAAAGCCCGCCACGAGGAGGCCGTCCGCCAGCAGGAGGCCGAGTTCGAAACCCTGAAGGCTCAGCACCTGGAAGCCTGCCAGCAGCAGGAAGAGCACTTCGCCAACCTTCAGGAACAACACGAAGAAGCCTGGCGGCGGCAGGAAGAAAAATTCGCCAGCCTGGTGGCGCAGCACGCGGAAGTCATCGAGCAGCAGGATGCCGAACTCGCCGCCATGAAGGTGGAGTACGAGCACGCCCGGGAAGAACAAGAAGCCGAACTCGCCCATCGCAGAGCCCAGATTGAGGAAGAGCACCGCGAATACGAGGCACAGCTTTCCCAGGAAAAAGCCCGGATCGAAGAAAACTACCGCAATCACCTGGCGGACTTCGCCGCCCGGACCGCCCAGCTGGAAGAAGAACGCAAACAGCAGGAAGCGGAACTGGCCACCCTGAAATACCAGCACGAAGAAGCCTGCAAACAGCAGGAGGCTGACTTCGCCGCCCTGACCACGCGCCACGAAGACGCCTGCCGCCAGCAGGAAGCGGATTTCAAAGCCCTCACGGCACGGCGGGAAGCGGAACACGAGGAGGCTTGCCGCGAGCTCGAGTTCCAGTTCAACGAATTCAAGGCCCAGCTGGACCATTCGCGCAAACAGCTCGAAACCAAGTTCGCCGCCGACACCGAGCGGAGGGACAAGGAATGCCGGCAGCACGAAGCCGCCATCACGGCTCTCAAGACCGAGCAGGAACACGCCCGTCAGGTGCTTCAGGATCTGCAGGACGCCGCCGAGGAAAATCGCCGTCTCTCCGCGGAACTGGAACGCGAAGGCCAGACCCGCCACGCCTCCATCGAACAGCAGGTGAAGGCGGAACAGGAGAACCTGCACAAGATCGCATCCGGTCTCGCCGCGTCCGAAAGACAGCGCGCCGACGTGGAAGAGTCGATCAAGGGTCTGGGCCGCCAGAAAGACAACCTCGAAACCCAGCTCGAAGTGCTGGGCGGGAAACTCGCCAAACTGAACGCGGAGATCGAGGCCAAGTCCGAGCTGCGCGAAGAACTGAACCGGGTCGAAAAACGCGCCCGCGAACTCGAAAAGCGGGAAGAGAAACTCTCCACCCGCGAGATGCGCGTCAAAGAACGGAAGGAAATCGAGCAGGCCGCCGAACAGCGCATCCGCGAGATCGAAAAAGCCGTTCGCGAGCGGGAGAAAGTCATGGCGCAATTCCAGACCGAAGCCGACGAGCGCATTAAAGAGGCCGACCGCGCCCTTCAAAAACGCCTGCTGGAACTGAAGATGGCGGAAGACCGCATCCACATGGCCGAACAAATGGATTCCGAGATTGCGTCCAAGCAGAAGCGTCTCGACGAGATGAACGAAAAGCTGAACGACTACAGCGACTCCATCCAGCAGTTGCAAGGCGAGAGAAAGACCCTGGAAGCCAACGTCAAGAAGTTCCAGTCCGGCGTGAATGCCGGCCCTGCCCCGCTGGCCAAAGCCGCTTCCAGAACCGTCGTTCCGGAAGACGTGGCCGCCGCCGAAAATCGCCTCAAAGAGATCCAGCAAAAAATCGAAGAGTGCGAGGACTACCAGCGCATTCTGCGGGAAGCCCTACGGCCGGACCAAGGCACGGTGCAGGTGCTCAGCCACCAGATCATCAAAAAGCTCGATCAACTGGAAGACCTCATCTACCGTTACAAAAAGAACAACCGGGGCGACGTCGTCACTCAGCTGGTTTCCCTGCGGGACAGCTTCCAGGACATCCTCAGCGATCATTCGGTCAAAGCTTTCACCTTTGCCCCGGGCACGGAACTCGACAAGAAGCGCCGCGATCGCGTCGAGATCGTCGATACCCAATCCGTCTCGAAGAATGGAGATTCTTCGCCCCACATCATCGAAACGCTCCGGCCTGGCTACGTGGTGTGCGAGAACGGTAACGGAAGCGAAAAGGTTATCCGTAAGGCAGAGGTCATCGCAGCCAATACCTGACCGCCAGTTTTCCATTGTTCTCTTGAGAAAGCCGGAATTCCGTCACTTTCGTAAGATTTCGGACAAATGACCCTTTAGGTTTTTTGAAAATCGGTTATTACAAGACTCGTCCTTGGCCCCTCTCAGTAGTCCCTGAATTAATATGGCGAAATACGTTGGCATTGACTTAGGAACCAGTACCTCGGGACTGGCCTATGTGCGTCCTGACGGTAATCCTGAGATCGTCCCCAACGCGGACGGCGAACGTCTGACCCCCTCGGTCGTTTACTTCGACCAGTACGAAGGCATCAAGGTGGTGGGCTCCTCCGCGCGGGACGGAGGCGATCCGGACCGCACGGTTCACAACATCAAGCGGCACATGGACGATCCGTCCTTCACGATCGAGATCGACGAACAGAAATGGACGCCGACGGAGATCTCCGCGATGATCCTTTCGAAGCTCAAGCGGGACTGTTCTCAGATCATCGGCGATATCAAAGAGATCGTGGTGACCGTTCCAGCCAACTTCAATGAGCTGGCGCGGAAAGCGACCGTGACGGCAGCCAAACTTGCCGGGCTCGGCGTTTCGCGCCTGGTGAACGAACCCACCGCTGCCGCCCTTTACTACGCCCAGTCCCGGAACATCGACGGCCGCGTCCTCGTTTACGACCTGGGTGGAGGCACCTTGGACATCACGGTTCTGGAAATCGACGGCGACAATATCGACATCTTGCTTTCAGAGGGGGCCCGGCACCTCGGCGGCGCGAACTTCGACGAAATCCTGCTCGAAATCCTGGCCGACGAATATCGCAAGCAGAATGGCGCCGAGCTCTTCATCGATGAACGCCAGCGCCGCCGGGCGCTGATGTTGGGAGAAGACGCCAAGAAGATGCTTTCCAAGCTCTACCGCATTACCGAGACGGTGGGCAATGACTCCGACGGCACCGCCCGGATCGAACTGAGCCGGGAAAACTTCGAAGCCGCCGTTTCCCGCCTTATCACCCGGACGATCATGCTGGTGGAACAGGCGCTGGATTCTCTGGATTTGAAGCCCTCCGACATCGACCACGTCGTGCTGGTGGGTGGCAGCACGAGGATTCCCAAAGTTCAGCAGACCTTGGAGAAGTTCTTCGGGTTTTCCCCCATTTCCTGCGGAAACGTGGACGAATGCGTGGCCCTCGGCGCGGCCCTTTTTGCCCAAAAAGCCCGCAAAGTATCGGAAGTCTGCAACATCAGCTACGGCACCCTGGCCTACATCGAAGATGCCCGGACCGGTACCGGTAGCATTCAAAATTCCATCGTCATTCCCAAGAACACCCCCATCCCGTGTTCCATGTCTCAGACCTACATCACGTCTGAGGACAATGAAGAACTCATCGAGGTGGAGATCACTCAGGGAGAGGACAGCGATCCCCGCTACGTGGACATCATTGGAAAGATCGGGCTGGAGGTGCCTCCAGGCCGCCCGGCGGGTTGCGAGGTCACCGTGACTTACAGCTATGATGAGAACCAACGGGTTCACGCCCAGATTCTCGACGAACAGTCCGGACTTTCAAAAGACGTCTCCATCGAGTATAAAGGAGAGGGTGTTTTGTCGGACGAAGACATCGAGCGAAAGACTGCCTATCTGAAACAGATCAAGATCGCCTAAGCGCGCCTTTCATCGCGGCCGCCGCAAAGAAACGAGACAGCCATGACGATCCGAAATCTCTGGAACAAGTTCCTCGGAAACGAGAAAGAAGAAGAGCCCGAATATCCCCCGGCTCCCGATTTGCTGGCGGAAGACTATCCGCCCATCGCTGAGCCTCCCCACACGGCTTCCCCTTTTCACCCTGAACCGGAGCCTTCCGGGGAGGAACCGGCCATGGAACCCTCCTACGCTTATGAGGAGCCCGCCGCCACGCCCTTTACCCATCCGGAGCCGGAAGTGATTCCAGAGCCAGAGGCTCCCCAGCCCGTGGCCCGGCAACCCATTGACTTTTCTCAGCCTCTGACGGCATCTCCCGAAGAGCTCTGCGGCATCGACCCGGCCGCCATGAACCGGGACGAGATCCGGGCGCAGTTGGCCCTGCTCTACCGGCGCCACAATCACGCCGCCGGCAGCCTGAACAAAGAGCTTCGGGACGAGGCGGAAATGATGCTCGACGCCATCGTCATTTGCCGCGAGCGCTACGTCACGGCTGAGCTGAAGTAAGCATGGCTCTCTCTCCAGAGCCAGTAGGTTAGTCTCGGCTCGCCTTGGCCACTGGCCATTTCTCCCAATCCGGCTGCCCCTGTTTCAGCCGGATTCGCGAGTTCAGCGGCAGGTTGGTGTATTTGGTGACCGGCCATCCCTGGATTGGCCAGGTCACTTCCACGGCTTCCACCGCCATGGCGTCTCCCACCCCCACCTCTACCCACAGACTATTCCCGCCAAAGGAACCTCCCGTTCCGGCGGTACGGAAAATGTCGTGCCGGATTTCGTCCTCATCGCTAACCGTTATCTTCACCTTTGCCCCCACGGCCAGCCGGTTCGCCGTCTCGCCTTCCAGCACCAGCGTCAGCCAGTGGTTCTCGTTTCCCGGGTTCTCGAACAGCACGTTTTGGTAGATGTCGCCCTCAAAAAATCCGCCCATCACGGCGTAAATGTCCTGATCGCCGTCGTTGTCAAAATCGGCAAAGGCCACGCCATGTCCTTTCTGCAGGTGCCCGAATCCGCCCGCCAGGGTCACTTCCTTAAAGACATCACCGCCCCGGTTCCAGAACATGCGGTTGGGGACAATCGTCCTGAAGTCAGGCGCTCCCGTGCCCGCGTAGAAGTCTTCGTAGCCGTCATTGTCTAGATCTCCGTGATTGGCGCCCATGGCGTACATCACGCGGGCCAGGTCCCGGACTTCGGTGACATCGGCGAACGTTCCGTCTCCGTGGTTTTCGTATAGACGGGGCAGTTCGCACTCCGCTGGTTTCCCCAGGAGTTCAGCCGCGTAGTCCTGTCCCTGGCGTCCGGACCGTTTCAAATCGTACCCCGCCACGAACAGGTCTTCGTTGCCATCATTGTTAAAGTCCCAGAACCACGCCGGAAAACTCTGCCGGGGTTCCGTTACACCGGCCGGTTCCGCCACGTCCTCAAACCACCAGCCGCCTTCCGCCTCCGGCCCACTGTTCCGGTAGAGCCGGTTCGGCCCGTCCCTCAGGGAAAGGTAGAGGTCCGGATACCCATCGCCATTGTAGTCGCCCGCCACGGCGCCTTTCACATAGTCCCTCGCGTCCAGGCCCACCTCGGCGGCTATTTCACGGAACGTGCCGTCTTTCTGGTTGTGAAAGAATTCGCCCGGATGGACCGCCTCCGCCACGGATTCGTTGCCGATGAAAAGGTCCAGCCAACCATCTTGATCGAAGTCCGCCCAGGCCGCCGTCTGAGTCGGCCGGTATGACAAGACGCCCGCGTCCGCGGTCACGTCTTCAAATTTCAGTTCCCCCAGATTGCGCAGGAGCGTGTTTGGATGATTCCCGTGGGGCGCCAACCAGGCGCCTCGCAACACCAGCAGGTCGGCCAGACCGTCGTTGTCGTAGTCGGCTTGAACGCAGTTCAAGCCACCGGTCACGTCTTTCAACCCCGCGGCTTCGGTAACGTCGTCAAACGTTCCGTCTCCATTGTTCCGAAAGAGATGACAGGGATCCATCAGCCCCATGGAGGTAACAAAAAGGTCCATGTCTCCGTCGCCATCGAAGTCTTCCGCGCAGCACCCTCCCGCATTCGCCAGCACGTCTAATTTCCATTCTCCCGCCCGGTCCATGAACCGGGGAAAGTCCGGCATCTCCGCTTCATCCAGACCGGGGATGAGAAACTCCTCCGGCACTTCGTCCGGATATTCCCCCAGGGTCATATAGGCCAGATTCAGCAGCCACCTCGCCTCCAGATTGTCCGGCAGTTGCTTCAAGATCGCGGCATACACGGTGATGGCACCACGCGAGCCTTCCTCCAATTCATGCTGCCCACTTTCCCGGATCGGGAGGATACAGGACTCGCACTGGTGTTGCTGAAGGCAATTCTGCTGCTCGCCCAGCCGCAGAAGACCGACGGCCAGCATCTGCCACACCTGCCGGCGGAGCGGAGCGGCCTTCTCCCCAGCCTCCGGACCTTCCAGAGCCGCTTTCAATTCTCCCATGATCTCCAGGCTTTTCTCCGTCTCCCCCGCCAGGAGCCATTCCTGGCCTTCCTGAAACCGCCATTTCAGCCGTTCCTCTCCTTTTGCGGCGGCGGCCCGCTTCCCAAAAAGCTCAGCCCGGCGGCGATTCAGAAACCGGTTCTCTTCCGGCTCCGCCGTCTCGGCCAGTTTGGCCAGCCCTTCGCCGACTGTCAGGCCGGCAAACTCTTCCGGCACGGCGGGCAGGCAGGACTCCCGTGGGATGGGCTGGCGCCGTCCCTCTTCCGCCACGACGTCATTCTCGACAATCGTTTCGAGAGGTTGAGGCCGCTCGCATCCACAAAAGAATCCCAACACTGAAGCCACGGCCACCAACCCCCACGCCCCAGCCACACGGAGTCGCACCCGTGGAGGGTTTGGAGCCTTTCCATTCTCAGCCACGGCGGAGAGTAAGATTCGGGGCGGTTGGGGTTACAGCTTGTCCAGCGTCATGCTGGCAAAGCTAAGCACAAGGAAGAAGCCGCACATGTCCGTCACGGTGGTCAACAGCGGACCGGAGGCCAGGGCCGGGTCGATCTTGAAGCCTTTCAACACCAGCGGCACCAGTCCGCCCAGGAGCACGGACAGCATGGTATTCAATGCCAGGGCTGTTCCCACGACCATGCCCAGATAAACATTGTTCTGCCAGAAGGCGGCAATCGCGCCGAGGAGCACCCCCAGCGCCAGCCCGTTGATCAGGCCCAGACTCCCCTCCTTTGCAAACACCCGCCACACTTCCTTGGGCCGGATAAGGCCGAGGGCCAGTTCCCGGATGCTCACCGCCACGGCCTGGTTGCCGGAACACCCGCTCATGTCCGAAATAATCGGCAGGAACACCGCCAGCACGATGGCCGCCTGGAGCGTGTCCTGATACATGGAAATAACGCTCGCCGCGATGAGATTCAGCACAATGTTCGGCGCCAGCCAGGACAGGCGGCGGATGCAGCGCAAGTAGAGCGGCAGGCTACGCAGTTCTTCCCCGCCCACAATCCCGCTTACCCGGAGGAAAGTATTTTTGACCCGCTTCTCGGTGGCCTCAGCCACGGAGGACTCCAGCAACACCCCCAGCAAACGCCCGTCGGCGTCCACGACCGGCACGCCCAGGAAATGGTGGTCGGCGAAAAACGTTACCAGCTCATCCAAGCTCGTGGTATCCCGCACGGAAAGCGGGTTTGGAATCATGATCTCGGAGAGTTGCCGTTGCGGCGCCGAAAGGAGCAAGTCCCGCAAGCGAAGCACCCCCCTCAAACGGCCGCGAGGCCCGGTCACGTAGGCATACTGCACTTCGTAGTCGGAATACTCGTGCACGTTCTCACGCATTTTCTCCACGGCTTCCTTGATGGTGAGTCCTTGGAAAAAGGAGAGAAAATCTGGAATCATCAGGCCGCCGGCGGAGTCTGAATCATACTCCAGCAGGCGCCGGCACTCCGCCGCGTCTTCCAGCGGCATCGCTTCCAGGATGGCTTCCGCGTCCCGCGTGGCCATCTCTTCCAGGATGTCCGCCTGCTCGTCGACAGCCAGTTCTTCCACGATGGCGGCCGCCTCGGCCGGTTCCATCTCCTCAATCATCCCGGCCGCCTGCTCTACTTCCAGGTCTTCCAGGATCCACGCCGCTTCGGCGGGCTTCAGCATCCGCAGCACGCGCGTCCGCTCCTCGTCATTCAGGCGGGAAAGGGCTAGCGCCCGGCCGTCGTGGGTGAGCTCCTGAAGGTAAAGCTCCAACTGATCCCGCTGATCTTCGGCAATCAATTGCTGGATCAGTTCCCAGGGACGTTCCGGATTCGCGGCTGTCTGGGTGGCGCTCACTCTTCCATCCCTAACCGCGCCCCGGCACTTGGCAAGAGCGATTTACTGGGAACCCGAAGGTCACTCAGTCCTAAAGGGATACCCCACTCTTCGAGACAGCCGAAAAGCTCCGCCAAAAGCCCCCGCATGATAAAAGTCCTCCAATGAGACCCTTTTCCGGCACAATTCGCCCCTTCGGGACAATTTCCCTGTACCGGCCCCCTCCAGTGGCAACACCGCTCGGAAAATGGCGGCATCACGAAAGTTGACTTCGTCCGTTTTCCCTGTTTAGGGTGATCGGCTAATCAAATCCGCGGGAAACAACCAGAAGAACTCGCAAAAACCCACACGTAACTCCATGAATTATCGTTTTATTCTCCCGGCAGCGATCGTCGCCGTCCTGATGGCCACCGCCACCGCGCAGGCTCAGCAGGAAGCACCCGCCGCCGCCCCCGCGGCGCCCACCGCTCCCGGGCCGAAACTTTCCCCCGAACAGCAGGTCACGGCCTTCTACGCCGCCTGCAAAGCGAACGCGGTCGGATCGGGCCTGGAAGAGATGCTCAAGGCCAACCCCTTCGTGAAGGAAGAGGACCTTTCCCAGATCAAAGCCGGTTTCGAGCGGCTCGTCATCCCCATGGGAGCGTTCATCGATTTTGAGATCCTGAAGAAGGATGAAATCAGCAAACGCACCGTGAATGTCCGCTGCGTCGCCCACTTCCAGAAGCAACCCTTCGTGAACGAGTTCATGTTCTACGATCCGGGTAACGGCGAATGGCGTCTGGTGCATCTTCGCTACGACTCCAACGTCGCCACGATGTTTGTTCCCTTCACGGAATAAGCTTTTTACCCAGCCAATTTCAAAAACGAAAAAGCCGGAGATGCGCCAAGCATCCTCCGGCTTTTTCTTTGGTTAAGTTTCTTGCCTGAAGATCGCGGGGCGGGAATCAATCCCCATCCAGGAGACGGCCAATGCCGCCCAGCACGGAGCCTTCGCCCTGCGACCGTCCGCCGGAGGAAGGCGCGTGCGCGATGATGCGGTCCGCCATCCGGGAGAACGGAAGGCTTTGCAGCCACACCTTGCCGGTGCCGCGCAGGGTAGCCAGGAAGAGCCCCTCCCCACCGAAGAACATGGACTTGAGATTCCCCGCCCGCTCGATGTTGTACTCGATGCCCGGGGCAAAGGCCACCAGGCAGCCGGTATCCACCCGCAGCGTTTCGCCTTTCAGTTCTTTCTCAATGATCGTCCCCCCAGCGTGGATAAAGGCCAGCCCGTCGCCTTCCAGCTTCTGGAGGATAAAGCCCTCTCCGCCGAAGAAGCCTGCTCCCAGGCGTCGATTGAAGGCGATCGAGACCCGCGTGCCATAAGCCGCGCAGAGGAAGGCGTCTTTCTGACAGAGAACGGAACCGCCAATCTCTTTCAAATTCATCACCACGATCTTTCCGGGATAGGGAGCCGCGAAAGCGACGCGCCGTTTGCCGCCGCCGCCCCGGTGCGTGAAGTGCGTCATGAAAAGCGACTCCCCGGTCAGGGCCCGTTTTCCGACGGAGAGCAACTTGCCCATAAGCCCTTCGTTCGGCGTGGAGCCGTCCCCCATTCGCGCTTCGAAGACAATGTCCTGCTCCAGGTAGTTCATGGCTCCGGCCTCGGCGATCACGGTTTCGCCCGGGTCCAGTTCCACTTCCACGATCTGCATGTCGTCCCCGAAGACCTCGTAGTCCACGTCATGAGATTTCAGGCTCGGCCCGAAACCTCCGCCACCGCCTCCACCACTCATTGGCGGCGGCGTGCTGGACTGCTGGGGTGGCGGCGACGCCTGCGCGAAAAGATTCGGCAGCGCCTGCGCCGCGGGCGTCCAGTTTTCCATGCCCGCGGTCCATACCCGCGTGTTCGGATTGATCGTTCCGTTTTGCACCAGCCCGGGAAGGGCGTCCTCGGTCGTCTGCCGCTGCTGGTTGTCTGGTGTCGCGTAGTGCCAGGTTTTCATGGTTAGGATGGTGGTTCCAGAGACGGTGAAAGGGTGGCGGAATCAAAGTTCCTTGTCGGTCACGGCGCCTTCCGATGCCGGGCTGACCAGGGCGGCATACTTTGCCAGGACTCCTCGCTTGTAGCGTGGCTTGGGCTGCTTCCACTTCCTCAGCCGCTCGTCCAGTTCGGTCTGTGATATTTCCAGCGTGATGGTCCGCTTACGGGTATCGATGGAAATTTCGTCTCCATTCTTGATCACCGCAATCGGTCCGCCCACACAGGCCTCGGGCGTGATGTGGCCGATCACGAAGCCGTGACTGCCACCCGAAAAACGCCCGTCCGTGATGAGGGCAACGTCTTTGCCCAGGCCCCGGCCCATGACGGCACTCGTGGGTCCCAGCATTTCGCGCATGCCCGGACCGCCCTTGGGCCCTTCCATGCGGATGACGATGACGTCTCCCTTTTTAATCTTGCCGCCCAAGATGGCCTCCATGGCCTTTTCCTCGGAGTCGTGTACCTTGGCCTTCCCTTTGAAGATCTCCCCTTCCTTACCGGAGATCTTTGCCACCGCGCCGCCGGGCGCCAGGTTCCCGTACAGGATAACCAGGTGACCGTCTTTCTTGATCGGATCGTCAAAGGAACGGATGACCGTCTGGCCCGCCGGGTAAGTTGGTTTCACCTTGGAAAGGTTCTGCGCCAGGGTCTTACCCGTGACGGTCAGGCAGTCGCCATGCAGCAGCCCTTTGTTCAGGAGCATCTTCATGAGTGGCAGGGTGCCGCCGATCTCCACCAGACGCTGCATCATGTGTTTGCCGCTGGGCTTCAGATCCGCCAGCACGGGCACCTTTTTCCCGATCCGGGTGAAGTCGTCGATTTTCAGCTTCACATCCGCGGCGTGGGCGATGGCCAGCAGGTGCAGCACGGCGTTGGTGGAACCGCCCAGAGCCATCACCACGGTAATGGCGTTTTCAAAGGCTTCGCGGGTCATGATGTCCCGGGGCAGGATGTTCTTTTCGATCATGTTCATCACCGCCACGCCGGCGTCGAAACAGTCCATCATCTTCTCGTCGGAAATCGCCGCCTGGGCCGAGCTGTTCGGCAGGCTCATCCCCATGGCTTCGATGGCGGAGGCCATGGTGTTCGCGGTGTACATTCCGCCGCAGGAGCCCTCTCCCGGAATGGCGGTCTCCGTGATTTGTTCCAGTTCCTCGCCGTCAATCTCTCCACTGGCGTGTTTCCCCACGGCTTCGAACACGGACACCACGTCCGTGTCCTGCCCCTTGTGGCAGCCCGGTTGAATGGTGCCGCCATAGACAAAGATCGAGGGCCGGTTCATTCGGGCCATGGCGATCAGGCAGCCCGGCATGTTCTTGTCGCAACCACCCAGAGCCACAAAGCCGTCCATGCCTTCGCAACCCACCACGGTCTCGATGGAGTCCGCGATCACTTCGCGGGACACCAGGGAATATTTCATCCCCTCCGTGCCCATGGAAATGCCGTCGGAAACCGTGATGGTGTTGAAGATGACGGGCTTGCCGCCCGCGGCGTCGACGCCTTTCTCGCTCTGCTTCGCCAGACGGTCTATGTGCATGTTGCACGGCGTGACCATGCCCCATGTGGAGGCGATGCCGATCTGGGACTTTTTGAAATCTTCCCGCGAAAATCCGACCGCGTGCAGCATGGCGCGGCTTGGCGCTCGATCCGGCCCGTCCAATACTTCCGAAGAATACTTCCGGTGGGCCGGGGAGGCCGTCTGGGGGGACTTCGAGGGGGCTTTCTTCGCGGACTGGGTACCTGTCTTCTTACTCATGGTGGCTGAATAAAAGACGTTTCGCCACCACTCCCGCAACGTCAAGAAGCATCCGCCCCGCGGACTGTGACTGAGGGAGTTTCGGCGCCCCAATTATCGGTTGCCAAGCGATGACCCCGGCATCTAATTAGGCGCCCCATGGAGAAACCCAAGATTCTCGTAGCCGATGCCATTTCAGAGATTGGCATCGAAGAATTGCGTAACGACCCCGCTCTCGAGGTAGACGTGAAATTCGGCCTGAAAGAGGACGAACTCGTCGCCATCGCCGCCGAATACTCCGGCATCATTGTCCGCTCCGCCACCAAGATCACGGCCCCCGTCATCGAAGCCGCCACCAAGCTCAAGGCCATTGGCCGTGCTGGCGTGGGCGTGGACAACATCGACATTCCAGCCGCGTCCAAGCGGGGAATCATCGTGATGAACACCCCCGCGGGAAACACCATTTCCACCGCGGAACACGCCTTCAGTTTGCTGACTTCCCTGGCCCGCCAGATCCCGCAGGCCCACGCCAGCGTCATCGCTGGAAAGTGGGAAAGGAAGAAGTTTGAAGGGGTGGAACTCTACAAGAAGACCCTGGCCATCCTCGGCATGGGCCGCATCGGCACGGAAATCGCCAAGCGCGCCATGGCGTTCGGCATGCGCGTCGTCGCGTACGACCCCTACCTCGCCGCCGCCAAAGCCAAACTGATGCGCGTCGAGCTTTTCGAAGACCTGGATGAGTGCGTCGCCCAGGCGGATTTCATTACCCTTCACATGCCGAAGACTAAGGAGACGCACCACATGATCAACCGGGAGCGCATCGGGAAGATGAAGCCCGGGGTGCGCATCATTAACTGCGCCCGCGGCGGCCTGGTGGATGAAGAAGCCCTACTGGAAGCGCTGAAGGAAGGAAAAGTAGCGGGTGCCTCCCTGGACGTTTATGAGGTGGAGCCCCCGCCGCCGGACTTTGGGTTCTACGGTTTGGAAAATGTGGTGCTGACGCCTCACCTGGGCGCTTCGACCACCGAGGCCCAGGAAAACGTGGGTATCGAAATCGCCCACACCATCCGGGACTGCGTGCTGAACGGCATCGTGGTGAACTCGGTGAACATGCCGAACATCGACGAGAAGACGATGTCCGAGATCGGGCCCTACCTGCACCTCGCCGAGGTGCTGGGCAAACTGCTGGCCCAACTGGCGCCCAAGCAGCCGGAGTTCTTCCGCATCAATTACAATGGCAAGGTCAGTGACCTGGATACCACGCTGATCACCCGCTCGGGCCTGAAGGGATTCCTCCAGTTCGCATCGGGGGGTGATGTGGTAAACGTCATCAACGCGCCCAACTTTGCGGAAAACCGCGGGGTACGCGTCACGGAAAGCCGCCTGGCGGAGCCTTCAGAGTTTACGGACCTGATCGAAGTGGAAACCGGCAACGACGGTGAAACCGTGGCCGTGGCGGGCACGTTCTTCGGCAATCAGCCGCGTATCGTGAAAGTGCTGGACCGGTTTGTGGAAGCTTCCCCGGAAGGCCAACTCTTGGTGCTGGAAAACACGGACACGCCCGGCATCATTGGAAGTCTCGGCAAGGTTCTCGGAGACGCGGGGATCAACATCGCGAGCATGTCCCTGAGCCGGAACAAGGTGGGCGGACACGCCATCAGCATTCTGAACCTGGACTCAGCGCCCGAGGACAAACTGCTGGAAGAACTTGTGGCCCTGGATGGCATCCATCAGGCAAAGTCCATCGCTCTCTGACGGAGCGGAACAAATTTGACGGCGGCGGAGAAAGCTCAGGCTTTCTCCGCGACGCTCGGTTCGACGGCATCGCCATCGAAGACGCTTTCAATGGCGGCCAGGGCTTCCTGCTCGTCTTCGCCCACGGCTTCCACCTCCAGGATGGAGTTCATCCCGGCGCACAGCACGAGAATGCTCATGATGCTGGTGGCATCCGCCGCCACGGACCCGATTCGAAGGAAAATCCGGGAGCGAAATTTCCGGGCCGTTTCAACCAAACGGGCCGCGGGACGAAGGTGCAAGCCTTCCTGCCAGCGCACGCAAACCTTGGTTTTCATGGATTAGCATAGGGCCTTGCGTGAAAACTTCAAATGGCCAAAGTTAGCGGGTAAACTCCTCTTGACACGCCTTTACGTCGAACGTAGCTTCCGCACTCCCGTTCGCTGGGGGCCGGTTGGATTGTTTTTCTCCGTGGTCAGCGACACTTTTTTCCGATGATGAAGACTTTTTCCGCAAAAGCCGAAGAAATTGAACGCCAGTGGTGGGTCATTGACGCCAAGGACAAGGTCCTGGGTGAAGTGGCCGTTGCGGCTGCCGTATTGCTGCGTGGCAAGCACAAGCCGATTTTCACGCCTCATGTGGATTGTGGAGATTTTGTGGTGGTGATCAATGCTGACCAGGTGCGCCTGACCGGCAAGAAGGAAGACGCCAAGATTTACACCCGTTTCAGCGGCTACGTGGGCGGAAAGAAAGTCGAAACGCCCCGTGAAGTCCGCCGCAACCATCCCGAACGCATCGTGGAACGCGCCGTGCACGGCATGATCCCCCACAACCGGCTGGGCCGTCAGATCTTCAAGAAGCTCAAAATTTACAATGGAGCGGAGCATCCGCACCAGGCGCAGGAACCCCAGCCGTTTGCCCTTTCCTAAGGCGAGCGGAAAATTCCCCCTTCCCCCTCTTTCTATCGGTATCCACTCTCTCCTTAGTTCATGAGCGAAACGAACACGACCAGTGCAACCGGGCGCCGCAAGCGCGCCGTGGCTCGCGTCTCCATCTCGGAAGGCAGCGGCAAGATGACCGTCAATAACCGGGCATTCGAAGATTACTTCCCCACGGTGTCTCTTCAGAACCGCGTGCTGGAGCCCTTTCACACCGTCAACAAGACCAACCAATTCGACGTTTTCGTGAACGCTCGCGGCGGCGGAGTGAACGGTCAGGTAGACGCCATTCGCCTGGGCATCGCGCGCGCCCTCATCAAAGTGGAGCCCGAGCTGCGCGGCGAGCTTAAGGAAGGCGGCTTCCTCAGCCGCGACAGCCGCGAAAAAGAGCGGAAGAAACCCGGCCAGCCCGGCGCCCGCAAACGCTTCCAGTTCTCCAAGCGTTAATTCTGGAAGCTCTTTGCAAGTTACCAATTTCAAAAAAACCGGAGTCAAAGTTGGCTCCGGTTTTTTTGTGTCTCGCCCCGGACACCAAATGGACCCCTGGGGGCGTATCCCATTTTCGTGTCGAATCGCTGCTGCCGCCGGGCGAACACGGCATGGCCTTGGCCGTGCCCGCCGTTGACTTGCGAAGCGGCGGGGCGTTTAATGAGAATGCGCTCGGCGGCTCTTTAGAAGAAACACCAGCGTCACAAGACTCCTGTCCTACCCCCGTTTACCCCTTTTTGTGAAGATGCTCCTTCGACTTTTCCTGGCACCCGTCACCCGTCTCATCCCGGCTGCTTTGCTGGCTGGCGCCTGTTTGTTTCCGTTAGCGATTTACAGCCAGGAAGCTGAAGAACCCGGAACCCTGAGCGTGGAAGCCGCCGGTGCTGGTGCTGGCGCCGCTGAAAAGCCACGGGACGACTCCGGTCTGTGGGAAGACAATTTTGTGATCGCCAAGAGCAAAGCCTACAAAGAGAACAAAGACCTCTTCATGCTGTTCACCGGCTCGGATTGGATCGAACTTTGCCAGATCTACGAGAAAGACATTCTCAATCAGCCTGCTTTTCGCGCCGAACTTGGCGACCAGTTCATCATGCTGAAACTGGACTTTCCCCAAAAAACGCCGCAGCCCAACAACATACGCCTCCAGAACCAGCTTCTGTTCGCCAAATACCGTATCCGGGGGTTTCCCACTGTCATTCTGGCGGACGACGATGCCCGGCCCTACGCCGTGCTGGGCTACCAGAAAAGCAGTCCGAAAGCCCACGGCGCGCTCGTCGCGACGCTCCAACTGACCCGGCAGCGCCGGGACCAGAAGCTGGAGGCAGCCGATAAGGCGGAAGGAGTGGAAAAGGCCAAGCTACTGGCGGAGGCCATTCCCGTCTTACCAGGCAACTTGGCGGCCCGTTTCTACCGGGACGAAATGGAGCAGGCCATCAAAGCGGACCCGGAGAACCAAACCGGCAAAGCGGCGGAGTTCAAACGCCTGATTGCAGACGTGGACTACTCTAACAAGATGTCCAAACTGAACGATGAGGTCCGCTGGTCGGAAATGATCGAGCTGACCGACACCTACATCGTTGAAAACAAACTCCAGGGCCTGGAAAAACAAAATGCTCTGCTCAACAAATTGGGCATTCAGGAAAAACAAGGTAATGTAGTGGAGATGCTGCGCACCCTGCAGGAAATCATCGCCATCGACCCAACTTCGGGGCCCGGACAGAAGGCTCAAGGTGTCATCGCCAAGATGCGGAGCAATCAGTTTCAGAACTCCCTGAACCCCTAGATTCCCCTCCATGCCGCCCGCCACGTCTTTCCGCAAACGTCCTGGAACTTCGTTTTCGCTTCAATGCGCGGCGGCAAGCCTGTGCGCCGTCCTCCTGTCTGGGTGCGTCAACCCGGGATATCCCTCCGCTTCCGTCACGGCGGAAAAGATCGCCACGCCGTCCAATAGCCTGCCACACCACGAATACCCTTTTGACGACAAAGGCAACTACCGGAAAGACTGGGTAGTGCCTCCGCGCGGGCGAAGCTCGACCTCTTCATCTTCGGGCTCCTATGCCAGTAGCAGTGGCGGCAGCACTACCCGGCGCTCCACTTCCACGTCCTCTTCGTCGTCGTCGTCCTCCTCCCGGACGAGCAGCAGCACTTCCTCGTCCTCATCATCTTCAGCCGCCAAGCCAAAACCGGCGGCCCGGTACCACAAGGTCCAAAGTGGCGACACCCTCTACGGCATCAGCCGCAAGTACGGCGTGAGTGTCAGCAGCCTCAAGTCCGTCAACGGATTGAGTTCGGATCTAATCCGGATTGGCCAAACACTGAGAATTCCCTAGAGCTGCCGGACCGTCACACGTCCGTTTGACAGGAACAGGAGCGTCTACTTCTTGCCCTTGGGCTTCTTGGATTTCTTCTTTTTGCCGCCCTTTTCGCTGTCCTTTGCGTCCGGCTTGGCCTTGGCCTTGGCCTTTTTCTTTTTCTTTTTCTTTTTCTTCTTCGCCTCGGCGGCTTCCTTCTCCTTTTTCCGGATCAGTTTTTTCAGCTTCGGCCAGTATTCTTCCCCGGCGATGTAGCCCACACAGTGGGGGCTGCCACAATAACAGGGGTGATCTTCGTAATTCTCGAGGTCGAAGTTGTAGTTAAAATAGAGTTCCTCACCCTTTTGGATATCCCGCAGGGCGGTAATCCAAATCCGGCCGCGAATGATCAGGGCTTCGCAATTTGGATCGCAGGAGTGATTGATCAGCCGCGCGTCGTTTTCGGGAATATTGCCATCGATGTCATACTTCTTGTTCAGGACAAAGATGTAGACCTGGGCATCGCCGGTCTTCTTGGCCACCTCGATGTGCGCCCAGGCACGGCGTTCGGACTCGGCTTTCGTGATCTTTTCACCGACGTATTCGATGACCCGCTCGCTGTATCCTATGTCTTCAACGGCAAAGAGTCCTTTGCCGTGAATGCCTGAATCGCGTACTTCCACCCGCGAAGCGGCCTGGGTTTGAAGCTCCTTTGTCTTAGCCATTCGTGCCGGCGAGAGGGATGGAAACTCTCATAGCGGTGACTTTTCCTTCATCACCGTCTTTCGTCCAACCGTTTTCGCTTTTCAGCACTCCTTTCAGCACATCGGGCATTTCCTCCACGTAGCGAGACTTTTTCAGGGTCAGCGTGAAGGCTCCGCCGCTGTTGGCTTCAAACACCTGAGGATCGTCTGACTCAGTTACTCCATCTTCGGAAAAGAAGACCACCTCTCGAAATTCCCCGGCGGAGCGGCCGTCTGTATCAGGAAGTTTCGCCACGAGAACGATCTCTTCCTTCGCCTTGTCGAAACGGGCAGACAGATCCCAGGCAGGAACCTCTTCGGGAAACTCGCTCCGGCTCTTTTCGAAAAGCGCGTGCCAAGGTTCGTCCCAGGCAGAGGCTCCCGCTGGCGCGACATCCAACGCCAAGTCGAAGTCCTGCCAACCAGGGTGACAGGTATTGGCGCAAGTCATCCAGGAGGCGCGGGCTCTGAGGTGCACTTTCCCATCCGCTTCGAGATCGAGCTTTTCCGGTGGGGTAATGTCCACCAGAAGGCACGTCTCCCGCTCGTAACCCCATACGGGCAGGGTGGCCATGTCCGTCAGTTCCGGGGCGGGCCACTGAATGTCTCCCGCGACGAATCCTTCGGGAAGATTCCAGTTTAAGCTGGTCGGCACCCCCACGATGCCGGGATGCTTCCAGTAGGTGTGCCAGCCTTTTTCGTGTTTCAGGTAAACTCCCACGGTGAAGGTCTGGCCTGGCTGAATGGCATTCACCTCAGATACCAGGCGAATATCCAACCTGCCTCCACGAAAATCTCCGTCCACTTTTTCCGCCTCGGCCGCTCCGGCCATCCATCCGCCCACGGCGGATAGAGAAAAAACCAGCGTCAGCCCTCTGGCGATCCATTGGCGCAACGGCCCACCAATAACGTCTTTAAACATGACAGGGAACTACAACGAACGGCATGCCCGGAGAAATTGCAACCGCCCCGGCAAACGAAAAGCTCACGAAAAGAGGATAGACGGCGGGACGAAAACGGCAGAGAATGGGAATCCCTGCCGCGACCCAATAGGGGGTTGCTTTCTTATTTTTGATATCCTAATCTTCAAGAGTACTGAATAAAAACTATCGTCTCAGCGTTCTCATGAACTCCAAGTCTCCGGTCTTCCGACGCACCCTCAAGATTTTGTCGCTGCAAGTGGTCCCCCTTGCGCTCCTTTCCGCCGCCGCGGTTTCCTGTAAGAGCCAGGGCTACTCCCAGAACCCTTACGAAGACAGCCCCTACTACGGCCCTCAGGGCGGCCAGTCCACGGACTACGTGGATGTTTCTCCGGTGCCTTCCGATCCCTACAGCGGCGGCGGTGGCTACCAAGGGGGCTCCTCCAGCGGCTATCAGGCGCCCCCGCCGGCGGCTCCTTCCGCTCCTCCAGCCCCGCCTTCTTACACTGGGGGCACCGCCTCTGGTTCCACCCACACGGTGGTCAAGGGCGACACGCTTTACAGTCTTTCCCGCCGCTATGGCACCACGGTGGACGCCATCAAGGCAGCGAACGGTTTGACGTCTGACCTCATCCGGATCGGCCAGACCCTCACCATTCCGTCCCGCTAAGACACTTTAGGGTCCGGTATTGTTTGGTTGATTGATTGTAATGGAATTCCAGGCCGAGGCCTCTGCTGTCTGAGTGGCGGCAGAGGCCTTTTGCCGTACCAGAAGCCCTACCAAAGCGGCAAAAAGGACTTCAGAAGAAACCTGAGAGCGCCGTCGTGCGGAGCTTTGGCGCTTCCCGGATTTTGAAAGGAAGGGAAACCCAGCCGGGAGGGCCTTATGCGGCGGCCGCTTCGGCCTTCTGATCGTCCAACACGTTTACGAAACGGGTGCAGATCTCCCGGATGCGGATGAAGTGTCCCCGCGAAGGTCCGGAAACGGTGTTCTCCATGAGAATGAGTTCGGAGAACCCGGTCACGGAGCCGATCATGTTCCGGAAGTCATGCCGAAGCTCCTTGTCATGAAGTGGTGACTCTGACTTGCCCTCCGCCGACGCTTTGATCCGGGCCAGCTTCTCCATGATCATGCTGCTGGAGTGATCGACAAAGCCAAAGGACTCTTCCCCGTCTTCGCCGAACTCGGCCTCTTTGCCGCGCAAATTGTCCACCAAGACCCGGATCTGCCCCATCATCTGCTGAAGATCAGCCAAAACACGATGCCATTCGGCGCCGCCAGAAACCGCACCGCCGTGGGCGGAGCCCGCCGGGACCGACTGTAGATTGTGCGATTGCGAGCCCTGGCCCACGGAAGCCAGAATGGTCTTCACGGTGGTGGCGGCTTCATTCACGTCCACCGGTTTGGAAAGAACCTGAACGTAGCCGGACGGGAAATTCACTTCGCCGCCCGCGTGGTAGCCCACCACGGGCACCGCCGAAACCGAGGGATGATTTTTGAGACTCTCCACCATCGGGCTCCCCTCCGGGTAGTTGACCGACGTGCCCAAGACAATCAGGTCTGGTCCGTGATGAACGGCGATTTCAAAAGCTTCCTGAAAATTATCCACGCGCGCGGCCCGGAATCCGTGAGATTCGAGCCCACGAGTCAGGTTCTCGGCGGATTCGGGGTCGGAGTCGACAATGAGGATGCGTTGCATGACGGTAAAACGAAACTTTCCAATTTTGTTAATTAACACGAATTACTATAATAATAAAGATTTTTCCTAAGATTTCCGAAAATTATACGAACAATAACCCTTGGAGACAGGTCGTTTTCCTGAAAAGACGGCTCTAATTCCTGCCCCTTTTCTTGACAAAGGCTCAATCGAAGGTAGCAGAGTTTTCCCGCCTTTTGTCTCTCCTCACACTGGACGAAGGGCCTACCTTCCCGAAGAACCTCAAACCTCGAAGCTTTTCCACATCATGAAAAAGACACTTGCCCTCCTCGCTCTTACCGCTTTTGCGTTCGGTCACTTCGTCGCTCCGCTGCAGGCGGAAGAAGAGGCTGCTGAGATCAAGATTACCGTCAAGGATCCCCTGCTCTACGATATCAAAGAGATCGCGGTGAAGCCGGGCCAGAAGGTGAAGCTGACGCTGGTCGTGCCGGCCAACCTGATGGTGCCCCAACCCCACAATCTGCTGATTGTGAAGCCCGGCAAGATGCAGGCCGTGGGCATGGCCTCTCTGGGTATGGCTGCCGATCCCAAGGCCGTGGAAAAGAGCTACGTGCCTGAGTCAGATGACATCCTTTTCCACACCTCTCTGGTGCAACTGGGCGCGGAAGAAACCATCGAATTCACGGCACCCGCCGAAGCTGGCGACTACCCCTACCTCTGCACCTTCCCGGGTCACTTTGCGACCATGAACGGTGTGATGAAGGTTCAGTAAGGCTCGTCCTTACTCTGTAGAAAGTTCAAACCAGACGCCGCCGCTTCCTCATGGGGAACGGCGGCGTTTTTGTGTCCGGGTTTCCAACAAAAAGGCAGGTCCCCCTTTCAGAGAAAGAGGACCTGCCTTTTGTGAGATCTATCTTTCTACCCGGACGCTCCGCGTCAGGCCAGCGGCAGCGCGCCTTCGGCGCAGAATTCTTCGTTGCCGAAGGTCTTGAGGTTGTGGCCCATGGCGTGGGCGACGGAGAGCCACAGGCGGTTGTGCGGCGTCTTGTCGAACTCCTGCATCCTTCCAGTCTTAAGGCCCGAGTTTTTGCCGCCAATGACCACGAAGGGCAGGTTGTCCAGGGTGTGGACGTTTCCTTTGCCCAATTCGTTGAGCCAGACGATCACGGTGTGGTCCAGCATGCTGCCATCCGCGCCGGGTTCCGGCGTTTCGGAGAGACGCTTGGTCAGGTAGGCCAGTTCGCCGCAGAACCACTCGTTGATCTTGGTGAGTTTTTCGAAGGCGTCTTCGTTCTTGTCCGGCTCGTGGGAAAGGCCGTGGTGGCCTTCCTCGATGCCCAGCCAGTGCATGCGGGCCTGGCCGACGGAGCGCATGTATTGGAGAGTGGCCACACGGGCCATGTCATTGGCAAAAGAATTCACCAACAGGTCAATCTGCATGCGGCTGAGCTGCGGCGTGTTGTGATCGACCAGTTCGATCTCCGGATCGAGTTCGGGAACGGGGTGATTCAGTTGCGCGTCGCTGTCGTCTCGCTGGAGCTCGGTCTCCATCTCGCGCACCAGCGTCAGGTGTTCGTCCAGCATGGCGCGGTCTTCGGCGCTAAGCTTCGTGGAGACACGGGCCAGGTCGTCCTTCACCCCATCCAGGATGGAAACGAGGCTGTCCTTGTCCTTCATCTTGCCATAGAGCTTGCCGAGCATCTGGTGCGGGTCGTCCACCGGCGCCACGGGTTTGTTCGGCCCGGCGTAGCACATGCGGGTCCACGGGTCAGCCCGGTCGGGAACGGCCACGCCAAACTCCAGGGAACCGAAGCGCGTCTGCGTTTCCGGGCGGCTCTGGAAGAAATTCTTCAACTCCTGGTCGATGGAGATGCCGCTGGCCCAGCCCGCGGGCGTGTCGGAACCGCCCTGGATGTTCCCGGGGAACAGCTCCGTGCCGGTGAGCAGACAGCTCATGCCGCGCATGTGGCGGTCGCCATCCCCGCCGACCCGGTTGGAAACGCCTTTCAGCAGCATCAGCCGGTCCTGGAAAGGCTCCAGCGGCTTGAGGATGCGCGGCAGGTTCAGTTTTCCCTCTGCCTGTTCCGGCCAGAAATTGTCCGGGATGGTGCCGTTCGGAGAAAACATGATGACAAGCCGTTTCCTGCCAGCGCCACTGGCGGCCATGGCGGAGTTCAAGCCGGGTAATCCGGAAAGGAAGGGCAGCACAGCGGCGGAAACTCCCAGATCGCGAAGGAAGCGGCGGCGGTTCAGTGTTTTCATGAATTTATGGCTATAAAGGAATGTGTATTTAGATTAGTGACGGGGCAAGGGCTGGACGTTCAATTCTGCTTGGCCACGGTTGCGGGCGGAGCCGGTTCGGTGGCCTTGGTCTGATTGCTGTCCGGTTGAGGTTTCGGCGCCTGCGGTTTCTGAGGCTGAGTTTGCGGTTGGGGCTTGGGCTGTGGCGGAGTATCAGGCTTCTTGGGCTCTGGTTGAGGTTTCGATTGCGGTTTGGCTTCCTCTTTCTTGGGCTCCGATTGCTTGGCGGCCGGCATGGGTACGGGCTGCTTTTGAGGTTCCACTTTCTTCGGCTCAGGCTGTTTCTTCGGCTCAGGCTTCTTGGGTTCCGGGGGTTTCGGGGCCGGTTTCACCGGTTCCGGCAGGCCATGGGTGGCCGAAACCATGGCGATCTCCACCAGCAGGCCGCGGATATTGTAGTTCGAACTCTCGAATCCCTTGCGCAGTTGGTCCAGCGTGGCCACGCCGTAGGCGTTCGCGGGCTGCTTTACGCTGTGATGGAACAACTGACGCACAAAGGCCCGGTGGGCGGACGGGCTCTTCACGGCAAAGTCCGCCACGTCCCGCGCGCTGGCAAACTGCACGGTCGTTCCTTCGTCGGTCTTGAAGGTGCTCTTGGCGTCGATGGGTTTGTCGTTCTTTTCCTTGGTCCGCCAGCGGCCAATGGCGTCGAAGTTTTCCAAGCTGAAGCCCAGCGGGTTGATGACCGAGTGGCAGGCCATGCAGGCTTTGGCGCGGGTCAGTTCGGTCACCTTCTGACGCATGGTCAGGGAGGGATCGAAATCCGCGTCTTTGAACTCCACGGCCTCCGGCGGCGGCTTCAGGGTCATGCCCACGATATTCCGCGTCAGGAAGACTCCGCGATGGATGGGAGAAGTGTTGTTGTGATAGGCAAAGGCAGACAGCAGGAAGGGGTGGGTCACCACGCCGCTCCGCTTCTCGTTGGTGAAGGACACCTTCTGGAAGGTGCCCGCGGGCACTTTGTCCGGTTTGCCATAGAGACCGGCCAGGCGGTCGTTAAGGAACAGGTAGTCGGCCAGCAGCAGGTCGCGGTAGTCAGACTTTTCGCCCCACACCACGTCGTCCAGGAACAGGTCCAGCGACACGCGCAGGTCAGCCATGACCATTTCATCAAAGGCGGGAAAGGCTTTGCTGTCCTTGCTGAGGTTCTGGGCGCGGTCCAGTTCCAGCCAGTGGTGGAAGAAGCCCTGCATCTTGGCCCGGGCGCGCGGGTCTTTCACCATGCGCTGGGCCTGGGCCCGGACTTTGTCCGGAGTGGTGAGCTGATTTTTTCGCGCGGCATCCCAGAGCGCGCTGTCCGGACCGGAGTCCCACAGCGCCATCGCCAGGCGGTTTGCCACGTCGTAGCTGTCCGCCACCTCGCCTGACGCGGCTTCGGGATAGAGGAAACGCGGCGAAGTGAGGGCAAACATCACGGCGCGTTTCGCGCCTATCTCCAGGCTCTCCGCCCCTTCGAAATGGTGATCCACCAGTTGCTTCCGCTGCTCTTCGCTGAGGGGCCGGCGGAAGGCTGCCTCTATAAAGCGCTTCGCGAAGTCATGGACTTCCTTGTCCCGGTCGGCGGCGCCGTCCTTGGTGCCAGCCAGTTGATTCAGGTGCTCCGTCACGTAGGTGGCCGCTTCGATGGCGCCCCCAGTCACGGCTTCAAACCACTCTTTTGAAATGCCCAGACCGCGCTCGTAGCCGTAACTGCGGTCGTCCGGCGGGAAAGGCGTGCTTACTACCATGGACTCCCGCACCCGCTCCGGAGACAGGCTGCGCGCGGGAACCGGCTGGAGGATGCCATGCGGCGGCTTCCACAACAGCTCGATGGAGGCATTGAGTTCCTTGTATTTGAAATACTCCAGGCGTAGCGGGTAGGCGCGCCCGCCGAGAAGAAAGATGCTGCCTTCTTCCTCTCGCGGTTCGTTCCCGGCCGCCACCCAGGCGTCGATGAGCTGGCCGGGCTTGTTCGCGTCGGTCTGCTCGTTGTTCACCCACAGCCGCGCTCCGTTCCGGGTGCGGATCACGAACTGGTAGGTGCCGGTTTCCTCCACCATCACGGAACCGTCCCAGCGGACCGCGAACTCGTCTTTGCTGAACTTCTCATTGTCCGGTCCGCCGTCACCGTAGTCGAAGGCGATCACGGGATCGACCCGCTCGAAGGTCTGGTCGTTCCCTTTGCGGAAGCGGTCGCGCTCGCTCTTCTTGTCGTCGTCCGGGCTTTTCTTCTCCACGCGGAAGCGGTAGTTCCCGTAGTAGGTGCCTTTCAGCCCGCGCGCTTCGCCCACCGGACGGCCGTAGCCGCCCATGAACAGTCCCACCAGGTCCGCCACGCTGTTTTTGTATTGTGGCACGGTCAGGCGGGAAAACTGGATCGGCGGCAGGCTGATCCGGGCCTGAGCTTCCGGGGAGTAAAAGGCGCGGTAAATATAGTCCGCCACCTGCTTTGCGTCTTCCCCCACGCAGAGGCTTTCGTCGTAGTCTGGCATCGTACGATCGATCCGCCCAGCCAGAGAGGCGATGCTACGGTCGCCGTAGAGCGGCTCTTCGTATTCGCCCGCGACGCCCTCGCCATTGTCCCCATGGCACTCGGTGCAGAGTTTCTGGTAGATGGCGAACCCGGGGTGTTCTTTGCCCGGTTCCTCCACGGCTTCTCCAGTAGAGACAAAACCAAACACGGCCGCCGCCGCCAGGCAAAGGCACGGCAGGCCGCCCATCGCGAGAGCCCGTCGAAAATGAAAGAAACGATACATAGGTAAGGGGTGGGTCTTTCCGTGGAGCCATTTTCCGGCCATTTCCAATGCGGGAAGACTGGTTTTTCTGACCCTTGCGGGGGAGAGACGTTGAACGAATTCCACACCTATAGGCGGAAAATGGTCAAAATTGGACAAAATCCGCTTCTTCTGGGAATGCGGATCGGCCCTTCCCGTGCCATTTTTTTGTGTTCCCCCGTCGAAACCCATCCCTACCCCCCCTATGTCCAGAGGCGACTTCTTCGAAAGCGTATCCCACTACTTTGACCGCGCGGCCAGTTTCACCAAGATTCCGGCTGGCCTCGTCAAACAGGTGAAATCCTGTAATGCCGTGTTCCGCATGCGTTTCCCGGTGCGGCAGGACGACGGTAGCATCACCGTGGTGGAAGCCTTCCGCGCGGAGCACAGCTATCACCGGCTGCCGACAAAGGGCGGCATCCGCTTCAGCCGGCAGGTGGATCTGAATGAAACCATCGCCCTGGCGGCGCTGATGACCTACAAGTGCGCCATCGTGGGCGTGCCCTTTGGAGGAGCGAAGGGCGGAGTGAAGATCGATCCACGGGCGGCTTCGGATGGTTTTCGGGAACGGGTCACACGGCGCTACACGGCGGAGCTGATCCGGAAAAACTTCATCGGTCCGGACATCGATGTGCCCGCGCCCGACTACGGCACCGGGGAACGGGAAATGGGCTGGATTGTCGACACTTACAAAAACCTCAAAATGAACGAGGGCGACGTGTATGCCTGCGTCACCGGAAAGCCTGTTTCCATGCAGGGCATTCCCGGGCGCAAGGCGGCCACCGGCCGGGGCGTTTACTACGGCATCCGTGCCGCGCTGGAGCATGCCGAAGACATTAAAGCCTTCGACCTGACACCCGGCACCCAGGGGAAACGTGTCATCGTTCAGGGCCTGGGCAACGTGGGCTACCATGCGGCGCGGATCCTCCAGGACGACGGGGGCGCCATCATCACCGGCATCGCGGAACGAGAGGGCGGTATTTTCAACAAGCACGGTCTGGACGTGGAAGCGGTGGTCCAACACCGTCAGGAAACGGGCTCGGTCCTGAACTTTCCCGGCGCGGAAAACATCGACGACTCCGCCGCCTTACTAGAGCACGAGTGCGACATCCTCATTCCCGCCGCGCTGGAAAACCAGATCACGAAAAAGAACGCCGGACGCATCCAGGCAAAAGTCGTCGCGGAAGCCGCCAATGGTCCGGTCGATTCCGATGGTGAGGCTATCCTGCGAGAGCGGAACATCCTCATGATTCCGGACCTCTACCTGAACGCGGGCGGAGTGACGGTCTCCTACTTCGAGTGGCTGAAGAACAAGGCCGGCGTCAGTTTCGACCGCATGATCTCCCGGCACGAGGAACTCATCAAACGAGAATTGCTCGACGAAATGGAGATCCTGTCCGGTCAGAAAATTCCTGTCCTGCAACGGGATCGCCTCATCGAAGGCCCCAGCGAGGAGGAACTGGTGAACGCCGCGCTGGAGCACACCATGATCCGGGCCTATCGCCGCATTCACCACTTCTGGACAGAGCGCGACTTACCGGACCTGCGGACGGCGGCTTTTGTCTGTGCCCTGGAACGGGTAGCGGAAAGCTACGAACTTCACGGGATCTTCCCGTGATGCACTTACTACCGGGCAGCGAGAACGCGGGTTTCCATGGGAAACCACAGAGGACTCAGAGGGCACAGAGAAACTGGGAGGGGTGAGTCATATCGTTTCCGTGAGGTTGTTGCCAATTTGAGCGCTGATGTCTCCATTTAGACCACGGATAGCTCAGATATCACAGATGCAATCTGGGTGGCTGGCGCTTGAATCCACCATCGAGGCTATCTGTGTAATCCGTGGTTTTTAGAATCGGTCTTTCCGATCTAAAACTGTCCTGCTACGGGCTCCACGGCTTCAGTGTCCCCAACCCATCCTCTCTGTGCTCTCTGAGTCCTCTGTGGTTCAACCCTGGGGATTGCCACGCTTCAAGGCTTGAAGGGAATTACATTGCTTTCCGGTCCAAAAACCCCGATTTTAGGGAAGTGTTCCCCTCCGTTTCCACAACGGCGGGAAAATTCAGTCGCTTATCAAAGCGCTGGCTGTAACCGGCGTGCGACAAGTTGCGTCTTTGTTTGGGGAATTTCCATGAAAACGCCCCCCCTGTTCCCACTATCGAGATGCCTGGGTTTGTTGCTCGGGCTGGGAAGCTTCGTTTCTCTTTCTGGCACGTTCTCAACAGCCGCGGAACCGGCTGGAGTCACGAACGGGGTTTCCGCCTCTGAAAAGGACGGCCCCGCCGGTATCGCTTTTTTCGAATCGAAGATTCGTCCGGTGCTCGTCGAGCAGTGCTACGAATGCCACTCTGCTGAAGCGGGCAAGAGCAAGGGGAACCTCCTGCTGGACTCGCGTCACAACATTCGGCTGGGTGGCGACACGGGTCCCGCCATTGTGCCAGAGGACCCAGAGGGCAGCCTGCTCTTGGCGGCGATCGCTCATACCGATCCTGATCTGGAAATGCCTCCGAAGAAGGCGCCGCTGGGCCCAGCCATCGTTGCCGACTTCCGGACATGGATTGAAATGGGCGCACCGGACCCGCGCGAAGGCAGCGCAAAAATGACTGAGCGTGCTCCGGTGACGGTGGAGGAAGGCCGCAAATTCTGGGCGTACCAAAAACCTCAGCCACACCAGCCACCGAAGACGAGCGATCCCGACTGGGCACGGCGGCCGCTGGATCACTTCGTTCTAGCAGGACTGGACGCTCACGGACTGACTCCGTCCCCCGATGCCGCACCGCCCGTGCTCTTGCGCCGGCTGTATTTCGACCTTATTGGCCTGCCGCCCAGCCCTAAACAGCTGCGTGCTTTCGAAAAGAGGCTCGAGTCGAAAGGGCTGGACCAGGCCCTGGCCACGGAGGTGGATGCGCTACTGGCTTCCGAACAGTTTGGCGAACGCTGGGGCCGTCATTGGCTGGACGTGGCGCGGTATGCCGAGTCGAACGGGAAGGAGTCGAACCTGACCTATCCCCACGCGTGGCGCTACCGGAACTATGTAATCGATTCCGTCAATGACGACACGCCCTATGACCAGTTCCTGACCGAGCAGATCGCGGGCGACTTGCTTCCCTTTGATACTGGCGCGGAGCGGGCCGAACACCTCATCGCCACCGGTTTTCTCGCCCTGGGGGCGAAGGGGCTGAACGAGATGAACAAGCTCCAGTTTTTCGCGGACCTGATCGACGAACAGATCGACACCGTGACTCGAGCCGTCATGGCGACTTCCGTGGCCTGCGCCCGCTGTCACGACCACAAGTTTGATCCCTACAGCATGCGCGACTACTACGCGCTGGCGGGAATCTTCGCCTCCACGGAAACCTTCTTTGGCACCGCCATCGGCTCGGAGAACAATGTGGGAGGCGAGCTGATCACCTTGCCCGAATTGGAAGGCCAGGTCATTCCCAATCCTTCTTTGGGCCCAGAGAAGGTACAGCAACTCAAGGACCAGATGGTGGAACTGGACCGGCGCGAGGCCGAGGGCCGGAAGGACGGCACCCTGACCTTGCAGGAAGCCATTGGCATTTATTGGAAACGTGGCGGCATTGAAGGAACGCTGGACACGGTGGACGACCAGGGCAATGCCCTGCCGCTTTGCATGGGCGTGCTGGAACGCAACCAGGTGATCGACGCCCGCTACCTGGAAAACGGAGAGATCAGCAAGCCCGGCGAGATAATTCCACGCGACTATCCAAAAGTCATTAAGCTGACCACTATTCCTAAGCCTCCGGATAAGGAAAGCGGCCGGTTGGAATTTGCCCAGTGGCTGACTCATCCCGATCACCCTTTAACCGCTCGCGTCATGGCAAACCGGGTGTGGAGCCACCTCTTTGGTAAAGGCATTGTGCCCACGGTGGACAATTTTGGGTTCACCGGAAAACGGCCCACTCACCCGGAGTTGCTCGACCACCTGGCGCTGAACTTTGTTGAGAACGGCTGGTCGGTAAAGCGCCTGGTGAAAGAGATTGTTCTCTCTCGCGCCTATCGTCAAAGCTCAGACTTCCGCGAAGACTATTTCCTGAAAGATCCCGACAACACCTGGGTGTGGCGGGCGGACAAGCGGAGACTGGACGCGGAGTGCATTCGCGATGCCATGCTGGCGGTGTCCGGCCAGTTGGACCTGACGCGGCCGGAGGCGTCGCTTGTTGCCTATCAAGGCAACAAATCCGTCTCCCTATTCGGTTTCGACAAGCGCATCCCACCGGACCTGGACGGGAGTCTGCAACGCTCTGTTTACCTGCCGGTGGTGCGGGACAAGCTGCCAGACGTGCTGGACCTCTTCGACTTCGCGGAACCGAGCATGGTCATGGGTGAACGCGAAACGACCAACGTCCCGGTGCAGGCGCTCTACCTGATGAACAGCCCCTTTGTCCAGGAACAGGCCGCCGCCCTGGCGGCCCGGCTGGAAAAAGAGCGCGAAACGCGGCCTCAGCAAATTCGCTACGCCTTTCAGCTCTGCTTCAATCGCGCCCCTGACAGGGAGGAGATGAAGCTGGCCAGCCAGTTCCTTGCCGCCGCTGATCGGATACAGCAAGAGGAGCGGGAAAAGGAACAGGCTCCCAGCCCTGACACTGTGACCAAGACCGCCGCGAAACCGGGCGCCGAGACACCCGAACCCGCCCCGGTCTCCCTTTCCCCCATGGCCAGCTACTGTCAGGCCCTCCTGGCAACGGCGGAATTCCGCAACCTGGATTAAGCTTTTTGCTTAGCTTTTTAGAAAACCATTCTATCGAAAGGAATACGGCAAATGTCGAAACACTTTCTCCGCCGCTCCGTCCAGGCGCCGCTCTACTCCCGCCGGCACGCCCTGAAAAGCCTGTCGTCCGGTTTCGGCTACCTGGCCTTTGCCGCCCTGGCACATGAAGCAGCCGCGAACTCCCTTGTGCCTTCCTCCGCCGTGGCCGGCCAGGGCCTGGCGCCCAAGCCACCTCACTTCCCCGCGCGGGCTAAGCGCGTCATCTTCCTCTGCATGCGTGGCGGCCCCTCTCACTTGGACCTCTTTGACTACAAGCCGGAGCTGGCCGCCATGGATGGCAAAACGGCTAAGGTGGGGCCTTTCAAGAACGGCATTCAGCTCCTGGGGCCGCAGACGGCTTTTTCCCAGCACGGCCAGTCGGGCCTGTGGATCACGGATCTATACCCCCACATAGCCGAGCACGCGGATGACCTGTGTGTCATCAACAGCATGCAGACGGATCTGCCGAACCACGCGCAGGCCTTCGTGCAGTTGCACACCGGCAGCTTTCAGTTTGTGCGGCCGTCCTTTGGAGCGTGGTCGCTCTATGGTCTGGGCACGGAAAACGAGAACCTGCCCGGCTTCATCACGCTCAATCCCCCGTCCGACAACGGCGGCGCGCAGAACTATGGCAGTGCATTTCTTCCCGCCATCTGCCAGGGCACCAAAATCGGCGGCGCGCAGTTGCCGGATCTTTACGCTGCTTTGCTGGGGAAACAGGACGAGCCCGGACCTCCGCTGAAGAACATCGAAAACGACCGCCTCTCCCGCGGCGTGCAACGCAAACAGCTGGACCTCATCAAACACCTGAACCAGCACAAGCTGCGGAAGGAAACCTACCAACCGGAAATCGAAGGCGCGATTGAATCCTTCGAGTTGGCCTTCCGCATGCAGGACGAGGTACCCAACGTGTTGGACGTGCGCGATGAGCCGCAACACATTCTGGATCTCTACGGTATCGGTCAGAAGAACGACCGCTTCGCCCGCCAGTGTCTCCTGGCCCGCCGCATGGCGGAGGCCGGGGTGCGCTTCATCGAAGTGACCGCGCCGGATAACTGGGACCACCACCGTGCCCTCAAAGACATGATCGCCAAGACCTGCGAAGGAACCGACCAAGCCATCGGCGCGCTTTTGACCGACCTCAAGCAGCGCGGTCTCCTGAAAGACACTCTCGTCGTCTGGGCCGGCGAGTTTGGCCGCACCCCTTATGGCCAGAGTTTCAACGGCCGCGATCACAACAACAAGGGCTACACCCTCTGGATGGCTGGCGGCGGCGTGAAAGGCGGCCTGGCCTACGGCGCGACGGACGAACTCGGTTACGAGGCCGTGGAAAACCCCGTCCACATTCACGACTGGCACGCGACGATGCTCCACCTGCTAGGCCTGGATCACAAGCGGCTCACCTACAATTACGGTGGCCGGAATTTCCGGCTAACGGATGTGTATGGGGAGGTGGTGACGGATGTGGTCGGGTAAGTCGTTTGGTTCCGAATTCCTTTAATTCTTCCATGACGAAACTCGCTGGTTCCATACTCTGTGGCTTGATCTCGTTGTTCACCAATACAGCGCTATCAGAAAGTCATCCGTATTTCGGCGACAGTGAAACACTCTCCGTTAGCCTTACTTTCAACGAGGAAGAGACATCGGTCGAAGACCAACAGGAGCTGGCAGCATTGGACAAGGTATTCCAACAGCTTCCCTCTCATGTACCGGCTTGCCTTACGCTGACACCGTCATGGCTATGGAGAGATGCCTTCATTCTGCATATTCGTAAGCAATCCGGCGAAAATTTTCAGCTACTTACTGACGGGAATGTAGTGATCACGACAAACGATTCCGGAATTTTTCTGGAGAACGAAGTCAGCAAGATTCAGGATTCAAAGGCGGGCAAGTCTCTTTGGAAATGGGCGGAGAAAATTCTCGCTACAAAGGCTGAAGCTGATCGCTAGGGTCCGATATGCTTCCGCAGTGTGTGTCACGGCAGGCTTCAAAGCCATAGAGAAAACAAACGGAGCCATTGACATACCTCTCGGTCCCACCGAGATCGCACCTGGAGAAATCCTGGAAGAGGAATTCTTGTCTCCCCTCGGCTTATCCCAAGCCGAACTGGCCAAACGGATGGGAGTCACGCGCATTCGAATCAGCGAAATCGTCCGGGGAAAGCGCGCCATTACTCCGGAAACAGCCATCTTATTGGGCCGGGCTCTCAACACATCCGCGCAATTCTGGATGAATCTACAAACGTCTCACGACCTGGCCCTAGCGGCTATCAAACTCGACAGCGTTGCCTGACAAAACTATCCCCCGTTTACCCAAGTCTCCCCTCCCCCTACTTGCGCTCCCGCGTCTCTGCCTCATAATAAAGGAACGGTGAAGTTCCGTCTCCTGCCTACGCCCCCCGAGCTGTTCCGCCAGTACGAGCGCGGGGAGCTTTCCCGTGAACAGCTTCAGTCCGCCATGGCGGTGCATGCGCGCGGGTTGATCGAGGAAATGCAGGAGGCTCACAAGAACCCGATAGCCGCGTACATCGAACAGTTGCGGAACCGCGCCACCGCCGCCCGCCTTTCCGGGAGGCACGGCGGAGCGAGAGTGCGGGAGGTGCTGGTCGCGCTGGGTGAGATCCCCAACTTTCCGCCCGCGCAAATTCTCTGGAACGCCGACCATGAGGACGTGCCGCTGCATTGTTTTTTCCGGACGAAACACGATCCGGTCTTCCGCGTCCTTCGCCTGAAGATAAAGCCCATGGAAGCAAAAGTGGCGGTGGAATACGGCAGCACCACGGAGAATGACATCGTGAAAGAGACCATTCTTCTGAAGCGGAATCTGCTTCATCGCCTGGAGATGGTGGAGCGGAAACAGTCCGGCTTGAGTTAGCTCTCTCGTCATGCCGTGGCGACCGGCCTTTCGCATGACAAGAGGCGCAGTTGCAGAGGCGTCCCGGAAGGAGGAGCTCACCTCCTTTGAAAAGCGCATCTTCGGGGACCGGCTCTCTCCAGGAAAGAGCTACGAGAAACCAAAGCCTGTTCGAGTCTATTCGGGGCTATTCCCAACCAAGTCCTGAATCCGTTTCCGGGCTCCCAGTCGAATAATGTGGGCAATGTCATTATCTCTTTGGAGCGGCACCTTTCGATCTTTGACCAACCGGTCTCGTCCGGCCATGGATTCCGGGCGCGGACTGCCGGATAGAATTGACACCCCAGGCGTTTGGCATTCTCCTTGCTCTTAGGGGAAACGCCCAGAAACCAACTTCCATTCCCCCAGAAAACAAACCAACACGTGCTTTTCGACAGCTACAAGACAGACGGCTTTTTTGACGAAATGTTCGGCAACGGCGGCGGTGACGCGCCCCGCGATCACTACGGTCAAATTTGGGATCGCTTCAGCGTGATGAACGATGAAGAACTCCAGGGGAAGAAAGGCGCTCTGGACCGGTCCTTCCTCGTCAACGGCATTACGTTTACGGTTTACTCGGACAACGCCGGCACAGAGCGCATTTTCCCGTTCGATCCCATTCCGCGCATCATCCCGCCCAGCGAATGGGAGACCGTGGAGACCGGCCTGATCCAGCGTATTACGGCGCTGAACCTCTTCCTCTACGACGTCTATCACGAAGCGAAAATCGTGAAGGACGGCATCGTCCCGATGGACATTATCGAGTCCGCGGAGCACTACCGGCCCGAGTTCAAAGGGCTGAATCTGCCAAACGACGTCTACATTCACATTTGCGGCACGGACCTGGTACGGGATGACAAGGGCGATTACCTGGTCCTGGAGGATAATGGCCGTTGCCCGTCCGGCGTCTCCTACGTGCTGGAAAACCGCGCGGCCATGAAGCGCACCTTTCCCCGCCTGTATGGGAACATGAACGTGCGGCCGGTGGACGACTACCCGCTACAGCTCCTACAAACCATGCGCTACGTGGCGCCCCACGGAAAGACGGACCCGGTCTGCGTGGTTCTGACCCCGGGCGTGTATAACAGCGCGTATTTCGAGCACACCTTCCTGGCCCGCCAGATGGGTATCGAGCTGGTGGAAGGGCGTGACCTTGTGGCCGTGGATGGCCATGTTTACATGCGAACCACGAAGGGGCTCGTCCATGTGGACGTCATCTATCGCCGCCTGGACGATGATTTCCTGGACCCCACGGTATTCCGGAAAGACTCGATGCTGGGCGTGCCCGGCATCGTGGAAGCCTACCGCCGGGGCAACGTGGCGCTTTGCAACGCCATCGGCGCCGGGGTCGCGGACGACAAAGTGACCTACGCCTATGTGCCGGACATGATCCGCTACTACCTGGATCAAGACCCGATTCTTAACAATGTGCCGACCTACCTGGCCTGGCGCGAGGAAGACCGGAAGTACATCCTGGAAAACATGGAATCCCTGGTCGTCAAAGCCGCCAACGAGTCCGGCGGCTATGGCATGATCATCGGTCCCAAGGCCACCAAGGAAGAGATCGCCACTTTCCGCGAACGCGTCAAAGCCACGCCGCGAAACTACATTGCCCAACCGGTCGTCTCCCTTTCGCGCCATCCCACTGTCTGTGAAAACGGCAAAGCGGAAGGCCGTCATGTGGACCTCCGGCCCTTTGTGCTGTATGGAGACCGAGTCCGGGTGCTGCCCGGCGGCCTGACTCGAGTGGCCCTGAGAAAGGGTTCTCTGGTGGTGAATTCCTCCCAGGGCGGCGGCTCCAAGGATACCTGGGTGCTCCGCTCGAGTTTGGGCGAGAGTTAAGAATCCCGGTCACCCCCTTTCTACGCCATGCTGTCACGAGTCGCAGATAGTCTGTATTGGATGTCCCGCTACATTGAGCGGGCAGGAAACATTGCCCGCCTTGTCGAGGTGAATATGGAGGTCCTTCTGGACCTCAGCCTGGAGCAACAGGGCAGCCGGGAGTCCTACTGGTACCCTTTGCTGGACGCCACGGCGCTCACGGAAAAATACCAAGCCCTGGAAGATGAGTCGAAGCGCCCTGAAGTTCCGGAATTTTTGACCCTGTCTCTGGAAAATCCGGACAGCATTCGCTCCTGCATCGCCCAGGCCCGGGAGAACGCCAGGATGGTTCGCGACCAGATTTCGGACGAGATGTGGCTGGAGCTGAACTCCCTGCACCTCTTTCTTTCGTCGCCCGCCGCCGCGGCGCTGTGGCATCGGGATCCGGAAGATTTTTGCACCCAGATCATCCGCTTTTCCCTTCTGTTCCAAGGCATTACGGACGCCACCATTCCGCACGACGAAGGCTGGCAGTTCATCCGAACGGGCCGTTTCCTGGAGCGCGCGGACAAGACCACGCGCATCCTGGACATACCGCACCGCCTTCAGAGTGGACGCGGCCCCCTGCCCTGGGCCACGGTGCTCAGCTCCTGCAGCGCCCGGGCGGCCTACCGCCAGCTCTACGGTGGAGAGGTGACGGAAAGGCTCGCCACCAATCTGCTCATTTTTTCCGATGTTTTTCCCCGGTCGGTCCGTTTTTGCCTGCGCATGGTGGATGAGGCGCTTCACGCCATCTCCGGCACGCCGCGGGGCCAATACAGCATCGAAGCCGAGCGCCTCACGGGTTCGGCTCTGGCCAGCCTGGACTTCGCCGGCCCGGACGAAGTCGAAATGATGGGTCTGCCCGCCTACGCGGATCAGCTTCAGACCAAGTTCAATGACATCGGGCAGCAAGTATTCGCCACCTACGTTCTTCTTCCCTCCGAAGTCGCCTTGCAGATCACGGAGCAACAGCGCTTGGTTTATGCCTACACCTCCCAGTCCCAGCAACAGTGACGCCTCCTCCTTGGCGGAGATCCTCGCGGCTGTTGAACAAGGCGAATCCATCGTTCACGGCTCTCCGGACCGCCAGCAGATCTTCCGCATTTTTCACCGGACGGTTTATACCTATGGAGAAAAGGCGCGGCGCAGTACCAATGAAGTGCGCCTGACGCCCAAAGAAAATCCGTGGCAAAAGGTCACCTTTTTCCTGCTCACGATTCGACCCGCTACCCATGTGAAGCAGTTCCGCGACCTCCACGGCAACAATGTTCATCACTTCGAAATCACGGAAAACCACAGCCGCCTGGTCATCGAAGCCCAATCCATTGTCCGGAAGACTTGTAAGGTAGATTTCGAGGCCTTCCCCTATGGATCGCCCATGGATGCCCTGCGGGAATGCCGCCGAATCGACCACTGCCACGAGTTCCTGGAGCCGAGTCACTTTATCGAAGTCACTCCGGACATCTGGCGCGCCGCGGTGGATGCCAGAGGCCTTTCGGAAGACGTCTTCCAAACGGCCTACAACATCATGACGTTTGTTTACAAACGCTTTGGCTATGTGCCGGGCGCCACGCATGTGGGCACCTCGGCCATGGAAGCGTTCAAGGCGAAAAGCGGTGTCTGTCAGGACTTCGCCCACGTCATGATTGCCATGTGCCGGGCGCTCGGTATTCCCGCGCGCTACGTTTCCGGGTACCTGTTCGACCCCGCGCACGATGACTTACGCGGCACGCAGGCTTCTCACGCCTGGGTGGAAATCTTTGTGCTGGGCCGGGGCGGCTGGTTCGGCCTGGACCCCACGAACAACAAGGTCGTGGACGAACACTACGTGTCCGTCGCGACGGGCCGGGACTACAATGACGTGTCCCCCGCCCGCGGCACTTTCTTCGGCGGCGGCGCTCACCGCACCCTGGATGTGACCGTGTCGGTGGACCGGGCGGAATAGGTGTCCGGCCCGGCGCGCCAAATCCCAGCGCGTTCTTTTAGACCGGGCCTTCTTGCGTCAGGCAATGATGTCTTTCACGACATTGCCATAAACGTCCGTGAGCCGGAAGTTCCGTCCCGAGTAGCGGTAGGTGAGTTGCTCGTGATCGAAGCCCAGGAGGTGGAGGATGGTGGCGTGCAGGTCGTGCACGTGCACGGGATTTTCGACGGCGCTAAGGCCGACTTCGTCGGTGGCCCCATACACCATACCGCCTTTTACCCCGCCGCCCGCCATCCAGACCGTGAATCCGTCGGTGTGGTGATCCCGGCCCACTTTATCGGTTACCGGAATCTGCACGGTCGGGGTACGGCCCATTTCTCCGCCCCAGATGACGAGGGTGTCCTTGAGCATGCCACGCTGCTTCAGGTCCTCCAAAAGCGCTGCAATGGGTTGGTCTGACTCCTGGCACATCCGCTTCAGGTTGCCTTCCACGTTCTGGTGGTGGTCCCAGGGCTGCCCGGCGCCGTGATACACTTGAATGTAGCGGACCCCACGCTCCGCCAGACGGCGGGCCATGAGAAGCTGGCGGCCCTGGAGATCTTCACCATACATTTCGCGAATGGCCTGCGGTTCTTTGCTGATGTCGAAGGCGTCGAGCGCTTCGCTCTGCATGCGGAAAGCCAGTTCCAGTGAGTGGATGCGGGCTTCCAGATCCGGGTCCCCTTCGCGCTGGGCCTGGTGGATGCCATTGAGGTCCTGGATGAAGCTGAGTTGCTTGCGCTGCTGCTTGCGCAGCATGTATTCGTTTTGAATGTTCGCGATGAGCGCTTCGGGATCTTCGTTCTGGGTATCCACATGCGTGCCCTGGTAGATGCCGGGCAGGAAAGCGTTCCGCCAGTTGGCGGACTGAGCAGTGGGCAGCCCCTTCGGACACATCACCACAAATCCAGGCAGGCTCTGGTTTTCCGTACCTAACCCATAAAGCAACCAGGATCCCACGCTGGGCCGGGGAAGCGCAATGGAGCCGGTGTTCATCATCATGAGACCGGGCTCGTGGTTCGGCACATCGCTCTGCATGGAACGGATGACGCAGAGGTCGTCGGCGTGTTTGGCGACATTCGGAAACAGCTCGCTGATTTCCATGCCGCTCTGGCCATGCTTGCTGAACTTAAAGGGCGAGGCGTGGGCCACGCCGCCAAGGCGGCGGTCTTTAGCAAGTTTTTCGCTGAGCACTTTGCCTTCCCACTTGGCGAGCATCGGCTTAGGATCAAAGGTGTCCACCTGTGACGGACCGCCGTTCATGAAGAGGTGAATCACCCGCTTGGCACGCGCCGGGAATTGCGGCATGCGGGGCTCCAGCGGCGAGGTGGGTGCCGTAGACGCCCAGGCGCTTTGCTGAGAAAGCAGGTTACCCAGCGCCAGCGTGCCGAGCCCCATGCCAGCGGTAGCGAGAGCCTGCCGGCGAGTCAGGGCGCGCCGAAATACCGGCTGGCAACAGGTGCAATTGACACCGTGCGAGGTTTTGGAGGAAGAGCTTTTCATGGCTTCGGGGCCTTTCTTAGATATATCAGTTAAACGCCACGGAATACCGATCAGTCCACGAACAGGAACTCATTGGTCATCATCATGGCATGGGCCACCTGTTCCCACGGCTTGAGCGGTGGGGGCGGCGGGGGTGAAAAGTCACTCTGGAGACTCCAGACGGTCTGGACGCCCACGGGCATTTCTTCCGCCGGCCCGCGCAGTTTGATGACCGGGGCCCAGCGATAGGCGTCTGAGGTGGGCGAATCGCCCGGGGTCACGATGAAATCGATCACTTCGCCGGCACCCACATTGTACTGTTTGACCAAGGTCTCTGTCTTGGAATGGTGAGCGTCCCATTCGCCCAGCACGCCACCCCTGCTAGCCAGGATGGTGGCGCGAACGCCATCCCCATTTTCGCTGGCGTGTTCGAGTTCGCCGCGAATGATGATGGAAGCGTCATAGGGTGCGCGCCAGCGCAGGACCGTACCCTGGTCATTGTTCCGGCCCGGGTGCCCACCGGTGGCGTTTAGGTTGGCGTGGCCGACCTCACTATTTGGGTAGGCTCGTCCCCCTTGGTAGCGTTTCCCTTGGGGGTTCCAGTAGGGCAATCGGCGGAAGCGTTCTCCGGCCGCTTTGTCAGGATCCGCCGGGCCGTAACCGTAGTACCAGGGACCCGCCACCGGACTGGCGACGGAATCGACAGCGTTGTTCACAAACTGAACCGCCAACTGCCGCTCTCTATCGGTAGGCTGGCGCTGGAAGAACCGGTCATAGATAAAGTCGACCCGCTTCTCCGGCGCTTCGATGGCATTAAACTCCTTACTCTTCACCAGAGATCTCGCCTGATCGATGGTGAAAGGATCGTTCATGCTGTAGAGCGCCTGCTGAGGCACCATGGTTTCCGGGCGTTCCGGCGAGGTCTGGTCCGGGGAGGGAAAGTCGAAGGTGGAGAAAACGTCGTCCAGGTTCACGCGGTCGATGTAGCTATACACCGTGCGGCGGACACTGAACGGCTGTGCACTGATATCGACGGGACGTCCGCCAAATTTCGGATCGAGATTGCCGCTGGCGGACAGCATGGCGTCACGCATGGCCTCGAAGTCCAGACGCTCACGGTTGGCGCGCCAGTATAGAGAGTTCTCGGGATCGGCCTCAGCGGCCTCCGCCCGGTTCGTGCTTTGCTGGCGATAGGTGCTGGAATTCACAATGGTGCGGATGAGGGCTTTCACCGACCAATCGTTCTCCACGAAGCTAGCGGCCAGCCAGTCGAGCAGTTCCGGTTCCACCGGTTCGGGCGTTTGGAGCCCCAAGTCACCAGGGCTGCCCGCGATGAGGGCGCTGCCCATGAGGTGACGCCAGACCCGGTCCGCCATGACGCGGGTGGTGAACTGGTTGTCCGGCCGGGCAATGGCTTCGGCCAATTCCCGGCGGCCACTGCCTTCAGTAAAGGGTTTTTCCGGTCCGTTAAAGATGGTGAGGAAACGGCGGGGCACCACCTCGCCGCGACGCTTCGGATCTCCCCGCTCGAACACGGGTGAATTCACGGGGTTCTCTTTATCCGCCAGAACCATGGCGCGAGCTGGAGCGCCGGGGTGGGACGCCTCCACATCCTGAATGGCCACATCCAATTTCTGTAAAGCGTTGCGGCCCGCGCCCAAAAGGCGGGAGGCGCCTTCCACCCGGTCTTCGCTGAAATGGAAGGGACCAGTCTCTGCCAGCATGATGGCGGCCACCTGGTTGAGCGGCGGTTTCATGGCCTTGTTAGGATCTTCCGGCTGTCCGGCTTTTTTCCATTCGGCCATGGCGTTCTCAAACGTGGTGCCGTAGTCCGCCAGAAACTCCCGGCGATTCTTCGGCGGGCTCTCCTTCAATTCCGCCAGGATGGCGGGGTTTACTTTCACCTTGGCGTCAGGGCCTTCCCATTCCTTCAGCTTCGCCTGGAGCGCGGCCGGGAACTTGGCATCGGGCACGTTGATCAATTCCGCCCAGGGGATGAAGACCGGGTGAGCGCTCCAGCCTTTGGCCTTCGGAATGTTAGCCATGTTCTGACTCAGCGGGGTGAGCGCGGTTTCCTTGAACTTCTTACCAGTAATGAGTTTCCTGACGTCAGCACTCTTGGCCACGTTGATCTGGTAAACGGCGTCCATGTACGCTTTGGGATTGTCACGCACGTCGTTGGTGGCTTCGGTCTTCAGCTTAGCGACGTAATCGGCACGGTCTTTCTGGGCGGCGGCGAGTTGCTTCTCGTAGTCGGCTACTTCTTTCGGATCTGTGGCTTTGCCCGTATTGATAACGGGGAAGCTCTCCGGGTCCTCCGTGCTGGCGAAAACGCCTTGGAGAGCATAGAAGTCAGTGGTGGGGATGGGGTCGAACTTGTGGTCGTGACAGCGGGCGCAGCCAACGGTCAAGCCCATGAGCCCGCGAGTCACGACATCGATGCGATCGTTGATAAGCTCGTTGTTATTGTTTCGGAAACGCGGCCCCACGGTCAGGAAACCCAGCGCGGCGAGTTCCGGCGCGTGCGGATCTTTGAAGTAATAGTCCGCCGCCAACTGTTCGCGGATGAACTGGTCGTAGGGCTTGTCGCTGTTAAAGGCATCAATGACGTAGTCCCGGTAGGTGTAGGCGAAGGGATAGCGCAGGTCCGCGGCGGCGAGAAAGTCGCGGGTGTCCGCGTAGCGGGCGATGTCCAGCCAGTAGCGGGCCCATCTTTCGCCGAAGTGCGGCGAACGGAGCAAGCGCTCCACCTGCTTCTGGTAGGCATTCTCTGAGTGGTCGTTCTCAAAAGCCTTCACTTCTTCCATCGTCGGCGGCAGACCGATGAGGTCGTAGCTGAGCCGGCGCAGCAGAGTGCGGCGGTCCGCCTCAGGCGACGGCGAGAGTTCTGCTTCATCGAGCTTCGCCAGGACAAACGAATCCACGGGCGTCTTCACCCACCCCTTTTCCTCAGGAGTCTTGGCCACCGGAATGGCGGGTTTCACGACGGGCTGGAACGACCAGTGGGTTTCAGCTTTCTCAGTGAGGTATTCCTGATCGCCAAGGCGGGAAAAATCGGTCTCGCCATGGTCTTTCTCGGGCCCGGGAGCGCCTATCTGGATCCAGCGCTTTAGGAGATTGATCTCGCGGGCCGGCAATTTCTCGTCCGGCGGCATTTCGAAATCCGGGTCTTCATACTCGACGTATGTGACCAGCAGACTGTCTTTCAGATTCCGCGGCACCACGGCGGGCCCGGTATCGCCCCCTTCAAGCCAACCCGAAGCGCGGTCGAGCAGAAGACCGCCTTTCTGCTTTCCTTCCTGCTCCGAGTGGCATTCGTAGCAGCGGTTGATCAGGATAGGGCGGATATTGTTCTCAAAGAACTCCGTGCCGGTCTTGCTGTTCGGGCCGGGCTGTTTTTTCGCTGGAGCGGCGGGAGCCCCCAGGAGCAGCGGCGAAGCGACCAGCAGCACAGCCAAAGCGCAGACAAGGGCGACTTCCGTTCGTAAGCTCCACTTCATCAACCGGTTATGAGGGACAAGATATTTCATGAAATCTACTACCGAAAGAGGCGTCAATGATCGGGGTATCAAGATGCCTTAAGGTCGCCGCTCTTCGGGGCGATCTCAACTCACGCAATAAGGGGAGCCCCCTATTCGAGCGGGAGAATTACGGGAAAGGCTCCTCTTCTGAGATCACCTTCTATACGAACGGCGCGGGCCACATCGTTCCGAAGGCGAGAAAGTGAGTAGAAAGACTCATGGGAGATTCAACTCCCTTAACTAATAGCTCAATTAGTTATGAGCCAGGCACCCTATTACAGGGCGCGCACGATCTCCAGCGACGGGCGCGAACCTGGGTATTGCCTCAGGCCGCTTTGTTGATCGCCACTTTCATCCGGTCGTGAATCTCCTGAGCCCGGAGTTCGATCAGACCGATCAAGACCTCAGCCGCCCAGGGGAGCGGATCTTTTTTCCAACTGTAGGCGGCCCAGGTACGTTTCATCCCGGGTACTCTCCAGCGAAGCGGCTGCAAGTACTTGGTCGCGTCCGGTCCTGTCTGGACCACCCAGGAAGGCATCACGGCCACGGAATTGCTGACCAAAGCGATAGCCTGCAGACCCTCTATACTTGGCAACTCACTCGTTTCAGCCGGAACCGGGGCAGCCTGGGAAGCAAACGCATCCAGCAATTGCCGGTGTGCGCCAGAATCGCTCGTCAGAACGGTGTACGGCTGCAAGTCTCTTAACTGAATCTCTCTCGTCTTCAACAGAGGGTGCCCAGGAGAAACACAACACACCAGGGTCTCTTCGAACAGGTTTCGCTTCTGCAGTCCTTCGGGAAGGTCTCCTGGAAGGCTGAAAACCAAATCGAGGCGGCCCGCTCCCAAGCCAGACCTCACCTGTTGTTGTGAAGTAATGGGTACAATCGTAAGCGCGACCTCCGGCATGCACTCCTGAAAGTCCGGCAATATGGCCGGCAAGAGCCGGGAACAGAGCAATTCCGGAACCGCCAGCCGTAGCGTGTCTCCTTGAGATTCGATCGACTGCGCCGTGTCACGCAGTTCGTGAATGCGGCGCAACACGTCATTCACTAAGGGAATCAGCTGTTGACCCGCCCGGGTGAGGGTCACTTTCGGCCCTCTTCTCAGAAAGAGAGAACACCCCAACTCCGCCTCCAGACTGCGAATGCCGTGGCTGATAGCGGACGGAACGACATTCAGACTCTGAGCGGCTGTGCCAAAACTCTGGGTACGGGCGGCAAGAACGAAGGCCTGGAGCCTTCGAAGGTCGATATTCGTGAGGTTGGCGGATGCCAAGTCCGATGCATCGAGATCGGAAGCTTCATTTTTTTTCATCATACACTAGGCAAATTTTCGAGCGGTGCCGTTCCGCCGCAGTCCTTCAAGATGACTCTCTTCAACAGGCGGCGGCCAGTCGTGACCGGCTGAAATTCACGGGCAGAAGCCACATCTTTCTACGCTTTCAGCAACTCTAACGGAAACACCATTCGTGCCAGAGGCGTGTGACAACCTCGACCAATCGCACGGTGAAAATCTTTCAATATAGGCCCTCAGATCGTGGCATACGCGATGCTCGATCACGTTTTGCTCCGCGCTAACAGCAAACTGTCATCGACAGCAAGGCGTGGAGTGGCCGGGCGCCTGGCGGCGCCAGACCGCTTCAAATTGAGACGTGATAAACGCAGACTGAATGTATCCATGAACTATCGTAATTCACTATATACAAACCAAACAGACACCCCGTTGCGCCGGCGGCATTCGTCGAAATGGCGCGCGGCGATCGCCCTGTTGGCGGCCACGGGTCTGACATTGGCCAGCTCCCATGCCAACCCTCCGACTTCGGAAGTAAACACCACTGGTCTAGCCGTGACCGATACCGAGGTGACGGTAGGTCAACTTCACTCCGCCACCGGCACCATGGCGATTAGTGAGACCGGTTCCATTCAGGCCGAACAACTGGCCATCGAACAAATCAACGCCGCGGGGGGTGTCCTGGGCCGGCAGATCAAAGTCATCCAGGAAGACGGCGCCAGTGACTGGCCCACCTTCGCGGAGAAGGCCAAAAAGCTGCTGGTGAACGACAAAGTAGCCGCCGTCATGGGCTGCTGGACATCCGCTTCCCGCAAGGCGGTGCTGCCGGTGTTCGAGAAAGAAAACGGCATGCTCTATTACCCGACCTTTTACGAAGGTCTGGAGCAGTCCAAGAACGTTATCTACACAGGCCAGGAAGCCACGCAGCAGATCATCGCCGGTCTGGACTGGATCGCCAAGGAGAAGGACGCCAAGACCTTCTACCTGATCGGGTCCGACTACATCTGGCCGCGAACGTCCAACAAGATTGCGCGCAAGCACATCGAGAACGTGCTGGGTGGCAAGGTTGTGGGTGAAGAGTACTACGCCCTGGGCCACACGCAGTTCGGTTCGCTGATCAACAAGATCAAGCTGAAGAAACCGGACGTGGTTTACGCCATTGTCGTGGGCGGCAGCAACGTGTCCTTCTACAAGCAGTTGAAGGCCGCCGGTGTCACCGCTGAAAAGCAGACGGTGCTGACCATCTCCGTGACGGAAGATGAAGTGCTCGGGATTGGTGGGGAGAACCTCGTCGGGTTCTACTCCGCGATGAAATACTTCCAGAGCCTGGAAAACCCGAACAACGAAGCCTTCGTGAAAGCCTTCAAAGAGAAATATGGCGAAGACTCCGTGATCGGGGACGTGACGCAGGCCGCTTACCTCGGCCCCTGGCTGTGGAAAATGGCGGTGGAAAAAGCCGGCAGCTTTGACGTGGACAAAGTGGCGGAGGCCTCTCCCGGCATCGAGTTCGATCAGGCGCCGGAGGGCTACGTAAAGATTCACCCGAACCATCACCTGTGGAGCAAGCTCCGCATCGGTCAATGGCAGGAAGACGGTCAGGCAAAGGTGCTCTATGAGTCCGAGCTCATCGAACCTGATCCGTTCCCGGAAGGTTACCAGTAAAATGGGTCGTTAGCGAGCGCATTGCCGGGCAGGAGGAACGAGGCCACCACAGACTCGTTCCCATCTCCCGGAGAGGCACCCTGCCCGGCAATGCGCACTTTCCCGGAAGCCCCGGTTGACTTCGCGGGGCGGACTCCAATGCCAACCAGCGCACACCCTTCTCTATCTCTTTAACCGGTCAATTTTTCATCCTCTCTCGGTGCCGCTCAGGCGGTCCCTTCAATCACTCACTCTCTTTTTCGTATGGAATACTCGTGGGAAGATCTAAGAGCCATTTTCGTGATGCAGGGATTTGCCGGCATCAGTTTATTCAGCGTTCTGCTGCTCATGGGCTTGGGGCTGGCCCTCATCTTCGGGCAGATGGGCGTCATTAACATGGCGCACGGAGAGTTCATGGCTCTCGGCGCATACACCGTTTACTTCTGTTCCGAGCTTACCCAGTCCCTGGCTCCCAGTTTCGGGCCTTACTACTTCGTCATCGCTATCGGGCTCGCGTTCCTGGGCAGCGCGTTGCTGGGAGCGCTGGTGGAATGGGCCATGATACGCCACCTCTACCACCGGCCGCTGGACACCCTGCTCGCGACATGGGGCCTCAGTCTCATTCTTCAACAGACTTACCGGTCCATCTTTGGCGCGCGCGAAGTCACCCCTGAGTTGCCGGGCTGGCTGATGGGCTCCTTCAGCGTGTCCGACACCATCGACATCCCGATCAATGGTGTCTTTGTTCTGGGCCTGGCCATCGCGGTCACCTGCGGGGTGCTGCTCTTCATGTTCCGGACACCGTTCGGGCTCCGGCTGCGGGCCACGGTGCAGAACCGCAAGATGAGCGGCGCGGTCGGCATCAACACGGAAAAGGTGGACCGCCTGGCCTTCGCCATAGGCTGCGGCATCGCGGGCATCGCGGGCGCGGCCTTCACCACTATCGGCTCCACGGGGCCGGACAGCGGCAGCCGCTACATTGTGGATGCGTTCCTGGTGGTGGTCTTCGGCGGCGCGGCCAGCTTGTTTGGCTCGGTGGTCTCCGCCTTCGGCATCGCGCAGGCGCAGTCGATCCTGGAGTTCTTCCTGGAGGGCACCATGGGGAAAGTCGCCACCCTGTTCTTCATCGTGGTGGTGCTGATGTTCCGCCCCCAAGGCCTGTTCCCCGGCAAGGTGCGCTCTAACTAACACTGCCACCAAAGATCAACTGGAGCTTTCGAGCATTCGCGTATGTTTAAGACACTATTTAAAAACCGTGGGGAGTGGATCGCCTTCCTGGCGACCATCATTCTCCTGGCCGTCATCCTGCCGCTGGTCATGCCGATCTTCCGGCTGAACCTGATAGGCAAATACCTCACCTACGGTTTCGTGGCCGTGGGGCTGGTGCTGTTGTGGGGCCGCTGCGGGGTGCTGAGCCTGGGTCAGGGGGTCTTCTTCGGCCTGGGCGGCTATTGCATGGCCATGTTCCTGAAACTGGAGGCCTCCGACCCAGAGAGCACGGCCATTCAGTCCACGCCCGGCATTCCGGATTTCATGGACTGGAACCAGCTCACGGAACTGCCCGCTTTCTGGGTGCCGTTCAAGAGTTTTCCCTTCACCGTCTTGGCGGTCATCGCGGTGCCCACGTTGGTGGCATTTGTCATCGGCTGGGCCCTTTTCCAGCGAAGAGTTGGGGGCGTTTACTTCGCCATCATCACCCAGGCCATCGCCCTGATCCTTTCCCTCGGCATCGACGGGAACCAGGGCTGGACCGGTGGCCGTAACGGCATCACCGACTTGCGCACCCTGCTGGGGTGGGACATCCGGTCGGAATCGGCCCAGTACATCCTCTACTTTGTAAACCTGATCTTACTCTTCGGGTGTGTGCTGGTGTCGAAATATGTTACCAACACACGAATAGGACGGGTGCTCGTGGCCATTCGAGACCGGGAGGACCGGGTGCGGTTCTCCGGGTACAACGTGGCGGTCATGCGAGCGGTGACCTTCGCCATCGCGGCCATGTTCGCCGGAATTGGTGGCGCCATGTTCGTCCTGCAAGTGGGCTTTATGTCGCCCTCGCTGATCGGGATCGTTCCATCCATCGAAATGGTCATCTTCTGCGCGGTGGGTGGGCGTCTGTCCGTGATTGGCGCGGTCTTCGGAGCCATCATCGTGAACCTCGGAAAGACGACCTTCTCCGAGGCCTCGCCTGAACTGTGGCTTTACCTGATGGGCGGCACCTTCATCGCCGTGGTGATGTTCTTCCCGAAAGGGCTCGCCGGTCTCATGGAAAAACTCTTCAGCCTGAAGGCCGTGAAAGCCGGTTTCGCCAGCCTCGGCTCCAAGATGAAAGGGCTCGTTTCCAAATCCGATGCCAAGGCTGAAGAGGAGACCTCCTCCACCACGCCTCTCGAAACGCCAACCACCAACTCCGGGAAGTAATGATCAAACCAACCGACCAACAAACATTCCTCCTGGAAGTAGAGGGTCTGGGAGTCTCCTTCGACGGCTTCAAGGCCGTGGACGACTTCAACTTCTACATGGACCGCGGCCAGGTGCACGTCATCATCGGACCTAACGGCGCCGGTAAGACCACGGTTCTCGACCTGATCTGCGGGCGCACCAAGGCGACCTCGGGGAACATCCGGTTCAACGGAAAAGAGATCCGTGGCATGAACGAGCACAACATCGTGCGCCTCGGTGTGGGCCGGAAGTTCCAGAACCCTTCCATCTACGAAGGGCTGACAGTACTGGAGAACCTGGAGCTGTCTCATCCGAAAGGCCGGGGCGTGTTCAGTTGCATGGTCTTCCGCCGGACGGAGGACATTCAGAAACGCATTGAGGAAGTGGCCGAAGAAATCGGACTGCTGGAGTTCCTCGAAACGGAGGCCAGCATCCTAAGCCACGGTCAGAAACAGTGGCTGGAAATCGGCATGCTCCTCATGCAGGACTCCGACCTGGTGATGCTGGACGAACCCGTGGCGGGCATGAGCGTCCGGGAACGGGCGGAGACGGTGAACCTCATCAAGAAGATCTCCAAGAACCGCTCCATCGTGGTGATCGAGCACGACATGGAGTTCGTGAAGCAGATCGCCGACCGCGTGACCGTGATGCACCTGGGCAAAGTGATTGCCGAGGGCTCCATGGAGCACGTGCAGCAGAACCCAAAAGTCATCGAAGTTTACATCGGGCACTAAGCCCGCCACTGCCATGCTAGACGTACAACATCTGAAGGTGGCCTACGGCCAGAGCGTCGTCATTGAAGACATGAGCTTCAAGGTGGACCAGGGAGAAATCCTGGGCATCATCGGGCGCAACGGCATGGGTAAGACCACGCTCTTCCGGAGTCTCATCGGGATGATTCCTTCCGCGGGCGGGAAAGTGGAGCTGGGCGAAAAGGAGATCACCCACGACGCGTCCTACAAGCGGGTGGCCAAGGGCCTGTCCTTTGTGCCTCAGGGCCGGATGATCTTTCCCTATCTGACCGTTTACGAAAACCTCGTCAGCGGTTCGCGAAACGGAAGCAAGGAAGAAGACCTTCTGGAAGTCTACTCCCTCTTTCCCGTTCTCCAGGAAATGCGGAACCGCAAAGGCGGCAACCTGTCCGGCGGCCAACAGCAACAGCTCGCGATCGGCCGAGCGTTGATGACGAAGCCCAGCGTGCTTCTGCTCGACGAGCCGACTGAAGGCATTCAGCCCTCGATCATCAAGGACATCTCGCGGTCCCTCCGGGAAATCCGCAAGTTAAAGAATCTCACCATCGTAGTCAGCGAACAGGTGCTCAGCTTCATGCAGGACACCTGCGACCGGCTGATGGTGATCGAAAAAGGTTCGATCGTCCGCGAGGACAAGACGGCAGACGTCGACGCGGAAGCCATCCGCAAAATGCTGGCGGTCTAACCGGACCACACGCTCTCCCTGAGCCAAAACAAGAGTACATCATCCACAACATCAAGACATGGAAACACTGATTAAAGTCGATCTGAGCGCCACGCCGGAGTCCCAGGATTGCCTGCACAACCGCTGGCATCCTGACATCCCCATGGTGGCGACCGTCAAGCCCGGGGCCGAGTTCCGGGTGGAGTGCATTGACTGGACCGGGGGCCAGATCAATAACGACAACAACGCGCGGGACATCCTGGAAGTGGACCTGACGAAGGTGCACTACCTGAGCGGCCCCATCGGCGTGGAAGGCGCCGAGCCCGGCGACCTTCTGGTGGTGGATCTGCTGGACGTGGGCGTGTTGCCCGAGTCCGAATGGGGTTTCACCGGCCTCTTCGCCAAGTCCAACGGAGGCGGCTTCCTGACCGAACACTATCCAGACGCGCGAAAAGCGTGCTGGGATTTCCACGGCGTTTACACCTCGTCCCGCCATGTGCCGGGCGTGGAATTCGCGGGCATCATGCACCCGGGCCTGATCGGCTGTCTGCCGTCCCCGGACCTGCTGAAAACCTGGAACACCCGGGAGAAAGCGCTCTTCGACACGGACCCGGATCGCGTGCCCGCACTGGCCACCATTCCCTACGCGCCCACCGCGCACATGGGCCGGATGACCGGCGATGCCGCCGCCGCGGCCGCCGCCGAAGGCGCCCGCACCGTGCCGCCGCGCGAGCATGGGGGCAACTGCGACATCAAGGACCTGACCCGCGGCTCGAAGATCTTCTTCCCGGTTTACGTTCCGGGTGGCGGTCTTTCCATGGGTGACATCCACTTCTCCCAGGGGGATGGGGAAATCACCTTCTGCGGCGCCATCGAAATGGCCGGCTACCTGGACCTGCGCGTGAACCTGATCAAGGGCGGCATGGCCAAGTACGGCGTAGTGAACCCGATCTTCATGCCCAGCCCCATCCAGCCGAACTACACCAGCCACCTCATCTTCGAAGGCATCTCCGTGGACGAGGAAGGCAAGCAGTACTACTTGGACGCCCATGTGGCTTACCGCCGCGCCTGTTTGAATGCCATCGAGTACCTGAAGAAATTCGGCTACACCGGCGAGCAAGCCTACGCCATCCTGGGCACCGCTCCGGTGCAGGGCAAGATCAGCGGTATCGTCGATATCCCGAACGCCTGCGCCACGCTCTACCTGCCCACGGAGATCTTCGACTTCGACATCACGCCTTGTGCCGATGGGCCGACCGTGAAGACGTTCGATTCCGACCTTGCCGTGGTCAGCTAAGCCAACTAGTCACAACCGGGTTTACCCATGCCCTTGTATCCATTCGAATGCCTCAGCTGCGGAGAAGAGTTCGCTCTTTTCCGCGGCATCGGGGAAAGAGGAGAACCCGCCGCATGCCAGACATGCGGCGGCGAAGCCAGGCGCATCGTATGTGCGCCGAATCTTTCCCTCATGAGTCCGGTGCGCCGCATGGCCGCCGCCACCAACGAACGCAGCCAGCACGAACCCCGCATGAGCAAGGCCGGCCGCGGCCATGTCTGCCGGAGCGGTTGCGGTTGTGGTGGTCCGTCGTCCAAAGGCGCGGCCGCGCCACCACTGAAGCGGACGCCGCTGGGAGAAGTCAAAACACAGAAGAAACCCAACGCCCGGCCCTGGATGCTGGGTCACTAGGCAGTGTGGACGAATTGGAGAGCGGACCGGAAATGAAGCAAAGGAAAGAGAATTCAGCGCCACGAAGCGGCGAATACCTGGAGAGGCGGCCCAACTTTCGCCTGGCTTCGTTCCCGCTCACTTTATTGGGGGTAGGCCCAATGCCGTTCACGGCGCCTTACCCGGCAAAAAATGGTCTCGCGCCGGTCCGCCCTCAATTTGTCCACACTGCCTAGGTGAGAATACAAACCGTCGGGGAGGCCGGTTTCGTTCCATGCCCACAATGAAGACAGGCAAAGAAATCGTCCATGAAACTGATGCCAAACCGAGTCCATGATCCTGGCAAGCGGTCGGTAAATAGAATCGTCATGGGATACGTCAATTCCCTGGACGCGCTGCCCCTCATGGCGGCCGGCCGGGAGGCGGCGAAGTCCGGCGATACCTCCTGGGTACCGGTAACGTGTCAAAGTGAGTCAAACCTGGTTCGCCAGTTGTCTGACGGAACCCTGCAGGGCGGCTTGGTCCCGTTTGACCTGTTTGCCACCCAGATTCTTAGCGAGCCCGTGGAAACCGTCAGCCGCTGGCGGGTGCTGGCGGTTCAACCACGGAGTAGCTGGGAATTCCTGCTGACAGGCCGGGCCAATCGGCTGATTTCCCGGGCAGGCACGCCGGGACGGAGGACACCGCCCGTGGCCCAGGAATTCCGGATCGCCATGAGCGGTCCGCGATCCACCATTCGGCGAGGTGTGGATCTGTGGCTTCGCCAGCAGCAGTTGGACAGCACTTTTGTGACCAGCTATCACCTGCTTCCCCTGAAGCTTATGCACAAAGCGCTGGAGAGCGAGATAGTGGAAGCCCTAGTCCTGCCCGCGCCTGGTGGTACCATCGCTCAAATAAGAGGTCTGGGTACCGTGGTCTCCCCAGTCCAGGAGATGTCCTGCGACTTGGGCATGCTCCTGGTAGTGGACAGGAATGCTCTGAATGCGCAACGAACCGGTGTCGGCGAAGAGATTCAGGCCTTGGTAAAGGAATCTTCTTCTCACGCGCGCGGCCGGGATCTCTCGGATCCATCCCTCTCGACTGAGATCCGAATTCTTTTTGAAGAATTGGATGCCCGCGGCACCAACCGCGCGATCGGCCTGAGTGGAGATCTCCACCCCATGCAATTCGAACCGGCGGCGGACTATTTCTCTTCCCGGCTGGAATACTTGAGTGAACTGGGCTTCTGGAATGGCGATGACGTGGCAGCCATGGATGTGGCTCTGGCCCTCACGCGATAGCAAAAATTGCCCGGCGGATTTTCCAAAGAACTCTTCTTTCGCAAGACCATCCCCCCTCGAACCGTCCCTTCCTGTTTGGCTCCGGAAGCGATTTCGTTTTATACTTCCATACTCCAACCAGCTTCTCCGGAGAATGGTGGCGCGGAGGCTACGACCCGAGCCGGAAGAAGCCCAACTGGCAAGGGAGAAAGAAAGAATGACAGCGCAGGACACTCTTCTGCCCAGTCAGAGCTTTCCGGGTTACGAACAAGGTTAACCAGATCCGGTTCCGATTCTCTTTCGAGACACTCCTTTTCTTCTCATGGGCGAAGGTGCGAAAGCGGTCTTCCGCCCACCACCACGAAAATGAAGATCAGAATCCCGATGCTAAGGAGCACCATCAGCACTTTGAATACCCGGCCTTCGACAAACTTGATCACCGGATTCTCAGCAAGGCCGTCAGGAACGTTTTCACGGCTTGTCGTCCCCGACACCGCCGTGCCACATTGCTGACAGAATTTGGCCGCCTTTGGCAGGGCTGCCCCGCATTGATGGCAGAACTTGGGATTCATCCGTTCAACACTGACACTCTCTCCAGGAAGCCAGCAATTTCGGAGTTTTTCAATACGGTTCCGGCATCTTTTCCGAAGCAAAGCTTGGCAAGGTGGAATTCCTTTGGCTCAACCTCCGTCCGCGCTCTTTGCCCGCACCGCTCGGTTTTCGGTCTGCCTCTTGGTGGAGAAGGGCACTCGAACTGCGTTCTCATCCGCTTTCCACCTGCTTAAGTGCGCAGACGATCGGCTCCGGACTGTATCGGGGTTTCTTCATTTCTTCGGTTTTTCTCTCACCGGATCAGCCGACAATCCTCAACCTTGAAAACACTCCGCTTCGCGGGCCCAACGGCAACCCTAATCCATCAGCGTCATTGCCACGGTCTGGGCTTCGGCAACCTGCGCTCCACTCATCTGGCCGGCGAATTGATCCTGATTGCTCTTGGCCTCGGCGTTTCCACTGTTTGCCGCGATCGTCGTCCAGGCATACCCCAGGATCATGTCTTTCTCGAAGCCCTTCGCGCCATTGAAATACAGGTATCCCAACTGGATCTGGGAGGCGACAAAGCCTAACTTGGCTGCTCTCAGGTAGAGCTGCTCCGCTTTCAGGAGATCTTTGCCAACTCCCGTTCCTTCCAGGTAACACACCGCCAGATTGTCGATCGCTGATGGAACATTGCGTTCCGCCGCTTTTTCAAACAGCGCGATCGCCTTGGCCCAGTCCTGCGGCACGCCTTCGCCCTGGACATACATGGTCGCCAGGTAGTTCATCGAGATTCCATCACCCAATTGGATTCCCATATTCAAGAATTCGATGCCTTTGGACAGATCCTTCTCTACCCCAAAGCCATTTGCCGCCATAAAACCGAGGACACCAATGGCTGCCCCATTTCCCTGCACCGCGGACTTGCCAGCCCAGTGGAGCGCTTTTGCATAGTCTTTCTCGACTCCGATCCCGAAGAGGTATTTTTTTGCCAGAAAGACCTGCCCAATTTGATCGCCCTGTTCCGCGCTTTTCAGGTACCATTCGAAGGCTTTCTTCGAGTCTCTCTGAACGCCCAGCCCATCGGCGTACATTCCGCCCAGAATAGCCTGAGCCGAGGAGTGATTGAACTCCGCCGCTTGCTCCAGCATGGAGAGCGCCATCGCGAAGTTTTGCTCGACGCCTTCGCCTAAAAAGTACCGCCTGCCCTTTTCGAAATACGCCTCCGCTTCCGCGCTGGGTGAAGCGGTATTTGGCGGCGGCGTCACGGCGGGCGGCTCCGGCCCGCCCCCTGCCATGGCGGCGGTCCCGGCGGCTGCCAACAACGCCACCCGGTCTCCCACCGCGACCTCACCGGTCCGCCCCAATTCGTCGACTTTTATCTGAATCACCTGATCATCCCGGCTCGAAACGGTGCCGGTCGCCTTCCGCGCCTTTTCACCCAAGCCTTCGATGATGAAGTAGATCTCCATAGTGCTCCCCACCGGCGGCGGCGAATCCCCCTGCTTCGATTCCGCCACCAACTCCCCATTGGGCTTGATCTCGAGCACGTTCCAGTCACAACGGGCGAACCAGGGAGCCATGCAGCCGAAGGACACAGCCACTGAGATCAGGCGTTTCGTTAACAATGCGCGGCGTGATCTCCAGTTTGGCACAGGTAAGAACATAGCATTCATTTTGGAAGTTCGGACAATTCGTGAAGGCTCCAAGACACGGCTCCGGCTGCGAGGAGTCTGTTTCCAGAGCTCACCGTTCCGGCACCAGATATTGCCATGGATTCAAGAGCCTGCACTGAGCTGAGTCCGGAGGTAGCAGCAATGGTTATTCATTGACTCAGGTCTCTTACTGATTCCAAGGAAATAGTGCAACTGAAGTCTTTCTATCCCGTTCCACGGAAAGTTCAGAGATGGCGGAAGGGGTGGGATCGAATTCGGCTCCGCCTCCCTCTGTGCGGATTGCTCGCTCCGCTCGTAGCTTTTCTGCCGCCTCGCGGCGTGGGGCACTCGAACGGCGTTCTCATCCGCTTTGCTGAAATTCTTCAGGTGCCTCCATCTCCGATGAGGTCACCTGATGAATGGCGGAAGGGGTGGGATTGACTTCGGCTCCGCCTCCGTCTGTGCAGATTGCTCGCTCCGCTCGTAGCTTTTCTGCCGCTTCGCGGCGAAGGGCACTCGAATGTATCCGGAAAAATGGTTTGAGAGTAAATGACGAAGGTTTGAGAGTAAACCCCTCTTCTTGATGGCCTTTTCGGGTCTGTATCGGGCGGGCTGCATGCCGTTTGCAGGGCTTAGGCAGGGGCCTTGATGTGGCTCCTACGGATCGACGCCCCAGCGTCCGTCTACCTCGATGGCGAGGCTGCCGGTCATGGCGGGGTCCGCGCCCGCGCTGTCCTCATTGCGCAGCTCCACCGGCACGCCCAGGAAGGTCAGGACCAGGGCCGAGGCCGTGTCGCTCTCGCCCACCGCTCCGGCCTGGGCATGGCCGCCGCCTTTCGGGGAGCCGCCGTCGCCGTCCAGGGCGGTGCCGCTCACGATGTCAGCGGAGAAATCCATCCACCAGGCCCGCTCCGCCTGCTCGTAAAAGAAGTTCGCGAAGCCATCCTCCCGGATCTGGTTGGAGATGAGCAGGCTTATGGAGGGGAGCGCCGTGTCCCCGGCGAACGGGGCGGACGGGTGCACCTGTTCCCAGCGCTTGAAAAAGAACGTCTGGACGCCGTTCTGGTAGGGCTCGCCCGCCGCCTCTGGCTCCGTGTCGGACCCGGGATCATCCACGAAGCGCGAGGTGGTGGCGTGATTGAAAAACGGCTCGTCCACCGTGACCGTGCCAAAGGCCCCGCCGAAGGTCCCCACGATCCTGAACCGCGCCGCGTTCGCAAACGCCTCCAGGGCGATTTGCGGGCTCCCCAGGCGCAAGCGCCAGTCGTCCTCCGCCGGGTCGTGGAGCCGCAGATTCGCGGGCAGGTAGCCCACCCGGGTCCGGCCCCAGTTCGCGCGGCTGTGAGTGCGGGCAATGGCCATGGTCAGCATCAGGCTCCAGCCGGGACCGCCCGGCCCCCGGGCACCGGGTAGTCAATCGCGTAAAGCGTTTCCGCTTCGTCTTCGTAGGTTTCGGCAAACATCACGAGGTGGTCGCGCGGCCCGAAGCGGATCGCTTTCAGCCCAGGCAGCGGCATCCCCGGCACCCCGGCGAATTCCGTGTCGCTGTCCAGGACGATCTTCCAGAGCGGCAGCACCCAGCGCTCCATGACGTCGTCCTCATCGAAAAACGCCACCTCGGGGAAGCCCGTCCAGTCGCCGCCTTTTTTGAGTGTGACCGTGGGCTCCTCACCCAGCGCGCCTTCGGCCTCCAGATAGATCCAGTCGCTTGCTTCCACAGTCAGCACTTCGTCCCGGTCCGCGATATCGATCTCCGTGCCTCCGCGCCGGTGGAAAGACAGCGTGGACCCCTTCGCCAGCCGCACCTTGGCCACCGGGCTTTCCTCGTCCCAGTCGGTGCAGTCGATTAGCTCCCATTCCGGGCCGGACTCAAAGGGCTCGCTGGGTTGCAGGCTGTTCTTTCCGGCCAGCTTCAGGCCGGAGATGGACTGCGTCCCCGTGTCCGCCTCCGCCTCCGTGCGGGCCGTGCCGCTGCCCCACTTCGAGCGGTTGACCTTGGCCAGGTCTTGGACCTCGTAAATCTCCGCCGCGCTCAGGTGCGGCGGCACACCGAAACGGATGGTCATGCGCTCGCCGACCAGGTCGAATGCCGTGCTCTGGATCACACTGCTCTCGCCCATCATGTGCGAGATCCGGATACGCTGGCCGGGCACCGCGTCGAGGAATGGGCCCTTGGCTTTCACCGTCGCGGTGCCTTCGATTTTTACCAGATCCAGCGCGCTGAAAATGCTGGACGCCAGGCCCTCCAGCGGCAGCTCGCCCGCGTCGTAGGAGTCCACATTGGAGTAGGTCTTCGTGACCGCGTCCGTGATGGGGATCTCGTCGTCCACTTCTAGCATCCAGTAGGGCGTCCCGTCCGCGATGGCCCCGATCTTCCGGAAGCGGCGGATCACTTGCGGGTCGTCGCCTTTGTAGAAAATGCGGCACTTCACCCGGGCCGGGTAGGCCTCCACCCGCATCCAAGGCTGGACCGTGCCGGAGAGGAGCTGGCGCGGAAAGTTCTCCACGTCCTTCTCCACCGGGTCCGCCTTCAGCGGCTTGGCGTTGGGGTTGGCGGTGTCGCCCGGGCCGGTCAGGTCTTCGTCTTCAAAAGTCTCCGCCCACTCCAGGGAAAAGTTGTTGATGGCGATGTCATCGTCACTCTCCCCGGCCAGCCAGGGGAAGTTCCCTTTGACCCATTTCTTCGCCCGGGCCGCCGCCAGGTCCCAGCCCGCTCCGTCCTTTTCCGGGAGCGCCCGGGTGACGATCTTTTGTTCCTGCGTGGTGATCTCCACGCCACGTAAAGGGAAGGTGTGGTTTGTGTAGGGCAGCGCGCCCGTGGTGCCCGCCGTTTCGTGCGCCCAGAAAACGCGCTCGATGTCGTCGATCTTCGACGTCGTCTTCCAGTTCACCTTTACGCTTTTCGGCGTCAGGTCCGGGCGTTCCTGGGCCTCCACGGACACCACCTTTTTGTCCGTGGGATTGATGGTGATGGCGCTCAGGCTGGAGGCCGGGGTCATGCGGATGGAGGTTCCGGTTCCGCCCCAGTAAACGACCCAGTCGGGGTGATAGCGTAGCATCATCCGGATGGCCTGGGCACAGGTCACATCGATGGCGTCCGTCATCGGCGCGAAGATGCCCGCCGGGATCGAGCCAATCGACAGGTTAGCGCCTTTGTCGATGGCGTGCTGGAGGATGGAGGTGATGGTCGCGCCCGTCCGGACGAAGACGCCGTCATCGTCCATCCCCAGCGTCACTTCCGGGATGGGCACGCGCGTCAGGGTCTGCGTGTCCGGGTCCACGCTGCTCCACAGTTGCTCGTAGGGGCAGCGTTCCAGGTCATACCAGGGACCCTCCGCCTCATAGGTATGGCTTTCCCGCGCGTCGCTCACTCCGGTGGCGGGAGCCTTTGTGACCTTGCCTTTAAAGATGGTGCCCGCGCCACTGGCGGTCACTGTCAGGTCCGCGCCGAGCGCCCACATTGCGCCCGCGTCATACTTGCGCGGAATCGTGATGGAGAACTGGCTCCGGCCCTGGTTGTAGAGCGTCACGTTCGCTCTCCGCGCGTGCAGCGTGGAGAGGCCCGCTCCGTTGATGGAAAACACATCCGCCATGGCTGCTCGTTAGCGCGGCCTCCGGTTTTGGGCTTCCTCGCGCTGTTTCACCACCACCGCCTCCAGTTCGTCCTCCATCTTTTTCAGCGCCGCGTAGATGTCCCGTTTCTCCTGGTTATTTTGAGCAAGGTAGGTGGTTAGCTCCTTCATCTTACTGGCGATTTTCTGCGCCGCCCCGGCCACGTCGCCCGGCCCCTCGCCTCCTTGCTTGTAAGTCTCGCTCAGTTGCTGGAGAACCAGAGCCACGTCCTCAGTGATGTTTTTTCCCGTGTAGGGCACTGCCCCCTCATGTTCCTTGGCGAAACGCGCGAGCGCCTCCTTGGCCGTCTCCTCTTTCTCGTTCTTTTCGCGCTCGGCGTTCTCTTTTTCCTCGCGCTGCGCCTGTTGCCGCCGGGCCTCCGTTTCCGCCTGCACGTCCGCCGCGCTCATCTCATTCGCCCGGGCTCTGTCATTGATGGGCTGCGCCGCCAGGTCCGCCCGCACGCTGCCACGCGCCGCCAGCGTGCTTTCCAGCCGGGCCTGGAGGGCCGCTATTCTCTGCTCCAGGGCCTGGACTTTGGCGTCCGCTTCCGCCTTCTGCGTGGCCAGTTCGTCCCTCATCGCCTGCTCGGCGGCGATGGTGTTCTCCCGCGCCTGGGCGGCCTCCGCGTTGGCCGCTTCCAGTTCTTCCTGGCCCACCGCGCCCTGGCCATTGCCAAAGGCCCGCTGGGCCGCCTCCGCGCGCCGCGTCGCGTTGAACTCATCGGCGATGGCTTCCCGGTGCCGCCGCCGCGCCGCGTCGCTCACCTTCGGTTCCCGCCGGGCCGCCGCCTCCGCGTCCGCAAGCTGCTTGCGGGCTGCTTGCAGCTCCGTTTCGAAGGCGTCCGAGCGCCGTTGAAGCTCCGCCAGTTCTTGCTCCAACTCCCGTTTCTGGCCGGTTTGGGTTGACTCCTCATGTTCTCGCTCCAGCTCCCGTTTGAGCCGCGTTCCCTCCTCTGGCGTCATCTTTTTATCCTGGACGTCCAGGTCGATCTGAGCCTTGGCCAAGGCCAGCTCACTGGCCTTCAGCCGCTCGTTGGCGGAAATGAGCTTTTCGATTCCCGCGTTTCGCCGGTCTTGATAGGTGAGACTGTCGTCGAGGCTTTTGAGGTAGGCCTCATTGCTGTCAATCAGCTCTTGCTGGGTCGCGATCAGTTTCTCCGCGCTGACCTTTCCCTCCTCAGCGCCCCGGTCCTGGCTCTCCAGGTATTCGTCCAGCGCCTTTTGGCCGCGCTCCAGTTTGCCGATATACCACTCAACAGCCCGGCCCGCGACTTGCCATGTCACCGCACCCGCCGCCGCCGCCCGGGCCGCCAGTTTGATGTTTTCGCTCAGCTTGTCATTAACGGCTTTAAAGGCATCTGTCAGCGCATTGCGCTCTTTTAGCCAAGCCTCCAGCGCTTCCTCGCTAGCTTGTTTGTCCTTGTTCCGCAGCGCCATCCTCTCTTCCCAGGCCCGCCACTCCTCATCCGGGATGCCCTCCGCGCCCTCGGCTCCGCCAGCCTTGTCCGCCGCTTCGCCGGTCTTCTTCGCCTGTTCCTCGGCGGCGGCCAGCTCCTTGCGAAGCTGCTCCACACTCTTCGACTCGGCCTCGACCTCGATGCGGGCCTTGTATTCCTTGTCTCCCTTTTGCGGCATGGCTTAGCTTTTGCGTCTCTTGCTTGCGTTTTTTCGCGGGCTATTCCTCGCTGGGAAACAGCGTCAGCATGCTGGCCTGAATCGCCTCCTCACCACTCGTCAATGTCACCCCAGGATTCGCAATGATCGCCGCCGCCACGCTCAGGTCCCGGTCGTCTAGGGCCTTCCAGACTGCCACCTTCAGTCCTTGGAATTTGGTGCGCGTCGCCGCGTCCTGGGCGTCATAGATGATCTTGAGCCCGGCCCGGATTTGCTCCGCCTGCCGGGCCGTGATTTCATCGCTCGTCAGAGCCACCACCTCCCAGCGGTTCGTGACCACTTCGTCATCGATGATCGCATCCGGCAACCGGCTCAGGCGCTCCGTGTCCGGGTCAAAGCTGGGCGCGGTGGCCGCCACCACCGGCAGGTATTCACAGCCCGCCGGAGCGCTCCACTGCGCCGGATTGCCCACTGTCCGCTCCAGCGGAAAGCCCGCCTCCGGCGATTCCGTCAGGATCTCCTCCGGATCGATTTGACAGAGGCGGTAGACGGTGGGGTCCGCGTGGCAGAGGCCCGCGAAAAGGAATAGCAAACAGGTTAGGAATGGTCTCATGATTTCGTTTTGTCAGTCTAGAGAAATGCCCCACTTGGTGGCCAGATAGCCCTCCAGCTCGCCAATCTCCGTGGAGTTCAGGGCGCGCGAGTAGACGAACATTTCGCCCAGGTCCATTGTCATCATCCCCAGTGTGGTGCCGCTGTTGTGGCGTCCGATGGCTGCCGAACCGCCTATGGCTTTTTGCGAATAGGTGAGACTGGTTTGCGTGTCCGCCCCATCCTCCCGGAAGGTCGCGCCGCCGGAGTCCAGGACCCAGGTGTAAAGCTTCCACGAGCCCGTGCCAGGCTCGGAGCCCCGGAAAGCGCCGTCATAGTAAACTCCCGTGACCGCCGAAAAAATCAGCCGCCCGGTCTGGATGTCCAGGAAGTAGCCCTTGGCCGAAACATTCGCGACCACGAACATGGTGAAGTTTCCGGTCGAGGCGGAGAGAGATTGCGGGTGGACCCACGTAGAGCCGTCAAACCGCACCGCATCCAGCCCATTTTGCAGCGCCGCCTTGCGGATGGGCGCGGACCCAGAGCTGGCCTGCGTCGCGTCAATGCCGCCCGACCCCTTGTCTTCCCACCGTAGGATGGCCCCGTCCGCCGCCACCAGAGAGCCGCCGCTCGTCGCGTCATACATTGTCGCGGCGTCCGCGCCATCCCACCAGGCCAGGAGGTTGGAGTAGTCCGTGGGCGCGACCGTTGCCTCTGCCGCCGCCTGCGGCCCCATCATCCCCGCCTGGGTGCCCGGCGGAGTAGACGCCACCGGCCACGGCCAGGCCAGCAGGCAAACCAAAAAGCTAAGCTGTGCGAATCGTTTCATTCCTTTCATGGCACCGTGACCCAAAGGTAAAAGGTGGTTCCGTCGTGAGTTTCCCACGCGATCTTGGCCACCGTGCTGGCGCTCATGCCCGCGATGTCCGCCACGTCGCCCGCCAGGACCACGTAGCCCGTGTCCAGAGTCAGCGCCCGCCCGCCTGTGCCGTCCTGGATGATCGTGAGAGTCCCCGACATGCCCGCCGCCGCGTTCGTGATGTCGTCCAGTTGACGGTCGCCGCCGAGGGTTACCTTGGCGTTGACGCCGCTGGAGGCGTCGTATGAAATGTTAGCGCCATCCGTCAGCGTCTGGGGCGTCAGGTAGGCCCCAATGACGGCGGCCACCTGCGTGTCCACGTAGGCCTTGATGCTTTCGGAGCTGGCCAGCTTGTTCGCGCCCGGCGCGGCAAAAGTGTCATCGTCCTGCAAGTTCGCGGACGCTAGTCCGCCAATCTCCGCGATGTTCCCCGGAATCCAGTCCCCGGACGCGTCGTCATAGTAGGGCACGTCCTTGTCCTCCGGCGCGTTGCTCACCAAGTCCACATCCGTCAAATCGCCAAACGCCACACTCGCCCCACTAGTCGTCTCGAACCACACCGCAGCATCGGCGGTGGAGTCCAGGCAGACGTATTCCTTATCACCCGTCACATCCAGCCACCGACTCCCAACCACGTAACCATCCACCCCGTCATCACCCGTTCCAGGGGCCGCTGTCGCGGAGAAGTTAGACTTGATCTGCGCCGTCGATCCGCCAGAGATCCTAACAAACCCGTCGAACGCGCTCACATCCGCCTCCAGGCCGCCGCGCTCGTGGGCCAGCGTGCCGCTGGTGATCTCGCTAGCGGCGTGGTTGTGGCTCGCCGCCGAATAGGTCCCGGAGCCCGGCGTGAAGTCCAGGTCCTGGTCCGGCGCGGTCCACACCCGGGTGGTGGCCGTGGTCACACCATCTACCTCTATCCGCACCTGCTTTGATGTGTCCGCGCTGCCCTTCACGAGGGCCGTGGTGTCCGCCACCGGCAGCGCCGCAATGCCGCTCGCCGCCACCCCGCTGTCCACCAGGTCGCCATCCGCGTTGAACGCCGCCACGTTGCCATCCGTGCCCGCGGTGCCCGTCATCAGCGTGGCGTCGTCGCCGCTGAGGATGGAGGGATTGATGTGGGTCAGAGTGATCGTGTTGTCCGCGATGCCGAAATCGATGTAGTCCCCGTGGGTGATGTCATTGCTGGAAATGTTGATGTTCAGCGCCCCAGCGCTGGCGGTGCTTAGGAAGGTAAGCACATCCGCCGGGCTGCCCGCCGTGGCCGTGGCGACACCACCACCAGTCCCGACTCCGCCGTAGTAGTTGAATGACCCCGCCCCGTTCAGGTCCGCCCACACCGCCGCGCCGTCCGTCACGTCCAGCGCCGAATAGAGATGGCCGCCGGTCACATCCAGCCAGAAAGACCCCGCGCTCCATCCCTCCGTGACGTCGTTGTCTTCATCCGGCGGCGTGGTCGCGGAAAGGGTGCTCTTGATGTTGGAGGTGGACCCGGACGAAATGAAAACAAACCCACCGTAAGCGCTCACATCCGCCTCCAGGCCGCCGCGCTCGTGGGCCAGCGTGCCGCTGGTGACGTCAGAGGCCGCGTGAGCATGCGAGGCGGCTGCCAGGCCCGCCTCCGCCGCCGTCTGATTGATCCACGTCCCGGAGCCGTTGTCGTAGGCCAGCACCTCATTGTCACCCACGCTCGTGACCGCCGCGTCGCTCAGGCTGTCCAGCGTGCTCACCAGTGTGGGCTTGTTGGAAAGGTCGTCATAGTCCCCGGAGGTCGCCACCGTGGCCAGGTCACCTGGCTGCGTGGCGCTGTCCGCCAGCGCCCCTTGGGCCGCCGTCGCCAGGCCCGCCTCCGCCGCCGTCTGGTTGATCCACGTCCCGGAGCCGTTGTCGTAGGCCAGCACCTCATTGTCACCCACGCTCGTGAGAGTGATGTCTCCCAGGTCTTCCAGGTCAATCAGGCCCGCGCCACTGCCCAGCGCTTCCCAGGAGTCCCCATCCCAAATTTCCAGTTGCCCCGTGGTTGTGTTAGGGAACAAGGTGAACAGCTTAGGGTCAGTGATGTCGTCCCGCGTCGTGGACGTGCCGCCGTCTGCAAAGTCCAGGAAGCTGTGGACGCGCAGCTCACCCACCTCCGTCAACTGCGCCCCCGCCGGACTCGCCGCGCCCAGGACCAGCACCGCCAGTGCTGCAAAAATTATCAGTGGTCTCTTTGTCATCGTTGGTTAGGAAAAAGGTTACTCCGCCGCTGGTTCCACCAGGACCCGCACGTCAATGATGTCGTCATGTTGATCCGTCGCCGCCTGGAGCTGCGCCGTGGTGGTGGTCCAGTCCGTTTCGTCCCGCCGCACCCAGACATCTATCTTGCCTCCCGCGCCGCCGCGCCGCGTCGCGGACACCACCCCCACAAACGCCGGAGGCGCGCTCAAGCCGAGCGCCGTGTAATCCACCGTGCCCGTGGCCGAGTCCGCCGGGATGGTCGCCGCAAGGGTGTTCTGGACTCCAGCCGCCGCGATCAGCGCCAGCGCTTCGTCCGCGCTGATGGCCGGTCCGGGATTCTCCGGCGGATCGCCGACTGGCTCGTCGTTGGGGCGGTGCACGCGCACGGTGCCGCCGCCAAAAGTCACCTTTTCGCTCTCGGTAGTTAGACCGCTAACCACCACCCAGAAATCTCTGTAGGGCTGTCCGTTGAAAAGGTCCGTGGAGAAATTCATCTCCTCATCCGTCAGAGCGGGCCGGAGATGCTCTGAAGTGCCCGCCGCCCAATCCTCTGGGTCCAGAGTGTTGGCCGTGAAGTTCGCGGCCAGGACCGTTTTCTCCGCCACGGTAGCGGAGTCGGATGTCTGACTTTCTTTGAAGCGGACCGACACGCTCGCCATGTTCTGAATGTCGAAGGCCACCGAGCTGGCCGGGTCTGCCTGGACGTAAGACTGGAAGAGGCCCAGGGGAATCTCCAGCGCGCTGCCGCGCCACACTTCCGCGCGGGTCTTCCTGGAAACCTCGTCAATCAGGTTCTTCCCTTTGTCCTGCTTCGCGTCGCAGCGGAGCCGGAGAATTTGCGCGTCTAGGATGGTTGCCATGTTAGTCTAAAGTGGCTCCGGGAATCACTCGCCAGGTCACCTCCACGGTGGCCCCGGTCTGTTGAAAGCTTGAAATTTGGGCGACTCCGTAAGGCCAGGCGTAGGAACCCGCGCCCGCCGACACATTCACCGCCCCTTTTGGGACCCCATCGTTGAGCAGACTAAACGCCCAACCCTCGGCCTCCTCGGCGGTTTCAAAGTAGCGATTAGCGGTGATTGAAAAGTTGAACTCCACGGAGCCCAGGGCCTCCATGGCGGGCAACTCCGCCCGGGGTGAATTGATCTTGTCTAACAGTTCCGTCAGGGTGCCGGTGACACGCCGCGCCGATCCCACGCCCGGCCTTTCCCGGTCGGTTTCGGAGCAAAGCAATACGCCACCAACGGAAACAATCACGCGCTCTTGGGTATCCGCGTCGCCGCGATGATTTTGTCAGTCAGTTCCTGGCCCGCGCTGCTGCCGCAGAGGTGGCAAAACTTGGCGGCGGCCACCAGCGTTTGCAGCTCGCCAGGCGTGGGCACCTCCCGCGCGGCCTGGTTGCAGGCCTCTTGCAGGCGGCCCGCGACACGGGCCTCGCCCACCTGCTGAGCCAGCTTGTCAAAGCGCTCGCCCAGCTCCCGCCGGACCTGGACGGCCAAGGGTTCCGCCACGGGCTCCTCGGCCTCTGATTTCGTCGGTTTCTCACTCATGGTTTTTTTCCCTTGTCTCCCTGTCTCCCTGTCTCCTTGTCTGGCGCTCCGCTTACGCCGGAGCCGCCGCGCCCACGTAGGCCACCGCCGTCTCCGCGCCCGAATCCAGCGGGCGGACATTGCGCCAGGTCAACTCCGGCAACACGTCCTCCGTTTTCTTGGCGATGAGGGACGGGTTGGCCAGGTCCGCGCCGTAGAGCGCGAAATAGAGATAGTCGTTAGAAATGACCAGGTCCGTGGCTCCGGGGTTCGCGTCCAGGCCCAGGCCGCGTCCCTGGAAACGCGCGTTGATGCGCGCCATCAGTTGCGCGGCGGTGATGCCCTTGGGCCGCGCCGTCACGGTGACCGTCTGGTTGCCCATGATGTAGTCTGAGTGGAGCGTGTCCGGACCGGCGGGAAGCAGCTCCGTGGCAAAGGACACGCGGAAGCCATTGTCCGCCCACCACTCGTCCCACGGGTCCGCGCCCCAGGCGGCGGAGAACAGCCCTTCCTTCACGAGAGAAAGATCCGCCTCGCCGTCGCCCGGGTAGGTCTGGGCGGTCGCCTCGGTATACCACGCATTGTCGTCCGCCGGGTCTGCCTGGTTCTTGATGAGACCCCGGAGAACCGTTTGGCCAAAAAGATCCTGGCCAATGCCCAGGTTCAGGTCGGGCTGTTTGTAGACGATGGCGTTGTGGAGCGTATACCACTCACCGGTGTCCAGCTTGACCACCGCCGCCTTGTCGGTGGAGCCGCACGCGCTCGCGCCGTAGGTCTTGGTCAGGTGAGGATAGAGGACCGCCAAGTCCTCCACCTCGCCCAGCGGATTGAGGAGCACTTCCACAAAGCGGTTGGTTTCCAGCTCGTGGTTTTCGCCGTGGTTGTCGCTCGGCACCCGCTTCGTTTCGGAAACGAAGTTCACGGTAATGCCGGAGTTGCGCGAAAAGATCGTCGCGCCGTCGTATTCAATAAGGCCCCTGGCCCTTGCAAGTTCGGTTCGGTTCAGTCCTGCCATGGTGGTGGTGGTTCGGTTGAGTGGTGGGTGGTGATGATGTTAGGCTTCGATTTCCAGAGCCCGGGTGTTGGAGGGGATGTAGTCCGCCAGGGCCGCGCCCGCGCGGATCAGGACCGGCCCCTCCGGCGTGGCGAAGGGTTCGTCGTAGAGCGTCGCTTCCTCGTTGGCGGGTCCGGGATAGGAGCCGTCGGTGGTGTAGTAAATCAGCGCGCCCGGCGTCGCGCTGGCCAGGGTGACCAGGCCTACATCCTCCGAAATCGTGGGCGTCTTGACCTGCCGTGTGCGGCCCACCGTGACCGGCTGCCGGAGAGACACCAGCCAGCCCACGCCACCCAGCGCGCCCATGGGGCGGACGGGTTGCTCCTCGGCATACATGGCGCCGCGCACGGCCAGGCCGTCCGCCGTGTAGTTGTGCAGCAGGTTCAGGACGTTGATGGCCGCGCGCTGCGCGCTCTTGCCCGTGCCGCCCTCGCCCAGGTTCAGGAGCGGGTCTTCGAAGATTTGAAACTCGTGGCGGATGTCCGCCTCCGGACCCGGACTGTCCGGGCTGCCCACGATCAGCTCCGGCATGGACGCCACCACCGCCAGGCCGATCTTGCCGCCCTGGCTGTTCAGCACGCCGAGCGCCATTTCGATGTCGTCCACCGTCACGCCTTTCCGCTCCGCGTTGGTCCACACGTCCGCGAAAAACGGGTCGCTCTGGAGCCGCGCGATCGCATCGTCCTGGAGATCCTCCAGCAGGGTATCGTTGAGGGTCTGACTCATGTGCTCTTCTTTCCGTCCGCGAGTTCGTCCAACCAGGCATCCGCCGTGTCCTGGATCATTTCCTCCACCGCCTCATCGGGCGGCAGCGCTTCCGGGTCTTTGGGGATGTCCGCGCTTTTCGCCAGGGCAAAGAGCCGCACCGGCTTTCCGTCCACGATGCCCATGAGGACGTTTTTCTTTTGGCCCTTTTTCCCGGGGCGAAACAGCTTGATGCCCGTGGCTGTCTCAAAGGCCGGGAAGTTCTCCCCGTCCTGCGTCTTGCCCTGAGAGCTGGCGCGCTTGCCATAGCTCAGGCGGTGGATGGGGAAGCACAGACTCTTTTTCTCCACGGGCCGCACCGTGCCGCCCGTGACGTGAATCCGGAAGCGCCGGTCCGCGATCTCCACGCGGGCGAACTTGTTCGTCACCGCCACCAGTTGCGTGCGGTCGCGCACCTGGTTCCAGAAATTCGTCTTCGGCCAGTCCGCCTTCCTCGCGTCCTTCTTCGGCGCGTTGTTCTTCGCCAGAAAGTGGTCCTTGAGAATGCTTTCCAGCCCCTTCCCAAAACGCGCCATGAGAGGCCGCGTCACCCGCAAGCCCTTCTCCACCCTCACCAGGAAGGGCGTCACCTCATCACGTTCTATGGTCAATCCAGCCATCTAAATCGTGTTGCACTCGTTAGGCATCATCCACCAAAAGCCCGTCACTCGACGGATTCCGATAGCCAGCCGGTTGTGTTTTGATGCCCAATATTGCCACTCCCGGCGGATGCGTTTGACCTTCCGCCTATTCATCTTGCGGCCATGGAAGCCGTAGTGGCGGCGTCCGCGTTTGCAGTTCTCGCGGAGCTTTTTCTCATACCGCCGCATCATACCCACCACATGTGGCGGGATACCCAAATCAAAATAATCAGGCGCTGAAGCCACCTCATCGCTTCCTGTGAAATCCATCTGTGCTCTCTGTGTCATCTGTGGTTCCTTCTCTCCGCGTCCGTTCCCCGGCTACCGTGCCCTCCTCAGAAACGCCTCCACCCGCGCGCGTCCGCCGGTCACGCGGACCCGCGCCCGCTTCTCCTCACCGGTGGCGGCGTCGTCATAGACAAAGTCAAAGAGCGTCTCGGCGACACGCTCGACCCGGGTGGGATTGCGGAGGATGAGCGGCAGCTCGTCCCACTGCTTCACCTCCGCCGCCTCGCGGTGGTCGAAAGCCCGCCGCGCGGTTCCGGCCTGAAGCTCGAACTGTTTCACCTGGGCGAGATCCGCGCCCGCGCCCTGGGCGGCCTGGGCGGCGCGCTTCGTGGGCGCGCCCAGGCGGAAGGTGTCGCGCTCGCCTAGCGCCGCCTCCAGCGCCTGCTCCGCGAAGTGGGACACCGCGCGCGGCTGGCTGTAGATCCGCGCCGTGCCGTCCGGGTTCCGGCTAGTGGTGGCCGTGTCGCCAAAGTAGGCCTGGACGTTGTCTTTCAGCGGCTCCGACACACCGGTCAGAGAGGCGTCCATCTCGCCGCCTGAGGAGTCAGAGCCCGGGTCCAGGCGCTGCCCTTTTTCGATGAGGCCCAGGCGGATGGCTTCCGCCCTCAGCACGTCCCGCAGCCCCATCCCGGAGCCGAATTTAAAGGGCGGGTAAGGCAGCCCAAAGTCAGAGATGCGCGTCCAGATGTCATCCGTCTTCAGAGCGATCATGCGGCCGCCATAGAACTGGCCGCCCGCGTCCCGCCAGATTTGCGACCAGGGCCGGTGTTCCTGGCGCGGCTCCACCCGGGTCAGTTCCTGCGCCGGGGCCGCCTGGAGGACATCCGGGTCCAGGTCCATCCGCCGCTGACTGTCGCCCAGGGCGAACTTGGTCTGGACATCATAGATCAGTTCCAGCCGCCGCTGGCTGGCAATGTCCTGGATGGTGCCGCGCTTGCCGTCCCATTCCGGCGGGCGGATGCCCAGCTCCGTGGCCAGCTTTTGCATGTTGGCCACAAAGGTGGCGCGGTCGCCGCCGCGTAACAGGTTAATGGATTTGCCCAGGTCGCGCTGGATGCCTTCCATCATGCGCACGCTTTCCACCTGGGCGGAGAATTGGGCCTTCTGGCGGATCTCCACCGGCAGCTCCCGCAGCGCCGCCGAACCCAACGCCGTCCCCACCGGCGTCCGCCGGTCCAAAGACGCGACCGCCTTCTCAAGAGGTTGTGGCTGTGTTAGGTCTAGCATGGCTGAAATTCTGCGGGGCCGCCGGTCTCTCCCGTTCCAGGGTTCGGACCCGCGCAATCAGGTCTTTCCCCCTTCCCATTCCGAGCTTGCGCCCGGCGGCCCCTTTTTATGGTTGAATATCGTCTCTGTGTCCTCTGTGCTCTCTGTGGTTAAACCGGTGGCGCGGTCACTCCGCATGCCACTCCACGATGTCCGCCTTGATCGCTTCGTAGGCTTGTCTCAGGTGATCGAGGACAGCGGTTTCTGTTGTCTCATTTTCCAGGTAGCCGCGCTCCTCCAGGAGCGCGGCAAAGTCCTGGAACTCATCGCCCAGCTCCTTGACCGCGATGTCCGCCAGCTCCTGAGCGTCCGGAATCACCTCCCGGACCGCGTCTAAAATTTCCTTGTCTCCTTGTCTCCCCATCTCCTTGTCTCCTTGTCTCGGTAGTCAGATTCCGTCCTGAAGATCCCGCGTGAACGTCCGCGTCCGGCCCGAGATGCTCGGGCTCAGGCTGCCCGTCTCTTCCGCGCTCTCTTCCTCCGGCTGCGTGATGGCCACATGGCAGAGCGCCACGTCCCTGAGAAACTGCGCCGCGTCATCGGAGGCCTTCTGGCGCGCCTCCAGAAACTTGCTCATGCCCGGCAGGCGGTTGATGAGGCGGAAGGCGATCATGGAGAGCGCGTGCGCTTCGCACTCGTCCGGGATGGTGCCGTCCGGACCCAGCTTATTGCGTTGGCACGCGGCCACCCGGCCCCGCACCTCCCGAACCACACTGGCGAGGATGCCCGGCAGCGGATCTTCCTGGCCCGTGGCCAGCGCCGCCGTCTTGAACGCCGCCAGCTCCGCGCCGCTCAGCGCGCGCTCCACGTCGTTCTCCGTGAGTGTGACCCAGGCCATGATTTCCGTTTTGGTTTGCTCAGCTCGCCGCCCCAGGGGATGGGACCCTGGGGCGGCCCGTCGCGTTCCTGGCTCACCGCCCCAGAGGTAGACCCCTGGAGCGGCTCGCCCGTTTTTTTTGGGTATTCTGTTAGTCGCTTCCCGCCAGCCCGCGCTGGCTTGGTTAACCCCCGTTATCCATGAGCGGTCCCCTGGTGAGAGGACCCCCCGGTTACTGCTCGCCAGCCCGGGACCGTCTCAAAGAGAGTTGAGGCCAACGGATCGCCAGGCGGGCGGCGGGTCGCGAAAAGGTGTGGTGTGGTGGTGTTAGGACGCCTTGGCGTTGAGCCGTTTCACGGCGGTGGGGTTGGTGACCTGGACATCTTCCGACCAGTCAAATTTCGGAATGTCCAGACGTCCGTCCTCGGACTCGTAGAAGCCCGGCTTCATCCACTCTCCCGCCAGGCGGAAAGTCTTCATGAAGGAAGGGTCGTAGCGGTTCGGCTCCGCCATCCGGGCGAACACCAGGATGGCGTCGTCCATCAGGAGCGTGTAGGCCGCGTCCTGACCTTCCGGCTCCTCGTCGCAGACCATGAAGCTCACCTCGCAAGGCGGCTCCGCCAGGAGGAGCTTCCCGAAGTCGGAGTAGCTCGGCGTCACTTGTCCGACGGAACCCTTCGTGGCCCCGGCGGCCACCACATAGCGCGACCTGACGCGCGCGTTGTTTTTCGTCCGCTTCCAGGCCGTGGCCCCGAAGAGGATGCCAACACCCATGAGCGAGCCGTAACCCGTCGCCACGATGACATCCAGGATGGCCTGGTCAAGCAGGTCCACCGGATCGACGGCGTCCGATGTGAAGTTGCTGTCCGTCCCGGCCCCGGCGGCGGCCAGAGCTTTGTCGATGGTATCCTTCTCATGCGACAGGCCCGCGACAGCGGCGGCGAGATCGGCGGCGTCGGAGAGGAGAGGCAGAGTGTATTCCGCCTCCTTGGTCTCCAGCTTGTCAATCGGCACGTCGATGGCGTGCGGGGTACAGTTAAAGGTCCCGTCCGTCGCGTCAAAGAAGATGCGCGTGGCGTTTCCGCCCAGGGAACGCCGGGTGTCCGGAGCTTTGAAGCGGTGTTTTTGGTCGTACTTTTTGTATCGCCCGATCATCGTGGCGACATCCACCGGAGGGGCCAGGAAGTCGGCCACCGGCATGACGTTACGCTGGGCGGCGCCCTGGGCGTAGTTGATGAGCATGGGGTCGGAAGTGACCGCGGCTAGTTTGCTCGGCATGATTCTTAGTGTGTTAGGATTCGGTGATTTGGTTGATTGCTGTTGGTGGTGTCAGGCCGCCGCTTACTCGGTAACCGTGACGATTTTTGGGGCCGGGCGCACCCGGGTCCAGTTGCCGTCCGCGCTGAGTTCCTCCACGAAGCCAGGCGACCAGTAGTCCCCGGCTCCGGCGGGCACGGCGCGGATCTTTCCCTTGTCCGCCGCCGTGCCGGGATCGGCCAGGACGCAGCGGGTTCCGGCGGTGATGGCGGTCTTACCCACCATCCGGATGTTGCGGTTAGGATCGAGCGGCAGGCACTTGACCCATTCTCCGTCCGCGCCGCCCTCGTCCAGGACGAACTGGCATTCGGTGTCAGCGGCGGCTGGGACCTGCACTTTGCAGACTCCGGAGTCGTTAATGAGTTGGAGCAGGTATCCCTCCAGGCCGGTCAGGTCGCCCTTGGCCAGGAACTGGATGGCTCCAATCTTGGTGTTGGATTGTACGTCGTTTGGCATCTTCTTGAGAGTTGGTTATCCGTTTATGGTTTGGTTAGAGTTTTGGGACTGTTACCAGTTGCCCTTGTCCGCCTCCGCCTCCGCCCGCTGCCAGGCCGTGCGGAACCGGATTCCCTCGTTTTTCTCGATCTCGGCGGCGCGGTTGCGGATCTTCGCGGCGCGAGCCTCTTCCTTGCTCCGGTTGGCCTTGCCCCCAGAGCCCGGCGTCTTCGCCTTCCGGCGGTTGAAGATCCGGGCGAAGTTCGAGCGGTTCTTCCGCGCTTCTTTGAGCACGCGGAAGCGCTTGAGGACTTTGGCGACGAGCTTTTCTTGCTCTTCCTTGTCCTCTTCGCCATCCGCCTGGGCGAGCAGCTCTTGCAGCTCTTCGTCCTCTTCGGAGTCGGCCATGGCGAGGGCTTCTTTCAGCTCCTCTTCCTTCTCCTCATCCGTCATGGCGAGAGGGTCCTCTTCTTTCTTCTCGCCTTCCGGCAGGGTGACGAGGAGTGCTTCCGTGTTCTTCCGGTTAGTGAGGAGCGCTTTCCTCCAGACGGGACGATCCTCTTTCCGGAACTTCTTGGAGTGGCGGTCCAGGACGGCCTCCACCTCATCGGCTTCGCCGCTCTTGGCGGCGGCCTGGAGTTGGGCGATGGCGGCGATGATGTCAGACTCGCTCGCCTCCGGCGGCAACCCCAGTTGTGTTGCAATGTTAGTCATGCGTTTGGTTGTTGGGTTCGTGTTGTGGTCTTGGGGGCCGTTGGGGCCGCCGTCAGAGTGTTTCCGGCTTTTGTTGGTGATGGGGCGGTTGCCCTTGATCTTGGGATCGTTAGTCAGCGCCAGGCGGCTCAGGCGGAGCGCCCGCCAGTAGGGCGGCTCGCCGTCCTTTTCGGGCCGGACCTCTTCCAGGTCCTCGCCCTCGTAGACGGTGGAGAAGAATTTGAAGTCCTTGCCCAGGACCGCCTCGGAGCCCGTGGCGCTCCAGTCGATCTTGACCTGGGGAACCAGTTCGCCCCCCTTGGCCACCCATTGGCCGAAGCGTTCCCCGGCCTCGGCGGGCCGCGTCCGCATGTCCACGATCCAGCCCGCGCTCCGTGAGGACTGGTTGTTCTCCATGCTGAAGTGGTCGAGATCCACCAGGATGCCGCCCCACTTGTCCCCGGCGGCGGCCTTGTCCTCCCGGAAACTCGCCACCAGCGAGCGCGCCCACTTGTCGTCATTGACCAGGAAGTCGCCCTCGTTGGTCTCGTGCACCCCAGGCGCTTCCAGGTCGCACCACTCAGGCAGACCGGAGCCGTCCTTTCCGTCCTCGGCTCCGCGATTGCGGATGAGGGCGGGATTCCCAAAAATCAGGCCATGTGGGTTGTCTGGTCTCATCGAGTTCGAAGTTTTCTTAAAGATTGGGGCTGAGCAGGGCCGCAAAGGGCTTGCAGCGCCATGCATGGGCCTTTCAGCGTTTTTTCCGTCTCATCACGGCGGAGCGCCTCCTGGGGCGATTGGAGGCCGTTTTCCGGGCCTCGGTCTTTTCGGCCACTCCGGCCAGGGCGGCGGAGCCCATGACGCCTTCCAGGATCTCGGCCAGCGCCAGCGGATCGTGCTGCTCCGCCAGCTCCGGCAGCCGCAGCTCGAAGGCGTCCACCAGCTCGGTCAGTTGCGCGTCGGAAAGATGGTCGCTGGCCGCGAGCCGCTCGATCTCCGGGACGATGGGTCCGAGCCATTCCGGTGTGATCTTCAGCGTTTCGGCCAGGGCGTTCTGGATGAGCGCTTCCCGGCCCGCCTCGCCGGTGCCGGTGACCTCAGCCGAGTGCTTCCGGAAAGGCGCGGAGACGGCGTTCCTGACCCGCTGCCAGAGCGAGGGCGAGGGAGCCGGTGGTGCCGGAGGCGTGATGCCGGACCCGCCACCGCCGAAGCCGCCCAGGCCGCCGCCCATGGACAGCTCCACGGGCTCGACCTCGTAGCCGGTCTTTTCCGTTACCTGGTCGCCGCGCACCCGCCAGCCCGCCGTGTAGAGCGTGGCCGCGTCCTGGACGAAGTCGCCGACGTCGGTCTCCTCATTGGCCGCAAGTTCAAAGTAGGCCAGGCAGGGCTGGCCGGGGAACCAGGCTTTCAGGATGCGGTCGGAGATGTCCGTGTTCAGGACCTCCGAAATTTCGCCCGCCTCCGCCGCCGCGATGTCGTCGAAGGTCTCCTGGTGCGCGCCACCCGCCAGGGTGCCGCTGCCGCTCTCGGTGAGCATGGTGAGCATGCCACTGGTCCCGGCCAGGATGAGCTTTTTGTCCAGGTGCTCCAGATGATCGCGGAAGGGATTGACGCCCCGCGCGCCGTTGTCCACCGTGGTGACCTGGCTGTTGCCCGGCAGCGCGCCGCGCGCGTCCGCCACGATCTGTTCGGCCACTTCCTGGAATTCCTTCCGCTGGTCGTCGCCCAGCTCCGGAGGCAGGATGATGAAGATGGCGGGCACGCCATAGACCTCGATGAAACAGTCCCAATCCTTCTGGCTGAGCCCTTGGCGGACGTGGTGGATGAGGCCGACGTGATTGATGGGGCGCGGCACCTCGCGGATGACAAAGCGCTCGCGCGGAACCGGCGTCCCCCGGATGGCTCCGAAGACAGCGTCTTCATTCAGCTCCCACTCGCCGTAGATGCCGTCGCGGACCCACCACCATTGCTCGATGGGGTCCAGGACCTCAATGCCCGCGTTGCCCGGGCGGAGCACGATTTCCAGATGAGCAAACTCGCGGAAGCTGGCCATGGCCAGGTGTTCCACCGCCTTTTTCATGTTCCCGATGCCGTCGAAGACTTCCTGGAGTGCGGCCTTTTGCTCGCTGGCCAGGGCGATGTGTTCGCGCGGCAGCTTGTCCGGGATCTTGATGTTCCAGTCCAGCTTCTGGATGGCGGACAGCCGCCGCTCGATCAGGCCGATGAGCGTCTCATTCGCCCGCTCCATCTGGCGGTAGGTCCATTGCAGCTCCGTGTAGCGGCCCTGGTCGCCCGCCTCCAGCATGCCGATGGCCCGCTGGATGGTTAGGCCGCGTAGAGGATTGTACTCAGAGCGCCAGCGCTCCGCCTGTTTCAGCGCCTCGCCAATGGAGACCGTCTGCATGGCCTGAGCCGCCATCAGCGCAATGCGGTTGCGGCGGTCCTTCGCCTTCTGCGAGCGGACGCGCGCCTGATGCGGCGCGATGTGCCGCTTGAGGTTGGACCTGGTGGTGTTGGTGGTGGCGGCGGCGGCGCTCATGACAGCCTCCTTTCCCGGCGGCGCGCGAAGGCCGCTCTGGTTTTGGACACCGCCGCGCCCACGAAGGTCATGGGCGCTGGAATGCTGGGCGCGTTGTGGCCGCTGCCCTCCATCTCCGCCAGGGCGGAGTAGGCATCCGCCAGGAGGAAGTGGTTTTCCACGCCGTCCACGAAGTCGCCTTCCTCATTGGTCAGCTTGTCGCGGTCGCGCTGGCTGCCCACGATGATGTGACGCAAGAGCGTATCCACCACCGGCTGGCCGGACTCAGGCAGGAGCAAAGCCGGTTCCGTCCGGGCCTCCCGGCTGCCGTCCTCCTGGACCACGACATCGATGACGTTTTCCTCTGGAGTCAGCAGCTCGTTCACCGCCCGGTTGATCGATTCGAAGCGGTTGCACTGGATGACCGGGTAAAAGCGGGTTCCGTCCGCGCCGGGGTCGATGCCCAGCTTGTGCTTGATGCCGCCGCCCTGGCGGACCGTGAACTCCACGGCAGCGCAACGGAAGTTCTTCCAGCGCTTGTTTTCCCCGTCCCATTGCAGGCCGCCGGGCAGGTTGATGATGGCCTTCTCCGGCTCCGCGACGCGCGGCCAGGTGATGTTTTCCAGGCCGTTGAGCTTGTAGCAAAGCGCCTTGGTTTCCGTGGTCAGGGGCAGCGCGTCGATGAAAAGCGCCCGCAGCTTGAGCAGGTGGAAGAGCATGGCCGCGCGGGTCACCACGTCGCGGCCCGCGATCTGTTCCGCCCAGCGCATCCGCTTGAGCGCCGGGCTCTCCACCTCCCGCGCCACGAACCAGCAGCGGTCGCCCATATCCAGGCCGCCGTAGCCCATGCAATCCCGTTGCAGGACCGTTGCCAGTTTGAAGGGAGCCACCTTCTGAGCGCGCTCCACGATGGCGGGCGTGATCTTCTGAGAGCTGCTCTGGGGATCGGCCAGGACATCGCAGCGGAAGACCTCCATCGCTTGCGCGTCCAGCACCGCCTTGGTGCACCATTGGTGCACGATCCCTTTGATGCTGGCCGCGTCACAGGCCAGCCGGGGAAAGCGGAAGCTCCAGCGGCGCTGCTTGATCTTCTCCGGCTGCCGCGCCTTCCAGGTGGGTTTCGTCCGGTCGATGTATTCGCCGGTCTGTGGATCGGCAAAGTAAAAGACGCCATCCGGATCGTAGCCGTGGCGCTCGCCGTCCGGGCCTTCAAACTCGCCCACGTTGTTGAGCTTAGGATCGTGAACAGAGCGCCGCTTCCCGGTCTGGAGACGGCAGACCTCCGGCCAGTTCTCCTCCAGGTTGATCTGGCGTGAACCGAAAAGTTGGACGTGGAAGCTTCCGTCCTGGAGTTGCTTGTTCTGGCCCGCGCCATGCACGCGCTGCGTGCCGATGGAGCAGGAAAAGCGCTGGTCGGAGGAGCCCATGCGGCCCTCCAGGAACTTGGCGTTCTTGGCGTCGATGTCGTCTTTCTCATCCTCCATGACCACGTCCATGGAGAACGTGGTGGGGATCTTCTTCAGGCCGCGCACCATGCCCGTGGCGGTCCGCGTTCCATCGGTCGCCATGAAGGCGCCTTTACGGTTAACAGTCTTGCCCAGCTTCGTGGCCGCCTTGCCGTTCTGGATGCGCTGGACCAGGATGTCCAGTTGCTCCACCACCTCCGGGCGGAACTTCGTGTCCACCAGACCCTCCACCAAATTGTCGTCAGGCAGGTAGTAACCCCAGTTGAGAAACAGGATGCCGGTGGCAAAAGCGCCGAGCCAAAGCGCCAGGATGGTCTTGCCAAACTGAGCGCCGCCGCAGATGTCCAGGCGGGCGTCGTCCAGGGGCTTGCCGCTCAGCGTGCCCAGGATGAGGTCGATGGTTTCCACCACTTCCTCCAGGCCCTCGCGGCCTTTGAATGTGTAGGGCACATATTCACCGCCGCCGACCCGGACCTTGGCATGGTTGAGCAGGAAGTCTTTGAACGTGTCCGCGCCCTCCACCTTGGCGGTGGTGGCGTCGAACCGTTGACTCAGACTCTCTAGGGCGCTCGGCATGGGAAAAGTGTTAGGCCGCTTTCACGGTTGCCTGGAGCTGCTCGAAAAGCTCCACGGCGGCGGGAATGTGTTTGATCTCTTCGAAAAGGGCGTCCAGGCCCACCTGGAGATCGTCCTTGAGCTTGTGCCGGAATTTGTCCACCTCGTGCTTCTGGCCGCGATCCGTGAAGAGGATGTCCGTTAAAGTCTTCAGTCGCTTCGTGTCCGGCGTCTCGCTGATGGCCTCCTCAAAGGCGAGCTGCTCGATCCTCTGGATGGTGGATTCCGAAAAGTTCGCGCCGCTCTTTCTCAGCTCGTCGCCAAAGGCTTTGGCGTCCTCTGCGGAGCGTTTGATCCGGTCCGCGCGGTAGGGCTGGACCACGTTTCGGGCAAAGGTGGTCAGGACGCCCGTGGAAGAGAAAGTCACGCCGAACTCTTTCGCGATCCATTCCTTGTGGCCGCGATAGCCGGGCATCTGGAGCATCCGGTCCCGGAGCTGGATCTGTTGCTCCAGGGTCAGTTGCGTCTCCAGGATGCCGCGCGGCATGGGCCGCTCTGTGGCGTCTCCGCTCATGCTTTGTTAGCTGGCCGCCTTGACGCGGGCGATGCCGTCGTCAGTCAGGCGGTATTGTTTGCCGATGTCGGGGTTGTCCACCTCGATGACGTGGCCGCTCCGGACCAGCTTGGCCAGGGCCGCGCTGAAGGCCTTTTCCGTGGGGCGCTGGTGGCGCGGCACGGAGAGACTGACCGCGGCCGCCAAGGCATCGGCGGGGACCAGGTAGCCGTCCGCGTCGTCCAGTTTCTTGAGGATGCAAAAGTCCAGTTTCATGGCTTTTTCCCGCTCCCCATCAGGAAGTCGCTGATTCGCTCCAGGGTGGATTGTGTCCCCTCCACCGCTCCTCTGAGGTGATGGAGCACGGTGGCGAATTCGTTCATCTGGGCATGGACCTTTTCGCCCCGGTTCTTGGCGTCCTCTTCAACGCGCTCAATGTCCCGGTCCATCTTGTCCAGGCGCTTGACGGTCCGGTCTTCGCTTTCCCTCAGCTCGTCCTTCGTGACGAGCTTGCCCTTGATGTCCACCGGGACGGTGGAGGGCTCGCCATTTTTCCAGCCCTGGATCTGGCGGAAAAAGGTCAGGGCTTGATTGATGCCCCAGAACATTCCGGCGATGCCCAGGACCAGGTAGGCCAGGAACTCGCTGGGGACCGACTCCATCCCGGAGCCCGCCAGCACGGGCGCAAAAGTATAGTATAGGTTTGACATCATTTCCGGTGTTCCCAGAAGGAGGCCATGGCGGTGACCAGGGCGACAAAGAGGAGGAGACCCAAGGCCAGCTTGACCAGCGCGTCGGGCGGCGCGACGACCTCTAGTTGGTAGAGATCCATTTCAGTAGTGCCAAAGTTTCATCTGAGCGACGGTCTCCACGATGGGGTTGGGAAAGCCGCAAAAGAGCCGCGCCTCGCTGAGGCGGCGGCGGGTGAGCCCATCGACGACTTTCTTTTTCCCGTCGCGTTTATCGGTGGCCTTGTTCCAGCGGAGGAACTGATTGGCCGCGCCCAGGTGATCGCCCGCGTTGAGCATGCGGAGCAGGGTGGAGTCGTGCAGGCCGCCCACGTTGAACTCAAAAGAGACCAGGGCGGAAAACTGGTCGTCATTGATCTTCACTTGCAGGGCGTTCGTGACCCGGCGCTCCACGTTGTCCATGTCGTGGCGGAAGAGTTTCTCCGCCTCCGCCTCCGTGATCTCGCGCCCCGGAAAGACGGTGCCGTCCTGATGCGTGAGGCCGGTGTGACCCCAGCCGATGGTGAGGACGCCGGTCAGGTCTTCGTAGGCCGACAGATAGAGCGACTCGAAATGTTTAATCAGGGCTTCGCCCCGCTGGTTGATGACGCGCGCGGGCATGGTTCAATCTTTGTAGGGGACCCCGGGTGGGAAGTCGTCTTCGTCCACCGCCACTGGCTTGGGCGCGGGCGCGGGGATCGGGTGAATGCTCTGGAGGCCCAGGTCCTGGACGAGGGCGGAGAAGGTGCGGGAGATGTTGCCCTCGGCGAAGTAGCCGTTGTGGCCGTAGCCTTCGAAATTGCGATTGAAGTACTGCGTTTCTGAAAGGACCTCCGAAGACTCCAGGCGCTCGTCCAGGCGGAGATGCTGACCCGTGGGCGAGATGCCGGAGGCGAGGCCGCGCGCGCCCAGCGCGCCCCAGGAAGCCATGAAGCGTTTCAGGAAGGGCAGCTCCAGCGGTTTAACCACGATGTCCGCCGCGTTCCAGTAGGCGAAGACGCGGCCCACGTGGCCCTCGTCGATCAGTTCCGCCAGGCCGCTCTCGTGGATGTCATGCTGCACGGCCCCTGCAATGAGGATGAGGGTCTCCACCTTCTGGCCCAGCCTGGCCAGTTCCCAGCACGTCCGAATGGCAATGTCCGCGCCATTGGAATGGCCCACCAGGCAGATGGGCAGACCGTCAAAGTCCACCGGGTTCTGCCGGGCGCTCTGGTTGACCAGGGTGATGCGGCGGGCCAGGCCCTTGGCCATGTAAGGATTGATGAGCCCCGTGGTTAGCGTCGGGAAGGGCGGCGCGAAGTAGTGTTCCGCCTTCCACGTCACCGCCAGTCCATGGCGGGCGCAATAGGCTTGAAAATCCTCCGTCCAGTCCGGACGGCTGAGCCGGGTGAGAATCCCGTGGATGAGGGTGACGTGTTTGTAGGCCGTGATCATCACTTCCAGTCCTCCGGGTAGCGCGGCAGGTAGCGCCGCTCGTGAGGCAAAAGTTCGCGGACGCTCAGGCTGCCGTCCTCATGGACCTGAGCGCCCATCTCCCGGGGCCAGGATGGTTTGTAGAGGTGGATGATTGGCGCTGTGGAATCGCCAGTCATCTGGACGGCTGGTTTGCTGGTGGCGTCCTGGCCTACCGTGCCCACCGCCAGAACGATGGCGGAGAGTAGGGCTATGAACCAGTCCGGGGAGATCATGGGGCGGAGACTAGCCGCCCTTTTTTAACGATACAAACCCACCCGTCCCACCCGGCGCGCTTGTCTTACTTTTATGTAGTTCCGCCCTCGGAACTATACTTTTTGGCGGCGGCTCACACCTCCGCGCTGGAGGCCTGGCACTTGCGCTTGTGCTCGCGGACGGAGACGAGATCCACGGTATACTTGCAGTTCGGGGCGGTGCTCCGCACCTTCCAGGCGCGGATGTCTCCGGACTCGATGAGACGGCAGACTTGGCGGGGTGAGCATGCTAGGATTTTCGCCGCGTCCCGGACCGCTCCCTCCAGAGTGATCTTGCCCGGCTTGAGGGTGACGCTCCCGTCTCCATTGCGGACGGCCACCAGGTCACGGCCCGCGTGAACTTGATTGGCCCAGGTGAAAAGATCGGGAGCCGGGGAGCCCATAGGTGAGGAACCTATACTTTGCTTTTGCCATACTTCGCAAGGCCGAACTATAGGCATTTCCGTCCAGCTAGTTGGACGGGAAATCTTGCATATCCAACGTTGGACATGCAAGAAGAGGGGAAGAGTTAGGGGTCATGTCCAGCGCTGGATGTGACCCCCAAGGCACCCGGAAAGGGTCACTTCCAACGTTGGAAGTGACGGGGGAGCTCAGCTCAGCTCCCGGCCTTCGTCGTCCTTGGTGACGGCCACGGCTTCGATGACGATCCAGAGGCCGTAGGCCAGCCAGGCGGGGAAGGCGGTGGCCGCGCCCATGTACCAGTTGCCCGCCAGGAGCAGGGCGGTCACGCAGATTTTCACGATGCCGGAGCCGGTCCGGCCCAGGTAGATATTGTGCGCGCCCACGCCGCCCAGGAACAGGGCCAGGATAATGTAAACACTCCGCTGGCGCTTGCTGGGCTTCATCGACCGGGGGACGCGCCCCGTGGAGCGCACGTAGCCCATTTCCTCTTCCAGGGCGGTGGTTCTTTGGCGTTTGTTGCGGGGGTTCATGAGCGAAATTCCCTTCCGTCTCCATCTTTCTTGACCAGCACGGACTCAGCAAGTGCTAGCAGCCATGCACCACCGAAAAAGATAACACCTCCTATGAAGTGATTTTCGCGAGCGGCCTCTAAGGCCAAATCGTAATCCGGGTTGGACGGCCTCGTAGCCAAAAGATAAAACCCAAAAATTCCGGCCGCCATCTGTAGAGCAGCAAAGAACGGTCGCTTGATATACCAGTTATGAAGCCCTAGATAGCCTCCCACGACCGCCAGAATTCCGAATAGAGTAGAGTCCTTTCGCCCTGGCTCCAGAGTGTCTTGCATCTCTCCCAACTGAGACCAAGAGTCAGCTCCATCCTCACAAACCGGAGTCAAGGCCGTGACTTCTCCCCGGCTCCAGAACCCTCTCAACTGGTCGAGCGTGTAGGGGCCTCGGACTTCCTCCCCGAATGATAGCCAATAATTCATATTTCTTAAATAATTGGTTAGGCTCTGACGTTATGACATTTTCCGCCCATCGGCAGCTTTAGAAACGAGGCCGATATCCGCAATGACCCATGAGATTAGAGTGAAACCCAAAATGATCCCACCCAGCCGAGCAGTTTCCGCGCTGTAATCGCCGGGGTATGCGGCATGCGCATCCTGTAGGCGGAGCCAAAGAATGGCGCACAAGCCCAGTTGCAACACTCCGAAAAAGAACCGGCCAGCGTAAAAGTTATGGACACCCAGCCAGCCAAGAAACAGCCCTAAGAGGATGTAAACCCAGCGGCGAGGCCCGGGCTCAAGCAGGTGACTGATTTCCGAAAGCGGTGTCCAGGAATTCTCGCCTTCCAGGCAAAACTGATTGTCGCCGGTGACGTCTCCCCGTTCCCAAAACTTGCGAACCTGGTGAAGCGAAAAAGGTCCTTTTACTTCCTCCCCGAATGATAGCCAATAATTCATATTTCTTAAATAATTGGTTAGGCCCTTAAGCTTGAGATGCGTTGCTCACTTTGTCAATAGGCGTCCCATACCACCTGGGCGACGACGCGTAGCCATGCGAAGTCGCTTACATGGCAGTCGATTGGTGGGTAAAGTTCGGAGTTGAAAGCGGTTAGGCGCATCCGTCCTCCGTCCTGATCCAGCCACTCCATCTTACGAAACAGCACCGCGTCTCCACGACGGCGGGCCAAGATCATGCACTTGCTTTTCATTTCAAGTGCAGGGCTTAAGACTAACTTTTGGCCGGTCTTAATCCTGGGCTCCATTTCATCGGTGGCGACTTCCACACTCCAGGCTTCCTTGTCTTCTAGGTCAGTTGCCTGCCTCCGCTCCGTCCGGCACAAACGGTCTAAGATTTCCTCCATTTCCGCATCAATCTCCTCCCAGCTAATTAGTGGTACGTGCCGGAGGCGGATCGCACCTTCAAATGGGGGCTCCTCTGGCAATGGGCTCGCCTCCTCACGAATCCTCGGACCTTCTACTAGCGGACCCTCAACATATTTGCCACGCAAATCTTGTTCGATCCGCTCCAGCGCTGCTTCGGTTTGAGGACTAGGCCTAGCGCCGCGCTCCAAGCGCGAGACATGATTCCCTGTCAGGCCTAGTTTTTTGCCCATCTCAACCTGGTTGAGGTCCATGTTTAGGCGTGCTCGCCTCAACCGTGTGGAGAAATCATCCATAAGGGCGAATTTTTACTTGTATTAATAGCCTTCATGTCTAAGAATTAGCTCTAATCTGTGCAGGCCAGCACAGGGCAGAGACAGCTAATCCAATTCGCCTGTTCATCCAAGATGAAAAAGACCAAGCAACAAATCCTCCAAGAGATGGTCCGCCAGCGCTACACGGTCGCCATCCTTTCCCGGGAACTGGGCCTCCACCGCAACACGGTGAGCGGGGCCATCAATCACGGCCTGAACCGGCCCACGCGGGACCGGATCGAACGAATCCTCTGGCCGCCCCGGAAAGCTCAAGCGGCCTAACCCGTAACCCGCAACCCGACCACCACCATGACCCTCCGCGACCTCATTCCCGCCGATCCGCCGGACCAGCTTCTAAGCCTGGCGCTCCTGCTCCTCCTCATCCTGGCCATGGTGTGGGTGCGCCTCCTGGCGCTGAAGATCCAGCGGCTCCAGGAGCGCAGCCGGAAACAACGGCAGTTGATCAATTACCTGAAGACAGCGCGGTGGCAGCTTTCGGCTGTCTACAAGGACCGCCGCCCTAAAAACCTTTAACCAATCGCCCCACATGCCGCGCCAACCTAACACCACCACCAAACGCAAACGGAAGCCGGAAGCGGAGCCCGCCGCCGCCGAGCTGGTCACCATCACGGAAACGGTCCCGGACTGCATCGCCGGGCTGCACGCGGTCCATGGCGTGCTGGAAAAGAAGACGGCCACCTTTCACATCGACACCCTCTACGACCGCGTAACGGTGGGGGCCTGGTTGCTCAAGGCGCGGACGCTCTACATGCTGCCAAATGAAGGGCAACGGGGCGGTGGCTGGAACAAGCGAAAGGCCCGGATCAGGGGCGTAGGGCTGACTAACGAGAAGAACTCTTCTTGCACTTCCAACGTTGGAAGTGCAAGATTAGAGACTTCCAACCTGTTGGACGGGCAGCCGGTGCCGAAGGATTTTCTTTCCTTCCTGGACTGGTGCGCGGACTCCCTGCGCCTGAAACGGTCCACCGCCTACAACTACATTGCCGCCGCCGAAGGCGCGGGGCTCCGTCCGGAGGACGACCCGGTGGCCGCCGTCCAGGCGCTGCGCCGCAAGAAGGCCCTGCACGGCCAAAGTATGAAGGCGCTCCAGTCCAAAGCCAAGGCTGAGGACGAAGAGACAGACGATTCTTCCGACGATGAGGGAGGGGAGGAGGAGACCCCCCGCTCCTCTTCCTCCCTCATCCGGGAGTCCCTCTGTTCCCTGCGCGAGACGGCGGACGACCTGGTGAAGCTGCGCTCCGAGATGTCGCCCAAGGCGCTGGAGACCACCTGCGCCCGGCTCCACCGCACGCTGTGCGAGCTGACCGGCCAGACCTGGCGGCCCGCCGACGACAAGGACCCGGACCACCTCCTGGCCCACTTCGAGGAGCACGGCGACGTCTACGAGCTCGGCAACTAAATCCCGCATCCCGCATCCCGCATCAGGGCCGAAGGCCCCACCCACCATGAGCACCCTGGCAAAAACCCCTCTCTGGCAACGGCGGCGCGCCATTTTCTTGAATGACGAGTTCCGCGCCATCGCGAGCGATCACGACCTCCTCGGCGCGCCCATCTCCACGGGCATGGAGGCGCTGGCCAAGCGGCTGGGGCGCAAGCCGCTGGTGGTGACCTGGGAAGGCCGGGAGGGCCGGGGCCGCCGGGCGCGGGCGGTGGAAAAGAGAAAAACCATCAAGCTAAGCCTAGCCACGCTGTGGCGGGAGTGGACGAAATGGAACGAGGGCGGGCGGAAGCCGGAGGCCCTGCTCCTGGCCTACAAGCCGGGGACGGTCCGCATTCCGGCGGAACTCATCCGCGAATGGCAACGCCTCTGCACCCTGGCGACGGGCGCGCGGACGAAGGCGGGATTCGCGACGCTGAAGCCGGTCTATGACAGCCTGTGCAAAAAGTGGCGGAAGGGCGAATGCATCCCCGGCCTGGGCACCTGGGAGGACTGGTGGCTCACTAACGAAGACACCAAACGTTTTCACCTGCCGGAGCGCGCCCCGAAATTTCCCTACACCTATGAGGGCCTCTTCCACCACCGGCCCCGGAAGCAGGAACGCGCCGCCGGGAACGTGGGCCGCGCGGCGGCGAACGGTCACATGACCTACATCTCACTGGACTGGGCGCGGCTGCGGAAGTGCGAACTCTACACGGCGGACGATGTGCGCCTGGACCTGATGTGCCTGGACAACAACACGGGCAGGCCCGTGGAGGTGACGGCCTACGTGCTGATGGAAGCGGCCAGCCGGTCCATCGTGGCCTTTATCTGCAAGCCGAAAGACGCCATCAAGGCGAGCGACTTTTCCGACCTCATTGCACGCGGCCTGCAAACGCCCGGCTATGGGCTGGCGCGCGACTGCGTGACGCGCCTGCTCCTGGAGCGCGGCTCCGTGACGCTGAGCCGGGAGGCCAAGGAAACGCTGGAGGCGCTGAGCGACGGACGCCTGAGAGTACACTACACCGGGATGGACAGCGGCATCCGCTGGGTGGGCGCGGGCGCGGACAAGGGCTCCGGCCATGCCATGGGCAAGAGCGTCATCGAGGCGTTTAACGGGACCGTCCACGGCCTGCTGATGGACCTGCCGGGGCAACGCGGAAACAACCGCGACCACCAGCCCGCCAACCTGGGCCTGGAACGCCTGGGCAAGGCGGGCACGACTCCGAAATTCACACGCGGCTCGACCCTGGACCAGGCCGCCCAGGTGGGCGAGGCGCAAAAGACCCTCCAGGCCCTGGGCAGCCAGGAGCGCCTGGCCCCGCCGATCCTCTACTTTTCCCAGGTCTTCGAGGCCGTCCGCCAGGCGGTGGACACCTACAACAAAACCCCGGGCCGCGACCTGAAAGGCCACGGCCAGCACTGGACGCTGGAGACCGCTCCCGGGGTCTGGGAGCCCTACGACCCGTCAACCAACACGCTCCTGGATGACGACCTGAAGCCGAAGCGCGCGGCCTGACCCGTAACCCTAGCACTAGCACCAAAAGGAAACACTCATGTTCGACCGGATCACCCAGGAGCCCCCCGCTCATGACGGCCTGAGAGCGGCGCAGCCGCGCGAGGCCGTTCACCCATCTGTGACCTCTGTGTCATCTGTGGTTAGTCAAAGAGGGGAAACGCTCCCGGACCCGGCGTGGCGGCCCCGGCTCCGGCAGGTGACGAACTCGCCGCGCCAGGAGCTGCTCTCGCGCCCGGGCGGGGTGGACCCGCTGCCGGACCACATCGCCGCGCTGCTGGCCAGCCGCCACGGGCTGGCCACGGTCACGCGCGGCGGAGTCACGATCAAGACCACGCTTTACGGGGTGTCCCGCAGCCTGCGCTTTGACGCGGGCGAGGGCGGCGAGTCTCTGACCATCCTGGAGCACGGCGGGACGCTGCACCGGGTGCACTACTCATTCAATCCCGAGGACCCTGACAAGCTACACATCCTGGACGAGCATAGGAGGTATGTGGAGACCCTGATTGCCGTGGTCCCGGTCGCGCCCTTCGACCAGGAGGCGACGGCGAAGGCGCACGCCAAGAAACGCCGCGAGTGGGGCCGCCTGACCCAGCGCCTGAAGGATCTCCACCAGCCGGACACGGAAGCGGCCCTGGCCGCCCAGGCGCACAACAACGGGGTGGTGGAGAGGACCCTCAATCAAATGGCCGTCTTTCCCGCGCCCGCCGGGAATGAAAACTTATCGCCTGCCGATAAAGACGTTTCCACCGCCCAAGTGGAGCCGGGGACCGGCTCCGCGCCAGGACACCGGGCCGTGACGCCCGGCCCGGTGTCCGCTCCGCCTTCCGCCCGGGACTCTGTGACCTCTGTGTCCTCTGTGGTTGAAAAAAGAGCGGGAGCCTTTGCCACGGCCCTGGGGATGGCGGCGCGCTTTGACGCCCGGCTCCAGACCGCCGAGCGCCAGGCCGCCGAATCCCGGAAGGCCGCCGAGCGCGCCCTGGACCGCGCCCCCGCCGCCCGCCGCGCCCCGGCCTCCGGAGGGCGGAAGCTGAACCCCTTTGAATTTATCTAGCCAGCCTAAACCACACTAACACAACACCTAGTCAGGACTCCCCGGTCATGATAAAAGCACCCACGAACACGCAACTGCTGTTTCCGGTCATCGAGCCGCCCTTCGACTGGAACGCCTTTCTCCGCCGGGCCATGGGCGGGCTAATCAGCTACGGCGGCCCGGAGCACCGGGAGGCCGTCCGGAAAGCCCAGGACCCCGGCCACGCGCCGAGCGCGCATTTCCACGGCGGCCAGGCCGATCCGCGCACCGGCTGGCCCCGGGACGCGGTGCTCCTGGCGGAGCTGACCGTCTTCCTGAATCTCCTGACCCTGGGCGCGTGGAATGGCTGCCATGGCACGCTCCACCGCATCCACGACCGCCACAACGCTCTCCTCCGCGCCGCGAACCCTGAATGTTAACCACGCCAGCCCTAACCCTGACAAAGACACCACGAAATGAAAACGATTGCCGAACCACCACGCCGCTCCGTGACGCCCGCCGGAATGGAGCGCTCCGCCGCCGCCCGTCCGAACGGGAACCACGCCGCCGCCGATGACGGCCCGGAACTGGCTCTCCTCTACGACGCGGAACTCCGCGCCGAGCTGGCGGCCTACCGGGAAGAGAAGGGCCTGACTCTTGCGGACCTGGGCCGCGAGCTTGGCTACCAGGACGCCACCCAGGTTTCCAAATTCCTCGGCGGAAAGCCGGAGGGGAATATACCGAAATTCCAGGAGGCCGCCCGGGCGCTCCTGCTGAAGCACCGCCGGGCCGCCGAAGTGGAGCGGGAGGTGTTTCTTACCAACGTGGTCAAGAGCATCGGCCAAAGCCTGAACGGGCTGCGGGAAGAGGGGCACATCGGCCTCATCACGGGTCCTGCCGGATGCGGGAAGACTCAGGCGCTCCACTACTACGCCCGAGGGCGCGAGGACACCATCCACCTGGTCACGGCCAGCATCCGCAACCGGACACCGGGCGGGCTGGAGGCGCTGGTCATGGAGCAGCTCCCGGGCGGAGCCGGGCGGAAGGTGGCGCTGGCGAACCGGTGGAGCTTCCTGGTTAGCCACTTCCGCCGGTCGAATCACCTGCTCATCGTGGACAACGCGCAGCGCCTGGCGCGGACGGGGCTGTATTGGCTTTTTGATCTCCATGACCAGGCCGGAATCCCCATCGCCCTGGTGGGCAATCCGGGCATCCTGGGCAAGATCGCGCCGGACGATCAGAACGCGTCGCGGGCGCAGTTTTACCAGGAAATCGCGCTGAAAAACTGCGCCGCCGCCGCCCACCAGCTCCTGACCCAGCTCTGCCCGGACCTGATGAGCGATGAACTCGTGAAGCTGGCCACCCAGGTGGGCGAGAACGAGGGGCACCTCCGCAGTCTCCGCTATCAAATCGGCTGGACCCAGCGCCTGCTGAAGACGCCGGAATTCGCGGGCATCGGCCCCGTGGAAGCCTTCCGCGCCGCCCACGAAATGCTGGTGCGGAACTATCACCTGATTGCCCAGGACTGAAGCCTGGGGCTTAACCCTAACTAAACCACACACAAAAATATGCCTGCATCCTTTCCTACAAAAGCGCAGACCTCCGCCTTCTTAAAAAACCTTTCAGCCCTCGTGGAGCTGGCTGAAGGCCACGGCAGCGCCGCTGAAGCGGCACAAAGGGTCATTCTAGCCGCCGAGAAACTTGGCGTGCTAGACGTGGTCTACCACAAAATTGCCTTGGACGTGTTTCGGCACGCCCACCGCTTTCAGGGCACGCTTGGCCGCGCTGCCGAAACCTTCAAGCCTAAAGCTCAAGCTGGCCCTCAGTTCCCGGAGATCCCGGCGCGGTGTGTTTTCACGGACCCGCCGGACGACGAAACCACGGTCCTGGTCGGAGGTGAGGACGACAACCTCGCCTTTGCCTACTGCCTCTCGGACGAATGGTTCTGCGCCATCACGGATGACCCGCTTTCCTTTGAACCGGTCAGTTGGAGCTACAATCCGGAGTTTGTGTAACCCTAACACCCTACCAGAAAGGATACCCAAAACGATGAGCAAGCTAATCAAGATCAAGCCGGGCCGCTTTGTGCGCGCCGACAAAATCAAGGATCTGGAAGTTGCTGAAAGACAACCCGATAAATTTCCGAATTGGAGGGTCACCCTCCGGGGTGAGGATGACTGGTTTGAAAGCATCTTCCTGAAGACCGAAGAGGAGGCCCTCGCGGAGGCGGAGCGACTAGCCAGCGAAATTAACACTACGGAAGCCACGGCGGGGCTGGGAGCCGAACCCGAGCGGAGCCGCGAGCCGGGCGACAACGCCGTCTTCATGCGCGAGGGAAGCGCGTGGCATGGGAAGCCGGTCACCATTTTCGAGGACCTCGGAAACGGGATTTTCAGTGTGGTAAAGACAGCAGACGTGATCAGTCTAATTGATCTTTCTCTGACTGGGAAGGCTGCTTCTTTCTTGCGGACAGAAACCGCCACGGAGGCGGAACTCTGGTAGCCATGGCGACCTCCGAACACCGCCAACACCAGCGCGCCCTGGTGGCCGAACTCCAAGGCACCGCCTGCCGTTGTGGTGCCTCCAAGAAAGCCAAGCAGACCTTTTGCCGCGCCTGCTATTTCGCCCTGCCGAAAGGCCAGCGCGAGGCCCTCTACCACCGCGTGGGCAACGGCTACGAGGCAGCCTACGCCGCCGCCATCCTAACCCTAACCGAAAAAGGGCGCATCGCCCAAGACTGACACCATGCCGCTGGAATTTGACTACCCATTCGCGAAGCTCTTTAGCACGGACCACGGGCAAGTCCTGGTCACGCGGGAAGAGACGGACGAACGCCACCCGGCGGTCCTGTTCCGGTTCAAGCCTGAAGGATTGCCCCTTGCTGAGATGATTCTGTCCTTCCGCCTGGAGATGGGCTTGGACGGTTCAGATATTGAAGCACGCGACCGCTTCTTTAACTCCGTTACGGAGCAAGTCGCGGTCCGCGCTGCCTTGGCGGCAATGGGTGAAATTGACGACTTAGAAATGGAGGAAACCTCATGAAACACCCACAAGAGCAACTCGACGCCCTGGACCGGGAAGTCACGCGGCTGAGAACGGAGCTAGCCCGCCAGGAACAGCGCATGAGCCACGGCCTGGGCGAGGCCCGCTCCCGGGCGCGCGCCAAGTCGGACAGCCTCCACAAACGCCTCAAGCGCCTGGCCGGGCAACGCCTGCGGCTCCAGGAGCGCCTTTCTCAATCATGAGTGAGACCATCGAAATCGCGACGCTGGAGCAAGTGCTCAAGCGGCATTTCCCGCAACTGGGGCTCTACGAAATGGAGGCCGCCGCGCTGGACCTGTGGGACACCCTCGATCCGGACGGCGAGTTCCTAGAGGGCTTCCGGGCCGGGATGGAGGAGGGCGGCAAGGTGGCGCGTGAGGAGGGCTATGTGGACGGCTTCCATGCCGCCCTGGAAACCCTGGAAAAGATGCAGCCGGAATGGGCCGCCATTTTGGGCGAGGCGCGGGAAAAGCTGAGGTGCCAGAAGGCCTCCAAGATCATCGAATTTCCAACGGGCAAGCCATGTCCCTGACCCTTCGTCAACAAGGAAAGTTCCGCCGCCTGGTGGATGCCGCGTGGAAGGCCCACGCGGGCCGTCACCAGGGCCTGAACGCGGACTGGCGGGCCGACCACCCGAAACGCGACGCCTGGTATCGGCAAGAGCTGAGGGCCGCCACGGGCCTCCACGCGGACCGGGACCTCCTCCGGGCCTGCCGCCTGCGGGTCCCGGAGGAAAAGTCCTCCACGACGGATTGCAACCAGTGGGAGGACTTCAATCGCCTCATGGCCCACTTTGAGGCCCTGGTCATGGGCGGTTCCATCTACTGGCAAATGCGCCTCCAGAACGGTCCCCGGGACTACGTGATCGCCGCCGTGAGAAAGGCGGTGCCGGAGGTGCTCGGGACCGAGTCCTGGCTGGAGCCCCTCTACCTGGAGGTGATCGCCCAGAAAACCCTAAAGTTGCCCGTCCGGCCCCGGCTGTGGTATCTAAGCAAAGACCAGCTCCGGAATGTGGTCATCACGATGACGAACTATGCGCGACGGGCTTACCGATGATTGAGACGAAACTAGACCTAGCAGCCGGAGCCAAGCTCGTGTCGGAGGCTTTCAAGAGGGGCGAATTTGACGAGTCAAGAGGGGCGGGAATGATCTCGACCCAGGTGCATTATTTGACCCTCTTTTGGATTCGCCCCTCGGCACCGGTGGGTAGTCCAGACAGGTACGAACCCCTCACTCTTCTGGTGGAAAGACCTGAGTTTATTTGGGACAGAGAGGTTACCGAAAAACCGTCTACATGAGCATGTATATCAAATACGACGAATCCAAATTTCGGAACTTGCGAGGGTTTTTCCTCAACGTGGGCCAGGTGAGGGCTCAGTCTGGAAAACTGCACTCCAGCGGGCCTCTTGAGATCGAGCGCGCCGCCGATGGGCGGAAAATCATCCTGACCCTCTCTCATTCGATTTCGGCGCGGAGCGGGAGGGGAACGGGCCGATGGCGTGTTACCCGGATTTTTGACGCGGAGGATGTCGGCGCAAACGTCTCCAGCCAGGAACCTTTCCTCCTTTTTATCGCAGTGAGGGGGTTGGACGAAGAGCTAAAGAGTGCCGAGCTGGAGTTTCGGAACTTGGAGAAAATATCCAACTTAGAATGAGTGAGCCAGAAAGGCGGACCGTGACGATTGCAGCTCCCATGCACGCCGCCCGCATCCAACCGGCTGGACCGCTCTCAAACCGCCGCTAAAGCCCCGGCAAACCGCCCGGCACTCTCAAACCTCCGCGAACACCGCAACCGCTCAGAGCCCTATGTTCGCGCCAGTTCGCCCTCGTTCGCGCCAGTTCGCCCACTCTCAAACCTCTTTTCAGTTCTCACCGTGAGGGGTCTGACCACCCAGGAAAAGGAAATCTATGCCTGGAGCCTGTTTCAAACCGGTCAGTACCAGCTGGCGGCGGCCCGGTTCGAGAATCTGTATTCGGAGTCATTGGACGAGAGGAGCGCGGAAGGCCTGTTCGCCGCTTACGCGAAGATGGAAAACTGGGAACATCTCGAACGGCTCACCCAACGCTATGACGGCCCTCTGACGGATCTGTACGACAAACACATGGGAGAGGTATCCTTTGACCAAGGACTCTACCGGACCGCCGCCAAGTACGATCCCGGCACCTATGGGGAACTGCAAAGCACTTACGAGAAACGCGGTTCTCTGGTTCTGGGGTTCAATTCGAAATCCGGCGAGACGGACTTGGACGAGTTCACCATGGAGACTCTGCCGGCGGTGGACCTGACCTTTCCCGTCGGCGAACTGAGCACGGTCCGTCTCGAAGTGGCTTCCCGGAACTACGGACAGGGCCAGATCCGGCCCGGCGATGCGTTTGGCCGGGTGCCGAACCATGACGACCCGGAATTCAAACTGGACCCGCAGACCGACTACAGCGGACTGATCTCAGCCAAGTTGCGCTACGAACGGGAAGGACTGTATTCTCCCTATATCGAACTAGGCGCGCGCCAGGCCATCGAGGGCATTGAAGGGATCTTCTTCGGCGAAGCCGGGGTGAAGAGTCTGGGGAACGACTACCACTGGGATGTCGAAATTTATCGGGATCCCAAAGAAGAATCGGTCATTTCCGCCATTGGACAGCGGGACCCCTATACGGGAGACGTCTGGGGCGGGGTCACCGAAACCGGTATCCGCGGAGATTTTCTGCTGGAGTTCGATCACGACATTCTCTTCTACGGCAGAGCCAGCGCGGGCGCCCTGAGAGGCACTAACGTAGCCACCAACGAGCACTGGAGCGTGACGGGTGGCTTTAAGAAAGACTTCGACTTGGAAGGGTTTGAATACTTCAGCGCGGGCCCCGTGTTTTCCTACGACAGTTACTCGCGGAACCTGGGGCAGTACACCTTTGGGCACGGCGGATACTTCAGCCCGCAGAGCCTGCTGCAAGCCACGCTGGGAGTGGATTTCCTGACTAAGGAAGGCCGCGAGTTTCTCTTTAAGGGCGGGCTGGGCGCAGGGGTTCAGCAGAACACTCAAGACGAAGCCCCCTATTTTCCGGAGGGGAACGACGGGCGCTACTATGAGGTGGATGACGGCAGCTCCGGTATTTTCTATATCAATCTGTCCGGCGTGCATCAGCTGACCGATATGTTCAACCTGGGCACCGGACTCTCCTACGCGGTGACGCCGGACTACAACGAATTCAGCGCGATCTTTTACGTGTCTCTCCGCTTCGATTCCGTGAAGGGACTCTGGGCGCACGATCTGCTTTATTGAAGGCGGGAGGTTTCCGCCTTCCGCCGTTGCGCCTCTTCTGATTTCTCTTTCCCTAACAAAAGCAAAGGAAAGGCTTCCAAAAGCGAGGAGAGGGTTGCCGTGAACAGGGCGATGGAGAGCAGAGTGGCGGGTATTACCAGCACGGTTTTCACGTCCTCTGAAACAGAGGGATCTTGGTCGAAGATGAGTTTACAAACGCCGCCCGCCAGCCAGACGGGAATTATGGCCAGGGAAGAGACGACGACGGCGACTAAAGCCAAGAACCAGAGCTTCACACTTTGGAGAAGCCAGTGTAGCCACCAGTGGAGAAACCTGAACATTACGTGGATTCTTGGCCGGGGGATTCAGACATGGACGACGCACGGAGCCCTGACAGAAAAGAGACCCCGGAAGAAGGCTTAGTTCCCAGGTATCTTTCCGCTGACGGGTGCCGAGACCGGTTCCGGACCGCGCCAGATCTTTTCCAGTAGGGCAAACATGACTGGGTCTTGTGTCTTCAGTTCCTCGCGGTTGAAAGGGAAGAAATCATTCTTCAAGAAGTAAGCTTCGGTGGACTCGGCGAAGTATTCCTTGTGATTGGTCAGGGCGTAAGAGCGGTCCCGGACGATCTTTTCGCCGGTGTAGCGGTCCACGTTTTCGTAGAGGCCGGATTCGCTGGCCCGGTTGAAGGCGGCGATGATCTCGGGATTGTCGAATCCCAGGACCTGATCGTGGTAGGCGTGGGCCAGTTCGTGGAGAATCAAGGCCGGCATGCGGCGGTTTTCGAAGGGGAAGATGGAAACATTCGTTAGCTCGACGGCTTTGGCCATGGCGGGGTTCCGGCCGCTGTCTTTCAGCCACTGGATATTGGGGTGGTAGGCCGCGCCGGGGCGCTTGTCCTTAGGTGGTGGATTGATCCATACCGGAACTTCGCGGAGGCGGGAGACAATGTTCGCGGGCAGGGTTTCGATCACTCGTTCAAACTGGCCTTCGAGCAATTCCAGCGCCCGAGTGAGGGCTTCTTTTTGGTTGTCATATAGAGTCTCATTGATGTGCAGGCTCCAGCCCAGCATTTCCATTTCCCGGTAGCGTGCGATGTAGACCGGGCCGCCTTCGGAAGGCGGATAGAGTACTTGGCGAAAGCCCGAAGTCTGACCTTCAAAGAAAAAGGGATGAGCGGTAAACGTGTCCTGTCCGATCGCCTCTCCGGGCTGCAAGTTGCCCACGGCTCTGAGACCGCCCTCGTAGTTGATCCACGAAATAGCCAGCGGTTCGTCCAGACCATTCACAAACTGAACCGTGACCCTTTCACCATCGGATGTGGAGTGATAATTCGCGGGGTCTGTTTCAGGGCTGTTCTCCCGTCCAGCCGGAGCGCCGTTTACATGGGAAACGTTTCCCCAGGTGAGTAGCCCGAACAGGAATACCAGGGCTCCGAGCCGAAGGGCCCGGTTCCGTGGGAGCGCCGGAAATTTCATGGTCGAACGATAAAGGGCCCGCCATCAGGCTGTCACGATGAATCCAAGGCCCAAGTGATCTTCCAGGTTTCTCTGTTGCGGAGAATTTTCTTGTGGGAGGGCGTCACGGTATGTGTCCACTTTCGCTTTTTTCTGTGGCTACCGGTGGGCAATGAGTGGACTCAGTGCTCGAAAACGCCAAGGGTGCTTTTACCTGGAAAGAAACTTGCGGCTGGCGAACGAAAGAGACTCTACTTCCATGAACGCTTCGGTTCCTCATCCTGACTATCCCCAAACCGTGGGGGCCCTTCTTCAACCGGATGACCAGTGCCGGTTTCTCGTCTGGGCTCCGCGGACGAAGACGCTGGAACTCGTCCTGCCCGGTTCGCCGGAGAGGGTCTTGCCCATGGAGGCCCGGGAGAGAGGCTACCACGAACTCGTGGTGACGGGTCTCGCGGGCGGGACGCCCTATTTCTACCGTATCGACGGAGAACGGGACCGTCCGGACCCCGCCTCACGCTTTCAGCCGGAGGGAGTGCATGGGCCCTCAGCCGTGGTCGACTCGCGGTTTGATTGGACGGATGAGGGTTGGTACGGCGTGCCGCTGCACCAGTACGTGATCTATGAGCTGCACCCGGGGACGTTTTCCCGGGAAGGCACGCTGGAGGCGATTATTCCGCATCTGAAGAACTTGAGGGAATTGGGCGTTACCGCCGTGGAGTTGATGCCGCTTTCGCAGTTTCCGGGGGACCGGAACTGGGGCTACGACGGGGTTCATCCTTTCTCCGTGCAGAATACCTACGGCGGCCCGGAAAGCCTGCGGCGGCTGGTGGACGCGGCTCACGCGGAGGGGTTGGCGGTGGTGTTGGACGTGGTCTACAACCACCTGGGTCCGGAGGGAAATTACCTCGCGGAGTTTGCGCACTATTTCACGGACAAATATGACACGCCCTGGGGCCAGGCGCTGAATTTCGACGACCGGGACAGTGACGAGGTTAGGCGGTATTTCATCGAGAACGCCCTCTATTGGATCCAGGACTTCCACATCGATGCGCTGCGGCTTGATGCGGTGCATTCGATTTTCGATTTATCAGCGCATCCCTTTTTGCTGGAGCTTTCGGACGCCGTGCGGCTGGAAGGCGAGCGCCTGAATCGGCACGTCTATACGATCGCGGAAAGCGCGCTGAACGACCCGCGGATGATCACGCCAAAGGCGCAGGGAGGCTATGGGTTGGACACCCAGTGGTCGGACGACATGCATCACGCCATCCGCTCCACCATTACGGGGGAGCAGGCAGGCTACTATGAGGACTTCCGGGGTTTCGACGATATTGTGAAAGCCTGGCGGGATGGCTATGTGCTGACCGGCCGGTATTCCAAGGCGCATGGCCGGCGGCACGGCGAATCGCCCCGTCACCTGGAGCCCTTTCGCCTGGTGGTCTACTGCCAGAACCATGACCAGGTGGGAAACCGGCTGAAAGGAGATCGCCTGCCAGACTCGGTGGGCTTCGAAGGATTGAAACTCGCCGCCGCGTCCGTGACTCTCTCGCCCTATACGCCGATGCTTTTCATGGGCGAAGAGTATGGCGAAACGGCGCCGTTTCCCTATTTCGTCAGCCATTCCGATCCCGGCCTGGTGGAAGCGGTGCGGCGGGGCCGGAAAGAAGAGTTTGCCTCCTTTGGCTGGGAGGAAGAACCGCCCGATCCCCAGGCGGAAGAGACTTTCCTGAGTGCTAAGCTCAATCACGAATTGAAAGAGGAAGGCCGGCACCGGGTGCTCTGGACCTTTTACCAACGGCTCATCGAGCTACGCCGGACGTTGCCCGCCCTGGCCTTTCCTTCCCGCGAGCACATGGAGATTCAGGTCTTGGAGCCTGGTGAGGTTCTGTTTGTGCGCCGTTGGTCCGCCGGACAGGAAACCTGCACGATCTTTCACTACGGAAAGGAGGGCGTGAGCGTGAACGCGCCCCTGGCGGCGGGTCGGTGGGAGAAGCTGCTGGACTCCGCGGACCCTCAGTGGGACGGGCCGGGAGGTGGCGGGCCGGAAGTGGTGGAGTCTTCCGGCAAGGTGCCTCTGCCGCTGCCGCCTGAATCCGTTTCTCTCTACCGGCGGGTTTCTGGCGAAGGGGTTTGAGACTTCAGCGCAGCTCAAGACACCGTGCCGCTATTCCGTTACTTTCACCAGGGCCGCGCACCAGTCCGGCAGTTCGTAGCCTAGCCGTCTCTGGTCCGCGCCGAGGTATTCCTGCTTAACTCGAATAGTTCCCCTCACTACATAGATACCCGGCGCTACATCGGGTTCGACTTCTATGCGGAAGGGAAACCGGATGGCTTTGCCCGGCGGAATGGTGTCATACACGGATGGAATGATATCTTCAAAGACTGCCAGAGGCGAAATTCCTTGGGGGTCGAATAATCCTGGTTCCACAATCCGGATTCCCTCGGGCATGGTCATCTCCACCGAAAATTCACGCTCCCCGGCAGAATGATTTCTTACTTTGAGGCTTAGCTCCGCCGTTTCCCCTGCTTTCACCTCTTGGCCATAGGGGAAGAACCAGGCCCACTGCTCGTCCACCGCGTAGCCCGCGGCGTCCCAAGGCACGAAGTCCGCGATCATCTGAATGCGTTCCCGGTAGCGGCCTTCCAGGTAGTCGAGCTCCTGTTCATTGAAACGGAACAGGTGAGGAATGTGCTGGTTCACCAGCCAGGTGCCTTTCGGCAATTCGTCCCGCACGATCTTGAAACACCTCAGGTACCCTTCATCCTCACCCGGAAGGTTCTGGTTCATGAGGCAGTAATCGTCGATGCCTGAGGGCGAAAACGAATCGCCGATGAAAAAGACTGCCTCGTGATCCGGCCGCTCCACCAGCAGTCCGCCATGGTCGTACATCTGGCCTGGAAAATACCGGGCTGTCAGCTTGAACTCCCGCCACTGCCAGGTGTGCCCGTCTTCCAGGGCCACCATCTCTGGCACCGCGTTGGCCGTGAGATAGGGCGTGAAAAATTCCCTCGGCCGCGCCAGCCCGTCCGCTACTTCCCGGATGCCATAGACCGGGCAGCCAAAGGCCTCCTTCGCCTCCCGGACAAACTGGGTGTGGTCGTTGTGCAGATGCGTCACCCAGATGCCTTCGATGCCTTTCACCAGTCCCTGCGCTACCGCTTCTTGGAGTTGCGGCAGCGCCGCTTTCATTCCCACGTCCAAAACAAACCCATACCCGTCTTTGCTAACCAGTAGCTTCGTCGTGCCGATGTGCTGGCACCAGTCCGGAAGGTCGATGTGCTCACACAACGGCATCGATTCCATATTCGCGCCCGGTCCCAGCACTTTCTCCAAGGAGGCGCGCATCCGCTCTTCGCCGAAGTACCAGTGCAGCGCATTGGTGGAGATGTAGTTCGCGTAGATCGCCTGGGCCCGCTCGATCGCTCGCGCGATATCTCCCGCCGGGTCCGTGATGAGCGGTCCCTGGCTGGGCACCAGCACGTCCGGCTTTGCCGCCGCCAGGCGCCGCAGACTGTCGATCCATGGCCCGAAGCGGCCCGCGTAGCCGTGGTAGCACCCCACCTTTGCCTCCGGCACGGCTTCTTGGAAACTGTAGAGGTCAAACACCCGGCCCCCTTCCCAGAGCAGGTTTCCCGTGAAAGCCACCCGCTTCCCGCCGATTTCCGCCAGGTAGGTCACGCCATCCCGGGTCACGCCCGGCGTTTCCATGACCGTGAAGCTAAGCCCAGAAACTTCCACCACGTCCCCCTCCTTCACATAACGGTCCGCTGGCAACGACGAGGTGGGCCATTGCGTGACCTGCTGATCCTTGTAGTCAAAGCGCGCTGTCCACCAATCCGTCCACCGTTGCTCCGCGCCTTCCAGGAACTCCCGCGATCTTTCTGGAGCCACCAGGAGCCGGGATTCAGCCTCATCCGTGGGAAACGAACGGCGGGCGGCTTCCACCACGTCTCTGCGCCCGTGCGTCATCAGCAAAGCCTCGGGTATCACCGGGTCCCAGATCATCCCAGCAGGCATGCCGTAGACGACAACCCAGCCTTCGCCAGCCCGGATTTTGACCGCGTTTTCCCCTCCGTCCAGAAATTGGATCTCTTCCGGCAAAGCCGACTCTGGTGGCGTTTCCTGTGCATTTATTCCGGTGGTTGTGGTGAGGGTCGTCCAAACCACCAGCACACGAAGCCAGGACGGTAACCGGGAAAAGGGGAAATCAGTCATTGCTCAGTAATCTCAGGGGTTGCTACCGAAGCTAACAACTTCGCCCAGAAGAACAAGGCCAGCCGTCGATCGGGGGAGGACCGAAATGAGAAGCGAAGTGAGCAGTGTGAAGGTTGGCTGATTTTCATAACCTCCAAATAATCAAAGAAATGACGGCAATATCGGACCGCGGTTAGCCAAGGGACGCGGAGCGTACCGCCCTGGTTTTGGGTAAATTTTCCCTGATGGCGGAAGTACGGAAAAACCTCGTGGTCGACGGGAACGAAGCCGTCGCGGAAGTCGCTTACCATTTGAGTGAAGTGGTGGGGATTTACCCCATCACCCCGGCGTCCCCGATGGGGGAATGGGCGGATCAGTGGAGTGTGGAGGGGCGCCCCAATCTCTGGGGAGCGGTGCCGAAGGTGGTGGAGATGCAGTCGGAGGGCGGGGCCGCCGGGGCCCTTCACGGAGCGCTCCAGGCGGGAGCGCTGGCGACGACGTTCACAGCCAGCCAAGGCTTGCTGCTCATGCTGCCGAATCTGTATAAGATCGCGGGGGAACTCACCAGCACGGTGTTTCACATTGCCGCCCGTTCGCTGGCGGCGCAGGCCCTGTCGATTTTTGGCGATCACAGCGATGTGATGGCCGCCCGTTCGACGGGGTGGGGGATGCTCTTTGCCGCCTCGGTGCAGGAGGCGCTGGACCTGGCGCTGGTGGCGCACGCCGCCACGCTGGAGGCCCGGGTGCCGTTCCTGCACATCATGGACGGCTTCCGCACGAGTCACGAAATTCAGAAGATCGAGGGCCTGGTGGAAGGAGACTATCGTGCATTGATCGACTCGGCGGCAGTGTATGCCCACCGGGCGCGGGCGCTCTCGCCGGATCATCCGGTGGTGAGGGGTACGGCGCAGAACCCGGACGTTTATTTTCAGGCTCGGGAGTCAGTGAACCCCTACTACCTGGCCGTGCCGGAGATCGTGCAGGCCAAGATGGACGCGCTGGGCGCGCGCACCGGGCGGCGCTATCGCCTGTTCGACTACGTGGGCGCGCCGGACGCGGAACGGGTGATCGTGCTGATGGGCTCGGGGTGCGAGGCGGTCCAGGAGACGGTGGAATACCTGGCCGCCCGGGGCGAAAAAGTGGGCGTGGTGAAGGTGCGGCTTTTCCGGCCCTTCTCCGCCGCGCATTTGCTGGAAGCCCTGCCCGCCACCGCCCGCGTGGTGGTGGCGCTGGACCGGACCAAGGAGCCGGGCTCAGCCGGGGAACCGCTCTATCAGGATGTCCTGACCGCCGTGGTGGAAGGGGGCCGGTCCGCCAAGGTCCTCGGTGGGCGCTACGGGCTGTCCTCCAAGGAATTTACCCCGGCGATGATCAAGGGCGTTTTTGACGAAATGGCTGCCGCCGCGCCGAAGAACCACTTCACGGTGGGCATTCACGATGACGTGTCTCATACCAGCCTGGCTTGGGACCCGGCTTTCAACACCGAACCGGAAGGCGTCACCCGGGCGGTCTTCTGGGGCCTGGGCTCCGATGGCACGGTGGGCGCGAACAAGAACAGCATTAAGATCATCGCCGCCAGCACGGATCAGCACGCACAGGGCTACTTTGTCTATGACTCCAAGAAGGCGGGCGCCCGCACCATTTCGCACCTGCGCTTCGGCACGGAAGAAATTCACGGCACCTACCTGATCCAGCAGGCGGACTTCGTGGCGGTGCATCAGTTTGGCTTTCTGGAACGCTACGACACCCTGTCCGTTGCCGCTCCGGGCGCGACGCTGCTGCTGAACAGCCCCTACGGCCCGGACGATGTGTGGCCCAAGCTGCCGCGCAAGGTGCAGGAGCAGATCCTGGAGAAAGAGCTGAAGCTGTATGTCATCGACGCCTACCGGATTTCCCGGTCGCTCCATCTCGGTATGCGCATCAACACGGTGATGCAGGCCTGTTTCTTTGCGCTAAGCCGGGTGCTGGAGCGGGAGCGTGCGATGGAAGAGATCAAGCAGGCCATCCGCAAGACCTATGGCAAGCGGGGCAAGGCGGTGGTCGATCAAAACATTGCCGCGGTAGATGCCGCGCTGGAGCACCTCCACGCCGTGACCGTCCCGGCGGAGACGAACGGCCCGGAACTCGTTCCGCTGATTCCGGACAGTGCCCCCGATTTTATCCGCAACGTCACGGCCCGCCTGCTTGCGGGGGAAGGGGACGAACTGCCCGTCAGCGCCTTCCCGCCCGACGGCACCTACCCCAGCCGTACCACGCGCTGGGAAAAACGCGGCATCGCTCAGGAAGTGCCCGTGTGGGAACCGGACCTGTGTATCCAGTGCGGGAAATGCGTCCTGGTCTGCCCGCACGCAGTGATCCGCGCCAAGGTCTGCGACGAACCGGCCCTGAGCGCCGCGCCGGAGGGCTTCGAACACGTCAGCGCCAAGTGGCGCGACCTGCCGGAGAAACGCTTCACCCTGCAAGTGGCGCCGGACGACTGCACGGGCTGCTCCCTCTGCGTGGAAGTGTGCCCGGCCAAGGACAAAAGCCATGTGGGCCGAAAGGCCATCAATATGGCCGCCCGGCAACCGGTGCTCGACCGGCAGCGGGCAAATTGGGATTTCTTTACCGCCCTGCCCGAACACGGCCGGGCCAATGGTAACGGTCTCAGTCCGTTGAGCTTCCACACGGTGAAGGACATTCAACTGCTCGAACCGCTCTTCGAATTTTCCGGCGCCTGCGCCGGCTGCGGGGAAACCCCCTACCTGAAGCTGATGTCCCAGCTCTTTGGCGACCGGGCCGTGGTGGCCAACGCCACCGGCTGCTCCAGCATCTACGGCGGCAACTTGCCCACCACCCCCTGGGCGGTCAACGCGGAGGGGCGCGGCCCCGCCTGGAGCAACTCGCTCTTTGAAGACAACGCCGAGTTCGGCCTGGGTATGCGCGTGGCCCTGGACGCGCGGCGAGACTTCGCGGAAGATCTTCTCAAACGGCTTGCCGAGCGGGTTGGCGCGGAGTTAGCCGGGAAAATCCTGGACGCCGATCAGTCCACCGAGGAAGGCATCACCGCTCAACGCCGCCGGGTCGCTCAATTGAAGGAAGCCCTGGGTGGCATCGATACGCCAGAAGCCCGCGACCTGCTGGCCGTGGCGGACAACCTGACGCGGAAAGATGTCTGGATCATCGGCGGCGATGGCTGGGCTTATGACATCGGTTATGGAGGGCTGGACCACGTCCTGGCCAGCCACTACAACGTGAACGTCCTGGTGCTGGACACGGAAGTGTATTCCAATACGGGCGGCCAGGCTTCCAAGGCTACCTCCCTCGGCGCGGTCGCGAAGTTTGCCGCCGGTGGGAAGCGCACGCCGAAAAAAGACCTGGGTCTGCTGGCCATGGGCTACGGCCATGTGTATGTGGCGCAGGTCGCCATGGGCGCGCAGGATTCCCAGACCGTGAACGCTTTCTTGGAGGCGGAAGCTCATCCCGGACCTTCCCTCATCATTGCCTACAGCCACTGCATCGCCCACGGCATCAACATGACCAAGGGCATGGATCAGCAGAAACTGGCGGAACAATCCGGCCACTGGCTGCTCTACCGTTTTAATCCCGCCTTGGCCGAAGAGGGCCGCACCCCGCTGCGTCTCGACTCCCGGCCCCCGAAGGTTCCGCTCCGGGATTACTTCCTGAGCGAGAACCGCTATCGCCTGCTTCAGCAGAGCGATCCCAAGACCGCCGCCGAACTGATGGCCGAGGCGCAGGCCCAGGTCGTTGAGAAGCGGCGGCACTACGAAGCGCTGGCTGCTCCCCCGGCCACCGCTGAGAAAAACACCCCAACCCAAACCCACCCATGAAACCAAATCTTGAAATCGACTACCTGGGTTTGCGCCTGGCGCACCCCATAGTCGCTTCAGCGGGGCCCCTCACCGGAACGGTCGAGGGGTTTCGCCGCCTGGAAGCCGGCGGCGCGTCCGCCATCGTCATGCACTCACTATTTGAGGAGCAGATCATCGAGGAAGCCCGAGCCACGGATCACTTCCTGGAATACGGGACCGAAAGTTATGGCGAGGCTCTGAGCTACATCCACGAACCAGTGAACCTGAGCATTGGGCCCGAAGGCTACCTTTCCCTCCTGGCCAAGGCTCGCGCCGAAGTGCGGGTGCCGATCATCGGCAGCCTGAACGGCGTCACCCCTGGCGGCTGGAGCGACTACGCGGAGGAGATTGAGAAAGCGGGCGCCGATGCCCTGGAGCTGAACCTCTATAACCTGCCCACCGATCCTGAGATCAGCGGGGCGGAGATCGAGGAACAGTATCTCTACGTGGTGAAGGAAGTGCGGGCCAAGGTATCCATTCCCCTGGCAGTCAAGCTGTCGCCCTTTCTGAGCGCGCCAGCCCACATGATTCGTCAACTGGTGGACGCAGGAGTGGATGGCGTTGTGTTGTTCAACCGCTTTTATCAGCCGGACTTCGATCTTGATGAACTGAAGGTGGTCCCCAACCTGGTGCTGAGTTCGTCCCAGGAAATGCGCTTGCCGTTGCGCTGGGTGGCCATTTTGCACGGGATGGTGGAGGCGGATTTCGCCATCACTTCCGGCGTCCATTGCACCACCGACGTCCTCAAGGGTTTGATGGCGGGTGCGCGAGCTGTCATGACCACCTCCGAAGTGCTGCTCCATGGTCCGGAACGGATCGGGGAAATGGTGCAAGAATTGGAAACCTGGATGGAAGAGCGGGAGTACGAATCCGTGGTGCAGATGTTAGGCTCCATGAGCCGCTGCCGGGTGGAAGACCCCAGCGTGTTCGAGCGGGCCAACTACCGGAAGACCCTGCTCTCCTGGCGACCGGACCCGGTCTTGGGGCATTGATCCTCAGAATCGGTTCCGGACGCGGGACAGAATAAGGAATTTCACAAATTGAAAGACAGCCGTGCTATTCGCGTCCGCTTTAATAAGCGAAGGTTTCTGTCGATCGAACGGAGTGGCCGATAAGTTAGGGGAAGGCAAACCAGACCGAAACATTCCAGATATCCTTGAATACCGGCACGATTACATCGGTGCGGAGCAGCGTGGTGGACGTCCGGTTCGCCACGGGACTGCCGGCGATCCGTACTGTGCTGCGGGCTGGGAAAGAAGGCGGGATCGCGATTGAGGTGTTGGCGCAACTGGATCCCCAGCATGTGCGGGGCGTGGCGCTGCACCCTACAGAAGGTCTGGCGAAGGGAGACCCGGTTCAGGATACCGGCCTGCCGCTGACCGCGCCAGTGGGGAAGGAAATTCTGTCCCGCATTTTCGATGTCTTCGGAAATCCCATCGACCGCCGGGGCGACCTGGATCACCTCCGGCGGCGTTCCGTGCATGCCTCTCCGCCTCCGATCACGCGGCGGGCGGTGAAGTCCGAAATTTTCGAGACCGGCATCAAGGTCATCGACGTGCTCTCGCCGCTGGAGAAAGGGGGGAAAGCGGGCTTGTTTGGCGGGGCCGGGGTGGGAAAGACCGTGCTGCTGACGGAGATGATTCATAATATGGTGGGCAGGCACCACGGGGTGAGCCTGTTCTGCGGCATCGGCGAACGCTGCCGGGAGGGGGAAGAGCTTTACCGGGAGATGAAAGAGCGCGGCGTGCTGCCGCACATGGTCATGGTCTTCGGCCAGATGAACGAGCCGCCCGGCAGCCGCTTCCGCGTAGGGCATGTGGCGTTGACAATGGCGGAGTATTTCCGGGACGACGAACACCGCGACGTTCTGCTGCTGGTGGACAACATTTACCGCTTCATCCAGGCGGGGGCGGAAGTGTCCGGCCTGATGGGCCAAATGCCGTCCCGGCTGGGTTACCAGCCGACGATGGAGACGGAACTTTCCCAGTTCCAGGAACGCATCGCGAACACCGACACGGGCGCCATCACGTCCATTCAGGCGGTGTATGTGCCGGCGGACGACTTTACCGATCCGGCGGCGGTCCACGCCTTCGGGCACCTTTCGTCCTCCATCGTGTTGTCGCGGAAGCGTGCCAGCGAGGGGCTTTACCCGGCGGTCGATCCACTCCAGTCGTCGTCCAAGATGTCCACGCCCGGCATCGCGGGCGAGCGGCACTACCGCGTCGCGCGGGAGGTGCGGCGCACCCTGGCGCAGTATGAGGAACTGAAAGACATCATCGCCATGTTGGGCATCCAGCAGCTTTCCGCCGAGGACCGGGCCACGGTGAACCGGGCCCGCCGCCTGGAGCGGTTCCTGACCCAGCCATTTTTCACCACGGAAAAGTTCACCGCCATGCCCGGCCGCCTGGTGAGCCTGGAAGACGCGCTGGACGGCTGCGAACGGCTTTTGAAAGACGAGTTCAGCGACTGCCCGGAGAGCGCCCTCTACATGATCGGCACCCTGGACGAAGCCGAGGCGAAAGCGCACGAGGGCAGCGGCGCGGCCAAGGCTGCCACACCCTCTCCCGCCACCACCACCGCAACGGCGACGTCCGCATGAGCGCTTCATCCCTGATCCACCTTCGCGTGCTGCTGCCGCACGGGCTGTTCCTGGAAAAGGGCGGGGTGAGTAGCGTGGTGGCGGAAACGGCGGCCGGATACTTTGGCATTTTACCCCGGCGCCTGGACTGCGCGGCGGCCCTGGTGCCGGGAATCCTGAGCTATCGCTTGGGCGAGGCCGAAGACGGCGAAACCTACGTGGCGGTGGATGAAGGCATCTTACTGAAGACGGGTAGGGACGTGACGGTGTGCGTGCGGAACGCGACGGATCGGGGCGGCCTGGGCGAACTGCGCCAGGCGGTGGAGGAACTGTACGGAAACCTGGATGAAAACCAGCGGGCGGTGCGCTCCGTACTGGCGCGGCTGGAAAGCCACTTCGTCCGCCAGATCATGCAATTTGGAAATGAACGGCCAGGCTGAAAAGAAACCCAAGGCGCCGTCCAGCGGCGGGCATCGCGAAGGCGCCGCCCGTTTCAGTCGCGCAGTGGGGCAGCGGGAGGAACGGCTGCTCCGGTCCCGCCGGAAGAAGCCGGGCAGCGTGTGGTCGGGTTTCGGCTTCTTTGGGCTGGTTGGCTGGGCTATCGTGGTTCCAACATTAATCGGGGCCGCCATCGGTAGGTGGCTGGACCGGACCTATCCGGGGGAGCGCTCGTGGACGCTGGCGCTGCTCCTGGCCGGGCTGGTCCTGGGCTGTCTGAACGCCTGGCGCTGGATCGCCGGGGAACACCGCGAAATCGAAAACGAAGGCCGGAACGGCCGCGACAAAGGCAAGGATTCGTCCGATTCCCATGAATGACACCCTCTTTCTCCTCGTGGCCCTGGTGAGCGGGTTCGCCGCGGGTGTGCTCTTTTTTGGCGGCCTGTGGCTGACGGTGCGCCGGTTGCCCACGATGAAACATCCGGGCCTGGTGTTTTTGCTCAGTTACGTAGTCAGGCTGGCCGTGGTGCTGGGCCTGGTGTGGTGGCTTAGTAGGGGTGGCCTGCCTGCTATCGGGTTGTGCATGGCGGGCTTTCTGGTGGCCAGGTTTGTCCTGATCCGGGCGGTGCGAAGCGCCGTGGGTGGGGAGCCAGAGCCAGGAGCTTCCGCCGCCGTAACCTCGACTTCCTCCCCGTCCGGTGACGATTCTGAATAACCATGCACCTGAGTCCTGACGAAATCGTTTTCTGGGACTTCGGCTGGGGACAGCTGAACCTGACCATCGTGACCACCTGGGTCCTGATGGTGGTCATGGGCGTGGGGGCGTGGCTGGTGACACGGCGGCTTTCCACGGAGGCGCGGGTGCCCCGGTGGCAGATCCTGCTGGAGACGCTGGTGGCGGGCATCCGGGACCAGATTGAAGACGTGGGCCTGCCGCGGGCGGCACATTACTTGCCCTTCATCGGCACCCTGTTTCTCTTCATCGCGGTGGCGAACTTGTGCACCATTTTTCCCGGCTACGAACCGCCGACGGGATCGCTCTCCACCACGGCGGCGTTGGCGATCTGCGTGTTCGTGGCGGTGCCGTTCTTTGGCGTGACCTCGCGGGGAGTGGTGGGCTATTTGAAAACCTACCTGGAGCCGACTTTCCTGATGCTGCCCTTCAACCTGATCAGCGAGCTGTCCCGCACCCTGGCGCTGGCGGTGCGTCTCTTTGGCAACATCATGAGCGGCTCGATGATCCTGGGCATTCTCATCAGCATTGCGCCGCTGTTTTTTCCGATCTTCATGACTGCGCTGGGTCTGCTGACGGGGCTGGTGCAGGCCTATATTTTCAGCATTTTGGCGACGGTGTACATCGCCGCCGCGGCACGAAACACTCCCGAAGGCGGGAGCGCGGACGGCGCCGCCACCGTTTCCGATTGAATGACACCTCGAACCCGGACTTCCAAGAACCAGAACACAGCCTAGCAACCACACCAAGCATACCCATGGACCTCACCAATTTAACCGTCTTAGTCTCCGTCGCCGGGGCGAGCCTTTCCACCGCGATCGGCTGCTTCGCGCCCGCCCTGGGGCAGGGCCGCGCCGTGGCCACGGCGTTGTCTTCGTTGGCCTCCCAGCCGGATGCCGCCGGAACCATCACGCGCACCCTGTTCGTGGGGCTGGCGATGATCGAGTCGCTGGCCATCTACGCCTTTGTCGTGTCGATGATCCTCATCTTCGCCAATCCCTTCTGGAACTACGCGATTTCAGCCGCCGTGGAAAAGTAGGCGGCTCACCCACTCACTTTTCTTTCGTCCCGGTCACCCCATCATGCCCATCGACTGGTTCACCGTTGTCGCACAGATCCTGAACTTCCTGGTTCTGGTCTGGATTCTGAGGCGTTTTCTCTACCGGCCGATTCTGCGGGCGATGGATGCGCGGCGGAAGCAGGTGGAGGAAAGCGTGTTGGCCGCGGAGCGGGAGAAAGAGGCCGCCGCGAAGGAGCGGGCGGAGTTCGAACAAAAGAGCCGCGACCTGGAACGCGAGCGCGACGCGACCCTGAACGCGGCGGCGCGTGAGGCACAGGAAGAACGGACCCGGCTGCTTCAGGAGGCTCGGGAAGAATTTCAGTCCCTGCGCACCCATTGGCGGGAAGCGCTGCGCCGGGACCAGGGCGCTCTGGAGGGCGAACTGGCCACCCTGGTGCAGCGAGAAGCTTTGGCGGTGGCGGGGCAACTGATGCACGACTTGGCGGACGCCGATCTCCAGGAGCGCCTAACTAGGCAGTTCATCCAAAAGCTCAAGAGCCTGTCCGCGGCGGAGAAGAAGGGGCTGACGGAACCCTTCGAACGGAAAGGCGGGGGCGTGGCCACGGTGCGCAGCGCTTTCGAACTGAGCCAGGAACTGCGTGAGGCCGTGGGTGGCGCCGTGCATGAGGTTCTGGGGCCGGAGGCCAAGCCAACCTTTGAAACCCAGCCCGCTCTGGGCGCGGGTCTGGAACTGGCGGTGGACGGGCGGAAGGCGTCGTGGACGCCGGGCAGTTACCTGGACTCCCTGGAAGACAGCCTGCGAGACCTGATGCAGCGGCACAGAGGAGACGATGGAAACTAAGCCTGAACCTGGAGCCGGATTGCTTCGTTCCGCTCAGGAGGCCCTGGGCGCGGTGGCCCGCGCGCGGTCGGCCCACCGCGCGGGATTGGTGACGCGGGAAACCGGTCTGGTGCACACCGTCTCCACCGGGGTGGCGCGGGTCTCCGGCCTGCCCAACGTGGGTTACGAGGAACTGGTCCGGTTTGACAGCGGAGACTACGGCATTGCCTTCAACCTGGACGAGGATGATCTGGGCGTGATCCTCCTCTGCGACAGCTCGCGCATCCTCAACGGCACAGAGGTGCGGCGCACCTACCGGGTGATGGACGTGCCGGTGGGGCCCGAACTGCTGGGAAGGGTAATTGATCCCCTGGGGAACCCGCTGGATGGAGGAGCGGCGCCGTCCACCGCCGCGCGGCTTCCGATCGAGCGGCCCGCGCCCGCCATCGTGGATCGTGCACCGGTGACGAAACCGCTTCAGACCGGAATCAAGGCCATCGACGCGCTCATCCCCGTGGGGCGTGGCCAGCGGGAACTGATCCTGGGCGACCGGCAAACAGGGAAGACGGCCATCGCGCTGGACACCATCGTCAACCAGCGGAATGAGAACCTGGTGTGCATCTATTGCACCATCGGCCAGCGGGCTTCTTCGGTGGCGCGGGGGCTGGCCTCGCTGCGGGAGCGCGGAGCCTTCGAACACACCGTTGCCGTGGTGACGGAAGGGAATGACGCGCCGGGGCTGCGCTACATCGCGCCTTACGCGGCGACATCCATTGGCGAATTTTTCATGGCTCAGGGCCAGGACGTGCTGATCGTGTATGACGACCTGACGCACCACGCGCGGGCCTATCGCGAACTTTCGCTGCTGCTGCGCCGTCCGCCGGGCCGGGAGGCGTATCCGGGCGACATCTTTTACATTCACTCCCGGTTGCTGGAGCGTTCCACTCACTTGGTGGAAGCTCTCGGAGGGGGTTCGATGACAGCTCTGCCGATCATCGAGACGGAGGCGGAGAACATCGCGGACTACATTCCCACGAACCTCATCTCAATCACGGACGGACAGATTTACCTGTCGCCCGGCCTGTTCGAACTGGGCGTACTGCCCGCCATTGACATCGGCAAGTCCGTGTCGCGCGTGGGCGGGAAAGCGCAGCTCCCCGCCTTTCACCAACTGGCCGGGCCGCTGAAGCTGGCGTATTCCCAGTTTGAAGAGATGGAAGTGTTCGCCCGCTTCGGGACGCGATTGGACGAGCGCACCCGGGGGATCATCGAGCACGGGAAGCGCATCCGGGCGATCTTGCAGCAGCCAGAGTTCGGGCCGCTGCCGGTGGACGAACAACTGGCGCTGTTAGTGGCCTTGACCGCCGGGGTGTTTGATGCCGTGCCACTGGAAGCCATGCCCGCCGCCGAGGAGGCGGTGCGCCAGGTGCCGCGCGCGGGGTTACCGCCGGCGCTGCTGGCCGATCTTCATTCGCCTCAGGGACTGGATGCCGAGGGACGGGCCGCCATAGCGAAAGCGGCGCGGGAGGCGGTGACCAGATTCCTGCCCGCCGAAGCCACAAGCAAAGCTAACGCCTAACATGAGCGATTCACTACCCCTCCTGCGCCACCGTCTGAAGATCGCGGGCGATCTGGGGGCCGTGGTGAAGACGATGAAGGCGATGGCGGCGGCGAGCATTACCCAGTTTGAGCAGGCGGCGAGCGCACTGGAGGAGTATGCCCGCGCGGTGGAACTGAGCCTCGCGCTGTATTTCCGGCAGCATCCTTCCTCCGGAACGGCGGGTACGAAAGGAGAGGGACTGATCCCGCCCCCGGCGCCCCGGGGGACAGCGCGGCGCGGGGCGCTGCTGGTCTTTGGTACCGACCAGGGGATGGTCGGGCAGTTTAATGAATCGCTGGTGGAAAAGGTAGTGGGCCGCTTGGCGGAGGAGCCCGAGCCGCCGCTGATCTGGGCGGTGGGGGAACGGATTCAGTACCGGCTGGAGAACGCGGGCTATGTGCCCGCGCGGGTGTTTCCAGCGCCGAATTCCACGGAGGCCATCGCGCCGCTGATCGCGTCTATTCTCGAAGAAATCGAGGGGGCTTGGGAAGGCGGCGCGGCGGGGAACGTCAGTTTCTGCCGGAACCGGCCGCTGTCTCGGGCGCGGTATGAATTTTCGTGGAGTTGCTTGCTGCCGCTGGACGAGCATTGGGAAGCGCGGTTCCGCCACCTGCCGTGGCCCAGCGGGAACTTGCCGGAACTCGTGCACGAGACACCGGGGACGCTGGCCGCGTTCGTCAGCCAGTATCTCTTTGTCTCCCTGTTCCGGGCCTGCGCGGAGTCTGCCGCCGCGGAGAACGGAGCTCGCCTGGCGGCGATGCAGCGGGCGGAAAAGAACATCGAAGAACGGCAACACGATCTTCAACAGGACTTCAACCGGCAGCGACAGAAGGGGATCGACGAAGAGTTGTTCGATTTGCTGGCGGGTTACGAGGCGCTTTCCAAGCCCGGCGGGCGGGACTGAGGAAAGCCATTTTGGCCCGCCAACCACCAGGGATAGCGGTTCCACCCATCGCGCATGGATTGGCGGCGGAAACGCGTGCTTTGTGGGAGACTGCGTAGGTTGGGTTCTTCAAGATCGATCCGGTAGAGGAAAGCTTTAACATCCCGTTTAGAAGATGAATCGTTGGTACCGTCAAGAGGGGTCGCCTTTTCCGCTGGGAGTGTCCTGGGTGGAAGAGGAAAAGGCCTATAACTTTGCCCTCTACTCCAAGCACGCGGAGTCGGTGGAACTATGCTTTTTCAATGACGAGTACCTGGAAAAGCCGCTGTTTCGCTATGCTTTTGACTTCTTACTGAACAAGTCGGGTCCAGTGTGGCACTGCCGTCTGCCATTACAGAAACTGGATGGGGCGCGTTTCTACGCTTACCGGGTGGGTGGGCCAGCTCCGGCTCCGGGGTATGACTGGCACACCTTCGACGCAGAGAAACTGCTGCTCGATCCCTACGCGACGGCGGTCTATTTTCCGCCCGGATTTGACCGCGCGGCGGCGGCGCGGCCCGGCTCGAATATGGGGCGGGCGCCGTTGGGATTGTTGCAGGATGGCCGGAGTGAGTGCGCCTTTTCCTGGGACGGCGACGCCCGGCCCCATCACGACTCGGACCTCGTCATTTACGAACTGCATGTGCGTGGCTTTACCCGGGACCGCAGTTCGGGCGTACCGGAAGAAAGAGCAGGCACATTTTCCGGGGCAATCGAAAAGATCCCCTACCTGAAGGAACTGGGCATCACGGCGGTGGAACTGATGCCGGTGTTTCAGTTCGATCCCCAGGAGGAAAACTACTGGGGCTACATGCCGCTGAACTTTTTCGCTCCGCATGAGAGCTATTCGGTGGACGGAGGAACCTGCGGCCAGCGGGACGAGTTCCGCCGCATGGTGAAGGCGTTTCACGAAGCGGGCATCGAAGTCATCCTGGACGTGGTGTTCAATCACACGGGCGAGGGAGATCACCGGGGGCCGACCTACAGCCTGAAGGGAATCGACAACTCCACTTACTACATGCTGAGCCGCGACCCGGCGGCGCCCTATGCCAACTACAGCGGGACGGGCAACACCCTGCACACGCGGAACCGGGCCGTGCGGCAGCTAATCATCGACAGTTTGCTACATTGGGTGAGGGACATGCATGTGGATGGCTTCCGCTTTGACCTGGCCTCTATCTTTAACCGGGGTTCCGATGGGTCGGTGAGCCTGGAGGACCCGCCGATCTTTGGCGAAATCCTGTCCCATCCAGAGTTGAGCGACATTCGTCTGATCGCGGAACCGTGGGACGCGGGGGGGCTGTTCCAACTGGGCCGCCGGTTTCCGGGCACTCTGTGGATGCAGTGGAACGCGCAGTACCGGGACACGCTGCAGCGGTTTGTCAGAGGCGACACGGGCATGGTGGGCGACCTGATGACGCGGCTGTATGGCAGTTCCGATCTTTTCCCGGATGACCGCGCCCACGCCTTTCATCCTTTCCAGAGCGTGAACTACGTCTCCTCCCACGACGGCTTCACGCTCTACGACCTGACGGCCTACAATCACAAAAACAACTGGGCTAACGGCCATGGTAACACCGACGGCAGCGACGGTCTGAGCTGGAACTGCGGCTGGGAGGGCGACGAAGACCTTCCGCCGGAGATTCTGGAACTGCGGAAGCGGCAGGCGAAAAACTTTTTCTGCCTGCTGATGCTCTCCAATGGCACGCCGATGTTCCGCATGGGTGACGAGTTCTTGAACACGCAACACGGAAATAACAACCCCTACAATCAGGACAACGAAACGACGTGGCTGGACTGGGGGCAACTGGAGACGCACCGGGACGCGTGGCGATTTTTCAAAGAAATGATCGCTTTCCGTAAGCGGCATCCTTCCCTCTGCCGCTCCCGTTTCTGGCGGGAGGACATCCACTGGTATGGAGTGAAGCGGAACACGGATCTCTCCCGGCCATCCCGGCAACTGGCTTTCTGGCTTAGCGGGAAGAAGCAGGATAGCGAGGATATCTACGTCATGATCAATGCCGCTCCGGGCGCCATGGACTTCGGCATCCATGAAGGCGTGCCGGGAGAGTGGAGGCGCGTGATCGATACCGGCCGGCCCAGTCCGGAAGACATTCTGGAGGAGGGGACAAGCGTCTCGATTGGTGAGCCCACCTATGAGGTAAGCGGCCGTTCGGTGGTGGTGTTGGCCCGAAAAGCGATGGGAGAATGAGGGTCAGGGCGAGGAAGCCTCCCGCGATCGCGTCTTCCTGTGTTTGAAGCGAGACACACGATTTAGTTTTTCAATGGGCCGGGGGCGGCTATGATGAGGAGCCCTAGAGCCTGCTTTTCCCTAATTCGACCGGTGGTCTCCCAGCACTGGTTATCAGATGTAGTCTTGATATGAATTCCGACCCTAGTCTCGGTATTGGCGATCTCCTGGAGGAATTTGATGCCCATGTTAGTCAAGAGGCACCACTGCAAACCGGGGAAGAAGCGGGGCCGAAAGCGGAGGTTCCACGAATCGGCGAGCAAGAGGGCGAACAGATTGGTCCCTATCGCCTCTTGAACTGCCTGGGGGAGGGGGGGTTTGGGTCGGTCTGGCGCGCGGAACAAGAGGCTCCCGTAAAGCGGCTGGTGGCCCTGAAGATCCTGAAACTGGGCATGGATACCCGGGAGGTCATGGCGCGGTTCGGTCAGGAAAAACAGGCGCTGGCCATGATGGACCATCCCTGTATCGCGCGCGTTCTGGATGCCGGAGCAACGGCCACTGGCCGTCCCTACTTCGCCATGGAGCTGGTCAGCGGTGTGGCCATCACGCGCTATTGCGACGAACGCCAACTCAAGACCCGGGAACGGTTGAAGATTTTCGTCGATGTCTGCCGGGCGGTACAGCACGCGCACCAGAAAGGGGTCATTCACCGGGATATCAAGCCCGCGAATGTCCTGGTTTCGGATGGTGACTCGCCGCAGGTCAAGGTCATCGACTTCGGGATCGCCAAAGCCATCAGCGGCGAAACCCTCGCTGAGTTGACGATCGTGACCCTGGCCAACCGGTTCATTGGCACGCCCGCCTACATGAGTCCGGAACAATTGACGGGCGGGAGCGACGTGGACACCCGGACGGATGTTTACAGCCTGGGCGTGCTGCTTTTCGAGTTGCTGACCGGCGGCGTGCCTTTTCCTCCGGAGGATTGGATGACGCGGGATTCCGAGCGGCTGATGCGCCGCATCCGGGATTGGCCGCCGCCAAAACCGTCCACGCATTTCAAGACGCAGACGGCGGACAAGCTGCACACGATTGCCGAGAACCGCGGGTCCTTGCCGCCGGAACTTTCCCGGCAATTGCGGGGAGACTTGGACTGGATCGTCCTCAAGGCTTTGGAGAAAGATCCCGCACGGCGCTACGTCACTCCGAGCGAGTTGGCGGCGGATGTGGAGCGTTACTTGATTCACCAGCCGATTGTGGCGCGGCCACCTAGCCGCACCTACCTGGCGCGTCAATTCACTCGGCGGCATAAGGCGGCAGTCATCAGCGGTCTGGGCATTGCGGCGGCGCTGGCTTTGGGTTTGGCGGCGTCTTTAATGCTCTACTTCCGCGAACGCGAAGCACGCGCCCTGGCGGATATGGAGGCGGAAAAAAGCCGGCAGGTTTCCGCCTTTTTGCGGGAGACTCTGGCGGCGGCGGGCATTTCGAAGGCCAAAGGCAGAGACGCCACCATGATGCGGGAAATTCTCGAGAGTACGGAGGAACGCATCGGAACAGAGCTCTCCGACCAGCCCGAAGTGGAAGCGGAACTTCGGGAGATTGTCGGCAAAACGTACCGGGATCTGGATGAATACGCCAAAGCGGAAGAGCAACTGGCACGGGCGCTCACGTTGCGCCGGAGCCTCTTTCCCGGAAATAGCCCGGAACTGGCCAGCGCGTTAGTGGAAATGGGAGAAGCCGTGCTGAGGGCCCGATCCCCGGCCGCGGCGGAACCCTTTGCCCGCGAATCTCTGGAGATACGCCGTCAATTGTATGGACTGGACGATCCCCTGGTGGTGGAGTCCGAAATGTTGATGGGTTGGATCCTCGCCAAGACCGGGCGGGCCAAAGAAGCCTTGGACATGGCTCAGCATGCTTTCAGCCTTTGGATCAAAAATCCGGAGAATCCGCATCTTTCTGAAGCGCCTCCCACCTTGAGCCTGGTCTATTGTTCCACGGGCCAGCAAGAGGAATCGCTGGCGGTGAGTTTGAAGGAACTGGAGATCCTGAGACATGTCCTCGGGCCGGAAGATCCCGCGTTGGTGAGGTGTCTGGACAATTTAGGAGTCTCCTTTGTAAAGCTCCATCGATTTGATGAGGGGGAAAAGTACCTTCTCGAATCCCTCGAAATGGCTCCGCGTTTTTTTGGCGACAGGAACCCGTTTGAAGATCACGTCTATTGGCATCTGTCGGTCATCGCCGCCAACCGGGGTGACCTCGAAAAGGAACTTTCCTATTCCCGAACCAGCATGGTCTCCGCGGATCGCGTGTTTGAGCCAGGAAACCTGTTTCGAAAGCAGGCGCGGGACCGGCTGGCGGCCGTGCTGCTCAAACAGGCTAAGGTGTTTCTGAACCGGGCGGAGGAGGCTAAGAAAGCCTCCGGGTCCGAGACCGCGTTCCGAGAGTCCGTGGCGAATGCCAATCAAAGGCTGGAAGAACTGGCCAAGTTGGACCAAGCGCACGCGAATTTGAAAGTAGACCGGAAACTTTGGGATTCCTTGAGCGCCAAACTCGAGGATTTAGGATTCCCGCTGGAATTACAGACCAGCGTGTCCCCTTCAGCGGCCCCCGTTGTCCATTCACCTTAGACCTGCAGGCTAGCGCTCAGCCAGAGTCTGCCGCAGCCATGCCATCTCTTCCTTGAGTTCGTTGGGATGAGTCACGGTCCGTTCCACTTCTTTCTCTAATAGAGTGTGGAACTTCTTTCTCAGGCGGTGAACCAAGAGCCGCACCGCTCCGGGGGTGGAGCCCAGCCTGGCGGCTACTTCTTTATAGGGTGGATGAAATTCGTCTCCACTGATGAATTCGCAAAGCTCTTCGAAGATTTCCAGCCGGCCTTCCCGTTCGAACGCATTTCGGAGTTGAGCGCGCACTTGCTGCACCAGCTCGCCAGCCCAGGCGTTCAGATAGATCTTTTCGGGATCGCGGAGATCCAGCGGTTCCCGCCGGTACCGGGTCTCCGCCTGGGTTTCGTCAAAAGAGATCAGAGGCTGGCCTCCCCCCCGCTTTTGGGCTGAGTGGTGCCGGCCGTGGTCGCTCAGGTGCCGTACCAGGACCGTTAGCAGAAAGGTTCGCAGCCGCCCGCGGTGTTGTCTTGCGTCGTGGATGACCTTTTCCGAGATGAGCCTCGCGAAAAAGCTCTGCGTCAGGTCTTCCGCGTCGTGCTGGCCGCGGCCGGAACGGCGCAGGTAGGCATAGATAGGGTACCAGTAGGTCTGGCAAAGGACTTCCATCGCCTTTGCCGCCTCCTCTGAAGGGCCTTCCCGGACGGCTTCGACCAAAGTCCAGTGGGTGGTGGGGAAAGACGAATCACCGGATTTCATGGGGATTCGGGCCTTTTGAATAAAAGTTCAATATTCGATGAAACAACTCACCCCGCTTTCCGCAAGCACTAGGTGACAACTAGAGAATACCGCCAGCGGCAACGCGACTCTTTCATCTTTCGGTCTGAGGCGCTGACACCGGGGCGGGTATCCCCAATGGGCGGCCGCCGTCAGGCGTCCGTCATTACTGTGAATACTCCTATGTCCCGTCCTCAAAATCAATCTCATACACCTATCAGGATGCGGCGCTCCCCGCGGAGTGCCATCAGCGTAATCGCCTTGGCCGCCATCATGGTCCTCTCCCTACCGTGCCTTTCCCTGGCCGGAATGAAGGAAGACCTCTCCAGCATCAAGAAACGCCTTTCCACCTGGCAGACCGCCTTGGACAAGGCTTACGGGACCGCCGCGAAAGCCGAAAAGATTCTTTACGGACCGTCCTCTACCCAAAAGGGGGTGGTGAACTGTACGCTGCCTCAGGCGAGGGGGTTCTATGTCCAGGGCAAGACGAATCAAAACCCTTCCGGGGAAGTGTTTTTCAGCCCCATATCGGCCGCGATCAAAGAGAGTGAGACGGGTTTGGCGCAAATCATGTCCCTCTATCAGGTGGGATCGAATGCGCGAGAAGTGGCGGTCAACGCCAAGGCCGAACTGCGGCTGATGCAGTTGGATTCGAGCTTTAAGAAGTATGAGAAGGATTGGGACGCGCAGTCTCAAAAAGCCACCGAGTTGGCGATCCAAGGGGATTTTGCCGCGCGCCTCGGCGGGTTCGCCGGCCAGGTGAAGTATCTCCAGGCCTTGAGCCGCGCCTACGGAGCGCAGGCGCTCAGCGAATTCGTGAAAGAGGACTTCGTAAAAGCTCCCACCAAAAGTAACCCGAATGGTGAGATCAAGGTCTTCAACGTGACGAACCAGAAGCGCAAAGACGAGGCCCAATGGAAGTTTGACTGCGAAATTTTCTATTACCTCCAAGACAGCGTGCGGCGGATGGATATGAAGCCCTGGTTGCTTCAGCAAACCCGGTACGAGGTGGAGGCATTGAACCAGGCCAGGCCGAGCAGCGTCGCCGCTTTCTTCGTGCAACTTTCGAAAGATCTCCTGAGGGAGTACCGGGCGGTCGGGAACAGCTGCTTCCGGCATTTCTACTATTACACCGGACTGGTCCCGAGCCGCCTCAGCGCCATGAACTTTGCCCCGTCTCCCGGGGAAATCTGGATCTTTCCCTCTGAGACCAACGAGATGGGTCAGAACGTATTGCCGCGGGACTACTGGGCCTACACCGTGCATACCAGCCTCGGCTGGGCCTACGGGGTGGACCGCGTCTGGCAGGCAAATTCCACCGCAAGCGCGCCAAAAGGCAAGCGCCCGGCAAATCTGAACATGGCGCCCCTGGCGGGAGGGGGTGGCGGCGCGGCGGGGGCCGCGTCCTCCAGTAGCGCGGCGGCTGCCGCACGGCCGTTATCGATCTACGATCGCGTTCCCCCGCCGGCGCAACCGGACTACGAAGCGGTGAGCGCCTTATTGGAGCCCGACAGTATCTACGACGTCGTGGACCAGCCGCTTCTGAATGTTCCCTAAACCTTGATAAGCACCGAACTCACTAACGATCCCAAACAAGCACGCCTTCCGGCGTTTCCATACCGACAAACGAAAATGAAACCACTGACTGCAAAACCACTGAACCGATGGCTCCTCGGCGCTGGAATGGCCCTGGTGCTGGGGGTGGGCGGAAACGCCTTCGCCTCGGATGCCATGCTCATGGAGCAAACCATCGACGTCCAAACCGGGCTCGATCTGGCGAACTTCCCGACTAAGACCCTCTACCGGTCGAAGAAGGATGCCAACCAGTTCTACTACCTGCCCGCCAACCTGAGATTCGCCCTAGACAAGGAAGGGCGTCCCATGCTCACGGTCTACAAGTATAACCTGGTATACAACAACAAGAACCAGCAGTTCATGGAAGACAGCGAGGTGAAGACCAGCGAAGTCTACCAAGGCGGCACGCTGAAAGCCACGTTCACCATGGGCCTTCGGGAGAATGAGTTGGACATTCTGGAGCAGGCCGTCATTGCCAAGGGTCTCAGTTCCCAACCCAAAATCGGCCGCCTGCCCATCTCCAGCGCGGAGTTCAGCGTGACTCTGACGGATCCGGAAAACGAGGATGGCGCCAAAGTCTTGCTTGGGCCCTTCCCGGCGCCCGTCTCGGCGGATATCATTGCCGTTCAGGAACCGCTTTCCAGGTCCGCCACGGACATCTTCTACACCATCCTGACGAAGAAGAGTACAGACGGGAAACCAGTGGCGGTGCCAGATGCTCCCATCAACGTCCTCCTGGACTTCACCTATGAAGGCTACGGGCTGGACGGAATGGTCACCGTCGCGGGTAACTGGGACAATCTGTACAAGGCCACGGAAACCAAGATGGAAGCCAAGGCCAACTACTGGTTTGTGAGCGCCAGCGCCTCCTATGAAGACAAGAGGTCCGAACTTGTCCAGGACGCGGACATCAAGATCACCTACGACGGCGACGTTCCGCCAGAGCTGGCGGAAGATGTGGAGAATCGCGTCATGGACAAGATCCTGGAACAGGCCTTCGACCTCGGTGGCCTCTCTCCGGCTCCGGAAGACAGCCTGGATCCCGCCGCTGGATCGGCCACCTCTCCGGACGGACAGACCCTTTTCGGAAAACCCGTGGGCGGCAGCGTTGGCTTCGCAAGGAAAGCGGTGAGCCGCCAGAAAAAGGGGAACATTCAGTTCACCAAGGCCATCCTTAATCGCCTCACCGTGGAAGATGCCCGTTACGCCGTGCTCGACATCGGGGAGGTTGATCCGGAAAGAAATGTGTTGGTCGTCGAACCGAGTGACTGGAGTGTCGCTCTCGTGGAAGCGGACCTGGCCGCGGACGTCGAGCCCTTCCTGGTCGGAAAGAAAGACGGCGAGCCCATTGCGCAGCGCATCGCCATTACCTATGGCACGGATGTCTCGAAACAGACTTTCCCCGAAAGCGTGGTTCCTGGTGGTGAAACCGTTTCCTTCGGTAACTTCCCCACGGGAGGAAGCCCGATTGTGGATCTGGTCTGGACGCTGCCCTTCGCGGAAACCGGACAACTGGCCGAGGACCTGGGAGTGGAAGAGTCCGCCATCCGGAACTCTTGGAAAACCACCACGGATGGCCTGAAGGCTTATTACGGAAGCCCGGCTGTCTATGAGCGCTCCGGCGATCTCCGGCTGATGTCCGGCATCAGTCTCTCCGCATCGTCACTGCCCGTGGTCCCGCAGCTCTACACCATTACCCTTGAGGGTTTGGCGCCTGAAGAGGCCGACGTCGACAGGCGGGGCAACATGGCCAAGTTCGAAATCGAGCAGGTCATCCAGCTTCCCGGCGGCAAGACGAAGACCCTCAAATACACGGGTCCAATGGCTAAATTCGAAGGGGACACCTACTACGCCATGGACGAACCCTGGCAGCTAGTCATGCTCTCCGGTGAAGGCGTGCTGTCGACCAAGCTCTACGTCTCCAATTCCGGCACCGGCTTCTACATCGACGGGAAGCGCAAGAGCCTGAAAGCCCGGACCGCCATTCCGGATGACGAATACCAGGTCGTCAGCGGTGACTTCATCTTCTTCGACCTCTCGACGGTCGAGTTGAAGTGAGTTTGGGGGAGGGAACTTGCTACCCGGTCAGGACTAATTCCGATTAACCAGGAGGCTTGAAATGAGAACTCATTGTCTCCGGTCTGACTGGGATACAAGCAGCAGCCATACAAACACACGGCGCGGGTCTTCCCCGCGCCGTGTGGGTGCCGGATTCGAAGGGCGATCCCCCTCAAGAGATTCCGGTATGGTTTGGTGGTGGTTGGCCGTGGGGCTGGCCGCGACACTTGCTTTGTCGGGTCTTGTCAGGGCAGCCGAATCTACGCCGGCGATTGAGGTTGAAGGGGAGAGCTATCGCACTGTCTCCCATGATGAGAAAACAAACCGGGCAACCGTAATCGTTCTCGGCCCGGGCACGAAAGTTAAGCCGCTCGACTGGCGGCCGCTGGATGTCAGCTCAGTCACGCCAGGCGGAAAGCCCGGGACGGTTCACTTGAGCTTCAACATTCCCACGGCAAATCACGCTGAGGTGGAGACCCTGGTTAGAAAGGAACATCCTGGCTGTGAGATCCATTGGCTTCAGCCGGCAGAGGTGAACATGAAAGCCGTCGTGATCGATGAACGGACCGGACGGGTGATCAAGGAACTGCAGCGGACGAAGGGCGGTACATTTGGTGACTTCGTATTCGCTCCGGAAGGATACCTTTTTGATTTTCAGCTTTCGGACAAAGAACTGGCTGGTCAAGAGCCGGAGGGGGAGGCCGAAGGGGTCTGGGAACGCATTCATGGAAAGAAGGAACCGGCGGATCTGGGCCTTCTCGTGACCGTAGAGTTGGGAAGTCCAAGCGCCGCTCCGCCATTGGCATATTCGGTCCAGGTTCCGGACCTTGCGGAGCAACTGAAGGGTAAACCCGAGGTTGATGAAGAGGAGCTGGGCGCGGCGTTGTGGAACACCGGAATTCAGCCTTCGCGAAGCGAGTTGACGGATGATCAGGCGGCCAGCGTGGAATCGGACATCTTGGAGAAGCTGGCCAAGATGCGGCTGATCTCGCCGGTCGAATCAGAGAAACCGGCCCGATATCAACTACGGGAGGGTCTGGAAAAGATGGGCGTGACGTTGAAAGGGCAGGTGGCGGCTGCTCCCAAGGGGGAGACGATCCGTTTCCGGTTGAATTGACGCTAACCAGAGAGGCTGGCCCGCGGAATTGCCAGCAGCTTGCCAATCAGAGCATGAACTCGAACAGAAGACCCCCTTACTACCTTTTGCTGTATGTGATTCCGGTATTGTTGACCGGACTGGCAAAAGGGCCGTTTCAGGCCCTTGCCGGAGCGGAAGAGGACAAGGTGGTGAAGCTATACGGCTCGTACGAAAAGTACCGCGAATACGCCGGCAAGTACCCGGGAATGGCGTGGGAAGCTGGAAGATGGCAGTGGACGCAACGGAAGCTACAGGCCACGGGATTTGGTCCCAAGAACTTCCCTAACATTACCGTTCTGGAAGAGCAGTTTTACAGCAAGGCTCAGGGTACTGCGGAGTCGACCCAGGAAAAAGCGAAACACTTTTTCCGCTTGCTGCCTTCCAACCGGGCGCTGGCTGACCTGACCTCGGTGCAGGATTTGAGTACCATGGACTGGGAAGGCGAAGAACCGGATCTGATTCTGAACCTTCCCACCGTGGGCGAAGTAGACGGGGTCTATTCGGCCGGCGGCGTTCTGACCAGCCTTAAGGGCCGGGAGATCCGCCGGATCTTTGTGAAAGCGGACCGGATGGAAGATCTCATGGAGTTGTTCTGGCTGGAGGTCAATCAACCGCCGGAGCTTTCCGTAAAAGAGTATCTGCCTGTCTACTGGGTGCCCACGGATGATTGGGAGGTAGACCAGCCTTACACGAATGTTCTGGGGCCAAATGCGACGGATGGGCTGGGTCCGTTCCAGGCGCTACCAGGCGGCGGGGACCGGGTGGCGGCTCTCTACCGGGACGAGTTTGGCATAAACAGCGAGGGCGGAATTTTTCTGACCTACGGAGAAAGCGCGGGGTTCAGGGGAAACTGGGAGAACGGCGGCCTGGTGGAGAGAATCCGCCCGGATCCCTCTGCCGGTTACCTGCGTAATCTTCGCGGCACGGCGTGGGGACCCATGGCCAGCACTGCCGTCGTGTTTGGGGAGGCTGGGATGACTGGAGGATTGGCTCCCGGTGGCAGAATGAACACACCGGCCATGCCCGTGGTGGAGAAGAGATACCTGAGCGCGGTCAAACCCTACTTCAGAGCCGATCCTTTTGAAGGGCTGCCCTACGGCGTTCTCTGGTCCAGTACGCAGGATGGCAACGACTCATCTTTCGCGGACATTCAGATCAGCGTGGCGGTGAGCTACACCACTGGAGACAACGTGGCGGCATTGTTCGTTGTGGATACGCGGGGCGTGGAAATGGACCGGGGAAGGATTTGGAACCCCGCCCCGGAGGGGCTGTGGCTGGTGTCCATTAATTACAATACCAAAGAAGATAAGCCCGGTGGCATGTCCATGCGGCGGCTGGAACCGATCCTGAAACAGATCAAGGCCAAGGGCGTGGATATCGGCCAGAATGATGCGGGCGAAGTGGAGTTCGACCAACTCTTCGATCTGAAGTTCGCTATTTCACAGAATGGAGACTTCTGGGCCATCGGCGGTGGCAAGGGGCTCGTGATCTATCCGGGCATGAAAGACAGCGACACTGCTACGGGTGGTGAATATTCCCCGGACCTCCTCGTCGATGCGGAGAAGAAAGTCACTGAAGGCGGCCGCATGGAGGAAGAGTACAACTTCCATTTCGACCAGGACGCGGAGATTTCTCCCGCCGCGTCTTTCGTCCTGAAAGACGGGAAGATCAATGACTTCGACTTTCTGTTTGAAACGTACGATCAACGCACCGCGGTTCTGACCACCAGCGGCGGGGGTGGCCCCTCGCAGTTCATCGTCTGGGAATTTCAGAAAAGTTCGAGCGTTAGCCACCCCGAACGCCGCCCGAATCGCAATGTTCGAACCCAGAACGCGCGTCCGTTCTTGGGGGACTTCCAGTTTGTCGACGTAAACGTGGGGCCGGAAGTCAGCGGAGAGGGAGGAAAGCCGTTCTCGGTTACCACCAGCAAAGGCTGGTGCGAGATCTGGAATTTTGACGGGGCCGCGTTGAGCCGGTGGATCGTGATGAACGCGGGTCCGTCCTACAAGGATGCGCGCATCCCGGCCTGGCTGGACGGATACACCGGCCGGATGTTTTTCCCCCAGGGGGGCGCCGTCAGAATCTATCATCCTTTTCAATGTCCGCCGCCTTATCGCGGAACCTTCTAACTTGGATGGTTATGCTTTTCTTGAATGCCATCCACTCTGACCCGCCTGGAAAGGCCGCGAAAGCCGGTCTCCGCCGGACTGGGTGGCTTCTTAGCTGGCACGGAAGGCGGAAGGCTGCGATGTGGATGGCGGCTGGGATTCAGTTGGTCTGCCTACCCGCATTGTTTTCAGCGGAAGCCGGCGGGACGGGCTTGGGAAAAAAGGAAGGAACAGCCTACGCGTATGGCCCTTTCGGCGGTAAAGACACCTTTGCCAGAGACGCTTCGGGGGGAGAGGCCAGGTACCGGGTTCCGGGAAGGATGCGGGTGGCGCGGCCCGCGAAAGGTCCCGAATTCACCCTCGTGAAGTTTCTCTTGGTGGAAACCAAGGACGAAAAGGCCCAGGGACTCGAAGAGGGCTTTGTGGAAATGGGCGGTTTCGTGGCGTTTTCCATTGCGCCGGTGGAACCGGAAACCCAGGAAGCCGGGGCACCGGAAAGGGCGCACCACCTGGCGCCCGTCCTGTGGAAAGGATTGGAGGTCAGACTGCCGGGCTTTAAAGACCGTCCGAAGATTCTCTCCGGCGGCGGCGCGATTGGGAGCCAATGGAACCTCAACCTCTTGCTGGAGCGGGAGATTTTCGATCCGCTCTGGGTGGATGCGGAGGCTGCCGGCGCGGACGCCGGGGGTGGGCACCGGTTGGTGCCGTTGATGACGAGCACTCTCGTTTACCGGAACTATCTTGAAATAGAGCCGGACGAACAAGGGACCTATATCATTCGCCGCGAGCCCTTTCAGAAGGCGCTGAATCTTGAAGCGGCGGGGGCCGGCTTTCTCGTAACGGGATTCCTCACCGATGGGGATGGAGACGAAGAGCCGGTGCTGAATTTGATGCGCGGCCTGGTTCGGAACGGTGAAGTGGAAGGACTGAACGCCGGCCTGGCGGATTCCGTGTCTCCGGCGCTTCTGCTAGGGCTCTTCGCGGCGGCCCGGCAACAATGGTTGAAATATGTGCTGGAGCCTCAAGGGAGAGATTCCAGCGGACTCCTCGCGGCGCGTTGGAAAACTCCGGATACGGGCGAGACGCTGCCTGAGAAGTTAAGCTTTGGGACCGCGGCCTGGGTGCCAGTGGAGGCCTATCGCCGAATCCTGGTGGAGATCGAGTCCGCGACCTGCGGCATGGATACCATCCGGCAGCACGGGTTTCATCGCGAAACGAAACTGGACCTGGAGTTCATTCCGTATGGCGACTGGACGGACTCCGGCATTACCCGGGCACGGATGCTCTATGAGCTAAGAACCGATGAGCGAGTCGTCGACTTTGGGTCCGTGGTCGTGCCGACGGATACGACAGACGCGACCCTCCGAACCGCGAAGAGCCTCGATGGCGAGCGCGTCCGCTTCCGCTGCAAACCGGCGGGCTACTGGCGGGACGGAAGGTTCAGTCCTTTGAGATCCGCGGAATGGGTGGAAGAGCCCGCCTCGCTGCGCCGGCATTTCCATTACCTGATTCCCGAAGACTTTCCGCCGCGACCCGGGGCTCCGGCGGAGCCCGTGGAATAAACGGGTTAGCAAGAGAAACAGAAATCAGAACGAAGCCGAACCATCCAAATGTTCAAACTCTCACCATTCGTACGGCGCTCTTGCCCGTTGCTCTCCACGCTTTTCCTGATGCTCGTGGGGACGGGAGCCACGGAGGCGCTGACGGAAGTGGAGCTGAACCAACTAAATGGCGTGGAAGAAAGGGAGTTCGCGGTCGTGGTGGGAACGCACCTCCGTGTCACCCGTCCCGGCGAAAAGCTGCGGCAGGACACCTTTGTTCACCCCCAGGTCATGCTGGGGGAACGGCACTGCTTGGCCTACATCGAAGAAACCTGCCGGGACCGGCTGACCCGGAATCGTCCCGATCCGGCGGAGCCGGGCGTGCGCATCGTGCAGGTGCTGTTTGAGGACGATGAACTTTCGATCTCCGAGCTGATGAATGACACCGGGCAAATGGCCCGGGTCAGTGCGCTGAAGGTGATGCCGGAGAGCCGGGAGTTCGAGGTAACGTATAGCGATACCGACCTGCCTCGCTATGGTCAGAAACACCGGTTCCGTTTTTTCGACGGAGAGTTTCTCGATCCGGGGCGTTTGCGCGGCGGGGAAGAGCCTGAACCGAAAGGCCTCGTCTGGAAGGTGACGCGAAAGGGAGACGGCGAACTGATTCTGGAGTCGGCCAAGCCCGTCGAAGAAGGATTGGCGGACAGTGGCAGTACGGAGGCGGGAGCGAACTGCCTGCGTACCTACCGGCTGCACCCGGCCAAGCGAAAAGGCTACGAGATCACCGCCACCATCAGTGTCTCCATCGGCGCGGAATGGAGCCACGTAAACACTCAGGTCATCAGCCTGCCTATGACCTCAAGCGACGCCAAGAGGTTGAAAGAGACGCTGGAGACACCTGCTCCAGCAGAGCCAGAGGGCCGGATCTTGACTACCGAAGGCATGCTCTATGTGCCGTTTCCCATTCCAGCGGGCAAGGGCGGAAAGTCCGATCTGGACATGAACGATACCGCCGGACTGGTCGTCGATCTGGAAAACCTGGAACTGAACATCCTGGCCGAACTGATTGACGACCTGACCGACCGGGTACGCGAAGTGGAGAAGGATGTAGAAACCGGTGGCGCGGTAAAGGACGACCTGAAGGACTTTGGCAAGCTGGATGGAGATCTGACCCTGGCCAGGTTCTTCACCGGACTACAGGAGGAGAATCTCGACGACCGCTCCATTGCCGACGGCATCGCGGATACCCAGGCGCGGCTGGACGGGTTGGTCTTCCAGTTTCTCTATCCCTATGACGGCGATGAATATGCCGTGGCTTATTCTCCTGGGAAGAACTCGATCTACGCGTGCCGCACGGATTCCCGCTGGACCGCGGGTTCCCAGGCTCCCCTTCAATTCGAGGCGCCGGATCAGCAGATCTGCTTTGCTCTGCGTCTGACGGAGGAAAACCCTTTGCAGTGGAGCGGAGAAGAAAAGACGGGACTGACTGCCGCACTGGCAAAGTCTTTTGAGGTCAGAGATCTGAAGAACGCCACGGTGGCGACACAGCTACCGCGAGGTGCTCTGGATGTGGTGATCGGGGATGCCGGGAGTGGCGCGGATAAGATCCGGTCTCTCAAGGTTCGCTCCTCTGGTGTGGACAGGTCAGGGCGGATGATTCTGAACCTGATGGCGGCGGATGGAGATGACAGCTTTCGCCTGAAGTCGAAGTACCTTCAGAACCTTGGCCTGCCGGTAGAGGCCGATATCCGCCATGCTCTGGGCATGGGCGGCCAAGGCGGGGTTGGCGGTCTGGGGCCCGTACGGTTTGAACTGACCGCCGTGGCGAAGGGTGACTTCGACGTGGTGCTGAACAACCGGGACACCATGGAAGTCACCGTCATGGCGGACGATACCTTGTTTGCCAAACTGGACAAACCAGAGGTAACCGTACTGCTCTGCCACGCCAGCGACGTCCAGCGGAAGAACCACACCCCGGTCCCTCTGAAGCGTGAGGAGCCCGAAACCGTGGTGGAGATGGCCATTCACCGCAGCGGGGATCGCGTGGAGGCCGGCGTCTACTACAGCGTGGATCAGGGGGAGACCTGGACCTTGGCCGAAGACGGGCTCTACGGCTTCATCTATGTCGAACCGTGAACAGACCCAAGAACGCAATCAGAAAATTATCCATGAAAGCTAAGCAACATTTTTCGCCCGTGCGCGCTTGCGGACTCTCTGTACTTCTGACCGTCTGGGCTGGCATTTCGGGACCACGGCTGGAAGCGCAGGAAAACTACCTTAGCGATCTGCTTCCAGAGAAAGTTTACTGGAATCTTCAGCCAACGGATTTCAAAACTGATTTGCTGACTCCCGATACCGTTGACGCCATGGTGTCCGAGGAAGCGAGCGACTACGGCGTCTTCTTCAAACTGCTGGAGACGAACCTGTCTCTCTCCGCCTTCCTTTCCGTGGATGATCTCTCCAGCGTGGATCCGGCGGATCTGCAGGGCGACTACTTTCTACTCTCGCCCACATTCACGGTTTCGGGAAATGGAGACTATGTCGCCACGGCTAAGCTGAAGGACAACACCAACCAGCTGATCCGGGTCATCACCGTGAGCAGTCCCGCAGATATGGGAGAAAAGGAGCTGGTCCGGCGCTTCTGGAACGCGGTGGACCAGCCCATCGTGATCCGCGAGGAAAAGATGCTCCAGGGCCGGGACCGGGAACCGGCGGTGGCGGTGCGGCAGAACATGGCCATCAATGCCAAGAGCCAGCTCAAGGTATTTAACACACTCGGGTTCGACAATCCTCAGCCGATTCAGTTGCCGCGTGGTCACAATCGGATCGAGACGGTCACCATGGATGGGCCGGACAATCCCTACATCACCTGGGGCGTCGACGCGCCGGAGTTCGTCGTGCTGCAGACTGGCAAGAGCAGCAGACTTAAGAAAACGGCGACCGTGGGTCTGCCAGCCGAGTACCTGACGGAAGGAGTGCTCCGGGAAAACGTCCGGCTCCGGGAGGTGAAGTTCCTGGAGGTCGTGCGGCACAGCGGCGTGCTGGTGGAGGGCGCCCCGGAATATCTGGCCGCCAGTCTGAAGGATGGCAGCATGACCCTGGAACAGGCCGCCACCACGATGGGCGGACAATTCGAAGACTATGAGTTCTTCAGTCACTTCCTGAACGTTTGTTTTTACGTGGAGGAAGGCACCGGCGCGGCCGCCTACCGCTCACTGGTCTTCGGGACCTACGATCCCTATCAGAAAAAATGGCTGAGCACCGGCCAGTTGAATACCGCGCGGTTTCAACGGATCGACGGCGGCGATGCCTCCAGTTCCATGATGGACGACCCGGGCAGAAATCTGAACGTTCGCTTCGATCCCGCCGGCGGTTTCTGGGCCTTCTCGGCCGAAGGCAGTTCGGACGTTTACGTGGCGCGGAACGCCGCGCTGGAGTATTCGGCCGGGAAGGGGAACTGGCACTCCCGCAGTAGTTGGGAAGATGAAATGACCAATCTCCTGGCCTCAGGGTATAAGGACTTCGATACGGACCAGGCGCGGGATCTACTCTGTACCGTGAACCCCCGCGTAACCGCGATGAGCCTGGTGCCGGAGGACGAACCCGCGGTAACCCCTTCAGGAGGTCTGCCTCCCGTGAACGTAAAGACCGGTTTCCGCCGAATCGGTTGGAAAGTGGTGGACTTCGAGTTCATCCCCAACGGCCGGGGCCTGGCCGTCATCTGGGAGAGAGAAACCGAAAATGGAAAGATCGATTCCGAAACTGTTCTTTGGGACTTTCGCTCCGATGAGGGAGTGGTGGCGGAGAACGCCCAGTGGGCTAACGGGCGACCGAAGAGCCACCTGATTCTGGCGCGCCGGGAGGCGGCCAAAGGCTCCGGCGGAGAATACGCGAAGATCATCTTCTCGCCGGTCCGCCGGGGTTTCCAGGGTGAGTTTGGCCATGGAAATGTGGTGAGCCTGCTTACCGTCAACGGTGGGTATGAGCTCTTTCGTTATGCCGTGCGAGCTCTTCCGCCGGCTGGCGACGAAGCTACCATCGCCTCGGACTTCTACTTCGCCTTCGATGGCGAGCCCGGCCGCAAACGCATCGTGCCGGTAGCAGTCGACTACGACATGAACCGCTTCATCGAGGGCGACGATAAGGTCAAAGTCTATCAACTCTACAAACAGGAAATGATCTCTTTTTGAAGTGTGACCGCGAAAGCCAACCAGGCCTCAGATCACTGAAATAAGGAGACAGAGAACGCGACTTCCAACCTGAAAGCATCGAGGCGATCACGAATCCAAAAGACCGTTAGAACTAGACTGAGGTAGAATATGAGAAAACTCCGGGAAAGATGGTCAGGCGCAAAGTTGCTTCTATGGGCAATAGGAATTTCTGCAATCTTCTTGCCGAAGGCTGAAGCGCTCTATCCGGTCGGAGAGATAGTAGAAAAGGAAGCCGGAAAAGGAAATGAATACACATTTCAACTCCCGGGGGACGGCAAGCAGGGATCGGGAAGTAAACTGCCGCAAAGAGCCTATTGGAAAACTTGCTTCTACGACGAGTTGACCAAGAGCGACAGCGACAACGCGTTCCTGGAAGACCTGATGCGGGTTCAGAGATTGCTGCAACAGCCAGACAAATTCTATGCCCGGCTCAAGGAGTTGAACAAACTGGTGGCGAGGATCAAGAAAACCGAACGCGGCTATTCGGACTGTCAGGCTCTGGAGCATGCTCTAACAGATATAGAGGCTCGCCACTTGTTTCCGGCAGCTCGGCTGGTACCCATTGGAATCCTAGAACCGGAAGTATTCATGTCGCTGCCTGTGCGTGGATTTATCCCTGCCGACGTGGGGGCTGGTTTGTTCCACGGAGAACTGGTTCATCGGCTGCAATGGGCGGCCATCATGTTGGAGTTTGAAAGCAATCCTGAGGAGTGGGCATATACGCCGTTGGAACTGTATGTCAAGATTGGCAAATTTGACGAGAAGCATGGTAAATCCGAGGCGGCAAAAGAAAAACCCGGTGCGGCGGGAGCCAATTCCAGCGCTACTCAAACTTTCACAATGCCAAACCTGTGGTCGCATCTTTTCGACCAGATGGGAGTATGGATGAAGTATACCGGCAACCATACGTACGAGTGGTGTAACAATAAGGAAGAGATGATACCGGATGGATACCGGCACCCGGACCGGCTTACCAAAGAGTTTGGAAGAGAGAATGGGAAATCTCTACCCAAAGGCATGGAACTGGTGGCAGCCGGTGTTTCGGAGCGCTATCGCCAGAGAGTGGTCGCCGTTAATGTTCAAGTAAAAATCCTCGGGTTGGACTATTCAAAAATAGATGAACTGACTCCCTTGCAGGATTGTGCGTGGACAGAACTGTCGAAATCTCTTCAAAAAGAATTCGAACTGGAAGGTTCGATCCTAGTTCACAAAGAAGACTTAGACGACTTTAAGAAAGAGACGGAAGAAACCACAGAAATGAGGATTGCGCTGTCGCGCCTAAAGTGGAAGAACGACAGTACTTCTGTAGTTCTTAAGAGCTTGGAAAAGAAGGGAAAGGAGAAAAGCGACTACCCGAGTGACTTGTCGACTACAATATCCAAAATCAGGCAGAGATCCGGTAAGTATGTAAGGGAGAGTATTGTAGGGAGTCGAAAGGCATTCTTCACGCTTCCCCTTCCAAGCAGAGAAGAACTAGTCGAAATGAGGAAGCTTGGGGACGAACCCCTTCCGTTGAAGCCGGTCTCCAGGGAGTGATGCCGATCTCAATCCTCAGAGGCCGGGCGGCCGGGAACTTCAGATATGCAAGGAAGTTCATATACTACCAGTTCAAACAGATTCAGAAGATTCGCATACCTAACCTATAGACCAAAGACTATGAAACGACTCGCACTACTTTCTTGCTTCCTGCTCTTGGCTGGCGCAAGCGCTTCCCATGCTCAGGACCTGAAGGCTTCGAAACCTTTGAAATATTCCGCTTTGACGCCGGTGGACGCCCCCATTCCAGGAGGGACCAAGGGCAAGAGCTGGTTCTGCACGAAGGAAGAGATCTTCCTGGTCAAGGAAGGCGGGGGCTACGGCTCGGGAGGAAAAGGCCTGAGTATGGATGAACTGGGGGACCTGATGGCTATCCGGGAAGCCATGGCGGGAGACATCTATAAAGCGCTTCTGGAAATTTACACTCCTACTACCTATTTGGTGGACGTTCCGAAAGGAACAAAGGCCTATCTGGCTGGTTTAGAAACGAAGAAGTCGAAGTTAATCGCTTCTCAGCAGCTTCCCTATTTTTCTGGGCTGGAAACGTGGGCGGGTCCGCAGAGTGAAAATCTCTATGGCACCTACGCAGGGTTTACTTCCTCCTGGATCATGGCGAGATTATTGGGAGACACAGATACTAAGACAGATAATTTTGGGGCCTACTTTCCAATTGGGGGCACCAACTACGTGGCCTGCAAGATCGACCACGGTCTGACTTTCGACAATTTCTTCGGAAGTGGCGACCAGTGGCTGGCGGACATCAAAAACGGCCGGGTGGAGATATCTCCGACTAAGAGTGGGGCTGCCGTTTCATTTCCCATGGATCCGGCTGAGAAGGCCTGGATACTGGACCGTATCAAGAAGGTCAAAGCCGTTCAGATCAGCACTCTAGTGAAATACTATGAGACCAGTTACTTCGCTAACTACCGGAAAAAACATAAGAAGAATGCAATCGCCACGAAAGAAATAGAAGACCTGGTCGGAACACCGGAGAACTCCGTCGCCACGGAACTGCTTCGGCGCGTGGAACTCGTGAAGAAAGAGCTATAGTCCCCTTTTTCCCCTTTTCGCCATGAGACTTCTTCGATACCTGTCTGTCCTGCTTTTCGTGGGGATGGGTGGTCTATTCGCGCCCGCGGCTTCTGTCGCGGCGGTCGGTTTCTTTCCCGTGGGGGAAGATTTCGCTTCGACTGGTGGCGCGGCTGGTTCTTACAAGATCAAGATGCCCGTTGCTGGTGCTGCCTATTACCCCCAGATTGATTTTTGGAAACATGCTTTCCTCGATGAGTTGACGGGATCGAGTAGTGATCCTGCTTTTCTGGAAGACCTGATGCGGATCCAGTATCTAGTCCAGCAGCCGGCTAGCTTTTACCAGCGCCTCAAGGAGTTCAATGTGAGAGTCGCGGCAGTAAAGGCGGCTCATGGCGGTTATGATGATTGGCAGGCCCTGGAACACGCTCTTTCGGACTTGGAAGCCAGTCACTTGTTTCCGGCCGCGCGTTTAGCAGCGATCAAGATACTCCCGTCCGATGTTTACGTGACGCTTCCAAAACGGGGATTTATTCTGGCGGACGTCGGCGCTGGACTGTTGCATGGAGAGCTGACGCACCGGTTGCAATGGGCCGCGCTGATCATGGAGTTCGAAGCGGACCCCACGGTATGGAACTACACCCCTCTGGAGCTGTTCATCAAAATAGGAGTGTTCGATTCGCTGCCTGGCGCGGACCGAAGGAGCCTCTGGTCTCATCTCTTTGATCAGGCCGGACGCGGCATGAGAGAAAGTGGAGGCAGTTTCTTTGCCTCAAACGATCCCTGGTTACCCGACGGTTTTCGTCATCCGGACCGCCTGACTTTGGAGCTAGGCATACAGGCCGGTGCGAGCGTTCCCGCGGGACTTGGAACGATCTCCTCCGGGGTCTCCCAACGCTACCGTCAACGGCTCGTGGCGGTTAACCGCGAAGTCGATGCGCAGAACAAAGACTTCTATGCCGATCTCATGGGACGGGAAGACTTGCAGCAAGCCGCCTACCAGAAACTTACTGCTTCCTTAACCGGGCAGTTTGTCGTGATTAACGAGTTGCTTGTTCATAAAGACGATGTCCAGGACTATAACAAAGAGAATGATACAACCACCAGTCTCCGCATGGCGCTTTCCCGCCTGAAATGGAAAGGGGACACGTCGTCTTCCGAACTGAAATCTCTGAACAAAATCTCCGCCACCAAGTACCCGAGGGATCTGGTAGCTACCGTTAAGGGCATGAAGAAATCCAAGAGTTCCTACGATCCCGCCACGATCGTGGGCGCGCGGTTTTCGCCCTTCATTCTCCCAGGCCCCGACGCCGCCGAACTGGCAGAAATGGGAGCGTTGGGTCCCAATCCACTACCGAAAAGTAAGAAATAGGGGGACCGGTTTACCCCCTGTAAGTCTCAGGCTATGTGAGGGATTCAGGGAATCGAGCGAACCGCTTTCTCATTTCACACCTGCGCCATTAAACTCTTACAGCGGCTAATGGTTTGTTGAACGCTGTCGATAGCTGAACCCCAGAAGTCGGCCTTTCGAATGTCGGCCTGCAAAACTTTCTTGGCAACATCCTCGCAGGACATGGAGCCGGAATCGAGCAGGTACTGCTCATAGTTCCCGAAAAAGCTACTGCCGTGTTCTTTCAGTGAATTAAAGAGAGAGCGGCTCATTAAATAGCCAAATGTGTAGGGGAAGTTGTAGAAGCTGACTTCACCAATGTAAAAGTGCATCTTTGAAGCCCAGAAGTAGGGATTCTCTTCGCCCTCCTTCAAGGAGTCTCCGAAGATCTGCCGCTGAGTTTCGACCATGAGACGGTTGAGCGCGCTGACACTCAGTTCCTCCTCCGCGCGATGTTCGTAGAGAGCCTTTTCAAAGTAAAAGCGCGTGGGAATATCCAAGAGGAAACTCAGCGAGTGATTGAGTTCTTCGTCGAGGAAATGAAGTTTGATCGACGGATCGATGTCTTCTGCTTCGATGATTCCGTCTATGAGAATGAGTTCAGCGAAGGTCGAGGCCGATTCGGCCAGCGTCATCGGGTAGCCCTTCTCCCAGTGGCGTTTGCCCTTGAGAATGTGACTGTGGAAAGCATGCCCAACCTCATGAGCCAGGGTCATGATATCGTGAGGGCACGCGTTGTAAGTCATGAAGACCCGGGACTCTCCGTTGAAATCGGAAGTGGTGCAAAAGGCCCCAGGCCGTTTCGATGCCCTTGGTCTCCAATCAATCCATTTCGCCTCGCAGATCTCGTCGAAGAACTCCCCTAGTTTTGGATAGGAAGCGTGAAAAGAACGGCTCACCCAGGAAACCGCCGCGTCCCAGTCAATGGATTCGCTCGCTGCCTCGCTCTTTTGTGGAAACGCGGATTCCAAGTCATACCAGGAGATGGCGTCGAGCCCCAGCCGCTCGGCTTTGAACTTCACGATTTCACGGGAGGTTTCGAGCCGAGTGTCGATCGCTTCGAACAGCGCATCCAGTGTCTCCCGTTCGATTCCCGCATCGAAAAGGGCTGGCTCCAGGAAGTGCTGCCCGCCCCGGTGGCGACAAAGGATCAACCGGCTTCCTGAGATTCCGTTCAGCGCCGACATGGTCAGGGGAGCCACTTCCTTCCAAGCCGCCTCACCTCCCGTGAATGCGGCTTCCCGAATACGGCGGTCCGCATTGCTCATCAACGACCGGCATTGAGAAATTGGCAGCCTCTTGGTGCTGCCATCCGGGAACTTCATGTCGAACTCGAGCCGGGCCGAAACACCATCGTAAAGCCGTGACCAGGCATCCTTCGCCGTGACCGACAGTTCAGCTGCTAAAGCCTCCTCCTTTAACGACATTCGCCAAAGAGATTGCTTCCTCAATCTCTCCAACTGGTAAGAAGCGGACTGAAGTTCTTCCGTATTGACCAGGTCGGTGAACTCTTCCTCAGAGTGGGCGCGCAGCCTGGCTTCAAACTGGCTGGTCAGGATCTCGACTTTCGCCTTCAGCTCACTAAGACGTGCCTGTTCCGCAACATAGTCCTCGTTTGAGGCCTCGGCGGCCGTCAGGCAATCGATATACGTGGTGAGATGGGTGATCCGGCTGCCGATCTCCTCCAAGGCGAGGGCCGTGTCAATCTCGGTTGCGCGGTCCAAGTCTGATTGAGACAAGGTTTCCAACCGTTCTCCGAGAGCCTCAACGGACCCATGCAGGCCGTTCACAAAGTCCGTCATTGAAGAATCACGGAACGCAGAAAAAAAAGAGGTCAGATCCCAATCCATTTCGTACTTTGATATTGATTGCCCTGATTACAAGAAGCAAAATTCTAGCTCTCTAGGCGATCTAGAAGTCAGACGAGCTCTTTCTATCTAAAGTATCGTCGGGCAAATTTCTGGATCTGAATAGTCCGGGTCGCCTGCATCGTTTCGCCTTACCAGCAGGTCTACCTCGTGCTGGATAAGTTCACCATTTGCGCGGGTTGCGCGTACCCAATGATTGTCTTCCGGCTGATAGTGAATGGCTACGACTATTCTTTCGGTTGAGCTAACATTCGGGCCGCTCCCATGTATCAATCGACACCCGTGAAAGGAAACAGAACCTTTCCGTAGAGTAGTGGCTGTCCTTTCTATTTTCCTTCCCGAAGAAGCGATTCTGAACTCGATCCCACTTCTGTCTTCCTGATAAAAATCTAACCCTTCATGGCTCTGTTCCCAGCGATGGCTTCCCGCCAAAAATTCTATAGATCCATTCTCCGGCCCACAATCCGCAAGGGGGATCCAGGCGGTGACCATGTTCCGTGAGCCGCAAGTGCGCCAGTACTGGCGATCGCGATGCCATCCGATGACTCCCTTCTTCATGGAGTTTGGGGAGGGACGCTTGGCGATGACCATATCGTTCCAAAGTCTAACAGATGAAGTCTCCAGTAGCTCCTTGGCTATTTCAGCTAGTTGCTGATTGAAAACAAGCTTTCGTAACCGTTTGCAGCAAAAACTGGCGAAATTCACCTGTATCAAACTTTCTGACCAATATTCCGTATCAAGATTCTTGTTCTCAAATTGAGGAGGACGCTGATCTCTCTTTCCCGAAAACAGGTCTTTTACGGCAACAGATATTTCATCGAGTAGATGGTGATCCAGCAGACCGTCGATGGAGACATGTCCGTCGGCTTCGAACTTCGATACCAATGTGGGCTGAGCCAAATTCATCTTGATTTCGTAACGATTCTCTGACTCGATTGTTTCCTCACCAGTAGATCATAGCAACCTAATGTTTTCATATCGCCAAGCGAAGGAGTCCGACCTGCGTGAAATTGCAGCGCTCGAAAAGATCGTTAGTCCAAAGGACTTCGCGACGCTTTCAGTTCTACGAGCAAGGCAGAATATGTTTCCGAGCGGCTTTTGGGTTGCGGAGACCAAAGGCAACGGGAAGAAGATGCTGATAGGTTACGTGATGTCGTGCAGGTGGAACCGGGAAGAATACCACCGCTTTGAAGACGTAGCCGATTTCCCCTCCAATCACAACCCCAGGGGGGCAAACCTATACGTCATATTTTTGGCGGTCCACCCTGATTTTAGACGGCAGGGCGTTGGCAGTGAGTTGCTGTCGTCGATGATAGAAGCGCAAAGGAAAAAGTATACCGGGATATCAAAAGTTCAATTGGTCGCTCTCGATACTCTTCGCAACTTCTACGAACGGATGGGTTTCAAACTGATCCGCGAACTCCCGGAATGGCTGTCATATGCAGCAGGTCTTCTGATGCAAAAGAGCTTACGTTAATCTTGTCCGTTGCCTAGTTCACTGAACGCCTTAAAATGATGAGTGTTTGGTCTGAGCAAAGAGCCGCTGGCGACAGGGCGTTAACCGGTCTTTTTGGCTGGGGTCATCGTTGCTCTTCAGTCGGTTATGATTCACATAGCCTCCTTCATCGCGCCTTGCCCCCAGCCAAAAATCCTCGCCAATCACCCATCATCTTAAGGCGGTCAGCGCACTGTCAGACAGAGTATTTGAAAATGAATCCGAGGGACTTTGGATTCGGAGTGAACGATGTGATAAAATGACTCTCTGAGCCCTGTTTTTCGGGTTTGGCACTTACGTTGAGCTCCATTTGTCCGGTCTTGGAAATGTCGTATACAAAAACCGACTGAACTGGAAAATCTAGTCTCAGGTCTAACTCGACATTCCCGGAAATCTTAGCTGGCGGGTAGTGCCAAAGCGCAAAAAGGTCGAAGTCATCTTCTTTCGTGCCACAAGAGCGAAAGAAAGAAAACGTCCATGACACGTCAAAAGACTCTCCTTCGTGAACGGCTGTGTTGAATTCTATTTCAAAGGGAAACAGTTCCGCGTAGGCCTTTGTTAAATCCGATATTCTAAGGGATTCACCTGTAGCAGTGTCGGTTGCTTTTAGGTTGTCAATCTCTCTTGCCGCGGCAGCCATGATCAGCTTTAGGCCGGAAACGGGCCGGTTTGAAACAACCTGACCTTTTGCCTGGTAGGTGCCAACATAGGTGCCCTGAGAATCGATAGTAGCCGAGAATTTTAGCAAATTGTATTCGAGGCCGTCATTTTTTAGATCAGGTCGCGGCTGTAAAATTGCTTCAAGAACGCGTACGTTCTGAAGCTGTAAGCCGGTCTTGAGAGGGGCAATTTTGCTCACAAAGCTTTTCTCGAAAACCTTCCGGTCAAAACCTTTGCCAACAAGCTTCATTACCAATAGATAGATAACGTAGCTGACCGTGATGGCGGAACACGTTATCACCGCAACCATCGGCTCAAAGGCGACAATTGTTCCAACCACGCCTAGTGCGGCGGTAAAGAAAACAATGAAGTTTTGAAACGTCTTGCCTTTTTCCATAGTTTAAAAATCTACTGGCCGTTCATCTGATCTGACCTCTAAGAGCAAAATCCAACTCCGAAATCCACTCTGAACCGCTGCTGTCACGCAAAAGGATTAGAATTTACTTGAGTTCCTGGAAGCTTCCAATCAAAATTTGGCGGAACTTCGAACCATAATCCTATGAATACCAAAATTGTTAAAGCGAAATCCCGGCAGGGTGGGAAAACCGTTAAGGCGATTGGAACCAGCTGAGATCGGTTTTGGCTATCTTGAAAGGTCAGCGCGGGATTAGTTCCCGCGCTGACCTTTTTGTTTGCTGGGAGACAGGTTTGCTCCGCTCAGGCATGCCGGGAAAGAGCGTCTTGTGGCTTGAGCCTGAATCGCTTTCTGAAGTAAGAGCTCCGGACCGTCTCTGAAGAGTTTCTGCGCCGCAAGTGTCAGAGCAATAAATTGACACAATCTATCTAAGTCGTGAAACCAAAGGTATTGGTTATCGCTGAAGACTATTGGGTAGGGCGCCTGAATGGGCTATTTCTTTCTGAAATAGAGTCACTAGGCACTGTAGAATTGGAGTGCCTCAATTTTCGATCCGATGAGAGTCTCTTTACCGCGGACTCTAATAGAGTGCGAGTCCGGGAAGGAGATAAGACCGTAGACGTCCTCTCATATAGCCTTGTCATCTACTTTCCAATGTATGTGACAGAGGCACGTTTTGAAAGGATCTCTGATGGTTCTTGCGGTGGAAACGAGGTTCGATCCGCCGAGTTCGAAAGATTCTTTCTGAAGCAATGGGATGCTCTGACTGAGTATGTCGAGTGGAGGCTTTCCGGTTACGCGAGAGTCCTGAACAACCCTGAAGGTGCCCGGAAGCTGGCGAACAAAGCAATCTTGTATAATTCTCTGGAGGAGAGCTATCGTTGTTCCCCTTGGCAGATGGGCAACGATGCCAAGGAAATTGGCTCGATGTTTCCGGAGCTGAGATCGGTAGTGATTAAGGCTGCTTCTGAAAGTTGCCAGATAAGCGAGGACTTGGCATTTGAAGTTTCTTGGCTGACAGAGCCTGACTTCAAGAATATCGTTTCGGACCCACAAGCGCCAGCAATCTACCAGGCGGGTTCGGAGCAGCCTTCCGAACTTAGGCTCTATGCTTTTCAAGACGAAGTCTATTGCGTCCGGATTGAACTGGGATCTCGCGAATCTGTCGATGTGAGAGGCAGGGGATCGAACGAACTCACTTTTGTTGAATTTGAATGCGATCCTGAACTAAAGGATTATATCTGCGCTCTTTGCGGGAGTTTTGGCGTTTCATACTGTGCATTCGACTTGGTCCAGTTCGATAACCAATGGAAAATTGTGGATGCCAATCCTTCTGGGACTTGGGGGTGGCTACCGGATGAGTGCCAGAAACGTTGTGGCGAGATGTTTGCAAAATTGATTCTGAGAAGACTACAGGAAACTGACGATTTGCTTCACTAAGCAGAGCTTGCGTTTAGAACTCGAAAAGTATCATCTGCAAACAAGCCGTCTTTTCTGAGAACTTGATTGTCCAAATAGATGGTGCCTGGGAAGTCTCTTCTTTGTATGGAAACCAAGTCCCAGTGTAGCTGGCTCCTATTGCCATTATCGGCGCAATCGTAGGCTCTTCCCAAAGCCAGGTGGAAGGAGCCCGCGATTTTCTCGTCGAAGTGAGTGTCGAATAGTGGCGCCGTGATCTTGGGGTTTAGTCCGAGAGCGAATTCGCCGAGAAATGAAGCTCCTTTGTCAGTGGCGAGCAGGCGTTTCAGCTTGTTGTCATTGGTTTCGGCTTGGGACGAAACGACCTTTCCATCCTTGAAACAGAGAGAGACCCTCCCGAAGATGGTGGACGCGTGGCTTGAGGGTACGTTGAAGAAAACCTCCCCATTCACGGACTTCTTGACTGGCGCGGTGAAGACTTCGCCACCTGGAATGTTTTCGCGGCCGCAGCAAAGACAGGCGGGTATTCCAGCGATGCTGAAGGCAAGGTCCGTGTTCTCTCCCACGATTCGCACTTGGTTAGCGTCTTCTATGATCTGGCGCAATCGCTCGGTTTCGGAGGCTACCGAAGACCAATCGAAAAGGCAGGCTTGGGCCCAGCTGTCGACAAACGCGTCCCACTCCTGATTGGCCTGTTGCGCCATCGACGGATTCGGCCAGCGTAGCCTCGTCCATTTACGATTCTTTGAGACGAATGAGGAGAATGGCGCTCTGACCTTTAGCAGCAAAGACAGCTTGTCGGAAGGGAGGTCGCTTTCCAAGGCCACGGGCGTTCCATCGAGGACAAGCACGACCGTTGAGGCTTGAGCTTTCTTGAGCTTTCGGGAGGCCATGATTTCGGCTTGCTCTTTAGTGAGCCTGCGGGCAATTTCGGAATTTGACAGTGACGACTCGTTGTCGGCGATGGCGGTGGCTCCACGCTTTTTGGCTCCCTCAACAAAGGCGGCCGTGGCTTCCGGGGCGATGTCCTTGGCCTCGATGTAAAGACAGTCAGTGGGGCCAATCTCCAGGGCGAAATCCAGTACGCGATCAACAAGCTTTGCCAGCAGTTCGTCAGTCATCTATTGCAAATATATTATAGTCCCAGCGAATCTATGGAAGACTTAGAGAAAGTAAAAGAGTTCCTCTTGGAAGATCTGCCGGCCCGGTTCGTGCGTTATGCGCGAGTCTATACCACCGCCAGTCTGGCGCCGAAAGAAACGAACGGTCCGTCCTCGAAAGGTCAGTGGAAACTGCTCGAGATGTTGAAGAGCGAACTTCTCGAACTTGGCTTGAAGCAGGTGGAGCTGGACGAGAATGGCTACCTGTACGCCGTGGTGCCTCCGACGAGAGGAATCAAGTGCGAGGACATTGGGTTTTTGGCACACGTAGATACGTCACCAGACCAATCGGGCCGCTTCGTAAAGCCCAGGCTGATCAAAGATTACGATGGTTCTCCGATTTCTTATCCAGACAATCCCGAACTGGAACTAACTACCGCGAATTCTCCACAACTGAAGAATTGTCTCGGGCATACTATCATTACCGCGTCGGGCAAGACATTACTGGGTGCGGATGACAAAGCCGGTGTCGCGGAGATCATGTCGGTGGCGGCGGCATTGATGAAGTTTAAGAAGATTCCTCACGGCAAGATCGTGCTGTGCTTTACCCGGGACGAAGAGATCGGCTGCGGTGTAAACCATATCAATTTAGAAAGGCTACCGACTTATTGCTATACGGTGGACGGTGCGTCACCTAACGAATTGGAAGATGAATGTTTCACCGCGTGGGGGTTCCGCGCTGTTTTTAAAGGATTCACGACACATCCTGGCTATGCGAAAGGAAAGCTTGCAAACGCGCTTAAAGCGGCGGCGGCCTTCGTGGATGGCTTGCCGCCAGATGAATCGCCTGAAAGAACCGGCGGAACGAAAGGGTTCATTCATCCCATGCATATGGACGGCACCACTGACGAGATGGTTGTCAGCGGTATCATACGCGACTTCAAAAGCGCGAATTGTAAAAGGCGGATCGCAAAGCTGGAGGAGCTAGGCAGGTTGGCGACTGAAGGAGATCCCAGATTTTCGTTTCACTTGGAGACGCGTCTGCAATACCAAAACATGAAGGAGTTGCTGAAGGACCATCCCCGGGTCACGGACCATGCGCTGGCCGCCATCAAGCGCTCTGGGCTCACTCCCAAAAGGGAACGAATTCGTGGCGGCACGGACGGTTCCCGTCTTACTTTTCAGGGCAAATACACGCCCAATCTCGGCTCGGGAGCTTATATGATTCATTCGAAGCTCGAATGGACCAGCGACAAGACCATGGCGAAGTGCGCGGAGGTGATCGTCAATCTCGCCATGCAATGGGCGGGGCATTGAGTCCGTTTGGAGTCAGACGAAAGCGCCTTCGCGGATGCTTTTGAGGACCACGCGAGGGGAGCCTTCCAGGAAGGCGGTTATCAGTTCCACCGAGGAGCTCAGGTCCGCCATGTCAACGACTTCAGAAGCGGTATGCATGTACCGAAGCGGATAAGAGAGAAGAATGGTGGGAATTCCACCATTCGCCTGGCAAACGGTGTCGGCATCCGTTCCGGTGATCTTGGGAAACACTTCCTTTTGGATCGGTATCTGTTTTTCGTGAGCCAGTTTTTCGAAGGCTCGATTCAGCAGCGGATTCATTCCGCACCCGAAAGTTAAGGTGGGGCCGTGGCCCAATTGGACAAGCCCATCTCGTTCGGGCTGGTCAACGGGGGAGTCCGTGGAGAAAGTGGCGTCCAGGACGACTGCGAGATCGATGTCCAGTTGGCTGATGGCGGCCCTGATACCCTGTCCGCCGGTTTCTTCATTGACCGCGAAAAGCACCGAAAGCCGTACTTCGTTGTCTCGCAGAAGACCGGCATCCACGCGCTCGAGGACACTTAGAATAATCGAACAGGCGAACGAGTTGTCGAGACCGCCCGCCATGACCCTCGACGGAGAAATCTCTTTGGGGTCCGATCCAAAGTATCCCATGCTCCCGACTGCCAGCCCAGCGTTCAGGACTTCCTCTTTTGAGGAAAAGCCAAAGTCCACGTAGACCTCCTCCCAATTGGTCGGGAGGGCATCGTGGGTATTTCCTAGAAAGCTTGGATCTGTGTAGGAAACCACGCCACGTACGTCTTCTCCCGATCCGGAGAACACAAGCACTTGGCCCAGGCTGCCCTCAATATCGCCGCGCCCCAACGGAATGATGCTGGCTCTTCCGTCTTTCGCGATGTGCTTGATGGCGAAACCGATTCTATCGCGATGAGCTTCAAGCAGTATCCTGACAGGATTCTCTCCGGCGTCGTTACCCATCTGAGCAAAAACGTTTCCCATGCTGTCCATGCGGACTTTGCAACCCAAAGCCTTGAGACGATTCAGCAACTGGTCGGGCTTCCGGTCCCCATTGGGTTCGAAAAGGGGATAGTAATCTTTTAGAAATTGGGATGGCTTCAACGATCTGAGGAGAAATGAAGTGGAGAGCGAACTTGATAGGCGGGTTCTCTTTGTGTTCGTCGGTGAAGACTGGTTCCGAGGAAAGGAAAAAGGACGAGTCGAGACCTCGGGGTCACGAACTTGGAGAGCCTCTCAACTCGGAAACTTCCTTTCCGCTGATCTTTGCCAGATCCCCCATGACTTCGGAAAAAGGCACGGGAGGCACGTCTCCGAAGGGGATCAGCCTGGGGTCGTCATCATTGCTTGGTTCGTCATAGACGTAGCTTCCGATCTGGACCGAGCCGGCTTTGACGAAACAGAATTGGTCCAGCTCGATGGTTTCGTCCACACCGATCCCCACATACATGCCATCCAGATACAGAAAAGCTTCCACGCCGGCTCCGGCAAAGACCTTTCGGTAGGCGGAGACGAATCCCGCGTCGGCCACCGAGCCCCGGGTCCAACCCAGCTTCTCGGCGCGGCCGCGGAAGGTCATGGCGTTCAGGCTGGTGCCCTTCACATGTTTGCCGAACTTCAGGGCGCGTTCGTCTTCGGAGGCCAGCACGACCGGCCGGTCGAGTTGGGCGAAAGGCGGCGCGACATTGTAGTCCACCAGATGCTGGAGCCAGGCCGCGCGGTCAGCTTCCTCCAGATCCAGCGGATGCACGAGAGAGACCTCCGCGTCATCAGGTAGTTCCACGCTTTCGTCTTCGACATCGGTCAGGGAGCCGTCTTCCAGGGCGCGGAAAGTGAAGGGGGCCGAGCCATCCGCGGCATGCCCCGCCCAGATCAGCCGCTCGGTGAAGGGTTTCAGGAGGGGGTTACCCAGGTAGAGTTCCTTCCAGCGCTTCGCGGGCCAGCGGAATTGCCGCACCAGCAGCGTTTCGATGCGCAGGAGTTGGGCTTTGACGGCTTCCTTCAGCGTCGCGGTCAGGGTTTTAAACTCCGCCTGGATTTCGGGAGGCGTGCCCGCGGGCAGTTTGGCCAGTTTCTTGCCGGTGGCGGTGTCCCGGAACTTCAGTTTGAAGTCGCTATCGATCCTGACCTCCACCTCTCCCTTGATGGACCGGATCAGCCTGGGCTGGCCGGGTTCAAACCCCAGCCAGGGTACCACCAGGTCGCCGAGTTCTTCCACGCTGACACCCCGGGCCTCAGCGGCGGCGGCAAAGGCTTCGGCGGCGGCTTTGCCGATGTTCTTGTATTTGCTACGGTAACGCACGCTCAGGCTGTCCACGACCATGAGCGCGGCATCCGTCCCCAGCAGGGCCAGAGCCTGAGCGCCGTATTCGGCCAGCTTGCCGCGGCTGTTGTCGGCCCAGTCGATGATGGCCCGGTGGATGAGCGGGACAAGGCTGTCGTCGCCCGTGAGGGCCACAAAGGCCAGCACCCAGCGGTCCGCCGCGTTTTGTTCCGAACCGAGAAACGCGTTGCACAAGTCGAGCGCGCTCTCTCCGCAGGCAGACCGTTTCAGCGAGGCAAAGATGGGTTTCGCCTCCAGGTCGGCACGCATTTCCTTACAGCGGGACTGCCGGTAGAGCAGGTAAAGCACTTCGTCTTCCGAGAGCTTCGTGCCGTCCGCGCGCCGCAGGGTCAGGTTCGCGGCGGAGATCCACGTTACCGGGGGTTCTTTGACTTTCTTCAGAGTGACGGCAATCCGTTCCTGGAGTTCTTCCGGGGTAAAGATGGGGTCGCCGCCGCTTTGTTCGAGCGCCAGCAGGATGTCGTCGCGCACGTTTTCGTTCTTTTCCGCGTCCAGACGTTCTTTCAGGGCGGCCACCGGCGCCTGGTCTTCGATCTTGCCGAGGAGGGTTACCGCCGCCTGCCGGATGTCGGCCTTCTTATGGTGGAGAAGCTTCAGAGCGCGGTCTTTCACCTGCTTGAAGCCCAGCCCAGCCAGGGCTCTTGCCGCCGCGCCCCGGACCGGCCGGGACTTGTGCTCCATGAGAGGCCAGATGTCGTCTTCGAGCGCGCGGAGATCGAAGGACACCGCCCGGGTGATCCCGGAAATGACAATGGTGCTGTTCTCGTTATTCAGGGTGCGCCGGAGCGCCGCCAGAAATCGCGAATGATCGTCCCCGATGCCCAGTTTTTCCCACCAGTCCAGTCCCATGAGGACAACATTGCCGGCAGGGGAGTGGGTGCAAGCTTCAGCCATGGAAAGAAGCTCCTCGGGATGGGTTTCCTGGAGTTGCTTGAGCACCAGTTCCCGCTGGTGGGCAGCGTTCCAGTCGCTGGTTCCCTGAAACCTGGCCATCCACTGGCGTGTCAGGTCCAAAGCGTCTGGGTGGTTTGCCGCCAGCAAGAACTGGCAACACTGCCGCCCAACAGGATCGTCAACCTCGCAAATTTCCCGCAATATGGCAATGGCTTCACCACAGGCCCAGTCACGGTATTGACCGGGCGCATTCTCTCCCAGAGCCCGCAGGAGACACAGGCGCTCCACTCGACCACGAAGGTTGTCGTATTCCTTCCGGGCCAGCTTGTGAAAGCGCTTAGGATTCGCCCGCACCATGGCGGCATATCCGGAATCAGACCGGGTGGGATGCCGGCCTTTCCGGAGAAGGGTCTCCAGACGTTTCGGTTCCTTTCTGGCAAGGACCGCGATGAGTTGCTCTTCGTGGAAATTGTTTCTTTGATTTCCCAAGGGCAGTTGGGCGTCGGTTGCCATAAGCAGCATCATTCCTGCTTCGGTGGGTTCGTTAGCTTTCCAATCCCAGAGCGTTGCTTCGGAGAGAGCTTCAAACAGTTTTTCCTTTGGAAGGCCGGCCGCTCCCAGGATCTTGACGGCGTCTTTGTAGTGGGCCCAGTCCGCGTAGTCGTAGCGGCAGTACTTATAGAGCCACTGGTAGCAAAGGGACTTCATCGGCACGGACACCGCCAGCCGGATGACCCGCTCAGCCTCAACGGTCCAGGCGTCCGGGCTGGGAAGCGCCCGGATCAGAGTCCAAGCGCCTCTTCCGTCAGTTTTTGGAATGGATTTTAAAAGGGTTTCGTCTCCCGTCCTTACATACTGGAGGATGGCGGGATGTCTGAAATCCTGTGGGTAGGATTGCCGCGCCAATTGTTCGAGGATTTCTTGGATCTCAGACATGACCTGATTTTTTGTGAAGCACCTTCCACAAAGCAAGCCTGTCCGCGAATTGCGCCAAAATGAATGACACCGGGGAGAGGAACCTTGAAGAGGTAATTTACCTACGTTGCGCCAGAATGGATGACACCGGATGGATCGCCCATCCGGAATGAGTCAGAGGAGCCAAGACGAGTATGTCGAGAAGATGCGAATGCGCTACCAGAGCCGGGGCCGGGAGGGCAAAAGCCGGTTGCTTGACGAATTGGCCGAAGTCTGCGGCCTGAGCCGCAAGCATGCCATCAAGCTGATGAACCGCCCGGTGGGTTCGACGCTGGGCCGGGCGGAAACGCGGGGACGAAAAGCCGTCTATGGGGAGCCAGAACGCAAGGTTCTCAAGGCGATATGGCTGGCGGCCAACCAACCCTGCGCGAAGCTCCTCCAGCCGATGCTGGAAGTGTGGCTGCCACACTACGAGAGGCAATACGGACGCCTGGGCAATCCCTTGCGCAAACGGCTCAAGGCCATCAGCGCGCGCAGTATCGACCGGCTCCTGGCGCCGGTGCGCGCGAGCGAGACCCGGAAGCGAAACAGCGGGACCAAACCCGGAACCCTCATCAGGACCCAGATCCCGATCCGGACCGATAACGATGACATCGACTCCCCTGGATACGTGGAAGCCGACACCGTCGCGCACTGCGGAGGGCGGCTCGAAGGCGACTTTGTCTGGACGGTCGATCTGACCGATGTGCACACCCAGTGGACCGAATGCCGGGCGGTATGGAACAAAGGCCAGCACGGAGTAGTCGCCGCCATCGCCGAGATCGAAGCCGACCTGCCCTTCGGGCTGCTTGGGTTCGATAGCGACAACGGGAGTGAACCGGAGCGAAGCGAAGATAGCCAGCCGAAGGCTGCCCGCAGGGCGAACGCAGTGAGGCAATTTTTGAACTGGCACCTGGTAGCCTACCTTCAGGAACGGGGGGAAAAGCCAGCCGTGGCCTTCACCCGGTCTCGCCCCTATCGGAAGAACGACAACGCGAGAGTGGAGCAGAAGAACTGGACCCATGCCCGTCAGTTGGTGGGCTACGACCGGTTGAGCTGTCCCAACTGCGTAGCGCCGCTCAACGAAGCCTATCGGGCCTGGTGCCTGCTGAAGAACTTCTTTGTGCCAGTGATGAAGCTGGAGGCGAAGACTCGAATCGGAGGAAAATACCGCAAGCAATACGACCGTCCGAAGACCCCCGCCGAGCGGGTCTTGGAGTGGGAGGGAATCACGCGTCAAAGGGCGTCGTGGATCCGCGCTCAACAGCGGGAACTCAATCCCTTCGAACTGCAAAGGCGTGTGGAAAGTTCCCTCAAAGCCGTCTTCGAGAAAGCGCGAAACGACCTCGAAGAGGAAGTGGAGCCCCCGGAAACGCCCACTGCTCTGCCTTCGGCCTCGCTCATCGCCCGGTCGCCTACGGCTCCCGGTCTCTTCGCTCAGCCGAAGGCAGAGCAGCCCCTATCAAACCCACCTAACAAACCTAAAACCAAGTCCGCTCCGGTGTCATGAATACTGGCGCAACGTATCCTTCTGGAAATTATATCCCGGTGTCATTTATTTGTGGCGCAACACGTCCGCACAATAATCGGCTATTGCACCCGCCAAACGGGAAATTGGGCACAAGAGAAGACGGGGAAGGCAGTAAACGGATGGCGCCGTGACTCTCAATGCTGTGACTGGAGCATGACTCCGGCGATCCATCGCAGCCTCAGCACCCGGCAGGCCGCCGGGTTCTCCCGCAGTTCGTTCAGCAGCGCGGCCAGCTTGGACAGGCCCAAGTTTCGGGCCTGATTTTCCAGGGCGGGTTCGACCTTTTCGCCCGCGTCGCGGGAATAGCCGCTCTCAGCCACCCATTCCAGACCACTGATCAGGGAGTGGGCCCACCCTTCGAGAGCGCTGAGTTCCGCCGGCGAGGGTGGCGTTTCCATTTCCTCAATGTCGTCGTCTTCCGGCGGGGGAGGCGGAGCCTTTTTCTGGGATGCCGCTTGGGCGGATTTGTTTCCCGGGAAAAACAGCGGTACCGGGCCTTTGTCGTTGTGAAGGGCCAGGGGAAAAGCCTGGATGCCGCCACCGTCCCGGAAACAGCGGGCGACGAGAAAGCTGCCTTCCAGGTCTTGGGGTGACAGCTTTTCCAGGGCCTCGATCAGGGGTTTGGTCAGGGTATCGAAAGGCGCCACCAGCCGGATAGCCTGTCCTTTCCCGTCCAGCAGGCGCCAGACCAGGGACTGCGATACCGGATCGAACGGCTGCCGGTCCCAGATGGCGGGTTGGAGAATCACGTAAGCCGCGCGGGGATCGCGCTCCTTCAGGCCCAGGGGCACGGCAGAATGAAGTGAGGCACTCAGTTCCCCCCAGTCCGACATGACCGGGGCGGAAAGCGACTTCAGCTTGGCGGGACCCACGACGATGGCGCGGCTGCGCGTGGAGGAAGACAGCCGTCCCCAACGGTTTCGGCGGGCCTGGATCAGCCGCAGAGAACTCCGCGCCACCTGCGCCGGGCATTCGGCGCCTTCCCAGGGGCCGGGTTGGGTCCATCGGGCTACCGCGCTGAAACCGCCCTGAAAAGCGCGGGGCCGCGCCTCCGACCAAGTGCACCACTGTTGGCCGCCGGAATCCCAGAACAGCACGGTCAATCCCTCATAGCCGGAGGGCGTGCTCCAGGGCCAGCCCGCGACGCCGGTGAGGTCCAGCGCGCCCATTTCGGCATACTGTTCCCGTGCTTGGCCGGTGAGGTGAGGTTGAGGCTTTTTCAGCGTGGCCTGGGAAAGGGCGTAGGCTTCAGCTAACTGGGAAAAGAGAACACTTAAGTCCGCGTGGGGCCGCCGCTCCAGCCAGTCATTCCCCAGTGTGGCCAACCGTTGGAGCAACAGGGACAGCCGGTACAACTCTGCGGTCTGGGCGGAAACGCTCAGGGATTCCAGGCGTTGAATGGTCGAGGACGAAAGCCGGGCCAGCCCCGCCGAGACCGTTTCCTCGCAAAGAGCGGCCGCGGCTTGCAAGACGGATTCGCGATGTTGTGGCGCCGGCGAACCGGCGGCTGCTCCCGATGCCGGGGGTTCCCAGGTCTTCCCGCCTTCCCGGCGCACGGCGAGCAGAGAGGCCGCGGCCAGGGTAGGCCACTTCTGCTCGGTGGCTCCGGTCACGATCAGGCCCTCCAGGCCACCGCCAGGCACGGCGCGGACCGCGGCGTTCAGAGCCGGAAAGCGGACAGTGAATGTTTCGCTTTCATCGATGGTGGGCAGGTGCCTGGCCAGCAGGTCATGGGCGGCGCTCATGACCGGCATGCCAAAGTGGGTAACCAGGGTGCTGTCGTCCAAACTCAGCCACTCTTCCCTTACCGTGGTCGCCGGGGGAGAAGACGAGGCGCCTTCCGGAGACGGTTCCCGCATCAAATGCAGACACGCGGCCAGGATGTGCTGGCAGGTGCCGGCCGCCGGACAGGAGCAGGTGGCCTTGGCTGGTCCGGCTTCCACCAGACACACCCGCTGTTCCCCGACCGTCACGGCCAGGCCGTCCTTGGCCATCGTCACGTCGCCCACCCCTCCACGGTCCAGGTCTTTCTGAGCCCGCCGCAGCAGTCCCTTGTTGGCCAGCGCTTCCAGCGTGGCCAGGTCCAGGCCCGCATGCGTCGCGCGAATGGATTCCTCTCGGGACATGGGTGAAACGTTCAGCGGAATTGAATGACCGTGGCCAACCAACTGGCCAGTTGCTTAGGAGTCAGGGCAGCCACTTCCATCCCGGCATCCACCAGGCTCGCCGCCAGGTGTTGGTCGTAGAATGGCTTGGCATCCGAATCCAACGCCGCCAATCCGAGCTGAGTGACGCCGGCTTCATGCATTCGTTTCGTGGTCGCCAGGAGTTCGGTCGCGGAGCCGCCTTCATAGAAGTCGCTGACCAGCACAAACACGGTGCGTTTCGGCTGGTCGACCAGCCCTTCGCAATACTTGACGGCCCGGGCGATGTCCGTCCCGCCGCCGAGTTGCACGCTCATGAGGACTTCGACCGGGTCGCTGGCATGTTCGGACAAATCGACCACCGCCGTGTCAAAGACGACCAGCTTGACCCGTAGCGAAGCGAGACCGGAAAAGATGCCGGCCATCACGGCGCTGTGGATGACGCTGTCCGCCATGGAGCCGCTCTGGTCCAGGCAGAGGATGACATTCCAGGGCAGGTGCCGGGTGTTGCGGGCAAAGAATTTCTGCTCGTGGGGGATGATGACCTTCCGCTCCGGATCGTAGTGCTTCAGGTTCCGGCGAATGGTGACGCGCCAGTCAAAATTCCGGGCGACGCGAAGCGGGGAATGGCGAAAGCGATTCAGCTTCCCGCTCAGGGCCTGGCGCACGTCGCTTTCCCAGAGATGCCGGAGTTCCTCCACCACCTGCCGGATGATACGCCGCGCTTGATCGAGGACCTCGCCATGCAAAAGGCCCCGAAAACTAAGCAAGGTTTTGAGCAGTTCCTGGCTGGGCTCCAGCTTGGCCAGGGTTTCGGGATCGGTCACCAGCTCTTTCAGGTCGTACCGTTCCAGGGCGTGTTTCTCGATGATCTCCACGGTTTCCTGGGGGAACAGCTCACGCACCTCGGACAACCAGGAGGGAATCGTGAACTCGGAGGGATTGTTGCCGCCCTCTCCGCCGGAGGCGTCCCCCTCGCGCAGACCGCGTCCGCCGTATTCACGGGAGTACAGGAAGTCGAGCGCGGCTTCCATGCGGCGCTGTTGGGTGCTTAGGTCACCCGGTAGTTTGTCTTTCGCGAACCTGCCCAGGACCAGTCGCCAGCGTTCATGTGCGGTGTTCATGTGATGGAAGGAGATTCGGGTTTCAGCCAGTCGTCCAGTCCATCTTCAGCGAGCGCTTTTTCCACGGAAGAAAAGACCTGAAGAGCGTGCATCAGATCGCCTTCGCTTACACCGGCGTGGCGCGGGGCCCGGACACTTTTGGATCCGTGCTTGTCCGCCACCAGAGCCGCCACGCGATCCGCCTCCCGGGGCGTGAGATCGCTCCAGGCCAGGCGGAGGTGCGGCAGGCGAAGGAGAAACTCGTCTTCGCTCCACGACTCGAAAAGGTGCTCCACGCTTTCCAGCAGGCGGGGTTCGCGCCAGGCCAGTTCGCGGGCCGCCCGCAGAAGGCCGGTCAGGAAATCGACCTGCCGGGCGCTTTCGCCCACGGCGGGAGAAAGGGCTCCCGCAGTCAGTGAAATCAGAGCGTCCAGTTCCAGGATGCCCGCTGTGTGAAGCAGCCCGGCGCCTCCGCCGCGCAGCAGGGGCGAGGATCGCGGATCTTCGACAATGCTTTCCAGGGCCATCCACAAAAGCGAGGGGTCCAGGGCGTGGTCTTCCTCATTCTGCGTGGCCAGGCGCGAGCGCAGAAGCAGACACCCATCCAGGACCGGAGCGGCTTTGTCGTCCGGCACGTTGGCGGCATCGTCCAGAAGCTGGCAGGCCCTTTGGTAAGCGGTTTCCGTAAGCTCCGGAAGGAGGGTCAGCTTCCGGGCCTCCAGCGGTTCCCGGCTCTGCCAGAGCAACATCATCTGGCTTAGCGCTTCCGCCACCGAGGCGAAGGAGGCATCCAGTCCCACCCAGGTTTTCAAGTGAATGGTCATATCCTCGGCGGCATCCGGTAGTCCCATCAGGCAGGCGCGTACCAGGAGCGACACCCCGCTCCGGGCGGAGTAACTGCCGGAGGCTTCCAACTGCGCGGCCACTTCCCGCAGCCGGGCCGCCGCCGCCTCATGAACCGAGCTTCCATAGGCCGCGCGCTCGATGAGCGTGCTTTCCGTGGCCGGTTCCCAATGACAGTCCCAGTGTTCGATAATGCGGCGGAGATCCGTTCCCTGGAGGAAGTCAGGGCCGGCACCGCGCTGCCCGTAGGGCACATCCAGGAAGCTTAGCTGGTGAAGCAGTCGGCTTACCCGGCGGTGGGCGGGCTTCTTGTAGATTTCCAGTTTGATAGACCGGCTGCCGCCGAAGGCGACGGGCAGCTTGGCTTCCTTCGCCCGGCGCCGGAAGTCGTCCACCAGGGGCGGCACGCCCGCGTCCGGGGGAACATCGCCCGTGGCGTTGCCGGTGAAAAGCTTGCGGGCCAGGGCCAGCAAGGCTTCGCCATCCACGCCTTGTTCGCCTTTTATCAAGCAACCGCGCACGGCGTCCCAAAGGTCCTCCCGAGACGGGCCGGAATGACCCCGTAATTGGCCGAGACGGCGCGCCTGTTCCAGGGCGGCGATTTCATCCGCCACGGAGACCGAGGCTGACATACCGCGCGTGCGGGCCCGCCGCCCCAGTTCCACCAAGAGGTGGAGCGCCACGCTTTCCAGGGGCTCCGCCTCTTCCCGCGTGAGTGCTTCCCAGTAGAGCTGGTAGAAGCCGGGTTGCGGCATTCCCGCGCCATAGCCCGTCAGGGAATCCAGTTGGGCAAACGTGTAGCGGGTCAGGCTGGCGTGTTTCTCCGTGGGCCGGAAACGCTGAACTCTGGCTGGGGAAGCCGCGACGAAATCCGGCAAGACCACGCTGTGGAAACCGCCGGTTACGACCAGGACCGGACCGCCATTAGAGCGGCCGCGTTGCTTGATGGCTTTGCGAATCGCGCTCGCCATCACCTTTTCCCGCGCCAGGGTTCCGTCCGCCTCGAGCATTTCCGGCGGAGCATCTTTTCGGGAGACCCAGCAGTAGGCCGCCACTTCGTGAACGAACTGCTCCAGCGGTTTCCGCCAGCCGTGCACTTCCACGAGGTGATCCCAGAGTTCGTCGTGGTCCCGGCAACCGCAACGCTCCGCCATCGCCTGAAGCAGACGGCTCCGCTGAAAGTAGTGCTCCGCCTGGAGCGACTCCACCCGCAGAGCGCCCGGGTCTTCGCGGGCCGTGCTTTCCAGGTGGCGCTGCGTGGCGTAGTCCAGGTCGATGAAGCGAAGGTCCGCGCCCACGGCATGGCCTTCGCGCAGCGCGACCCATTCCGGAGAGTAGTCGCAGAGGGGATAGTAAGAAGCGTGACGCTCGTCCTCGGCTCCGGTGGATTTGCCGCCGACGCGGAAGTAAGAATAGATCGCCACCGGAGGGACGCAGCGTTCGTCCACCAGGTGAGGGAGAAGCGAGCGATAGTCTTCCGGGCCTTCGATCAGCACGGCGCGGGGCCGGTTTTCCCGGATCCAGCGCCGCAATTGCCAGGCGCAGGCGGGGCTGTGATGCCGGACGGGAAAGTACAGCACCTCCGGCGTGACCAGGGTCCGCGCCAGAGCGGCGACTTCCGCCGCAATGCTGTCCTGCCTTACCTTTACCTTCCCAGGCATTGGCGCGCGGAGTGGAACTTGGCCCAGGCTTTACTTTTCCTGGCCCGGGACTTCACCACCACATCCACATAGTGGCGGAGCTTCTTGGCGTCTTCCGGGTTGTCCTTCAACGCCGTGCCCAAAAGCTGCCGGGCCAGGTGTTCCGGGTCCATGATACCCGAGCCGAAATAGTGCGCATCCAGCGCGGCGGCGTGCGCCACGGCGACCGCTTCCGCGGTGGACATGACCGTGCTGGGCTTTTCGATCACCGTGCCCTCCTCGGTGCGGCCCTGGCGGAGGTCCTGGAAAGTGGTGACGAGCACCTCGATCACATCCTCCGGGCACTTCACCGCAATGCCAGAGCCGGCCAGCAAGGCTTCGGCCTGTAGCCGCACCAGTTCGATCTCCTGCGTCTTGTTGTCCAGGGGAGGGACGGTTTCAAAATTGAAACGCCGCTTCAGCGCGCTGGACATTTCGTTCACGCCCCGGTCGCGCAGGTTGGCGGTGGCGATGACGTTGAAGCCACGGCGGGCATACAGCATGGCGTCGTCTCCCAGTTCGGGAATGTGCATGGCCTTATCCGAAAGAAGGCTCACCAGGGAGTCCTGAATCTCCGGCTGGCAGCGGGTGATTTCTTCAAACCGGGCCAGGCCCCCGCGCTTCATGGCGACGTGAATGGGCGAAGGCACCAGCGCTCGCGGCGAAGGGCCCTCCGCCAGGAGCAGCGCGTAGTTCCACGAATACTTGATGTGGTCGTCCGTGGTGCCGGCGGTGCCCTGGATCACCAGGGTGGACTCACCCGAGATGGCGGCGGCCAGCAGTTCCGACAGCATGGACTTGGCCGTGCCGGGCTCGCCCACCAGCATCAGGCCGCGCTGGCCCAGCAGCGTCACGATGCAGCGCTCGATCAAGGCCGTCTCGCCATAGTATTTCCGGGAGATGACGGTTTTCGTCTTCTTCCGTTGCCAGGTGTGAGAGAGCGCCGCGCCGTTGGAACCCACGATAAACTCCCGCACGCGTTGGGGAGAAAGCCGCCAGTTTTCCGGTTTCGGCGCCTCGTCGTTGGCGGCCAGAGCCGCCAGCTCTTCCGCGAAGCGTTGCTCTGCCGGGGGTTGAATCGCGTTCAGTTCAGCCATGGGAAAAGAAAAAGAAAAAGCGAAGTTCGCCGGGGGAAACCCGTCGCGGCGTAGCCTGTCACAAGGAGGTGGGCATGACAACTCCGCCGGAGTGGTGGGTCGCGATTTCGGGCAAGCGTACACCGCATCGCCAAAGCAAACGCCGCGCGTGGCTGGCGCGCAGCGTCCATTCACGGCCGTGGCCGAGTCGCCGGGATGATGCTCCCGGCCTCTTGGCTCCACAGATGAATCGGGTTGCTTACTTGGCCGTGTGTTTTTTGCGCAACTCACGCGCGGCGCCGACCATGCGCTCAAGGGAAGGCGTGACTTCCGCCCAGCCCCGGGTCTTGAGGCCGCAGTCGGGGTTGACCCACAGGTTTTCGGAAGGCAGCACCGAGGCGGCCCGCTCTAACAGGCCCACCATCTCTTCGGTTTTGGGAATGCGCGGGGAGTGGATGTCATAGACTCCGGGTCCGATCTCGTTCGGATAATGGAACCCGGCGAAGGCCTCCAGCAGTTCCAGGCCGGAGCGGGCGTTCTCGATGGTAATGACGTCCGCGTCCATTTCCCGGATCGCGTCCAGCATGTCGTTGAACTCCGAGTAGCACATGTGGGTGTGGATCTGGGTGTCGTTCCTGACTCCGGAGGAGGCGAGCCGGAAGGCTTTGACCGCCCAATCGAAATAGCCGGCCCAGTCGCCCCGGCGCAGGGGAAGACCTTCACGGATAGCAGCTTCATCGATCTGGATGATGGACAGGCCCGCGGCTTCGAGATCCACGACCTCGTCCCGGATGGCCAGGGCGATCTGGTAAGTCGTGTCGCGGCGCGGCTGATCGTCGCGGACAAAGCTCCACTGAAGGATTGTTACCGGACCGGTCAGCATGCCCTTCATCGGTTTCTTCGTGCGGGACTGGGCGAACTTGGCCCACTCCACCGTCATGGGTTTCGGACGGCTTATGTCGCCAAAGATGATGGGCGGCTTCACGCAGCGGCTGCCGTAGCTTTGCACCCAGCCAAAGCGGGTAAAGGCAAAGCCTTCCAGTTGTTCGCCGAAATATTCGACCATGTCGTTCCGTTCGAACTCGCCGTGAACCAGAACGTCGAGCCCGGCCCTTTCCTGCAACTGAATGCAGTCACAGGTGCGGAGGCGGAGAAAGGTCTGGTACTGGTCCTCCGTCCAGTCGCCCCGGCGGAGTTTCGCCCGGGCGTCGCGGACTTCCTTGGTCTGGGGAAAGGAACCGATGGTGGTCGTGGGGAAGGGGGGGAGTTTCAGTTTTTCCCGCTGTAGCTCCTGCCGCTTGGAGAAGGGCGCTTCGCGGGTAAACAGGTTGTCCCGCAGGACGGCCACGCGCGCCTGCACTGCCGGCACGGTGACCCGTTTGCTCCGGCGGCGGGACTGGATGGCGCTTTCATTGGCCATGAGGGCTTCGGCGGCCTGTTCGGGGTTCGCCACCGCGTCGCGCAAGACGGTCAGTTCCACCAGTTTTTCCTCGGCAAAAGCCAGCCAGTTGGCGATCTCAGGGTCGAGATCCGTTTCCTGGGCGAGGCTGACGGGCACGTGCAGGAGAGAGCACGAAGGCGCCACGATCACACGCCCGGCGCCGAGTTTGCTCACCACGGCCTTGAGGACGGACAGGGCCGCTTTCAGATCCGTCTTCCAGATGTTGCGGCCATCAATGAGACCGAGCGACAGCGTCTTGTCCGAGTTCGCCAGCTTGCTCGCCACGGTGGCGACTTCGCTGGCGGCCCGCACGCCGTCGATGTGGATTCCGGCCACCGGCAAAGCCAACAAGGTTTCCAGATTTTCCCGTAGTTCCCCGAAGTAGGTGGTTACGTTCAGCGCCAGACCGGCGGCAAGTTCCGCGAGGGTCTCGTAGGCGGTCTTCACCAGCGCGCGCTGGCGGTCCGTGAGGTCCAGCGCCAGGGCCGGTTCGTCCAGGCGGACGGCCGTGGCGCCCGCTTTCGCCAAGCGGTCCAGGATCTGGCCGTAGACCGGTAGCAGGGCGTTCAGCAGGCTGAAACGGTCGAAGCCTTCGGCGGCATCAATCTCTTTACCGAGCGCCAGATAGGTAAAGGGACCGATCAGCACCGGGACCGTGTCGATGCCGAGCGCCTTGGCCTCCGCGTATTCGTCGAAAGGTTTTGCGGAAGAAAGGCGGAACGTAGTGCTCCCGCTAAACTCCGGGACCAGGTAGTGATAGTTAGTGTCAAACCACTTGGTCATTTCGCAGGCCAGTTGAGGGCCCTGCTGACCGCAACAGCTATCCGTTTCCTCCTCCTTCGCCGCGTCCACCTGGCGTCCGCGAGCCATGCGGAAGTAGAGATCGAGGCCGATGTCCGATTCGCCATCCCAGCTGAAGCGGGCGGGCACGTGACCCAGCAGGCAACTCATGTCCAGCACCTGATCGTAGAAGCTGAAGTCGTTGCTGGGAATGAGATCGATTCCGGCCTCTTTCTGGGTTTCCCAGTGAACGCGGCGCAGCGCTGCGGCGGTTTCCTGGAGTTCCTCCTCCGGCAGTTCGCCTTTCCAAAACGCTTCCACCGCTTTCTTGAGTTCGCGGCGGCGTCCGATTCGGGGGTATCCGAGATTCTGGGTCTTGAGGGAAGTCATGCCCCTACGATCTCTCCGAAACAACATGAACAAAACGAAACCTCTTCAGCGTTAACTTGAACCAGATTCAACTACCCCTATCGTGCGATCATGCTCGAACTGCGGCACCTAGAAACCATGATCGCGCTGGCGGAGACCGGCAGCCTGGCCGGAGCGGCGAACCGGGTGCACCTGACCCAGTCCGCCTTGTCCCATCAGCTCAAGGCCCTCGAAACCCACTACGGCTGCGTGTTCTTCGAGCGGAAGTCTTCCCCTCTGCGCTGGACTCCGGCGGGAGAGCGCCTCGTGGCTTTGGCCTATGACGTTCAGCGCCGGATCGCCGGCGCGAATCGCGAATTGTCCCGGCTCCTGGAGGGGAAGGCGGGGCAACTGCGCATCGCCGTGGAGTGTCATTCCTGCTTTGACTGGCTGATGCCGGCGATGGACGTTTTCCGGGAAAACTGGGAAGAGGTGGAGATGGACCTGGTGTCCGGATTTCACCCCGACCCAGTGGAACTGCTCACGGAGAACCGCGCGGATCTCGTGATCGCGTCGCGGAAAAAGAGGCGCGCGGGCACGGACTTTCACCCGCTGTTTGCCTACTACATGCCCGCCATCCTGGGAAAGAAACATCCCCTGACGCGGAAGAAACACCTCACGGCCCGCGACTTCGCGGAAGAGACCTTGATCACTTATCCGATCCCTGACGAGCGTCTGGACCTGGTCCGCCGGGTGCTCGAGCCCGCGAAAGTCATTCCGGAAAGGCGGATGGCCACCCTGACCGAGGCCATCCTTCAACTGGTCGCCAGCGGACGGGGTATTGCCGCGCTCCCGGCCTGGGCCATTCAGCCCTACCTGGACCGGGAATACGTCATCGGCCGCCCCATCACGTCCCGCGGGCTACGGTGCGAACTTTACGCGGCCACCACCGCCAATGGATCGCGGATGGCCTACTTGAGGGACTTCATTCAAACCATGCGCAACGTTTGCTTCCGGGATCTGAGAGGGATCGAGCCTTTGTCATAGACGCCAACCGAGCCGTGGCGCCGCTGCAAAGTACCCGCAACGGCGAGGCCCTGGCCGCCGTAATGAACTGCGTAAGAATTGCCTGGGGCGGACAAGCTCCGGCCGGGCGCGAAGAAAACAAAACAACTACCAACCTTGTACCCAGGCCGGGGGCGCAAGAGCGCGCTGGAAAGACCGGTGGGGAATCTTAAATACGAACGCCTCCCGTTCTCCAGCTTGACCAGACGGGCCACCAAGTGAACGTTTATTACCATAGAGGAATGAACTCAAAACCGCCCCTCCACCACTTGGCTCTGTTCGTTGTTTTCGCCGCCGCCTTGGTTTCGTGCGGTTCCGGCGGTGATGCCCGGGTCTTCGAAGTCCGGGGCGTCATTCAGGAACTGCCTGAGGATCAACCCCTCCGGGTAGTGATCGATCACGAGGAAATGCCCGGCTACATGGGCGCCATGATCATGCCTTTCCGCGTCAAAGACGCCGCCGAACTGGAGGGACTTCAGCCCGGAGACCAGGTGACCTTTGAGTATCACGTTACCGGCACGCAATCCTGGGTGGAGAAGATCACCCCCACTGGCAAAAGGGGGGAGGTACAATCCTCCACCGATCTGGACGACTCAGCCGAAGAACCGCTGGAGGTGGGTGCAGTACTTCCTGATTTCGAGTTCGTGGATGAAAGCGGTCAGGACGTGAAGCTCAGCGACTTTCGCGGCAAGACGGTGGCTCTGACTTTCGTCTTTTCCCGTTGCCCGGTCCCGGAGTATTGCCCCGCCATGATGCACAAGTTTCGCGCCGCGCTCGATTCCCTGAAGGAGCACTCCGAACTGAACGGGCACTACCAACTGCTGACCGTTTCTTTCGACACCGAAAACGACACCCCTGAGACCATGAAAACCTGGGGCGCCGCCTTCGGTTTTGAGAGCGGACAACCCTGGAAGCTTCTGACCAGCGATTCCTGCTGCACCATCAACGAGATCGCCGCCAAGGTGGGGCTGAAATTCGGCGAGCACAATGGCTCCTATCAGCATAACCTGCGCACCGTGGTGCTGGATTCCGAAGGCCGCATCAGCCGGATCTTTAAGGACGAAACCTGGAAAACCAGCGAGCTGGTCGAGGAGATCCTGACGCTGAACGGCGGCTACCTGAGCGCCCGGTAACGTTTGAAATTCCCCATGGAACCCCAAGCCGAAACGAAACCCAGCGCGCTTCCCGTCGCGGCTTTCTACGGCCTGCTTCTTCTGGTTCTGGGGATTCTTTCGGTGCTGTGGTTCCAGTGGGTAAGTTCCGCCAGAAACCGTTCCAACACCGGGGCTTATACCGAGCAAGATGCTGTCCGCCAGTACAAGATGGTGGAAGAGTTTCGCCTGACCAATCAGCACGGCCAGGAGTTCGGCAGCCAGGAACTGGCCGGAAAGGTGTGGATCGCGGACTTTGTTTTCACATCCTGCGCGGCCGAGTGCCCCATCCTGAGCACGCGGATGGCGGAACTGCAAAAGCGGTTCTCCGGCCAGCCGGACGTCGCCTTTGTCTCGATCTCGGTGGACCCTAACACGGACACTCCGGAGCGGCTGGCCGACTACGCAGGCCGTTTCAACGCCGGTCCCGGCTGGAACTTTCTAACCGGCCCGCCCCGCCAGGTGAACAGACTAATCAAAGGCAGCTTTCTCCTCCCCGTGGCCGAAAGCGACGGGGAACGCAACGACATCCTGATGGCCAACCTCATCCACACCGAAAAGATCGCGGTGGTCGACCGCATGGGCGTGGTGAGGTTTTATACCGAAGGCTTGCCCGCCAATTCCGTGGACGAAATTGAAGATGCGGTGCGCAGCCTGCTCCAGGAAAACGCGGAACTTCCGCCTTCTTAGGTTTTTCATCAAGGCGCAACGCGATTCCCGAGCGCGTTCGCTGCAGCGGGAAAGCGCCGCCTTACGCCTTTGTCAGGGCCTTATTGATTCCCGGCGGAAGCTCTATCTCCCCTTTAAGGACCCGCCGTTCTTCATCATCATCCCGGCCCGGTACCATTTCTTCCCGGTGTCGTCGCTCTTCCAACATTCGGTATCGAAGCCGGGGACACACGCCTTTTTGTCTCCGCCCGGGCTGGCGACGTAAACCGTCCCATACGCGTCGCAAACGTTCAGTTTGTCGCCCGGACCAAAGGTGACCGTTGAGGGATTGATCAAGGTCAAACCCTGCATCACGGTTTCCGCTTCACCTTAGAACCGCACCATCGTACTGATGTGCCAGCGGGCGGACTCGCCGTCTTCGAAACCGCTTTGGTCGAGTTGCCAGCCGTAGGCGAGGCGGAGGGACAGATAGCTGGCCAGCCGGTACTCCAGGCCCAGGCCGGCGCCGCCCAGGCTCTGGCTGTCGGGTTCGCCCGGCAGGCGATCCACGTTGCAGGCCCAGGCCGCGTCGTAGAAGCCGAAGACACGCATCTTCTCTTCGTCGAGGTCCAGCCCCAGCGTGTTCAGGGGGTAAAACTCGGGGCCATACAGTTCGGCACTGAGGCGGATGCCTTCGTCGGCGCGAGTGATATTCTGCTCGAAACCGCGCACGGATCCGATGCCGCCGAGGACCATCGCCTCGCTGGGCAGCAGGTTACCGTTGCTCCATTGCCCTTCCAGTTTGAACACAAAGACAAAGTCGCTTGGTAGATTCACGATCTGCGTGAGTTCGCCGGTCCAATAGAGGTAGTCCGCGCTGCCCAAGCCGCGGAGTTCCTGGAAAGATTCATCAGAGTTATGAGCGCTCAGGTCCCCCGGGCTCCAAACCAGTTGGGTGCTGAGGAATTGCCGGCCAAAGGGCTGTTCCTTCTTGGCCGAAAGGCCAGCCGAAAACTGGAAGATCTCAGCCGTGGAGTCCGCCACCGTGGCGCCGCCGAACTCAAGGTTGTTGTTGGTGCTCTTGAAGTCAAAGCCCAGGCGCAGGTCCGGTGTGTAGCCCGCGAATTTCGGCAGCGGGATGAGGTAAACGCCACTCAATTGCTCGCTTTCGCCCTTGGTTTCCAGCACCTCGCCCGCCGCGCGGAGTTCCGCGCCACTTTCCACGTAACCGGCCAGAAACTGGAACTCGTGGCGCCACTGGTGAATGGGCAGGCGGTAGCTCAGGGCATGCGCGTGGAGATTTTCGAACTCCAGCGTGGTGGTGTACTGGTAGCCGAGGATGTGGTCCCAGCCAAATACGTTACCCCACTCCAGGCCAAAGAAGAGGCGGTCCTCGCCGATCAGTTCGTTGCCTGTGTTGTCATAGCCGGCGTACGCGCTGTAGGGCCGTTTCTCCTCCACTTCCAGGGTCAGGTCGGCTTCGGCAAACTCATCGCCGGGGCTGTACACCAGGCCTACTTGGCGGTAGGGGTTGCGGTTCAGGTAGCGCAGGTCATCCAGTAGCGGGTCCTGCTTGATTACCTGGCCCCGCTGGATGCGGAAGGAGCGCAGGTAGAGGTTTTCGTCGAAATACTTCGTGCCGGTCACGTTGATGTCTCCGGCCCGGCCTAGCACCACCACCAACTGCAGGATGCCGCCGCTGACGTCCTGTTCGGGCAGGGCCACGTCCACTACCGGCATCCCGGCTTTCCGGTAGGCCAGCACCACATCGCGGGCCATTTCGTGAACTCGCTTCAGGCTCAGGGGGCTGTCGATGTAATCAGCCAGCGCGGACATCACTTCCACCGGCACCGGCAATTCGCCGTCTCCCACGTCCAGCCCCGCCACCTCCGGCGGGTTGTCAGCCTGGACCTGGTCCGGATGACCCCAGAGCATGATGCCCTTGATCTCACCGACGATCTCATCGCTGTACTCGCTGATGTCCGCGGGTTCGTCTTCCGGAGGCATCTGCACTTCCGGTTCCTCCCGCGCCAGCGGCTCTGGTTCCGCCACGGCGGGTTTGATACGTTCCATGTCCTGCGCGAAGGTCACGCCCATGACATGAACGCCCAGGGCCAGGACGATTGGCCGGATTAGGACAGTAAAAGTGTTGCGAGGCGATTTCATTCTATTCTTCGACTTCCACTTCGCCGCTGCCCAGGGTGAAGATGTTTCCGAACTCGGGTAGCAGGTTGGAGTCTCCTCCGATGTTCAGTCCCTGCGGGTCGAACAGCGGCAGCTTGAACGGATCCTCCAGTTGTTCAAGGACACTTTGGGTCAGAACGAAGTCAAAGAACGGGTTGGCCAGCAGGTCCAGCACCTCCGGCGGCAGGGCATCCTCTACCTGGATGACCACCAGTGGGGTCTCATCGCCGTCACCAGGTACCACGCCAAAGGGGATTCCCAGGTCCACCAGCACTTCCAGGTCGTCCTCCACCTCCGGAGGCAAGGAATAGAAGGCGTAGTTCCCAATCGTGAGATCCGGCGTGTAGGAACCCTCCCCGAAGGCGAAGAGTCCCATGTTGTTCAAGACCGTGCCATTGGTTGGGACCGTGGTGGCTTCGTTCAGAGTCGCGCCCTCGCCCTGCCAACCCGTGGTGCTGGGAATGTAGAACCGCAACTCACCCGACGGCCCGCTGAAGAAGCCGGTGGTCGAGTCCGCGGTCAGGGTGGCGGAAAGGTCCAGGAAGGGCTCCGTCTGGCCCACGCCGATGTAGGTGTTTCCACTGACGTAAGTGCCGTCTGGCCCGATCACGTGGCCGATGGCGGCGTTCGTCAGCGTGGCGGAACCGCCCGCCTTCACCATCACGTCGCCCTCCACCGTCTGCCCCGCGTCGTCATCCAGGAGCAAGTCGCCGTGGCCGAGCAGCACGTAGCGGGTGGCCAGGCCCTGGCCTTCCAGGGTCAGGTCGCCATTCAGGCTGACCTCGATCATCCCGCTGAAGTCGCCGCCGGTCAGCGGGCCGCCGTTGCCCACCTGCACCTGGGTAAAGAGCCCGGTTCCCGCGGTCAGGGAAACGTCTTCCACATCCACCACCCGGATGTCGCCGCTGTGATCGCCCATGGAAAGGACACCCCCTTGGCCGAGCTGTGCGTAGGCGCCAAAGCCCTCTCCGCCAGCGAAGGTGACGTCCCCGGTATCGCTGATCTCCGTGGTGCCGCCGTGGTCGCCGAAGGCGCCGGCGCCGCCTTGGCCGAGTTGGGCGTAGGACAAGATTCCTTCCCCACCCGTGAAGGTCACGCTGTTGGCCTGGCTGATGGTCGTGGTGCCGCCGAAGTCTCCCGTGGCCAGGAAGCCGCCCTGGCCGATCTGCGCGTAGGCCAGATCCCCGTCACCACCGGTGACCGTGACCTTGTTGCCGGCGATGATGCCGATGTTCGAAGTCGCCCAGGCATCGTCGAAGGAATCAAATCCCGCCTGACCTCCCACGTGCCCGATCTGGGCATAGTTGAGCGGCCCGTCATTTCCGCCCGCGACCTTCAGGTTATTCCGCACCCGGAGATTCATGTCCCCGTCCACCGTCAAAGAGCCGCCGTCCGCCGTCAGGTCGTAATCGCCCATGGCGTAGCCATCGCGGGCCCGGAAGCCCAGCTGCGCGAAGCGGCCCGGAGCGCCGGAGCCGTTCCCGCCCTGGACCGTTACGTTATTCCCGAAGACATTCGCCGTGCCGGAGCGTGTGCCCACCGCCACTCCCAGAGGCTGCAAACCGGCCCCGACAATGACCGAGCCCAGGTTCTGCCCATACAGGGTAGTGGAGGAAACGTCCTCATCCAGGAAAGTAGCCGCGTCGAACATCGTGCCGCCATCCCAGCCGGCCACGATGTTCAGGTCGCCCCCCGTGGTGTTGCGGTTCTGCAGGCCGCCCAGGAAAGTGACATTCCCGGTGGCGATCAAGTCCAGGGAGTAGGGCGAGTCATACAGCAAATAGGAGGACAGGCGGATGAAACTCGTGCCGCCGTCCGTATCCGCCACCGCGCCAAACTCCGCCCGGCCCAGGCGGTTGGTGATCAGCGACAGGTTCCCCATGCCCAGCGCCGCCTCGATGTTCGCCGAGGCTTCCGGATCGATGATGTAGTTCACCTGGTCCGGCAGCACGTAGTAGGAAAACTCCGGCGTGTAGGGGCCGTCGCCAAAGACAAACTGGCCCTGGAAATTCGGCGCCTGGGCGCCGCCGTGGGCCACGCCATTGAGTTTGGTGGCGGTATCGACCAGGTCGTTCGCCGCGTCTCCCAGGTAAATGCGCAGCTCACCCCCCTGGGCATCCAGGGCGCTGTTCAGTTGGCTGTCCGCGTCCGCCGTCAGATCTCCCAACAGACCGAGGTAGGTGTTTCCGCTGGTATAGCTGCCGCCCGTGGGCGTCCGGTGGCCGAGAATAGCCCGGGTCAGGGTCACGTCGCCACCCACCCGCACGGTTACATTGCCCTGCACGCTTTCGCCCGTGTCCGTGTCCCCCGGCTGATCGCCATGACCGAGGATGGCATACCGGTTGTTCAGCGCCGTTCCCCCGGTCAGGGTGAGATCCCCGTCAATGGTCAGGTCGATCGTTCCGCTGAAGTTCCCCTTGGCGAAATAACCGCCCTGGCCCAACTGCGCGACTGCCTCCGGACCGGTGCCGCCGTTAAAGGTCACGTCGTTGACAAAATTCATTAAGGTCGTCCCGCCGTGGTCGCCATCCGCGCTGGAGCCGCCCTGGCCGAGTTGCGCGTATGCTCCGGGAGCGCTGCCCGCGGAGAAGGTAATGTCGTGGATGTGCGACAGCTGGATGGTCCCGTCGTGGCTGCCGTCCGCGTCATGCCCGCCCTGACCCAGGTGCGCGTAGTTCACGTTCATGCTGCCGCCCGTGAAGACAATGTCGTTCACCCAGCTCAACTCGATGGTGCCCTCGTGACTGCCAACGGCGTAGGCGCCGCCGTTCCCCAGATGCGCGTAAGCGTTCTTGCTCGTCATCCCGGCAGTGAAGGTCAGGTTATGCACCTGCGTCACCAGGATGTCCCCGCTGTGGCTGCCCTGGGCGGTGTAGCCGCCCTGGCCGAGCTGCGCGTAGGTTTCCTGGCCCGTGCCCGCTTCGAAGGTCACATCATTCGCCTGAGTAATGGAAATGTTCCCGCCGTGGTTGCCGTAGGCGTTCGCGCCGCCCTGGCCCAGCTGGACATAGGACCGGATGGCTCCGCCGCCGGTAAAGGTAATGTCATTGCCCACCGCGATCTCGATGTCTGATGTGGCCCGCGCTTCCGTCTGCCGGAAGCCGGTCAGCGCCCCGCCCACGTGCCCCACTTGGGCGTAGGTGTTCGCGCCGGTGTCCCCGCCCGTGGCGCTCAGGTCGTTCCGGACGCGGAGGTTCATGTCCCCGTCCACCACCACGTCCCGGCCATCCGTCCGGGTGGGGTCCAGGTCAAACCCACCCTGGGCGACGCCGTCCGTCACCTGAAAGCCCAACTGCGCGAAGCGGTTGTCCCCCGCGCCGTTGCCGGCCTGGAGGCTCACGTCATACCCAAAGACATTCGCCGTTCCCGAGCGCGTGCCCACCGCCACCCCGGCCGCCTGCGTGCCGTCCCCGATGAAGACGGAGCCCATGTTCTGCCCGAACAGCGTGGTGGTGGAAATGTCCTCGTCCAGGAACGTGTCCGCGTCAAAAGCCGTGCTGGCGTCCCAGCCGGCCACCAGGTTCAGGCCGCCGCCCGTGTCATTCCGGTTCTGCACGCTGGCTAGGAAGGTGATGTCCCCCGTCGCGATCATATCCAGGTCGAACAGCGAGTCGTAGAACAGGTCGTTGTCCACCCGGATGAAACTCGTGCCGCCGTCCAAGTCCGCCACCGCGCCAAAGTCCGCGCGTCCCAGCCGGTTGGTAATGAGGGACACGCCGCCCGTTCCCAGCGCCGCCTCGATGTTCGCGGCCGCCGTGCTGTCCACGATGTAGTTCACCAGTTCCGGCAGCGTGTAGTAGGAGAACTCCGCCGTGTAGGGCCCCGCGCCAAAGACGTGCTGGCCCTGGTTGTTCGGCGCCGGGGTGGCCCCGTGGGCGATGCCGTTCAGCAGCGTGGCCGCATCCACCAGGTCATTCGCCGGATCGTCCAAGTAGAAGCGCAGTTCGCCCCCTTGTGCCGCCAGGGCGCTGCGGAACTGGCTGTCCGCGTCCGCCGTCAGGTCGCCCGTCAGACCCACATACGTATTGCCGCTGGAGTAAGTCCCGTCTCCGTCTATCTGGTGCCCCAGGAAAGCCTTCGTCAGCGTGATGTTCCCGTCCGCCCGCACGGTCACGTCGCCCGACACGGTGTCTCCAGCGTCTCCGTCCCCCGGGTCGTCCCCGTGGCCGATTTGGGCATAACGGACGCTATGGTTCTGACCGGTCAGCGTCAGGTTCCCACCCACGTAGACGTCGATGGTCCCGCTGTTACTGCCATCCGCATCCACTCCCCCATGGCCCAGGAGCGCGTAGGCCGCGCCGTCCGCATCCGCTTCAAAGGTCACGTCCCCCGTCGTGCTCACGGTCAGGTTGCCGCTATGGTCGCCAATCGCCCCACCGCCACCTTGGCCCAATTGCACGTAGGCCGATGTGCCGAGCCCGGCTTTGAAGGTCAGCGATCCGATCTGGCTCAGCACCGTGGTCCCGCTGTGGTCGCCCACGCTTCCGGCGCCCCCCTGGCCCAGCTGGGCGAAAGCTGTGGAACCCTCACCGCCTTGGAAAGAAACCTCATCGATGTCGCTCAGCGTTGCCGTGCCATTGGTATCGCCATGGGCGCCAAATCCCCCCTGGCCCAGTTGCACATAGGCCAAGTACCCGTCCCCGCCCAGGAAATCCAGCAGACCGATGTGGCTCAAGGTCGCCGTGCCGTCGTGATTGCCACCCGCGATTAGGCCCCCCTGGCCCAGTTGCGCATAGGCAAATTCGCCCTCGCCTCCATAGAAATAAACTTCGCCGATGTCGCTCAGCGTCGCCGTTCCTCCGTGACTGCCATCGGCGGTGGAGCCGCCCTGGCCCAACTGCGCATAGGCATAGTCACCCTCACCGCCGTAATAGTCCAGGATGCCAATGTGGCTCAACGTCGCCATGCCATTGTGATTACCGGAGGCTTCGTTACCTCCGTTGCCCAACTGCGCGTAGGCATAGTCACCCACGCCTCCATAAAAATAGACCTCATCTAGATAGCTGAGCGTCGCCGTGCCGGTGTGATCGCCGTCGGCCGCGAAGCCGCCCTGACCCAGTTGCGCGTAGGCACCTTTTCCTTCACCGCCGAAAAAGTTCAAAATGCCAATGTAGCTCAACGTCGCGGTACCCTCGTGATTTCCGAAAGCGGATAAACCGCCCTGGCCCAACTGCGCGTAGGACCCAAGCCCCAGCCCGCCTTCAAAGTAGACCCCATTGATGTAGCTCAACGTGGTCGTTCCGCTGTGCGCGCCATCATTCCCGGCGCCGCCCTGACCCAGTTGCGCGTAGGCCTCCACCCCGTCGCCCCCTTCGAAGTAAACCTCATCTATGTAACTCAGCGTCGTGGTTCCGCTGTGTTCGCCATCCGCAATATCGCCCCCCTGGCCCAATTGCACGTAGGCATAGTCTCCTTCCCCGGCCACAAAGTCCAACAAGCCGATATTGCTCAGCGTCGCCGTGCCGGTGTGATCGCCGCCGGCCGCGAAGCCGCCCTGGCCCAGTTGCGCGTAGGAACTTTCACCCACGCCTCCGTAGAAATAGACCTCATCAATGTCGCTCAGCGTCGCGGTGCCTCTGAAGTTGCCCATGATGACTGCGGCGCTGGAACCGCCCTGACCCAATTGCACATAGGCGTCATCGCCTTCGCCGCCATTGAAATCCAACAGACCGATGTCGCTCAGCGTCGCGGTGCCTTCAAAGTCGCCGCTGGCTCCGAACCCTCCCTGACCCAGGTGCGCGTAGGCTCTATCTCCGTCGCCTCCATAAAAATAGACCTCATCAATGTCGCTCAGTTCCACCGTTCCCTCGAGGTATCCCAAGGCGTGGTACCCGCCTTGGCCGAGCTGCGCATAGGCATCGTTACCTACGCCTCCTTCGAAGTCTAACGTGTCGAGGTCTTCTATCCACACTTCGCCGCTGTGATCGCCTTCGGCGTCTAAGCCGCCCTGGCCCAACTGCGCGTAGGCTTGGGTACCTCCTCCTCCGTAAAACGTGACATCTTCGGCGTCTTCAATTTCCACCCATCCCCAGTGGTCGCCATCGGCATCCAGGCCTCCCTGGCCCAGTTGCACGTAGGCGCCTTTCCCGTCGCCCGCGGTAAAGTGGATGTCATCCACATCCCAAATCACCGTCTCACCCCACTGATCGCCGGTGGTGGACGCGCCGCCCTGGCCCAGTTGCGCGTAGGCTGCCTGCCCGCCGCCTCCGCTGAACTCGACATCGTCGGCTTCGTAAATGATCACGCCGCCGTCGTGACCGCCACGGGTGAAAGATCCGCCATGACCGAGTTGCGCGTAGGCATTGTCACCCGCTCCGCCAGAAAAGAGGATGTCGTCGCCGGCGGCAATCTCAATCCAGGAGTAAGCCGACGCCTCAATATAGGGGTCCACGGCCAGGTCCGCGCCCACGTGTCCCACCTGGGCATAGGTGAACTCCCCGGTATCCCCGCCCGTGGCGCTCAGGACGTTCAGGACACCGACATACATGTCCCCGTCCACCCAAACGTAGCTCCCGTCATTACGGGTGGGGTCCAGGTCAAAGCCGCCCAGCGCCATGCCATCGGATACCTGGAAGCCCAATTGCGCGAAGCGGCCATCCCCCGCGCCGTTGCCGCCCTGGAGACTGACATCATAACCAAAAACGTTCGTTATCCCGGAACGCGTGCCCACTGCCACTCCGGCGGCCTGCGTGCCGTCCCCGATGAAGACAGAGCCATCGTTCTGGCCATACATCGTGGCGGAACTCACGTCCTCATCCCAGTAGGTGACCGGGTTGTAGGCCGAACTCCCGTCCCACCCGGCCACCAGCTCCAGGTCGCCGTTGGTGGCATTCCGGTTCTGCAGGCTGGCGTTGAAGGTGATGTCCCCCGTGGCGATCAGGTCCAGGTAGAAAGGCGAGTCGTAGAACAAGTCACTGTCCACCCGGATGAAGCTCGTGCCGCCGTCCAGGTCCGGCACCGCGCCAAACTCCGCCAGGCCAAAGGGCGTGGTGTCCAGCACCAGGCTCCCGCTTCCCAGCGCCGTGGCAATGTTCGCCGCCGCCGTGGCGTCGATGATGTAGTTCACCGCCGACGGCAGGGTGTAGTAGGAAAACTCCGCCGCGTAGGGACCGGAGCCAAAGAGGTGGGAACCCTGGCTATTCGGCGCCTGACTGCCCCCGTGGGCCACGCCGTTTAGCGTGGCGGCGGTGTCCACCAGGTCGTTCGCCGTGTCCGTCAGGTAAATGCGCAGTTCGCCCCCCTGCGCGTCCAAGGCGCTGCGGAACTGGCTGTCCGCGTCCGCCGTCAGCGTGCCCGCCACGCCCAGGTAGGTATTGCCAGAGGCGTAGGCGCCACCGGAACCATTCTCGTGGCCGATGGTGGCTCTTTCCAGGTTGGCGTCGCCCAGCACGCGCACTATCACGTCACCCGTCATCGTGTTCCCCGTGTCGCCGGCCCCGGTATCATTGCCATGGCCGATCCGGACGTAACTCGAAGGGATTGCCAACCGGGTCAGTGTCAGGTCTCCCTGGATGTATAGATCGATCGTTCCGCTGTGGTCGCCTCGGGACTGATTTCCCCCGTTTCCAAGTTGCGCGGAAGCCCCGGTGCTGGTTTCAATGGTCACGCCGGAGACTTGGCTCAGCGTCGTGTCGCCGCTCTGGTCGCCCTCGACCGAGCTACCCCCCTGACCGAGTTGCGCGTAGGCGACGACACCGCTCCCGGCCCTGAAGGTCACCTCTCCCGACTGGCTCAGGGTCGTGGTGCCGCTGTGGTTGCCATTGGCGTGGACCCCCCCCTGACCCAGTTGGGCGTAGGCTTGGTCGCCTGATCCTCCCTCGAAAATCACGTCACCCGCCTGGCTCAGCAGCGTGGTGCCGCTGAAATTGCCGGAAAGCAGGGATCCTCCCTGTCCAAGTTGGGCGTGGGATCCTTCGCCCGCGCCTCCTTTGAAGGTCACGTCATCCACCTCGGCCACGGTCGTGGTGCCGCTGTGGTTGCCATCGGACTCGTCCCCGCCCTGGCCCAGTTGCGCATAGGCATAGTCACCATCACCTCCCAAAAAATCGATGTCTTCGGCATCGATGATGGTCAGGGTGCCACTGTGGTCGCCGCTCGCCGCGTATCCGCCCTGGCCAAACTGCGCGTAAGAGTAATCACCCGTCCCCCCTTCGAAGGTGAGGTCGTAGGCATCAACCACCATCGTGGTGCCGCTGTGGTTGCCGCGGGCTGAATACCCTCCCTGGCCGAGTTGGGCGTAAGCGTTGGCCCCGCCGCCCCCGATGAAATCCATGTCTCCCACGTCGTAAATTTCCGTGGTGCCGCTGTGGTTGCCATAGGTGCGGTATCCCCCGTGACCCAGTTGGGCGTAGGAACGGGCGCCGTCCCCACCTAAGAACTCGACATCCCCGGCTTCGAAAACCGTGACGCCGCCGCCGTGGTTGCCGCGGGCGTTTGCGCCCCCCTGGCCCAGTTGCGCGTAGGCATTGTTGCCCGCTCCGGCGGCGAAATAGATATCGCCGCCGGCCGCAATCTCAATCCAGGAGGTAGCCACGGCCTCGACGTCCGTGTCATTCACCTGGTCCGCGCCGACGTGCCCCACCTGCGCATAGGTGCGGGCCCCGGTATCCCCGCCCATGGCGGTCAGGCCGTCCAGGACGCGGAGATTCATGTCGCCATCCACCACCACGTTCTCCCCGTCCGTCCGGGTGGGATCCAGGTCAAAGCCGCCCAGTGCCACGCCGTCGGTCACCTGGAAGCCCAATTGCGCGAAACGGCCGTCCCCCGCGCCATTGCCGCCCTGGAGACTGATGTCATACCCCATGACATTCGCCGCGCCCGAGCGCGTGCCCACCGCCACTCCGGCGGCCTGCGTGCCGTCCCCAATGAAGACGGAGCCATCGTTCTGCCCATACATCGTAACGTCATCCACGTCTTCCCACAGGAAAATGTCCGGGTTATACGCCGTGCCGCCGTCCCACCCCGCCACGATGTCCAAGTCGCCGCTGGTGTCGTTCCGGTTCTGCAGACTGGCGTTGAACGTGATGTCCCCCGTGGCGATCAGGTCCAGGTAAAAGGGCGAGTCATAAAAGAGGTCGTTGTCCACCCGGATGAAGCTCGTGCCGCCGTCCGTGTCCGCCACTGCGCCAAACTCCGCCAGGCCAAAGGGCGTGGTGTCCAGCACCAGGTTCCCGGTTCCCAGCGCCGTGGTAATGTTCGCCGCCGCCGTGGCGTCGATGATGTAGTTCACCGCCGCCGGCAGCGTGTAGTAGGAAAACTCCGCCGTATAAGGACCCTGACCAAAGAGATGGGAACCCTGGCTGTTTGGCGCCTGGGAGCCCCCGTGGGCCACGCCGTTCAGCGTGGCGGCGGTGTCCACCAGGTCGTTCGCCGGGTCCGTCAGGTAAATCCGCAACTCACCCCCCTGCGCCGCCAGGGCGCTACGGAACTGGCTGTTCGCGTCCGCCGTCAGCGTGCCCGCCACGCCGAGGTAGGTGTTCCCGCCCGTGTAGGAACCATCGGGGTCGATCTGGTGCCCGATGGTGGCGTTCTCCACGCCGGCGTCGCCCAACACGCGCACGGTCACGTCGCCCATCACCGTGTTCCCCGCGTCGGAATCCCCAAGTTCATCGCCATGGCCGATCCGGGCATACTCCGCGGCGGTGCTCCTCCCGGTCAGCGTCAGATCTCCCTGGATGTATAGATCGATTGTCCCGCTGTGATTTCCGTTGGCCCAATTCCCCCCGTTTCCGAGCTGCGCGTAGGCAACGTAGTTAGCTTCAATGGTCACGTTGGAGACCTGGCTCAGCGTCGTGTCCCCGCTGTGATTACCTTCGGCTCCGGCTCCCCCCTGGCCGAGCTGCGCGTAGGCTCCCAGGCCTTCCCCCGCCGTGAAGGTCACTTCACCCACCTGGCTCAAGATCGTGGTGCCGCCGTGGTTGCCATTGTTGGACCCTCCCCCCTGACCCAGTTGCGCGTACGACGTACTACCTGTCCCTCCTTCGAAGGTCACGCCGCCCACCTGGCTCAGTAGCGTCGTGCCGCTGTGGTTGCCCAAGCCAGAGTACCCTCCCTGCCCGAGGTGGGCGTAGGTTTCATCACCTGACCCTCCTTCGAAGGTCACGTCGTACACCCGGGTCACGGTCGTGGTGCCGCTGTTATTGCCGATGCCCCCGGTAGAGCCCTGGCCCAGTTGCACGTAGGCGCCGCCACCATCACCTCCCCGAAATACCATCTCATCCGCATCGGTGATGGTCAGGGTACCGCTGTGGTCGCCGTCGACCCCAATTCCGCCCTGGCCAAACTGCGCATAAGCATCGATGCCCGTCCCCCCGGCAAAGGTGATGTCATCGGCATCGATCACGGTCGTGGTGCCGCTGTGATTGCCGTTGGCCGAGTTCCCGCCCTGCCCGAGCTGAGCGTAGGCTCCCATCCCACCGCCTCCGAAGAAATCGATGTCGTCCACGTCAAAGAGGTTCGTGGCGCCGCTTTGGTTGCCATAGGCGCGGTATCCCCCCTGGCCAAGCTGCGCGTATGAAAGGATACCATCCCCACCGTAAAAACCGATATCATCGGCTTGGTTAATGGTCGTGGTGCCGCCGTGGTTGCCATAGGCGCGGTATCCCCCCTGACCAAGCTGCGCATAAGAAGAGTTACCGTCTCCACCGGAGAAGAAAACATCGTTGCCGGCGGTAATCTCAATGTTCGAGGTCGCCATGGCCTCCACTTCCGAGCCACCAACCATGTCCGCGCCCACGTGCCCCACCTGCGCATAGGTGTAGCCGCCGGTGTCGCCCCCCGTGGCGCTCAGGTTGTGGACGAAGTGGAGATTCATGTCGCCATCCACCACCACGTCTTCCCCGTCCGTCCGGGTGAGGTCCAGATCGAAACCGCCCAGCGCCACGCCGTTGGTGACCTGGAAGCCCAACTGCGCGAAGCGGCCGTCTCCCGCGCCATTGCCGCCCTGGAGATTCACGTCATACCCAAAGACATTCGTCTCCCCGGAGCGGCTGCCCACCGCGATGCCGGCGGACTGCGTGCCGTCCCCGATGAAGACCGAGCCCTCGTTCTGCCCGTACACCGTGGTGGAAAGAACGTCCTCGTCCAGAAACACGTCCGTGCTGTAGGCGGTGGTGCCGTCCCAGCCCGCCACGACGTTCAGGTCGCCCCCGGTGTCGTTCCGGTTCTGCACGCTGGCGTTGAAATTCACGTCTCCCAGCGCCAGGAAGGTCAGGTCGTTCAGCGAATCGTAAAAAATGTCCGCGTTGATGGTGATGTGCCCCACGTCGCTGGAGGACCCGGAGGAGCCGAAGGTCCCGTCGTCCGCCGTGGTGTCGATAGTAACGCTGCCGCCCGCCAGCGCGCCCGCGATGGCCGTGGCCTGCGTGGCATCGATGGTGTAGTCAAAGGGGTCCAGCAGCAGCTGCCCGCCGCCCGTGTCTACCGTGCCCGCGAAGTAGAGTTCTTCCCGGCCGGACACTTCGGCAAATCCGCCGCCGTCCACCGTTTCATCCGTGCTGCCGGTGTTTTCGATGGAGCCCCGGAAATCCGTGGCGCCGTCCGCCCAGATGATCACGTCGCCGCCTTTCTCGCCGCCATTGGCGATGAGCCGCGCCCCAGGCGCCACCGTGGTGCTCCGCGCGTTGCGCAGGCTGGCGTCCCGTCCCCCGCGGCCGCCGCCGATGTAAAGGTAGCCGCCATCGATCGCCCCGGAGGCATCCAGCAGCGCCGTGGAGCCCAGGGTGACGTTCTCGCCCAGCACATCCACCCGGCCGCCGTCGCCACCGCCGCCCCGCGCCAGGGCCGTGCCGTTGAAGTTCATCTGGTCCTCCGCCTCCAGGGAAATCCACCCGCCGTCCGCTCCGCCGGACGCGTCCAGGTAGCCCGTATCCGCGACAGTCACGTTTCCGCCCGTGGCCTGGATGTAACCGCCGTTTCCGCTGCCGCCGGTGGCGTGAATGTTGCCGCCCAGCCATACTTCGCCATCCGAACCGCCAAAGAAGAAAATGTTCCCTCCGTTCGCCGCGCCGTTCGCGCTGACCTCCGCCGTGGCGCCGACCCGGATGTCGCCGCCCGTCACTTGGACCAGCCCACCATTGCCCATTGAGCCATTGGCCTGAATGGACCCGTCGACAATGGCCGTCTCCGTGGCCAAGACAAAGACGCTGCCCGCCTCATTCCCAGAGGCATCCACGCTGGAGCCCTCCGCGAGAGTCACGTCCGCCGCGGCGATGGAAATTTCCCCGCCGTTGCCCGTTTCCTCATCCTTCGCGCGGATGGCGCCGGTGTTTTCGACTTTTCCTTCCAGATTGGTGACCGTCACGGAATCTGACGCTCTTAATTCTCCGGAGTTTACTACCCGGCCGCTCCCGGCCGAGAGATAGAGTTTCCCGCCGCGGGACTCGAATTTCGTTGCCCGCACTACTCCTTCATTATTAACGGCCAAGGCGTATTCGTTGCCGCCCGCCGCCTTCAGTTCCGCCGTCATCGCGGCGATCTGGCCCTTGTTCGTGACCGTCCCTTCGCCGCCAGGAGAAATGGAAATCCGCTCGTCTCCCTCCGCCGCCACGCGCACCTCACTGCCCGCCGCCAGGCCTACGGTGCCCTCCTTTGCGTTCAGCGTGCCCTCGTTCGTCACCTGTTTCGCAATCAGGAAGATATCGCCTCCATCGATGGCGTTGATGGTGCCCAGGTTAACTACCGCCGCGTCTGAGTCGCCCCGGAAAATCATATCTCCGCCACTGAGAAATTCCGCGTCGCTCACGTCCAGGGTGGATCCGAGGAAGCCCGCCGTATCGATGACACCGGTCGGTCCCACCAGTATCCCATTCGGGTTGATCAGGAAGATCTGTCCGTTCGCCTGCAGAGCCCCGTGAATCGCGCTCGGCGCTCCGCTGAACACGCGGTTCAGCGCCGCGCTGCCGGAGCCTGGCTGAACGAAACGCGTCAGCTCACCCGCCTCGATGGAAAAGGACTCCCAGTTGATAATCGCCCGGTCGCTCAACTGATCGATGATCAGTTCCCCTGGATTATCGAAGTTGAATTCCGCCACTCCGCTTCGAACCTCTGGGTTCTGCGGATTGGCTGAAATATCCGGAGCCCTCAACAGTGTTGAAGTGACGATTGCCAGCACTAAGCCAGCGCGTAAAAAAGAAAACGAATTGCTCACCCTGACAAGCATAGCGACAAGCAGTAAAGGCTGGATTTCGGGAAGACAAGCAATAACCTTGCCGGTTAAGTGCATTGTAACATTAACGGCAATAGGTTAGCTAAGCCCTTTGGTTTTGCGGTGTTGTCTTGAGAGCAGAAACTGAGGATCTCCAGAGCTCCACCGATAGAGGAATGGGGGACTCTATGGGCCCTTCTCATCAGGCATTGATCTCTGGATGGCGCCTATAACCATGCGGTACGTTTCCCGGTCTTCAAACCAACGCCAGAGTAGAGCAATCACGTTAGGGGAACAGGGAGAAGGAAAGGGGCCTCATGCCGCTGAGTTATCGAGATGAAGAGATATTTTTGGCAATGAATTCAGGGGTTTTTTTTGGGGCCGCCAACAGGGGGTGGATTGCGAGAAATATAGGTCTTTCTCATTCAAAACAGGCCCGCTCTTTGGATGAATGAAATTGTCTCCCTCCTGTTCCTTCGATAAGGCTTATTTCCATTGGCGAAATCTTTTCCGAAATGAATGGAGCCTTGGATATGGAAATCAAAGGTTTCTATTACAAAGCCAATCAGGCTTTGTTCATTCTCCCTAGCGGCGTCGTGCCTGACGGCCTTTTTGATTCGACCATTTCGGAAAAGACTGGTGCAAATGGGTATATATTGGCGATTTCTCTTAACCGAAAGTACCGAAAACAGACGGTTGAATATTTCAGTGATGGGTCTCAAGATTTCACGGGATGGCGCCATCTATATATATTCGGAGTGTGCCATCCTGTGATCCCTATATAATACTAAGCTCTTTCAAGACGCGGGAGCGAATGGACAGTTCGCACGGTCCCGGGGGGATGGCTTTTGAAAGAAACGCGGGCATTGTTTGCCCGAAAGCATGTCCGCGATGCGTTTGCCGCTGGCATTGGTAGGTGTGGTGACCATGACGGGGCGGCTGGCGACGATCGCGGCGATGATCGCGGACTGCCGGTCCGGGGCGGAGATGGCGCCCACGGCGGGAAGAGTGGCCTCAGCTTTTAAGGCAAGGGCGATGGCGGCGCCGTGGGCGAGCCAGGCGCCGGCTCAGGGAAGGCTGGCGGCCGTCGAGGGCTGCTTCTGGCCGCCGGTGGCGTGAATTGGGAATTTCAGGCAATCAGGATTACCCTTGACATTTTCTGTACGAATCTTTTCAATACGAATCATTCGTGTACGAACGATCAAAGTTCAGGACACGTTCGACTCACCATTAACCCTCTTGGCGTCTCAGGGCACGCCACCGATTCGACCTCGATTTGGATCGGCAGCCGCTCGATGACGCATCCCCACGAAAGAACCCCTGAAACCCCCTAAAGTATTGTGAATTTTTCTCTGCTGAGCGCATTGCGCAGCGAGCCGGCCTTTAAGACCGCCGCACTCCTTCTGCTGATCCCGAGTCTGGTCTTTTTTCCCTCTCCCTCCGTAATTGTCGCCAATCCGGCTGGCGGCGTGGTCGTCCATGGCGCGGCCGAATTCGGTGAAGACCTGGGAGGGCACCTCTCCATCTTTCAAGGCTCTGACAAAGCCATCATCAATTGGGAGAGTTTTTCGATTTCACCGGGTGAACTCACCCAATTTCAACAACCCGGTCCCGAGTCCGCCGCCCTGAACCGGGTAGTGACGGGAAATCCGAGCGCCATCCACGGTGCGTTGCGGGCCAATGGCAAGATTCTGCTGGTGAATCCCAATGGCGTCGTCGTGGGCCCGGCTGGGTCGGTGGATACAAACGGTTTCGTGGCGTCCACCCTGAATGTCTCCGACGCGGAGTTTCTGGCGGGTGGAGATCTGAACTTCTCCGGTCCTTCCGAGGCTGGCGTGGAGAACTATGGGCGCATCAATGCCGTGGGCGGAGATGTATTTCTGATCGGCAAACACGTCGTGAACGCGGGGTCCATCAGTGCTTCCAATGGAAGGGTGGGGCTGGCGGCCGGGAGCGACGTCTTGCTCGCGGCGGAGCCGGACGCAAATGGAGAGCAGGTCTTTGTGCGGCCCACCCCTGGCGGCGTGGGCAGCGGCACCGGGATCTCGAATACGGGCATCATTCAGGGAGCCTCAGTGGAATTGAAGGCGCATGGCAATATGTATGCCCTGGCGATCAATAATGGCGGAACCATCCGGGCGACGGGTGTCACCCGGTCAGGAGGGTCGGTCTTTCTGGTGGCGGAAGGAGGCCGAATCGACAATACCGGCATAATCGAAGCGACATTGCCCAATGGAGACGGGGGCCGCATCGTCATCGACGGCGGCGCGGGCGGCTTGGTGAACGCGGGTGGCCAGATCCTGGCCGAGGCCATTGGCGGCGGAACCGGCGGCAGCGTCACGATCCTGGGCGAAGAGATCTATGTTCCCGGAGGGGCGGTCATCAGTGCCAATGGCGGCACGGGAGGAACGGTGCAAATCGGCGCGAATCCGTTCTCTAACGTCCCGGGTGAAGCGGAAGCTCTCAGCGTGGACATCGCGCCGGGCTCCAGTGTCAGCGCAAACGGGCTGACGGGAGCCGGCGGCCAGGTGACCATCAGCGGCGGGGATGCCGGCGTGGTGACCGTGGGCGGAGAGGTCTCCGCCACCAGTGACGAAGCGGATGGTGGCGAAGTTCACGTGAAAGGTCACGACGTGACCGCCAGCTCCACCAGCACGATAAACGTGAGCGGCGGCCAGAATGGAGGAGGGGCCTACATTACTGCGGACGGGCAGCTCATTGCGGCGGGTATCGTCATGGCGCGGGGTGTCAATGGCACCGGAGGCCGTATCAATCTGGACAGTGGTCCGAATGGGTCCACGGAGGTCACCGGCACGCTCGATGCCGTGGGCGGAGGGGGAAATGGCGGTCAGGTGATCGTGGAAGGGAATGAAGTGACCGTGGGCAGTTCCGCTGTCATTGACGCCAGCGGGGAAACCGGAGGCGGCACCGTCGCTATCGGCGGTGGATTCCAGGGCAAAGATTCTGAAATCAGGAATTCCCAGAGCACGACGGTGGAGGCCGGCGCCCGGATCCGCGCGGATGCCGCGGGCAGTGGCAAAGGAGGCGTGGTCGTGGTGTGGTCAGACGGAGACACGCTTTTCCAGGGCGACATCAGCGCGCAGGGAATCAACGGAGGCGGACTGGTGGAGGTGTCCGGAAAGCAGCGCCTCGGGTTTGATGGAACCGTTTCCACGTTGGCGTCCGATGGTCCGGCCGGCTTGGTGCTGCTGGACCCGACCAATGGCACCATCTCCAGCGGTGGAGACGATCCCACGGGCGATCCCTTCAATATTAACAACGAGAACCTGTCCGCGCTGCTGGATCAGGGAAACGACGTGATCGTTTCCACGAGCTTTGGCCCGCCGGGTGACTCGGGAGATCTGGATGTGTTGGACCGCGTGGAATGGTACCGGGAAGATGATACGACCGATCCCGGCACGCTGACCCTGCTGGCGACGGGAGACATCCAGTTTGACGATCATGTCAGGAGCGCGGGGACGGGGGGAATAAATGTCGTGGCCGGCTGGGACGGCTCGACGGGACTGAACAGCCTCTCCATCAGCGACGGCGATACGCTGGACGCGGCTTCTGTTTTTGATATGGACGCGATCCTCGCGACGATGAACGACGTAGTGGGCACTGGAAACGACGCGGCTGGAAAGAACGGCGGCTCCGTGGGCATCGGACGGAACGCCGGATCCGTCCGCCGGGTGGAAGTGGGCAGCCGCTTTGGCGATACAAATCTGGCGGCGCACGACCTGCTCATGAAGGCGAGCAACAATGGGGCCGAACGCTGGGCGCAACTGGGCTTTCACGACACCGGGTACGAGTTTGGCCTGGGCGATGGCTATACCGGCGGAGACGAAAATGAGTGGTGGGGCGATGCTTCGTTGAATGTCCGCGGGAAGGACTACTTGAACGACCTGGGTGGCTCTCGCCAGGACCTGATCGCGCCGGGTGAGTTTGATGGGGCCGGCAGCGGCGCGACCGGGAATATTGAGGTGGCTTTGTCAGGACGCTTGGAGATGCGCAGTAGCTCCGCCAACTTCGGTTATGTCCAGATCGGTCACGGCGGTTCCGCGCGCGCCGGGGTGGAACCGCAGGGCGGCGCCAACGAGGTGAAAACGACAAGGGACGGTTTCGATATGAATCCGGGCGACAACAATCGCCAGTTCTTCAGCACCACATGGCGGACGGAGTTCGAGGCCGATCCGTTGAGCGGCACCCAGTCCATCGTGGATGGCGCTATTTCGGTGCACGCGGGCGAAGAGATCACCATCATCGCCGCGCCGAGCACGATCAATGACGGCAACGACACCATCTCCGCCGACGGGAGCACGGGCATGTATGCGAAGATCGGGCACGGTGGGGATGAAAACCATGGCAGCTACCATGGCGACATCACGGTTATCGCCGAAGGCACCCGTGGCGGCACGGGCGTGGGCATCGAACTGAGGGGCGGGCGCGGCTCTTCGCGTTTCGCGCAGATCGGGCACGGTTCCCATTCTGAGGGGAACCGCCGGAACATTCAGGACCAGCGGAACAGTGGCGAGATCGTGGTGCGGGCGGAGAACGGCGCGGTCCGGGCGATCGGGTTCAATCAGTTGCCAGTCACGGGAGACCTGAACACGGGAACTTTGCTGGACGAAAACACACCATTGCCCTCCGGAAGCGGAGCGGACGTGAGCAGTTTGTATAGCCCCGTGCAGATCGGCCATGGGGGCGCGTATTCGCAACCGCCCACCAGTGGGAACTTTGACGTGCCGGACAATTCGCTGACCGGGAACATCACCGTGTATGCGGGCGGCACATTCACGCATGACACGGAGGGCGAAGTCGGCATCGAGTTTCACGCGGGCAACAGTCAGGGCGCCTATGCGCAAATCGGAAACGGCGGCTACAACCACCGGGCAAACACGGGTGGCGCCGAAGGTTTCACCGGAAACATCTTGGTGGAGGCGGACCAGGGCAGCATCCTCTTTACCGGCGGTGAGGAGAAGCGTTCCCAGCGGGATTGGGGCTTTGGTTACAACCACGCCATGATCGGGAACGGCGGCTACAACGTGGACGGCGACTACGAGGGTTCCATCACCGTGCTGGCGGGACAGGGCGCCGGAGCGCCAGAGGGCTCCATCATTTTCAACTCCGGGCGGATGCAGCACGGCTTCGCGCAGATCGGCCACGGGGGATCGAATTCCAATGGCGACGTGCCCGTGGCGGGCGCTTCGCCCATCGCGGTGACGGCTCTCGACGGCATTGCCTTTACCTCGCGGCTATCCGGGCCGAGCGATGCTTACCACCTGGCGGGCGACTACCAGAACTGGTACGACAATGAAGCGGCGCGCATCGCGGGCGGCCATCCGGATGCCCGCATCCGGTCGCGGATCTGGGACACCTCGGTGAAGTATGTCCAGATCGGTCACGGCGGCAGCAATGGCGCGAACGCGGTGGCGGACAACTCCATCGACGTCACAGCGCAAGGCGGGGACATCACCTTCACCACGGGGGACAATTACCGGGACTTCGCGCACATCGGCCACGGCGGTTGGGAAAATGGCTCCGACGCGAACCTCGGCGGCGACATCACGGTCACGGCCGGCGGCAGCATTGTCTTTGACGCGAGAAATGGCGGCGCGCCCGAAGCCCAGCGTTCCTACGTGGGCTACGAAACCGTGTTTGCCGGGCAGGGCCAGCAGACCTTTGCCATGATCGGCCACGGCGGTTATGACTGGGACGGCGATCACACCGGCGACATTGCCGTCCACGCCGGCGGAAACCTTCATTTCATCGGGCCCTCCACGGGCACGGAGCTTCAAGAGGTCATGGACTTCACGGGCAATGCCCTGGACGGCCACGGGGAGACGATGCTCTTTGAGGCGTCCCAGCGGACGCGGACCTTTCAGCTAAGCCAGACGGACATCACGCCGGGCACGCTGGTGATTGACGTGAATGGCGGCAATGATGTCACGGACAATGACTTGGGCGGCGGCACGGGCGAGCTGGTGAAAAATGGGAACGTGGTCGGTTCCATCGACTACGCGACCGGCCTGGTGACGATCAACGACCGGGTGCAGACGGATGACAACGCGGACGAAATTGAAGTGGACTTCGACCACGCGGGCGGTTCGGTGAGCGCGGAAAGCACCATCGAGATCGACTCCGCGCTCCGGGCCAGCGACGCTTTCCTGGGTCATGGGGCGCTGGTGCCAGGGTCCGTGACCATCGTGGTGGATGGCGACGACAGCGGCGCGGGCCGGGCCGTGTATCGGGACTCCGTGGGGAACGGGCAGTTGCGCAACTCCGCCGGCCAGGTGGTGGGCAACGTGAACTACGGCCAGGGCCGGGTCCGCTTCAACGAGGCCGTGAACGCTGCGGGCGATGAAGTGGTGGCGCACTACGAATATACGGAAGGCAATTCCGACGATGCCTTTGTGCAGTTGGGCCACGGCGGCATTGGCTCCAACGCCGGCGGCCGGAACTCTCCCGGACACAGTGGCGCCATCCGCGTTTCGGCGGATGGCGTGACGGCGAACGGCGACATCCGTTTTCACGGGGGCGCTTTTGACCGGAACTACGCGCAGCTGGGTCACGGCGGTGACGCCGCGCAGGGCCAGCACGGGGGCGATCCGGCGGTGGACGACAGCGGCCTGATCGAGGTGGGCGCGAACGGCATCATCGAATTTCTCTCCGGCCGGGGCGCGTCTTACTATGACGATCAGTTGTATGCGCAGCTGGGTCACGGCGGGCGCGACGCGGACGGACAGCACCAGGGGGACATCCATGTGTCCGCCGGCAGTGGCGAGGCGAGCGTGGCGCCCGGCCAGATCGGCGGCGGCGCTTCAGGCCAGGGCCTGGTGTTTACCTCGGGCGAAACCGCGGACGCCTATTCCCTCCTGGGTCACGGGGGCACCTACGCGCGTTCGGCGCTGGAAAACGGCATTGATGGCCGCGCGGGTCTGACTGGCGACATTATCGTGGAAACAGCGGGCGACATAACCTTTACCGCGGGTACCATGCGGTCGAACTTCATCGACTATAATGACGGACGCCTCTACACCCAGTTGGGGCACGGGGGTTACGACGCGGATATTCAAAACCAGGGGAACGATCCCTTCGACGAATTCGGCCACCATGGCGACATCCAGGTAACCAGCACCGCTGGAAGTATTTCCTTTAGCGGTGGCGATCATACCGCGAGCGGTCTGGGTGACGGTTACGGCATCCTGGGCTACGCGCAGTTAGGCCACGGCGGGTATGGCACCAACGGATCGCACTGGGGCGACATTACCGTGGACGCCGCGGGCGATGTCCGCTTTACCGCAGGCGAACGCACCCACGAAAACAGTACGGACAAGCGAAACTTCGCCCACCTGGGACACGGGGGCGACTCCAGCGCCGGGGACATGGGCGAGAATAATCCCGCCGGGCAGGACACGATCTCGGTTACCTCCGGCCAGGACATTGTCTTTACGGGAGGCGACGGCCGCCGGGACTGGGCCATGCTGGGGAATGGCGGCTTCCAAAGCCGGGGCGACCAGCGGGCCAACATTAATATTGGAGCTGGCCGCGACTTGCTATTTTCCGCGGGTATTGGAGTGGACCAAGGCTACCAGATCTCGGGAGAGCGCTCCCGCGAACTGGACTACACGTCTTGGGAAATGGGTTGGGCGCCGCTTCGCTACAATGGCGTGCACGACGGCACTCTGGTGATTACGGTGGACCCGGACGGCACGGCCAACGAGTTCGTCGATGACGGCGACGGGAACCTGATCGATCCGGGCGACGCGCTGGGTCTGGGGGCGGACGCGATTGTGGGCAAGGTGAACTACAGCACGGGGCATGTGCGTTTTGACGTGGTGATCGATCCCACGGGCGCGGGTACCGAAATCACCTACGACACGGGCAGCAACAGCAATCCCTCCCACCGCACCGAAAACAGCGGTACGAACAATGTGAACGAAGCCGTGGACCTGCTGGCCGCCAGCGGACCCGCGATGAGCGTGCCGGGGATTTCCGCGTATTTCAACAACACGCGCGGCGGCATGAATCAGCTGGAGCAGGATGCCGGGCAACCGGGAGACAACCTGGGAATCGAAGCGAATTCCTTTATGCTAAGCCTCCCGGATGGAGAGACCGTGACCGACGACGGCGCGGGGAACCTGGTGCATTCCGCTATCGGGAACGTGGGAACCATCGACTATGCCCGAGGCCTGATTGTGCTGACGGAAGTGATCAATCCGACAGGCAAAAAAGGAGTGACGCTCGACTACCAGATCGACCACGCTCTGGGGGCCGGGCTGGCTTTTGCCCAGCTGGGCAATGGCGGCTACAACGCCGACCAGGGGAACAACGATGAAGCGTCCATCGGCGCGGTGGGCGACGTCATGGTAGACGTGGAGCGGAACCTGATCTTTGAAGCTGGGGGCGGCCAGGCGGCCTATGCCCAGTTGGGCAACGGCGGCTACGCCAACCAAGGCGAACATCAGGGCGACATCAAAGTCTATCAAACCCTGGGCGACTTCCTGTTTGAAGCGGGCACCGTCGCCAAGGACACCACGGACAACCAAGCCTACGCTCAACTCGGCCACGGCGGCTACGATGCCGACGGGGACCACTGGGGCGACATTGAAATATACGGACGCGGTTCCCTGTTTGAATTTCTGGGAGGCGAGGAAGACGACAACTACGCGCAGCTCGGCCACGGCGGCCGGGGCTCTCAGGGCGTGATTGCGGAAAGCGACATCTCCGTGGTTTCACAGGCGGACATTCAGTTTAGCGGAGGTACCGGCAATCGCAGCTATGCCCAACTAGGCCATGGCGGGCACGGTCAGGATGACAACACGGTGAACGTGGGTAACAGCGGGGCGATCCGGGTGGCCTCCACGGATGGGGGGCTGACCTTCCACGCGGGAGATGGAAACGAAGCCTACGTGCAGTTGGGTCATGGCGGTCATAACAATGACAGCGATCACGGTTGGGTGGACACCGGCGGCGACGGCAGCGGTGATCTCGTGGATGGCGACATCCTGGTGCGCACGTCGGGGGATATCTCCTTTGTCGCCAGCCCTTCCACTAACAATGACACCTATGCTCAGCTCGGGCACGGCGGCTACACCGCGGGCGGCCTGGAGTTCGGGCACCGGGGCGACATCACGGTGACCGCCGGGATTGGCGGAGACTTTGACGACATTATCAACCTGGACGGAGACGGCGCCTTTGGCGGTGACGCGGATGACCAGATCACGGTCCTGGCTGGCGACGCGGACATGACCTTTCAGGCCGGTGGCGACGGTGGCCAGGACAGCTATGCCCATTTGGGCCACGGCGGCGGCGAAGCCGGCGGGGGAATTGGGCACCGCGGCGCGATCGGTATTGACATGACGGGTGACCTCAGCCTGCTGGGCGGACGCGACAACGAGGCGTACGCCATGATCGGCATGGGCGGTCACTCCGCGAACGTGGACGACAACTCGGACCTGACCCAGGGGCACCGCTCGCAGATCACCATTACCGCCGGCACGGTGAGCCTGAGGGGCAGCCCGGTGGGCAATGGCGACGACAATATCGCGCCGCAGGCTTTTGCCCAGATCGGCAGTGGCGGCCGGGGCGCGAATGGCAACCACGGCGGAGACATCTCCGTCACCGCCATGGACGTGGACGGCAGCGGCAACAGCGTGGTTCTGCAGGGCGGGGACAGCGCGGAGACCTATGCCCAGATCGGCAGCGGCGGCCGCGAGTCCAACGGCAGCCACGGCACGACGGACGCGGAAGGCGCCAGCGACGCGGACGGGGCCGACGGCGACATTACGATCCAGGCGGAGGGGCACGTCCAGATCCTGGCGGGCCTTGCTTCCCGCGCCTATGCCCAGGTGGGCAATGGCGGCGATGAAGTGGACGACAGCGGCACGCCGCGCGACCAGGCGGGCAACATCACCATCCGCAGCACCAGCGGCGGTCTTAACATCGTGGGCGGCTCGGACACGGGCGTGAATGACGACGATCACCTGGCCATGGTCGGGAACGGCGGCCACGGCGTGAGCGGGAACCACAGCGGAAATATCCTGATCGACGTGGGCGGCGACATTACCCTGGAAGCCGGGGACGCGGACCGCACGCTGGCGATGATCGGGAACGGCGGCCAGAACGCGGACGGTAACCACAGTGGCGACCTGGACGTGACGGCGGGCGGCAGCATCACCATGACGGCCGGGAACACCAAGGGGAACAACTTTGTCCAGATCGGCAACGGCGGCCAGGACGCGGACGGCGACCACTCGGGCTCGATCTCCGTGGAAGCGGCGGCCGGCACGCTGACGATGACCGGCGGCACGGACACGAACGCCTATGCTCAGATCGGCAACGGCGGGGTGTCCGCCAACGGCAGCCACGGCGCCTCAGGAGACAGCATTAACGTTAAGGCCGGGTCGGACATCCGCCTGGAAGCTGGCGACACGAACAACGGCTACGTGATGATCGGCAACGGCGGCGTGGGCCTGGGTGGCGGCCGGACCCTGGAGGCGGATATTTCCGTGATCTCTGACAATGGAAACATTGACCTGTTGGCCAGCGATTCGACCAATGACGACGCCTTTGTCATGATCGGAAACGGTGGCACGAACGTGAACTCCAATGGCCTGGGCGACATCTGGGTGGAAGCGCTGAACGGCACCCTGACCCTGACTCCCGGCACGGGCACCATCGCGGGAGGTTCCGACGATCCGAACTTCGCCCTCATCGGCCACGGAGGGTATGACAACAGCGGTAACCAGGGCGCGGTGGACGGCCGCATTGTCGTGAACGTGGATGCCCTGACCATGCAGGGAGGTAGCCTGGAAACCGCTTACGCCCAGATCGGGCACGGCGGCTATGATGTGGACGGCGACCTGAGCGGGGACATCTTCATCAACTACAACCCGGATACCGGCATGGCAGCCGGAGGTGGGGGAGACATCCAGATTCTGGGCAGCACGAGTCCCGGCGTAAACGATGTGTATGCCAGGATCGGCCACGGGGGCGAGGGTGGTACCCCGGGCGACATGATTGGCGGCATTACGATTGGCGCGGCGGACAATATTCTGATCCAGGGCGGTCAGGCGGAGAACAATACCGCGCAGATCGGCCACGGCGGCGCGGATTCCAATGGCGACAAGGAAGGAGACATCTCCATCACCGCCAGCGGAAACGTGACCGTGCAAGCCGGGGACAGCGATGGCGCCACCGCCCTGGTGGGCCACGGCGGCACGGACAGCGGCGGTGAGAAGACCGGCGCGGTCTCCATCGAAACCGATGGCGAGGTCGCCATCCTGGGCGGGTCCGCCGGAGATGCCTTTGCCCAGGTGGGGCATGGCGGCACGGACGCCAGTGGAGACCTGAGCGGCGCGGTTTCCGTCACCGGCGGCACGGGCGTGCGGCTGGAAGGCGGCACGGATGACAACACACCCGCGCACATCGGCCATGGCGAGCCGGAGAGCGAGTTCGACCCCGCCATGGGAGACATCACGGTCACGGTCTTAAACGGTTCGCTGGATCTGACCGGCGGCACGGACCAGAACCAGTCGTACGCATTGATCGGCCACGGGGGCTACCGGAGCGGCCCGGGGGACAAGACCGGGAACATCACGGTGGACGTTTCCCAGGATGTTAATCTGAACGGCGGAGACGCGTCCAACAGCTTTGCTCAGATCGGGCACGGCGGGATGGACAGCGGCAATCTGACGCTGGGTCTCCCGGAGGATAACGATCCCTCCACGACCGTGATTGAAACGCTGAGCGTTACGGCGGGGAATGACATCAACCTGTGGGGCGGCTCCAGCCTGCTAAATAATGACGCGTATGCTCAGATCGGTCATGGGGGGCTGGGCAGCAGCGCGGTCTTTGGCAGCCACGTGGTGGTGACCGCTGGGAATGACGTGAACCTGGAAGGCGGCGCCGGGGCGCTGAACTACGCCCAGATCGGCCATGGCGGCGGGGGCGCGGACGGCACCAAGAGCGGCAACGTGCTGGTGCATGGCGGCAATGAAGTGATACTCACGCGCGGCACGGGCCGGGACGCCTATGCCAAGATCGGCCACGGAGATTTCTACCATACCACGGGCGGGGGCGGCAGCGGCTTCGCCAGCGGGGACATTCAGGTCTCCGCCGGACAACACTTTACCTCCACCGGCGGCCTGGTGGGGCATGTGGACCCGGACATCGGCGTGGCGGCGGTCACGGATGGAGATACTTATGTAGCAGTGAGCCGGGACGATGTGGAGCACGGCGGCACTGGAACACTGACAACGGACGCGGACGCCGTATTCGCCAGCATGCCGGGCGGCGAGCTACGCTTCTACCTGCCGGACCGGGGGACCAACCTGATGGCCGTTGGAACGCAACTGAACGGCACGGCCTTCACCGGCGCGGAAGCCGCGGGCGCGGCGCAGCGGGCGGATGAGTACATCTTCCACACGGTGGACAGCCTGGGCAACGTGGTCTCCACGCCTGGCGAACATGGCAACCTCGCGGATCTGGTGGACCTGGGCAGCGGCACGGTGGACGCCCGCTGGCGGGAGAATCTCCAGGTGGTAGCGGTCACGGAAGACACGGCCAACTACTCCACCGCGCTGGGCAACTACAGCCTCTACTACGACGCCATCACCGGAGCTTCCGCAACACCTCCGGGGAGTGGAGGTTCCGGCTCCACCGGCAGTGGCGGAAGCAGCGGAGGAACCGGCGGCTCTGGCGATGCCAGTGGAGGTACGGACAGTAGCTCAGATACCGGAGCCGGAGACGGTACGGGGCAGGCCGGTGGAGAAGGCTTGGCAAATGATGGCAGTCAAACGCCGGATACGGGCGGCAGCGACTCAGGCGGCACAGGTTCGTCAGAAGAAAATATTGTGTTTCTTCCTGTCTCGATGCAGCCGTCGGACGACTATCTCTTCGCCGAACAGCCAGGGGACAACCTGGATGTCTTCGGCGACGGCACCACCACGGGGTGGGGCGAACTCAGTGAATGGAGCTATGCTTTTGACTATTCAGATGAAGCCGCCAACACCATCTACAACAGTTTCCAGATCTTTGAAAAATCTACAGTGGCTACCGACCAGGTAGTCTCTCCTGTGGCACCCGGGTTTGAGAGCGTCGTGGAAATTCCTGACGTGGTCGAGCCCGTCTTCGGAGCACTCGGACCGGAATCAGGCGCGGACGGTGAGCCCACGCCTGAAATTTCCCCCGAGGCTTATCGTGGGGATAACGAAGACGGAACGGCCGGAAGTCAAGAATGACCACTGAGCTGAGCCAGCCGGAAGGCCGCTACCCGTCGGGGGAGCGATGCCAGCCGGTTGCCAGCCCGATCTCAAAGTCCCGAAGCGCGTCGGCGTTCTTCATCCCGCCGGCGCGCTGCCACTTGGGGAGGGGGAAACGGAGAGGCGATTCCCTCGCCCAAAAGTAGTCGATTGATTCAAGTCCGGCTCCGGTTCAGATAAGCCTTGAAGCAATGGTCCGATACGCCGGAGAGGCGTTCGGACTCTCTTCGTGGTTATTCAGGTCCTCAAGATTTCGGACCGTTTTAGGCCTCGCGTAGCCTTCCGAGGATCTCAAGTTTTCATTCGTTCGCCGCGCGACTGGTTGCGGTAACCTTCGTATATGGGTGGTTCCCAACTAGATTTAGGGGAGTTCAGTGTCTAGGTTCGTCACCTGCATTCGGGTGAGCGATGCGCTTCTGAATGCTTATCTTTCGACGCTTTGATGGTCCCCCGATGAAAAAAATTCTCAAATACCCTCTGTTCGTCTCGCTTCTCCTGGGTTCAGCCTGGGAGGTTCAGGCGGGAGATTTTCCCGTTCCCTTCAACACCGAGAAGGAAGCCGCGCCGCCGATGTCCGCCGAGGAAGCGGCGAGAACGGCGAAGCTGCCTCCGGGCTTTCATCTGGAAGTGTTCGCCGCCGAGCCGGACGTCCAGCAGCCCATTTCCATCAACTTCGACCAAGCCGGCCGTCTCTGGGTGGCGGAGTGCTACACCTACGCCGAGCAGCCCGTCCGCTGGAATGACGAACTGCGGGACCGCATTCTCATCCTCGAAGACACCGATGGCGACGGCAGGGCGGACAAGCGCACGGTGTTTACGGATCAGTTGACCCGCCTCACCAGCGTGTTGCCGGGCGAGGGTGGGGTCTGGGCGCTCTGCGCTCCGAACCTGCTGTTCATTCCCGATGCCGACGGAGACCTGGTTCCCGATGGCGAACCGGTGGTGATGCTGGACGGGTTCAACGCGGAGAACATCGGCCACACCGTCGTCAATGGCTTGAAGTGGGGGCCGGACGGCTGGCTCTACGGCCGGCACGGCATCATGGCCACGTCCGTGGTGGGTACGCCGGGCAGTCCCAAAGACCAGCGCGTGGAACTGAACTGCGCCATCTGGCGTTTTCATCCTGGAACGAGGAAATTCGAAGTCTTCTGCCACGGAGGCACCAATCCCTGGGGAACGGACTGGGACCGCAACGGGCAGCTCTTTTACACCAACACCGTCATCGGCCACCTCTGGCACGCGATTCCGGGCGCCTACTACCGGCGCATGTACGGCGCGCACCTGAACCCGCACGCCTACGAGATCGTTACCCACACCGCCGATCACTACCATTGGGACACCGGGGCGGAAAAGTGGAGCGACATTCGCCAGGGCGTCACCAGCTCGACCTTGGAACTCGGCGGCGGGCACGCCCACATCGGCTGCCTTATCTACAACGGTGGGGTCTGGCCGAAAGAATATCAGGGAAAACTCTTCACCTGTAACCTGCATGGGCGCCGGGTGAACATGGACATTCTCGAACGGGAAGGCGTGGGCTACGTGGCGCACCACGGGAAAGATTTTCTCATGATGGAAGACCCGTGGTTCCGCGCGCTCGATTTGGTTTGTGGTCCGGATGGGCAGGTCTGGATGAATGACTGGTCCGACACTGGCGAATGCCACGACAGCGACGGCATTCACCGCACCAGCGGCCGGATTTACCACATCATTTACGATGGGCCGGAGGCCGGCAAACCCACGGTGCCGCTGCCTACCTGGCTGACGAACCGGGCGAATGCGGACTTCGGAAGCGAGGACGTCGCCGCCCTCCTGAACTCCGGTGACGAGGCGAAACAGGCCATGGCCGTTCGCTGGCTCAGCGAGGATCGTCCGGACGATCCGGCCACGCTGGAAACGCTCCTGAAAATCGCCCAAACCTATCCTCCCGGTCTGGTGCGTCTGGAACTGGCCGCCGCCTTGCAACGCCTGCCGGACGAGGATCGCTTTCTCCTGGCCGGGATCCTCACCCAATTCGAAGGCGACCGTGACGACCGGCAGCAGTCCCTCATGATCTGGTATGGGGTGTCGGACGCGGTGCCGGAGTTTCCCGGGAAAGCGATCGATCTCGCGATCCAGTCCAAGCTGCCCACCGTCACGCGCCTCATTTCGCGGCGCCTTTGCGAAGATCTGGAATCCAATCCCGGCGTGGTGAACAGCCTGCTCTCCACGGCGGAGAAAAGCGGCGAAGACATCCGGTTGGCAGTGCTCGGCGGCATGGCGGCGGCGTTCGAGGGGCTCGGCAAAGCGCCTGCTCCGGCGGCTTGGGAATCGTTTTCCAAAAGCCTGTCGGCCCATGCCTCGGAGGAAACCGCCAAGACCGTGCAGAGCCTCTCCGTTCTTTTTGGCGATGGCCGCGCGCGGGACGAATTGCTGGCCATCGTGGAGAACGAGGAGGCGGACGCCGGCGCGCGCCGGTCCGCGCTGTCCAATCTCGCTCGTCAAACGGACGAGGCGCTGTTGCCGATGCTGAAGGAGTGGACCAAAGACAAGGTCGTGGGTTACCAGGCCTTCCAAGCGCTCGCCGCCTATGACGATAAGGGTATTCCGCCGCTGCTTATCAATCAGTGGCAACGCCGCCCCGGCGAGCAGAGCGTCATCATCGACACCCTGGTGTCTCGCGCCTCCTATGCCTCGGCCCTGCTCGACGCTCTGGAAGCAGGCAAAATTCCGCGCCACGCCATCTCCCCGTTGCAGGCCCGGCAGATCGCCAACTTCAATGACGAGACCCTGTCCCAGCGGCTTGGCACCCTGTGGGGAGAAATCCAGGTCACGCCCGAAGCCAAACTCAAAGAGATCGCGGAGTGGAAGGCCCTGCTCACTCCCGAGACCGTCGCCGCCGCGGATCCGGCACACGGAAAGGCGACCTTTTCCCAAGTCTGCGGCGCTTGTCACCGCCTCTATGGCGAGGGTGGCGCCATTGGACCCGAACTGACCGGCAGCGACCGGCACAATCTGGATTACCTGCTAGGGAACATCGTCAATCCGAGCGAAGTGATTCCTGCCGACTATCAACTGACCGTATTCACCCTGAAAGATGGCCGGGTCGTTTCCGGCGTGGTACCGGAGCAGAACCAGAAGACGGTCACTGTCCAGGCGGCGGCGGAGAAGATTACGCTGAACGTTGACGAGATCGCCAACCGGGAGACCCTGCCCGTGTCCATGATGCCCGAGGGGCTGCTCAAAGCCCTTGGCGAAGACAAGGTCAAGGACCTGGTCGCCTACCTGATGACCAGCGGCCCGCTCATGGACTCCGGAGAGGGGCAATAGCGAATCTTAAGATACAGGCTATGTAATGCGCTCTCGTTTTCGTTTCAGTGTGGTAGCCAGCCGCCTACTGCGCCGAGTAACCGCCGTCCACCATCCACACCGCGCCGTTCACGAAGGAGGCCTCGTCCGAGGCCAGGAAGGCGATGACGTTGGCCACTTCCTCCGCCGTTCCCATGCGGCCGGCGGGGTGCAGGCCATTGAGTGTTGCCAGGATCTCCGGGTTTTGGGTGACGTTTGCCGTGAGCGAGGTATGGACAAAGCCGGGCGCCACCGCGTTGACGCGGATGCCTTCGGCGGCGAATCGCACGCCCATGTCGCGGGTCAACTGGCAGATCGCGCCCTTGCTGCTCGGGTAGGGATTGAAGCCATCCGAAAAGGCTAAAGCAGTCGGGTATCCTGTGAAACCCATCACCGAACTCAGATTGACGATCACGCCGCCACCCGACTTCCGCATCGCTTGAACCGCCGCGTGAGCCATGAGCATGGAGCCTTTCACGTTTACCTCCATGACCTTGTCCCAGCGTTCCTCCAGGCTCGCGTCAGGGCCCACATTGCGGGCCGTGATGCCCGCTGAGTTAACCAGGATGTCCAGCCGCCCCCATTTCTCCACCGCTGCTCTGACAATCGCTTCCACATTTTCCGTGCGGCTGATGTCTCCGGGTAGTGACTCTAGGGAGGGAAATTCCCGGACCATTTCCTCCAAGGCCGCTCCGTTCACATCGGTCGCGAAGACTTTCGCGCCTTCCTCCAGAAACTTCCGGACCGTGGCATTGCCGATTCCCGACGCGGCGCCCGTGACGATCGCGGTCTTGCCTTGTAGTCTCATGCCCACAGGTAGGAAAGCTCGGGCCCTACTTCCGCCGCATCACGCGCACGCGATGGGCCTCGCTGTCACCGATGAAGATTGAGCCATCGGTATCCACAAAGATACCGTGCAGGCGCGCCATTTTACACTTCAAGGGATCGCCATCGGGGCCGTCACCTTTTTCCCCGGTGCCCGCCATCAGTTCGAGAGTCCCGGTTTTCGCATCGATCATCCGGACGCTGTGGCTCTCGGTGTCCGCGAGCCAGGCATTACCCTCCGCGTCGATGGCGATGCCTTTGGGGCCGCTGAGCTTGGCCTCTTTGGCGGGACCGCCGTGGCCTTCGAATCCCTTCTCCCCGGTGCCCGCTATGTGATGAATGACGCCCGCTTTCAAGTCGAAGCGGAACACTTGGTTGCCCTCGCGGGTGCAGAGCCACAGGTCGCCGTTAGCGTCAAAGTCGATGGACCGGGGGCCTTTCAGCGGTGTCCCGGAAATCGGCGAGCCGTCCGGTGTTGGACCCGCTTTCCCCGTGCCGGCGAAGGTGCTGATGATGCCGGTCTTCGCATCGACCCGGCGGATCACATGGTTGCCGATGTCGCAGATGAAGAGATTGCCTTCCGAATCAAATTGCAGGCTGTGCGGCTGGCGGAGTTGGGCCCGATCCGCCGGCCCTCCATCGCCGGAGTAGCCCGCTTCGCCCGTTCCGGCGAAGGTGGAGATGATGCCGGTCTTTCCGTCCACCTTCCGGATTACGTGGTTCTTCATGTCGGTGAGGTAGTAGTTCCCCTCCGCGTCGAACCGGATCTCGTGCGGCAGGTTGAAGGTGGCTTCCGTCGCCGGGCCGCCGTCACCGGAGTAGCCCGTCTCGCCCGTGCCTGCCATGGTCTGAATGGTGCCGTCAGGCGCGACTCGCCGGACGACTTGGCCGGTGTATTCGGTGAACCAGATGGCGCCGTCCGGACCGCGCACCACGCCGAAGGGATTGTCCAGCAACGCGGCAGTCGCGGGTCCTCCATCCCCGCCATGCCCTTTTTCGCCGGTCCCGGCGAAGGTTTCGATCGTCCAGTCGGAAGCGGAAACGTGGTTCAGACCGGCAGTCAGAAATACAGCCGTGATCAGGAATATGGAGCGCATGGCGGAGGTTTGGCGGGGATTGGGTTAAATAGCGGCAGGGGGCCGTGAAAAGAGATTACCCTCCGGCCTGACTTTGGCGATTCTTAGTTCGCCGGTTCGGCGTTCCAGACCTTGAGGTCGTCGAACCAGCCACTCTGGCCGGCCACACCGATTTCGATCTGGGACTTCGTCGGATGCCCAATGCCGGGAGACTTGTGGTAGGCAACGGGTTTGCCGTCGATGGAGACCCGCATCGCATCTCCCACAGTCTCAACGACTACGGTGTAGGTCTTGTTTTGCTCCAGCGAGACCGGGAAGGTGACGACCTTGCCCTCCATCCGCTTGGCGACTTCCTCCTTTTTGGAGGGATCCTCGCGCAGGGCTTTGATCTCTTCATTCTGGGTGCCGTCGCGCTCATCAAGGATGCGCACTTTGTCGAGCATCACCTGGGCCCGGCAGAGGTGACCGTAGTGAGAGCCGGTGTATTGGCGGTCGTCGAATTCCACGTCCATCAGGGTGCAGCCATCGAACCGCATCTTCACTTCAATGACGCTGTCCTTCGTCGGGACCGCCAGTCCGTGAACGGCCGAGTGAGGTTTGATGACTTTCCCGTCTTTTCCGAATTCCTCCTTCACGCGGGTCTGGGTGCCCTTCAGCGCACCTTCCTCGAAGGTGAAGGTGGCCACGGCGCGGTGCCAGCGTTGGTCAGGCTCAGCGCTCTCGAAGTCATCGGAGAAAAGCAGCTCCTTCTTCTTGGCGATGGGATCGGCGGGGATCTCCGCCGGTTTGGGGGAATCCGCCAGGGCGGAGGTGGTGACGAGCAATCCGGCGAGGACGAGGAGGCGTTTGATCATGAAAGAGGATAGAGGTTTTAGTATCCTAAGACTCTCCGTGGCGCTTACCCGCTGTCAACTTCAGGCACCGGGTTTGACCGCCCCTCTTTCCGGCCTAGTAGCCCGTCAATTTTGAAGTGAGAGATGCTTGGTCTGAAACGAAAGGCGTTAGCTGATGGACGCGGAACGGTCTTTTTGGCCGGGGCCTTCGTTGCTCTTCAGTCGGTTATGATTCACATAGCCTCCTTCCTCGCGCCTTGCCCCCGGCCAAAAATCCTCGACAATCACCCCTCACTTCAAAATTGACGGACTACTGGCGTGATCCTCAAAATTCCGAAAATGAGAGCAACCCCTCCTATCTTCCTCGCTGCCTTTCTGGCCGTCGTTTCTCTGTGGTCCGGTAGCGCCCGCGCCGAAACGTTCGCGGACGGAGAGACCGTCGTCTTCCTCGGCGACAGCATCACGCACGGCCGCCTCTACCACAGCATGATTTACGACTACTACCTGACGCGGTTTCCGGAGCGGAAGATTCACTTCGTCAATGCCGGGATCGCCGGGGACAGCGCGGGCGGCGCCTTGGGCCGGCTGGAGGAGGACGTCATTTCGAAACATCCCACGTCCGTGGTGATCATGCTGGGGATGAACGACGTGGGGCGGAGCAACTACGTGGCGAATCCCACCGCGCAGCAGCTCGCGTCCCAGGCCGGAGCGCTGGAGCGCTACCGGTCTAACATGGACACCCTGCTGGGCCGGCTTCGCGCAGAGACGGACGCGAAACTCATCGTGATGACGCCTTCGCCCTTCGATCAAACAGCGGTGATGGAGCGCGAGAATCAGCCCGGCTGCAACGACGCCTTGGCGAAGTGCGGCCAGATTGGCCGCGAACTGGCGGCAAAACATGGCGCCACCGTTTTCGATCTGCACGGACCGATGACGGCCTTCAATCTGGAGCGGCAGAAGAGTGATCCCGCCTACACCATCATCGGCTCTGACCGCGTCCATCCCGGCCTGCCCGGCAACCTGCTGATGGCCCGGCTGTTTCTCAACGAGCAGCAGGCTCCGGCCCTCGTTTCGAAAGTCACCTTCGATGCCGGGTCCGGAAAAGCCACGGAGACGAAAAACGCCACCGTCAGCGGGGGGAAAGGCGGGCCGGACGGGTGGAGTTTTACCGTGGCGGAAAACGCGCTGCCCTGGCCCATCAACCCTGAGGCGGCGCCGCTCCTGGAATTTGTTCCATTGGAAAAAGAACTGAACCAGGAAATCCTGCGGGTCACCGGCTTGGGCGAAGGCGCCTACGTTCTCAAGATCGACGGCGAGGAAGTCGCCCGCCATACCGCCGCCGAGTGGGCGGAAGGCATCAATCTCGCGATGAACCCGGCCACGCCGCAGGCCAAACAGGCTGCAGAGGTGGCGAAGATTAACGAAAAGCGCCGCTCCGCCGAAGTCCGGCTGCGTGGCTACGCTTGCGTCCGGTGGTTTCTGGGGCACCAGAAGATCGATGCGGATAATCTGGACGCCGTCAGGGCCTTTCTGAAAGAGAACGAAGGAAAGGAAGGCTACTACTTGAACCAGGTTCCCACTTATCTCGCGGAATGGGAAGATCGCGGCGAGGTGCAAGCCATGGTGCAGGACCTGGAGAAGAAAGCATGGGACGCCCGGAAGCCGGTTGAGCATGCGTACGAACTGCGCCGAGACAGTTGACCTTTTTCCAAGGTGCCTGCCCTGTGGCGGTGGGTTTGCCTCGGGATGCTCCCGTGAAAGCGTACCGCCCCCGGTCTTGACTTCCCATCCGTAGGCGGTTCGTTAAAAGGCGAACCCCTCTTCTTCGCCTTTTTACGGCCCAACCCAGGTTATTCCATGCGCTCCAAGCTCGACCGACGCCGCTTTCTCCTGAAATCCATTGGCGCCACGCTGGCGCTGCCTGGCTTGCCTTCCCTGATGGCGAAGGAAGCAGGCGCGAAGAGCGCCGTCCAGATGGCCAAGGGGGCTGGCGCCGGAACGAATCGCTTTGTCGCGATCGGGAACCTCCTCGGGTTTCAGCAGAAATCGTTCTTCCCGGAAACCGTTGGCGCGGGCTACGAAACGACCACGCTGCTCCAGCCGCTGGCGGACATCCGCAAGCACATGACTTTCTATCGCGGGCTCGATCACGGGCTGCGCGGCGGACACTTCGCGGTCCATTCCTTCCTGTCCGGCGTCCTCAATTCCGAGGCCAAAAACCGGCCCGAAGGCAACGTCACCATCGACCAGTACATCGCCGATGAAGTCGGGTTCGAAACGCGCTTTCCCTCGCTGACGGTCGGTTCCGAGAGCGGTATTCACGGCGGCTGCCAGATCGCCTGGACCAAGGCCGGGGTTCGCGTGCCGCCGATCACCGGACCGGCGGAATTGTTCGAAACCCTCTTTGTAAACGACACCCCGGAACGCCGGACACAGCGGAAGAAGGAAAACAGCCTGGAATCTTCCATTCTCGACTTGGTGCTCGAGGACGCGAACCGCCTTTCAAAAAAGGTCAATCACGAGGACAAGGACAAGCTGGACGAGTACTTCACCTCCATCCGCGACGTGGAAACACGGCTCGAACTGCGCAAGCGCTGGACCGACCAGCCAAAGCCGGAGGCGCCGATCGAGAAGCCCACGGACAGTAACTTAGTGGAAGACTTACCTCTCCTCTACGAATTGATCGCGCTGGCCTTGCAGACCGACTCCACCCGCGTGGCGACCCTGGAAATCGGCGGCGACTTCTTGCCGCAGAACCTGGGGATCGACAAATCCTACCACGGCCTTTCTCACCACGGGAACGACGAGGAGGCGATCAAAAACCTCATCGCGCTGGAGACCTATCAGATCGAGCATTTCGGTAAATTCGTGAACCGCCTCGCGGGCATGAAAGACGGCGACCGGTCATTGCTCGATTCCACCGCGGTGCTTTTCGGCAGCGGCATGGGTAACGCCAATTCCCACACCAACGACGATCTGCCCATCATCCTCGCCGGTGGCGGCTACCGTCACGGCGAGTTCCGCAAGGTCGAAGCCAAGGGACCGCACAAGGTGCCGCTGTGCAATCTCTACCTCGAAATGGCGCACCGCATGGGCGTGGAAATCGATTCCTTCGGCACCAGTACTGGAACGTTTGTGTGAGGGAGCGCCCGCCGCGTTCGCTCCGGTGGGTGTGGCAAGGCGGGAAGGATTTTTTCTTATCCTTTTCTGATAGTCATCGGACGGACGGAGAATTCATTGATCGGTAAACCCCAGTCATTCCCGTGAACCCCCACCAAGATCCGAATCTCGCGCCTCCGTTGGGCGGACTCACTAGAGTAGGACCGGGGACCGTGGCCGGTTGGGCCGCGGCGATTTCATTGGGCTTTCTTGGAGTCACCGGCTTGCGAGCCGAGGAGCCAGAAAAGGCGAAGGATAAGGCTCCGGCACCCGCCCCTGCGGACGTGCTGTTTCAATTCGTCGGTAACTACTGTCTCGAGTGCCACGACAGCCTGAGTAAGAAAGGTGACCGTGATTTTGAGAGCTTCGAGCTGCCTCTGACCTCGCGGGAGAGCCTGGTGGATGCCCGCGACATCCTGGACGCGCTGATGCTGGAGGAAATGCCTCCAAAGGATGCGGACCAGCCCAGCGAGGAAGATCGGTTCGCGGCGTTGGAAGCCCTGCATGGCGGCATCGCCGCGTCGCGGGGAAAACTGAAGGACGTGAGCGGGCGGACCGTCATGCGCCGCCTGTCGAATCGCGAGTATGAGAACACCATGGAGGTGTTGTTCGGCCGCAGCCTGGCCACCATGGGTCTGACGGCGGATTTCCCCAAGGAAAACACCAGCGAAAACATGGACAACATCGGCGACACGCTGGTGACTTCCGGGTTCTTGCTGGACCAGTATTTTCAGGCCGCGAACCGCCTGGTGGAGTTGCGGCTGGGCAAGCCCGAAACACCGGCCCAGGACTGGATTTTCAAGGGCCATTTCCTGCAGCCGGAGGAACTTTCGGGCGCTCACAAGAAGGCGTTCAACTACCGCTACCTGTGCGTCTACGAACAGCCCGACACCGACACCCGCCAAGGTAGCTACGGCTACATCAACGATTTCATCGAGGGCGTTCCCGTCTCTGGCCTCTATGACCTGGAGGTGCTGGTTCAGGGCATGAACCGGGACACCCACTACGATCCGGAGATCTTCAAGATTGATCTGTCCGAGCCCTTTCAGATGGCCGTCGTACCGGGCGATTACCGGAAGGGGCACATCCATTACCCGCAGAAAATCGAGCCCGTCCTGGGCAGCACCATCGTACCGGACGAGCAGCCTGAGTGGCGGAAGTTCCGGGTCTGGCTCGAAAAGGGCCAGACGCCCCGCTTCACTTTCCCGAACGGCCCTTACGAATCGCGCGCCTCGATCATCACCATCAATCAGCGCTACAAAGATGAGTTCAAGGATCCCCCACCGAAGTCCGGCGTGGACCGGACACAGATTCTACTAGAAGGGGATCTTCCTTACCTCCGGATCTCCGAAATCAAAATTCACGGCCCGGTCTCCGAGCCCAACGGAGGCAAAGAAGAGGTCGCCGTGTTTGGAAAGGACGGCTTTGTGGCGGAGCGCGCGCTCGATCAACTCCGCGCCTTTGGCGAACGCGCCTACCGGCGTCCGCTGACGGATTTCGACAAACAGCAGATCGAAAAGATCTACCGCAAACGCGTCGAGCAAAAAGCCACGCCGCGGCAGGCGGCGCTGGACACGGTGAAGATGATTCTCTGTTCGCCTTCCTTCCTCTATCTGGCCGAGGCGACGCCGGAGGATCAATCCAAGCTTGGACCCTACGACCTCGCGTCGCGTCTGTCCTATGCGTTGTGGGCGGGGCCGCCAGACGAAGCGCTGCTGGCGGCAGCCAAGTCGGGAGCTTTGACGGATCCGGCCGAACTCAAGCGGCAATCCCAGCGGCTGCTGAAAGACCCCCGGTCCGCCGGTTTTGTGAATGCCTTTCTCGACAGTTGGCTGAGCCTGCGGGACATCGGAAATCAGCCGCCGCCCCGGAAATCGGCTCCGGCTTACTATGCGGAGAACCTGCCCGCCTCGATGAAGGAGGAGCCACGGCAAATGTTCCGGCACCTGCTGGAGACCGATGGCCCGGCGACGGACTTCCTCGATGCTGGCTACAGCTATGTGGACAAAAAACTGGCCAAGCTCTACGACTTGCCGGAGAAGAACACCCTGCGGCTGGCGGACGGTTTTCAGCGCGTCAATTTTCAGGGAAGCCAGCAACGGGGCGGCCTGCTCGGCATGGCGGGCGTGCTCACCGTCAGCGCGAACGGCGTCGATACCTCGCCGGTGACCCGGGGCGTTTGGGTCATGCGAAACATCATGGGAATGGAGCCGCCGCCGCCGCCCGCCAGTGTTCCCAAGATCGAATCTGACGTCCGGGGCGCTACTACCATCCGTGAGCGGCTGGCGAAACACACCGCCGACCAGTCCTGCCGGGACTGCCACCGCAAGTTCGATCCGCTGGGCTTCGCCCTTGAGAGCTTCGATCCCATCGGCCGATGGCGCACGCATTACCCAGCGCCAAAAGGAGGCGCGCCCGCGCCAAAACCGGCGGCTAAGCCGAAACCCGAGGAAGCCCCTCAAAAGCCGGACTGGCCAAAACCCATGCCGAAGCCCGAAGCGGCCAAAGACGCCGGGAAGTCTCCGAAGCCGAAAGACGAAACGCCGAAAAAAGCCGACACCCCGCCAGCGCCAAAGCCGGCCAACGCCAACAAACCCAAGGCGGACTTGCAACCGGAAAAAGCAGAGCCTGGCGAGGAGTCACAGGCAGACACCGGCAACCAGGAGTTTCAATCCGCCGCGCCAGCGCCCGTGTCCACGCCATCCGAGCCGAAGCCAAAACCCGCGGAACAAAAACAGCCGGTGCCCAAGCCTCAGAAAGCTGAGCCGAAGCAAAAGCAGCCAGAGCCAACGCCGAAGGAAGCGGAGCCTAAGCCGAAACAGCCAGAGCCAACTCCAAAGGAGGGGGCGCCCAAGCCCAATCAGCCAGAACCCAAACCGAAGGAAGAGAAGCCCAAACCAGAGCCAAAGCCGGTGGCGCAAAAGTCTCAAGGGCCCGTCGCGCCGAAAGTGGATCCCTCGGGTGAGTTTCCTTCAGGAGACACCTACGCTGATTTTTCGGAGTTCCGGGAATACCTGGCGGAACACCGGAAGGATCTGTTCGTCCGCGCCCTCATTGAAAAGCTGCTCACCTATTCCTCCGGGCGCCGCCTGGAACCGGGCGACTACTACGAGATAGAAGACATCCTCAAAAGGGTCAAAGAGAAGGAATACGGCCTTCAGACCCTGGTGACGGAAGTGACGAGCAGCGAGATTTTCCAGTCCCGTTGAACGGCGGGCAGGGTCAGCCGCACCTGTTCCCGGCTGGTGACGGCTCTGGCCAACGCTGGCGGAGCGAGCAATCTTTTCTCCAAGCCTTGAGCCGCTGATCGGGTCGGCCCACCGAGCGGTCCTTCATTGTTTCGCTCATCGTGATAGCAATTCTGGTTCGAATCACTCTGGCGAATTCCCAGAGCTTGGGCCAGCTGGGGCAGGGGGGATCGTGTTCGTTCCCGAATTTCAGCCTTTCCGAGGACGTGAGTTCCCTTTGACGCGAGATTCGGTATCATAGCTTCCGGATGGGGGAAGTCTCTAGCCAGAGCATTTGATGGAACTTAAGAAAGATCTTCAGGGATCGCTCCTGGTACAAGTCATAGGGGCAGTGGTGATCTTCATTGCCGTTGCCGTGCTGGCCGGTTGGGTTTTTCAAGTCGCGGCGCTGACCAGCCTTGGGCCGGGTTTGGCGACCATGAAAGTCAACACCGCGCTCTGCTTCATTCTGGCGGCGACCTCCATGATCCTGTTGTGCCGCCTCGACATATCCGCGCTCACGCGCTGGGTCTCGTTCGGCTGTTTGATCTTGTTGGGATTTGTCGCCCTGCTGACGCTGATACAGGACGGCTTCGGCATTCGCCTGGGAATTGACGAACTGTTCCTGGCCGACTGGCAGGCCAGCAAAGAGCGGACCTTTCACCCCGGGCGCATGTCCGTGGCTACCGCTTTTAATTTTCTCCTTGTCTCGGCCGCCCTGGCCCTGCTTTGGCTGCGAAGAGCTGCCGCGGCCCAATGGGTGGCGCTCGTCTCGGGCTCGCTCTGCTTTTTTGCCCTGACCGGCTACCTCTACGGCGTGAGTGACCTGTACCAGATTCCCGCTTTCTCCAGCATGGCGGCACACACGGCGGGAGGCATCCTGCTTCTTTCGATCGGCATCATGCTGGTTCGCCCTGGCGAGGGCTTCGTGAGCCTCTTTTTCAGAGCCGAGCCCGGCAGCCAGTTGGTTTGCCGGGTTCTGTTGCCACTTGTGATTCTGACCGTATTGGCTGGCGCTGTCATTTCCTGGTCCGAAGCCAACCAGCACTTGGGAGCCCAGATCGGTGTCGGCTTGCTGGTCACGTTTGTCATCGTCCTGAGCTCGGTGGCTATTTGGATCTATGCCCGGCATTTGAACGAGGCCGCCCGTCAACTCAGGCAGTTTCACAAGGAGAATACTGACCTGCGTACTGCTTTGGACGATCACGCCATCGTAGCCATCACCGATCCCGAGGGGAAGATCACCTACGTGAACGACAAGTTCTGCACCATCTCGAAATACGCCAAAGAAGAACTGATCGGAAAAGACCACCGCATTGTGAATTCCGGACAGCATTCGAAGGAGTTTTTTCAAGATCTCTGGACCACCATTGAGAGCGGCCAAGTCTGGCAAGGAGAGATTCGGAACCGGGCGAAAGACGGCTGCGACTACTGGGTGGCCACCACCATCGTGCCCTTCCTGGATGACGGCGGAAAGCCTGCCCAATATGTGGCCATTCGGGCCGACATCACGGCGCTCAAGAACGCCCAGGAAGCCATAGAGAAGCAGGCCTCGGAACTGGCCCGGTCTAACAGGGATCTGGAGCAGTTCGCCTATGTGGCCTCTCACGATTTGCAGGAACCGCTGAGGGCCGTGGCGGGTTGCGTGCGGATTCTGCAACGGCGGTACGAAGGTGAACTGGACGAACCCGCGGACGAACTGATCGGCCACGTTGTGGACGGAGCCAGCCGCATGCAGGCAATCATCGAAGGGCTGCTGGCTCTCTCCCGCGTGGGAACGCGTGGCGGCGAGATGACGCCAGTGAGTTCCACAGAGGCGGTTCAAAACGCGCTGAGGAATCTAGATTCAACCATTCAGGACAGTGGGGCCGAAATTACCATGGACGAACTACCCATTCTCCAAGCAGACCCGGTTCAACTGACGCTTCTTTTCCAGAACCTGATCGGAAATGCGATCAAATTCCGCGGAGACCAGCCGCCGCGAATTCACATTGGCGCGGAGCGGAGCGGGGCATGCTGGTCCGTGTCAGTGAAGGACAATGGAATTGGGATCGATCCGCGGTATTTCGAACGGATATTCGTCATCTTTCAGCGTCTGCATACCCGCGCGGAATATCCCGGTACGGGTATCGGACTCGCCATCTGTCAGCGGATCATGGAGAGGCATGGCGGAACGATTTCAGTGGAATCCACTGGGGGTAAAGGATCGGTTTTTCGCTGTTCTTTTCCAGCATAGAGACCCAATCGTAGGCTCCCCGGCTTGGCAGAGGGGGGCCAATAGAGTTAGACTCATGGTCGAAGATCTTTTCGCAGATCGGTCGGGTATCGGAGCAGAAAAGGAAGCCTCCAGCTCTGCGGGAGGCGCATTGCTCTGGTCTCGTTCTCAACGCGCGGCGTCGTCTCCGGCCGGGGTCTCGATCCCAGTCCCCGACATTTCCACGGCGCGGATCTGGAGTTCCTGGCCAGAGAGGATGACGGGCGTCCACTCATTGCAGACCGGGCAGCGGAGCCGGTCGATGGATGGGAGGGTGCGATCTTCATCGCACTTCGGACAGTGGGCCACGATCGGAATCTCATTGATCTCCAGCCTGGAACCCGCGAGGCGGGAGTGTTCCGTGGCGAGATCCCAGGCGAACTCCAGGGCGTCCGGCACCACCCCGGAGAGCACGCCGACATCCAAACGTACCGACAGAATACGGCCGGACTGGTCTGCGAGATCCGTTTCCAGTATCTCCACGATTTGGGTGGCGATGGACAGCTCGTGCATACCATGAAAGCTGGGAAAACAGACTAGCAGATGCGCGGTAGCTGTTCGCCCGAGAGCATGTCCACGACGCGTTCGCCGCCGACGCGGGTACGCATGGTGACCATTCCGGGATGGTTGGCGACGATCTCCCCGATGATCGCGGATTGCCGGCCCAGGGGATGGTGCCGCATCGCGGACAGGACGGTCTCCGCGTGGCCGGGGGGAACGATGGCGATGAGCTTTCCTTCGTTGGCCACGTGTAGCGGATCCAGCCCGAGGATCTCGCAGGCCCCCCGGACCTGTTCGTTGATGGGGAGGGTGTCTTCCCGCAGCAAGACGCCGGCCCTGGCCTGTACCGCGATCTCGTTCAGGGCGCTGGTCAGGCCGCCTCGGGTGGGATCGCGCAGGACGTGAACGCCGGGGCAGACGTCCAGGATGACATCCACCAGCCCGTTGAGCGGGGCGGTGTCGCTGAGGACTTCGGTTTCAAACTCCAGCCCGTCGCGAACCGACATGATGGCGATGCCGTGGGTGGCGATCTCTCCGCTGACGATGATCTGGTCGCCCGGCTCGGCGCGCCGCGGGTGAATGTCCACACCTTTACGAATAAGACCGACACCGGAGGTGTTGATGAAGATCTGGTCGCCCTTGCCGCGATCCACTACCTTCGTATCGCCGGTCACGAGCTTCACTCCGGCTTCGGCGGCGGCTTCTTTCATGGACTGGACGATGCGGAAGAAGTCCTTCATGAGAAAACCTTCCTCCAGAATGAAGGCCACGGACAGGTAGAGCGGCTGGGCTCCGCACATGGCGATGTCGTTGACGGTGCCGTGAACGGCTAGTTTCCCGATATCGCCGCCGGGAAAGAAGACTGGTTTAACGACAAAGCTGTCCGTGCTGAAGGCGAGCCTTTGGCCGCCGATGGGGAGCGTGGCGCCGTCGTGGAGGGGGTCCAGCAAGCTGTTGCTGAAATGCGGGGCAATAATGCGCTCGATCAGTTGGTGAGTAAGCTTCCCTCCGCTGCCGTGACCAAGCACGATTTCCTGGTGATCCGATATGGGTAGAGGACAGGAGGCATCGGCGAAAGAAACGCCGGGCTGGGTGTCGCCAGGAGAGGAATGGGGGCGGGAAGACATACCGGACAAGAATGGGGCAACTCAGGAATCTCAGACACCGGCCAGGTCATGAGGGGCCGCACTTTCGCTTTGCGAATTCCGCCTCGCCTCCAGGTGGCGGCCATAGGCAAAATAGGCGGCACAAGCGCCTTCCGCTGAAACCATGGTGGCGCCCAGGGGATGGTCCGGCGTGCACTGTTTGCCGAAAGCGGGGCATTGATGAGGCTTCTTGATGCCGCGAAGGATCTCGCCGCTGATGCAGACCGTGGATTCCTGGGTATCGATCTCTTCCACTTGGAACAGGCGTTCCGCGTCATGGGCGTGAAATTCGGGCCGGAGCCGGTAACCGCTGGCGGGAATGGAACCCACGCCGCGCCACTTGTGGCCGCGGATTTCAAAAACTTGGCGCACGAGATCTTGCGCAGCGGGATTGCCCTCCCGCCGGACCACGCGGGGATACTGGTTTTCGACCTTGGCGCGGCCTTCTTCCAATTGGCGCAGCGCCATGAGCGTGCCCTGGAGAAGGTCGAGCGGTTCGAAGCCAGTGATGACAATGGGAACATGGTATTTCTCCGCGAGAGGCTCGTATTCCTTGTAACCCATGACGGTGCAGACATGGCCGGGGCCGAGAAAGGCCTGCACGCGGTTCTCGGGTGCTTCCAGGATGGCGGAAATGGCTGGCGGCACCAGCACATGGGAAACGAGGACGGAGAAATTCGTGATGCCCTGCTTGTGGGCCTGCCAGACACTCATGGCATTGGCGGGGGCAGTGGTTTCAAACCCGATGGCAAAAAAGACGACCTGCCTGTCCGGGTTCTCGCGCGCGATCTTTAAGCAATCGATCGGCGAATAAACCACGCGGACATCGGCCCCCCGGGACTTAAAGACGAGCAAGTCTGCTTCCGACCCCGGAACGCGCAGCATATCCCCGAAAGAGCAGAAGATAACCTTGTCCCGTTGGGCGATGGCGTGCGCCTTGTCGATCATTTCGAGGGAGGTCACGCAGACAGGGCAGCCGGGGCCGTGGACCAGCTCGACGGTCTCGGGCAGGAGGCGGTCGATACCATATTTGACGATGCTGTGCGTCTGTCCGCCGCAGACTTCCATCAATACCCAGGGCCGGGTGACAATCCGGTGGATCTCCGAGACGATCTTTTTGGCGAGGGCTTCGTCGCGATATTCATCGAGATATTTCATGGCGCAACGTTCCCGTTAATCTGGGTAGAGGACTCCGGTGAGGGATCGAGATCCTCCAGTTCGTCCAGCTGGCTCAAGTTCTTGAGAGCCTCATAGGTTTTCTCGGCTTCCCTTTCGTCCACGATGCCCAGCGCAAAGCCGACATGGACGAGCACATAGTCCCCGGACTGAGCCTCGGGTGTGTATTCGAGGCAGATTTGCTTGATGATGCCGCCGAAATTCGTGCGTGCCAAGCGCACGCCATATTCATCCTGCGTGATGTCGATGATCTTACCGGGAATGGCCAGGCACATGGGGGAGATCCTCCTTGGTTTCTGATGGTTGGATCTTAATCAACACCCCGCCGTCGCACAAGAGAACCCGGTCGCCTTCACAGGCTTAGAGGGCAAGATTGAGCCATGCGCAAGGCATTGTCGTTCCGGCTCGGCTAGGATGCCGCTTCCTCGCGGATGGCCTGGTAAACGATCTTCGGCTTTTCGGGGTCAGAATTTCGTCTCCCGCGGGTTCATCGTGTTGTTCTGAGAAAGCCAGAGGGTTCGTTGAGAGGATCAAGTGGCTGCTGACCCATGGACTGAGCCACGGCCGCGATCTGGCCGAGGGCAATGCCTCCATCATTCGGAGGCACGCGCTGGTGCCAGGCCGGGCGGAACCCTTCCTCCCGGAGGCGCTGAACGAGGCGCTCGGTCAGGTAGCGGTTCTGGAAACACCCCCCCGTGAGAACCACCTGCCTCAGCCCGGCACGCTGGGTGACGGCGACGGCCGCTTCCACCAGTCCATTGTGAAAACGGGCGGACATGACGCCGGGGGAAACGCCCAGCTGGAGATCGCGCTGGATCTCCCACAATACCGGCTCCCAATCGACGACGATGGGATCGTCGCCCTTGAGATCGAAGGTATAGGCATCGGAGACCCGGTGGTCTATCGCGAACTCCAGTTCCATGGCGGCCTGCCCCTCAAAGCTCACCCTCTGACGGATGCCAAGGAGTGAAGCGACCGCGTCAAAAAGCCGGCCCGCGCTGGAAGTGAGCGGCGCATTTAGCTGGCGGGCCAGCGCCTGGCGAATGAGGGAGAGTTCCCGGCTTTCGAAGTGGCTCAGGGGCGCCCGTTCGGGCTGGTCAAAGAGGGCTTCCCCGGAAAGTTCGAAGAACAGGCCCAGAGCACAACGCCGGGGCTCGCGAATGGCGGTCTCTCCACCCGGGAGGCGGAAGGGGCGAAAATGAGCCGCCCGTGTGAAGGGCGTTCCGTCCGCGATGAGAAACTCGCCACCCCAGATGGTACCGTCCGTCCCGTAGCCGGTGCCGTCCCAGGAAATGCCGAGAACCGGGGGCTCCAGTTCGTTTTCCGCCATGCAGGCGGCGACGTGGGCGAAGTGGTGCTGAACGGGAAGGGCTTTGGGGCGCAGAGTCTTGGCGAACTTGGTGGACAGGTACTCCGGGTGAAGGTCGCAGGCGATGGCTTCCGGAGTAGCGCCGTAGAGAGCCTGGAGATCCTGGCAGACACGCTGGAAGGCCTCGTATGCCATGGGAGAGTCGAGATCGCCGATGTGCTGGCTGATGAAAGTCTCCGCGCCGATGTTCAAGGCGACGGTGTTCTTCAGGTGAGCGCCCGTCGCGAGGATGGTGGGCGCTGGCGCGGACGCATGAATAGGGAGAGGCGCGTAGCCGCGGGCCCGGCGGAGGATCTGTTCGCGCCCGGCGACAACACGGGCGACCGAATCGTCCACATGACGAACGATGGGGCGATCGTGAGCCAGAAAGCCGTCAGCGATGCCACTGAGCCGGTGGACCGCTTCGCCGTTGTCGATGCAGATGGGCTCTCCGGAGAGATTTCCGCTGGTGGCCACCACTGGAAAGCCGAGTTCCCGCATGAGGAGGTGGTGCAGCGGGGTACTGGGAAGCATAACCCCTAAAATGGGATTCCTGGGGGCGACGGCCCTGGCGATGCCGTCATTCTCCGAATCAAGGCGCCGGGCGAGAACGATGGGGGCTTCCACGGCGGTTAACAGGCGCGTCTCCTGCTCGGAGAGATGGCAGAGCGCTTGTCCGCTGGTGAGGTCCGGCACCATGAGCGCGAATGGCTTTTCCTCCCGGTGCTTCCGGTGGCGCAAGCGTTGCACGGCTTCTTCATTCCTGGCATCCGCAATGAGCTGAAACCCGCCGAGCCCCTTCAGGGCGACAATCTTTCCGGCCCGAATCGCTTCGGCGGTCCGTAGAAGCGCGTCATGATGTTCGGGTCCCGGTTCTCCGGGGGCGCCGAACCACTGGAGGCGCGGACCACAGCCGGGGCAGGCGTTGGGCTGGGCATGAAAGCGGCGGTTGCGCGGGTCGCGGTACTCTGCCTCGCAGGCGGGACACATCCGGAAAGCTTCCATGGATGTGTTAGGGCGGTCGTAGGGCAGGGCCTTCAGAATGCTGTAGCGGGGGCCACAGTTCGTGCAGTTGGTAAAGGGGTAATGATAGCGGCGATCAGCCGGGTCGAAGATCTCTGCCAGACATTCCGCGCAGGTGGCAATGTCCGGCGGAATGAGAGTCGTCTTGGAGCCGGAATCGTCACTCTCGCGAATCTCGAAAGAATCATAGCCCCGCGGCTCCAGGAAAGACGTTTCCAGGCTGAAGATGACGGCGCGGGGGGGCTTCTCCTCATTGACGCGGCGCAGGAAATCATCGATGCGGGAGCGCGCGCCTTCCACCTCAATGAAAACGCCGTGGCTGGAATTGAGCACCCAGCCGCTGAGGTCCAACTCTTCGGCTAAGCGAAAGACGAAGGGCCGGAATCCCACGCCTTGGACGGCTCCGCGGATGACAGTTCTTGCGCGTTCGGTCCTCACGACAATTCAGGAAAGGAAGACGCCGAAGAGGATGCCGGCCGCGCGGACAATGGTGGAAAGCCGCGGGCTCTTGGTGAAGGACACCAGGGTTGCGGGGCTACAGAGCCAGGCGATGGCGGCGGGATGGTCCGTGGAGGTAGCTCCCACTCGGCGGCCAGCCAGGAGATCTTGAGCCGAGGGTGTGAGGTGTACCAAGTTCATCAGGCCGATGGTTTTGAGCAATGATAGCAACACCAGACTCCAGGGAAAGCCCCGGTCATGGCGGGACCTTTAATACCTACGTGCCGAAGGACTGAGGATACGAGGTCCGGAAAAACTCCCGGCTGGAAACACCTCACTTTTCCAGACCGCGGCGGTCTGGCGTTCCATCCGGCCAAAGGTCGTCTACTTCCTTAATCAAACAGGAATCAAAAGAACACGGCCTCAATGGAAGCCATCTACAAGAGGGCTTCTGATGGACAAAGTAATGGGGGTAACGATCGCAAAATTACTTAAAGAAATTCGCCGCCTCATCCAATGGCTTGGCGTTCTAGTCGTGTTTGGGTGTCTGGGTTCCTTTCGCTCTTTGAAATATCTAACCAAGTGAGGTTAGTCGGGAGTTAGTAAAGATCGTCACGAAAGGAAAAGTGAAAGAGGGGAGAAATTCATTGTCTTTCACAGTAAGGTTGGTCAACATGCGTGCGTGGATCACAATGCTGGTCAGGTTCCTTTGGAATCTCATGCTTACGAAGGCTCGACCGGCGTTCCTCCATTTGAGTTTGTTAGAGCCGGCTCGGCTCAGTTCCGTGAATTGCCGGACTCAAGAAAGGAGGCCTTGCACTCAGCGGTTGGGGAGCGGGCTCAGTTTTTCCTGGCGTGGTCAAGTGTTTGCGGTAGATCGTGGCATGCCCTGACCCATGATGAAAGCGGTTGGACGTTGCGGGGCGAAGCGCTTCCCTGCGGCGGATTCAGTGTGCTGATTCCTGAGGGCAGCCGGATTTCGCCGGGGGCGATCTCCTTGGCGGACGGCGCGCGAGTCCGGTTTCCCTGCGGCGCGGAGCGGAAGATCGAAGGGGGAAAGATTGAGATCGCGGAAAGCGCTGCCGAAGCTCCGGGAGCGCTCCGCTTTGTGACGGAGACTCCGCCGTCCTCGCTTCCTTCAATTCGTTACTTTTTCCAGAATGCCCAAGGCAGTCTGGACCGGCTCATCTTTCCCGTATTCGAAGAGACCGAAGGCATGCGCGTCCAAGTGACGGCGCATCCGGGGCACTCTCAACCGTATGCTCTGGTGCCCTTCCGGCTTACCAGCGCGGACCAGTACCAGTCCTGTTTCCGCAACCGCTTCGGCCGAACCGTTCTGCTGACCGTTATTCCAAATGAATCGGGCTACGGATTGCAGTACGACCCGACCACGGACAGCGGATACATGGTCCTGATAGGCCCCTGGGACTTCGCCGTGGAGGAGAGGACGGTCGACGAAGACGACGTTATTTGCGGCATTTCCGGCCTGGAATATCTCCAGGTGAGTTCCGGAGGCCAGATGAAATTCGAGTCTGGAGGCCCTGCCTTTGCCCCGAGCTTTCCATTGGGCAAGGACGGCAGCTCGAAGGTAGAGCCCCTGCTGATCAGTCAGGCGCCCGGTCGCAGACTTGAGACGTATTGAAAACGAGCGCGTTGTTTCTTTTTCTGTTTTCTCATGTCTATCCAAAAACGACCCTTTCGTTGGCTGGCACCCTTTTTGACCGGGATGGCAGTGTCTCCCATGGCGTTCATTCTCGTCCTGGCGGGTTGCGCCACCAGTGGTTCAAAATTGAAGATCGACGACTCGGCTCTCAATGAATACCAGCAGCGGGTGGACGCTTTGACCAAGGAAAATTCCGGCTTGTCCGGACCCACCGCAGCGCAGCGCAAAGGGCTGGAGGCATGGAAAGAACTCATCTCGGACCTCTCGGTGGAACACCTCGAAGGCCGGGTGTCCCAGGTGTACGCCGAAGACACGTTCCTGAATGATACCCTGATCACTAAACGTACCGCGGCGGACGTGGAAGACTATCTCTTGGAAACCGCGCGCATGCTGGACAGCGGCACCGTGGAATTCAAAGATACCGTGTGGTCTCCGGACGGCGGCGCCTACGTGCGCTGGGAGATGGTTTACGAGGGCAAAAAGCTCGCCGGGGGCCAGCCCATCCGGACGATCGGCATGTCTCACTTGTATATCGATCAGGATAGCCGCGTGGTGCTGCAACAGGATTTTTGGGACTCCACCCGGGGCCTGTTCGAGCAGGTGCCGGTGGTGGGTCCCCAGATTCATTACATCAAAGGCCAACTACAATAAAGAGAGGACAGCAGGTTTGAACCAGGGTGCACAAATTGGTTTTGAATCCGCGGGAGGCCGGCTTGCGAAAGACTGGGCATGGCGGCCGTGGTGGCGGAAATGTTGGTGGACTGGTTTCCGGGAAAGGAGACCCGGTCGCGTCGCGCCAAACGTCCTTCCGTTTCCCGCATGACACTGCCGCGAGAAGAGACCTCCTCCGGGACGGACAACGCCCTGCTGGAACAAGCGGGACGCGGCGACCGTGATGCGTTCGGCAGGTTCTACGAACGCGTCTCGATCCCGCTGTATTCCCTGGCGGTGCAGTTGTTGGGCGATGCCACGGAAGCGGAAGACGCGCTGCTGGAAGGCATGGAAGCCATCTGGCGCCAGGCGCCGAAGTTCGATGCCAGCCGGTCCTCCGCCTTTACCTGGAGCGTGATGATCTTCCGGTGCCGGGTCATCGACCGCATCCGGAAACGGGCCTCTCAATCGCGGACCCTTGACCGCGCGGAGACGGAGATGAAGACCTTGGCCGCGCCGGCGGGACACCCCGCCTCGGGACAGGACGATTTGGTGGCGAAGAAGGAAGAGTGGACGGTCATCCAGGAAGCGGTCGACTCCCTGGGGCCGGAGCGGGCTCAGTTGCTTCGCTGGTCGTTTTTCGACGGACTGACCCACCAGGAAATTTCGGAAAAGGCGGGCCGGCCCCTGGGCACGGTAAAAACAACCATCCGCCGTGCATTGCTGGAGCTTCGCGCGATGGTGAGTGGAAAGGGTTTGGAACGATGAAGGACCCCATGTCACATCACAGAGCTGATGCCGCGCTCGAGTGGGTGCAGGGATACGGCACGCCTGAAGAACGGGCGGCGTTCGAGTCTGAGATGGCGTTCGACCCGGAACTGAGCGAACTGGCTGGAAGGCTCGCGGAAAGCGCCGCGCTTCTGGCGCGGTCCATTCCCCAGGTGGAGCCACCGGAGGAATTGGGTGGGAAATTGATGGACCGGCTGGGCGAGCAGGAGGCGCCGTCACCCTCACTGAGACCGCTACCAAAAGCAACTGAGTCCGTTCCACCCACCAGGCCAAAGACCGTTCCCAAGGTCCGCGAAATCCTGGCCTGGGCGGCGGCGATTGCCCTGGCGGGGGGCTGTGTGTCGCTCTGGAAGCGGCAGTCCGCGGTGGAAAACCAGTTGGCGAAGGCTAGCGAGTTGATTGACTCCCTGAGCGCGGACTTGAATCAGGCCCGGGAAAGCCGGGACCTGGCGAGAGTCGAGGTGGAGACCTTGAAGGCCACCATCGACGAATACCGCGAGGGCGTGGCCCTGGTGGTCTGGGACGCCGAAAAACAGGAAGGTGTGCTGAAGCTGGAGAAAATGCCGCCCATTCCGGTGGATCAGGACTATCAACTGTGGGTGGTCGATCCGGATCATGAAAACCCGGTGGATGCCGGGGTCGTGCGGGTGGATGACGACGGGTTTGCCCGCGTGAAGTTCAAACCGGTGGACGAGGTGACCAAAGCGGAGAAGTTCGCCATCAGCGTGGAAGCGCGCGGTGGCGTGCCAGTGGGCCAGGGTCCCATCGTCCTGCTTAGCCCATGAGGCAGCTCGCTTCCGGCGATGGATCTTGGGGACTGACGGCGGTTCGAATCACATCGGGCTTGGTCCTGGTGCTCCTGATCTTTCTGGCCATCGCGAAATGGCGGCGGGGTGGATCGATTTTCGAATGGCAGGCTTCCTTGCTGGCCACGGAGTTTAGCCATTGGCTGGCGGTGATTGCCGTTGTCACGGGCGTCACCGCCGCGCTGACGTGGCCGTTTTTCCAGATACGCTGGGGTGGCCTGTTTTTGTGCGTGGCACTGGGGCTGATCTTTCTACTTCCCGCGTGGCGGGCCAGCCAAAGCGTTTCCACGTTTTCCTGGAGCCGCTTGTGGTTACCTGGGCAGGGCAGGGAACACACCGCCGTCCATGTGGAACGGAGAACTTACCGCGAAGCCGGGGCCCTCGGCCCCGCGATGGAGGTAGTCGTTTGCCGTCCGGACTTGGATAGCCCGCCTAAGACCGGGCTACCCTGGGTGTTGTCCCTTCATGGTGGCGGATGGAACAGTGGCAGGCCGGACGAATTCCTGGCGGCGGACCGGGAACTGGCGTCTCATGGCTATGTGGTCCTGATGCCGGCCTACCGGCTGGCGCCCGAATCCCGCTGGCCAGCCCCGAGGGAAGACGTCCGCGACGCGATCGCCTGGGCCCGCGAGCACGCGGACCAGCTGGGCCTCGATCCAGCACGGCTGACGCTGCTGGGCCGCTCCGCGGGCGGTCAGATCGCCACGGCCTGCGCGTTCGGATGCCCGGAGTTGCGCGTGGAAAAGTGCATCGCGCTCTATGCGCCTCACGACCTGTTCTTTGCCTGGGAGTATGCGCGGGAAGACGACGTGCTGAATTCGATGAAGCTGCTGCGGGACTACCTGGGAGGCACTCCTCAAACTGTTGGCGAAGCCTACCGCACGGCATCCGGCATCCGGCTGGTAAGCCAGAAAGCTCCCGCCACCCTGTTGATCCACGGCCGCCGTGACAGCCTGGTGTGGGTGGAACAAAGCCGCCGGCTGGCGAAGCAGATGGACGCCATTGGCGCGAAAGCCAGGTTCGTGGAACTGCCCTGGGCGACCCATGCCTGCGACTACTTCCCCTGGACACCCGGCGGCCAGACGGTGATGGCCGAAGTGCTGGCTTTCCTGGAGAAGGAGTAGCCGGGCTTAGGCAGCGTGGACAAACTGGAGAGCAGAACGGAAATGAAGAAAAGAAAAGAGAACTCAGCGCCGCGAAGCGGCGAATATCTGGAGACGCGGCCCATTTTTCGCCTGGCTTCGTTCCCGCTCACTCTATTGGGGGTCGGCCCAAGGCCGTTCGCGGCGCCTTGCCAGACAAGAAATGCTCTCGCGCCGGTCCGCCCCCAATTTGTCCACACTGCCTACTCACCCAGAGTCGCCAGCACTTCGCGGCCGCGGGCCTTGGTGTCGGGGTCGTCTTTCTCGGTGGAGGGCAGCGCCAGACCGCGCTCGATCAATTCGCGGGCCTCTTCCGGGCGATCCAGGCTGGCGTAGGTGATGCCCAGCTCGACGTGATGGGAGACGCGACCGGGGTTCAACTCCACGGCCTTTTCGAAGGCTTTGGCCGATTCTTCCAGAGAGGCATCCGGCAGGCCACCGTAAACCAGGGCAACGATGCCCCGCAGCACGGGCCCCACCTCCACGACCTCGCGGTGCCAGCGGCCCAGCATATGCCAGCCGTAGTCCAGACTGTCGTCCAGTGCCAGGGCCTTTTCGGTCTGCTCTTTGACCTTACGCGAATACTCGACCTTCTGACGGCCCCCGGCAAAATCTAGCAGGCGGCCGTAGCAGATGGCCAGGGAAAGATGGGACTCCGCAAAGTCGGGCGCGGCCGTCACGGAGCGCTGAGCGTAGTCCAGCGCCTTCTGCCCGGCGGCCAGTTGAGCGGCCTCGCTCTCCAGATCCACCATGGACTCGGCATACTGTTTGGCGATCTGGTTGAGCAGGTAGGGGTCCTCCGGGGTGAGTTTCTCAGCTTCCAGGTAAACGGCGAGGGCCTCGCCGGTCTTCCATTCCGCGTCCAGCGCGTCACCTTGTCGAATGAGCTTCGCGGCAGCCTTGCGCTTGTCTTCAGGTGCTCGACTCTCCGCGACCGAACTTCCCGCAAAGCCGAATGCCAGAAGCAGGCCCAGAAAGATTGCCGGATGTGTTGGCGCGTTTTTCATTGGCTTCCTCCCGCCTCTGGTTGTTCGAAGCGATAGTGGGACACGATCCACTCCTGACCGTCGCGGAACCCCCAGAGTTCGGCACAGGCCATGAAGAAGACACGCCAGTAGTTCCACCAGCGCTCCGCGTCCTCAGGCCCGTAGGCCTTCTCGAAGACGGGTTGGATCTTGTCCCGGTGGGCATCCATGTTCCTCAGCCAGCATTCCGCGGTCTGCTGGTAATGCCAGCCACTGACGTTCCAGTGTTCGCGGATGCGGAGATCGTCCTGAAAGTAGAGCAGCAGGTCATCGGAGGGCATCTGGCCGCCGGTGAAGAAATACTTCGGCATCCAGTCGTCTTCGTCCTTCGCCTCATAGTGGTAAGCCGCGACTGTATGGGTAAAGATATGAACGAAGAGAGAGCCTCCCGGCTTCAGCCAGGTAGCGATCCGGCGCATGAGTTCGCCGTAATTTTTCATGTGCTCGAACATTTCGACCGACACCACACGGTCAAAAACGCTGTCGCCTTCGCCTTCGTAGCTCACCATGTTCGCCGTACGGACCGTCAGATTGGTAAAGCCCTTGGAACGGGCAACGCCGTCGATATACGCCTTCTGCGACGCGGAGTTCGAAACAACGGTGATCTCGGATTCTGGATAGTGCTCCGCCATCCAGAGGGAAAGAGAGCCCCAGCCGCAACCCAGCTCCAGGATGCGCTGACCGTTGGCAAGCCCGGCCCGCTCGCAGGTGAGGCGCAGCATTTTTTCCTCCGCTTCGGCCAGGGAATCCTCTGGTGAGTCGAACCAGGCGCAGCTGTATTTCAGCCGTGGACCCAGGCTGTATTGATAGAATTCCGTCGGGACTTCGTAGTGTTGTTCGTTGGCGGCTTCCGTATGGATGGCGATAGGACTTTCCCGCAAACCGGCGATGTGTTTCAGGAGCGCGGCGCGCCGGAGCTCGACCGTGGGCTGGACAAATTCTTTCAGCGACTGGGCCAACTTTCGCCGAATGCCGAAGCGGATCAGCGCGTCCGGCAGGGTGCCCTTGGCAAGTAGTTCGTTGGTCTGGTTCATTTCAGGATAGTTAGGGAGTTAGGACTCATTGGCCGCCTTCCTGGGTGGCAGCGGTATGAAAGGACTGGTGGTGCGCTGATACTCCCGGTAGCGGTCGCCGCGCTTTTCGACGGAGAGTTGCTCAGTCAGGGGTATGCCGGTGACTTTCAGCAGGAAAAACAGCATGGCCAACGGAGCGAGAATGGCGGTCCACCCCCAGGGCACCGGCAGGGCCATGAGAAACAGCCCCCACCAGAGCAGAGACTGGAAGAAGTAATTCGGATGGCGTGAATAACGCCACAAGCCGCGCTGGCAGACAGCCAACTTGTCTCCTCTGGTGGCTTCCTTAAATTGCTCCAACTGTCGATCGGCCAGGGCCTCTCCTAAGAGCGCTATCGCCCATACGACAAGACCCGCGAGTTCCAAAGGATGAAGGGCCGGGCTTCCGTTTTGCGCGATGAGGAATACCGGCAGGGTCAACAGCCAGACAAGCAGCGCTTGGGCGAGGAAGAAAAACAGAAAGCTTCGCGCCAGGCCGGGGCCCTTCCATTCTTCCCGCAGTACCCGGTAACGGGGGTCCTCTTCCGGATGATGGCGCGCAACCCGCCGCCAGAGATGGATGCCCAGGCGAAGACTCCAGGCCACGATCAGAAAGCCGATCACCAGCCGCCTCAGGGGCCACCCGCTCCCGCCGGCCGCATACAGAATGGCCACCGGCGCGAAGCTCAGCGACCACGTGACGTCGACAAACGAGAAGTTATCGTGCCGCAGGCTCAGCCGCCAGGTCACGGTCATCAGCCCGGCGAGAAGCGATGCGGAAATCAGGAGCAGAAGCCAACTATTTAGCATATCGGTCAGTCTCTTATGCCTCAGGTTCAGGAGTGGGAAGCCGGTTGCGAAACCACCACTCCATCTTCGCGATGGAGTGAAACGCGGTTCGCGGGGCGAGTGTAGACCGCCTGGACCACGCTGATGTTTCGGGAAGCAAACCCAGCTTCACAGTATTTAAGGTAGTAGTTCCACTTCCGGATGAACCGCTCGGAAAACCCGAGTGCTTTCACTTCGTCCAACCGGGTATTGAAGGTCTCGTGCCACTCCCGGAGGGTGCGCGCGTAGGATGTGCCCAGGTCTTCCAGGCCATGCAGGAAGAGATTTCCCGTGCGGTTCATCGCCTGGTTCATCCGGCCCACGCTGAGGAGCAGGGAACCGGGAAAGATGTGCTTCTGGATAAAGTCGGTGCCGCGCCGGAGTTCGGCGTGGTCCCGGTCGGGAACGGTGATCATCTGGACCGCGAGCAGTCCTCCGGGCGCCAGCAGCTCGTGACACTTCGCGGTCCAGGTCTCCAGGTAGCGGTCGCCCACGGCCTCCAGCATCTCTATGGAGACGATCTTGTCGAAGCGGCCCCGCAGATCGCGGTAGTCTTGCAGGCGGATTTCGATGCGATCCTGGAGACCCGCTTCCACCACGCGTCGGCACGCCTCCTCATGCTGGGCCGGAGAGATGGTCACTCCGGTCACTTTGACGCCGAACCGGGAAGCGGCATGAATGGCAAAGCCGCCCCAGCCGCAGCCGATCTCCAGGACATGGTCTCCGGGCTGAAGTTTCAGCTTTTCGCAAAGGGCTTCATATTTGGCCTGCTGAGCAGACTCCAGAGATTGGCCGGGCGAGGTGAAGCGGGCCGAAGAATAGGTCATGGAGGGGTCCAGCCAGAGCTGGTAGAAGCGGTTCCCCAGATCGTAGTGCTCTTCAATATTCCGCCGGCTCATGGTCTTGCTGTTAGGGCGGAGCCAGTGACCCACGCGGTCGAGCAGCCGGAGCAGACCCATCCATTTCAGGCGCTCCGAATTGCCCTCCAGTTTTTCGTCCGCCCGGAGATTGACGACAAACCACTCGATCGCGGCCCGGATGTCCGGTGTGTCCCAGTCTCCATCCATGTAAGCCTCTCCCAGCCCAACGTTTCCGTGGAGGACACACTTCCGGAAGAAGGCTTCGTTCCGGATGGTGATCCGGGCGGACAGTTTTTCAGAAACATCTTCAGCGCCGAAGCACTCGGTGGTTCCATCAGGATAATCCAGGCGAAGCCGGCCCTGGCGAAAGTTCCGCAGAATGGCTAACAAAGGCACTCGCCAGAAGCGGGCGGATCGGGAAACCTCTCCACGGGCCGGAGTCAGGGACGAAGCCTCAGCGGCGGAGGCCGTTTCTGGAAGGGTGGAGTCTGAGGACTTCATGATTTGGTGGATGAGGTGGGAGCAGAGTTCGTGAGGCTGGCGTGGGGCCGGTAGAGGTCCCGCTGAAGCTGACGGTCCGCGTCTTTCCGGAAGACCGGCAGGCGCTTGAGCCAGAGCCGCAGGGCCTGCCAATGAATTTTCCAGATCACTTGCAGCGTCAGCAGCGGATAACGGATGGAGAACCAGAGCAGCTTCCGGTCAGAGAGCGGACAGCTCGTTCCCCGGATCCAGCTAACCAGGAGGGTTTCTCCGTTTTCGATGTCGTCGATGTGGATCTCGATCTTGTCGCCAGGCACCTTGATCCTGAAGTCGAACTCGGCGGTCAGGCTGGTGAAGGGAGACACGTAGAAGTGTTTGGGAGTCTTGAGGCGAAAGTGGCCCGGCGATTCTGGCGCGGCGATCAAGTAAGGCTTCAGCTCCTTGTAGGTATTGCAGACCTCCACCACGGCGTAGAGGGGCTGTCCCGCCGGATCGCTGATGAAGTAGAAACAAACCGGGTTGAAGATGTATCCCAGGATGCGGGGTAGAGTGACGAGCCGCACCCCCATGTCATCCGCGAGCGTGATTCCCTGTTCCTCCAACCAGGCACGCAGATTGTCGCGCAGGCCGGGTCCTTTCCCCAGGTCCAGATGGTCCGCGTCCCGGAACGAATAGAGGTTGAACCGATTGTGGCTGAATAGCGCGAGTTTCCGCGAAAGCGCCGGTACCTCTGCCAGGTCCAGGTCGAAGTAAAAGAGCCGGTAGCGGAAGGCATGCTTTTTCGGCGAGAGGCGCTGGTGCACCACTTCGCACTCATACAGCCTGGAAGGTGCCTTCAACGCAACGTCCATGGATCTCCCTCCAGTAAGCGCTCGCAAAGCCGGATGGCGGACAGGAAGCCATCCTCATGAAATCCGTAGCGGGTCCAGGCGCCGCAGAAGAACGTTCCGTTCGCTTTGCCGGCTTCGTTCAGCTCGGCAATGCGATCTTGCGCGCCGATGGCGGCTTGATCGAAGAGCGGATGCTCATACTCAAGCTCCAGTAGAGTCGAGGTTTCCGGTATCTGGCCGTTCGCGTTCAGGGAGACGAAGTAGTTCACCCGGTCCGAGACCCCCTGGAGAGAATTCATCCAGTAGTGCGTGGTCGCCCGCTCCCCCTGATCCGTGAGTTCGCTGCGATAGTTCCACGACGCCCAGCAGCGCTCCGTTTCGGGCATGACTCCGGAGTCCGAGTGGAGCTTGATCTCATTCTTCTGATAGGCGAAGGGCGTCAGGATTTCTCTCTCCAACTGTGTGGGCCGGTCCAGCAGGCGGAGACTTTGCGGCGGATGCGTGGCGAAGATGACCTGGTCGAACTCTTTCGGTCCATGGCCCTGCGCGGAAACTTCCACGCCTTCAGGCCGGCGGACCACGGACTCCACCGGGCTCTGGGTGTGAATGCGGTCGCGGAATGGCGCGATCATCCGCCGTACGTATTCCCGCGAGCCGCCCTCAATGGTCTTCCAGGGATGCTGGGTTTTCAGGCCGAGGAAGCCGTGGTTGTGCCAAAAGCGCAGCAAGGTTTTCGCGGGGAAATCCAGCATCTTGGCCGGTGGCGTGGACCACACCGCCGAACTCATGGGAATGAGGTAGCGCTCCAGGAAGTCCTTGCCGTAGCCCCGCAGGTAGACGTATTCGCTCAGGGACAATCCATCCCAACGCGGCTCGCTCAGGGCGGGAACCGCCTCCTGGTTGAAGCGGTTCAGTTGGAACAGAAACCGCCAGTGTCGCGGGCTGAAAAGGTTTTTCCGCTGCGCGAACAGGGTATTCAGTCCCGCCCCATTCCATTCCACGCCGCTGGGACCGTGCTGGACGGAGAAAGACATGGACGCAGGTTTCACCGGCACCTCCAACTCCGCGAACAGGCGGATCAGGTTGGGATAGGTGACGTCATTGAACACCATGAACCCAGTATCGATCGGGACGTCCCGGCCGTCTTCTTTTACGCTAACGGTATTACTGTGCCCGCCGATGTGGGCGTCGGCCTCGTAGACGGTGATGTCGTGACGCCGGTGTAAGAACCAGGCGCAGCCCAGCCCTGCAATGCCACTTCCGATGATCGCGATGCGGGACATGATCCGAAGAAAGCGAAGTGACCGGTTCAACGTGAGGGGTTTGACGCCGCCGCCTGAACCTCCTGATAGACGTGGTCGGGAACGTCCTTGAGATCCCAGACCAGACCGAGCCGGGACATAGCGCGCAGCACATACCAGGTAACGTCGATCTCGAACCAATAGAAGCCCTGCCGCGCGGCGTGGGAATAACGATGGTGGTTGTTGTGCCAGCCCTCGCCCAGCGTGGCGAGCGCCAGCCAGAGGTTGTTCCGGCTGTCGTCGTCCGTCTTGAAGCGGCGGCTGCCCGCGAGGTGAGCCAGAGAGTTGATGCACAATGTGGCGTGCAGCAAAACGGCCGTGCTGATGAAGAAACCCCAGACGAAAAGCTGGGGCCCGCTGGTGCCCAGTTCCGGCGCCCAGGCCTTCAGACAAGCGCCCAGAATCCACAGAAAGGCCCCATAAAACACCGGCACCAGGAAGTCGTGCTTGTTCAGGAAGACCAGTTCAGGATAGGCAGCCAGGTCTTTTACCTTCCGGTAGTCCGTGGGGAAATTCCGTTCGCTGGTCAGCCAGCCGATGTGGGACCAGAGGAAGCCGCTTTGGGTGGGCGAATGCTTGTCCTCTTCTTCATCCGAATGATGATGGTGATGGCGGTGCGTGGCCGCCCACCAGAGGGGGCCGCGCTGCATGGCGCTGTTGCCCAGGACCGCGAAACAAAACTGGAGCGCCCGGGACGTGCGGTAAGACCGGTGGGAAAAGTAGCGGTGGTAGAAAGCCGTCACCGCGAACATGCGGACCGCGTAGAGCACCACCGCCGCGCCCACGGCAAACCAACTCCAGCCCACCAGGAAAACCAGGAGGCAACCCAAGTGAAGGAAGACGTAGGGCAGGCTGCGAACAAGATCGAACCGGTCTTCCTTTGGTTCGTTCTTGTTGCTAACCGGACTGGGCAGGTCCGAGTTCCACCACTGGACCAAGATGCTGGAGAAGTACTTTACGAATTTCACTGGATCGATTTTCCAGTGTTTCGGGACCTCCCAGGCCTTGGATTCAGATTTGGAGGAATTCCATGGAAAGTTGGCCTGGAGCCTCTCGCGCGATTGGTGTTGCTCCCCTACTCTGAGGATGGCGAAAGGGGTAGAAATCAGGTTCACGATTCATGTTCGAATGCCGAAATTGCGGGCCGGTAAGATCAGTCGCTCTACAACTTCTTCTCTCTAAGCAGTGTGGAAAAATGGGCCGCGTCTCCAGATATTCGCCGCTTTGCGGCGCTGAGTTCTCTTTCCTTTTCTTCATTTCCGGTCCGTTCTCCTGTTTGTCCATGCTGCCTAGCGTTTCTCTGAAAGACATTTCATCGGATAGCCTCGCCGTATTGCCGTTGTCGACGAAAAGGCAGTGATGGTACAGCTGATGCTTGTGCCTATGTCGAACAAGAAAACGGCGCGGATCTTCGTGACGGGTCTCTCCGAGTCACCAGAGCCTTGGTGAGAAAGTGGGGAAATGGTTCGCGCCATGGATAGGTGGAGCAGCGAAATCCGTTGCATCCCTCCCATTGAGGGGATGCGCGGTGACGGAACGGAGGCGTTGAAAAAGCCATTTCCTGTCAGTCACCAGGGTTTGCCATTCATATGTATCCAATTTTCATCATAGGGCGGATTGCGCCACTGCGGCGTTTCCGGCGCGAAAGAGCGCTCGGGAAAGAGTGTTCGCCGGATGCAAGGATTGAGCCGGGCGCGAAGGCCCGAGGATTTCGGCCTTTGCGCCATCAACCCGCTGGAGGTGGCCAATGAGGGAGTTCTTCAACCCGCGCGAGCATCTGGAGAACTTGGGCGATCTGCTGCTGTGGACACTGCTGGTGGTTCCGGTCGGCATCCTTGCCGGGTCGGCCAGCGCACTGTTTCTCTGGTCGCTTGAGCAGATGGCCATTCTGCGTTGGGAGAACGGCTGGCTGCTTTTTCTGTTGCCACTGGGCGGGGTCATCATTCATGTGCTCTACAAAAGCTGGGGCAAGTCGTCCGAAGCGGGCAATAACCTTATTCTGGAGCAGATTCACATGCCCGGCGGCGGCGTGCCCGCACGGATGGGGCCGCTCGTATTCATCACCACGCTGATTACTCACCTGTTTGGCGGCTCAGCCGGACGCGAAGGAACCGCGGTGCAGATGGCAGGCAGCCTGGCCGATGCCTACCGGCGGCTCTTCCGCATCGATGCCCGGCACCAGCGCATGCTACTCATGGCCGGTGTCGCCGCCGGGTTCGGGTCGGTCTTCGGCACACCGCTAACGGGCGCGATATTCGCGATGGAGGTGCTCTATATCGGACGGATGCAGTACGAGGCGCTCATCCCGGTGTTAGTGGCCAGCGTGGTGGGCGACTTTGTCTGCTCGGTTTGGGGTGCCCATCACACCGCCTACCATATCGACATCGCGGGCGGCCATCACCTCGACCTGCGTTTGTTCGTCCTGTGCGTGCTGGCCGCCATCTGTTTCGGGCTGGCCAGCCGGCTGTTTTCCTCCTTGGTCCACCGCTTACAGAAACTGTAGGCAGCCCTCGTCCCGGTAACGTGGTTGAGGCCGGTCGCCGGGGCGCTCGTGGTCATTGGCCTGGTGTATCTTCTAGGCACACGGGATTACCTCGGCCTGGGCGTGACCAATCCGGACCCCGAGGCGGTCACCATTCTGTCCTCCTTCACGCCGGACGGCGCTACTCCGCTGAGTTGGTGGTGGAAACTGCTCTTTACGGCGGTGACCCTTAGTTGCGGCTTCAAGGGCGGCGAAGTCACACCGCTGTTCTTCATCGGCGCGGCGCTCGGCAACGCTTTCGCTACCCTGACCAGCGCGCCCGTGGACCTGTTCGCCGGGCTGGGTTTCATTGCTGTCTTCGCCGGGGCGACCAATACGCCGCTGGCCTGCACCCTGATGGGGATCGAACTTTTCGGCGGGCACTATGCCGTCTATTTCGCGACGGCTTGTTTCGTGGCCTACTTTTTCAGCGGGCACTCCGGCATCTACGCCTCCCAGCGCATCAGTGTGCCCAAGCGCGCCCGGGAAACGCTGCCGCCCGACGTAACGTTGCGCGAAGTGAGCGCCTTGAACGACGCGAAAGGGAATTTCAGCCCGTCCTTCCAGCGTCCCCGGCTCAACCCTAGCGATGACACCATGATGAGCAGCGAGAACCATGTCCTGAGCAACGCGATGGGGAAGATCCACATCTACCTCACGCCCCGCGACCGCGTTCCGGCCAGCGGCTTCTGGGAAAAGATGATCCCACGCCTGACCTATCGCGAGATCGTCCAGGCAGCGAAAAAGGACGGCCTGAAAAGCGCGTCCTCCTTCATGACCCATTATGGATTCTGCAATGGCGGAAAGATTGAAACGAAAGGCAGCGAAGCGCCGAACCCAAACCTCACGCTTTGTGTCGAGCTAATTGACGACAAAAGCGCGCTGGAAGACTTCTGCAAACGCCACGCGGGTCTGCTCTCCGGGCACATGATCGTTTACAAGCATGTCGAGCACTGGAACGTCCAAGCGCGGCCCGTAGTGGAAGGAGGCACTTCGCCGAACGGGGACACCAATGGCAACTCGCCTTTGCGGGAACCAGTCGAAGACGCCTGAGCGCGCGACTTGACCCTGGCGTTCCTATTCGTCCATCCGGACGTCGGCAGAGAGCCCCATGCCATGCCTGGCCGGATTTCCTCCACCGCTTTTTCCAACAAGCGTTCGCCGTCCCAGGAAGTAAGAATGACGACCGCTTCTTTGATAACTTCGGCCAGGGAAGCAACCAACTTATGGTGAACTGGTACCCCGCCTTGAATTCGAACCAAGAGCTCGCGGACTGAGAGTTCACGACGGACAGTTGACAATCAATAAGTTGTCGATGACCAAAGTCTGATTCCGCTGGCTGCCGCCATATGCCTCCAGATTCAGTTCGTTTTTCGGATGCAAGTGATGACGGCGTTCTTTGTTAGAAAGGGAACAATCTCAGGAATCTGAAACGGCGCCTGCCCTATCCCGTGCTCTTGAGTTGAGGCTCAAAGATGGCATGCCGGTGGTTCCGGCTCTGGAGGGGATAGACCGGACACCGGTGTTGATCCGGCTTCGAACTTGGGGAGGGCTTTCGGCCAAGGTTTTCCTCAATTCTTCTGAACTGAGTCCCCTTCCGCCACAGCGAACTTTGCCGTCACGCGCACGCCCGCGCGGAACTCGTGGCTGGGATTGCCGGCGAGTAGCTTTACGCGAAACAAACCACTTTGCGGATCGGCGCTGGGGCTGATGAAATCAACCTCTGCTTCTCCCTGTTTGCCAGGGGTGTCCACCATCTGGAAGGGGATGCGGTCGCCCTTTTTGAGGAAATCGATCAGCCGGGGCTCCAGATAGAATTGCAAGAAGAGCTTGTCGATGTTCACGATCTCGAACAGGGGCTGGACGCGGTCCACGGATTCCCCCGGTTCCACGTAGCGGCGAATGACGATTCCATCCACGGTGGAGTGGATGGCTTTTTCTTCCAGGGTGGCTTTGGCCAGGTCGTAGTCCACGCGGGCCAGTTCCAGTTCGGCTTCCGCTGCCAGGGCCTTTTCCTTGCTGAGGAGATTGTCCTTTAGGAGATTCTGAGACGCTTCGTGGTCGAACTCTCGCTTTTCCAGGAGCTTCTCATAACGGCGAGACTCGATTCGTTCTTTTTCGTTCAGCAGCTGGGCCAGCAGTTGATCTTTCTTTACGGGATCGCCCTCTTGGACAAACACCTCTGACAGGATCTCCTGGACCGGGGAACTGATAGTGACCGACCGGTAGGGAAGCGAGATACCATCCACCGCCTCGAAATCATCCGCCCGGGCCAAAGCAGGCCACGCCAGCAACGCGGCGGCCAGAAGAGCCGGGGTGAGTGGTCGTTCAGGGGTCATCACCGGGGAAAGTTGCGAGCGCCTGATGAATGGCGCCAGCCAGGCAGAGAATACGGACCCTACTTGTCCGGTGTCCCTTGGGCGGCAGCCGGTTCAAGGTTGACGTCCAGTTCCTTCAAAAGCGTTCCACTGGCCAGCCAGAGGTCGATGGTGGCCTTGTTCAGGTCCGCCTGGGCGGCCAGTTCGCGGGTCTGCGCCGTGGCCAGGTCTTCCTGGGCGGCCAGGATCTGGAAACTGTTGGTCACGCCTTCGGTCAAGCGCTGCTCTTCTTCCGACAGAGCTTCACGGGCCAGTTCCGCGGACCGGCGGGCGGTTTCGAGCCGCTGACTGGTGGTCTGGAGCCGGCTGATGGCGGTGTCCAGTTGCACGGCAATGTCCAGTTCGATCTGCTTCAGGTTCAGAACCAGCTGTTGCTTCTCCAGTTTGCGGGCTTCCAGTTGTGCCTTCTCCGATTTTGCGCCCAGGGGCACGGAGACGACCACGCCCACGCTCCATTGCAGGCCATCGAGGGAAACCGCGTCGTCAAAGCCGGAACCGTAGTCGTCCCCCAATCCGTTTCCACCAAAGGTGCCCACCAAGTCCATCCGAGGAAGCTTTTGGTTCTTGTAGTAGTGAATCTGGATGTCCTGCTTTTCGATCTGCTGGAGGTTGGCCTTGTATTCGACCCGGTTTTCCATGGAGGTGGCTAACAAAGCCGCCTTGTCGATCGACGGCGCGGCGTTGGCCAAGTGCCCGGTCGGGCTCAGCCGGGGCGGATTCAGCAGATCAAAGTCGCGGAAAAGCAAACGGACCAGCCGGTTTTGCTGCTCCCGGTAGAAATGTTGAGAGGATATCAGCGCTTCTTCGCGGACCGACACCGCCACTTCCGCCTGACGCACTTCTATCCGCGAGGCCACGCCTTCTTCGACGCGCTTCTCGTTCCCTTTCAACAACTGTTGCGCCAGCGCGATGGACCGCTTCTTGATGGCCTCGTCTTCCTGCGCAAAGATGAGGTCGTAGTAAATTTTCGCGGTTTCGGCGATGACCTCCCGCAATTGCCGGTGCCAGTCCAGGTCGGCCAGCTTTTTGTCAGAAACGGCCAGGTTGACCCGGGACATTTGGGTCTTGACCCCAAAATCCTTCAAGAGGGGTTGAGTCAGGCGAAGACCCAGGAAAGTGTCATATTCCGGATAGTATAGCGAAGGGGGTTGCTCGATATTCAGGGTGTTCCTCAGCCGGTCGGACTCGGCCACCAGGGACCACTGCGTGCCTAGTGGAAGTTTCCCGTCGATAGAGCTTTCGAAGAGAAAATTCTCCTCTTCGAAGAGGCGGCTTTCCCGGGGCTCACCTCCGCTGGTTTGCGTGGCGGTGAATTCCCGCTGGTTCTGAGGGTTTTCGATCGATTCGTAAATGGCCCGCAGATTCAGCGAAGGCTCAAAATCTCCCAAGGCGAACTGAATGTTTGTGTCCTGAATCTTGGAATCGATGCCTTCGATCTCCAACTGAAGGTTGTTCTTCAGCGCCAGTTCCAGGACCTCGGGCAAAGAGAGGAGCGTTTCAGCGCGAGCCGGAGAAATGAGTAGAGCCGAGAGAGCGCCGAGGCTGAACAAACAGACTACGTTCAGCCAGCTTCTCAATGAAGATACTGGACAATGAAAAAGGCGGCGGCTCAATGCTCTCCCAAATTGGTGGACGACGCTGAATTATTGCGTCTCTCGCGACCCGTTCAAGCAAGATTCGCACAATTGGAGATCGTTTTAACGCGTTTGGCGCGAATCTGTCGCAATATGTTAATGAAAGATTTTAGTGATTCGTTAGTCTCCGGAATCCGGTCCCGCAAACGCGAGGGACTCGCTCAGCCATTCGTCCTGAACCGGTACTTGCTTCCGTGTCCGGAAGGCCTGCGCCCGGGCCCGGTGTTGCGCCCAGCGAAAGGTCAGCAGGGCCAGGAACCTGGCGCCGGGAATCCGGCTTAGGATCAAGAACCGGCAGAACGCCCTCGCCCAGGCGGGCAGATAGCGAACCGCCAACTCATCTTCCAGAGAAACGAAGAGCCGGCACTGACCGGGCTCTCCCTGCCGGGCGGAACGGCCTTCCAACTGCCGGTCGATGCGGGCGGAGCCGTGCAGCTCGGAAATGATTACCAGTAAGCCGCCCAGCGCTTCGACGCCGGAGCTGAGCTTGATGTCCGTTCCGCGTCCCGCCATGTTCGTCGCAATGGTGATGGCGCCGTGGTGCCCTGCCTTGGCCACGATAGCCGCCTCCTGCCGGTGCCGGGTCGCATTCAGCAGTTCACAGGAAAGGCCCCGCGATTCGAAGCGCGCGGCAAGGGTCTCGCTTTCGAGGACCGTCCGGGCGCCGATCAGGACTGGCTGACCCGCCGCATGCGCTGTGACCACCATTTCCAAAATCGCGGCGCGCTTGGCATCCGAATTGGTAAAGAGGGCGGGCGGCAGGTGTTTGCGGATGCAGGGCCGGTGGGTCGGAATCCGAAAAACCGGGAGGCGATAAATATGCCAGAATTCGCCCGACTCTTCGCGCGCGGTGCCAGTGCAACCGCACAACTTACTGTAGAGTCTGAAGTAGCGTTGGAAACTAAGCCGGGAAAGTGTTTCTGACGGCAGTGTCAGGGGAATGCCCTCTTTCGCCTCGATGGCCTGGTGGAGACCCTGCCGCCAGGTCCGGTCCGGAGTGAGACGGCCGGTGGATTCGTCGATGATGGCGATCTTGCCCTCCCCAGTAATCACATACTGTTCGCCCTCCAGGAAAAACTCCTTGGCGATCAAGGCCTGGCGGAGGAGTTCCTCGCAGCGTGACGGGCTGGCCCAGATGTGGGGGAGCCGGGGGGCGGCTTCCTCCAGCAGTTTTTTTCCGGCGGGCTTGAGTTCCACGTCCCGGTAGCGAGGCAAGCGCTCATAGTGCTTGCCGGGAAACAAGGTTCTCGCCAGCGCGGCGGCCTGCGCGCAGGCGGTCTCCAGCGGCAGATTGTCGATCGGACGGCTGATGATGAGGGGCGTGACCGCTTCATCGATGAGGACGTGGTCCGCTTCATCCACGACGGCGGAATGAAGCCCGCGCATGACCGTGTTGGCGTGAGGGTCCCGGCCGGGCTGGAGAAAGGCGCGGATCAGCCGCCGGCCAGGATGGGCCAGGTGGCGCAGGGTCAGGCGGTCCCGGAGAAAATCGGCCACCACTTCCTTACTCGTCACGTAGGTAATGTCCGCCGCGTAAGCCTCCTTGCGTGCGGGCGGTTTGAGGGAACTCGCCACGGCCCCGACCGTCAGGCCGCAGCGTTCGTAGAAACCCTTCAGCCAAGCCGCGTCGCGCTCCACCAGGTAATCGTTGGCGGAAATGACGTGGCAAGGCCGGCCTTTCCAGGCCAGCAGGGCCGCTGTTAGGCCAATGGTCAGGGTTTTCCCTTCGCCCGTGGCCATCTCCGCCAGGGCGCCGCGCTCCATGACGAGCGCTCCCAGGATCTGCTCCGGATAGGGCGCCAGGCCCGTGGCCCGCCGGGCCGTTTCCGCCAGCAGGGCCAGGGTATCCGCGCGTTGGGTGGCGGAAAGCTCCCGGGCCGCCAGCCTTCGGACCAGACGGTGTTGGGCGATCAGTTTTTCTTCCAGCCGCGCCGGGGCGAGCGCTCGCAGAGCTGCCATGTTTTCGTGAATGAGGGCGGCTTCCGCTTTCAAAGCAGCAAAGTCGATCCGCCGCCGCCGGAACATGCCGGCCACCCGGAGTGCCAGGGCGTCCAGGCCTTTGGGGACCTGGCCCTGCCGCCGCGTGTGAGTCACCGCGTAGTCTGTAAGGGGAAGGGTGAGACCGGACATGAGGTGAGAATTGAGGAGGAGAAGAAAGCCTGGCTGACAAGATCCATTGTCAAAAGGGATCTAGAGCCCAAAGCGCCGCTGCATGAGCTGCCGCAGCGCGCGAATGGCGCGAGGCAGCAATGGCTCCGGCGCCAAGGCGCAACGCAGTTTGCCTGACTGGCCGTGGTAGAGATTTTCTTTCAGGTCTTCCGGGTTGATGACCGCGACGATCTCGAAGAAAGACTCCGCGGCCTCCCGGCCCGTTTCGTCCGAGGCTTTCACCTCTACGTCCCCGCCGGAGGACCAGCCCAGGGCCGGAGACGGGAGCAGCCGCTGCCTGGCGGGCACGATCCGCTGGGAAACCACCTCCAGGACCGAGGCGGAATGGCCTTTCATTTTGACGCCGGTG